>JARHVB010000023.1 GCA_029222685.1 Terripilifer ovatus | reverse complement strand
TTCTTCAACCCTATGACCACAAGACTCCGATGCCAATGAATTGAAGCACCCAATCAATCCGCCTCTTCTTGACACACCCCCCATACAAGGATGAGGGCTCTTGGTGAGATACAAGCCTTATATCAAGCCACAGGAATTACTTACGCCCACAACCTGACTCAAACTCTCAGACCGCGAACAGGATCTGCACCGCGAAAACAATCCACATGACGATCAGGACGAACACGCCGAGCGCATAGGCCAGGAAGCGGTGGCGGACGTAATTGCTGGTGATGTGGACGCCGGCGTGCACATAGCGCGACACGACAAAGATCCAGGACAGCACGACGAACAGCAGGTCCGCCTTGCGGGTGAACATGGCGAACGCCACCAGCACGTAGAACAGCACCGGGACTTCGAACTGGTTGCGGAAGGCATTGGCGCATTGGGTCGGCCCCGGCGGCCAGACGTTCTCGTCGAGCGCCGCTCCGGCCAAGCGAGTCTCGTCGCTCTTCATCGCAGCGCCGCGCCGGCGGCCGAGTTCGAACAGCAGCAGGAAGGCCAGCAGGACGAGCGCAAAAACCGGAAGCAGAATCGCCTGGACTGTCATTCGGGCTCCGTCGATGAAAAGCTCGTCATGACATCGGGCGGTGCGGGCTTAAATCAAGCCCGCCCGCAACTTAACTAGCCGCCGCCCATCGGATAGTTCGGGCTTTCGCGCACGATCGTCACGTCGTGGACGTGGCTCTCGCGCAGGCCGGCGCTGGAGATACGCACGAACTTTGCCCGGCGCTGGAACTCTTCGATGGTCGGCGCCCCGACATAGCCCATGGCCGCCCGCAACCCGCCGGCGAGCTGGTGCAGCACGGCGCTGACCGGCCCCTTATAGGGCACCTGGCCCTCGATGCCTTCCGGCACGAGTTTCAAGGTGTCCTTGATGTCCTGCTGGAAATAGCGGTCGGCCGAGCCGCGCGACATGGCATTCACCGAGCCCATGCCGCGATAGGCCTTGAACGAGCGGCCCTGGAACAGGAAGGCCTCGCCGGGGCTCTCGTCGGTGCCTGCCAGCAGCGAGCCGATCATCGCGCATTCGGCGCCCGCCGCGATGGCTTTCGCCAGGTCACCCGAGAACTTGATGCCGCCGTCGCCGATCACCGGCACGTTCTGCTTGCGCGCCTCTTCGGCGGAATCGATGATGGCCGTGAGCTGCGGCACGCCGACGCCGGCGACGATGCGCGTCGTGCAGATCGACCCCGGCCCGATGCCGATCTTGATGGCGTCGGCGCCGGCGTCGATCAGGGCCTTGGTGCCTTCGGCCGTCGCCACATTGCCGGCGATGACGGAGATGCTGTTGGACGCCCGCTTGATGCGCGTCACCTGGTCGAGCACGTTCTGCGAATGGCCGTGGGCGGTATCGACGACGATGCAGTCGACACCGGCCTCGATCAGCATCAGCGTGCGCTCGAAACCCTTGTCGCCGATGGTCGAGGCGGCGGCGACGCGCAGGCGCCCCTGCTCGTCCTTGCAGGCGTTGGGATGCATGGTCGCCTTTTCGATGTCCTTGACGGTCATCAGGCCGACGCAGCGGCCATCGTCGTCGACGACGACCAGCTTCTCGATGCGGTGCTGGTGCAGCAGGCGCTGCGCTTCATCCTGCGTCACGCCCTCGCGCACGGTGATGACCTTCTTGGTCATCAGCTCGGACACCGGCTGGCCCGGATCGGCAGCAAAGCGCACGTCGCGATTGGTGAGAATGCCGACGAGCTTCGACGGCTTGCCCGGATTGCCGCGCTCGACCACCGGAATGCCGGAGATGCCATGCTGCTTCATCAGCTCCAGCGCATCGGCGAGCGTCTGGTCGGGATAGACGGTGATCGGGTTGATAACGGTGCCGCTCTCGTAGCGCTTCACCCGCCGCACCTCTTCCGCCTGGGCTTCCGGATCGAGGTTGCGGTGGATGACGCCGATGCCGCCGGCCTGCGCCATGGCGATGGCAAGCCGGCCCTCGGTCACCGTATCCATGGCCGAGGAAATGATCGGCATGTTCAGCTTGATGGTGCGGGTCAGACGGGTCGAGAGATCGACCATGGAGGGCATGACTTCGGAATGGCCGGGCTTCAGCAGGACGTCGTCGAACGTCAAAGCTGTCTCGAAAGACGGTCTCTCAATTGCGGCCATTGCCAACTCTCCAGGATTGTTTCGGAGCCGGTACGACGATGCGATGCGGGAATCGTCGTGCGGGATCAGGGTTGGCAGCGGCTCATAGCATGCATGCGACAGGGCGCAAGCAATATTGCGGATTTGGCCACAACTCACACCGGATGTTGAACAAGTGGGGTGCGGACGCGCAAATTCCAGGGCGAAAAAGCCGCCAAATCCGCTCGTTCGCCGGCAGCGCCCTGTACCGCCATGCGCACTGGATCGACAGCCGCGGCCGGGCAGATTATGGCAGAGCTGAGCAAAATCATTGCGGGAGGACATTATGGAAACTGGGCACGCCGGCCATCCGCTGACGCGGCGCTGGACCGAGCAGCGCTGGCTCCTCGACAACGTCATCCAGGCCAATGGCCTCGACTGGGACCAGCCCCGCTCGGTCTATCTCAGCGCGCCCTGCGGCCCCGAAGCCAATGCGGATTTCGCCGCGCTGCGCCTGCGCATCCGCAAATATGCCGATGCCGCCCCGGCCTTCGAAGCCGTCGCCAGACGCCGCCAGGCCAGGGCGGAAGCCGCAGAGGAAGCGGGCCAACTGGTGACCGCGCGGGAGAACTACTTCATGGCCGCCATCCACTGGGGCGGCGCGCAATGGCCGATCGACGAAGCCAGCAAATTGAACCTGCGCTACAATGCCAGCAAGCGCGCCTGCTACAATAACTATGCAAGGCTTGCGGACCACAGGGTGGAAGCCGCCTGGATCCCTCTCGGGGACCACAACCTGCCAGCCTGGCTGCATCTTCCTTACGGCTATAACGGCGGCAAGGTACCGGTGATCATCTCGGTGCCGGGCATGGACAGCCTGAAGGAATCCGGCGTTTCGCTCTATGGCGACCGCTGGCTCAATCGCGGCATCGCCGTGCTCGCCATCGACGGGCCGGGCCAGTACGAAAGCCCGCTGCTCGGTATTTACGTCACGACGGAAGCCTGGGCTGCGACCGGCCGCGCCTGTGTCGACTACCTGCTCGCACGGCCCGAGATCGACGGCACACGCATCGGCATTTCCGGCACCAGCTTCGGCTCGTTCTTCACCACGATCGCCGGCGCCAACGAGCCGCGCATCAAGGCCATCGCCGTCAACGCACCCTGCCTCGAGCCCGGCTGCCACACGATTTTCGAGGAAGCCTCGCCAACCTTCAAGATGCGCTTCATGTTCATGGCCAATTACACGGACGAGGCCGCGTTCGACCGTTTCGCCCAGACGCTCTCCTGGCGCGGCCATGCCGAGAAAATCAGCGTGCCCTATTTCTGCGCAACCGGCGAAGCCGACGAGCTGAGCCCGCTGCGTTACGTCGAGGAAATGATCGCCGCGATCCGATCGCCCCGGCAATTCGTCGTCTACCAGGACTCGCGCCATGCCATCGGCAATGTGCCATCAGCGAGCCTGGGGCCGTTCCTGCCGACCATGATTGCCGACTGGATGCTGGCGCGGCTGAACAACACGCCGATGCAGAGCGAGCGCTGGTTCATCGATGCGACGGGTAGAATAAACCGCACAAGTCTGGCATAAGTTCGTAGACGAAGTTAAAAACAAGATCGAGGAACCGCCCGTTGAAAATTTTCGTGTTCGACCTTCTGCCCTATGGCGAACATCTCGATCATCTCAAGGTCGACAACGAACTGCCCTACCCGCTCGCCAAACAATATTGCGACCCAGCCGTCGCCGCCCGCACCTACCGCGAACATCTGGAAGCCTGGGAAGAGATCGACCGCCTCGGCTACGATGGGCTGGGCTTCAACGAGCATCACACCTCGCCCTATGGGCTGATGAACTCGCCCAATCTTATGGCGTCCGCTGCCGCGCAGCGCACCAAACGCTGCAAGCTGCTCATCTATGCCAACCTGTTGCCACTGCATCAGCCGCTGCGCCTCGCCGAAGAGCTCGCCATGCTCGATTGCATGTCGAACGGCCGCATCATCTCAGGCTTCGCCCGCGGCATTCCGCGCGAATATGCCGTGCATTCCGTCGCCATGGCGGAATCGCGCGAGCGCTTCGAGGAGGCCTACGAGATCATCACCCGCGCCTGGAGCGAGGACGTTTTCTCCTTCGAGGGCAAGTTCTCATCCTACAAAGACATCGCGCTTTGGCCGCGGCCGTTGCAACAACCCGGCCCGCCGGTTTGGATCCCCGTCACATCGAGCCGTGAATCGCTCGAATGGGCGGCCGCGCGCGACATTCCCATCACCGCCGGCGGCCCGACGCCGGGCGTGCGCGCGGATTCCATCCGCCACTACGCGAAATGCCTGGCCGAGCGCGGCAAGCCCGTGACGCCGGAGCATATCTCGCTGCCGGCTCTCACCTATGTCGCCGACAGCAAGCAGCAGGCGATCGACGACTACGCGCCCTATCATCTCTATTTCAACCGCACGCTCTACAGCCACGGCAATGTGACCGAAAACAGCGTCAACCGCGCCTCGGGCTATGTCAGCGCCAATTCGACCGACTACGTCAGCGCCGAGAACAGGAAGGCGGCCGAGCGCTCGCGCGACAGCTTCCGCAAGATGACCATCGATGACGTAACGCAGCAGGCGCAGACCATGCCCTGGGGCACGGCCGACGAAGTGGCGCAGCGCCTCATCGACATGGCGGAGAAGAACGGCGCCGGCACCCTGCTCTTGAGCATGAACCGCGGCGCCATGCCCCACGACATGTTCATGAACCAGATCCGCCGTTTCGCCAAAGAGGTCCTGCCGATTCTGCAGGCACATGACGTCAAGGTGTCGCCGTTCGCGGAAACAGCCGACGCGTAAATACACGCTGAATGTCGAATGACAAGGGAGAGACGAATGAAGAACTATCAGGATGGCGGCGAGGCGATTGTCGAGGCGTTCCGCAACATGGGCATCGACTACATCATGTCCTCGCCCGGCTCCGAATGGAGCCCAGTGTGGGAGGCGATGTCCCGCCAGACGGTGGAAAAGAACGCCGGCCCGAAGTTCATCGACTGCTGGCACGAGACGGTCGCCGTCGACATGGCGCTGGGCTACACCGCCGTCACCGGCAAGATGCAGGCGGTGCTGATCCACGCCGGCGTCGGCCTGATGCACGGCTCCATGGCGATGCTCTCCGCCTCCAAGGCGGAAATGCCAATGCTCGTCATGTCGGGTGAATCGACCACTTTCGGCGCTGACCCGGAAATCGCGCTCGAGCCGCAATGGTACGGCGGCGTCAGCGAAGGCGGCGCGCATCGTTTCGTCGCGCCCATCGTCAAATGGTCGACGCAGATCACCAGCCACGCGACGCTTTACAACACCATCACCCGCGCCGGCGAAATGGCGCAGCGCATTCCGCAAGGCCCGGTCTATCTCAACTGCTCGCTCGAAGCGATGCTGCACGAATGGAAGAAGCCCGACGAACTGCGCCGCGTGCCGCCCGCACCGAAGACGCAGCCGCTGGCGCAGGACGTGCAGGAGATCGCCGCGCTCATCAAGACCGCCAAGAACCCGGTCATCGTGACGGAAACGCCCGGCCGCGATCCGGCGGCCTTCCAGGCGCTGGTCGAACTCGCCGAGACGCTTGCCATCCCCGTCATCGGCGGGCGCGCCAGCGTCTACACCAACTTCCCAAAGACCAGCCCGATGTGGCTCGGCTTCGGCAATCTCTCTTATGTCGACGATTCCGATCTCATTATCCTGGTCTGCGCCAAGACGCCTTGGTATCCGCCGAACAAGCGCCCCGGCGTCGGCAAGATCGTCTCGATCAGCGAGAACTCGCTTAAAGCCCAACTCGCCTATCAGGTGCTGCACGCCGACGTTTATCTCGAAGGCGACACGGCGACGGCGCTGCGTGCACTGACGCAGGCCGCGAAGCCCGCCAATGGCGACGCGGCGAAGATCGAGGAACGTCGCAAGCGCTGGACCGCCGAGCATGAGAAGCTGCTGGCGAGCCTGAAAGCCGCTGAGGAGAAGGCGCTCGCTGTCGGCACGCTTGATGCCGTGGCGGTCGCGGCCGTCGCCAGATCGGTGCTGCCGAAGGATGTCATCGTCTGCGACGAGACGATCACCCACATGCCGATCATGCGCCCGCATCTCGATCTCGACGAGCCGCAGAGCTTCTTCCGCGTCACCGGCGGCGCACTCGGCCAGGGCATCGGCGCGACGATGGGCGTCAAGCTCGCGTCAGGCGACCGGCCGGTGGTGCTGTTCGTCGGCGACGGATCGTTCCTCTACAACCCGGTCATCCAGGCGCTCGGCGCCTCGAATACCTACAACATCCCGATCATCATCGTGGTGTGCAACAACGCCAAATACGAAGCCATGCGCAAGGGCCACGTGATCTATTACGAAGGCGGCGCCGCGGCCTCGACCACCCACCATTACGGCGTGAAGATCCAGGGCCCGGAGTATCACGAGCTCGGCCAGCACTTCGGCCTGTTCGGCGCCAAAGCCTCGACGCCAGCGGAACTCAAGCAGGCGTTCACGGATGCGCTGGCCTCGGTGAAGGCGGGCAAGACCGCGATCCTGAATGTGGTGATGACAAAGTAAATCGAAGCGCGCATACCCTCATCCGCCCCTCGCGATGCAAGGGTCGGATGAGGGTGCAACCCCCTACTCCGCAATCGACTCCTTGATCACCTTCTTGACCTCCGGCGACACGTCGCGCATGCGCTTGAGCATCGGCTCAACCTCTTCGGCGGTGGCCACATCCGGCTCTTCGTGGGTCACGTTGCGATAGGCTGTCGCGAACGCCTCATCCTTGACCAGCTTCTGGAACGCGCCGCGCATGTCGTTCACAGGCTCGTCAGGCGTGCCTTTCGGAAACACGATCAGGCGCTGCATCTGCGAGCCGAGATGCGTCGTCAGCAGCATCGCTTCCCATTTCGGACCTGACGGCGGCTTGCCGAAGGCCTCCTGGTAGAGTTCGTCGAAACGCGGCACGCCTTGCTTGGTCAGAGCCGGATTACCCGCCGGCTTTCCGTCCTTGCCGATGACGGGGAACTGGAATAGCGGCATGGCGATGCCGGCATCGACGAGTTGCGGCACCGCCTGGGTCTGATAGCCCGGCAAGGTAGAGCCGGTGATGTTGAGCTCGTTCTGCAGCATCGCCTTGTTGATCATGGCGGTGGTCTGAAAGCCCGTCACCATCTGATAAGGCACGCCGAGAATTTCCATGGCGAAGCGCAGCCGGGTGTCGTGCAGCGACGAGCGCGAATAGCCGCCGATGAAAACCTTTTTCGCCCTGGCGAGATCGGACGGCTTGGTGATGCCGGGCGGAATATCCTTACGGCCGTAGGCCAGAGCCCAGGATTTCATCGCCCCGACGACCCGGAATTCAGAGACATCCACCTTCAGCGCCGGATCGTCGGCGATCGACGAGATCGGGCCGAAGGTGAAGTAGCCGAGCGTCAGTCCATCGGCGCGCGAGCCGACATTGAGGCCAAGCATATTGATCGCATTGATGCCGCCGGCGCCGGGGACATTCTGCACGATCACGTTGGGCTTGCCGGGAACGAAGCCGGCCAGATATTGCTGGAAGAGGCGCGCCTCGATATCGGCATTGCCGCCGGCGCCATAGTTGACCAGCAGGGTCAGCGTCTTGTCCTTGTAGAACTGGGCGGAGGCGCCTGTCGCCGACAGCGCGAAACAGACGGCAAGACCGTTGAGCGACGCCCAAAAGCGCATGATGACATTCCTCCCGACCCCGGCGCTTTACCGCTCCGGTGGCTTTGGATAGTAAAGGTACAGCCTGTCTGGCCGCCCGGTCAAATACCGGCCTTGGGCTCCCCATTTCTCCAGCCTCCGGAAATCATGCATTATGAAAGTCGGCCTCTTTGATCACGTCGGCGTCGGCGACAAGCCGCTGTCGACCCTTTATGACGAACGCATCGAATTCCACGCCGCCGCCGACGAGGCCGGTTTCTACTGTCTGCATCTGGCCGAACATCATTGCGCGCCGATCTGCATGGTTCCCTCACCCAGCGTCTATCTCGGCATCGTCGCACGGGCGACCAGGCGCATGCGGCTCGGGCCCTTGTGCTATCTGCTGCCGCTCTACACGCCGCTGCGCATGATCGAGGAAATCTGCATGCTCGATCACCTGAGCCGGGGCCGCATGGAAGTCGGCATCGGCCGCGGCGTCTCGCCGTTTGAAATGGGCTACAACAATATCCAGCACGACAAGACGCGCGAAATCTTCACCGACGCCTATCGCTGCATCCTTGAGGGCCTGACGTCGGAGACGCTCAATTACAAGGGCGATCACTACACCTACACCAACGTGCCGATGTCGATCCGGCCGCTGCAGCAGCCGACGCCGGCCTTCTGGTATGGCTCGTCGAACACGACCGGCTCCACCTTCGCCGGCGAAGAAGGCATGCACTTCACCGCCAACGGGCCGACGGCTTTCGCCAAGGCGAATATCGAGGCCTATCGCATCGCGCTGAAGAAGCGCGGCGGACCGGCGCAGCCCAAACCCGAGTTCAAGGACGGCGCCGCCATCGGCATCCTGCGCAATATCGTCGTCGCCGACACCGATGCCGAAGCCCTGCGTATCGCCAAGCCGGCCTGCGAGGCCCACCATGAATCGCTGAACTGGCTGCGCAACAAGCACAATATCAACGAATTCACTGCAAGACTCAACGTGCCCCGCGCCCATGACCTCGCCGGCATGATCGCGGAAGGCAGCACGATCGCCGGCAGCCCGCAGACCGTGTTGAAGGCCATCAAGCAGCAGGTCGAGGAGCTCGGCATCAACTATCTGCTGGCCTATATGCAGTTCGGCACGCTGTCCCTGCCCGACGCGCTACGCTCGCTGGAACTGTTCCGCAGCGAAATCATGCCGGAGCTGGCGAAGATTTGACGAGTTAGAGCCGCAAGCTACCAGAGGCCCCGTCCTTCGAGACGCGGCCTTCAGGCGCTCCTCAGAGTCTGACTGAAAATGCACAGCTGTTCTAAAGGGTTTGTTATGCTGCCAGTGACGGGCCGACATTGTCCCTTTGGCTTCTGGATCCCCGCTCGCCTGCGGCGCACTATGGCATTCACACATCTTGAGATGCGTCGTTAGACGCATCCGAAAGGCGAATCTTTTCAATACCGCCGATAGCCCGCCGCGCCTTTCGCAGTCTACATCGATGATCATCTAAGTAATTGATCTCGAGTCAGTTTTTATGATGTGTGAATCCGATAGCTGCGGCGCAGACGTCGGGGATGACACTGCGGCGACATGCTGCAACCAATGTCATTCCCGACGCGCGAAGCGCGAGCGGGAAGCCAGGAGTCAAGGGCTGTACCTTGCAGCGGACAGCGGCTCTGAGCTGACTTTTCAGTCAGGCTCTCAGGATGAAGGCTCCTGGGCTGTCTAAACCCTCTCCAGCTTCTTCCCACTCAAGCCCAGATTATCCGGCACCAGATCCTGCCAGCGCCCGCCCTTCGGCACATTGGTGTCGGGCAGGCTGCGCACTTTCGTATAGTCGGTGATCGAAAGCCCCATCGGCTCTTCGCCCGCCTCGACCCGGCGCAGATTTTCCAGCACCCGATCGCGCAATCGCACCACGGCAGCATCGGCCGCAACCAGCGTCTCGTTCTCGCGATCGACGATCGGCCCCATCGATACGCCGATGCTGGCGTCCTCAGGCGCGAGGCCGGAGAGGCCTGACCACGTCACGTTCATCAGGCTGCGATCCTGGAGGTAAAGATTGTCCGGCGTCGCCCGGTAGATGCAATCCCGCTCGTTCCACAGCTTCTCGTTGTCGAGCCCCAGCACCGCCTTCTGCCTGGCGCGATCGAACGGCTTGGGGCCGTGGCAGATGAGAAACGTATTGGTCCAGTGATCGTCCGCCGGCACTTCGAACAGGAAGAACTGGTACTGCGCCAATGGAATGATGCGCCCGGTCGGCATGAAGACAGCGGTTACGCGCGTGCTCGATGTCGGCGTGCCGTCCGCAAGCGGTGGTCCTTGCCGCTTGGCGGCATAGTGGAAGCCGTATTCCGTATTCTCGATCTCGATGTCGGGCGCATTGTCGCCGACAGCCAGTGCAACGGAGGAATAATCGTCCTCGGGCGGCACCACATCGGATTTGTTCTTCCAGTCCGGATTGGCAAGGTTGCAGTGAAGAATGCCGACATGCGAGGAATCCGTACCGCCTTCCCACAATTGCAGATAGTTCGCCGGGATCTTGATGAGGAAGCTGCAGCGATTTTGGTCGGGGCCGTCGAAGAAGCCGAATTTCTGGAACGGCGGCTCCAGCTCCTTCGGCCCGAAATAGCCCCAGACGATGCCGCCTGCTTCGCGCACCGGATAGGCGGGCGCCTTCAGACGCTGGCGGAAGCGCTCGTCGCAATGGTTCGGCGTTTCCTGGATGGTGCCGTCGACGCCGAATTTCCAGCCGTGATAGAGGCAGCGGATGCCGCCGTCTTCCACCCGGCCGATGGCGAGCGAAGCGCGCCGGTGCATGCACAGTTCGTCGAGCACGCCTGGCTTGCCTGACGTGTCGCGGAAGGCGACGAAGTTCTGGCCGAGCAGCCGCACACGCAACGGATCGCCGTCGGGCTTCGGCAATTGATCGGAGAAGCAGACAGGCTGCCAATAGCGCCGCATCAGGTTGCCCATGGGCGTCCCCGGCCCCACGCGCGTCAGACGTTGATTTTCAGCAGCGCTGATCATGCCTCACTCCCGATCTATGCCGCGGCTTCGCCGGCAGCGTCTTATGATTGGAGAAATTATAACACAGCGGAGAACAGGCCGAAACGCCCCGTCCGACCTCGCTGGAGCAAGGGTCGGATGATGAGAGGTTTCACATCTTCAGCAGCATTTTCGCCGTGCCGCCCATGATGGCGGCCTCCTGCTGCGGCGTGAAGCCCGCTTCCTTCACCACGTCGATCGCCTTCTGCTTGATTGACAGCAGCATGGGCGAATCCGAGCCGAAGACGAGCCGGTCGGCGCCGACCGTATCGGCGGCGCAGCGGATGGCGGGCGCGTGATAGCTCGTCGTGTCCATATACATCATGCGCAGATAGTCGCTCGGCTTGCGCGTGATCAGCATGGGTTCGTAGGAGCCCAGAAAGAACGCCTCCTCCCCCATCTCGTAGGCATAGTCCATGCGCCCGATGATTTCGCTCATGCCGCCGCAGAGATGCGAGCCGACGATCTTCAGGGTCGGAAACCGCTCGTAGATGCCGCGCACGATCAGCCGCGAGATCGCCAGGCAATTGTCGAACGGCCTGCCGACGCTGGAGGCCAGCCGATAGATGTTCACACGCTCTTCGCCGAAGCCGACGGCAGGCGGGTGAATGAACACGGGGATGTCGAGCTTGGTCACCAGATCGAAGAACGGCAAGGCATCGTCATCGTCCGGATAGGCGCCGCGATGGCTCGACGAGATAAGCACGGCGCGCAGATCGTCCTGTTTCACCGCGCGTTCAAGCTCTCTCAGGTATTCGTCGCCGCCACCGGGAATGGTCGTGGCGATGGCGACGATCTTGTCGGGATGGGCATCGCGCAGCGACGCCATATATTCGTTCGATGCCCGCAGTTCGGGCAACGCCTGTTCGCGCGTCAGGTCGCGCAGATATTGCGCCGCGCTCGAAATGACGCTGATCGACAGGCCGGCGCGCTCGTGGGTCGCCAGCACGTTCTCGATGGTCGCCGGGCATTTGCCCTTCCAGAACGGCCGCGCCTGCTCGCGCGGCGGATGAACGTGAGTATGGAAATCAATGATCATTGAAAACGCCTGACCTTTCTGCTCTTCGTTCTGAAAATCAATGCATCGCACGCTTGTACGAGCCGAGATGCGCCACGGCCGCCTCGGCGAAACTGGCGTCGACAAGTTGCGAAGCCTTCACGTCCTCGGTAACGAGCCCCTGATCGCGCAACATGTCGAGATCGGCCTGCATGCTCGCCACATTCATCTTGCCGTCCGGGTTGCAGCCGGCGGGAACGATCTCGCGATAGACTTCCGGTACGTGCACATCGGCGGACGCGGCAAGAATGGAAATGACTTCGTTCGCCCTCGGCCCCGCCATCCGGCCGTGCGACAGCGCGTCATTGTAGAGCCGCACACCGCGCAGATAGGCGACCATGAACTTGCGCGCTGTAGCCGTCTGCTTCGCGAAGCGGCCGGCGTAGAGAACCACCGCCAATTGCTGATCGGGATAGACCTCATCACCGCGCATCACCTTGACGCTGCGGCCGAGCCGCACGGCATTGGTCGCATTGGGCTCGGTGATGAAGGCTGCGTCGATGGCGGCGCTGTCGATAGCCAGAGCCAGCTGCGGATGGCCCATATAGGCTATCTCCATGTCCTTGAAGGTCAGGCCGGCCTTTTTAAGGCCGCGGTCGAGCAATGCGGTGGCCGCGCCGCCGGGCGTCTGGCTGCCCAGTTTCAGATCGCGCAAATCCTTGATCGACTTGTAACGCCCGTCGTCGACGAGTTCCTTGCGGACGACGAGCACGGTATAGCCGTAATCCTTCGGCATCGAGCCCTTGTCGGCGACGGCGCGAATGTCGATGCCGCGGGCGACGGAATTGTAGAGACTGGCGGAGGGCGCGCCCGCGCCGACATCAAGCTGGCCGGTGCCGAGCAGCGCCACCATCTGGGCTGAGTCCCTGAAGTCGACGATCTCGACGCTGAGGCCTTCGTCTTTGAAATAGCCCTTCTTGTCGGCGATATAGAAGCCGGCGTCGCTGATCGCGCCGATCACGCCGACTTTGATTGCGGCCTGTGTCGACGTTTGCGCCGAGGCGGGCCCCATCGCGGCGATCATCGGAAATGTCAGCGCGGCGACTGTTACGGCCGACCAAAAGTCCCGAAAGCATTCGCGAGCAAAGCGAGCGCCGGTTCGCGAAAACGCCGGCGCATCAGTAGCGAGGTGCGAAAGCCCCATGACGTCCTCCCATCCTTGCCGCATTGAACCGCAGGCGTAACTTTGGCGATCATTTGCTGGCGTGCCATCGGCACTGTCAAGGGAATCCACCTGCTTGATCGGCCTGGCCTCAAGCCGCCGATCCCTTCCGTCAACCGTCCACCAAGATTATACGGACCGTTAAAAATCTAACGGTTCTGGCAAGGGTCGGTTCACCCGCGCGGGTAAACACTCGCGCTATGGAATCGCATCGCCTGTGGAACTGATTCCTTCGCCCTACCCGCCACCCGAAACCAAATAGCTGGAATGATTACGAAAACGATGATCGCGCTCGTCGTCGAAGACGACTCGAGCTTTCGGGAAGTCGTGGCTTTCATGCTGCGGCGGATGGGCTTCAAACGCGTGGTCATGGCCTCCGACGTTGAAATGGCCTGGGAATTTTTAACCAGAACGCAGTTCGATATCGTACTCAGCGACTGGAATATGGAGCCCACGATGGGTATCGACCTGCTGCGCTCGGTTCGCGCCGATCACGTCCTGGCGAAAATGCCGTTCGTGCTGATGACCGCCAATCTGTCGCTGGACTATTGGCACATGGCGATCGAGGCCGGCGCCAGCGATTTCCTCAGCAAACCATTCAACCTGAGGCAATTGCAGGACACGGTCATGATGGCCCTGCCGTCCGGCAACGGACCGGGAAAAAGGATGACGGCGCAATCAAGCCATAAGCCGTTTTAGTCCGGAGCAATGCGCGAAGGCCATGGCAGCAGCGACTTGCCCAGAGGCGCTTTTCTTCACGCTGCCGTAGCAACTTTTCGCGGAAATGCTTTAGTGTGCCGGCGAAACAGGACAAGGGCGCCGAGGATTCCCGATTGAACCGCAGTCTTATTACAGCGCTGATCGTGGCCTCCTCGCTGATTATGGAAAATGTCGACGGCACGGTGATCGCCACATCGCTGCCGCTGATTGCCGCCGATTTGGGCACCAGTCCGCTGTCGCTGAAGCTGGCGATGACGTCCTACATGCTGGCGCTGGCGATTTTCATCCCCGCCAGCGGCTGGGTCGCCGACCGTTTCGGCGCCCGCAACGTGTTCCGCGTCGCCCTGGTGATTTTCGTCCTCGGTTCGATCCTGTCGGGCCTGTCGCAATCGCTTGAACAATTGGTCGCCGCCCGGGTCGTTCAGGGCGTCGGCGGTTCGATGATGACGCCGGTCGGACGGCTGATCGTGCTGCGCTCGGTGCCCCGCTCGCAGATGATCGAGGCCTTCACCTGGCTGACCTTTCCCGCCATGATCGGGCCGATGATCGGCCCGCCGCTGGGCGGCTTCATCACCACCTATTCAAGCTGGCGGCTGATCTTCTTCATCAATGTGCCGATCGCCATTCTCGGCGTCATCCTCGCCACCCGCTTCATCCCCGACGTGCGCGAAGAGGATCCCGGCGTTTTCGACTTCAAGGGCTTCGTGCTGACAGGCCTGGGCTTCACCGGCGTCGTCTTCGGGTTTTCGTTGGCTGGCGGCCACTTCATCGCCGCCGGACCGAACATCGCGCTCATACTCGCGGGCCTGTTCTTTATCTGGCTTTACGTGCGCCATGCCCGCCAGCATCCCAATCCCCTGCTCGACCTCACCCTGTTCAGGCTCAACACGTTCCGCCGCGCCATCATCGGTGGTACCGTCTTCCGGCTGTGCATGGGCGCGGTTCCCTTCCTGCTGCCGCTGATGCTGCAACTCGGCTTCGGCCTGTCGCCGTTTCATTCCGGCATGCTGACCTTCGTCAGCAGTTTCGGCGCCCTGTTCATGAAAGCGGCCTCGGGCTGGGTGCTCAGAACATTCGGTTTCCGCACAACGGTGCTCGTCAACGGCCTCATCTGTGCTGGAACCTTCGCCGTCAATGCCCTGTTCACCCCGGCGACGCCGCACGCCATCCTGCTGGCCATCTTCGCGGTCGGCGGCTTCTTCCGCTCGCTGCAGTTCACCGCGCTCAACGGCCTCGTCTTCGCCGACGTCGAAATGTCGCGCATGAGCAAGGCCACCGGCATCAACGCCACGTCCCTTCAGATTGCCGGCTCCGGCGGCATCGCGCTGGGCGCCACGATCGTCGAGCTGACCCAGTTGAGCCGTGACGAGACCGGTCTGAGCGCCGACGTCTTCGGGCCGACCTTCCTGTTTCTCGGCATCTTCATGCTTGCGTCATTGCTGATCTTCTGGCGGCTGCCGCCGGATGCCGGCGAAGGCCTGGCCGGCCCGGCGCGCCAGCGCGGGGTGGCAAAAGCCCCGCCGCAGGCGGCGCCGGAAGCGTCAGCCGCCTGAAAGGCAGCAAAATCCATTGCGCGAGGTCGGTTTGCCCCCTAAACCCTCGCTTTCACGAATTTGCATTGCGGTTGGACCATTCAGCCTGCCGCAAAAGAGGCCCTGAATGTCTGCTGATTTCCGCCCGAAGTCCGATTTCCTGTCGATCCTGCTGGAGCGCGGCTATGTCCATCAATGCTCGGATTTCGCCGGCGTCGACGACAAGGCCCGCAACGGCGAGCTGACGACTTATGTCGGCTACGATTGCACCGCCGCCTCGCTCCATATCGGCCACCTGCTGCCGACGATGATGATGCGCTGGCTGCAGAAGACCGGCGCCGGCAAGCCGATCCCGCTTATGGGCGGCGGCACCACGCGCGTCGGCGACCCCTCCGGCAAGGACGAAAGCCGTCGCCTGCTGCCGATCGAAACCATAGACGCCAACAAGACCGAGATCCGCAAGACCTTCACCCGCTTCCTCACCTTCGGCGAGGGCAAGCTCGACGCCTACATGTCCGACAATGCCGAATGGCTGACGGCGCTCAACTACATCGACTTCTTGCGCGATGTCGGCCGCCACTTCTCGGTCAACCGCATGCTGTCGATGGATTCCGTCGCCATGCGGCTCGAGCGCGACCAGGAACTGTCGTTCATCGAGTTCAACTACATGTGCCTGCAGGCCTATGACTTCGTCGAGCTGAACCGTCGCTACGGCTGCGTGCTGCAGATGGGCGGCTCCGACCAATGGGGCAATATCGTCACCGGCATCGACCTCGGCCGCCGCATGGGCACGCCGCAGCTCTACGCCCTCACCGCGCCGCTGCTGACCACCTCGTCGGGTGCGAAAATGGGCAAGACCGCATCGGGCGCCGTCTGGCTCAACGCCGACATGCTGAGCCCCTACGATTACTGGCAGTACTGGCGCAACACCGAGGACGGCGATGTCGGCCGCTTCATGCGCCTGTTCACCGAACTGCCGCTCGATGAAATCGCACGCTTGGAAAAACTCGGCGGCGCCGAAATCAACGACGCCAAGAAGATCCTCGCCAACGAAGCGACCGCACTGATGCATGGGCGGGAAGCAGCGGAGCTTGCGGCCGAGACCGCCCGCAAGACTTTCGAGGAAGGCGTCGTTTCCGATGCACTGCCGACCGTGACTGTCCCCGCCGCCGACTTCGACGCCGGCTACGGCGTGCTCACCGCCTTTGTCGCCGCAGGCCTTGTCGCCTCCACCGGCGAGGCGCGCCGCCAGATCAAATCCGGCGGCCTGCGTTTGAACGACGAAGTCGTCAGCAACGAACGCGCCGTGCTGACGCGGGAACAACTGACCGCCAATGGCGCGGCAAAACTCTCGCTCGGCAAGAAGAAGCACGTCCTGCTGCGCCCGAGCTGATAGCGGCATCGTAGCGTGGAAATGCCTGAATGGCAATCATTGCCAATAATTTTGACAAAAATTGCCGGCCTATGTAGAGTCCCATGAAGTAAGGAGCTCTAGATGGCTACGATGAACGTGTCGCTCCCCGAGCCAATGAAAGCATGGGTCGAGCGACAGACCGCAGAAGGCCAATATGGCAACGCCAGCGATTATGTCCGTGATCTGATCCGCAAGGACCGGGAACGCAAAGAGGCGCTTGCGCTCTTGCAGGCGGCTATCACCGAAGGCGTTGAGAGTGGCGATCCGCAGCCGTTCGATCCGGTCGCTTTCAAGCTCCGCATGCGCGAGCGGCATGTCATCAAGTAAGCCTTACCGGCTGTCACCGCGCGCACTGGCCGATCTTGACGACATCTGGCGGTTCACCGCCGAAACATGGTCACTCGACCAGGCCGACCAGTACGTCGACGGGCTGACACGCACTTTCGAGACCATTGCGTTCATGCCGACGCTCGCGCGCGAACGCAGCGAGTTCAAACCGCCTGTCCGTATCCATGTTTATGAAGCGCACGTGATCATTTACACGATCGCCGAAGACCATGTCGCCATCCTGCGTCTGCTCGGCGGACGGCAGGACTGGATCGGCATCCTAGGGGCATCCGACCGATAATTTACTGATCCCGATTTCGTTCTGTTCGTGCGGGATGATGATGCCTCCGGGGGCCAGACGGATAGCAACGTGCCATCGCCATTTTTAGATTGATTCTAATATATGACTTAAGTACTACCTTATCCAGGTAGTTAATTTGCGATGCCACGGCTCCTGAGCACCCGATCGCACCCTTCCGTGCTTCGCCTACGTCGGCTTGATGCAGATCAAGCCGATCCGCGTTGATCACCAATAGACTGGCTTCCGAAGCTTGGCTTCGGCCCAAATCATTCCGGGACTTGCTATCATGTACTTTCGTCAGGCGCGCGGACGCCTATCCGCAAAGCACAGCTTGGCCTGTATTCTGTCTGTATTGGCGATTGTCGGTCTCCCCGCCATGGCAGCCGAGAACGAGGTGAAGCTCACCTCCGAGCAGATGCAGAGCCTTGGCGTCCGCAGCGTCCACCCCATCGCCAGCCCGACCGACACGACGCTGCCCTATCCGGCCCAGATCGTGATTCCGACACCGCAGATATGGGTCGTAAGCGCTCCCGCCGCCGGCATGGTCGCCCGTCTTTCGGTTGCACACGGCGACGGGGTGATCGCCGGTCAGCAGATCGCCATCCTGGAAAGCCCGAACTTCGTGTCGCTGCAACGGGATTATCTGCAGGCCATTGCGCAGAACACCCTCGCCGCCCAGCAGCTCAGCCGGACAATCCAGCTTGTCGAGGGAAAGGCCGCACCGCAACGCGCTCTTGAGGCCAGTCAAACCGAGGCCCGACAGGCCAGCATAGCCCTCGCGGAGCGGCGGCAGATGCTGCGCCTCAGCGGCCTTTCCGACGAAGCAATCGCAAAGCTGACCAACGAAGCGGCCATCAATGCAGTTCTCTCGGTTTCGGCGCCACAGGCGGCGACCGTCGTGGATATCATGGTCGCGCCCGGCCAGCGCGTGGAGCAGTCTGCCCCCCTTATCAAGCTCGCCCAATTGTCTCCGCTGTGGGCCGAGATCGCCGTTCCTGCCTCGAACGTGAAAGCCATTCGGACGGGCGCCAAGATGGAGATCGACGGCTACCCCACAGCGGGGCGCGTCCTGCTGGTCTCGCAGACGGTCGATGCCGCGACTCAAACCGTGCTGATCCGCGCAGAAGTGCCGAACAATGGCGAGTTGCGGCCCGGCCAGACGGCGGCGGCCCGCCTCGGTTTCATTTCTCCCGGCGAAAGTGCCTGGGAGATTCCCTATAGCGCCTTGATCCGGCGCGGCGAACAGGCCTCGATCTTCATTGCAATAGACGGCGGTTTCCGCCTGATCCCCGTTTCGCTGCTCGCCGAGGATCAGGATCACGTCGTCGTCTCGGGAGCGATCACCGGCAAGGACGAGGTGGCCGTCAGCGGCATTTCCGCGCTGCGCGGCATCCTGTTGCGGCTGAGCGCCGGCTAGCCATGCTCGAACGTTTTGTCGCATTCGCGCTGTCGCAGCGCTTGTTCGTCCTGCTGGGTGTCGCCCTGCTGGTCGGCGCCGGACTCGTTGTCCTGCCAAGCCTCCCGATCGATGCCTTCCCCGACGTTTCCCCGGTTCAGGTGAAAGTCATCATGAAAGCGCCCGGCCTCACCCCAGAAGAGGTCGAGCAGCGCATCACGGTTCCGATCGAACTCGAACTGCTGGGATTGCCCAACAAGAGGATTCTGCGTTCGACGACGAAATACGCGCTCGCCGATATCACCGTCGACTTCGAGGACGGCACCGACATCTATTGGGCGCGCAACCAGGTCTCCGAACGGCTCTCCAACATCGCGCGCGACCTGCCCGAGGGCGTCACCGGCGGGCTGGCGCCGATCACAAGCCCGCTCGGCGAGATGTTCATGTTCACGATCGACAGCGCCGAGCTGTCGCTGGCCGAGCGGCGCAGCCTGCTCGACTGGGTGATCCGCCCGGCTCTGCGCACGGTGCCCGGCGTTGCCGACGTCAATGCGCTCGGCGGTTACGTGCGGGCCTTCGAGATCGTGCCATTCAGCGACGCCCTGGCAGCACGCGGCATTTCCAGCGACATGTTTCGACGAGCGGTCGAGGCCAACAGCCGCAACGACGGCGCCGGCCGCGTCAACCAGGGCGAAGACAGCGCCCTGGTGCGCATCGAAGGCAGCATCCGCACGATCGAGGACATCCGGCAGATCGTCGTCGATACCAGGGACGGCATTCCGATCCGGGTCAAGGACGTCGCCCGGGTACAAGTGGGCGCTCTCACGCGCTACGGCGCGGTGATGGCCGACGGTCGCGGCGAAACCGTCGAAGGTCTCGTCCTTGGACTGCGCGGCGCCAATGCAGGCCAGCTCGTCCGCGATGTGCGCCAGCGTCTGGAGGAACTCAAGCCCTCTCTCCCCAAGACCGTCACCGTCAACGTCTTCTACGATCGCAGCAACCTGGTCGGTCGCGCCGTCGGCACAGTGGTCCGGGCGCTGGGGGAAGCGACAGTGCTGGTCATCGTGCTGCTGCTCCTGTTCCTCGGCAATTGGCGCGCCTCGCTGGTGATCGCCCTGAGTCTGCCGCTCGCAATCGTCATCGCGCTGATCGTCATGCGTCTCGCCGGCATGTCGGCCAATCTGATGAGTCTCGGCGGACTGGCAATCGCCATCGGCATGTTGATCGACGCGCTGGTGGTGGTGGTCGAGAACATTGTGGGAAATCTCAGCAAGGAAACGCAGGGACACCCCATGCCGCTCCTGCACGTCATCTTCCGCTCGGTGAGCGAAGTGTTGCAGCCCGTGGCCTCCGGCGTATTGATCATCATCATCGTCTTCGTGCCTCTGCTGACATTGCAGGGGCTGGAAGGCAAACTCTTCATCCCGGTGGCCCTGGCGATCATCTTTGCCCTGGCGGGTTCGCTGCTGCTGGCGCTGACCGTCCTGCCCGTGGCGACCTCCTTCGTTCTCAAGACAGCGTCGCACAGCGAACCATGGCTGATCCGGATGGCCTCCCGCCTCTATGCGCCAGCGCTCGACTGGTCGCTTCGCAACGGAGGCAAAGTGACCACTGTCGCGGTCTTAGCCCTGATCGCCGCCGGCTACGCCTATACGCAACTCGGCAAGACCTTCATGCCGACCATGGATGAAGGAGACATCATCGTCAGCGTCGAGGCGCTGCCGTCGATCAACCTCGACGAAATGATCCGCATCAACGAAAGGCTCCAGTCCGCCATTCTCAAGAGAGTGCCCGACGTGAAGAACATCGTCGCCCGAACCGGGTCCGACGAACTGGGCCTCGACCCGATGGGTCCCAATCAGACCGACACATTCCTGGTCCTGAAGCCGGTCGAGGAACGGAAAACGGCCGACAAGGCGGCCCTCATCTCCGAACTGCGCCAGGTGCTGGCCGATTTCCCCGGACTGTCGCTCAGCTTCACCCAGCCGATCGACATGCGCGTGCAGGAAATGGTCAGCGGCGTGCGCGGCGATGTCGCCGTCAAGATATTCGGGCCCGACATCGATAAGCTCAACGAAATCGCCAGCAAGCTGTCAACGATCCTGTCCGGCATCGAGGGCGCCGAGGATGTCTACACCACCCTCAATGAGGGTGCGCAATATTTCACGGTCGCAGTGGACAGAATGGAAGCGGGACGTCTCGGCCTGACGGTCGACGCCATCTCCAACTCGCTGCGAACCCAGATCGAAGGCCGCACCATCGGCACGGTCCTCGAAGACGGACGGCGGACGCCGATCCTGGTTCGTGGCAGCGAGACGACGCGCGAGGCGCCGACACTGCTGGCAAGCCTGCCGCTGACGCTGCCCTCGGGCCAGCATGTCGCGCTCTCGCAAGTCGCACACATCCGTCGCGTCGACGGTCCGGTCAAGATCGATCGCGAAAACGGCAACCGCATGAGTGTCGTCCGGGCCAATGTCAGCGGCCGGGACATGGTCGGCTTCGTCGAGGCCGCGCAGCAGAAGGTCGCCGCCGAAATCGCCCTTCCCCAGGGCTACAGCCTGACCTGGGGCGGCCAGTTCGAGAACCAGCAGCGGGCCGCCGCCCGCCTGTCGGTCGTCGTGCCGGTGGCGATCGGACTCATCTTCGTTCTGCTGTTCACGACTTTTGGTTCGATCGCGCAGGCATTGCTGGTGCTCGTCAACATTCCGTTCGCGCTCATCGGCGGTGTTTTCGCGCTGGTGGTGACAAGCGAGTATCTTTCGGTTCCAGCCTCGGTCGGCTTCATCGCGCTGCTCGGCATCGCCGTACTGAACGGCGTCGTCATGGTCACCTATTTCAACCAGTTGCGGGCCCGCGGCATGTCCGGCGATCGCGTGGTGACCGAGGGTGCGAAACGCAGGCTTCGGCCCGTGCTGATGACGGCCAGCATCACGGCCTTGGGGCTCATCCCGCTGCTGTTTGCGACCGGACCTGGGTCGGAGATCCAGCGGCCGCTGGCCATCGTGGTGATCGGCGGCCTGCTCTCCTCAACGGTCCTGACGCTCATCCTTCTGCCGATCCTTTTTCGCCGTTTCGGCGGCATCGCCAAGGAGGCCGAATGAACGTCTTCGTTTGCCTCACGCTGATCGCTCCGCGCTCCCTGCGGGATGAGTTGTTCGACTATCTCAGCGGACAGGAGGATATTGTATCGGGTTTCACGGCCTCGGAAGCCGCCGGACATGGCCGCGATGCGAAGCTCCAGACGCCGGCCGAACGGGTCAGGGGCGAAGCGGAAGAAGTGCTGGTGAGAATGATTCTGCGCGAGCCGGATGCGACGCGTCTGCTCGATCGGCTGAAGGAGGCTTTCGCCGGCTCGAGGCTCGTCTACTGGCTCATGCCGGTTACGCAATTCGGGCTGATCGATGGCCCCGAATCATGAACCGCAGGCTTGCCCGATGCTATCAACGCCCAGGCGAGATCGACATCGGCATCGATGGCTGGCGCTGTCGTGAAGGCGGCGCCGGGGGCGCCGGCGGCGCCAGCGGCTGGCCGTTCTGATCAGACTGCGCACCGTCCATGGCGCCGAATATTTTACGGATGAAGCCCGGCGCAATGGCTGAAAGCGGGTTGACCGTCAGCATCGGCGCGCTGGCCTGCCCCTGGACCTTGAAATTGACGCCGAACAGGCCTTCGTTATTGCCGCCGCCGAGAAGTGGCCCGAACAACGGCACGCGCGCGAACAGATTGTTCAGGCCGAAGGCCGGCACGAACGTGCCGTTGAGCGCCACGCGATCGCGCGCATAATCGATATTGCCATCGATCGTCATGCCGATGCTCGGGCCGTTGATCAGCCCGTCGCCGATATCCAGCCGGCCGTTGGCTTTGCGAAAATTGACGGCAAGGCGATCAAACTCCACCGCATTGGGGTTGATCTGCGCCGCCCGCTCGTCCGCGCGCTGGGGAATGCCCTCCTGCAGCAACCGGCCGAGCGCAGGTTCGTTGCGCAGGACGAACCGGCGCACGGACAGGACGCCGGCGTAATTGTCGCCTGTGCCTTCGGCCATCAAGATCAGTTGGCCGCCTTCCATACGCTTGTAGTAGTCGAGAAAAGACAGAAAAGCGCCGCCATCGGCCGCCCTTACGATGATGCGCTGCTGGCCGCCTTCGCGGCCCATCTCGCCCGTCAGCGCCGCACGGCCGGAGCGCGCCGATAGTTTGAATTCGCGTAGCTGGCTGCCGCGCTTGGCAAAGCGCAGATCGAGATTGGCCATCGACTGGCCATTGTGTCCGGTCACCAGCGCGGATTTCACGTCGAGATCGAAAGCCCCGTCCGAAGATTTCGCCGGCGCATCAGCGCTGGCCCCCGCCCGCAGCAGCATCGGTCGCGCATCGAGCACATTGCCGCGGGCGACGATTTTCAGTCCATCCTCGGTTGCCTGAATATCGGCACGCATATCGTCGCCCGGCGACAGACGTATCTGCGAGAGCTTGGCCCCGATAAATCCGCCGCTGCCGTCGAGGTCGATCTGCCCTTGCGCCGAAAGCGTGCCGCCGTCGAAGGAAAAGCCCTGCAGTTGCAACTTGTCCGCATCGGTGGCCAGCGTGAATTGGGCTTTTGATGGCCGCCCCGCCGGCTTCCCGACGCCCGGCAACGGCGTGTTGATGGCGGTGCGGGTGAGATCGAGCTCCACCTGCCCCCGCATTTTGTCGCCCTGTCCCAACGGCGCGACGATGCGGGCGCTCATCGGTCCGGTCATCACACCCTCGGTCGGCCAGCCTTGCTTCGACCGGGCCGCATCATCGAGCACGAAGGACACGGCGGCTTCCGATCCGCCGTTGGCAACCTTCTTGATGTCGATCTTGGCCGGCGCGCCGAACAGGCGGCCCTGGCCCGTCGCAGTCAGGCCCTTGTTGTCGGCATTGACGGTCAGACTGGCCTGGTCGAGCCGTTCCTTGCCTATGAACTTCTCGATCGAGAGGTTGGAAACCTGCGCCGTGATGCGGGCGCTGGTATCGGTGGCCTTGGATTCGCTGCCGATGCGCATGTCGATGACCGCCCGGCCGTCGACTTGTCCCTTGACGGTCAGCGCGTCCATCGGAAATCCGCCGAACGGCTTCAGCGCATCGCGCCCCATAAAATCTGAAACCGCATCGAGCCCGCCGGAAAACTGCAGGTTGACGGTCGCGGGAACAGGTTTACGCCCCTGATCGGGGATCTCGAACCGGCCCGACTGGAGATCGAGCCGACGCCCCTGGCCGAGATCGATCTGGCCTTGCGTGGCGGTAAACAGCGTCGACTTGGCGGAAATCCTGCCGGTGCCGGCGATGCGCGACAGCGGCGGCGCGCCGGGCAGATAATCGAGAAGGCCGTCGGCAATGTTGAAATCAACAGCCAGGGCCTGTTCGGGGATGGGTTGATGCGCCTGCAGCGCGGCGATGGTATCTGCGCTGAAATCGATTTTCACACTGCCGGTGGAGAGCCGCCCGCCGCGCAGATTCTTGAGCAGATAGGTCCGCGCCTCATGCGCGGAAAAGGTTGGCCACAGGCGTAGAACCGTGCGTGCCGACATATTCTTCACGTCGGCCTGCAGATTGATGCGACGATTTTCGCCCCAGGTGCCGTTGCCGGTCATCTTCAGATTGACGTCGGGTCCGCCGAGGTCAAAACGCTCCACCGCCCATTCATGGTCGGCCATTCGGATAGCCAGGGAGAACCCGCCGCGTTCGATCACGATATCGCGCTCGTTGGGACGCTCCGGCCCAAACATGCCGGGCGCCACGTTGACGTCGAGCCGCCAGCGATCGTCATCCTGTTTGGGGGGCGCCAGAGTGCCCGTGAACGCCAGCTTCGTGCCAGCGGAAACAAATTGCGTCGCGGTCAGATCGAAGGCGTTGCGCTCCGCCTGCCACGTGATACCGCCGGTGATGGCGTCGACCGGCAAAGGCTCATGGTCCGGATCCTTCAATACGAAGAAACCCGAACCGAAGGAATATTCACCGTCGGCCGTGCGCAACCCGCCATCGCTGCCGACGACGAAATGCGCCTTTGCTGAAAACGGCATGTCGAAATCGAAGGGCAACTGCCGCCAGCCGGCGACCAGCGCCGCCTCGTCGAGGGTGAAATTGTTCAGCTCGACGTCGAGATGGGCGACGCCTTCGGCGGAACGCCCGGCGATCCCGGAAGCGCGCGCCTTGGCTTCCCAGCGGTGGTTAGCGCCGTCGGCCGAGACGGCGATGTTGGCAACATCATCCAACTTTTCAAAGACAAGCGATAAGTCATTGAAACTTGTCGAAATACCGCGCGTTTGATCATCGAAGGTAAAATTCCCCCTGACGATGCCGACATGTTCCAGATCGCCCAGCGGCGACGCCCCGGCGGCAAGCGCCAGAATCCGGGCGACCGCCATTGCGATCTGCTTTTCAATGGCTGCTTTCTGGTCCTCGGCGGACGCCGCGGCTGCGTCGGAAGCAAGTCCCGGAGTTTCCCGCTGCGCCAGGACGAATTGCTGATTGCCGGCCGATAAGGCGACCGTGCCGTCCTGCAAGACCGCCAGCCGCAGATCGAGATCGAACACTTCCAGCCGGCGCGGCGAGACTTCGCCGATGGCCAGCCGCAGCGGATCGACCGACACGGTGGCGCGCGGCGCGGCGATGGCGATCTGCCCGTCCGGCTCGCGTAATTCGAGTCCGGCAATGGAAAGCATGGTCCCGCTGCCGCCGCTGACTAGTTCGGCCGATCCCAGCTTCAGGCTGTAGCCCTGGTTGAGCCTGGCGTTGAGCGCGACCTCAATGCGGCTGGCGAGCCAGCCGACTTCGAGCGGTCCGGTTCCCAGCCGCCAGTACAGCCAGCCCAGGCCACAGGCCATGACCACCACGATGACGGCGATGAAACCGGCGCAGAAAAACAGGCACCGCTTCGCCAGGCGCGTGCCGGGCGGCGAGCCCTTCCTCACCTGGCAGGTCTGAGCTTGGCAGGTTTGAATTTGCGAAAAATCCAACAAAGTTTCGCGCGCGCCCCGTCAGTTTGGATCTCAACATCCATAGAGGAAATCAGTGCGATTCGGACCCTAATCCACCGCGGCGCCTTGCGCACGGCTCGCCATCCAGTAATCCTGACGTCATCTGCAGAGCCATAGCAGCAAAAGGAAGGCGATATGACGGCCAATTTGAAGGAAGGCGATAAAGCCCCGGCTTTCGAACTTGCCCGCGACGGCGGCGGCAGCACGTCGTTGAAGTCTCTCGCCGGCAAAAAGGTGGTTCTGTATTTCTACCCCAAGGATGACACGACCGGCTGCACCAAGGAAGCCATCGATTTCTCAGGCCTGAAGAAAAACTTCGCCCGGGCCGGCGCGGAAGTCATCGGCGTATCGCCGGATTCGGTCAAAAGCCACGACAAGTTCAAGGCCAAACATGAACTTGACCTGACGCTCCTCTCCGACGAGACAAAGAAAATGCTCGCCGATTACGGTGTGTGGGCCGAGAAGAGCATGTACGGCCGCAAATACATGGGTGTCGTTCGCACCACGTTCCTGATCGACAATAAAGGCAAAATCGCCCGCATCTGGGACAAGGTGAAGGTGGCTGGCCATGCCGAGGATGTGCTGGCAGCTGTCAAGGCGCTGGCATAACGGCGACCCGCAGACCAAATCGCTAACGGAGCGCGACGCAAAGGCCCGGATTTCGCGATTTATTAACCCTAACAAGCTGTAATCGACCTCAGCGACCTGCCCTGGAATCGGCGGCGTTGGAGAGTGGTCGATGTCGTTGCGAGATGCATTCCCCAAGCCCCGGATTTCGAGATCGCATTATTTCCTGACCCTCGCCCGCGGCGACGACATCCGCTGCGTCGCGCTGCGTCCATTGACCCTTTATGCCTTCGCCGGCGTCGTTCCCCTCGTCGCGGCAATCTATTTCGCCTGCACCGCTTATTTCGTCTTCCACGACCGCATGCTGTCGGCGCTGATGACCCGCCAGGCGGAAATGCAGACGGCCTATGAAGACCGGCTGGCGGCCATGCGCGCCCAGGTCGATCGCATGGCCTCGCGGCAGTTGCTTGATCAGGACTCGGTCGAAAACCGCGTTCACGAACTGGTTGCCCGCCAGGCTCAGCTCGAAACCCGCGCCGTCGTTGTAGCCAATCTTGCCGAAGGCGCCGGGCTGATGTCCGACACGACGCCGGCCCCCGGAGCCAGGGACGGCAGGACCACGGTTTTGGTCAGGCAGCGCGCTTTGACCGGGATCGGCGGTCCGGCTGCGACAATTCCCAGTTTCGCTCCGCTTGAGAGCCGATCCGCTCCGGCGTTGAAGGCACTCGAACGCTCGATCACGCCCGGCAAGCCCCAACCGGTGCCCGAGCCCATTGAGGCGCAGGGCGCGCCGCCGCTGCGGCCAGGCGACGTGAGTGAGGCCGATACGGCAAAGCCCGCGGTTCCGATGGCCCTGCATCTGGCGACGGTCACCGCAAAACTCGACCGGGTCGAGCGCCTGCAGATCAACTCGGTCGGCATGATCGCCGCCGTCGCCCAGCGCAAGTCGACGCAATTGCGGACGGCTCTGGCGCAGACCGGGCTGAACCTCGAAAAACTTTCGGCGCCGCGGCGAACCAAGGATGGCCCAGCCAAATACAATCAAACCAAGAGCGGCGAAAGCTCAGCCGTCGGCGGGCCGTTCGTCCCTCTCAAGATCGATCCCAACGGCACGCCGTTCGAACGCGAGGTCGCCAGACTGCAGGATCAGATCATCACCGCCGATCGCATTCGTCAGGTCCTGCCCTATATTCCCCTGCGCCGGCCGCTTTCGAGCGTCGCCGATGTAACCTCGCCCTTCGGCAGCCGGGTCGATCCGTTTTTCGGCCGCGCCGCTATGCACACCGGCGTCGATCTGCGCGAGCCCTATGGCGCGCCCGTCCTCGTCACCGCCGCCGGCAAGGTGACGAGCGCTGGGCCGAACGGCGGCTACGGCAACATGGTCGAAGTCGATCACGGCAACGGCATTACGACGCGTTACGGGCATATGTCGGCCATCTTGGTTTCCGAAGGCCAATGGGTCGAGGCCGGCGCAGTGGTCGGCCGGCTGGGTTCGACCGGCCGCTCCACCGGCGCCCACCTTCACTATGAAGTCCGCATCGACGACGAACCCGTCGACCCGATGCGTTTCCTGCGCGCCGGCGCCAGGTTTTTCGCCCAAAACTAAGAGCTTCCCTACTTCCTGCCCGCGGCGAAACCCCGCGATGCAAAAGCCACCGTTGTCCCCTGCCTAAATTCAGTGCATGCACACCGGCAGGAGACCCTTCATGTCGGTGCAGATCGAAAAGCAGACTTCTGCCACAGAGCCCCCAAGCGTGTGGCGACGGCTGATCGACAACCCTTGGCTCTATCTCGCGCTCGCCGGCCTGTTCTGGAGCGGCAACCACATTGCCGGCAAGGCTGCCGCCGCCGGTCTGATGCCGCCCGTCAGCATGGCGAGCCTGCGCTGGCTGCTCGGTGCTGCCATCATGTGGCCGTTCGTCAGACGTCAGGTCATCGCCGACTGGCCCCAGCTCAAGCGCGGATGGAAAGTGGTGGTGCCGATGTGCATCGCCGGCGGCGGGATTTTTTCGGCCACTCAGTTCATTGCGCTCAATTTCACCTCGGCGCTGAATGCCTCCATCTTCAATTCATTTGCGCCCGGGATGATCGCAGCCGCTGGCGCCATACTTTTCCGCGACCGTCTCCGGGCGATGAACTATCTCGGCATCGCTGTGTCATTCATCGGCGTTCTCACCATCGTCAGCCGCGGCAGTCTCGATGTGCTGTCCAGCGTTCAATTCAATGGCGGAGATCTGCTGCTGCTCTTCAACATGGCAATATGGGCCGGCTATTGCACCTGCCTGCGGCTGCGCCCGCCGGTGCATCCGATGACATTCGCATTTGTCGTCGCGCTGATCGGCGGACTGTCATTGGTGCCGGTCAGCATCTGGGAGCAAGTCTACATGCGGCAATTCCAGATGAACTGGCTTAACCTGACGGTCATCGCCTATATCACCATCTTTTCCGGCGTGCTGTCCTACATCTGCTGGAACAAGGGACAGGAGGCGGTCGGCGCTTCGCGCGCGGCCGTCTTCCTGCATCTGATCCCTTTCTACGGCGCCATGCTCGCGACAACGCTGCTCGGCGAACATCTGATGATGTTCCACATCGCCGGCTGCGCACTCATCCTGGCAGGCGTCTGGATCGCCTCGCGCGGCGGCAGGTAGCGGCCGCTCCGGATACGCTACGCCTCGTAGCGCGTGACGCCGCCGGTTACGGTGCGCACGATCTTGATGTCCTTGATCTTGTCAGGCGCGACAGTCTTCACGTCTTCCGCCAGCACGACATAATCTGCGAGCTTGCCCGGCGTGATCGACCCTTTGATCGCTTCCTCATGCGAATTGTAGGCGCCGTTCAAGGTCGTCACCATCAGCGCCTCGTCGATCGAGATACGCTGGTTGGCGCCCCAGGTCTTGCCGTCCCAGCCGGTGCGCGTCACCATCGCCTGCAGCGCCAGCAGCGGCGAGAACGGCCCGGGCGAGAAGTCCGATCCGGCGGCGGGGCGCAGGCCCGCGTCGATCATCGTGCGCAACGCCATGCTGCGCTTCAGGAGATCCTCGCCGTAGAAGACGAACTTGTCGGAGTTGTAATAGGGATAGGTCGAGAACACGGCGGCCACCGCGTTCATGGCTTTCATGCGCGCGATGAGATCGTCGTTGATCAGGGTGCAATGGGTGATCTTCGGCCGCGCATCGGCGACCGGATGGAGCTTCAGCGCCCGCTCCATGGCGGTCAGCATCATGTCGATGGCGACGTCGCCGTTGGCGTGGCAATTGACCTGGATGCCGGCGCGATGAACCTTCTCGATCCAGGCGTTGAGATCGTCCTGGGTTGTCAGGATATTGCCTTTATAAGGCGGATTGCTGCCGGCATAAGGCGTGCTCAGCGCCATCGTCCGCTCTGAGAACGACCCATCGATCGTATGTTCGAATGTCGCGCCGATGCGCAGCCATTCGTCGCCGAATCCGCTGCGGAAGCCGTCGGCGATCAGGCTGTCGACCAATGGGCCGGCCGCTTCATAGCTGACCCTGTGCAGGAGATCGCCGCGCGCCCGGATCTGCTGCAAGGCCGCAAGATCGCCGCCCTCGTGATGCACGCTGGTGAGACCGTAGCGCACGAACTGCTTGGAGATATGGGCAAGACCGTCGCGGCTGCGCTGGGCGCGCTGCGCCTCGGTGAAGACCGGGCGTTGCCCGACCTTGGTGAAGACGACCCCGGCACGGTCGGTGACTCTTCCGTTGAGATTGCCCTCCTGGTCGCGATCGAACGTGCCGCCGAAAGGATTGGGCGTCTCCCTGGTGATGCCGGCCAGTTCGAAAGCCTTGCTGTTGACGTAGTAGGTATGACCGCCACGATGGCGCACCATGATCGGATGCTGTGTGGAAGCCTTGTCGAGGTCGCGTACGGTCAGCAGCTGCGCATCTTTCACTTTCGTATCGTCGAAGAAGAAGCCTTCGACCCAGGTGCCTGGCGGCGTCTGCGCCGCCCGCTCGCGCAACTTGGCGATGATGCTGTCTATGGTGACGAACTCGACATCGAACGGATTGCCGACGAGCACCTGATAGAGCAGCACTTCGCCGACCGGATGGACATGGCAGTCGATGAAGCCCGGCACGATCGTCAGCCCTTTGGCATCTACGACCTGCGTCGCCTTGCCGGCGAACGATTTGACATCGTCGCTGCTGCCGACGGCAAGGAAACGGCCGTCGCGGACGGCGAAGGCTTCGGCTCTCGGGAGACTGGCGTCGACCGTATGAACGGTGGCATTGATCACCACCATGTCGGCGTCGCGCGCATCGGCGAAGGCGAGACGCCAGGGTATGGAGGCGCCGCCCAAGGCGCCCGCCGTCATGCCGAGAAAATCGCGTCGACTCGAATGGATATGATGCATTGCCGGCCTCCCCTACAGGTTCGAGGAGGCAGTCTATGTCTCAGCTTGGCTATGTCAATGAATCGGTCAATGGGTCAGCATCGGCAGCACCTTGGTGCGCAGCTCGCCGGTCGCCCCGCCATACTCGGGAACGAAATCGGGATCGGCCAGGCGCGCTTCGGGGAAGCGCGCCATGAACATGCCGAGCGCCAACAGGAGTGTCTTGCGGCCGAGCACATGACCGATGCAATGATGCGGCCCGGCGCCGAATGTCATGATCCGCTGCGGCCTGCGGTGAATGTCGAATGTCAGCGGGTCCTCGAATACCGTGGGATCGTAGTTGGCCGCCTGCGGCGACGGCCGCAGAATCATGCCCTTTAGAATCGTCGTGCCGCCAAGTTCCGTGTCGCATGTGGCGATGCGCGGAAACGTGAAATAGCCGTTGCCGGCGAAGCGAAGACATTCTTCGATGGCGTCGGGAAGAAGGGCGGGATCGCGGACGAGTTCATGCGCCTGTTCGGGATGGCTATAGATCGCGTGGAGTGCTCCCGACATGGTGCGCGGCGTGGTCGCAAGCGCCCCGAATATGCCGAAAATCTGATCGAACAATTCGACGTCGTTCAGCCGGTCGCCTTCGTCGCGCGCCTGCACGAGATCGCTGAGAAAATCCGATTGCGGATTTGCCCTGCGCTGCGTGATGACATGCTCGATCACTTCGCGCATGCTGCCGTGCGCAGCAAGCACTTCCGGCGGATGCGGTTGCCCGGCCTTCATCGACGTCAACAGCGGCTGGACGTCCTGAAACGCCATAAGCACTTTTTTCTGCGCATCATCGAGATTGAGCATGGCGGTGAGCAACACCCCGATGACGAGGCGGGCCGCGTATTGCCCCATCGCATCGAACGCCGGACCGTCACGTTCGATCTCGTCGAGCATGCCGTCGATGATGTCGCAGATGCGCCCCTCGATCTGCTCGACCCTGCGCGCCGAGAACGCCGGCATCATCAGGCGTCGCAGCCGTGCGTGCGCCTCCCCCTCCATCTGCGTGATCGGCTTGCTGCCGATGAAGCGGTCGAACTGCTCATACCCCTTTCCAAGCGGAACCTCCGATGAAAAGCGCTGCGCATCGCGCAACATCTCCTGCACGTCGGCATAGCGCCCGACGATCACCTGCGACGGGCCATTATTGAACACGTAGAACGGCGGCTTCCTCGCCCACTCCGCCAGATACTTGCGTGCGTTTGCCTTGAAATGGGCGCCGCCGAGATCCATCTCGGTCGAGTTGCTGCGGTCGATCGTCGACAAATCCAAGATTGCTCTCCTTGAAAGCTCACGACTGCGGCTGTTCATTCAGGTTTCAGGTTCGCGTCTTTCGCCACCGCTGAAAACGCCGCGAAATCCGCCTTCATGGTCGCCGCGGTGTCTTCCGGCGAAGTGCCGATCGGAGTGACGCTCAACGAGTCCATGCGCTGGCGCAGATCCGGCTGGGTGACTGCAGTCTTGATAGCCTGGCCCAGTCTGTCGATGATCGGTCTCGGAGTCCCTTTCGGTGCGAACAGGGCCATTGTTCCTGGAATATCCATGCCGGAAACACCGCCCTCCTGCATGGTCGGCACATCCGGATACGAGGTCGAACGCTTCCCGGCAATGATGCCGATCATCTTGATCTTGCCCTGCGCAAGATACGACGACACGCTGGCCAGCGAGTGGTTGGCGATCGCGATCTCTCCCTCGGACAGGGCCGGCAGTATCTGTGCAGTGCCTTTGAATGGCACATGAACCAGTTTTATGCCGGTTTTCGCCTGAAAGACCTCCATCAGGAGATGATGAAAGGAACCGATGCCGGCAGACCCGTAGTGAAACTGGCCGGGATGAGCCTTGAGAAACCGGATGGCATCGGGAAGGTTGGGAGGGATAGGCGACTTGGGACTGACCGACAGATAGTTGTTGTTCTCGCTGAGCATGCTGATGGGTTCGAAATCCTTCATGGGATCGAACGGCAGCCTGTACATGAGCGGCGCGATGGCCCACATCTGCGAGTCCGCAGCCAGGAGCGTATAGCCGTCCGGCGCTGCCCGTGCGACGGCTTCGCCGGCAACGATGGTGCCGGAACTTGGCTTGTTTTCGACGATGAACGACTGGTGAAGGATCTTGCCCAGTTGATCGCTGAACAGTCTCGCCGTCGTATCGGGGAAGCCGCCCGGCGGATAGGCGACGAGCACACGCACCGGGCGCGAGGGATAATCCGTTTGAGCGACTGCCGCTTGCGGTGCAACCGCAACCATAGCGACCACGGCAAAAGCGCCGGATAGCACCATCCGCCTGAGCATGCGTCCCTCCCCTTCGGCCCGTTGACCCAAGACCTCTATGCTGGGGCAATGACACCGTGGCCGTCAAGAAAAATCATCATAGCTATGACAATTTTTATTTCCAGCCGACATAATAATCTGCATACTGACAATGATCAGGGAGGGTCATGCGATGGAGTTTGGTATCCAGTTTTTCCCGGTTGGCGGTTCGGACCGCTCGGCGGCGGACTACTTCGAGGAGTCGCTGGCTCTGGCCGCCGAGGCTGAGCAATTGGGCTTCACCCACGGACGCATTGTCGAACATTATTTCAATCGTTACGGCGGGTTCACGCCCAATCCTTTGATTTTTCTGGCGGCGCTCGCCCAGCGCACGAAGACCATGCGGCTGGTCACCGGCGCCGTGCTTCCCGTGTTCAATCATCCGCTGAAACTCGCCGGCGAGATCGGCATGGTCGATGCGATCTCGAACGGACGGCTGGACGTCGGCTTTGCACGGGCTTTCCTGCCGCATGAATTCCGCCGCTTCAAGATATCGCCGGATGAATCGCAGGCGCGCTTTCGCGAAGGCCTGGAACAGATCGACCTTCTGCTACGCAGCGAACATGCCTCGCACAACGGGCAATTCCATTCGTTCGAGAACGTGACGTCGCTGCCACGGCCGACACAGCGCCCGCGCCCGAAGTTCTATGTGGCCGCGACCCAGACGGCTGAGACCTTCGAATTCGCCGGACGGCAGGGATATTCCCTGATGGCCATTCCCATCGGTCCCATCAAGCCGCTGCTGGAAACCTACCGGCAGGCCTGGCGGGCCGCCGGCCATCCGGGCGACGGCGATGTCATGGTCGCCTTTCACATGTTCTGTCACGAAGACCCTGCCAAGGCGCGCGACATTGCCCGTGGCCCGTTCGACCTTTACTTTGAAGCCTTGAACGAATGCGCCGGAGAATGGGCGACCGGAACTGTCAGCAAGGACTACCGCGACTACGACAAACAGGCCAAAAGCCTGGTCACGGCGACCCTTGAAACCCAGATAGAATCCGGCGGCGCCTGGGTCGGCAGCCCCGAAGGGATCATACAGACAATACAGCGTCTGCAGGACACGATCGGAAAATTCGAGCATGCCTCCCTGCAGGTCAACTTCGGCAATCTGGATTATGTTTCGGCGCGGCAGTCACTGCAGATGTTCTGCACACATGTCCTGCCGAGGTTTTCGCAAGCGACCGCCGCACGGCCGGTTTCCTTTGGCGAGTCCCACAGCGTTCAGGAGGTCTCATGACTTCGCTTTCGATCGACGATCCCGCCTATGCCTGCGCCAGAGACGAATGGCGGCGCGCCAATCTGGCTCCGCTGTGGGAGAGCCCCACCGCTCATAAGGTCGCCGGGGACGGCGAAAAGCCGCTGGTCTGGGCGTGGAGCAAAATGCGCCCCCTGATCGGACACGCACTGGCGATGAGTTCTCCTGCCGCCGTCGAGCGGCGCGTCCTTTCGCTATCGAATCCACGCCTGGGCGAACATGGCGCGACGCTCGGCACGCTTGCGGTCGCCCTGCAATCGCTGCTCCCCGGCGAAGTCGCCAGGCCTCATCGCCATTCCATGAACGCCATCCGGCTGGTGCTGGAGGGCAGCGGCGCCGAAACGCTTGTCGACGGCAAGGCATGCCTGATGGACTTCGGCGACCTGATCCTCACACCCGGCTGGTGCTGGCATGAGCACCGGCATCCCGGCAGCGAGCCGGTCATCTGGCTCGACGCCCTCGACGTGCCGTTTCACGATTTTCTCGGCACCAGCGAATTCCAGCCCGGACCGATCAACGCACCGATGCAAACGCTGGCGGATGATGTCTTCGCCGTGGCCAATATGCTGCCGGACGGCCTGCCCGCCAATCCGCAACATTCGCCGGTCTTCCGCTATCCGTTCGAGAATGCCCGGCGCGCCCTTGCGGCCGCTCCCACCGCTGCGGACGGACTGCGCCGGGTCCGCTACGTCAACCCGCAGAACGGCGCCGGCGCCCTCGCCTTCCTCGATTGCAGCCTCATCGGCATCGACAGGGCCGTGGCGGCAAAACGCTTCCGGTCGAACACCCATGTGGTGTGCTGTGTACTGGAGGGCGAAGGATCGTCGATCATCGGCGGCGAGACGGTGACCTGGAATGCCCGTGACATCTTCACCGTTCCACCGGGTGCATGGTGCCAACATCGGGCATCCTCTGCGGAGGCGAAACTGTTCGTCATCTCCGACCGGGATATCTTTCAGCGGCTCAATCTGCTGCGCGAGGAAATCGACCCTGCGTAAAGGCGCAAGGCGTCAGGAGCACGCGCTTCAGGCATCCTTGCCGGTGGGATTATATGGCGCACGGCTGAGCTGGTTATTGCTTTCGACCAGCTTGATCAGCATGCGGACGAAGGATTTCCGCTCGCGCTCGGTGAGCGGAGCCAGAAGGATGCCGCCGACGCTTCCAGCCAGGGGTCTCATCGAGCGCAGAATGGTCTTTGCTTTCACCGTGGCAAAAAGCGCATTGGTACGGCCATCGCGCGGCTCGCGATGGACCAGTCCCTTGTCGACCAGCCGGCCGATGACATTGCTGATCGTCTGCCGGTCGAGCGCTATGAGGTGGCCAAGCGTCGACTGGTCGATGCCGGGCGCGAAATTGATCGTCTCGAGCGTCGCGAACTGAACCTGCGTGAGATCGTATTTCTCAGTCTGCTTCAGAAATATCGCGACCGAAATCTGATGCAGGCGCCGGACGAAATGCCCCGGATGGCCGAGGAGCCCATAGAGAACTTCGGTTTCCAGTTCCGTCCGCGCCAGCGAATTCTTGCGGGCTTGCGTCTTACCGCCGGCCTCCGGCTTCTCAACGAGGTTTGCCTTCTCGACGGCTTGGGCCTGAGCTGGTTTTGCCGTCCGCGCCATCAGCCTCAGTCCACGTCGGCGACGGTTTCAGGGCCGCCACCATAAACGCGCTGCGCCAGCGACGCCTGCATGAAATCGTCGAGGTCGCCGTCGAGCACTTCGTCGGGCGTGCCCGAGACGTGGCCGGTGCGCAGGTCCTTCACCATCTGATAGGGCTGCAGCACATAGGAACGGATCTGATGGCCCCAGCCGATATCGGACTTGGCCGATTCCTGCGCGTTGGCCGCTGCCTCGCGGATTTCCAGCTCGCGCTCGTAGAGACGCGCGCGCAGCATGTTCCACGCCGTAGCGCGGTTCTTGTGCTGCGAGCGCTCCATCTGACAGGCGACGACGATGCCGGTGGGAATATGTGTGATGCGCACGGCGGAATCCGTCGTGTTGACGTGCTGGCCGCCAGCGCCCGATGAGCGGTATGTGTCGATACGGCAATCGCTTTCATTCACCTGGATGTCGATCTTGTCGTCGATGACCGGGTAGACCCAGGCGGAGGCGAAGCTGGTGTGGCGGCGCGCGTTTGAATCGAACGGTGAAATCCGCACCAGGCGATGCACGCCCGATTCCGTCTTCAGCCAGCCATGGGCATTGTGGCCCTTGATCAGCAAGGTCGCGGACTTGATGCCCGCCTCGTCGCCCGCCGTCTCCTCTATCAGCTCGACCTTGAACTTCCGCCGCTCGGCCCAGCGCGTGTACATGCGCAGCAGCATGCGCGCCCAGTCGCAGCTTTCGGTGCCGCCGGCGCCCGAATGAATTTCGAGATAGGTGTCGTTGGCATCGGCCTCGCCGGACAGCAGCGCCTCGATCTGGCGGCGCTCGGCGTCAGCCTTAAGACCCTTCAGGCTGTCGATGCCCTCCTTCTCGGTGTCAGCGTCCTCTTCCGCCTCGCCGAGTTCGACGAGCGTGATCGCGTCTTCAAGCTCACGCTCGAATTTCGACAACGCGCCGAGACGCTCTTCGAGGTCGGTGCGCTCGCGCATGATCTTCTGCGCGTCGTCGGGATTGTTCCAAAGCGACGGATCTTCGACCTTCGCGTTCAGCTCCGCCAGCCGGCGTGTCGCTGCATCGACGTCAAAGATGCCTCCTCAGCAGTCCCACGGACTGCTTGATCTGTTCAACGAGGGATTCGGCCTCGGCGCGCATGGGATGAACTCTTGAGTTTCAGACGAAAGGATTGAGGCCAAAGGCCGGGAACGGCTGTCATATCGACGCGCCGGCAAGGTGTAAACCTTGCCGGCTGCCGGGCTGCAGCAGCGGGATAGGAATTGCGTCAGTAAAGGCCGCCGGTGCCCGAGCCGACCGAGCGGTCAGACCCCGGCGAGTTGGAAGCGCGCGGCGTACCGTCGCCGCCGGCAAAGAAGTCGGGCGGCGCCGTGCCGGGCTTGAAGCCTTCGAGGATGGAGCCGGCGCCCGACGACCGCATGCCGGTGCGCGGGTCGATCGAGATCAGCTTGATGCCCGGCGGCACGCGGAACGGCACGTCCGGCTTGTTCTTTAGTGCCTGGATCATGAAATCGCGGGCGATCGGCGCCGCATACTGGCCGGCGGTGGCGGAATCGCCCAGCGAGCGCGGGCGGTCGTAGCCCATGAACACGCCGACGGCAAGATCAGGCGAGAAGCCGACGAACCAGACGTCCTTGGCGTCGTTGGTGGTGCCTGTCTTGCCGGCCATACGCTTGCCGACAGCCTTCATCACCTGCGCCGTACCGCGCGTGATGACGCCTTCCATCATCGACGTGATCTGATAGGCGGTCAGCGGATCGAGCACCTGCTCGCGCTTGTCGATCAGGCGCGGTTCCGGCTGGTTCTCCCATTTGTCGGCGTCGCAGCCCTGGCAGACACGCTGGTCGTGCTTGTAGATGGTGCGGCCCCAGCGGTCCTGGATCCTGTCGATCAGCGACGCCTTGATGCGGCGGCCGCCATTGGCGAGCATGGAATAGGCCGTCACCATACGCAGGACGGTGGTTTCACCGGCGCCAAGCGACATGGCGAGCATCGGCGGCATGTCGTCGTAGACGCCGAAGCGCTTGGCATATTCGGCAATCAGCGGCATGCCGACATCGCGCGCCAGACGCACGGTCATCAGGTTGCGCGAATGCTCGATACCGTAGCGCAAGGTATGCGGGCCGAAGTTTTGCGAATTGCCGTAGTTTTCAGGCCGCCACACTTCGCCATTGCCCTGGTCGATTTCGATCGGCGCGTCCTGAATGATCGACGACGGCGTATAGCCGTTGTCGAGCGCGGTCGAATAGACGAACGGCTTGAACGACGAACCGGGCTGGCGGTACGCCTGGCTCGCGCGGTTGAACTCCGACTGGTCGTAGGAGAAACCGCCGACCATCGCCAGGACGCGGCCGGTATAGGGATCCATCGCGACGATCGCGCCCGACACTTCGGGGATCTGCCGCAGCCGGTACTGGCCGGCGCGGTCGGTCATCGGCTCCACATAGATCACATCGCCGGGCGTGACGGCGGCGCGCACGCTGGTGCGGCGGGTCCAGCGAATACCGTCCATGGTCAGCAGACCGGTCGCACGTTCGCGGCTGACTTCGCCCGAAGCTTCGCGCGGCGGCTGCAGGCCGATGCGCGCCGAACCTTCGTTGACGTCGAGCACGACCGCCAGCCGCCACGGCTTGATATCGCCAAGGGCGGGAATTTCCGCCAGCGCCGGACCCCAGTCGCCGGCATCGACATTGATGCCGCGCATCGGACCGCGATAGCCATGCGCCTCATCATAGCGCACGAGACCGTCGGTCAGCGCCTTGCGCGCCTGCACCTGCATCTGCGGATCGAGCGTGGTGCGGACGGACAGCCCGCCTTCATAGAGCTTTTTCTCACCGTAACGGTCGAGCAGTTCGCGGCGCACGTCTTCGGCGAAGAAACCGGCGACATAGGTATTGGGCGACAGCACGCGCGGATTGACGCCGAGCGGTTCCTTGCGCGCCTTGTCGGCTGCATCGGCCTTCACCATGCCGTCGGCAACCATGCGATCGAGCACGTAGTTGCGGCGGGCGATGGCGACGTCGCGGTTGCGGAACGGATGCAGCGTGCTCGGCGCCTTCGGCAAGGCGGCCAGATAGGCGACTTCGGCCAGGGTCAGTTCATTGACCGATTTGCCGTAGTAGTTCAGCGCCGCGGCGGCGACGCCGTAATTGCCGAGGCCGAGATAGATTTCGTTGAGGTAGAGCTCGAGGATGCGGTCCTTCGAATAGGCCGCCTCGATGCGGAACGAGAGCAGCATTTCGCGGATCTTGCGCTCGAACGTGCGTTCGTTCGTCAGCAGGAAGTTCTTGGCGACCTGCTGGGTGATGGTCGAAGCGCCCTGCACGCTCTTGTTGCCCTGGAAATAGACCAGGGCGGCGCGGATCACGCCTTCGGGATCGATGCCGCTATGGGTGTAGAAGTTCTTGTCTTCGGCCGCGATGAAGGCGTTCTTGACGAGCGGCGGGATCGAGTTGATCGGCAGGTACAGGCGCCGCTGTTTCGAATATTCGGCAAGGATACTGCCGTCGCCCGCGTGCACGCGGGTCATCACCGGCGGCTCGTAATTCCGCAGTTGCGTATAGTCCGGCAAATCCTTTTCGTAATTCCAGATCAGCAGGCCAGCCGCGGCGGCGCCGATGACGAAAAGAATCGCGCCCGAGGCGAATAGAAAACCCAGGAATCGGCCAATACCGCGCATACCCACTAGCTCCCGCAACCGCGATCAGGCGTACGCCTCAACAGCACCAGCCGGACAAGGCGGCAAAGGCGAACATATAAAGGCGAACTTGGAGAGCGCGCCTGCGCTCTTCCCGCTATCGGATCGGCCCGACGATTCGAGACGACGATCCGACAATAGATAAAAACTTACTCGGTAACGAACTCAGTCGCGTCCGTTTGTGTTCATTTGGCGGCGAATATAGAAAAATCCGGCCCCTGTCGCTTTATCGCATCACTTTGATGCCGCCGCAACGCTCGGCGAACCGTCCTCACGCGAGTCCTATTCACGCAATTCCGCCCCCGACGCCGAACGCGCCTTGATCCGCGGTGCGAAAAACGAATCGATCGACCGGGTCACCGCATCCGCGGTTTTCTCCCGCCATTCCGGCGTCCGCATCTGCGCCGCATCCTTGTCACTCGACAGATAACCAAGCTCAAGCAGGACCGACGGCACGTCGGGCGCCTTGAGCACGCGGAATCCGGCCGAACGCATCGGATTCTTGTTCAGACTGCCCGCTTCCTTCCAGATCGAGACAAGAGTGCGGGCGAACAGATGGCTGTAGGCGCGGGTTTCGCGCCGGGTCAGGTCGAAAAGGATATCGGAAACATCGCTGGTTGCCTCGGCGCCATCGAGGCCGGCAACCTTATCGGCAAGATTTTCCTGCTCCGCCAGACGCGCGGCCTCGCGGTCCGAGGCCTTTTCCGAGACGGTGTAGACGGTTGCGCCGGAAACACCGCCGCCATACCGCAGCGTGTCGGCATGCACCGAGACAAACAATTGGGCCTGCGCCGCCTGGGCGATCTGCACCCTTTCATTGAGCGGAATGAAAACATCCTCGTCGCGGGTCATGACGACTTTGTACCGCCCTGTCCGCCGCAACCTTTCCGCCAGGGTACGGGAAAACTCGAGTACCAGGTCCTTTTCGACGGCCGTTCCGTTGTAGCGCAACGCGCCGGTGTCGATGCCGCCATGCCCCGGATCGATGACGACGACCGGCAAACCGCCGGATTCGAGCGGACTCTTGGCTGAATCGACTTCTACACGGGTCGGCTTCTGCACCGGCAGGTTGGCGATGGATTGCTTCGCCGCCTGGTTGAAGGCGGCAGTATCGCTGCGCGCCAGCTCCAGAATCAGACGGTTGCCCCCATCCGCATCGGCCTCGCTTGTCGCACGCATGATCAGCGCCGGCTCGGCCAGGTCGATAACGATGCGCGATTTGCCAGGCGCCAGACGGCCGAACCGGAAGGACGCGATCGCGCCCTCGGGAACCACGCCGTCGCCGGGTTTTCTCGCTTGCCCCCGTCCGGCCGCCGGGCGGCCCGAGGGACCGACCTTGGACTGGCCGATCGCCGGATCGATTTGGAAAATGGCCTCCGGAATATCGAGAATGACCCGGTTGGGGTCGGCCATCACGAACGCCTTGGGCGTGACCGGCGCCGAAATATCGAGCACGAAGCGCGTCAACTCGTCGTTGCGCACGATCCGCGCGCCGGTAACGACCGGAACGCCAGGCGTTTCCTGGCCATTTCCACGAATGGCCCAGTCCTGATCACCGGTCGCCGGCTGGCTTTCGGCAACCGGCGCAGCGGCGCCAAAAAGCACCAAAACAGCGCCGACCAATGCCGCCCGGACGCCGTGGCGGCCGCACGTCGGCAATTGACGCCGTTTGAGGCTGGTCGCCGGAGACTTCATGAATGCTTTGCCTGAGGCGCTGAAAAGCTGGAATTAACTGCTTGTAAGCCATAGCCCGGCAAGGGTTAATGGCTGGTAACCCTGGCGGCGCGGGTTAACGACCGGTGTGCCCCGTTTGCCACAGTTTGCAACAAACTTGTCAGACTCGCACATCCGGCCTATGTAGTTATGGCCTGTCGAAAACGGACAAGCCGTACGGCGATAGCTCTCCATCTGACTTGGAGAATTTGCTGCGGTTTCCGTCGAAATGCCTCCCGAATTGAGCCGGGTTTTGCATGAGACGGTCTTGAATCCGGCCGCATATTTGCGGCTCCGGCGTTCAGGCGGGCAAGCCAGACCCCGGTGGAGCTGGTGGCACGAATATGTGCGCAGGTGGATAAAAATGGTTCGTCACGCCATGGGACGAGAGCCCGAGCAGCGCAGACGCAAGAATTCAAACTCGACCTTTCCCAGGAAGGGCGCGCAGTCCGGCTTTGCCGGACGCTCGGGCGCGCTGCTTGCTGATGCCGGAGGTGCGGCTCTGTCCGCACCGAGGCGCACTTTTTCTATTTTCGGCCGCCTGCCGAATTCACGTCATCTGACAGCCGGCGGACGCAACCGATTCCGTTCCCTCAACCTTTTGCTTTCGACGCCTTTGCGCCGCGCGGTCGCCGCGTGTGGAGTGCAGCCCGGACGTTCTGGACTGGCCCGGTCGGAGGCTGACACATCGAGAGTTGCAAGAGACCCAAATGGCCAACAAAATGCTCATCGATGCATCGCACCCGGAGGAAACTCGGGTGGTGGTGCTCCGCGGTAACCGTATCGAGGATTTCGATTTCGAGGCGGCAAACAAGAAGCCGCTCAGAGGCAATATATATCTGGCGAAAGTGACGCGCGTCGAACCGTCGTTGCAGGCAGCCTTCATCGAATACGGCGGCAACCGGCACGGTTTCCTCGCCTTCTCGGAAATTCATCCGGACTATTACCAGATCCCGGTCGCCGACCGGCAGGCTCTGCTGGACGAGGAAAATCGCCAGCAGAGCGACGACGAAGAAGAAGACACTCGCGGCGAGCGCGGACGTCGCAGCCGTCGGCATCGCCGCGGACGCGGCGACCGCTCCGATAAGCGGGCAGCCAACGGCGACCAGACCATTTCCAGCGAGGCCGCTGCCGATGGCGATGAGGCACATCTGTCGCCGCTGTCGCCTCCGGCCGAGCAGCCCGATGCCGAATTTCTGCCGGCTGGCGATCATGTGAGCGAGGCCGGTGAACCTCAGGACCAAGCCGCTCAGGCTCATGAGTCTGATGAGCCTCATGCAAGCGAACCGCATGCCGATGCTCCCGCGGCTGGGCATGCCCCGGTCGAGGCTGCAGCCGAGCAGCCAAAGGAAGCAGCGCCGCAGGCCGACGAGCCGCGCGAGGCCGTCCGCGCGATCGAAGGATCGGTTGCCAGCCCGCCCGAGCCGGTGACATTGCTCGGCGACGCAGCCCATGCGCCGGCCGAGCCTGTCTCCGTTGACCAGGGCGCCGCCAGCGATGACCAGGGCGCCACCGAGGACGCCCTCCCCGTCGACGCAGACCATCAGGAAGCCACGGCGCGTTTCGCCGCCGGCCACAATGAAGGCGAGATGGCCGCGGAAGCGGAGGAAGCCGATTCGGACGAGGACGACGACGACGAAGCCGGTGAAGACGGCGAGGAAGAAGAACACGTCGAAATGCTCGGTGGCGACGCCATGGAGGAAATGCCGCGCCGGATGCCGCGCGGCCGCCGCCAGTACAAGATCCAGGAAGTCATCCGCCGCCGCCAGGTTCTGCTCGTCCAGGTCGTCAAGGAAGAACGCGGCAACAAGGGCGCGGCGCTGACGACCTATCTGTCGCTGGCCGGCCGATATTCCGTGCTGATGCCGAACACTGCGCGCGGCGGCGGCATTTCCCGCAAGATCACCGATTCCGACGATCGCCGCCGGCTCAAGGAAATCGCCCAGGAGCTCGACGTGCCGGACGGCATGGGCGTCATTCTGCGCACCGCCGGGGCCTCGCGCACCAAGCAGGAAGTCCGCCGCGATTTCGAATATCTGCTGCGCATGTGGGAATCGGTCCGCGAACTGACCCTCCAGTCCACCGCACCGAGCCTCGTCTATGAGGAAGGCTCGCTGATCAAGCGGTCGATCCGCGATCTCTTCAACAAGGACATCGACGACATCACCGTCGCCGGCGAGGAAGGTTTCGAGGAGGCGCGCAGCTTCATGGGCATGCTCATGCCCAGCCATGTCCGCAACGTGAAAATGTGGCGCGAACAGCAGCCCCTGTTTGCGAAATTCGGCGTCGAGCAGCAGCTTGACGGCATGTTCTCGACCCAGGTCACGCTGAAATCCGGCGGTTATATCGTCATCAACCAGACCGAGGCGCTGGTTGCCATCGACGTCAACTCCGGCCGCTCGACGCGCGAGCATAATATCGAAGACACGGCCCTGCGCACCAATGTGGAAGCCGCCGACGAGGTGGCCCGCCAACTGCGCCTGCGCGATCTCGCCGGACTGATCGTCGTCGATTTCATCGACATGGAAGAGCACCGCAACAACCGCACTGTCGAGCGCCGCCTCAAGGAAGCGCTGCGGGCCGATCGCGCCCGCATCCAGGTCGGCCGCATTTCGCACTTCGGCCTGCTCGAAATGTCGCGTCAGCGCATGCGTCCCGGCGTGCTCGAAGGATCGAGCGTCATCTGCCCCCATTGCGCCGGCGCCGGCACCGTGCGCTCGACTTCCTCGATCGCCCTGCATGTGCTGCGCGTTCTTGAAGACACGCTGATCCGCAATGCCGCCTTCAACATGACGGTCAAGACGCGCAGCGTCGTCGCGCTTTACATCCTCAATCAGAAACGCGCCCATCTGCGCGAACTGGAAGAGAGATTCGGCGTCGCCATCACGGTGCTTGCCGACGACAGCCTGACCGGCTCCACCTATCACGCCTTCGAACGAGGCGAGCCGGCAACGCCTGTTCCCGGCATCCAGCGCGCTCTTGTGCGTGTCGATTCCATCTCGCCCTACGACAGCGAGAGCCCGGACGACGCCGAGGATGGCGAAGAGGAGAACGACGCCGAGACCGACAACGACGGCGAGGAGCTGAGCGAAAGCGCAGGCGCCGAGAATCCGGCCGAAAACGGCGGCGCCCATGACGGGAACGGTAATGACGGCAACCGCCGCAGACGCCGCAGGCGGCGCGGTCGCAACCGTGAATCGACCGGCATCGAACAGGACGCGCCGCAGCCGGCCGACGATGCGCTGGCCGCGGTCGCCTCGATCAACGGCGAAGCCGCTCTTCATGGCGATGCCGATACCGCAGGCGAAAGCGAAGGCGACGACGACCAATCGGCCGACGGCGACACTGTCTCGGGCGAGGGTCAGCGCGATGGCCGCGGCAAGCGCCGTCGCTCGCGCCGCGGCAACAGGCGCGGCCCCTATGGGATGCAGCGCGGTGAAGAGGCCGACGAACGCGGCGCGACGCCAGGCTCCTGGATCAAGACCGACGACGGCCAGCCGGATGCCGAATTCGCGCCGTTCTCCGCGGCTGCCGAAACCTCGCTCGAGGCGGAAGCCCGCGAGGCCACGCACGCGCCTGAGCCTGATAGTCAGCACGAACGTCCGGCCGAACCGGAAGCGATGGAAGCCCATGCGGAGGAAACGCACGTCGCTTCGCCGCCGCCGGCCGCCGAACCCAAGGCCATCGAACCCAAGCCTGCAGAACCAAAGCCTGCAGAACCAAAGGCTGCAGAACCTCAAGCCGCGGAGCCTGCCCCGGCTGCGCCCGCACCGGAGCCGGTTCATCGCGAAGTGGAAGTCTTGCCGGAAGCCCCCCCGCCGCAGCAGAAGCGTGGCGGCTGGTGGCAGCGCGCCAAGTCGACCTTGTCGGGCGCGTAATACCGGCTGATTGCGTTTAGCAGATTTGCAACGCCAGATTTTCCAACCGGAAAGTCTGGCGTTTCCTATTCCGGCTTCGGCTCTTCTTTCATGTCGTCGATCGCTGCACGACGGCGCGGCTGATGCATCTCCAGCGGCCTCTGCTCAAGGCGGTAGAAGCAATAACCGCCGATGGCGAAGACGGCGGCGCAAATGTAGAAGACAATGGAAAAGGCGGCCGACAAATCGGCAACTGAAGCTGTGGTGGCCTGTGCCGCATCGCGAATGGCTGAGCCTTCAGATCCGCCGCTAACGACGAGCACGCCGGCCAGCGCCACGAACATGGCCGCGCCAAGGGAGCGCAGGAAAAACACCAGCGACATGGTCGTGCCCAGTTGATGCGGGGCGACGGAAGATTGCAGACAGACGTTCATCACCGGAAACAATGCGCCGCAACCGATGCTGATGATGGTCAGCGCCAGCATGACGCCCCAGAACGGCATGGGCTGCGGCGCCATCGCCAGCGCCAGCGTCGCGAGCGTCGACAGGCCGAGGCCGATCAGCGGCAGACGCTTGTAGTTCGGCGTGCGGTTCATGGTGAACGCCGCCAGACCGGCGCCCGCCGATGTGAAGACCAGCAATGGAATGATCGCGATACCCGCCGCGCTGACCGACAGGCCGCTGACGCCTTGCAGGAACATCGGCAGATAGATCGACAGCGCAGTATAGCTGCCCATAACGAAGAACATGGTCAGCGCGCCGGTGCGCACCACCTGGTTCGACAGAATGTCGAGCGGAATGAGCGGCTCCTGCACGCTCATCTGCCGCCAAACCAGCAGCGCCCAGAAAAGCATCGCGCTGGCGAAAAGTCCGATCACCTGCGGCGACAGCCATCCTGTCTTGCCGCCATAGTTGAGCGACAGCATCAACAGGCTCGCCGCGACTACCAGCAGAAAAGCTCCGATCAGGTCGAGCCTGTGCGGGCGCTCATGGCGCGGCAGGCGCTTGAGACGGGCATTGACGAACAGCATCGCCGGTATGCCGATCGGCAAATTGATCCAGAAGATCAGCGACCAGTGCATATATTCCGACAGGACGCCGCCGACCACCGGTCCGAGCAGATTGGCGATCATCCAGACCGCCGATGTATAGACCTGATAATTGGCGCGCTGGCGCGGCGGCACGATGTCGCCGATAATGGTTTGCGCCAGGGCAAAAATGCCGGCGCCCCCAACGCCTTGCAGTGCACGCGCCAGCACGAGCAGAAACATGTCGCGCGCCAGCGCACAGGCCAGCGTGCCCAACAGGAATACGGCCATGGCGAACAGCAGGACGACGCGGCGACCGCGAATATCCGCAACCTTGCCGTAAAGCGGCGTCAGCGCCGTCGAGACGATGAGATAGGCGGTGACGATCCAGGGCAGGAGATGCACATCGCCAAGATCGCGGCCAATGCTCGGCAGCGCCGGGCTGATGATCGTCACGTCGATGGCCGCCAGCATCTGCGCGGTCATCACGCCGAACATGATCGAGCGGACCTCGCGATTGCTCAGCGCCGGCTCGGTCGGCGCCTGATGAACATCGGAAATATTCATGAGCTTGCTGCACCGCTCGCTGAGGCGGCGCCTGTAATGGTCAAGCGAAGAAAGCGCAATTTATGTTCCGACCATGCAATTGCGTTTCCACCCGAAATCACTGCCAACCATATAGATTGTTTGATAGACTACTTGGCGACCATGATCGACCGCACGCTGTCGACGACATCCTTGGGCGTCGCATAGAGCCGCGTCATCAGCGCCTGGATCTCTTCGCCGGAAAGCGGACTGATTTCAAGTTTCATTTTCCGCGCCTCCGCCAGCAATTCCGGATCTTTCGCCGCCTGCATGAAACTGTCGCGCAACAGTTTCACCCGGTCGGCCGGCACGCCCGGCGGCGCGACATAGGGCCGGCCCATGGGCAGCCAGGCAAGCGAAAATTCCAGCTTGGCACGCTTGTCCGGACTGTCGATAAAATCGGTGACGAGCGGCACATTCGGCAGGTCGGGGTGCTTGTCGACGGCGACCTGCGCGAGGATGCGCAGCTTGCCCTGTTCAAGCTGCGTGCTTTGCGTGGTCATCACGCTCGACAGGAACCACCCGGCCCTGCCCGAGATCTCGCCCTGCTCCATCGCCAGCGCAAGTTGCGGCTGGTCCTTGTAGCCATCGATGATCTTGAATTTGGTGCCTACGAAATCGTTGAGGATACGCGCATAGACCGTGTCCGATGTGGCCACCCCGCTCGACCCGACGATGACCGGCTTCTCCAGCAGTTGACGAAAATCGGTGATCTTCGAACTGTCCGTCACCACCACCAAGGGATATTCCTTGGAGGCACTGCCGAGCCAGTTCATCTGGCGGCCATCGTATTTGGCATTCTCCACCGGTCCGGTGACACCCATGAACGGTTCGACGCCGATATGGTTCTGCACCGCGCCGATGGTCGAGCCGTCGCGCGGCGACGAATTGGCGAGCGTGTTCATCGCCACCAGCGATCCCGCCGCCGGCAGATTCTGCGGCACGATGGTGGGATTGCCGGGAATATATTTCGGCCAGTGCCGGATGAAGAGCCGCGCATAGGTGTCGTAGCCGCCGCCTGTGCCCGAGCCGATGAGCATGTTGACCTGCCGCCCGGCATAGAAATCCTGCGCCTGCACGGGTGCGGCGGCGGCCGTGATCAATGCGCCCAGCCCAAGCAGTTCTGTTTTCAGGATCATGGTTCCCTCCCCGCGTGTTGCCGCCAGTATGCGCGCAAGGAGCCGAGACTGCCAAGTGCCTGCTCGGCCGCCGCCTCAGGCGCGGGGCAGCCAGTCGCGCAGCCGCTTCACGCCTTCGACCATGTCCTCATGCGATCCGGCGAAGGAAAACCGCACCGCGCTCGAACCGTGCTCGCGATCGAAATCGACGCCCGGCGTCGCCGCCACGCCGGCCTCGTTCAGCATGCGCCTGCAGAAATCGAGCGAGTCGTTGGTGAAACGGCTGACATCGGTAAAGACGTAGAAGGCGCCGTCGACGGGATGGAAATCGCCGAGCCCGATGCGCGGCAGTTCTTCCATCAGCAGTGCCCGGTTCTTTGCATAGCCGGCCTTGACGGCTTCCAGTTCGTCACGCGCATCGAAGGCCGCCTCGGCGGCGATCTGGCTCAGCGTCGGCGCCGAAATGGCGAAATTCTGCGCCAGCCGCTCGACCGGGCGGACGAGGTCCTCCGGCAGAACAAGCCAGCCGATCCGCCAGCCCGTCATGCAGTAATATTTCGAAAACGAGTTCACCACGACGGGCCGATCGCCGAACGCGAGCGCCGTCTGTGCCGGCTCGCCATAGGTGAGGCCGTGGTAGATTTCATCGGAGACGAAGGCGATATCGAGCCTGGCGCAGACCTCGCAGATATCGCGCAGGGTTGCTGCATCCATCATCGTTCCGCTCGGATTGGCCGGGCTCATCAGCAGCACGCCGTCGAGCGGCCGCTGCGCATGCTCGGCCTCGATCATGGCGGCGGTGACGACGTGGCGATCACGCGCGCTGGTCGAAAGCGTCACCACCTCGACGCCGATGGCTTCGAGGATATTGCGATAAGCGGGATAGCCGGGCGCGGCGATGGCGACCCGCGCGCCTGGATCGAACAGGGCCAGGAACGCCAGGATGAATCCGCCGGACGAGCCGGTGGTGACCGCAACCCGCTCCGCCGGGACCGGCACGCCATAGACCTCCTGGTAATGACGGGCGATGCGGGCACGCAGCGACGGCAGGCCGAGCGATTGCGTATAGCCGATGGGGCCGGCGTTGAGCGCCGCGATCGCCGTCTCGCGGACGATACGCGGCACCGGCGTCGACGGCTCGCCTGCCTCCATGCGAATGATCCGCCGCCCCTGTGCCGCCAGGCCGGCCGCCTCCTTGAACACCTCCATCGCCAGAAACGGCGCGATGCGGCTGCGCAACGACCCGCCCGCCGGGCGCGGCTGTGCACCCTTTTGCTGCCGCCGTTCTGTCGCCATAATGACTGCCTCTTTTGACCAAAACCAAGTGAACGCAAGACCCCAGGGAGCCGCGAGGAACTGCATGTCCGATCGCCAGCCATCCGCCGACCGCCGCAGCCCCGGCGCGCCGGGCGTTCCTATGGAATCACGCGGCGTTCCGAATTCTTTTGAGATCGCATCGTTTTTGCGAAAAGCCGGTATCCAGGTTTTCGCAGGGTGCTCTAGCAGGTGGCCGCGTCCGGGCAAAGTCTTTGCCGCCGCTGCCGGCTGCATCCTGACGCTGCTGTCAGGCGACATGGCGCGGGCACAGGACATCAATAACGGCAGCATCATCCGGGACGCCGAAATCGAGCAATTGATGCGCGATTACACCGCACCGATCTTCCGTGCCGCCAAGATCAATGCCGGCGCCACCAAGATCGTCCTGGTCGGCGACCGGACCTTCAATGCCTTCGTCGCCAACGGCCGCAAGATTTTCATCAATCTCGGCGCCATCATGGAGGCCAAGACGCCGAACGAACTGATCGGCGTCCTCGCCCATGAAAGCGGCCATATCGCCGGCGGCCACCTGACCCGCCAGCGCATGGAACTCGCCAACGCCCAGATCTACGCCGTCGCCGGCATGCTGATGGGCGCCGGCGCCGTGGTCGGCACCGCGCGCAACCGCAATGTCGGCTCCGACGGCGTCGGCACCATGGGCGCCATTCTCGGCCCCCAGGAAATGGTGCGCCGCGCCATGCTGTCCTATCAGCGCGGCGAGGAACAGGCCGCCGATATCGCCGCGGTCAAATACCTCAACGCCACCGGCCAGTCGCCGCGCGGACTGCTGACGACGATGGAGCGGTTCCAGAACGACATGCTGTTCAAGTCCCAGGGGATCGATCCCTATCTGCTGTCGCATCCGCTGCCGGCGGAGCGCATTTCCAACCTGCAGGACCAGGCGCACAAGGGCCCCTATTTCGACGCCAAGGATCCCCCCGCCCTGCAGGCGCGCCATGACATGGTGCGCGCCAAGATCGTCGCCTTCATCGGCAATACGGCGGAAATCGGCCGCCGCTATCCGCTGAGCGATACATCGCTGCCGGCGCGCTACGCCCGCGCCATCATCGCCTACCGCGCCGGCCGCCTGCCCGACGCCCTGGCGCAGGAAGATGCGCTGCTCGCCACGCAGCCCAACAACGCCTATTTCCACGAGTTGAAAGGCCAGACCCTGCTGGAGGCCGGCCGTGCCGGACAGGCGATCGAACCGCTGAAGCGCGCCGCAGCCCTGGCACCACATGGCGTGCCCATCCGCGTCATGCTCGGCCACGCCTATGTTGCCACCAACAATCCGGCCAATGCCGGCGAGGCGATCAAAATCCTTGCCCGGGCAACCCAGGAAGAAGACGACAACGCCGACGCCTTTCAGTTCCTGTCGATGGCCTACGAGCGCAAGGGCGACCAGGCCAACGCCATGCTCGCCGCCGCGCAAGGCCTGTTTATCATGGGCAAATTCGTCGAATCCCGGACCCAGGCCGACCGCGCCAAGCGGCAATTCAAGGAAAATTCGCCGGGCTGGCTGAAGGCCGACGACATTCTCAACTATCGGCCGCCGACGTAAACGAGAGCCAGCGCCCTCACGCCATCGTGTTCGTCACGCGTTCGCGATTTCAACACTTTCGGCCTATAAAAAACAGCAAATCAGTCAATTCACGACGATCATCAAGGCGAATCAAATGAGCTTTTTCAACTCCTGGCCGGTGCGCGCAGCCACGATTGTCGTCGGTGTCGCCTGCACCTTCGCCGCCGGCATGCTGGTGCGTGGCAGCATGATGCCGCCGGAGCGCGGCCAGGTCGAAGCCATCATCAAGGATTACCTGCTTAACAATCCGGCGGTCGTGCGCCTGGCCCTTGAGGAAATGGAGCGCGCCTCGAAAGCCGAGGAGGAATCCAAGAAGCAGCAGGCGGTGGCCGACCTCAGCCCGCAGATTTTCAGCTCCAGGTTCCAGACCGTGCTCGGCAATCCGGACGGCAAGATCCAGCTCGTCGAATTCTTCGACTACAACTGCGGCTACTGCAAACATGCGGTCGAGGATCTGGCGACCATCATGAAGGACAATTCCGACGTCCGCGTCGTGCTCAAGGAATTCCCGGTTCTGGGGCCGGGCTCGGTCGAAGCGGCGCAGGTGGCGCTTGCCCTGCATAAGCAGTTCGACGGCCGGAAATACTGGGACTTCCACCAGAAGCTGCTCGCCTCGCGCGGCCAGACCGGACGCGCCCAGGCGCTTTCCATGGCGCAGGAAGCCGGCGCTGATATGGACAAACTGCAGGCGGACATGAAGAGCGACGACGTGCGCTCCGGCCTCGCCGAAGTGATGAAGATCGCCGACACGCTCGGCATGAACGGCACGCCGTCCTACGTAGTCGGCGATGAGGTTGTGGTCGGCGCCGTCGGCGCCGAGCAATTGCAGGGCAAGATCGACAATCTGCGCAAATGCGGTAAAACCGCCTGCATCTGAGCGCTCGATCGGCTCAGCGCCAGCCTATCGGCCGGCGGCTGCCTGGACGGAAGCCGCCTGGGCCGAGGCCTGCGGGCTGTGCCAGCCCTCGTCACTGCGCGGCGGCGCTGCTCCGACCCTCACCTGGGCAATGACGACCATTTCGGTGCCGGATTCATAGCGGACGCTGTAGCGCAGCCCATCCTGGCCGCTGTAGCCGGCTTTCGGCTGATAGACGATCTTCGCGCCATAGCCGGTCTGGCCGTTGCACTTGGCGAAATCGCCCTTGTTCCCGGTCAATTGCCGTGGTCCCTCGGACACCGCGACGGTTCCGTTGGCCGGTTGCTGGATGACGGTCACGACCGGCGCCTTGGTGGCGCAATCGGCGCGGGTCGACGAATGACTCCAGACCTCGACCGGCTGGCCCGGCTCCGTGGTGCGGCGGACGGTGACGTCCTTGGCAAAACTTACGCTCGCCACGCCTGCGGCAAAGGCAAAAACAGGCAGATAAATCGATGCTTTCGACATGTTGAACTCCCCGGCCTGCCCGACAGAAGGTCGGGTCTAAAAATAATCATGCCGCAGCCCCGGCTCGATTGCACGCAAAATTTTCATGGTTTGTTCTTTTTTGTTCTCTTTTGTTCTTCTCCCTTAAGAAGCGCCCGAATCCGCGCCGAACCTGCCGTTTTCGTGGGAAAACGGCGGCCGGGCGGCCTTCCCCTTTCCTCCACCGGCCAACCGGGCTATGAGGGCGTCTCGATGGGCAAGCTTCGCCCGCGCCGCTTCTCTCGAGCCTTATCCCAATGCAGTCCCCGCTCCTTGCTGTTCACGTTCTCAACGGGCCGAACCTCAACCTGCTGGGAACGCGGGAGCCGGCGATCTATGGGTCCGAGACGCTCGGAGATATCGAACAGCATCTCGGCGCCAAGGCGCGCGACGCCGGGATCGAACTGGTTTTCCGCCAGTCCAACCACGAGGGCGACCTGGTCGACTGGATTCATCAGGCGGGAAGCGCCGGCGCCGGCATCATTCTGAATGCGGGCGCCTATACCCATACGTCGGTCGCGCTGCGCGACGCCATCGTCGGCGCGCAGGCCAGCGTTATCGAAGTGCACCTGTCGAATGTTCACGCGCGCGAACATTTCCGCCACCGTTCGCTGATCGCTCCGGTCGCAAAGGGTGTCATTCTGGGCTTCGGTCCGCTGTCCTACGAGCTGGCGCTTTACGCGCTGATAGCCACATCAAGACAGAACTTGTCGAGACAACAAGAAGAGTAGATCGCGAATGACCAATAAGCCTGAAGACGACAAGCCCGGGTTCAACACGGCGCTGGTCGAGGAACTGGGTGCGATTCTGGGAAAGCTCGATCTGTCCGAGATCGAAGTCGAACAGGACGGCATTCGCGTGCGCGTGTCGCGCCAGATGGCTACGCAGGTCTCTTACAGTCCGCCGCAGAGCGTCATCGCGCCGCCGCCGATGCCGGTGGCCGTTGCTCCGGTTGCCGCGGAAGCCGCCGCCGATCATCCCGGCACCATCAAATCGCCCATGGTCGGTACCGCCTACCGCCGCCCGAGCCCGGATTCGAAGCCGTTCGTTGAAATCGGCAGCGTCGTGAAAGCCGGCGAGAAGATCATGCTTGTCGAAGCGATGAAGACGTTCAACGAGATCGTCGCGCCGCGCGCCGGCACCGTCACGGCACTGTTCGTCGATGACGGCCAACCGGTAGAATATGGCGCGCCGCTTCTCGTGATCGAATGACGGAGCAAAGCGCGCCGATGTTCGACAAGATCCTCATTGCCAACCGTGGTGAAATCGCGTTGCGCATCCTGCGCGCCGCCAAGGAGCTCGGCATCGCCACCGTCGCCGTTCATTCGACCGCCGACGCCGAGGCCATGCACGTCAAGCTGGCGGATGAGTCGGTCTGCATCGGCCCGCCGCCGGCGCGCGAGAGCTATCTGAACATTCCGGCCTTGCTCACCGCTTGCGAAATCACCGGCGCCGACGCGCTGCATCCGGGCTATGGTTTTCTGTCGGAGAATGCCCGCTTCGCCGACATCTGCACCGAACACGGCGTCACCTTCATCGGCCCCAAGGCCGAACACATCCGCACCATGGGCGACAAGATCGAAGCCAAGAAGACGGCGCGCCGTCTCGGCATTCCCTGCGTGCCCGGCTCCGACGGCGGCATCACCGACGATGCGGAAGCGATGCGCGTCGCCAGCGACATCGGCTTTCCGGTGCTGGTCAAGGCGGCGGCCGGCGGCGGCGGTCGCGGCATGAAGGTGGCACGCACGGCAGACGATCTGTCGGACGCGCTGGCGACGGCCCGCACCGAAGCCAAGGCTGCCTTCGGCGACGACGCCGTCTATCTCGAGAAATATCTGGAAACGCCGCGCCACATCGAGATCCAGGTGCTCGGCGACGGCAAGGGCAATGCCATTCACCTTGGCGAACGCGACTGCTCGCTGCAGCGCCGCCATCAGAAGGTGTGGGAGGAAGGCCCCTCGCCCGCCCTCAATGCCTCCGAGCGCGAGAGCATCGGCGAGATCGTCGCCAAGGCCATGCGCGAGATGCAATATCTCGGCGTCGGCACGATCGAATTCCTCTACGAGGACGGCCACTTCTATTTCATCGAGATGAACACGCGCATTCAGGTCGAGCATCCGGTGACGGAAATGATCACCGGCATCGATCTGGTCAACGAACAGATCAAGATCGCCGCCGGATCGCCGCTGACGATCCGCCAGGAAGACGTGCGCCTCACCGGCCATGCCATCGAATGCCGCGTCAATGCCGAGCATCACGCCACGTTCCGGCCTTCGCCCGGCAAAATCAGCTATTATCACCCGCCTGGCGGCCTCGGCGTGCGCGTCGATTCCGCCGTCTACCAGGGCTATACGATCCCGCCGTATTACGATTCGCTCGTCGGCAAGCTGATCGTCCACGGCCGCACCCGCAACGAAGCGCTGCTTCGCCTGCGCCGCGCGCTGGACGAATTCATCGTCGACGGCATCGAAACGACCTTGCCGCTGTTCCGCACCCTGGTCCGCAACGCCGACATGCAGAACGGCCATTACGACATTCACTGGCTGGAGAAGTTCCTGGCCAATGGTGGAATGGACCCGACGTTGATCGACCAGACGCTGATGGATCGCGCCTGATCGCGGATCGCGGCCCGACTTTCTATCGCCGCAAAGCGCGGTAGACTGGAGCAGCGCCAGAGCATTTTCGAGCGATGTGTTTGCGTGTTCGCGGGAGAAAATGCTCGTTTCAGGAGAACAAGCGCGTCTTTCCGATCCGAGCGGATCGGAAAACGCTGTAGCCGTCGAGTTGCAGGTTCATGACGGAAACCAGCCCCTTCCACGAGATCACGCCGCTCCTGTTGCTGCGCGCCTATTCGGTCGGCATGTTCCCGATGGCCGAGAGCGCCGATGATCCGTCGCTTTTCTGGGTCGATCCCGAGCATCGGGGCATCTTTCCGCTCGACGGCCTGCGCGTATCCCGCTCGCTCGCCAAGGCAGTGCGCTCGGACCGGTTTGAAATCCAGGTTGACCAGGACTTCGACGCAGTGATCGATGGTTGCGCCGGGCTCGGCGCCGGCCTTGCCCGCTCCAACACCTGGATCAACGCCCGCATCCGCCGCCTCTACCGCAAGCTCTTCGAACAAGGCTATGTCCACACGGTCGAAGCCCGCAACCAGGCTGGAGCGCTGGTCGGCGGTCTGTACGGAGTCGCCATCGGCGGCGCCTTCTTCGGCGAGAGCATGTTCCATCGCGAAACCGACGCCTCGAAAGTGGCGCTCGTCCATCTTGTCGCCCGGCTGCGCCGGGGCGGCTTCCGCCTGCTCGACACGCAATTCGTGACACCGCACCTGATCTCCCTAGGTGCCATCGAAATCCCTCGCGCAGACTATCACGCCCGGCTTGACCAGGCCCTGGGCATGGCCGGCGATTTCTACGTCTGGCCGAAGGGACAGACGATCGGAGGCCTTGAGGCGCTTGCGGCCGTGCGTGGCTGACGCGAGACTTAATCAGCGCAAAATCTTCAAACAATCCAAGCGACTTATCACATTTTTCTGATTCTTTTCAGGAACATGAAGGTGGGGCGGCCGGGGTTGGGCAGTCGGGTAACGAACACTATCGTAACGAACATGTTCGTGATACACTTGCGTATGTCCTCAATTGACCCCGCCAATCCATCCCGCAGCCGGCGCGAACGTCCGGCCAAGCCCGCCCTGACCCGGCAAGGCATTATCGACGCTGCGCTCGTGATCCTGCACAACGAAGGCTTGAGCAGGGTGACCATGCGCAGGATCGCCACGGCGCTCGATACCGGACCGGCATCTCTCTATGTTTACGTCCGCGACACAGGAGATCTGCACGCGCAGATTCTCGACGCCCTGCTCGGCCCGATCAGTGCTGCAGGCGCTGCACCGGATGGGCAGGCCGGTCCCTGGCGGGACCGGCTGAAGGCGCTGCTGACCCGCTATCGGAATGTCCTTTTCGCCCATCCCGAGATCGCCCGGATGGCGCTTTCCACCCAGCCCAGCGGCCCAAACTACATGGCCATGGTCGACGCGATCCTCGCCCTGCTCGCCGAAGGCGGCGTGCCGGACAAGGCGGCGGCCTGGGGCGTCGACGTCCTGTTGCTCTATCCGACCGCCATCGCCGTCGAACACGGCGACCCGAGGCAGGCGTCACGAAAGGCCCGCGACTTCTCTTCCCTGGCCGCCAGGGTCGTCGCCATCGATGCGGCGCGCTACCCGCACATCGCCCGGCTCGGCCCGGAACTCATGTCCGGCAACGGTGCGGCGCGCTCCGACTGGGCCTTCGACGTTCTCCTCGACGGCATTCTCGCCGCCGCGTCACACCCAATATCGCGATAGGAGCGATCATGTCTCCCCGCTCCATCGCAATCGTCGGCGGCGGCCTTGGTGGCCTCGTCCTCGCCCGCATCCTGCAGATGCACGGCATCGACGCCACGGTCTACGAAGCCGACGCCTCAGCCGACGCCCGCAGGCAGGGCGGCTCCCTCGACATGCATGAAAAGTCCGGCCAGCTCGCCCTGCGCAAGGCCGGCCTTTACGAAGAGTTCGAGCGCCTCGTCCGCCCGCAAGGCGAGGCCATGCGCGTGCTCGACAAGGCCGGCACGATCTTCATCGATCATGCCGGCCCGGGCGGCCGTCCCGAGATCGACCGGACTGAGCTGCGCAACCTCCTCATCGCCTCACTCGATCCTGGACGGATCGCCTGGGGCCATAAGGTCGCGGCCGTTCGCTCGATCGAGGGCGGCCGGCATGAACTGACTTTCGCCAAGGGCAGCAGCATCGGGACTGATCTGCTGGTCGGCGCCGACGGCGCCTGGTCGAAAGTGCGCTCCCTTCTCTCGCCTGCCCGGCCGGCCTATTGCGGCATCACCTATGTTGATCTGCAGATATCCGATGCCGGTGAGCGCCATCCCGATCTGGCCGGGCGCGTCGGCCCCGGCGTCTTCTTCGCGCTTTCCGACAACAAGGCCCTGCTGGCCCACGGCGGCCGGCACATTCATCTGGGCGCCGCATTCCGTGCCCCGCAGGACTGGATGCTCGATTGCGGCATCGACTGGTCGGATGCGCATTCAGCCCGAGGCGCGCTGCTGAAACAGTTCACCGGCTGGAGCGCCGGACTGATCGACCTCATCCGCTATTGCGATGATACGATCGTGCCGCGCCCGATCCATGCCCTGCCGATCGGTCATTCCTGGGTACGCAGGCCGGGCGTCACCCTGCTGGGCGACGCCGCGCATCTCATGTCGCCGTTTGCCGGCGAGGGAGCCAACCTCGCCATGCTCGACGCGACCGAACTGGCGCAAGTCCTCATCGAACACGGCGACGACATCGAGGCCGCACTGGCGCGTTACGACGCCGCCATGTTCCCGCGCGCCGCGGCGGCGGCCGACGAATCTGCCCGGGGCCTGGACATGTGTTTTGCGGCCGATGCGCCGCGCGCACTGGTGGATTTTTTTGCTGGCATGGAAGCGGAACGGCCACAAGACGTTACCACCTCAACGAACGCCGCCTTGCTGCCGACTGCCGCAGGCTAATGGAGCTGGCCCGGAATCCGGTGTGAGGCGAGCCGGCTTGACCTCTGACTTTTAATCAGATGCTCTTTGTGTCGTGCCGACCGAAAACCACGAAAATTTGATGGACTTTCCGATGCGCCGAATTGGCCTCCCGCGCGTTGAACACATGTTTGCTGTCTTCATCAGGCCGTATGAATGCATCCTCACGATTTCGCTGTCCAGGCGCGCCGCACGGACGCCGCATCCGCCGGACATGCCCCTCCTGCAATATCGGACTATGCTCTGATCGGCGACTGCCGTGTCGCCGCGCTCGTCTCCAATGCAGGCTCCATAGATTGGCTGTGCCTGCCGCACTATTCGGGACCATCCGTCTTCGCCAAACTACTCGATCCGAATGGTGGCAGTTGTTCGATCCGCCCTTCCGTGCCGTTCACTGTGACACGCCGCTACATCGAGGACACGGCCGTGCTCGAAACCATTTTCGAAACGAACGATGGATCGGCGCGCGTGCTCGATTGTCTTCCCGTTCTGGACGGCATCGGCACCGTCCGGCCCATGCGGGAGGTCTTGCGTATCATCGAAGGCATCAAGGGCACGGTACCCTTTGCCGCGCTGGTTGATCCGCGCCCCGACTACGCCCGCACAAAGAAGGTACCGAAGCGACGCGGCCGTCTTGGCTGGGCCTATCTTTGGAAGAATGAAATCCTGAACGTGCACAGCGATCTCGATTTCTCGCTGCACGCAACCGCCATCGAAGCTGCGTTCACGATCGGAGAAGGCAAACGCCACTACGTCAGCCTCGCGTACAGTCAGGGTGAAATGGCGATCATCCCGCCGCTGGGCGCCGAAGCCAACGACCGCCTGGAACAGACGCTGGCCTGGTGGCGCAAATGGTCCGCGCAGGTCGTCTGCAAGGGTCCGTACCGGCCGCAGGTCGTTCGCAGCGCCGTAACGTTGAAACTGATGACGTTCATTCTTTCAGGTGCGATCATTGCCGCGCCCACGACATCCTTGCCGGAAGAACTGGGCGGCAGCCGCAACTGGGACTATCGTTATTGCTGGCTTCGCGACGCCGGCATGACCATGGAAGCGCTGGTCGGCCTTGGCATCACCGACGACGCCCGCGCCTTCCTGACCTGGCTTCTGCATGCAACACGGCAGACACAGCCACGATTGCAGATCATGTACGATATCTACGGCCGCCAAAATCTTGAAGAGTCCGAACTCACGCATTTGTCCGGCTATCGCAATTCGCGGCCTGTGCGGATCGGCAACGGCGCGCACAGCCAGCAACAGCTCGATGTCTATGGCGAGGTCGTCCATGCGGCGTGGGTCTTCAGCGTCGCCGGCGGGCGCCTCGATGCGGCGGACGCCCGCATGCTGAAGGGAGTCGGCGATATCGTCTGCAGGAAATGGCGCGAGCCCGATAGCGGCATCTGGGAGAAGCGCGGCCGACAGCACCACTACACTTTCTCCAAGGTCATGTGCTGGGTCGCTCTCGATCGCCTGATCAAGATGCATAACGATCACACCCTCGTTCTGGATGATGTCACCTCGATGCAGCGCGAGCGGGACGCGATTTATCAGGTCGTGGAAGACCTCGGCTTCAATGCGTCCCTCAACGCCTATTCCAAATTTTTCGGAAGCGATCGCCTCGATGCGAGCCTGTTGCTGATGCCCGTCATGGGTTATCGCGAAGCGTCAGATGAACGTGTGGCATCGACGTTCTCGCTCATCTGCGACAAGCTCGCAAAGAACGGCCTGCTGAGCCGTTACGAACCCGAAGCCACCGATATTCGCAAGAATGAAGGAACGTTCGGAATTTGCAGCTTCTGGGCGATCCAGCAACTTGCGATGCGGGGCGAATTCGCCGAAGCGGAGAAACGCTTTGTCCATCTGCTGTCGTTTGGCAACGATGTCGGCCTCTTCGCCGAGGAGATAGATGCTGTCTCGGGCGAGGCGCTCGGCAACTTTCCGCAGGCATTTACGCACGTCGGCCTGATCAACTCCGCGCTCGCGCTCGAACAGGCCCGTCCTGTGTCGGCGCAAGAGGTGAAATCATGACCATGCTCATGTCTCAATCCCTGATGCTGTGGGGGCTCATCGCGACGGTCTGCATGACTACGATCCTCGAAGCCAGCCGGGGTTTCGGCTTCTCCCGTATGAGCCTGCCATTCATCATGGGCTCCGCCTTCAGCGGCCGCCGCAGCAACGCAACCGTGATCGGCTTCGCACTCTACATGCTTGGCGGATGGCTGTTTGCCTTCCTTTACTTCCTGTTTTTTGCCAGCGTGGGCATCTACACGTGGTGGCTTGGCGCCATCGTCGGCCTCGTCCACGGCGCCTTTCTGCTGGTCTGCGCCATTCCGCTGCTGCCTTATGTGCATCCACGGATGGCGTCCGAGCATCATGGCGTCACGGCCCGGCGCCAGATGGAGCCTCCGGGCTTTCTGGCGGTGAACTACGGCGCCCAAACGGCGCTCGTCACGTTGATCGCGCAAGCGGTCTACGGAGGCGTGCTCGGCGCCTGCGTGCAGATTCAGCAGGCGATGATGAATTAAGGACGAGTCCGGACTTACCGCCTGTTGTCGAACGGGATGTCGCCCGGCGGGATCAGGCCCGGAGGTGCATTGCTGCGGACGGGTGCACGTGGCAGCGGCTGCGGCGCCGGCTGAGGAAACGGTTGCGGTACCGGCTGCGGCAGGGCGTTAGCATCCTGCGGCGGCAGGCTGGGGCGGATCTGGCGCGGCGCCGGCGCATTCGGGTCGACGCGCGGCACGCGCGGCCGCGGCACGGTTCCGGGCTTGGGCGGCGGCGGCGGCGAATTCGGCTCTTCAAGCTTTGCCGGCGTCGGATCGGGAATGACTTCCTTGCCGCCCTTGCAGTCGGTCAGCCAGGCGTCATAGACCGGGTGCTCGATGCCGTGCAGGCCCGGGCTTGCGGCAAACATCCAGCCGGCGAAGATGCGCTTGACTTCGTTGCCGCTGGTAATCTCGTCAGCCTCGACGAAGCCTGTCGTCAGCGGCGCCTCGGTCGGCGGGCGTGTATAGCAGGCGCGCGGTGTGATCTGCAGCGAGCCGAACTGCACTGTCTCATCGATCGCGACATCGAAACTGATGATGCGGCCGGTGATCTTGTCGAGCCCGGCGAAGACGGCGGTGGGATGTTTGATACGGTCGGCGAAAGCCGCCGGCGCCACACCGATGGTGAAAGCTGCCGCCGTCGCAGCGATGATCATATGCCGCAAAATCATCCCGCGATTCGCCATTCCAAATTCCATCGCCGCGATGGATCCCGCCTCAGGTCGCAGCTCCAACAAGGATTCGGCTATAGCGACCGGGCGTCTTTACCATGTCCTTATCGGACAACCAAAGCGACGCTCTGAAAATCCTGCTGATAACCTGCTTGATAATCTTGGCGCTTTTGGCGGGGAATTGCAGCAAGCGTAAGGCAGCAGGCGCCACCCCGAAGTCGTCAGGCGCCCGGCGACCATGGCTTGTAGTCGCCGGTCGCGGCCGGCCGCACGCCCGAGTTGAGCGTCGAGCCCGGCGGACGATAGGCGGCCGGCGTTCCCGTCATGTTGGGCAGATGTGGCAGTTGCCACTCACGCGGCTTGTAGTTTTCCCGCGTCGGCGGCTCCTTGGCCGTGTGGTGGAGCCAGCCGTACCAGCCCGGCGGCACGTTCGAGGCTTCGCTTTCGCCGGGGTAGATCACCCAGCGGCGCTCGAAGCCGAGCGCCGGATCGATGCGGCCGCCGCGCGTTCTATAATAGACGTTGCCGAACTCATCCTGGCCGACGAACTCGCCCGTCCGCCAGGTATTGAAGCGCGTATTCAACGTCTGGCCACTCCACCAGGTGAAGAACTGCAGAAGCCATTTCATCGGCTGCGACCCATCTCAATCGATTAGAATTCGGGCGGACTATGGCGAGCGCGCTCGCATCTGTCCAGCACAGCCCGCCCTGTGCTGGCAGATTTCGACGATCAGATTTCGCGGCCGAACAGAGCCCGGTCGAGCGACCAGCGGCCGCCGCCGCGCATGGCGAGGATCAGCGCGATACCGGCCAGGGCGACGACATATTCCGCACCGCCGCTGGAAACGCCCCACCCTTTGGGCAGATGCACCATTGCCGCGGCGACAGCCATGTTGACGAAAAGCATGAAGGCCAACGGCCTGGTCAACAGCCCCAGGATGATGGCGATAGCGCCGAAAAACTCCAGCGAGCCGATGAAATAAGTCATGAAAACCGGCGAGCTGAAGCCGAGCTTGCCGAAAAACGCGATGAACTTGTCGGTATCGGTGAAAAGCTTGGCATAACCATGCGGAATGAACAGGCCGCCGACCAGCACGCGCAACAGCACGTCGGCGACATCAGCCAGGGGCGTATAGAGACGATCGAGGGCGGGAATGAACAGTTTCGAATTCGTCTGAACAACTTGCGACATTACGGGCTCCAAAGAGGGGCGATAGATTCGCCATGCCCGAACGTAAAACAGGAATTTGAGCCATAATCTGTCTTCCCACGACATGGTGATAGACTGTCGCGCATTCGTGAACCCGGACGGTGCGCGAGGTTTTTCCCAATGCAATTTCCACAGAGCAGCAATCCCCGCACCGGGGGCAAAAATATTTTGTCCGGTATTCCCCAGCCCTGGAGAGGGTCGTAACCCGCGCGTCCCACGCTCCGGACATCGATTCTCCGGCAACTGCCTGAATCTAGGGGCTGAATATTCGAGCCCGGGGGTTCGTTGGGCCGAAGCTGTCCCCAGGCCAGGGCGGACGGACCGCCTCGACAGCAGGCGAGCGCCGGTATGGTTAATCGTTGCTAACAGGTAAGGCTGGCTGATTCCGTCCCACAGCACCGAAATCCGCCTTGCCGAAAATCGCGACTCGTCAGACACTTGCGCTCCGGTCAGCGGCGAATCCCCACTGTCCACAGGCGCCCCACTACATTTTGCGCCTCTACGTCAAGTTAACTACTACTTCTTGACGCCTGCCTCCAAAAGGCGCATTTTTATGACAGATGGACGGCGAAGAAAAACGGACGCTTGAAGCGCCGGAAACCCGCCTCCATCACGCGTATCGGGACCGGAAAACGGCCCAACAGTTTCGGGGACTTAGTCAGATAGAGAGCGGGGCTGGTTTGGCCTCACGCGGGCCTGTCCGCCTGCGTCATTGGGGGAATAAAATGCGGATCGAACGTCGTTACACCAAAGCCAATCAGTCGCCTTACGCAGACATTCAGTTCCGCAAGGCGAAATCCGAGATCCGCAACCCGGACGGATCCGTCGTTTTCCTGCTCGACGGCATCGACGTGCCCGCCGGCTGGAGCCAGGTCGCCTGCGATGTCATCGCCCAGAAATACTTCCGCAAGGCGGGGGTCCCTGCCCGTCTGAAAAAGGTCGAAGAAAACGACGTCCCGTCTTTCCTGTGGCGCTCGGTCGCCGATGAATCAGCCCTTGAAGCCCTGCCCAAGGACGCCCGCTACGGCGGCGAGATGACCTCGACCCAGGTGTTCGACCGCCTGGCCGGCACCTGGACCTATTGGGGCTGGAAGGGCAAATATTTCGACACCGAAAACGATGCCCAGGCCTTCTTCGACGAGATGCGCTACATGCTGGCGCAGCAGATCGCCGCGCCGAATTCGCCGCAATGGTTCAACACCGGCCTGCACTGGGCCTATGGCATCGATGGCCCCGGCCAGGGCCATTATTATGTGGATCCGTTCACCGGCAAGCTGACCAAATCCAAGAGCTCCTACGAGCATCCGCAGCCGCATGCCTGTTTCATCCAGTCCGTCGCCGACGATCTCGTCAACGAAGGCGGCATCATGGACCTGTGGGTACGTGAGGCGCGCCTCTTCAAATATGGCTCGGGCACCGGCTCCAACTTCTCGCGCCTGCGCGGCGAGAACGAACGGCTGTCGGGCGGCGGCAAATCCTCCGGCCTGATGTCCTTCCTCAAGATCGGCGATCGCGCCGCCGGCGCCATCAAATCGGGCGGCACCACGCGCCGCGCCGCGAAGATGGTGGTGGTCGACGCCGACCACCCGGATATCGAGGCCTATATCGACTGGAAGGTGAAGGAAGAGGAGAAGGTCGCCTCCCTCGTCACCGGCTCCAAGATCGTCAAGAAGCACATGGCCGCCGTGCTGAAGGCCTGCGTGAATTGCGAAGGCTCGGGCGACGACTGCTTCAACCCGGAAATGAATCCGGCGCTGAAGAAGGCCATCAAGATGGCGCGCCGCGATGCGGTGCCGGACGGCTACATGAAGAGAGTCATCCAGTTCGCGCGGCAGGGCTACACCGAAATCAAGTTCGACACCTATGACACCGACTGGGATTCGGAAGCCTATCTCACGGTCGCCGGCCAGAACTCCAACAATTCGGTGCGCGTCACCGACGACTTCCTGCGCGCCGTCGAGAACGACGAGCCGTGGAACCTGATCCGTCGCATCGACGGCAAGGTCCACAAGACGTTGAAGGCCCGCGATCTCTGGGAAAAGATCGGCTATGCCGCCTGGGCCTCGGCCGATCCCGGCATTCAGTATCACACCACCATCAACGACTGGCACACCTGCCCGGCGTCAGGCCCGATCATCGCGTCGAACCCGTGCTCGGAATACATGTTCCTCGACGACACGGCCTGCAACCTCGCCTCGCTGAACCTGCTGCAGTTCCGCGACGCGACGACCGGCGTGTTCGATGTGGCCGCCTATGAGCACACCGTGCGCCTGTGGACGCTGGTGCTCGAAATCGCGGTGATGATGGCGCAGTTCCCCTCGAAGGAAATTGCCCGCCTCTCCTACGACTACCGCACGCTCGGCCTCGGCTATGCCAATGTCGGCGGCCTGCTGATGTCGTCGGGCCTCGGCTATGACAGCGCCGAAGGCCGCGCCATCGTCGGCGCCCTCACCGCCATCATGACCGGCGTCTGCTACGAGACCTCCGCCGAAATGGCGAAGGAGCTGGGCCCCTTCCCCAGCCACAAGCCGAATGCCCAGCACATGCTGCGCGTCATCCGCAACCATCGCCGCGCCGCCCACGGCCTGAGCGAGGGTTACGAGAAGCTCGCCGTGACGCCGGTGCCGCTTGACCACGCTTCCCTCGCGAAGCTCGGCGCCAACGGCGCCGCCATGTCGGAACGCGCCAAGGCCGCCTGGGACCGGGCGCTCGCCAAGGGCGAGGAACACGGCTACCGCAATGCGCAGGTGACCGTCGTTGCCCCCACCGGTACGATCGGCCTCGTCATGGATTGCGACACCACCGGCATCGAGCCCGACTTCGCCCTGGTGAAGTTCAAGAAGCTCGCCGGCGGCGGCTATTTCAAGATCATCAACCGCGCCGTGCCGGAAGCCCTGCGCGTGCTCGGCTACTCGCCCGCGCAGATCGCCGAAATGGAAGCCTATGCGGTCGGCCACGCCTCGCTGGCCCAGGCGCCCGCCATCAACAATGCGACGTTGAAGGCGCGTGGCTTCACCGACGAGAAGATCGAAACGCTCGGCAAGTCGCTGGCCGGCGCCTTCGACATCAAGTTCGTCTTCAACAAGTGGACGCTCGGCGCCGACTTCCTCACCGGCACCCTGAAAGTGCCGCAGGAGAAGCTCGACGATCCGGCCTTCGAACTCTTGACGCATCTCGGCTTCTCGCGCGCCGAGATCGAGGCTTGCAACACCCATGTCTGCGGCGCCATGACGCTTGAAGGCGCGCCCTTCCTGAAGGCCGAGCACTACAACGTGTTCGATTGCGCCAACCCGTGCGGCCGCACCGGCAAGCGGTATCTGTCGGTTGCCAGCCACATCCACATGATGGCGGCGGCGCAGCCCTTCATCACCGGCGCGATCTCCAAGACGATCAACATGCCGAACGATGCGACGGTGGAGGATTGCAAGGAGTCCTACAAGCTGTCGTGGCGTCTCGGCCTCAAAGCCAATGCGCTCTATCGCGACGGCTCGAAACTGTCGCAGCCGCTGAACTCGCAACTCATCGCCGACGACAGCGACGACGAGGAAGATGCGGTCGAGCAGATCGTGCAACTGCCGAACGCCGCACGCGCCTCGGCCGTGGCCGAGAAGATCGTCGAGCGCATCGTCGAGCGGGTCGAGCGCACGCGCGAACGCGAACGCCTGCCCGATCGCCGCAAGGGCTATACCCAGAAAGCCGTCGTCGGCGGCCACAAGGTCTATCTCCGCACCGGCGAATATGACGACGGCCGCATCGGCGAAATCTTCATCGACATGCACAAGGAAGGCGCCGCCTTCCGCTCGCTGATGAACAACTTCGCCATCGCCATCTCGGTCGGCCTGCAATACGGCGTGCCGCTGGAGGAATATGTCGACGCCTTCACGTTCACGCGTTTCGAGCCGGCCGGCTTCGTGCAGGGCAACGAGGCGATCAAGAACGCCACGTCGATCCTCGACTACGTGTTCCGCGAACTCGCCATCTCCTACCTGAACCGCAACGACCTCGCCCACGTCGACCCGGCCGAGATCGGCTCCACCGCCATCGGCGGCGGCGCCGAGGACCAGGGCCGCAACGCCCCGCTCGTCTCCTCGGGCTTCGTGCGCGGCAAGCAGGACCGCCTGATGCTGGTGAAGACTGGCACCGACCACGGCAACGAACTGGTAAGCTTCGCCCGCCAGCCGGAAGCGCCTGCGACGCAGGCGTTGCAGACGACGCTCGATGTGACGGCAACGCTCAACTGGCAGTCGGCCGCGCCCCGCGACGCCACCGCCGACCGCCGCGCCGAAGCCCGCATGAAAGGCTATGTCGGCGAAGCCTGCCCCGAATGCCAGAATTTTACTCTGGTGCGGAACGGGACGTGTTTGAAGTGCGACACGTGCGGCAGCACGACGGGGTGTAGCTGAGATAATAGCGCGCCGGCGAATTTAGAGTTCGCCGGCAACTTGCAGGCTCGATCAATGGCGCCAATTCAGAGAATGAATTGGCGCCATTCTTGTCTGCAAGTTGTACTGCATTTTAAGGAGCCCTCATCCTGAGGAGCGCCTGAAGGGCGCGTCTCGAAGGACGGGGCGTCAGCCTCGCCCTACCAACTCCCTCGTCCTTCGAGACGCAACGCTACGCGTTGCTCCTCAGGATGAGGGCTTGGGATGTGCCAACAGATGAAGATCGCAATCGGCCTAATGCACCCAGAATCTGTTTGGCGCATTCCCCGCGATCTTCTCGATCTCCGCCATATCCCCGTCGCTCAAACGTCCCGCCACAGCCTCGGCATTCTGCTGCACCTGCTCCGGCGTGCTGGCTCCCGCAATCACACTCGGCACCACGTCGTGGGCCAGCAGCCAGCGGAACGCCAGTTGCAGCAGTGTGATGCCACGGCTGTCGCAGAAGCTATCGAGGCGCTCGACGATTTCGTAATTCGCATCCTTCAGGAACATGCCGGCAAGCTGTTCGCTTTTGGTCAGCCGGGAGCCTGCAGGTAGCGCCATGTTGCGGCGGTACTTGCCCGAGAGGAAGCCGCCCGCCAGCGGAAAGAACGGCAGCAGGCCCAGGCCGTGGTGCCTGAGCGCCGGCATCAGCTCGGCTTCCACATCGCGCACCAGCAGGCTGTACTGGTTCTGGCTTGAGATGAAGGTTTCGGTGCCAAGCGCCTTCGACGCATGCAGCGCATCGACCACCTGCCACGTCGCCATGTTGGAAATACCGATGTAGCGCACCTTGCCCTGGCGCACGACATCGTCGAGGGCCCGCAGGGTTTCCTCGACCGGCGTGTGCGGATCGGGAAAGTGATACTGAAAGAGATCGATGAAGTCCGTGTTGAGCCGCTTCAGGCTGTCCTCGACGGCCGAGATGACATAGCTGCGCGAGCCGTTCGGCGGCGTCGCGGAACGGTCCATCGGCAGGCCGAACTTGGTGGCGATGACCACGTTCTTGCGGCGCGCGCCGAGCGCGCGGCCGATGATTTCTTCCGACGCGCCGGATTGCGTGATCGGATAGACATCGGCCGTATCGAAGAAGTTGACGCCGACATCAAGCGCCGCGTCGATCACTTTGCGCGAACTGGCCTCGTCGTTGCGTCCACCGAAATTGTTGCAGCCGATGCCGAGCGTGGAAACGCGCAGGCCCGAGCGGCCGACATATCTGAAATCCACGGTGGCTCTCCCTGCATCGACTGTGTGTTGGGCTGATTATCAGCGGATGCTAGGGCTTTGCAAGCTACGCCAACCTATCAGAAGCCCTCATCCTGAGGAGCCTGCGCAGCAGGCGTCTCGAAGGACGGGGGGCGTCAGGCTCACAACTCTCCACCGCACGACAGCCAGCTACACGCTGAGCGGCTGCGGCGTATCGCCCCCGTCCTTCGAGACGCGCCTTTCAGGCGCTCCTCAGGATGAGGGCTTCTACGGGCATTCTGCCGCTTGTCAGCGACTTTTCACGCCCCCAACTCCGCCATCGCATCCTCCATCAGCTTCACCTTCGAGACCTTGCCCGAGGCCAGGCGCGGCAGTTGCTGCTCGCTGCGGAAGAAGACGTGATGCGGCACCTTGAACGAGGCGGCGCGCTCCTCGATGAATTCGCGCACCTCGCCTTCGCCGAGCCTGCGGCTGGCATCGACGAAGGCGACGATGATCTCGCCGCGCACCCGGTCGGGCACGCCGACGACATAGGCCTCGCGGATATGCGGATGCTGGGCCAGCAATTGCTCGACTTCCAGCGGCGACACGTTGATGCCGCCGCTTTTGATCACTTCCTTGATGCGCGAATGAAAGACGAGCCGCCCCTCGGGATCGAGAAAACCGAGATCGCCGGTATCGAAGAAACCATCCGGCCGGAAGGATTTTGCCGTCTCTTCCGGATTCTGGAAATAGCCGGCGGCGACATTGCCGCGCAGCAGGATCAGGCCGGTCTCGCCCTGCGCCAGCGGGCGCGACGTCACCGGATCGACAATCAGCAACTCGGTGCCGGGCAGCGGCGGGCCGTTGGTGGCGATCTTCGCCTCGATCGGATCATCCGCATAAGACACGGTGGCGTTGCCATAGGACTCGGTGAGCCCATAGGCGGCGGACGCCAGCGAAATGCCCATCTCGACCAGGGTCATGCGCTTGTAATCGGCATAGGTGCCGGCATTGCCCTTCTTCAGCGAGCCGATCTTCGCCTGCGTGTAGTCGGGATGATCGAGAATGGCGCGGGTCATGTTACCGGTGCCGTAATAGACGGTCGCCGCTGTTCTGCGCACGGTCTCGATTGCCGCGCCCGCCTCGAAATAATCCTGCAGCACGATGGCGGCGCCATGGGTCAGCGCCACCGGCGTGGCATTGACGGCGCCGAGCGCATAGAACAGCGGCGTGCCGATCCACACCCGGTCCTCATTGTTGACGAAGCGCCGCTCGCCCATGGCGAAACCGTTATCGACCGCGCCGCCATGGCGCAGCAGCACGCCCTTCGGCTCGGCCGTGCTGCCGGACGTATAGAGAATGAAGGCGATATCGTCGGGCGTGACCGCAGCGCTGGCTGTCTGGAATTCGGCATCCGAAATGCCCGACGACAGCGCCAGCAGGTCATCCCATGTCATCGCGCCCGCCCAGCCGCCGGTGGGCCTGGCACCCACATAGGCCAGCGCCTTCAGATGCGGAAAGGTAGCGGCGCGCAGATCGCCCGGCGCGGCCTGGCGCAGCTCGGGGATCAGCGTGTCGAAAAGCGACGTGTAATCCTGCTTGATGAATTGCGCAGCGGACACAAGCACCCGCAGCGCGCCGTGGCGGATCGCCCAGGCCAGTTCGCTTGATTTGTACCAGGTGTTCAAAGGCGCGAAGACCGCGCCGATCAGCGCCGCGCCAAAGCACATCACCAGCCACTCCGGCCGGTTGCCGAGCAGGACGCCGACGCGATCGCCGCGTTTCACGCCCAGCGCCAGCAGCGCCTTGGCGGCGCGCACCGCTTCCCCATGCAGGTCCGCATAGGAGATCGCCTCGTCGCGATAGAAGATGGCGGGCGCGCGCGGTGTGCGCTGCGCCATCTCCGCCAGCACGCCGCCGATCGTACAGGCTGCGGGCGCGATGCCAGGCTTATGCGAAGAAAGAGTCATGACGTCTTCGTCTCTTTGGCGGGCGCCGCAACGGTCCGCGCCTCGATGTCCCAATAGGTCCTCATGCCGATGAGCTCCTGCACCGATCCGCGCAGATGCGACAGCAGAGCCGGCGATTGCGGAATCTCGCCACTGTCGCGCAACGCGGTCCAGGTGTTGGTCACGGCCTCGGCGATGGCAGCCACCGTGTTGAACGGATAGAGCGCCAGCCTGAAGCCGGCGGCGGCAAGCTCCGTCAGCGGCGGCGCCGGCATCGCCGGCGAGACGAACCACGCCAATGGAACGCCCGGCACGGCCTGCCGCACGGCGGCAGCATCGGCAGGCGCCAGATCGAGCACCATCAGCCCGTCGACGCCGGCCGCCACATAGGCCCGGCAGCGGGCGATCGTTTCGTCCAGCGATCCGGTGACGCGCAGCGCATCGGTGCGGGCGAAGATGAGAAAGTCCTTGCTGCGCCGTGCTTCGCAGGCGATCTTCAGCTTGCCGGCAACCTCGTCCATGGGCGCGAGGCCGCCCTGGCCGACATGATAGCGCGCGCGCTTGGGATAAGGCTGGTCGTCGATATGGATGGCGGCGATGCCTGCCCGCTCCAGCTCGCGCACGGCGCGATGGGTGTGCGCCGGCTCGCCGAAGCCGGCGCCCGCATCGACGATCAGCGGCGCCTCGATGGCGCCCAGCACCTGCCGCGCGCAGTCCACCGTCTCGGTCAGGGTGACGAGCGGCTGGCCCGCCGCCAGATGCAGGCCGATGGCATTGCCGCCGAGATAGATCGCCGGAAAGCCGAGGCTCTCGATCAGCCGCGCCGTGAATGCATCGGTCGCGCCGGGCGCCACGATCAGGCGGCCTTCGGCCAGCAGCGATCGAAGGCGTCGCGCCCCGTCCATCATTTTGCCGCCTGCAGCACGCGCTGTTTGACCCTGAAATCGAACTGCGCCGCATATTGCGGCCCCTGCCCCGCGACCGGCGGCGCGTCTTTCAGCGTCAGCACCAGATCGTCGCTGACCGCGCCGACGACATAATCGCTGTCGAGCAGTTGCGACAGCGGGATGAACAATTGCGTCATCAACTGCTCGACACCGTCGACATGGATCTTCACGTGGATATGCGCGGCGCGCTGATTGTCCTGCCCCAGCGCCCGGAACAGTTCGCCGATCGGATCGTGATCATGCTCCGAATAATCGTTCGGCACGACGGTGCGCAGCACATAGCGGCCGTCCGCATCAGTGCGCACCTTGCCGCGCAGAAAGAATCCCTGGCGGTCGTAGATGCCGTGGTGGTCGGCATGCCAGATGTCGAGCTCGGCGCCGGCAATGCCGCGCCCGGTGTCGACATCGACCACCCGTCCGCTCAACGTCAGGATCGGCGCATCGGCGCCGGGGCTCCTGTCGAACAGGGTGCCGTCGGCACGCAATGGCGCTTTCGCCATATAATAAGGCCCTTCGAGATTGGGCCTGGTGCCGCCCTTGTCGGTGCGGCTCGCATCGATGCTGGTCATCGCGAAGGCGACATCGAGAAGGCTCGGAAACATGCCCGACTGGCCGAGCCGGTTGAAATAGCGGCCGGCCAGATGCAATTCGTCTTCCGTGATCTTCATATCCGTCACGACCGTGCGCAGGGCCGCGACGCTGCGCTCCCAGATTTCCCTCAGACGTGGATCTCCGCTCATGTTCCACCCTTCTCCGTTAAACGCCCCGGCTTCACGATAATCCGGCCAGACAGACTTCCGCTTTCGACGCTGCGATGCGCCGCTGCGATCTCGTCGAGCGGCAACGTGCGCGCCAGGCGCGGCCGCAGGACGCCGCGCGCGGCGAGCGCCACCGCATCCTCGAGCTGCGCCCGGCTGACGCTGCCGACGCCGAGCAGATGCGCGCGCTTGAAGAAGATGCGGGCAAGATTGATCGACACTTCCTCGCCCGTGAGCTGGCCGACCAGCGCGTAGCGCCCATGCATGGCCAGGGCATCGAAACAGGCGTGAAAGACGCTGCTGCCCACGGTGTCGATGACCACATCGACGCCCTCGCCATCGGTCAGCGCCCGCACCTGTTTCGCGAAATTGTGCCCGGCTGGCGCGACGATCACCTCATCGGCGCCGTCCTCCAGCAGCCCGGCCGTCTTGGCGTCGCCGCGGGTGACGGCGATCGTCCGTGCGCCCGCGGCCTTCGCCAGTTGCAGGGCCGGCAGCCCGACGCCCCCGGACGCGCCTGAGATCAGCACGATCTCACCCAGCTTGACGCCGGCCGTATCGCGCACGGCATTCAAGGCGACGCCCGCGCCAGGCCCTAGAGTGCAGGCGACTTCAAAGGACAGCTCCGCAGGAATGCGCACGCAGGCATCCGCTGCGATGGCGGCGAACTCGCCATAGCCGCCGCGTACCGGCGCGCGCCTGGCGCAGGTCGTCTCATGCCCGTTGCGGCAATGGCGGCATTGGCCGCAGCTCGAGAACGCCTTGGTGCAGACGCGCTCGCCGATCGAAAGATCGACGACATCGGGCCCGCAGGCGACGACGGTGCCGGCGATCTCCATGCCGATCACGATGGGAAACGACATGTCGCGGCGGTAAGTGCCGTTGCGCTCGACCACGTCCTTCGACGACACGCCGCAGGCCGCCACCTGCACGAGCACCTGATTGCCATGAATGGCCGGCACCGGAATATCCTCGATCTTGAACGCTTCCGGCGGGCCCGGTGCATGAAGAACTGCGGCGCGCATCAGCCTGCTCCGCCGGAGGAGACGAACGCCGGCGCGCGGCCGCCATCCACCCATTGCTCGATGATCACCGCAACACCCTGCCCGATCCACGCGGTATCGCTGCCGGCGAGTCGTCCGAACATGCGCGGTCCTTCCGCAAGCTGAACGCAGAGCACCGTATAGGGCACGATAGCCTCGAACTCCGGCAGATGCGCCCGCGCATAGCGAACGAAGCTGACGACCTGCCCTCGCCCGGACGCCGCTATCCAATCCGCCGCTTCGCCATCGCAATAGGGACAGACCGGCGCCATGGGAACGCGGCAGCGGCCGCACGCGCTGCAGCGCTGCAGCATCAACCGGCCCGCCGCCAGGCCGTCGTGATAGGTGCGCGTGCTGCCGGACGGCGGGATGACCAGCCGCGCGAGCGCCGCCTGTCCGGGATAGGGCCGGACCGGCAGAACGGCGCCGGAAAGATCAGTCGGGCTGGTTGTCATAGATGATCGCATCCCCAAACGTCGTGGCCCACATGGCGAGGCGGCAATCGGCAATCTGCCGCGGTCCGGCGTCGCCGCGCAGCTGGTGCACGATTTCCATCGTCTGGCCCCAGCCGTTCGAATGACCCTCCGACAAATGGCCGCCGCTGGTGTTGACCGGCAGTTCGCCATCCAGTTCGATGCGGCCGCCCATGATCCAGTCGGCCGCTTCGCCGATCGGCGCGAAGCCGAAACGCTCCAGCGTCCACAGCACATGCGGCGAGAAGCCATCGTAGCAATGCAGGGTATCGATATCCATGGGCGTGACGCCGCCGCTGCGAAACACATGTTCGCCGGCGCCCAGGGGCCGGTAGTCGGTCTCTTCGCTCTGGTTGATGCCCAGCCCGCGCTGGCCGAAGACGAACTCGTCCGGTCCCGCGGCGATGCCCTGGTAGCTGCGCAGATAGACCGGCGGCCTGGCCAAGTCCTTCGCCCGGTCCGCCCGCGTCAAAATCACGGCGACACTGGTGTCGACCGGCACCGAGCAATCCAGCCGCCGCAATGGTGCAACGATCTCCGGCGATGTTTCATAGTCGGCAATCGTCATCGGCTGCTGCATCACCGCCAGCGGGTTCAACAGCGCGCTCCTGCGCTGGCCGAGCGCGACCGCCGCCAGCCTGGCGCGATCGACATTGTATTTGTGCAGATAGCGTTGCAGCGCCATGGCGGTGCCGCCGGCGGGCAGGATGAGGCCGGCGTGGAGCGTCTCCGCATGCGGGCCGCCGCCTTCGCGAAGGTTTTCGGCAAAGCCCGGAAAGCCGACAGTGCCGTGATTGCCGAACCGTGTGTTGACGAAGGTCGCGACGCAGACGACATAATCTGCAAGTCCATGGTCGAGCGCCATGGCCGCATGCTGGAGCACGGTGCCGCAGAAGCGCCCATGCGACCATGTCTGCGACGAAAAGCGCGTGCGCAGCGACAGCAGGGTTGCCATCTCATCGTAGTCGAGGCCGCGCGGCGAGCCGATATGAACCAGCAGCCCATCGATCTGGCGCCGCTTCAATCCGCTGTCGGCGAGCGCGGCGGCAACGGCGCGATTGGCCAGCGAGGCCACGCTTTCATCAAGCGTCTTCCTGGCGAAAGGAACGCAGCCGATACCAACGATCGCAACCGACGATGACAAACGTCTCTCCCTATCAGGCCATTTTTCCTATGTTCTGCTACGCCACCAGACTGATGTCGAGCGGAAACAGTCTCTAGGCGCGATAGCCGCTCCAAACATCCGTCAATCTGGCTATGCCGCTAATCCACCCGGTCTATGAGCGTTCTATGAACTCGGATGGCTAGGCTTTGCTCTTCTGCCAGGTTTCGCGATAGCGCTTGACCAGCCAGTTGTTGAATTCCCGTTGCGACTGCTCCTGCCAGGAATAGCGGCCCCGCACCGCATAACGCGAGCGCAGGCCCACCTGGATCAGCGTATCCACATGCTGGTCCTGCGTCGCGATCTGGGCCGACACTTGAAGATTCGCCGCCAGTTTTTCACGGAACAGCGGATCGGCCATGGCGCCCGGCGCCACCAGCCAGCCGCGATCGGAAATCACATGGCCGACGCCGTCGGCGCGCAGGATGATATAGGCGATCATATCGGTGCGGATGATCAGCGACAGCGTCGGCGGAACGTTGACGAACACCATGCGGTTACGGTCTTCCTCCGTCAGTTTCGGAAAGATCGGCAACAGTGCTTTCAAGGTGGCGTTGAAGCTCGCATCGGGATGGGTGGTGCCGTTGTAGCGGAAGTAGCCCGCCGTATCTTCCGGCAGGTCGGGAAAGGTCGCCAGCCGGCTCGGCACATGGTTGTGCAACGGCCCCTGGTGCAGGCGGTTGGCGTGATAACCATCGTTGTTGTTCTCGAACATCACCTTCCAGTTCCATGGCGAGCGCATGGAATCGTTCGGCAGGTCGCCTTCGGCGTTTTCGATATCGTAATTCTCGATGGCCTTGGTTACGGCCGTCAGGCGCGGCGCCAATGGTGCAGCGTCCGCATCGAAATTGACGAAAATGAATCCCAGCCAAACCTCTACCTTGAACTCCGGCAGGCTTATCTCTTCTTTCCTGAAGTCGCAGGCCTTCTCCATCGCCGGCGCGCTGAGCAGCTTGCCGTCGAGCCCATAGGCCCAATGGTGATAGGGACACAGGAAGCGCCGCGTCGAACCACGGCCCTCGGCCACCAGCATGGCGCGATGCTGGCAGACGGACGACATGGCCTTGATATCACCCGTGTCGGTGCGCACGATGACGATGGGCTCGTCGGCATGCGAAGTGGTGAAGAAATCGCCCGGCTTCGGAATCCAGGCGACGCGCCCGACGCACAGCCAGTCATGGCTGAAGATCGCTTCCTTCTCGAACTCGAAGAAGCTTTGATCCGCATAGCATTCGGGCGGCAGCATCCTCGCCTCATTCACATCGAGGATGGAACTGTCCATGCTGGCGAAAAACGCGTCGCTCAAAATCGACTTCTGCATGGCGTATCGTCTCGTCATGTTGGCTGTGGAACCGTTGATCGAAAACTAGGACCGGCCCGGGTTCCCGACTTGTCCGGGTGCACCCAATATTTTGCAAGTAAACCGGGACACGACGCTAGGACTCCCCGGCCAATTTCCGCATGAAAACAGCCCTGTCCTCGGCCTGGGACCATTGCGGCGGCGGTCCGTAGGGCGAGGATTCCATGGCGATGGCGAGCGCGATGAAGGCCAGCGTCGGCTGCGCCAGGAACTCCTCGATCGCCGTTTCGATCGTCTCCGGCTCCGCAGCCGCCGCGGCATAGGGAAATCCCGCATGCCTGGCGATCTCGGCCAGGGAATACTGGCCGGCGGCGGCCAGCGACTGGCCGCCGCCGGTCTCGTAGCGGCGATTGTCGAAGATGGCGATCTTGAGGTTGGACACGCCGGAGCCGACCAAGGTCAGCAGGCAGCCGAGGTTCATCACCAGATCGCCGTCGCCGCCGATATAGAAGATCTCGCGCTTTGGCTGCGCCAGGGCAAGGCCGAGCGCCATGGTGACGCCCGCGCCCATCGGGTCGGAGGCGTAATAGGTGGCATGTGGGGCGTTCTGCTCGCGCCAGGTGCGCCCCGCACTGCCCAATCCGCCGATCACCAATGCATCGGGCTTGAGATGCTTGCGGAACAGGGAGCCGACAAGATCGCGTTTCAGCATCACCGCCCCTCGTCGTAAAGCGCGTTGCGCGACAGCAGCAACACGACCGGCATGCGATAGAGCACCGACTGCTGCCATGCGCCGTCGATGAGACGGAAATCTTCCGGCCCGCGGACATGGTGATAGGGAATGCCCATCGCCGCCAGCACAGGCTCGGTCACGCGGCCCTTGTAGGCGTGGTAATATTGATTGTCTTCCGGCCCGCCGCGATTGGCGATCATCAGCAGCGCCGGGATCTGATGATGGAAAGCGAGGCCGGCGAGCACGTTGGTCGATAGCAGCAGGCCGGCATTCTGCGCCAGCAGCGCTGCCCGCCGGCCGCCGAGATAGGCGCCGGCGCAAATGCCGAGGCCCTCGTCCTCCCGCGTCAGGCGGATCAGGGTCATGGCCGGGTCGGATTCGATTTCGCCGATGAGATCGCCGAGCCAGGCATCAGGCAGCGTCGAGACGAGATCGATGCCGGCACGCTTCAGCCCGGCGACGATGGCTGGCGCGCGTCGCTCCGCTCCTGTGGTTGCGCTGCTCATCCTATCCCTCAACCAGTTGGCGCCGCGCGAGGATCGCGTCCACGGCCGCCTCGGCAATGCCCGCCGCAGCATCGAGCTTCCAGGCGTTGCGCGCAAGCGGATGCCCCTTGGCGTCGAGTTCGCTATCGAGCGCGCGGCGCAGGCTTGCCGCAGTGACGGCCTGCCCGGCCAGCCGCCGCTCCGTGTCGAACGCGCGCCATGGTGTCGACGCAACGGCGCCCAGCACGATGCGCGGCGCCTGCCAGCGGCCGCCAGCGTCAACCTGCGCGGTGATGGCGGCGGAGACGATGGCGAAATCGCCCTCCCACAGGCGCAGCTTGGTGAAGGCGCCTTGCCGCGACAGCGCCGACGGCGGGATGCGGATGGCACGCAGAATCTCGTCGGGTTTCACCACCGTCTCGCCCGGCCCCGTATAGAAATCAGCCATCGGCACGATCCGCTCGCCCGTCGGCGAGACGATCACCGCCCGTGCTTCCAGCGCCAGCAATACGGTGCCGAGATCGGACGGCGTCACCGCCTGGCAGCGATGGCCGTCGATGACGTTGTGGTGGAAGCGATGATCGCCCTCGATCGCATAACAGGGTGCCAGACCGCCCCTGCGCTTGAAACAGTTGAACCCGCCGCGATAAAACCAGCAGCGCTTCTCCTGAATGAGGTTGCCGCCCAAAGTCGCCATTTCGCGGATCTGCGGCGAGGCAATCGTGTCGATGGCCTCGGCGATCATCGGAATGGATTGACGCATGGCAGAGGCGAGCGCCGCCAGCGATGTCGCCGCACCGACTTCCATCCATCCGTCAGATGCGGTCTTGATCTCCTTCAGGCCGGCGACGCCGCGCAGGGCGACCAGGGTTTCAGGTTCGATCAGCCGCTGCCGCCGGCGCAATTGAACGTCGGTGCCGCCGCCCATGAGAACGGCGGAGCTGTTCAGCGCCGCCAGGGCCTCGGGCAGAGACTCCGGCGTGGCAACGGCTTTCAATGGCGCGGGGTCGGTGCATGTCTGAGGCGGTGCGCCCCGCCCGTGCAGGACTTTCAGCAGGCCATGCGGATAGGCCCAGCGCACCAGCGCGATCCACCAGCGTGACGGCCGCGCCCAGATGCGATGCCGGCGCGCGCGGCCTTCCTTCTCGGCGAGCGCCTTGAGGATCTTGTCCGGCGTGATCGGCAGGTCGTGGATACGCACGCCGATGGCGTCATGGACCGCATTGGCGATCACTGCCGCCGGCGGATTGATGCTGCATTCGCCGATCGCCTTGGCGCCGTAAGGCCCGTTCGGATCGCCGCCCTCGATCATGATCGGACGGATGCGCGGCATGTCGGCGGAGCGCGGCATGGCGTAATTGAGATAGGCGCCATTCACCATCTTGCCCTGCTCGTGGATCATCGCCTCGCCGAGCGCGACGCCGAGCCCCATGACGACACCACCGATGGTCTGTCCCTCGATCAGAGTCGGATTGATCGACGTGCCGATGTCATGCGCGGCGACATAATCGATGATCCTGATCTGGCCGGTCTTGCGATCGACCTCGACCACGGCGGCATGGGTGGCGAAATTATAGGATGCCGAAATATTGCTGCGGCCCGTGTCCTTGTCCGGCAGTTCCATCACCGGATCGATATAGGAGGTTTCAACGCTGAGCACGCCGTCGATGGACTCGTTGCTGAGCCGGGCCAGCTCGCCGAGCGCGAGGCTGCCGCTATCGCTTCTGACCTCGCCGCCTTCGAGGCGCAGCGGCCCGTCTCCCAGCTTCAACGCCGCCAGTGCCTTGAGGCGGGACGCAGTTTCGAGCGCGCATTTGCGCACCGCATGGCCGGCAAAATGGGTGCCGCGCGAGCTCCATGATCCCATGTCGAACGGCGTGCGCTCGCTGTCCATGGTCAGGACGTCGACCGCCTCATAGGCAACGCCCAGTTCCTGCGCGGCGATCTGCGCCATGATCGTCTTCTGTCCGGTGCCGGCGTCAGCGCCGCCGAAGCGCACGCGAATGCGGCTGTCGGGAAAGATGTCGATGGCGGCATCGCTGCGGTTGGCGCCGGGCTCGGTGAACGAGCCGCTGACGTGGACACCTGCCGCGACGCCGACGCCGCGTCCCGGCCGGCGCTGCGCCCTCTCCGCATCCCAGCCGATCGCCTGACGCGCCGCGTTCAGGCACTCGACCAGCCGCGCCGAGCCCAGCCGCGCGCCGACGAGCGTCGTCTCGCCGGCCTGGTTGGCGTTGCGGATGCGCAGCTCGAAAGGATCGACCCCGAGCTTCTCGGCAAGCTCGTCCATCAGGCATTCGAGCGCGAAACTTGTCTGCGTCGTGCCATAGCCGCGAAACGAGCCGCCAGGCTGCATGCTGGTATCGATCAACTGGCCGGAGAGTTCGACGCCCTCGGGCCTATACATCATGCCGAGGCCCTTGAGGCCCGCGCTCATCACCGAGGCGCCGCTGTGATTGTAGGCGCCGTTCTCGACCGTCACCGAGGCATCGATGGCCTTGAGATAACCCGACGGGTCCGCATGCAATCGCATCGCCGTGTCGAAGGCATGCCTCGTCTTCGTCGTCTCGAATTCCTCTTCGCGCGACAGCCTGACCCGCACCGGCCGCCCGGCAGTCTGCGCCAGCAGACCGGCAATGACCTCCACATCGCAGATCTTCGACTTGGCACCGAAGCCGCCGCCGACACCGACCTCATGGCAGACGACCTGCCCGGCGGCGAGCCCGAGCACCTGCGTCACCTCGCGCACCACATAGTAAGGCGCCTGTGTCGTCGTCCAGAAATGCAGTCGCTGCTCCGCCTCGTCCCACCGGGCGACGGAGATCATCGCCTCCATGCACACATGCGCCTGGCGCGGGAAATGATAGCTTCCCGAGACGCTGACCCTGCTGTCGCCGCGGCCCTTGGCGGCATCGCCCCATTGCCGCAACACGCGCCGGGAGACATTGGCCTCCCCGGTCGCACGCGCATGCAGGGAGTCGATGCCCGGTTGCAGGGCGGCCTGCACATCGAGGGACGGCGACAGCAACTCGTAGTCGACATCGATCAGCCGCAAGGCGGCGTAGGCCTGCGAACGGGTTTCGGCGGCAACGGCAGCGACTTCCTGGCCGACGAACCGCACGATGCCGTCCGCGAGCGGTGCCCGATCCTTTTCTCCCTCGTGGAAATAACGCGCACCCGGCGGCAGATCGGCCGAGGTGACGATGGCATGGACACCCGGCATACGCAGTGCCTTGCCGGTATCGATCGAACGAATTCTCGCATGCGGATGCGGCGATCGCAGGATGGCGCCTTCCAGCAGGCCCTCCAGCCTGATGTCGCCGGAATAGGAAACGCGCCCGGCGCTGCGCGCCTCCCAGTCGATCGGGCGATGACGCGCGCCGACGTGGCTCACGGCGCCCCCCCGCCCAGCTTGCCGCGACCGGCCCCTGTCCGCATCACAGCGTCGACAATGCCCGTATAACCGGTGCAGCGGCAGATATTGCCGGACATGGCGGTGTGGATGAACGCTTCCACATCGGCCGCATTCGCCGGCCAGGGCTCGCGCAGCAGGGCCGCGGCGCGCACGATCTGGCCCGATGTGCAGAAGCCGCACTGGAACGCACCGCAATCGGCAAAGGCCTCGCGCAGGTCCGCATGATCGCCGGCAATAGCCTCGATCGTCGTCACCGGGCCGCGCACATCCTCGATGAGCGAAATGCAGGACATGACCGGACGGCCATCGATCAGAACCGTGCAGGCGCCGCATTCGCCGCGCCCGCAGGCCTCCTTCGTCCCCGTCAGCCCCAGCGTGTCACGCAGCACATCGAGCAGCGGCGTACCGGGCGCGACCGCAATTTCACGCATCGCACCGTTCACCGTCACCTGCCTCGGCTTCGTCCCGCCCATGGCGTCACGCGACAGGACTTGCGTGAACGGGCCGTTCCCGTTCGATCAGCCCGGCGATGATGCGCCGCGCCCGGAGGCCGACGACATCGCCAGCCAGATTGAGATCGGGCAGATTCTCGGCATCGCGTTCCCGGTTGCGCTGCACGGCTTCAACGATATCCTTGTCCTCGATGAACGTCGTCTCCATCTGCCCCCGCAAGACCTCGCTGAAGGCCTCGTCGCCGAGATTGAAATTGCGCGCCGTATGCCAGAAATAAAGACAGGTGTTGGCAGTGCCCGGCGTCACCGTGCCGTTGGAATAAAGGCCGATACCGCGGCTGCGGTCGCCCTGCGGCGCACCTGAACCGACCGGCGCACTGCCGACATCGATCAGCACCGTCGACGGCCTGGTGAAATGAACGTTGAACCAGCGATCGACATTGGTAGTGAAGCCGCCGGCCTTGGCGTGCAGCGCCGATGGCGGCGTGTCCAGGGTCCAGCGCGTGAAGCCCACCCAGTCGTCGCCGCCCTGGACATCGATCTGCGCCTTGACGATCTTCGGCGTGCCGATGCTGTTGCGATGGACGAAGGACAGGTGCGAGTCATCCAGCAGGTTGTCGAGCGCGGCGAGATAGTGGCAGCGGATTTCCATCATGCCGTGAACCGCGGTCAGCGCCGGATCGGTCAGCCAGTGCATGTCCGGAATGAGAGAAGCATCCGGCGCCTGCGCGCCCATCCAGATCCAGATATGTCCATGCCGCTCCTCGACCGGAAAACTGCGGATATGCGCCGTGCGCGGGATCTGATCCTGGCTCGGGATATCAAGGCAAGTCCCAGTAGGCGAGAACAGCATGCCGTGAAACGGACATTCAATATTGTCGCCGATGACCGCGCCGTGGGACAATGGCGCCTTGCGGTGCGGGCAGCGATCGGTCAGGGCCGCCACCTGCCGCGACGCCATCCGGTAAAGCACGATCTGCCGGTTGCAGATCGTGCGGGAGAGCGGCTTATCCTCCAACTCGCTGGTGAAAGCGGCGCAATACCACTGCTCGAGAGGGAAATCCCGTGTGTCGGCGCTCTCGCCAGATGCAGACAACATCGAAACTCCCCTCTCGATTGTTGCCCGTCAGCGGGCAACCCTTTTGGGCGGAAAGATGGAGCGCGGGATGCGGATATGGATGCCGCGCTTGCCGTCGACCACCTGCGTCACCGCATAGTCCGCAGCAACACTCATCAGCGAATAAGCGTCATCGCGCGTGGCGCCCTTCATCTCCGTCAGCATGCGCAGCATGTCCATCGACGCGGCATGGGTGGCCTTGTTCAGGTCCTCATCGAAGCCATGCACGATCCAGTTCTTCGGCGTTTCCAGCAGGGGCGTCGGAAACGAGAAATCCTTGCGTACGGAAATCTGCATCAGCACGTCGAGCGACGCCTCGATCGCGGTGCCGCTGACCTCACCGTCACCCTGGGAGACATGCGGATCGCCAACCGAGAACAGCGCGCCATCGACGGCGACCGGATAATACATGGTCGCGCCGGCGCCGATGCGCCAGTTGTCGATATTGCCGCCATGGGCGCCGGGCGGCACCGAACTGACGCGGCCCTTGACGTCGGGCGCGACGCCGGCGGTACCGAGATGCGGCCGCAGCGGCACGCGAAAGCCAGGCAGCGCCGGGTGGCAGTTGCATTTGCCGACATCCATGATCTTGCCCGGCGTCAGGTATTTTTCCGGATAGTCATAGGCGAACAAGCCTTCCGCCTGCATGCTGTTGAGATCGATGGAGTAGATGGTGACGCGCTCTTTTTCGTTGAAGTCCCGTGCGAGATAGCCCCAATTGGCGGCAAGGTTGGATCCGTAGAGAAAGCGCGGGATCATCTCGTAATAGCGGACCTCCAGCATGTCGCCGGGCTTGGCGTCCTCCACATAAATGGGGCCGGTCATGATGTGGACGCCGGGATTGCGGTCGTCTTCGGGGATGTCCTTGTAGAGCTGGCGGATGCGCTCATCCATCAGCAGGTCCGGCGCATCACCGGCATGGTGCGTGATCGCCTCCACGCGGACGAGGTCGCCGCTTTTCACCTTCAGGGCCGGCGCGAGGCTGCAGTCGAAATAGCCCCAGTGCACGGTCTCTTTATTGGCGGGCAAAACGTGGAGCATTCTCAAAACCCTTCATAGCGCGGTGCAGATATAACCAGATCCGGCAGATCAGCCCGGCAGGACGGGTTATCGCGCATGCTATGTGTCTTCGACACGAGGGCTCCCGATGCACCCAGACAGCCCCTGTCCGCCAGCCCGAAAATCAAGCTCAACAGCGCACATCGTGAGGATAGGCGTCCGGTCCTCCGGTTCTTGCTTCTCCACGCACAATTAATTGCCTTGCGGCCGGACAGAAGAGGGAGAACCCCGTTCTAGATCATGGATCAGCAGCTGCAATCACGCGGCGAGCTCGCGTCATCGCACTCGAACAGCGATTTCCGCAGCAGCGCGTGGACGCACCAGTTGCCGTCGACGATCTGGGTGACGCCGAAATCGACCGCGACCGACATCAGCGAAATCGCCTCGTCCTCGCTCAACCCCTTGCTGGTCATCAAAAAGCGCCGCATTTTCCAGAATGCGTCGCGCATCGCCGGGTCGAGCGACGAGCGCTTGTAGATCTCGCTCTGGGCGGCATCGCCCAGTTCCGCCAGATAATTGGCGAAACTGAACCCGTGGACGACCCATTCCTTGGGGGTTTCCAGCAGCGGATAGGTGAGATCGGCGAACGGCTGGGCGGCGAGATCGCGCTTCTTGTGCAGGACCACCTGGAACATGCCCGTCAGCGAACATTCGATCGCGGTGCCGCACAGCTCTGAATCGCCCTGCGAGGCGTGCGGATCGCCGATCGAAAGCAGACCGCCCGGCACCGACACCGGCAGATAGATGGTGGCACCCTGTCCCGCCCGCCAATTGTCGAGATTGCCGCCGAAATAGGACGGCGGGATCGAATCCACCAGGCCGTCTTCCTTGGGCGCCAGGGCGATGAAGCCGAAATGCGGCCGCAAGGGTATCTTCACGCCCTTGAGGAAATTGTGGTTTTCGACCACGGTCGAATGGTCGACCGGAATGCCGGGATAGTCGATCGTCGGATGCAGGACACCGGAGGGGTCGAGTTGCGGCGTCCAGCGGAAGCTATAGGCCGCCCGCGCGTGGCTGCTGCTGCAATCCACCTCGTAGACCGTCACCACTTCACGCGGCTTCGGCTCGGTCAGCAGGTCCTTGTACTGGAAGCCCCACCACGTCGCGGCATTGCTGCCGAAGGCGCGGCCGCTGTAGCGCGGATTGGCACTCGGCCTGGGGCTGACCTTGAGGATGCGCAGTTCGATCACATCGCCGGGCTCGGCGCCGGCAACGGCGATCGGTCCCGTGCAGAGATGCACGCCGAAACCCTCGCCGGGACCGCGGCCATAGATCGAAGCGTCCATCGGGCCGGCGCCGCGGCGTTCGATGTTCTTGCCGTCCTTGGTCCAGCGGAACACGCTCTCGGCGCCGGAATCGCCTTTCACCATGCGCTCGAAATCGTCATTGGCATGATGGGTCAGGGTTTCGATCGTCACCGCATCGCCGGAATTGATCGTCAGCACCGGCTCCAGCGAGCGGCTGAGAAAACCCCAGTGCACGGTCTTGTCGTTGGCTGGAATGTAATGATGCTTCGGCCCCGCCAGATCCGCCGTGCTGCTTGGATCCACCGTCGCCGGCAGCAGGGCCGGCGCGGGAACGGATTTGAGCTTCGCCGCATAGGGCTTGTCGAGCGCGGCGAACCGCTTCTCCTGCGCGGGGCCTGCAAGCCTTCGCTTGGCTTCGTCCAGGGTCTGCGGCCGGCCGCGGCCGATATGCAGCATCATGCTGCTTTCGACCGCGGCGCCGACGGTCTTGCGGTAGGTGCGCGGCGAGGTGCCATATTGCTCGCGAAAGACGCGGCTGAAATGGGCGGAATCGTTGAAGCCCCAGCGGAAGCAGATATCGGTGATCGACAGGTGCGCATAGAGCGGGTTGACGAGTTCGGAACGGCAGCGTTCGAGCCGCCGCAGCCGCAGGTAATGGGCGAAATTCTCGCCTGCATTTTCGAACAGCTTCTGCACGTAACGCGGCGATATGCCTTCGGCTTCGGCAAGACTGTCGCGGCTCAATTCGTGCTCGCCGAGGCGCGCCTCGATCTGCTGGCAGATGCGGTTGAGGATCGCCATCTGCGTGGCCGTCGCGCCGCGCAAGGTCTTGGTCGAGACCTCGCTGACGAGGCAGGTTGCGAGAAATTCGGTCAGCGCGATCTCGACCGGCTGGAATTGATCGGCATCGAATTTGTCGATCGTATCAGCAATCGAACCGAGCATGCCGGCGAAGACATGGCCGAAGCCGCTGCGACCCTGAATGATCCCGACCCGCAAGGTCGATAGCGACATCAGCCGTGAATCGAGAACGGCGCGCGGAATCTTGACGAAGAACTGCTGGAAGTCGCTGTCGAAACACATGCTGAAATCAGCACGCAACGGGCCATAGGCGATATCGCCCGGCGACAAGGTCAACTCGCTGTCGGGCGTGCGCAACCTGGCGCGCCCTTCAAGATGCAGCGCCAGCCAGATGCCATCCTCGGCGCCCTCCGCATGGGTGCGCAATTCCTGCACGCCCGAGTTCAGCCGCGCGAACGAAATGCCGAGCGGCGAAACGATCCAATGGGCGCTGGCATGGAGACTGCCGTTCGCTTCGATCCGCTTCGGCTGCAGCGAGAACTGCGCGAGCATGGTCAGCCAGGCCGTGGCCCGATGATTGCCCGGATAGGCTTCCGTGGTGAAATAGGAACTGGCAATCTGCATCCGTGTCCTGTCTGCCTCTTTAAAGTCAAGCTAGCCGCGGTTCAGCCTGTTTAGCAGGCACAATCTGTGCCAGACCTGGATGCGCAGACAGGGAAAGCGGCAATCAACTAATGATGCGTGGAAAGACAAGATCGCTTTTTTTGCTCATTACAGGATGTCTGCTCGAATGAATCAAGGCTTTAGAATGAACCAACCGAAAGCTCGCCTGCCTGCCGTTTTCATCGGCCACGGAACCCCGATGAACGCCCTGGCCGACAATCGCTTCACCCAGACCTGGGAGCGGATCGGCCGCGAAATCGGAAAACCCAAGGCAATTCTGGTGATCTCGGCGCATTGGTGCACGCGCGGCGTCGGCGTGACGGCGATGGAACATCCGCCAACGATCCATGATTTCGGCGGCTTTCCCCAGGCTCTGTTCGACATCCGCTATCCCGCGCCCGGTTCGCCCGAGCTTGCCGCGCGGGTCAAGGACCTGCTGGCGCCACTGCCCGTCGTGCTCGACCAGTCCTCATGGGGCTACGACCACGGAACCTGGTCGGTCCTGTGCAAGGCCTATCCTGATGCCGACGTTCCGGTCGTCCAGCTCAGCATCGATATGGAGCGCGAACCGCAATATCATTTCGATGTCGGAGCGAAACTCGCGCCCTTGCGCGATGAAGGCGTGCTGATTGTCGGCACCGGCAATGTCGTGCACAACCTTCATGTCTTCCGTCGGCACGAGCCGGGCTTTGCCTACGAATGGGCGGTGCGCTTCAACGATTATATCCGTGAAGGCCTGCTGGCCCATCGCTTCAAGGATCTGGTGAATTACGAGAGCTTCGGCGAGGCGGCGCAGATGTCGGTGCCGACACCCGATCATTATTACCCGCTGCTCTATGTGGCGGGCGCGGCCGGCGCGGATGAAGCGACGATCGAGGTCGACGAAGTCGCCCAGGCCTCGATGAGCATGCTGACGGTCTCGTTCGGCAAGCAGGAGGTCCATGCGTGAGCGAACTGCTGATCCGCGGCGGCCACATTTTTGATCTCACCCGGTCGGAGAGCGCCGATATCCTGCTTCGTGACGGCAGGATCGCGGCGATCGGCGTGGGACTCTCCACCGGGGGCACGATCGTCGAGGCGCGCGGCAAGATCGTCATGCCCGGCTTCATCAATGCCCATACGCATTCCAACCAGGCGCTCGAAAAGGGCCTCTGCGACCGATTTCCCCTCGACGCGTGGATGGTGATCGCCTCCTACGGCGGCACCAACGCGGAACTGTCGCCGCGCGATCTCTATGTCTCGGCGCTCATCGGCGCGATCGAGATGATCCGCACCGGCTCGACCTCGGTGCTCGACATGCCACGGGTCAATCCAGCCTCCTTCGAAGCCGATACCGACGCCATCATGCAGGCCTATGCCGATATCGGCATGCGCGCCGCCGTCGCCATCAGCTATTCCGATGTCAACTTTCCCGCCTCCCTGCCGCTCGAACTGGTGCCCGGTATGGACGAGACCTTGAAGCCACGCCGAACGGCGGCGGTCGCCGATCTCGTTTCCCACCTCGACGCGTTCATCGACCGCTGGAAGGGCCGCCATCCGCTGCTGTCGCCCATGGTCGGACCTTCCTCCCTGCCGCGCTGCTCGACGGAGATGTTCGAAGCCTCCGTCGATCTCGCGCGTCGGCGCGGCGTCGGCCTGCAGACCCATCTTTTGTCCGGTAAATCGCAGGTGATGGTCGGCGAGAAGCGCTACGGCGGCTCGACGGTCGATTTCCTCAAGCGTATCGGCTGCCTGGAAGACTGGGCGACCTTCGCTCATTCGATCTGGCTCAGTGATGAAGAGGTGCGGACCCTCGGCGCCTCCTCAGCCGTCGCTGTGCACAATCCGGTCAGCAACATGAAGCTCGGCGCAGGTGTCGCGCCGATCCCGGAACTGCGCAAGGCCGGCGGCCGCATCGCGCTCGGCAGCGACGGCGCCAGCAGCGCCGACAGCCAGAACATGTTCGAGACCGTCAAGGGCGCCGCCATCCTGCATCGCATCAACCACGAACAGGAAGACTGGATTCTCGCCGAAGACGCACTCGACATGTGCTGGAACGGCGGCGCCGCGGCGCTGCGCCAGAAGATCGGCCAGCTCACGGTCGGCCACGCCGCCGACATCGTGCTGCTGCATACGCGGAACATGTTCGATGCGCCAAGAGACCAGTTGGCCGGCCAGATCGTTCACAGCGAATTGGGCGGCTCCGTCGACACTGTCATCGTCGCCGGCGAGATCGCGTTGCAGAACGGCAGGATCACGCGCATCGACGAGGCGGCGATCCATGCCGAAGCGCAGGAGATCGTCAGCCGTCTCCATGCCGGGCTGCCGGAACGCATGCGCCGGGCTCAGGATTTCATGCCGCTGTTCCGCGAACTCGAGCGGCGCGTCAGCAAGACGCAGCTGAACTTTTCGAGGTTCTGCGGTTAGTCTCCACCGCTGTCATTCCCGACACCCCCGAAGCGGGCGAGCGGGAAACCAGGAGTCAAAAGGCTCCGTAGCTTCTGGATTCCCGCTCTGCGCTTCGCTCGGCGGGAATGACACCAAGGCCGAAGCCCACCAACAAAGCCCGCTAAACATCCGTCTCTGCATGCCACCTGCGTCCCGGCACGGCGGCCACCAGCGCCTGCGAATAGGGATGCTGCGGCGCCACCAGCACGTCGGCGGCCATTCCCTCCTCCACCACCCGCCCGCCCTGCATGATGGCGACGCGGTCGCAGATCTGCGCGGCCACGCGCAGGTCGTGGGTGATGAACACCACCGATAGGCCCAACTTGCGCTGGATATCCGCGATCAGGGTCAGCACCTGCGCCTGCACGGACACATCGAGCGCGGAGACGGGCTCGTCCGCCACCAGAATGTCCGGGTCCATCGCCAGCGCGCGGGCGAGGCCGATGCGCTGGCGCTGGCCGCCGGAGAATTCATGCGGATAGCGGTCGACCGCCGCCGGATCGAGCCCGACCAATGCGAACAGGTCGCGCACGCGCGGATAAACGTCCGCCGCCTTCGCGCCGTGGATCAGCGGCCCCTGCGCAACGAGATCGCCGACCTTGCGGCGCGGGTTCAGCGACGCGTAGGGGTCCTGGAACACCATCTGCACGCGCCTGACATTCTTGCGCCACTCGACCGTGGTCATCGTGGTGATGTTGGCGCCATCGACCTCGATCGCGCCGCTGTCGGTCGTCAGCAGGCGGACGATGCAGCGCGCCAGGGTCGACTTGCCGGAGCCGCTCTCGCCGACAATGCCGAGCGTGCTGCCGCGCCGCAGCGCCAAAGTGACGTTCTTGAGGGCCGCGACGTCGCGGCCCTTCTGGCGGTAGGTCTTGCTGACGTCAACGATCGACAGGACCGCCTGGCCGAGCGGCTGCAAGGGTTCCTTCGACGGCGGTTTCAGCGACGGCACGGCGGCGATCAACTCCCGCGTATAAGGATGTTCCGGCGCTTCCAGCACTTTGGCGGCGCTCCCCTCCTCGACAAGGACGCCATGGCGCATCACCGCGATGCGCGTGGCGATTTCCGCCACCACGCCGAAATCATGGGTGATGAACAACACGCCCATGCGGTTGCGCTGCTGCAATTCGCGGATCAGCGACAGGATCTGCGCCTGGGTGGTGACGTCGAGCGCCGTCGTCGGCTCGTCGGCGATGAGGAGCTTCGGTTCGAGCGCCAATGCCATGGCGATCATCGCCCGCTGGCGCTGGCCGCCAGAGAGTTCATGCGGATAGGCCCGCGCCGCACGCGCCGGATCGGGCAGATGCATCTGGCCCAGCAGGTCGAGCACTCTGGCGCGGATATCGGCCTGCGGCAGCGTTGTATGGATGCGGAACGTCTCCGCGATCTGATCGCCGACCCGATGCAGCGGATTGAGCGCGGTCATCGGATCCTGGAAGATCATGCCGATACGCGCACCCCGGATGCTGCGCATGGCGTGCGGCGGAAACCTGAGCAGATCTTCACCCTCGAACAGGATCCGGCCGGCCTCCGGCGTCACGCCCTCCGGCAGCAGCCGCAAGATTGACGACGCCATGATCGACTTGCCCGACCCGCTTTCGCCGACGACGCAGACGATCTCGTTGTCGCCGACGTTAAGCGACAGATCGCGGACCGCATAATCGCGGTCCGCATGGCGCGGCAACCGGACGGAGAGGTTTTCGATCGAAAGCGCCATCAGCCTTTGCGCCTCAGCCGCGGGTTCATCGCATCATTGAGCCCCTGCCCGATCAGCGAGATCGACAGCACCGTGATCAGGATGACGAGGCCGGGAAGGGTCGCGACATAGGCGGCCGTGCGCAGCACCCGGCGGCCGTCGGCGATGAGATTGCCCCAGGACGCCACGTTGGGATCGGAAAGGCCGAGAAAGGCCAGCGCGCTTTCGAGCAGGATCGAGAATGCCATGACCACGCTGGCGTAGACGATCACCGGCGGCAGCGCGTTCGGCAGGATCTCGAGAAAGATGATGCGCCAGTTGGGCATGCCGAGGCCCCGGCAGGCCTGGACGAATTCGCGATTGCGCAGGGTCAGGAATTCAGCCCGCGTCAGCCGCGCCGGCGCCGTCCACGAGACGATGCCGATGGTCAGCGCCAGCGTCTCGATGTGCGAGCCGAAGATCACGACCAGCAGCAGCAGGAGGATGAAACTTGGCACTGTCTGAAAAGCTTCCGTCACCCGCATGAGCGCCGTATCGATCCAGCGACCGTAGAAACCCGCCAAGGCACCGACGACGATGCCGATGACGATGGCAACGACCGTCGAGATCAGCCCGATCAAGAGCGACGTGCGCGCGCCATAAAAGAGTTGCGCAGCGACATTGCGGCCGACGGAATCGGTGCCGAGCGGAAAGCGTGGATTGGCGAACGGGGCCTGCAGCGGCCGGCCCGCCAGCGACAGCGGATCGTTTGGAAACAGCCAGCCGGCCGAGGCCGCCATGACGAGCACGATCAGCAGGAGAACCGCGCCGATGATCGCCGACGGCGACCGGGCCAGGGACTTCAGCAAGGTCATGCTCGGATCCGATCAGCCATTCGCTTCGATCCGCGGATCGATGCGGGCATAGACGAGGTCGACGATGAAATTGATCGCGATGACGAGAAGCGACGACATGAAGACGATGCCGAGCAGCATGTTGAGATCGCGCTGGATCACCGCCTCGTGGGCCAGCCGGCCGAGGCCCGGAAGGGTGAAAACGCTTTCGACCACCACGGCGCCGCCGAGCATGGCGCCGGCCTGAAGCCCGAGGATGGTCACCATCGGCAGCAGCGCGTTGCGAAGCGCATGGCGGACCAGAACGGCGCCTTCCTTCAATCCCTTGGCGCGCGCCGTGCGGATGAAATCGAGCGTCATCACCTCCAGCATCGAGGCGCGGGTGATGCGCACATAGATGGCGAAATAGATCAGCGCCAGGGTCATGGTCGGCAGGATGAGGTGCACCGCCGTATCCAGCACCAGACGCAGGCCCGTGAAGCCCGCCGACAGATCGCTGATCCCGCCCGAGGGCAACCAGTTGAGCTTGACCGCGAAGATGAGGATACCCATCAGCCCGATCCAGAACGACGGCGTCGCGTAGAAGATCAGCACCAGCATGGAGATCAGCGTATCCGGCCAGCGATTGACCCGCCGCGCCGCCAGCACGCCAACCACCATGCCGGCGGCGAAGGCAAACGACAGTGCCGAGACCATCAGCAGCAGGGTCACCGGCAGCCGCTGCAGGATGACCGTCAGCACCGGCTGGTTGTAGGCGACGGAAAAGCCGAGATCGAGACGCAGCAGGTTGAAGAGATAAACCGCGAGCCTGGTCGCAACTCCGCCGCCAAGCCCATATTGCTGGCGTAGCGTCTCGGCCAGTGCCGTGTCGCTGCTTCCCATCTGTCCCATCAGCGCGTCGATGGCATCCCCAGGCGCAAGCTGAAGCAGCAGGAACAGTCCGAGCAGGATGATCAGCATGCACGGCAGGCTGACCGCCAGGCGGCGCAATGCCAGACGCAGGATGCGCATGCCTGTCCGTGTCCTATGCCTCGATCCACGTGTCCGCCCAGGACGTGCCCGGCCAGCGTGGCGTATTGTGATCGTTGCGGACTGTCTTGGCCACGGCGGAAACGAAAACCTGCTCGATCGCCATCAGGACCGGAATTTCATCGTTCGCGATTTTGGCGAATTCGCCATACATCGCCTTGCGCTTGGCCGGATCGAGCTCGACCAGGGCTTCGCCGATCACCGTATCGATCCGATCGGACTTCCAGCCGAACTGATTGCTCCACGGCGTGCCGGCAGGCACCCCGGATTGATACCAGATCGTCGTGCCGACGCCCGGATCGCCGCGATAAAGATTGGTGTCTGTGGCGAGTTCAAAATCCCAGTCGCGATTCACATGGGCGATATAGCCCGGTGAATCATATGTCTGGATGTCGATCTTGATACCGACCTTCTGCAGCGACTGCTGGATGAAGGTCGCGAACATGCGGATGTCGTCGGAACTGTTCGGCATCAGCCGCATCGCAAAGCGGACGCCGCCGGCGCCGCGCTTGTAGCCGGCCTCGTCAAGCAAAGCCTCCGCCTTCTTGAGATCGAACGGATAGCCCGGCGCCGCGCCCGGAACGAAGAAGGATGAGGTCGAAGGGATGGGCCCCTGCGCCCGCTTGCCGTAGCCGAGCAGGAATTCATCCGCATAGAAATCGATGTCGAGGGCATAGGCGATCGCCTGGCGCACGCGCACGTCGGACAGTTCTTTTTTGCGCGTGTTGAACCCCAGCGTATTGAGGATGGTATAGGCCTCGTTGCCCTTGGTGCCGACGCGGAACGCCCTGTCCTTGGCAAGACGCGCGATGTCGGTGCGCGGCAGCGATGAGAAGAAGCTCATCTGGATGCTCTTCGATTCAAGCGCCGCCGCCGCTGCCGCCGCATCCGGAATGACGCGGATGATCACCTTGTCGAGATAGGGCTGTCCCGGAACCCAGTAGTTCGGGTTGCGGTCGAGCGTCAGATGTTCGCCCGGCGCATAGGAATTGAACTTGAAAGGCCCCGTCCCTATCGGCGCAAGATTGGCCGTATTCTTCAGAAGGTCAGTGCCCTCGTAGACATGCTTCGGCACGACATAGCAGAGCTCGCAGGCGGCGCGCAGCAGAAGCCCGAGCGGCATCGGCTCGGCATAGCGGAAAACGGCGGTATGCGCGTCGGGCGTATCGACCGCGGTGAGATGGCGATGCAGCAAGGTGCCGTAGTTCTGGAACTTCTTCCACATCTCCATGGCACAGAACTGCACGTCTGCCGAGGTGAACGGCTTGCCGTCGTGCCATTGCACGCCTTCGCGCAGCTTGAAGGTGATGGTCTTGCCGTCGGGCGAGCTTTCCCAGGCGGTCGCAAGCTTCGGCACCGGCTCGTTGTTGACGCCGAGATCGACCAGGGGCTCGATCATCTTGCTGGTGAAGACGTGGATGGCGAACGAAGCCCGCATCGCCGGGTTGAGCGTGCGAAGATCGGCATAGGTCTGCACGGTCAGCACGCCGCCGCGGCGCGGCGTTTCCTGCGCAAAGGACGTCTGGGGAACGGCACCGGCCAGCACCAGCGTCGCGCCGCCCAGGGTGAACGACCGGCGATCGATCAAGCTTTTTCTCATCTCAGGCCCCCGTGGTTTGCCGAAGCTTTGCCGTGCCAATCACGGACCCAGCGTGTCGCCGACCATACGCCGGCCGTAACGCTGCATGCCGCCATGCTCGCCACAGAGCCGGCTTTCTTCTTGTTATCGCGCGCCCAATTACTTGTCCTGAAACGGCAAAGCCTCACGCCTGCTGCAGCGCCATTGGTACGGTTGCAAATGTTTGATGCACGCCTGCCCGGCAAACAGGCGAACCGCCCCTGGCAGAGCCTACAGTCTGATCACCAGCGATCCGGTGGAACTGCGATCCTCGAAATCCCGATGCGCCTGGGCGACATTCTCAAGCTCGTAGACGGCGCAATTGCCCTGCCCCAGAACGCCCTGGGCGATGGCTTCCAGCACTTCCCTGGCGCGGAACTGATAGTCTTCCGTGACTTCGTTATAGGTCGAGCCGCTGAACTTGGTCAGATAGAGGCCGTTGTGCTGTAGCAGCACTGGATCGACAGGGTCCATCATCCCGGCCGCCTGGCCGAATGACACCATCATGCCGTAGCGGCGAATGCAGTCGAAGGATTTGAGAAACGTGTCGGCGCCGACGCCGTCGAACACCACATCGACGCCAATGCCGTTGGTCAGCTCCTTCGCACGTTTGACGAAGTCCTCGCGGCTGGTGACGATGACATGGGCGCAGCCCTGCGCACGGGCATAGTCCACCTTGGCCTCGCTGCTCACGGTGCCGATGACGGTGGCGCCGGTGTGCTTCGCCCAGCGCGCGACGATCGAGCCGACGCCGCCGGCGGCCGCATGCAGCAGAACATTGTCGCCGGGCTTCACCTTGTAGCAGGAGCGGATCATGCCATGCACGGTGACGCCGCGATACATGACCGCCGCGACCGCGATATCGGACACGCCATCGGGGATCTTGAACAGCCGGTCGGCAGGAAACACGCGCATGTCCGTATAGGCGCCGATGGTCAATGTCGCCGTCGCATAGCCGACCCTGTCGCCGCGCTTGAAGCCGGTGACGCCAAGCCCGATCTCTTCCACCACGCCGGCCGCCTCGAGGCCCGGCGTGAAGGGCATCGGCAGTTTCGCCATGGCATGCGGCGGCGCCGTGCCGCGGCGGTAATGCACATCGGCGAAATTGACGCCGATTGCGGTCTGGCGCAACAGCACCTCGCCGGGCCCCGGTTTGCCCGGATCCATGTCGACGAGCTTCATGACATCGGGACCGCCCACGTGATCGACGACAATCGTCCTGGCCATTCGTTCCTCCTGGTGACACATTGGCGCCAGATGTAACCGCTCCCGCCCGCAAATCTTGTTCGCAGGCGAACAAATCACGGCAGACCGGTTCCGGGCTCTGGCAACTAAGGCTTCGGCCGGCCACGGATCAGATCGGCCGCCTTTTCCGCCATCATCAGCACGCAGGCGTTGATATGGGCCGACACCAGATCGGGCATGGCCGAGGCATCGACCACGCGCAGATGTTCGACGCCGCGCACACGCATCTGCGGATCGAGCACGCTGCCGGGCCCCGTCCCCATCGGGCAGGTGCAGGCCGGGTGCGACACCGTCACCACGGTCTGGCGGAGATAGGCGTCGATCTCCGCATCGGTCTGCACCTGCGGCCCCGGCGCCAGTTCGGCGGCGCGATAGGCATCGAGCGGCGCCTGGCGGGCAATCTCGCGGCCGAGGCGAAAGCCTTTTCGCAAGGTCTCGATATCGCGCTGCGCCGTGAGAAAGTTGAACCTGAGGCGCACCGGCTCGAACGGGTCCGTCGATCGCAAAGTGACGTCGCCACGGCTTTCCGGATGCAGGATCGTCGCGCGGATATTGAAGGCGTCCGCATAGGGCGCCTTGATGCCGGGCATCCAAAGATGCGCATGGAAGGGGGCGATCGGCATCAGGAATTCGATGTCGGGCACCGCCAGGTCCGGCTGCGTCCTGACGAAGGCGATGAGGCCGCTGGGAACCGAAGCCGCGTAGCCCTTTCCGAGGAAATACGCGCGCAACATATTGAGCGCCATGCGGTCGGCGCGCATCTCCCGGTGAAACTCGCCCGGACTTTTGCGGGTGAAGAGGTTGGTCGCCATCAGGTGGTCTTGCAGGTTCCTGCCGACCGGCAGGTCGGCCACGATCCCGATGCCATGTTCGCGCAAATGCGCCGCCGGGCCGATGCCGGACAGCATCAGCAGTTGTGGCGTGTTATAGACGCCGCCCGACAGGATGACCTCTCGGGCGGCCGTGGCGCGCACGACGTCGCCGCGCCCCACCCTGTAATCCACGCCGGTCGCACGCTGGTTTTCGATAACGACGCGCGTTGCCATGGCACGAACGCGCACGGTCAGATTGCGCCGCTTGCGGGCTGGCCCGAGATGCGCTGTGGCGGCGGATGAGCGTCGGCCGTTGCGGATCGTATATTGTGTGCGGCCGAACCCTTCCGCATCGCCGCTGGAGAGATCCGGATTGAAGCGCTGGCCCATTAGTTTGGCCGCCTCCAGCAAGGCCGCGCAGATGGGATCGGTCGCCCGTGTCCATTGCACGCCGACCGGCCCGCTGCCGCCGCGCGCTTCACTCTCACCGTCTTCCGCCGTCTCGGTGCGCTTGAAGTAAGGCAACACATCCGCATAGGACCAGCCGTCGGCGCCGTTCGCCGCCCAGCGGTCATAGTCGCCGTGGTCGCCGCGCGTATAGGTCATTACGTTGATGGAGGACGATCCGCCCAAGACCTTGCCGCGCGGACTGTCGATGATGCGGCCATCGAGGCCCGGTTCCGGCTCCGACCGGTATTTCCAGTCGTACAGCTGGTGCTCGTAGAGCTTGCCCATGCCGAGCGGAATATGGATCAGCGGATTCAGGTCCCGCCCGCCGGCTTCGAGCAGCAGCACGCGGACATCGGAATCTTCGCTCAGCCGGTTCGCCAGCGTACAGCCGGCGGAGCCGGCACCGACGATGATATAGTCGTAGTTCTCGGTTGCCACTGTGCACTCCTCGCGAGCGCACAGTGTCCCTGCCCGCCGTCCGCCGCGCTTGACCGCAGCGGCACAATAACAGGACCGCTGACCTGCTACTGCGCCTCGAGCTTGGCGAGCCGCACATATTCGGCCCAGTCCTTGATCTCTTTATTGATATGCGCCGTCGTTTCCGCCGGCGTCCCGACGAAGGGCTCGGCACCGAACTTGGCGAGAAAGGTACGGGTCTCCTCCATCTTGCCGATTTCAGTGAACCAGCCGTTGAGCTTGTCGACAATCGCCGTGGGCGTGCCGGCCGGCGCCGCCGTCACCCACCAGAGGTTCATATCGACATTGGGAATGCCAGCCTCCTGCAGCGTCGGGATATCGGCCACCGGCTTCAGGCGCTTCGCGGTGCTGACCGCCAGCGGCCGCATCTTGCCATCGTTGATGCGCGCCAGCGCGAACACCGGATCGGCCATCACGAAATCAATGCGGCCGCCTATCATGTCGTTGATGAAGTCAGCGCTGGTGCGGTACTGCACCTGCATAGTCTCGAGACCGGCGGCGTTCTTGTAGATCTCGGCCAGGATGGTCGCAGGATTGTTGGCGGTCGCGTAGGACGCCTTGTCCTTCTTCTCCTTGAGATAGGCGGTCAGGTCGGCCACGCTCTTGAACGGTTTCTGCGCGTCCACCATCAGAATAAAACCCTGGCTCACCAGCGGCGAGATATAGGCAAAATCCTTGCGCGGATCGGTGGTCGGCTTCTTGAAGAGATAGAGCGGCGAAGCGAAAGAATCCGAGCCGCCGATGAACAGCGTATAGCCGTCCGGCTTCGCCCGCGCGACGGCCTCCGTCGCGATGCTCGCCGCAGCACCCGGCCGGTTCTCGACCAGCGCCGACTGTTTGGAAAGAATGGAGAGCTTGTTGGCGAAGTAACGCGCATAGACGTCGGCGCCGCTGCCGGCAGGAAAGCCGACGATGACATGAATGTCGCGTGATGGATAATCCTGCGCCCACGCCGGCGCGAGGGCCGCCGTCAGTGCGGCAACCCCTCCGAAAACAGCAATGCGCAAGCAAGACTTTAAACGGCTCATGACAATCCCCCCACTGGTTCCTGCAACGACCAAGCCCGCCCCTGCTCGCCGGCGTCCCGAGCTTTCTCGACCGATCAGATGCGCGCCAGCGAGACCCGCATCCCGGCCAACAGGGCTTTCCGTTCCCCTCTTCCTGATTTGTTACGAGCCTAGCGCGATTGACGTTGCCCGCCAATGGAGAAACGGAACCGCAAATGATGGGGTTTGGGGCCGCCGCCCATCTTCGTCTCAGCCTGCTGCCGGAAGGAACCAGTTGCCGTCCTGCGAATTCACATAAGTGTCAATTGGAGGCTGCACATGTCACTTATACTTCTCATCATTCTGATCGTGATCCTGTTCGGCGGCGGTTATTATGGCCGCGGCGCCGGTTGGCCGGCGTGGGGCTACGGCGGCATACCGGGCGTCCTCATCCTCATTTTGATCATTCTTCTCATCAGCGGCCGGCTCGGCCCGGTTTAGGCCGGTCCTCACAAAAAAGGGGTATGCAGGCAACGCCTGCATACCCCTTTTGCTGTCTGCATTCGACCGACACGATCTTAAAAAGAATAATTCCAATCAGTTCTTGGGCAGATCGGGCTTGCCTTCATGGGCGACAAGGAGATCATGCATGTCATTCGCATGCTCCTCTTCGGTGCCGAGAATGCCTTCCAGCATCACCCTTGTCGTCGCATCATCGTCGCCGAAGTAGCGGATGAGTTCGCGGTAATGTTCGACGGCAATCCGCTCCGCAACCAGGTTTTCGCGGATCATGTCGACGAGATTGTCACCCTCCGAATATTCTGAAGCAGAGCGTGACGCCAAACCTTCCGGATTGAAATTCGGTGTGCCGCCGAGTTGATTGATGCGCTCGGCAACCTGGGTCATGTGCTCCTGCTCTTCGCGTGCGTGCGTGGCAAACTCCTCCTTGACGCTCTCCGAAGAAATGCCGGTCGCGGCGATGGAATGCATCGTATAGCGGAGGACACAGACGATTTCCGTTGCGAGCACGGATTGCAGGATTTCAATCGTCTGCTTCACATCACCCTTATAGGCAGGCGTAACCGCGCCCAGAGCCAGTTGCTTCCTCGCTTTCTCGCGAAGGGCTTTAACATCACTCAGGAAGGGCTTTTTCGTCTCGCTTGCAGTCGCCATTGTCATCTCCGATCAACGTCACAGGAATTGCCGCCGCCAAATCTCGATGGCGGCGGCCGAACACGCGCTGTCCTAACCACCTATAGGCGGCAGCCGATAAACGGCCCTGCCCCGGTTAAGTTCCATAGATAAGGTGCATTAAACCGTTGAGCATTCACATAAACCCGCGGGCGCGTCCGAAACAGTGCCAACGCGCCCCAGAGCTAAAGGAACCGCGGCATGGCCGGAATCCGGACCAGTGTGTCAGCATCACCCTGCAGGCGGCAGCAGCAGCCGGAACCATAAGCTCCGCCAAGGATTAATCAGTCGAAAATTCCCTACAACCCGGTTTGACGGGAGGTTCTCATGAAAGTTTCATTTCCTCTTGGCGCAGCTTGCGCCGCCATGCTGGCCGTCGCCGGCATCGGCCTATCTGCCCCGGCTCAGGCCGCCAGCGGCATGGTCCGGCTGTCAGTCGTCAAAGGCGGCTGGTTTGTCGGCGCCTCCGGCGGCAGCGGCGTCCTGCGCTTTCGTGGGCGAAGCTATCCGCTTTCCATTGGAGGACTCAGCGCTGGCCTCGTATTCGGCGCATCGCAGACCGATCTAGTCGGCCGAGTCAGCAACATCCGCCGGCCGTCCGATGTCGCCGGCGTGTACAGCGGGGCCGGAGCCGGTGCTGCGGTCGGCGTCGGCGCCGGGGCGATCGTGCTTCAGAACAGCAAAGGCGCCGTTCTGCAATTACAGGGCCGGCAGGTCGGGCTTATGGCCAACGCAGACCTGAGCGGCCTGCAAATTTCGCTTCGGTAAGCCGCGGCCCCAATCCAAGGTTGAACGCTCCTCCCCGATCGCTGCGAATTAGGGGTCCGAACAGCAGGAGTGGTGATAGATAACCACTCCTGAAATCGTCGAGCATTTGATGTCGCTCAATGCCGAAACTCGACCCGCCTCGTAAAGAAGGATCACTTCAAACGGTTAGAGGCACATTATGGCTAAGTCTATCACACCGCCAGCTCTGTCGATTTCCCCGGAGAAGGCGTACTTCATTGCGGCCAAGGCCAGGCAGTTCGACGTGAAAGACGGCCTCACCGATCCGGAGTCCGGCTCTAATGGCAGCGACGACGGGATGCGGTCCGTGCTGGAAGATCGTGCCGACGATCCGGTTCTGCTTGAACTGACGAGCTTTATCCACGACTTGAACGAAGACGAGCAGATTGATCTTGTCGCCCTGGCCTGGCTCGGACGCGGCGACGGAGAACTTGAGGATTGGCACGAGCTTCGTGCCGAAGCCGCCCGAGCGCACAACAAGCGGACCGCCCGCTATCTGTTAGGAATGCCTATGCTGAGCGATTATCTGGAAGAAGCGCTCTCAAAATTCGGCCATTCGCCAGAAGAGGTTGAGGCAGATTTATTCTGAGAGGCCCGTTCTTTTCCAGATCGGCCTGCCGCATGCACCTCTCAGTTGAGCGGTGGCAGCCCTTTTTCAACGCCTATTGTTTCGGGCGAATGCGCCCGGCGAACATGGCGCGCTGGCGGTATCGCCACAAAGACACGACAAGCGCGATGGCGGTCGGCGCCGCCATCGTCCAGAGGAAGTCGTCGATGTTATCGGCCCATCCCTCATAGCGGGGCATGTGGTGGATGTTGTCGAGATAGATCGGCAAGCTATCGTTGATCTCGTTCACGAGCTCGATCGCGAAAACCACCACCAGCGACAGCCAGATACGTTTTGTCGCCAGATAAAAGCTGCCGAACAGAAACAGCCCGACCATGAGGTGCAGGACGGGCTGCGGCAGGCCCGTTATGCGTTCGACGAAATCCTTGGCCTGATAGATGATCAACATAAGCCATGCTTAGGCCAGGATCGCCGGCCCGGCAATGGCGCATTCGGTCGCAAATCCCTCGGGACGGGCGGCTACCGGCGTCCCTGCCTCATGCGCCACTCGTGAACCTCCAGCTCGATCTTGGTCAGGGCCGTGTGTTCGAAAACAACGCGGTGATTTTGCTGGTTCGTTCGTACTTTTCTGAGCGTTATCGAACTGCTCGCATTGGTCCATTCACGGGTCTCATCGGGCAGATTGAGGCCGGAGCGCATGGTCACACCCTTCCCGACCGGAACCGGAGCTCCATAGATCCGCTCGAGAAAGCCGATAATCGAGCTTTGCGGAACATCAGTCGCGGTAATCTCGATCGAAGCCAGACGGGGTTCCTTTTCGCCTTTCGGCGGAATGAATTTGAAGAGCGTCCTGTACTTGCCGAGATCGCCGAATTCCAGCCCGCGCACGGTCGGAAAACCGTCTGCTCCCTTTTCCACGAAGGCGCAGGTTACCGCACCGATCTGTCGTGCGACCCCATCTGCGGCATAGAGCCCCGTCACGGATTTTGCGCTGCTGTCGGTGGAACACTGAACCTGCGGCGCGGGCCCGGCTTTCGGCGCATCCGGATAACGAAGCTTGCGGAACTGGCTCAACGGCGTGTCGAGAGCAATGCCGCGGAAGGCGTATGGAGGCGTTTCCTGGGCCGACGCCCCGTAAGACATCGTCAGGATTACAACGGCCGAAGCCGAAAGAAACCGGTACATTCACGCCCCCGCGCAACCCATCGCCACTAGGTTTCCCGTATTGCGCGCCCGTTTGCAAGCCGGACGACAATTCCATGCCGTTCGCATAATTCAAAACGGCATTCGGCCCGCTCAGCCCGGCCACGCGGCGCGCACCCCGCTCGTGGGTCTCCCCTTTAATCTGCATCATACTGTCGACCGAATCTCAATCGGCGCCCTCATGCGTCCAGTAGCAGCTCTTCTTCTTACGCCGGCAGCGGTGGCATTTCCCGCATAAGGCGTCCGAAGCCGCGCAGCGGTTGGCGGACGTCAAGCCTGCGTTCAAAACGGAATCACCCCAACCCCTTCGGGTAGCATGCGGATGCTTTCCTCAAGTCCTCCCGGCCGCAATGTAGGACGAATAAGACCGACGATACCGCGTCAGGTCGAAAAAGACATGTCGCCTCCACGGATTGAATTGCATTCTTGCTTTTGCTTAGACCCGCGCTGCAACGCCATCTTGATGGAACAGCCTGCCCAAAGCGGGAATGACATCGTTGATTCCGGCTTTTCTCAACGACAGCCAGAGAGACGCCTGGTTGCTCGTCACAACAGGACGGCCCAGTTCCTGCTCGAGCTCGCGGATGACCGGGAGGCTGTGGATATTCGCGCAACTGATGAAATAGGCATCCGCGTCATTCCGTCTGAGCGCGACTGCCTGATCGAACCAGAACCTGGGCGGCATCGTGCACCATTCATCGGAACCGGAAAGACCCGCAGCCTTGTCAGCAACAATGTCGTAGCCCATTTCCCGCAAATACCGCAGCTTCGCTTCGTGGCCGTGCTGTTTCGTCTCGGACACGAATACGAGGCGGCTTGCCCCCAGAGCTCCCAGCGCGGATGTGACTGCGGATGCGGCGCTGATGGCCGGACGGCCGGTCGCGTGTTCAATTTCCGCGATGACCTTCTTCTCGGCGTCCACCCCTCCCGACATTGACGTTCCCGTACATTGCAGAACGGTGACATTGCACTTCGCCTCAGCGAGCATCGAGGACGCGTGCAGGATGCGCGGAAGAAGCTGGTCAAGCGGCGCCTTGTGCGAATTGGTCATGCCGATTCTTGTGAAGTGCGGCACCACGTCGGACGGCAGATAGTGCTGCATCTGCGGTTCGACGAGCCTGTTCGACGTCGGGATGATAAATCCGATGCGGGCCCTGGGGATGATCGCCTCGTAAGTCATGGTGTGTTTCCTGCAGGATCAAAGGCAGTTAAGGGCGTGATGAGCCCGGCGGACTGAGGAGGATGGACGCCTCCTTGAACGCGCTTTGCGGCGATCCATACGCCTTCGCGAGGAGCGCATCGATCTGCGCTCCGGTCAGCGGATCGACGTCCAGGTTGCCGCGCTTCGCCTCGGCAAGGAACGCCGGATCCTTCATGGTTGCATCAAACCCGGCGCGCAACATGTTCACGCGCTCCGTCGCAACGCCGGGTGGCGCGGCGAAAGGGCGTCCCATTTCCTGCCGCATCAATATCAACTCCAGCACCGTCCGCTTGATGCCATCCGTTTCCCGGCTTTCCACCGCCATGGTCAATCCGGATCCACGATCATATCCGGCGACGACCTTGAACTTCGTGCCCAGGAGCTTGTTGAGAATATTGGGGATGACAACTGTGTTGGTGGTTGCCCCCGCGCCCGCGACGATCACCTCCTGCTTGCGCACATCGTCGATCGACCTGACCGCGGACTCATGCCAGGTCGCACAGACATTCTGCAGCTTGCCGATGCTTCCGATCCAGTTGAGTTTCTGCGCATCGAAACGCACGCCTTCGCTGCCGAGAAGCGGATCGAGGCCGGACGAATTGGCGAGGGCGCCGATGGTCAATCCATCCCGTTCGGCGCTGTTGTAGAGATCGTCCATGATGCCACAAGCAAAAACGCAAGCGCCGGCAATCCGCGAATCGGCCCCATGTCGTCTCCTCCTGAATCGCGGCTTTGCGCGCGATCATGGTTGCACATCGTTGCCGTGTTGGGAAGCGGCCGTGGGCAGGCGATGAGCCGCCCCACGATCCCGCCGCCGCCGGCGATCATCAACACATTGAACCAGACGCTCCGCACCATTATCGACGATCCGAAAACACGCGAGAAGATGCGGCAATACGGCTTCGACGCCTTCTCCAGTTCCCCGCAGGAACTCGGTGCGCTGGTGCGGGACGAGCTTGAGAAATGGCGAAAATGGATTCAGGAGGCGAAAATAGAACAGCAATAACGCGGGCGGTTACCTGACGATGCGCGGTTTCGGGGGCTGCTGCGGCGGCGACGCCTTCAAGGGGTCGGGCGGATTGAGTTGGCGCGGAATAAAATTCACGCGGACCAGACGACCGCCCTTTCCCAAAAGAACGAACAGGCGATTGCCGGTATCATCCTGGGTTGCATAGAGATCCCGCGCCGTATCGCCGATGCCTTCCGATGACTGCTGCATCAGCTTGCAATTCAGCGAACGCTCTATGGTTTCCAGCGTTGCGCCAGCACGCAGCCGCTCGGCTTTCTCTTTTGTAAGGACGCAGGCTTGCTGGGCGAAAACAGGCGAAGCGCTGGCAAGCGCAAAAAGCAACGCAGTGGTGAACGACTTCATTTCTCCTGCGACCTCCATACTGGGCATGCTCCGCCGGAACCGCCAGATCCATCAGCCGCCACCGCGATATCTGCGGCGCGGAATTGAATCAAGGCCCAAAACCGGCGCCCTGCGGTTGACCACCGCCTCGGCGCCGGAAAACGCCCAAATTTGGCCCAATGCAGCGTGTTTCTCATGGCCCCGAGATACAACCGCCAGACGTTCGGCCGAGCGGAAACGGCGCTTCCAGCAGGGCAAAGCGAAACCATGGTCGATTTCAAAGGCAGGGCAATCGATGACGAGTCCTATACGGGCCTGATTGAAACCCTGGGCCGGATCAGGTTGATTTGCCATGTCACCGACGCAACGAAAGCCGATCTGTCGAAAGAAAATCTAATCGGCATTCTCTCGCAGATCGGCATCCTGGCGACCGAGAGCTTGATCCACGCCGGAGCGACCCTCGAAGAAGTCACGGAAGTGACGCATGACCTTTTGTCGTCAGACCACGGCGCCTAATCTACCTTGATCCCGGTCTGACGAACCGTATCGAACCATCCGCGATACTCCGTTTCCGCCGTCTGGCGCACCTCGTCCGGCGTCATCTTCGGATCAGGCAGGATGGAATCGAATGTATCGATGCGCGCGGCAAATTCCGGATCTCTGATGGCCGTGGCGTAGAGCTCGTTGAGCCGGTCGATGACGGCCTTGGGCGTTCCCACCGGCGCGGCCAGATAAAGCGTCGAGGCCTTGTCGGCGAGTTGCGGCAGGCCGAGTTCCCCGATTGAAGGAACATCGGGCAATTGCTTGATCCGGCCAGGCGCAATGACAGCCAGCGGCGTCAGCCGGCCGGCCCGCGCCATCGGCAGCGACCCCACCGGGGTGTCGATCATCCAGATGATCTGGCCGTTCGCCAGTTCCTGCAGCGCCGCCGCACCCCCCTTGTAGCCGACATGGCGCACATCCAGCTTCAGGGCCCGGGCAATCTCCGCGCTCCACAAATGCGACGGCGTGCCGGGACCGGCTGAGCCATAGGAGTGTCGCCCCGGCTCGCTTCTGATCTTCTCCACCAGGTCCTTGAAGCTGGTGACGCCCGATTGTTTCGATGTCGTCATCACGCCCGGCGTCGAGGCGACGAGCGAAATATAACTGAGCTTCGGCAACACAACCTGGCCAGCATCGGGCTTCAGCGCTTCAAAAATGGCAAGCGACGACACGCCCGAGACGAGAATCGTATAGCCGTCCGGCTGTGCTCGCACGACGGCTTCCGCACCAAGCGTGCCGCCGGCGCCGGGACGGTTGAGGACGGGCATGGTCTGGCCCAGCAGCGTGCCGAGCTTCGCGGTCACGACCCTGGCGAAGGAATCGACATAGCCTCCGACTGGAAACGGCACGACGACATTCACCGGCTTGCTGGGATATTGCGCTGCCGCCGGCGCAATATAGGCGCCAAAAGCAAGAACGCCGATAGCCAGCGCCAATTGTCTTGCCGATATCGATCTCATCTTCCCCTCCCATTGTCGATTATGGCCGTCAGCCTTGCAGAGGCACGATCTTGCCGTGACCGGATTCGTAACGCGCGAGCATGCGCATGTAATAGGTCCAGAACCGTTCGAGTGTCGGCACGCTCGCCAGTTTCTGCTCCTTCATTTTAACCTCCTCCTCCGGCGGCAGAATGGTGCGGAAACCGGTGGCGGCGAGCGTGATCTGCTGCCGGCACGCTTTCTCCAGGGTGATGCCGAGGGTTCCGGCCACCGCGACATTCTCACCGCAGAACACCACGCCATGGTTGTTCATGAGCACGGCCTTGCGCACGCCAAGCGCTGCGGCAAGATCGCGGCCCAGCGCCTGGGTGTCGATGAGATAGGATGTGCCGCGATAGCGCGGCACATCATGTCCGAAATAGCAGCCTTCGTGACCGAATCCGACGAGCTTCTCTTCCGTCGCAGCGAAAAGGCAGCCATAGAAAGGATGCGTATGTCCGACCACATTGATCCGCGGCCGGGCCAGCATGATTTCGGTATGGATCGGCCATTCCATATGCACGACGCCGTCGCCATGCAGCTTGCGGCCGTCGAAGTCGATCAGGGTGAAATCCTCCGGCCCCTCGATCTCGGCAAGCCCGGCGCCGGCGCGTTTCAGCCAGAGACCGCGCCCGTCGGGATCGCGCATCGACAGGTGTCCGAGGTTCTTGTCCTCGTGCCCATAGAGCGCAAGGACCCGGCAGCCGATGGCCAGATCCAGCAATTTCGTGCGAACGACATCACTGATCATAATCCCCCCGTTCTTTATCGTTTGGCAGCCTGTCAGGCACGATAGGCGGGCAATTGCGGCGATCAATAAGAAATTTGCAACTGTCCGGTAGTTGGACATTGTCCAAACCTCTCTGTTTACGGGCTTGCTTCCCCGGTGCATTCTGCGGCCCGACATCGACCGCTTTCTCTTTGACGTGTGCAGCCAATCAGCAAATGCAGAAACAAACCAAGGCATCGACAACGACCAGCCCCGCGAAGACACGCCTGCCTGCGGCCCGGCCGGACCCCGCCAGAAGCGTCGACCTCGCCATCGAGACGGCCGGCTCGAACCCCAGCGATGCCGTTCGCGTCTACCTGCATCTGCACTACGCCTCCGGGATCATCATCAAGAGGGTCGACCGGCACCTGTCGCGCTGGAACCTCTCGGTTGCCCGTTACACGCTGCTTCGGCTGCTGCTAAACTACCAGGCCATGACCCTGACGGAACTGAGCAAGAGCCACGAATGCGGCGCCGGCAACATCACCGCCCTCGTTGATCGTCTTGAGCGGGACCGCCTGGTCCGGCGCATCGCCTACAAGCAGGACAAGCGCATCACCCAGGTTGCGTTGACCGCCAAAGGCCGAAGTGTCGTCACGGCGGCGATGGAACCTCACCGCCAGTTTGTCGAACAGCTCATGGGCGTGCTCGGGCCGGAAGAGATCAATGGCCTAGGCAGGATGATCGATGCCCTGGCGAAACGAGCCCAGGACCAGGCTTAGCCTTTCAACCCTCTATTTACAGCCCGTCGCTTCCATTATAGGTTTCGCGCAATAATACTTCACTGGTGAAGGATCAGGGGAAACGCGCTTGGATGCGGATGTCGTTGTCGTTGGCGCCGGGCCCAGCGGCTTAATGGTTGGCGCCGAGCTGGCGCTGGCCGGCGTAAAGGTCGTCATTCTAGAGAAGCGCGGCGAGCCGGCCATGCCGCGCGCCGGTGTTCTTCACCCCCGGGTCCTCGAGATCTTCGAGTCACGTGGCATAGCCGACCGGTTTCTCAGCCGCGCCAGAGAGCTGCATGCCCATCCCGAAGCCTCCGAAGTCATCTGGGCCGGCCTGCCGGGCGTGCGCTACGACAGGCTCGACAGCTCGTTTCCCTTCATGCTGCTGCTGGCGCAGGTGGAGACCGAGCAGATCCTGTTCAATCGCGTCTTGGAACTGGGCGGTGTGGTCCGCCGCCACAGCGAGGTGATGGCGATGAGACAGGATGCTGATGGGGTCGATGTCGACGTGAGCGACGGCGGCGGCGCGACAAGGACCCTGCGATGCAAATATCTCGTCGGCGCCGACGGCAGCCGCAGCACGGTGCGACAGGCGCTCGGCATCCAGTTCCTCGGCGAGGAAGCAACGAGAACCGCCATCAACGTCGATGTCCGCCTGGAGAATCCATGGTCGGCACCCGTCACTGTCACCAACAACATCCATGGCTGGGGCCTGTCCTATCCGCTGAAGGACGGCATCACGCGTTTCGGCCTGATCGATGCGATCGCCTCCAAAGAGTCCAGGGACGAACCGGTCACGCTGGACGCCGCGAAGGCCATGCTGCAACGCATCTTCGGCACAGATTTCGGCATAACCGAAGTGGTCTGGCTCACCCGTTTCCATAATGCGCTCTTCCTGGCCGATCGATTTCGTGTCGGCCGCGTGTTCATCGTCGGCGAGGCCGTGCGGGTGCATTACCCTGCTTCCGGCGTCGGCATGAACTTCTGCCTGATGGACGCCTTCAACCTCGGTTGGAAAATCGCCGCCGCCGTCAAGGGCTGGGCGCCGGACTGGCTGCTCGACAGTTACGAGAGCGAACGCCGCCCTACCATCGAAGCTCTGCTTGACGATGTCAGGCGGCAATGCGCCATCCAGTTCAACTATTCGCAGGACATGGTCGCCCTCAAGCGCCTCTTCGAGCATGAGCTGATACCGCTGGACTCCGTCAACGAAGTGCTGCGCAACAGCATCTCTGGCATCGGCGCGCAATATCGAACGCCTGACGGCAGCCACAGGCTTGCCGGCCGCAGGGTGCGAGACGCCGGGCTCGTGGAAGGCGGGACGTCTCGCCGCACAAGCATTTACGAGTTGCTTCACGGGCAGAAATTTGCGCTGGTGGACTTCGACGGCAATGCGCAGCCCCTGCCCTCCGTTATCGCCGATCGGGTCAATGTCTTCTCGGCGGAACCGGCGGTCACGGCCGAACTCGAAGGCATCTCCAGCCTCCTGCTGCGGCCGGACGGGCACATCGCCTGGGCAAGCGAAACGCCCGGCGACAAGACCTTCAACGCCGAGCTGCGGCGGTGGATCAATATCGACGCCGCATCCGCGCAGTTCGCCACCCATTGAGCAGGTTGCCATGGCCAATCGTCGTCTGCTGATCTCGGGCGGTTCCGTCATCACCGTGGATCCGTCCCTCGGCGATCTGCCGCAAGCCGACATCCTCGTGGAAGACGGGAAGATTTCGGCCATCGGCGTCGGCCTCGAGGCAGCCGATGCCGACGTACTTGATGCCCGCGATTTTATCGTGCTGCCCGGCCTGATCGATACGCACCGGCACACCTGGCAGTCCGTGGTCCGCCATCGCATGGGCGATGCGGATCTTCTGCAATATCGCAAGGAAATCCTGAGCGGCATGGGCCCGCGATTCCGGCCAAGCGACGTCTATATCGGCAACCTCCTCGGCGTCCTCGCCGCGGTCGAATCCGGCACCACGACCCTGCTCGACTGGTCGCATATCCAGAACACGCCCGATCATTCCGATGCCGCCATCGCCGCGCTGCGCGATTCAGGCATCCGCGCCGTCTTCGCGCACGGTTGGCCCCGAACGGACGGCGCTGCCTGGGCGATGGACAGCACACGTCCCCACCCCGACGATATCCGGCGCATCCGCCGTGACGTCCTCTCCTCCGACGACGATCTGGTGACTTTGGCACTGGCCGCGCGCGGCCCCGAAATGGCCACGATGGACATCACGCGGCATGATTTCCAACTGGCGCGCGAACTCGGCATCCGCACCACCATGCATGTCGGCATCCGCGGCATGGGCGCGAAATATCGCGCTGTCGAGAGGATGCATTGCGAAGGCCTGCTGGGGCCTGACCTGACCCTCATCCACATGTGCGAATGCAGCGACGACGAATTGAAGATGACCGCCGACGCCGGCGTCAGCACCTGCATCGGCCCGCATGCCACGATGACGATGGATGGCGTCGGCGTCATGCCGATCGGCAGGCTGCTGGCCGCCGGCATCCGGCCAAGCCTGAGCGGGGATACCGAATCCTGCGCCTGTGGCGACATGTTCAATCAGATGCGGTTCGCCCTGGCCGGCCACCGCTATGTGCGAAACAACAATCTGACGCCGAGACAGGGCCCCGATTTGCGCGTGCGCGACGTGCTGGAATTTGCCACACTCGTCGGCGCTGAAGCCTGCGGGCTTGGGCACCGGGTCGGATCGCTCCGTCCCGCCAAGGATGCCGATATCATCTTTGTCCGACGCACCGATCTCAATCTGGCGCCGGTCAGCGATGCGGTCGGCGCTGTCGTACTTGGCGCGCATCCCGGCAACGTGGATACCGTCATGGTGCGCGGTAAGATATTGAAGCAGGGAGGGAAGATGATTGGATATGATCTCGACCGGGTCCGGGCGCTTGCCGCCGCCTCCCAGTCCTATCTGCTTGGCTGAGCCGGAAAAGGCCGTCGATGCTCACTTTTCTGATCAAGCGATTGGCACAGGCCGGCCTCGTCCTGATGTCCGTGTCCTTCTGCTCGTTTCTGCTGTTCAATTTCGTCGGCGATCCCGTGCAGCAGATGATGAGCGCCACGGCAAGCACAGAGGATCGAGAAGCCTTGCGCGAGCAACTGGGCCTGAATGCCTCCACTCCGGTCCAGTTCGTGCGGTTTGTCGGCAACATCGCCCACGGAAATTTCGGCAATTCCTATCGTCTCGGCCGGCCGGTGGAGCGCCTCATCGCCGAACGCCTGCCGGCGACGCTTGAACTGGTCGCGGTCGCCGCGGTCTTCGCCCTCGTGCTCGGCATCGCCATGGGCCTTCAAAGCGGCTTGGCGCCGACATCCTTGCTGGCAAGGATCACCCAGTGGGGATCGCTGATCGGCGTTTCATTACCCACGTTCTTTATCGGAATAGGTTTGATCACGGTCTTCAGCGTGTGGCTGGGCTGGTTCCCGGCGTTCGGCCGCGGCGACGTCATCCAGTTCCGCTGGTGGTCCACCGGCTTGCTGACGGCCTCGGGTCTGCAATCGATCGTGCTGCCCGCGATCACCCTCTCACTGTTCCTCATGACCCTGGTGATGCGCCTTGTGCGCGGCGAACTGCTCGAAGTGATGCGCACCGACTACATCAAATTCGCCCGCGCCCGCGGCCTGTCGAAACGGCTGATCTATCTGGTTTACGCCTTCCGCAACACGCTGGTCCCGGTGATTACCGTCATCGGCCTGCAGATCGGCTCGCTCGTCGCCTTCTCGATCATCACCGAAACCGTTTTCAACTGGCCGGGCCTCGGCCTGATGTTCGTCGATGCGATCCAGTTCGCCGATATTCCGGTGATGGCGACCTATCTGATGCTGGTCGCCCTCGTTTTCGTCGTTATCAATCTCGTCGTCGATGTCCTTTATCTCGCCATCGATCCGCGCCTTCGTACGGGAAGCGGCGGATCGGGCGCCGCGACATGAGAATGACCTCCATGCTGTTGCGCTCCATGTCCGAAAGCCATCTCTGGCACAGCTTGCGCCAATCGGTGACGACCATGGCGGCATTGCTGGCGCTGACGGTTCTCGTGGTCGGCGCGGTGTTCTCGCCCTGGCTGGCGCCGACGAACCCTTTCGACGTCGCCTCGCTTGATCTGCTCAATGCGTCGATGCCGCCGTCCTGGCTGCCAGGGGGAGACTTCAAATTCCTCCTCGGCACAGATGCGCAAGGGCGCGACATGCTGTCTGCCATCATGTTCGGCATGCGCATCTCCCTCATCGTCGGCCTCTGCAGCGTCGCGCTCGCCATGGCGATCGGCATCACCCTCGGACTCACGGCAGGGTATGCCGGCGGCTCTGTCGATGCCTTCATCATGCGGTTTGCCGATGTGCAGCTCGCCTTCCCCTCGATCCTTCTGGCCCTGCTCATCTCGGGCATCGCCCGCAGCACGCTTTCCTCGCAGACCTATCAGGCGTCGGCACTCTGGGTGGTGGTGCTCGCCATCGGCCTCTCCACCTGGGTCCTGTTTGCACGGCCGGTGCGGGCGGCCTGCATGGTCGAGAAAACCAAGGACTACGTCCACGCGGCGCGACTGCTCGGCCTGGGACGAGTCACAATCCTTTTGCGGCACATCCTGCCGAACGTCCTGGGATCGGTGCTGGTCATCGCAACCCTCGGCCTCGGCGTCTCGGTTCTGATCGAGGCATCACTGTCCTTCCTCGGCGTCGGCATGCCGCCGACCCAGCCGAGCCTCGGCACGCTGGTCAGTTCCGGGCGGGATTATATCGCCGCCGGCGAATGGTGGATGACCTTGTTTCCCGCGTTGACGGTTGCCGTCCTCGTGCTCTCCGTCAATCTTCTCGGCGACTGGTTGCGCGACGCTCTCAATCCACGGTTGAGGCTGGCACGATGACCGCCAGCCCCGCCGGCCATGCTCTCTCCGTCCGCAACCTGTCCGTTGAATTTCCATCGGGCCGCGGTCGCCTGCTTGCGATCGATGATGTTTCCTTCGACGTTGCGCCCGGCGAAATCCTCGGCCTTGTCGGCGAGTCCGGCGCGGGCAAATCCTTGACCGGCTCCGCCATCATCGGCCTCATCGAGCCGCCAGGCCGTATCGCGTCGGGTGAGATTCTTCTGGCCGGCCGGCGAATAGACAACCTCGACGATACCCAGATGCGCCACGTGCGCGGTCGCGAGATCGGCATGATCTTCCAGGATCCGCGCACCAGCCTCAATCCGCTTTTCACTGTGAGCCGGCAGCTCACAGATACCATCCGCGAACACCGGCCGATGTCAGCCACGGCGGCGCGACAGGAAGCATTGCGCCTGCTGGAAATGGTCGGCATTCCAGCGGCCGCACAGCGGCTCGACAGCTATCCGCACGAATTCTCCGGCGGCATGTGCCAGCGCGTGGTCATCGCCCTCGCTTTGGCAGCAGGCCCGCGTCTGATCATTGCCGACGAGCCGACGACGGCGCTGGACGTCTCTACCCAGGCGCAGATCATGAAGGTGATGAAAGACCTGTGTAAATCGTCCGGCTCGGCGATGATGCTGATCACCCACAGCATGGGCGTGATCGCGGCCCTGGCCGATCGTGTCGCGGTGATGTATGCCGGTCGTATCGTGGAGATCGGCCCCGTCGCCGACGTCATCCTTCACCCACGCCACCCCTATTCGAAGGGGCTTATTGCGTCCATTCCCTCGCTCGAACAAAAGATGGCGCGCTTTTCCCAGATCGATGGCGCCATGCCGCGGCTCGGACGCTGGCCCGGCGGCTGTTCGTTTCACCCGCGCTGCCCTTCACGCATGGATGTGTGCTCGACGGTAAGGCCTGAATTAACCGAGAAGGGCAACGCCATGATGGCGTGCTGGCTGGACGCGTCATGACCCTCGATCCGGCACAACCATCGCTGATTGCGGTGAAGGGGCTGTCGAAGCAGTTCGATCTGTCGCCGCCCTGGTGGGCGCGGCTCCTGACCGGTGCGCAACGGCGGGTGCTGAAAGCCGTCGACGATGTGACGTTCGATATTCCGCGCGGCAAGACCCTGGGGCTTGTCGGAGAATCCGGCTGCGGCAAATCGACGGTCGCGCGCTGCGTGACGAACCTCATGGTGCCGACGTCCGGCCGTGTCGATTTCAATTTCGGCGGCGCCGTCGAGCCCTCGACAGCCTTGAGCCCCGAAGGGCGCCGCAAGGTGCAGATGATTTTCCAGGACCCCTATTCCAGCCTCAATCCGCGCTGGCCGATCAGCAAGACCATCGCCGAACCGCTGAAAGTCTTCGGCCTCAAGACCAGCCGCGCCGAGATCAGGGATGAAGTGCGCCTGCTCCTCGAAACGGTCGGGCTTCATGCCGATGATGCGCACAAGTATCCGCATCAGTTCTCCGGCGGCCAGCGTCAACGCATCTGCATTGCACGAGCCCTGGCCTGCCGTTCGGAATTTCTCGTGCTTGACGAGCCGACCTCGGCGCTCGATGTCTCGGTGCAGGCGCAGATCCTCAACGTGATGCTCGAGTTGCAGGCCCGCCTGCATCTCACCTTTCTCTTCATCAGCCACGATCTGTCCGTGATCTTCCAGATGTCGGACTATGTCGGCGTCATGTATCTCGGGCGGCTCGTGGAAATCGGGCCGACGGCGGAGGTCTTCCGCCGGCCGCGACACCCCTATACGCAGCTTCTGCTGCAAACCGTGCCGCGGACGAATCTGGTCGGCCAGATACGGGCGCCGCTGAGCGGCGAGGTTCCCAGCCCGATCAAGCCGCCGGGCGGCTGCAGCTTCCATCCGCGCTGCCCGCATGTCATGGACGTCTGCCGGTCGGTCGCGCCGAAGCAGACGCAGAGCGGCGCAGAACTGGTCGCGTGCCATCTGGCTGCGGGGTAGATGCTGAGGACCAACTGCAGGCGGTAGCAAGCCCCCAGAAGCCCTCATCCTGAGGAACGCCTGAAAGGCGTGTCTCGAAGGACGAGGGCGTCACTCCGCAGCCGATGTCATAGCCGCTCACCTGCGCGCGTGTGTGCATAAACTGATATGTTAAAGGCGCGTCATGGAACGGTTGTCCGTCGTGCTCGCCTGTCGCCCTCGTCCTTCGAGACGGCGCTACGAGCCTCCTCAGGATGAGGGCTTCTGGTAGTTTTCTTGTTCAGTCTTTCAAGATGTACGCAATCTCGGCAGCAGCGCCCGCGCGTTGTCGGTCTCGATCGCGCGCAGGTCTTCATCGCTCAGCCCGAGACCGTCGAGCATGCAATCCTTTTCGATCGAGAAGTATGGAAAATCCGAACCGAACAGGATCCGCGAGATATTGGTGAATTTCGTCAGCGCCGCGAAGGCCGGTCCGTTGTTGACCGAAACCGTATCGAAATAAAGTTTTCTGAGTTCGTTCAGGACACCGTCCGGCACGCGCGCGGCGAGGGTTTTGTTGACGTCGCCGAGCAGCGCGATGCGATGGGCGAGCATCGGCAAGGTGCCGCCGCCATGCGAAAAAATGAAACGCGCGTCCGGGCAACGCGACAGCGTGCCCGTGTAGAGCAGGCTGGAAATGGCGCGCGTCGTATCGAACGGATATTCCAGAAAGGCCGAAGGAATTTCCGGGATCAGGCCAACACAGCACGGCGCCACGGTCGGATGGAAATAGATGACGGCGCGGCGGCGGTTCAACTCGTCGAAGACAGGGGCGAATTCCGGGTCGCCCGGCCATCGATTGTCGTAGTTCGTCATCATGCAGACGCCATCGGCGCCGAGGACATCGAAGCCGTAGGCGATTTCCTCCAGCGTCTCCTTGACATGCGGCATCGGCAAGGTGGTGAACATGCCGAACCGCCCGGAATGACACTTGCAAAGCTCGGACGCATAGACATTGCATTCGCGCGCCAGGGTTTTGCGATATTGCCGGTCGTTCGGGCTCAGCCCGAACGTGGCGACCGAGGTCATCGACGTCTTCACACCGGCGCGATCCATCGCCTCGATCGAGGCCTGCGGCGTCCACTCCAGCACCCGCGCATAGCTCGGCGCATTGGCCAGCAGCCGCTTACCCTCCTCCTGGACGTAGTAAGGCGGCAGGACATGGTGATGGACGTCGATGCGGTGAGGCGTCATCTCTTAGCGCTGCCCTGCTCTATTCGAAGCGGAACAGATCGATCGGCAGGATGCCGTTGGTGGTCGGCACCACTTTCAGGTTCTTCTTGTGCGCCCAGACAACCATCTGGCTGTGCAGGCCGATGAGGGCGGCATCGTCCAGCTCGATGGCGAAGGCTTCCTGCATCATCTTGGTGCGCGCCGCCGCATCGGATTCCATGCCCACCCGCTTGATGAGATCGTCAACCTTGGGGTTGCTGTAAAAGCCGAAATTGAATCGGGCATTGGTCTGCAGCACGCTGGACAGGAACAGCGCACCGTCGCCGTCGAGAACGCCGAAGGCGAACATGAAGAAGCTGGACTTCTTCTGGAACATCTTCGCATAGAACAGCGACGACGGCTGGGCGATCAGGTTCACCTGAATGCCGATGCGCGCCAGCATGGACACCACCGCCGTACAGATCTGCACATCGGCGACCCAGCGGTCGTTGGGGCAGTCCAGATCCACCTTGAAGCCGTTGGGATAGCCGGCGGCCGCCAGCAGCTTCTTCGCCTCATCCAGGTTATATGCCGGCCGCTTGTCGGCCGCCGCATTGTAGCCGTCGACGGTGGCGGCAACCGGCATGGCGCTCGGCTCGCTCAGACCGCGCAGGATCCGCGTCCTGATCGCCTCGACATCGATGGCGTGGAACAGGGCCTTGCGGACCGCACGTCCTTGAAAGGGTTCTTCTCGTCCGGGCCGCCGCCGTTCAGCGTCTCGCGGCCCATGTCCATGCCGAAATAGACGTTCCGCCATTCACCGATCTTGGATACCGTGAGCTTCGGATCGCGGCTCAAGCGCTCGACATCCTGGACCGGCACGCTGTCGATCAGATCGACCTCGCCGGTCTGCAGCGCCGCCGCGCGCGTCGATGCATCCTTGATCGGCCGGAAGACCAGTTTGTCCAGGTTGTGTTTCGGCTTGTCCCAGTAGTTCGGATTGACCTCGAGCTCGGTGCGGTCGTCGAGGCGGCGCAGCGTAAGCTTGAAGGGACCGGTGCCGTTTGCGTTGAAATTGGCGTAGCTCTGCTCCCCCTGCATCGCCTTCGAAGGCTTCTCTATCCCGTGCGCGATCGACCACGCCCTTGACATCATGGGAAACATCGCCATGCGGACCGGAAGATTTGCGACGGGGTCTTTGGTGAACACATCGACCGTGCGCTCGTCGACCTTCACGACATCCCGCACCATGTCCAGGTATTCACGCAGGTCGCTGCCCTCCGCGCGCACGCGCTGCAGGGAAAAGACGACATCGTCGGCGGTGAAAGGCGTCCCGTCGTGGAATTTCACGTTCTGCCGGATCGTGAAGCGCCATTGATCCTTCGCGACTGCTTTCCACTCGGTCGCCAGCGCCGGAAACAGCCCCTTGCCGCCGATGTTTCTGACCAACGGCTCATAGATCAGGGAATAGATGGTGATGGCCGTCGAGAGCGCAGTGCCATGGGGATCTAGGGTGGGAACCTCGGCCGGACTGGCCCAGGTGAATGTGTTGGCGGCGGAGGTGGACGATACCGACGCCACCATCAGCAGCGCGCCTACGATCAACGCCTTGAGTTTAGTCATTGTCCCCTCCCAGGTCTCTTTAGACGATGCTTTTTATGACTATGTCACAGGGTGAGCCGATCCCTCATCCCCGGCCTGGCTCTTTGCTCCACGGCCGGCACGACCTCACTGGCAAACAATTCCAGTGACCGGCGCGACAGATGGAACGGCGTATGCCCGGTGTGGAAATTGCAGATCAGCACATCGATACCGCGCTGCTTGATCTCGCCCACCAGCTTGATGCAGTCCTCCACAGTTCCCGCGATCAGCAGGTGATTGTCGAGCAGCCAGTCGGCGCTGCCTTTGGCGAACGCCTCATATTGCTCGCGATGGCTGCTGTAGGTCTGATCGTCGCCGCCCGGCGTGTCGGTGATGGACCGGGCAAAATGCTCCTGCTTCTTCTCGAACTCATTCTGCACCTGCGCATAGGCATCGGCAAATGTGTCGGCGATCGCAATGTTGGCAACGATGGCAAATTTTCCCTCACCGCGTCGTGCGGGGTTATGGCGGTCCCAATCCCTGCGGAACTGGGCCATGCGCTCGTCCGCCATGCGGCGCGTCAAAAGCGCTGTGGCACAATGAAGACCGAGCTTTGCGCTCTTCTCGATCGAGGTATCGCTGGCGGCGCTCATCCACAGCGGCGGATGCGGCCGCTGGACCGCTTCGGGAACCGCGAGAGCCTGGCTCCCCTTCCACCAGCGGTTGTCGTAATCCACTGTTTCGCCGACAAGAAGCCGTCGAATCGCGTCGAAGGACGCATCGAACATGTCGACGGTATCGTTGCGAACCGTGCCGAAGGCAGCCTGCTCCGTCCTGACCTGACCGCGACCGAAGCCGACATCGAGACGGCCGCCCGTCAGCGCGTCCAGCATCCTGATCTCTTCCGCGACGCGCAGAGGATTATGATACGGCAGGATGTTGACCATGTTGCCGAGGCGCAGGCGCTGCGTGCGGCGGCTGGCTGCCGCGATCAGCAGGTTCGGCGATGGCGACAGCGAAAAATACGGATCGACATGGTGCTCGGCGAAGAACCATCCATCGAGCCCGAGACGGTCCGACATCTCGACGCAATCAAGCAGGTCATTCAGCACGTCGACATGCGAATGCCCTTCCTGGGCACCGGCAAGACTAAAGCCGTAAAACTCCATCGCTCGTTTCCGCCATATTGCTTTCTGGGGACAGCGGCCCTGGTTCCCAAGCCGGCTATCTCTGATTATCATATATCGAGTGATAATTTCGTCAAGCCGCCGGAGCGCTTCTGCTAAGAACCGCTTCCCCTGAATCAGCGCCCTTCTCACGTGCGAGGAAATGTTCCCATGAAGTCAGCCGTAAAGCGAAAACCCAAGGTTTCTCCGTCCGAGGCTGGCACCGGCACGCTGAAGCTCCAGGACGTGATGCGCGAAGACCGGTTGAGCACCGCCTACATCGTCCGCGACCTGCATCGCCTTTTCAACGTCGCCCTGCGCCCGGCGCTCAAGGACACCGGCATCACCACCGCCAACTGGTATTATATGCGTGTGCTGTGGAAGACCGAGGGCATCAGCCAGCAGGAACTGGCCGAGCTTGTTGGCGTAAGCTCGCAAACGGTGGTTGCCGCAACCGATATCATGGAGAAAAACGGCCTGGTGCGGCGCGGCGCCGACCCCGACGACCGGCGCAAATTCAAGATCTGGCTGACGCCGAAAGGCAGGGCGCTGCAGGACCAGATGATGCCGCATGCCATGGATCTTCTGATCCGTTCGGCTGAGGGAATTTCCAAGAAGGATATCGCCTGCTTCCTCGACGTCGGTTTGCGCATCCGCCGCAACCTCCTGCGCGAAACCGGCGGACAGATGGAAGAATGACAGGGTGCCGTTCGGGCGTCGCAAGGAGGCCAGGGCATTGCGTTTCCGCTTGACCACATTCACTCGATATCAGATCATCTGATCACGTATCACCGGCGCCGGCCGAAAAACAGCCAACAAGAACAGCCGCTGGGGAGGAACATATGGACATCGCTGTCTGGGATCCGACATATCCGCGCGTCGATGTTTCGCCGACGGATCTCTATCGCCAGCATATCGATGAAGCCGTCTTCGCGGAGCGTTGCGGCTTCCATCATTACTGGCTTTTCGAGCACCATTTCTCGCCCCAGTCGCCGATGCCGGCGCCCAATCTGATGACGGCGGCCATCGCGCAGCACACGAGCCGGATCCGCCTGGGCAACATGGTCCATGTCCTGCCCTATCGAAACCCCGTCATCCTTGCCGAAGAGATCGCCTTTCTCGACGCCCTGACGAATGGCCGCCTCGATGTCGGCGTCGGTCGCGGTTTGAAGCCCACCGAGTTCCAGGCGTTCGGCCTGTCGCAGGATGAATCGCGTGCGATGTTCTATGAATCGCTCGAGGTGATGACCGGCATCTGGACCAAAGAGAAGTTCAACTTCGAAGGCAAATATTTCAAGGTCAACAAGGAGACGCCGCTGTGTCCGGAGCCGGTGCAGAAGCCCTATCCGCCGCTCTATGTCAGCGCGCAGAGCCGCGAGTCGTTGCAATGGGCGGCGGAGCGCAACCTGCCGTTCGGCCAGATCGACGCGATGATCGACGAGTGCCGTGCCGATCAGGCCTTCTATCATCAGGTCCAGGTGGCCAGCGGTTTCATGAAAAGGCCGCGGCTGTTTCTCACGCGTGAAGTCTATGTCGCCGAGACGGACGAAAAGGCACGCGAAATAGCCTATCCCTACCTGATGGCCTATTGGCAGCTCTGGACGCGCTACGCGCAGTTCACCCGCGAGGGCGCCATGCCCGACAGCTATGAAGCCTGGCGCAAACGCGCGCCCAAGCTCCACGCCCTCACCTATTCTGAACTGATGGAGCTCGGCATGGTCCTGGTCGGGAGCCCGGAAACCGTCGCCCGGCAGGTGCGGCGGCACATGAGCGAACTCGATCCCGCCATTCTCGTCTGCGTTTTCCAGCTCGGCCACATGCCGCAGGAGATGGCGAAGACATCGATGCAGCTTTTCGCCGACGAGGTCATGCCCATCGTGCACGACGAGACCGGTGAGTTAAATGCAGTCGCCAGGTGACAGAATGCACGACGTCACGCTTCCCTGTCTCCTGAACGCACGCGCCAGAAGCAATCCAGCGGATGTGTTTCTGGAGGAAGTCACCGGCAGGAAGCTCACGTTCGCAGAGGTCGAACACGCAGCGCTTCTCTGGGCGGAAGTCTTCAGGCAGCAGGGCGTCAATCCCGGCGACACCGTTCTCACCATGCTGCCATCGACCACCGAGGCGGTCTGCGCCTGGCTGGGGCTCGGCTGGATGCGCGCCATCGATGTCGGCGTCAATGTCGAATTCCACGGCGTCTTTCTTCGCGACCTGATTGCCGACAGCGGAGCGGGCGTCATGGTGGCGCATCACCGTTACGTGCCGCAGATTCTCGAGGCGCAGAACGGTGCCGACAGGCGGCTCCACACCTTGATCGTCGTCGACGGACCGGACGACCAAATCGCCGCGGCTGCCGGCGATATCAAGCTCCTCTCCGCCGGTGACCTGCTCGCCAAAGCGACCGCACAGCAGCTTCCCTTCCCGCATCACTACGATATCGCCTGCCTGATCTATACCTCCGGCACCACCGGCCGCGCCAAGGGCGTCCTGATCCCCTGGGCGCAGATCCATGCGACCTGCATGGGCTCGATGGACATGTACGAACGAGGAGACGCTTACTACAGCCCGTTCCCGATGAACCACACGAGCGGACGCCTGCCCGTCCTGTTCATGGCCTATGTCGGCGGCCGCCTTGTCATGCGCGAGCGCTTCAGCGCGGCCGAGTTCTGGGACGATGTCAGGCGCTTCCAATGCACGACGACGTCGATGCCGGGCACGATCGCCGGCATGCTCTACGCCAGGCCGCCCCAACCCGATGACCGGAACAATCCGCTGCGCTTCGTCAGCATGATCCCGCTGATCCCCCAGCTCGATGCGTTCCGCCGGCGCTTCGGCGTCGAGGTCCGCACCATGTTCAACCAGACGGAGCTGAGCTCGCCGCTTGTCTCGAACGGGACGAACCTGGTCGACAACCGGAGCTGCGGCCGGGCTCGCAGCGGCTACCAGATCCGCCTCGTCGATGAGCATGATGAGGAAGTTCCCACCGGCGAGACCGGCGAGATGATCGTCCGCTCCGACCGGCCCTGGGAGCTGATGGCGGGCTACCATGGCCGCCCCGACGCCACGGCCGAGGCCTGGCGCAACGGCTGGTTTCACACCGGCGACCTCTTCACCTGCGACAGGGACGGAAATTTCTATTACGTCGATCGCCGCAAGGACAGCATCCGCCGCCGCGGCGAGAATATCTCGTCCGTCGAACTCGAGGCGCAGGTCAACGCGCACCCTGCCGTTCTGGAATCCGCGGCGGTCGGCGTGCCGGCGGAACTGGGCGAGGAAGAAATCAAGCTGGTCATCCTGCCCCGCCCGGGCAGTGTGATCGATCCCGCCGAACTGATCGCATTCCTTATGTCACGCATCCCCCGATTCATGGTGCCGCGTTATGTCGAGATCGTGCAGGAACTGCCGCGGACGCCGGCCATGCAACGGGTGCAGAAGGTGCGGCTGCGCGAAATGGGCGTGACGCCGCAAACCTGGGACAGGACGGCAGCCACTCAGCCAGAAGCGCACCCGCCGCGCACGACAGGCTCATAGAACAAGTCTACAAGCCGGTCGCCAAAGCTCTCCCGATTACGACGTTGGCGCCGAGCGACGCGACGTGGGCGCGGCGGCCGGCGGCGCTGCCTCAGGTGCGGGCGCGGCGACTGGCGCGGCTGCCGGCTGGTGGCCTGGCTCTCCATAGATGCGGAGCGCCAGCGTTCTTGCATAGCCCTGCGTCAGCCTGTGATCGACGTCGACAGGGTCTTGATTGGCAGAGATGGCCGCGCCAATAATGCCTTGCACTGCCTCGTCGGCAGCTTCTATGTGCTGAAATTGAGCAATAATGGCGCCGCTCTTGTCCGCCACCGAGACGGTCGTGCCCACCGAATTTCTACTGCCAATCAGAAGCGACGCGACCGGGTTCTTGTAATTCACGCCGTCGACTGAAATCAGCAGGTTGGCCGGGCGGCCATTCGGCATCTCCCTCACGACAGTGGCACGCGTCGCTCTCTCGATCGCCGGCCCGATGTCGGTTGCACTTTTGACGATTGGTTTTGTCGACACCGATACGCTCTGGATCGACAGCGGCCCGGTCTGGTCCACAAGCGGTGTCTGGCAGGCCGCCAGACATCCGGCAAACGCAATGATAAGCCCTAACTTGGTTGATTTACGCAACATGATTTCCCCCTGAGCGCTCAAGCTTGTAAAGGCAGAGCTGGAGGAAAGAAATCGAACTCCATCGTTATCCGCTATAATTTTTTCGATGGTGGAACCATTATTCTCCTCTTGGCATTTCCTCAATGTTGGAACCGCAATCTAACCGCGCGTTGGAAACTCGATTTGGCGTCCACTTCCAGACGTTTGCTCGTAGTTGAAGATCAGGAGCTGGTGAGGTCGGTCATCGTCCGTGCACTGACCGAAGCCGGCTTCGAGCTCTTTTCAACGGGAGCCTCGGATCAGGCTATCGAACTGCTTAACGATCTAGGTCCGACGTATGGAGCGCTGATTACAGATATCAATCTCGACGGCCCCATGTCTGGCTGGGATCTCGCGACCCATGCGCGAGGAATTAACCCTGGTTTGTCGATCCTCTACCTGGCTCCCGCACTGCCGCGGGACTATGTCGCCAAGGGCCTTTCCAACAGTGCTTTATTGCTCAAGCCGTTCACGATAGAACAGCTCACCGAGGCGGTCTCGGTGCTGTTCACAGATACCGGGAGTCGCTGAACAAGACCGGGTGCTTACTAGCTCGCTACAGCCGGCGTTCTAAGACGACCATCGCATAAGAGGTTCCATTGAGCGCTCCGCTTGTTGTCACCATCCCCCACAATCTGGGCCAGGCGGAAGCAGCCCGGCGTTTGCAGACCGGGATCGATGGCTTGGGCAGCAACATTGGCGGCGTGCTGAATCTGGAGGAGAAGCGCTGGGCCGACAACACGCTGCTTTTCAGAGTGAGCGCGGTCAGTCAGGTCGTAACCGGCAATGTGCAGGTGCTGGACAAAGAGGTCCGGCTGGAGGTCGAACTGCCCTGGTTACTCCGCCAGATCGCCGAACGCTTCCTGCCGCGCATCCGCCAGGAGGCGACCATCCTGCTCGAAAAGCCTTCGAGCAAAGCTTGAGAAGCCGCCGCCATGCAACGAGCCAGCGTGTGACGGCATAGGTCGCTGTATGCGTCCCAATCTAGCCTAATGCCAGCGCAAACACTTTCACGCACTCATCGCAGATAAACGCCGATGGTCCCGCAGAATTTAAGCAAGCGCCAGGCAGCCCCAACGAACCACAGCCGTCATATTGGACCGGCCGCTGGCGAATATGTAAGTGATTGAAATCATTGGCGCGCCCAAGGGGAATCGAACCCCTGTTTTCGCCGTGAAAGGGCGACGTCCTAGACCGCTAGACGATGGGCGCGGGTGTTGGCGGGAAGCCCGGCATGAACCGGAAGGCGAAGCCCGCGAACCGGGGTCGGTATAATCGGCGGTTTCGGTCATTGCAAGCCGTTCCGGAGCGCAGAAGCGAACTTGCCCCTGTTTTCCCGCAAGAGGAAGCGTGGCCGGTGTCCGCTTCGGCGCGATTTCGGGGCTGGCGCGCGGAATCACCTTATTCGGGAAAGGCCGCATCCAGCAGGCGCATGCGCACCCGCTCGCCGCCGCCCCAGCGGTCGATGCCGAGCGTGCCGGCGAGATGCATGATCTGGCCGCGGCCCTTGATGAGCGCCTGGCCCAGCGGGCCATCGGCGCAGCGGAAGGCGATGGCCTCGATGCGGGCATTGTCGGCGGATTGGGCGCGCACGCGGATATGCTTGCCGCCGACCAGCACCGCATCGACGATGCGATGGGCGGCAAGCGCGAAGACGGGCTCCGGGTTGCCGGCGCCGAACGGGCCGGCGCGCTCGATTTCGGTGACGATTTCCTTGCGCGCGCCGCCGGCGGTGAAGGCCGCGTCGATGATCAGCGACCGGTCGAGCCTGGCGCGCGTCACCGCCTCCCCCAGCCGCTCCTCGAGCCAGGCGCGGAAGGCGCCCAGGGTGGCGCGCTCGACGGTGACGCCCGCCGCCATCGTGTGGCCGCCGCCCTTGGTCAGCACGCCGGCGTCAACGGCGGCGCGCACGGCGCGGCCGAGATCGACGCCGAGGATCGAGCGGCCCGAGCCCGTGCCGGTGATGCCGCCCATGGCGATGGCGAAGGCCGGCCGTCCGAATCGCTCCTTCAGCCGCGACGCGACAAGGCCGACGATACCCGGATGCCAACTCGGCGAAGCCGTGACGATCACCGCCGCGCCCTCTTCCTCCAGGCCCAGTGCGGCCAGCGCCTCGGCTTCGGCTTCCGCCACGGCGACCTGTTCGAGCGCCTGGCGCTCCTTGTTGAGGCGGTCGAGTTCGGCGGCGATGCGCGTGGCCTCCGCTTCATCCTCGATCATCAGCAGGCGGGCGCCGAGCGACGCATCGCCGATGCGTCCGCCCGCGTTGATGCGCGGCCCGATCATGAAGCCGAGCGAAAACGCCTGCGGCGGTCCGTCGGCGCCGGCTGCGTCGAACAGCGCCCGCAGGCCGATGCGCCGCCTTCCGTGAATCACCTGCAGGCCCTTGCTGACGAAGGCGCGGTTGAGCCCCTTCAGCGGCACCACATCGGCAACCGTCGCGAGCGCCACAAGGTCGAGGCTCATCAGCAGATCGGGCGCCGGCCGGCTGGCGGTCCAGAACCCCTGTTCGCGCAGGCGCCGGTTCAGCCCCACCAAAGTCATAAAGACGACGCCGGCGGCGCAGAGATGCCCCAGCCCGGAGAGATCATCGAGACGGTTGGGATTGACGATGGCTGTCACCTTCGGCAGCTCTTCGGGCGCCTGGTGGTGATCCAGCACGATGACGTCGAGCCCGAGACGTGCCGCTTCCATGAACGGTCCGGCGCTGGCGGTGCCGCAATCGACGGTGACGAGCAGGCTTGCGCCTTCGCCGGCCAGCCTGGCAATGGCTTCGGGATTGGGTCCGTAGCCCTCGAAAATCCGGTCGGGAATATGGATGGTGTAAGGCGTGCCGCAATGGCGCAGGAACTCCGCCAGCAGGGCCGACGAACAGGCGCCGTCGACATCGTAGTCGCCGAAGATGGCGACCCTCTCGCCGGCCTGCACGGCGCGGGCGAGGCGTTCCACCGCCGGCTCCATATCGACCATGGTGGCAGGATCCGGCATCGATGCCCGCACGGTCGGATCGAGGAACTCGGCCGCGGTCTCGGGGGTCACGCCGCGCCCGGCAAGCACCCGCGCCAGAATGTCGGACAGGCCGAACTGCTGCACCATGGCTTCGGCGACGGCCCTGCCCTCCGGGCCGAGGCGATCACGCCACGGCACGCCGAGGACGGATCGTTCGACGTTGAGAAAAGCTGGTTTCGGCGCGCCTGCAAACATGCGCGCAGTTTAGGACATGATGCTGGGAAGTGGGACCCGGATTTGCGAACAGACCGTGTCCAAACACAGGAAATGCGAGAGCCGTTTCGGCTCCCGCATGGTTCTTGCCTGGCGCGATGTCCGTTGAGCGCGGTCGGAATCAGACGTCGAGCGGCTGATTCTCGCTGGAAGGCCGCGCAGCGGGCGACGGCGTCGCCGGTGTCTCCTCGACTTGTTTCGGCTCGACCGGCCTCTGCGTTGCAGGTTTCTGCTCGGCAGGCTTCTGCTCGGCTTGCTGCATGGAGACGGCAGTTCGCGCCGAGAGAAGCAAATCCTCGCCGTTGTATCCGTCGATTGGATACATGGCGGTGCCCATGCGCAACTGGATGTCGTTTTCACCGAACTGCGGCAGGCGCATCTTCGCGAACGTAATGGCGCGGCGGATGCGCTGTTCGATGATCGGAAAATCGCCGCGCTGACGGATTTCCTCGACCAGAATGCCGAACTCGCCTTCGCCCAGCTTGGCGACGACGTCGGAAAAACGCAGCGCGGCGCTGACGCTGGCGCCGACGGCATTCTGCACCGCTTCGATCTCCGCCTCGCTATGGCGGGCGCGCAGATCGGCGATATCCATGATCGACAGATGCATCACGCCGGTCTTGAGACCCTGGGACAGCGCCTGGGGAATCGCCCGGTCGATCGCACTCAGCAGAACGGCGCCGTCGTTGACCACCGGACGTGCGGTCTGCACTTTGGCCAGGTCGGACGCGCGGCGGCCCTCGCGAGCCTCGCGTTGCGCCGGCTCGCCCGGGGCTTCCATCCCCGGCAACGATGCGGCAAGCTGACCGACCGCGCGCGCGTTTCTATAGACCATCAGCGCAGAGAAGCCGACGATGCCGAGAATGACGGCGCCGGTCAGCATCCAGATCATCGCGATCGTCGAGGCCGAAGCCGACAGCGAACGGCCGACAAACAGCATCCGGCGCAGATCGTCGCTCAGAAGCTGGCTGACCACCGTGTTCAACGATTGAGCCGACTGGGCGATGGCATCCGAATGGATGACGAAATAATCGTTGCGCCGCGCCGACGTGACATCGTCGCCAACGCTCCGTAGCGCGTTATCGTATTTGCCGCGAAGATCGGCATAGCCGCGGGTAAACTGCCCGCGTAGCGCGTCGCCGTCGGGATAATTGCGTGTGACGGCAGCGGCCGATGCATCGAGCTGCGCCATGATCTGGGCGAAACGTTGCGGGAACCCCGGTCGTTGGATGGACGCCTGGGCCCGCAATTCGACATCGGGCACGGTCAGCGAATTCCCGAACCTGTTAAGGTCGTTGAGCTGCTGGCTGTAGCGTTCCATCTGGGCGACCATGTCGGTCTGCGCTGCAGTGGTGAATTGGGTGGCAAACATGGCGAGCGCGAGCGCGACGCAAGTCGCAAGGATCACGCCGATTGCCGTCAGTCCCGGCCGCGCAAAAGCAGTCATAATTAAACTCCAGCCAAACGTCTTGCGCATGTCCCCTGGCCCGGCATAATCCATTCCAGCGCTGCGGAGATTTGCTTCGCTGGATGTCGTTTACGGGACGTAAATGGCCTGCCGCCGCGGACGCCTCAAAGTTTGCGCAAAAGCAATGAAATTCCGATGAATGCAGCGGCAAGTTGCACCGTTCGATAGAATTTGAAGCTGATTGGTCCAGTCTGTCTCAAAGTGAGACACCCCACGCGTAATTTGCATACTAGATATGCGATATACGCAGGTAGATTCGCGAACCCGGAGAATATTCGTAAAATTATTGGCATCGGCTGAAGCAGGATAACGCCCGGCACGGCCGGGTGTTATCCCGCAGAGGCCAAATCCCCTATTTCGCCCGCGAGGCTTGCCATTTAGCGTCAACAGCGCCGGTTTTGGCTGTTCCCTCGATCGTATCGCCGTTCACCCGGCCGCTATAGCTCGCATTGCCGGCGGTAAAGGTGATCTGGTCACCGGCAAGTCTGCCGCCTGAAATCGGCGCCACCACATTGCCGGTTTTCACCGTGCCGGTGAGCATCTGAAACTTCTGCTCGAAGGCGATCTCGCTGTCGCCGCTGCGCCAGGCGCCGTCCACCTTCGCCGGCACGAGCCAGAAATAGGCCCGGCAATAGGAGGTGCAGCCGTCCGTCGCCTGCACGCTCTCGTCCGCCGTCCAATCGCCCATGTCGAACGTGTTGGAGACCAGCCGCGTGCCGGGCTTCATGTCCAGCAGCTTCGGCCGCAGGCGCAGGTTCAGATTGGGCAGAAGAAACATCGTGATGACATTGGCCTTGGAGAAATCGCTTTCGAAAATATCGGCCCGCTCGAATTTCGCTTTGCCTTCGACGCCCGCCTCCTTGGCGTTGCGCTGCGACAGCGCCACCATGTCGGGATTGTATTCGATGCCGAGCGCATTCAGGCCACGCTTGGCGGCGGTGATAACGGTGCGGCCGTCGCCGGATCCGAGGTCTACGAGAAAATCAGCCGGCGTGACTTTCGCCATGTCGAGCATGCGGTCGACAAGCGCCTGCGGCGACGGCACCCACACGACATCCTTGCCCTGCTGGCCGACATGCGGCTCGAAAGCCGGCGCCGGTTGGGCAAAAGCCGGACGGAGGCCGGCAGAACCGAAACTCAACGCGGCGGCCATAACCGCCATCGGCAACGAACGATAGGACAACAACGCGATTTTCATACATCCCTCCAGAATGAACGCCTGCACGAACGAAGCTGCACAGCTTATGTACCGATCGGCACGATACGATGAAGCAGCGCGAGCCTGCGGCACAGCCCGGCCTACTTCCCCAACAGGACGGTTTTATCTTGATTTTCGGTCGAAGCGTCAGGCTCGCACAACCAAATGTCAAGCAGGGTTCCACATCGGAAGATCACAAACGCTTCAGCGACTGGTGCCCCTTACCAACTGCGACCAAAAAACATTTCCGCGCATACGGACGGTTTCATGTGATCTCTTCCAGACCTTCGATCGTTTCCAGAACTCCGACATTTCATGTCGGCCCCGCGTCGAGGAAACTGCAATGAGATTCTACATTGTCGGCTATGTAACCGCAGCAGCCTGTATGCTGGTCTTCGACATCGTCTGGCTGTCGACGACTGCTCAGTCGGTCTATCGGCCGGCGCTTGGCGACCTGCTGCGCCCGGACGTCAATGTCCCGCCGGCAATCCTGTTCTATCTGCTCTATGTGGCCGGCATCGTTTTCTTCGGCGTGATGCCGGCACTGAAAACCGGCGACTGGACCACGGCTGCCATCAACGGCGCCATGCTTGGCCTTGTCGCCTACGGCACCTACGATCTCACCAATCAGGCGACGCTGGCGAAATGGTCGACGACCATCACCGTCCTCGACCTGTGCTGGGGAACGTTCTTGACAGCCATCAGCGCGACCGCGGGGTTTTTCGGCGCCAGATATTTCGGGGGAGCCGCCGCCGGATGAGACGTCAGATCCCGGCGACCGGGATCAGCCGATATTGGCTGACGCCCCATTCCTCGCCGCCGGCATGACCGAACAGCCCTGCCGTCGCCAGGAAGAACAGCCGCCAGCGGCGCGCCCACAAACCGGCATCGGCGCCATAGACGCTGCGCAGAATGCGGTCGATCGCAACGCGATTGCCGTCGAAGTTTTCGAGCCAGGCGTCTGCTGTCTTTTGATAGTGCGTGCCGTTCCAGCGCTGCTCGCTTTCAACCTTGAACAGATCCGGGAACTGTCGGATCAGGGTCTGGCTCGGCATGATGCCGCCAGTGAAAAAATGCTGCGCGATCCAGTCGGCCTTGTCGGTCTCATCGAATTTATAGGAGCCCAGCCGATGGGTGAACACATGGATGAACAGCCGGCCATCCGGCCTGACCCAGTTGCGGACCCGCGTCAGCAAGGCCTGCCAATTGCTCATGTGTTCGAACATTTCCACCGACACGACACGATCGAATGTTGCTTCAGGCTCGAACGCGTTCATGTCGGCGGTGACAATGTTCAGGTTGGAAAGGCCGCGCGCCTGAGCCTGCCCGACAATATAAGCGCGCTGCGATCTCGAATTGGAGACTGCCGTAATGCGCGCGCTGGGATAGTGCTCCGCCATCCATAGCGACAGCGAACCCCAGCCGCAGCCGAGTTCCAGGATATCCTGCCCGTCGGCAAGTCCGGCGTTGCCGGCGGTCTCGGCAAGCGCCGCAGTTTCGGCGGCGGCAAGCGTGGTGACGCCGTCAGGATAGAGACAGCACGAATATTTGCGTTGCGGCCCCAGCACGAGCGCGAAGAAGTCCGCCGGCACTTCGTAATGCTGCGCGTTGGCAGCCTCCGTATGAACCGCAATGGGCGCTTGCGCCATCTGCCTGACGAAGCCCCCGTCTGCATCGGCCTCGCCGGACGACAGTTGGCGGCATGTGCGCCCGACCAGAAACCTGATGCCGGCCCGGCTGACGAAATCCGGCACCGGCAGCGCTTCAGCGGTAGCGATGGCCTGTTCGACAAATCCCATCCTTCAACTCCTGCTATGCGACGAACTCGGAGGCAACGGAAAGAAAGCGCTGGTGCGCCGGCAATAGGCGCGAAAGCGCTCGCCATATTTTTCCAGCATGTGCTGTTCGAGCGGCGGAATGCCCGAGACGTGGTTGAGCAGCCAGTACATGCAGGCGGCGCCGCTGAGCGCCAGCCAGCCCCAGGGATAACTTCCAAAAGGATGGCCGCCGGTAAAATCGATGGCGAAGAGCGCATAGGCGAGCCAGCCGAACCATTCGAAGAAATAGTTCGGATGCCGCGACCAGCGCCACAGACCGATATCGCAGAAGCGACCTTCATTCCCGGACGTCGCGCGGAACGCTCGCAACTGCCTGTCTGACAGGCCCTCCCCGACGATCGCGACAAGACCGACAGCGAGCGCCAGCGCATCCTGCGGCCGAAACACCGTGACCGGCGACCAGGCGGCAAGCGCCACCGACAGGACGAGGGGAATGCTGACGAGCGCCTGGCTCTGCAGCAGTTTGAACATGCCCATCGCGGCGTCCGAACCCCATTCCTGCTTCATCCTGGCGTAGCGCGGATCGTCCTTGATGCCTTTGGTGCGGCTGACGAGATGCAATCCGAGCCGCAACGACCAAAGCAGGATCAAACCGGCGACAAGAAGGATGCGGACGAGCGACCCCTGGGAAAGAGCTGCCAGCGCCGCGACGGCGCCGACAAGACCGACGCCGAATGTCCAGCAGACATCGACCCAGCCGGCATTGCCCGTTCTGCGTTCGATACGCCAGGCGACGATCATGACGAGCGACAGGCACACCGCCACTGCGATAAGAAGGATCAGGAAGACCGGCACGGACATGGCGCTCATCCTGGCTTGTGGATGTCAGAATCGGACAAACGGCTGCATGAGACGGCCGATCCAGCCTTGCAGACGGATGTCGCCCTGCATCGCGACCAGGCAGATACATTCAGACTCCTTGTCGACGACGGGACTATGGGCGATCTCGATATCTGCTTCCTCCACATCGCCCGCGGCAAAACGGCCGAGTTCGTGGCTGAAGGCTCCCTTCAGAACCAGGGTCAGTTCCGTTCCGGAATGGCGATGGTTGAGAAGCGCCGTCCCGGGAGCCGCGCGCAACAGGAACGCCCGTGTTCCGTTTTCGACAGGCACGTCGAGCGGACGCCAATAGACACCGGGCCCGGTCCAGCGCCATGACCCGGCCCCATAGAGGCCAATCAGACTGTCGACATCAGTCCTCGGCTGCGGTCTCGCGCGCGGAGGCAAGGCCGGCGGCAGTTCCGCCTCGATTTCGGCGAGCGCACGGGCGCGGCGTCCGGAGTCGAAAGGCTGCGATGGCAGCCCATCAAGCAAGGCGCCGCCAAGGCATTCAAACTGACCGACGACCATCCTGCATTGCGGGCACATCGAAAGATGGGTCGCGATGACAAGGGCGTTCGCCTCGTCGAGCGTATTGGCGGCGAAATCGGCCAGAAGCAGGTCGCTGGGATGATGGGAAATGCTCACGCCACCTCCTCCAGAAGCTGACGAAGCCGGCCCATGGCGAGGCGCAGCCTCGATTTCACGGTTCCGAGTGGGATGCTTAAGCATTTGGCGATGTCCCCGTGCGCCTTTCCTTCAACAAACGACAATTTAACGACCTCGGCCTGCTCCGCCGGGAGCTGCTGCATCGCCAGACGCACCCGCTGCTCGCGCTCGGCAAGACTGACAAGCTGATCCGGCTGTTCCTGGCTTTCAGGCTCGAACGTATCAAGCACTGCATGGAGCTGGGCCCGTCGCTCACGCCGGGCCACGTCGATCCGCAGGTTGCGGGCTATGGTGAACACCCAGGCAGCGACGCTGGCACGCGATGGATCGAAGAAATCCGCCTTGCACCACACGGTCAGCATCGCATCCTGAGCGAGATCCTCGGCCAGTTCGGGAGGCGTTCCCGAACGCATCAGCAAAGCCTTGATGCGCGGCGCAAAATGATCGAACAATTGGGCAAACGCCTCCTTGTCGCGGCATTCCACGATACGCTGGATCAAAGCAGGATGGTCGGTCTCGGTCTTCAACGGTCCGTCATCATTCTTTCCGGCTCCACGCCGACGTCTGGCATATAGCCCCGATTCCGCCCCGGCTGACGGGCGGAGAGGTATACACGCCAATCTTTCAGGTTCGAAAGGGGCCACGAGCTGCATAACCATCACTACGCAAGGTGGATGCAGTTGGATCACCGATCCATCGCACAAACGGGGGACGGACATATTCGTTTTCGTCAAACCGCGGCGGCCAGAACGCCGTTTGCGCGCCCACTGAACGAAATCGGGCATTGAGCGTTCTTGCCGCAGGGATCGACACCGTTTGACGATCGGCCAGGCGGAATTTGGATCACTTACCGAAAGATCCAGCCTCCGGCACGGTTCGTATCATTCGGGCTCTAACCCCAAGGAGACTGATTATGCGGCTCAGCGCGCTCGTTCCGGTATTGATTGCATTAAATCCTGTCCATGCGGTGCAAGCCCAGGAGATCACTGGCAAGTGGGCACGTAGCGACGGCGTGGCTCAGGTTCGGATTGCACCCTGCGGATCGCAGATTTGTGCCGTCAATACTGCCATAAAAGGCGGCGACGGCAGCGAGAAAGTCGGCGACAGATTGGTCATGAACGTCAAGCCGGCGGCAGCCAACATGCTGAGCGGCACCGCTTACGACCCCCAGCGCAAGATGTCCTATAATATCGACATTACTGTCGCTGAAAATCAGCTCAGCACGAAGGGTTGTGTCCTCGGCCGTCTGCTCTGCAAGGCCGTATCCTGGAGCCGTATCAAATAAAGCAACATCGATTGGCCCGGTCGCGATCCCGTTCTACCGCCCGCACCCAGTGATCCATCGCCAAGCCTGAATCGTAGCATACGCATCAACAATGGCTGCGTGTCGCGATTTCGAGACATGTGCGAGGGCACGACATGAATGGTAGACCCTATTCCCGCAAGAAGATCGCCATCGTGGGGACCGGGATATCCGGCATGTCGGCGGCATGGCTGCTGGCGCCCGATCACGACATCACGGTCTACGAACAGGCAGGCCGCATCGGCGGTCATTCCAACACGGTGACGGTCGATACGAAGGACGGACCGATTCCCGTCGACACCGGATTCATCGTCTATAACGAGAAGACCTATCCCAATCTCACTGCCATGCTGGCGCATCTCGGCGTCGCGACCAGCGCGACGGAAATGTCGTTCTCCGCCTCGCTGCACGGCGGGGAAGTCGAATATTCTGGAGAGAACATCGCCGGGCTGTTCGCCCAGCGGCGCAATCTTTTCCGGCCGCGTTTCTGGTCCATGCTTTATGACCTGCAGCGCTTCTATCGCCAGGCCCCGCGTGATCTCAAACGGCTGGCCATGGGCGAAGTGTCGCTCGGCGAATATCTGGAAAGCGGCTCCTATGGTTCAGCCTTCCGCGACGATCATCTGCTGCCGCTGGCGGCGGCCATCTGGTCGGCGCCCGCAAGCCGCATTCTCGATTACCCGGCGGCGTCCTTCATCCGCTTTCAGGCCAATCACGGCCTGCTCAATCTGATCAACCGGCCGGTCTGGCGCACGGTGAAGGGCGGCAGTCGCGCCTATGTCAGCCGGCTGACGCAACCTTTCGCAGATCGCATCCGCCGCAATGCCGCGGTGACCGGCGTGCTGCGCAAGACGAAAGGCGTCGAGGTGCGCGATGCGACAGGCGCGAACGAACATTTCGACGACGTGATTTTCGCCACCCATGCTGACCAGGCGCTGGCGCTGATCGACAATCCCTCGCCTGAGGAGCGCGACGTTCTCTCGGCCTTTCGCTACAGTTCCAATGTCGCCTATCTGCACAGCGACCCCACGCTGATGCCCCGACGCCGCAACGTCTGGGCAAGCTGGAACTATCTCGACCTCGGCCTCACCAACGAACCCGATTGCCTGACCGTGACCTACTGGATGAACAGGCTCCAGCATATCGACCCCGCCTATCCATTGTTCGTCACCCTGAACCCGGCACGGCCGCCGGCATCCGACAAACAGATCACCAAAGAGATTTACGAACATCCGACCTTCGACGCCAAAGCCATCGCAGCACAGAGCCGCGTCTGGTCGCTGCAGGGCCGCGCCAACACCTGGTTCTGCGGCGCCTATATGGGAGCCGGCTTTCATGAAGACGGCCTGCAGGCGGGCCTTGCCGTCGCCGAGGCGCTGGGCGGCGTGCGCAGACCCTGGCAGGTACAGAATGAATCGGGACGTATCGCCATCACGCCGCAGTCCGAGCCCGCGCTCTTCACGGATCTCGCCGCATGAGCTTTCTGTCGCGCATCTACGTCGGCGCCGTCACCCATTCGCGGGTGCGTCCGCGCCGGCACAGATTGCGCCACGGCTGTTTCTGGTTCCTGCTCGACCTCGACGAGATCGAAACGCTTGACGAAAAGCTGCGCTGGTTCTCGTTCAATCGCTTCAATCTGCTCAGCTTCCACACCGCCGATCACGGCGATGGCGGCCAGACGCCGCTGCGCGCACAGATCGAACGGCATCTGGACGATGCCGGCATCGACATTGGCGGCGGACCCATTCAACTGCTGTGCATGCCGCGCGTGCTCGGCCACGGCTTCAATCCACTCAGCTTGTATTTCTGCCATCGCAACGACGGAACGCTCGCCGCGATCGTCTACGAGGTCCACAACACATTTGGCGAACGCCATTCCTATCTCATTCCGGTAACGGACAATGCGGCGACAAGAAAAATCCGGCAGAGCTGCGACAAGCGCTTCTATGTTTCGCCGTTCATGGACATGGACATGCGTTACGACTTCCGCATCACTCCGCCGGTGGACCATGTCGCCGCCGCCATCAAGACCAGCGATGCGGACGGCCCCATGCTCTATGCCGCGCTCGCCGGCACCGCGCTCGAGCTTTCGGACGCTTCGCTGCTGCGGACGTTCGCGACGTATCCGCTGCTGACCTTGAAAGTAGTGGCCGCCATCCATTTCCACGCACTGGTGATCTGGCTGAAAGGCGTGCGTTTGCGCCCGCGTCCGAAGCCGCCGGAAAGCCCAGTGACCAATGTGCCGCGATCTTTAGGCACTTCCTAGAGACTCTCTCCGTGGAGGAGTCCGGCAACCTCGCCGCCGGGCGGCAGGGCTACGCTGTTCCATTTGTGGATCACTCTAATCCAAAAAAGCCCCTGATTTTTGGCCAGGCCGCAGTTGAACTGTTCTCGGATTCAAGAGCTTATATGCCCGACTCGTCAGCAGCCGGAACAGGCCGATGTGCCTGATGGAACAGCCAAGCATGATCGAGAACGGATCAATGACGAACAAAAGCCCCGCAGCCAAATCCCAAGGGGCGCTAGCAGCCGCCGGGGAGGTCGAACATTTCGACGTGCTGATCGTCGGCGCCGGAATTTCCGGAATTGGCGGAGCTTATCATCTGAAGACGCAATGTCCGGGCATGCGTTTCGTCATCCTGGAGTCGCTGGAAGGCTATGGTGGAACCTGGCTGACGCACAAATATCCGGGGACCCGCTCCGACAGCGATCTCTATACGTTCGGCTATCGCTTCAAACCATGGACCGGCAAGCCCATTGCGACGCGGGAGGAAATCCTCCGCTACATGGGCGAGGTCATATCAGAGAATGATCTCACGCCCCACATCCGCTACCGCCATAAGATCTCGTCCGCCCGCTGGAGCAGCCAGTCCAACGCATGGACCATCACGGCATATGATGCCGCGACCGAAGAGACCTTTCAGATCTCGGCCGGGTTCCTGTGGATGTGTCACGGATACTATCGCCACTCGGAAGGGTATACGCCGCAGTGGCTGGATATGGATAAATATCAGGGCCGGGTCGTACATCCGCAAGATTGGCCGACCGATCTCGAGTACGAGAGCAAGAAGGTTGTGGTCATCGGATCCGGCGCCACGGCGGCGACGATCATTCCCGCGATCGCACCGGCCTGCGCGCATGTGACGATGTTGCAGCGATCTCCCACCTATTTTCGCACCGGCCGCAACGCCAACGAGCTTGCCGATCAGCTTCGTCCGTTGGGAATAGACGAGCGCTGGATTCACGAAATCGTGCGGCGCAAGATATTGTTCGACCAGGACGCGTTCATCCGCCGATGCACCGACGAGCCGGAGGTGGTGAAGCGGGAACTCCTGAACGGAGCACGCGCCTATCTGGGGGCAGACTTCGATGTCGACACCCACTTTGCACCGAAGTACCGGCCGTTTCAGCAGCGGATCGCGTTCATACCCGACGGCGATCTGTTTCAGAGCATCAGCTCCAGCAAAGCGTCCGTCGTCACCGACGAGATCGATCGCTTTACCGAAAAAGGCATACTGCTGAAGTCCGGCGAACATCTGGACGCGGATATCATTATCACGGCAACGGGCTTCAACCTGTCTCCGTTGGGCGACATCGAATTCGTCATCGATGACAAGCCCCTGCAATTTTCCGAGACGGTGACTTATCGCGGACTGATGTTCACCGGCGTTCCCAATATGGTCTGGGTGTTCGGCTACTTCCGGGCAAGTTGGACGCTGCGCGCCGATCTCGTCTCCGACTTCGTCTGCGCTTTGCTCAACCACATGAAGAACAAGCGAACCGCCAAGGTCTCCGTCGCCCTGCCGCCCGAGGATCAGCACATGGCTTTGCAGCCGTGGATCGACCCGCAGGAGTTCAACCCCGGCTATCTGATGCGAGGCCTGCATCTGCTGCCGAAGAGCGGAGCGAAGCCCGAATGGCGGCATTCGCAGGATTATTGGCGCGAAAAGGATCAGCTTCCAAAGACGGACTTCGACGACCCGGCCTTCGTCTACGAGTAGCCGACGACATACTATGGGGAGGGAGAGACAATGCAGATCAAATCAATTCTGACGGCGCTGGTCATTGCTTCACCGATCATGGCTTCACCGCTCACGATCCAGCCGCTTCACGCCCAGCCTGCCATCTCAAGAATGACGATGGTTGTGGGAGCGCCGCCCGGAGGCTCCGCCGACGCAGCGGTGCGCATCGTCGCCGAGCAATTGCATCAGGATTTGAAGATAACGGTTCTCGTCGAAAACCGTCCCGGCGCCGACATGCTGCTGGCAACGCAATATGTCAGCAAGCGGCCGCCGAACGGCGACACGATTCTATATCTGCCCTCGGGCCCCGCGACGATCAATCCGCTCGTTCATCCGGCCAATGCCATCGACGTCACGGTCGGGCTCACGCCATTGAGCATGATGGTCACCGCGCCGCTGCTCCTGCTGGTGTCGAAGGAACAGCCCGTGACCGGCATGCGCGCCTTTGTCGATTATGCAAAGAAACGTCCCGGCGAGTTGAACTACGCCAGCGCGGCGACGACGCATCAGGTCGCGACCGAGATGCTGATGATGGCCACGGGCATAAAACTGACCCCGGTTCAGTACACCGGCACCGCGCGCAGCCTCGCCGCCTTGCTGGCCAACGAGGTTCAGGTCGGTGTTCTCGATATCGGGTCGGTATCCGAGACGGTCAAATCCGGTGGCGTGCGCGCGCTGTCCGTCGCATCCGCGGAGCGGGCCGCAATTCTGCCCGATGTCGTCACCGCTTCGGAAGCCGGTTACCCTGTCTTCGATATGGAGACATGGGGCGCGCTCTTCGGCCCGCCGGGGATGTCGAAAGACCTCGTCAAATCGTTGAACGGCGCAATCGTCCGCGTCATCGAAAACGAGAAGGTCAAGGGGCAGTTGTCGGCGCTCGGATTGCAACCGATGCCATCGACGCCGGACCAGCTGGTCGAAAGAATTAACATTGACCAGCTGAAATTTGCCAAAGTGCTGAAGTATGCCAAGGACAAACAAGATGCAGATCGCGGCAGCCGCTGAGAAACGAAATATTTAGGGGGGACAGATGACCCGAACGAAATCACATCGCATCGACGTTCACTGCCATTCACTGCTGCCGAGCTATAAGAAGGCGCTGCAGGAGGCCGACCTGGGCGTGAACGTCCGGCTGCCGCGCTGGTCCCCGGAACTGGCACTGGAGATGATGGACCGGCACGACATTGCAGCCTCGATAACGTCCATTTCCGTTCCCGGAACGCATCTGGGCGACGACGGCAAGGCAAAGGATCTGGCGCGCCGGTGCAATGATGAAGCGGCGGCAATGACGCAGCGCCATCCGCGCCTCGGCGCGGTCGCCACCCTGCCGCTTCCGAACGTCGAACTCGCCTGCCGGGAAGCCGAACGGGCGCTGGATCAATTGGGCGCAGACGGCGTCGGCCTTCTGACCGGCTATCACGGCAAATATCTCGGCCATGCAGACTATGACGAACTGCTTGCCGTTCTGAACGACCGTTCGGCCGTGGTCCTGATTCATCCCGCCGTGCATCCCTCGACACGCGCCGTCACGCTGGGCGTTCCCAATTTCGTTCTCGAATATCCGTTCGATACGACCCGCGCGGCAACGAACCTGTTGTTCGCCGATGTCCTCGAACGCTTCCCCAATATCAAGTTCGTTCTGTCCCATGGCGGCGGCACGCTGCCGTTTCTCGCCTGGCGAATCGCAGCGATCGCAACCTGGCAGATGTCGCAGCCGCCCGAAGACGAGCGGTTCCTGAAAGACAACTTTCCGACCGCGCTCACGAAGAAGTACCCCGTCGTCACGACGGATCTCGTCTACGCGCTGCTGAAGCGCTTCTGGTATGACACGGCCCTCGTTCCCGATCAGGCAGCGATGGGAGCGGTCCGGGTCCTGGCTGACGAAAATCGAATTCTTTTCGGCTCGGACTGGCCCTATGCCTATGAGGTGATCGTTGACGACGAAGTCAAACGATTGAACGACGAGGCTGCCCTGCCCCCCGAAGTGCGGGCACGCGTCGACCGCCTCAATGCTCTTGAGCTGTTCCCTCGCCTCAAAACGATTGTCGCCTGACCAAAGCCGGTGTCGGGCATTTGCCCGGCCGGCTGATTTTCCCCGCAAGGCATCCGGTCTCGGCTACTCTGTGCAATCCGGCGTCGTAGCGGCCAACGCAATCGCTGGGGCGGGGGTGGAACTGCGGCATGGATCCCTTCAGGAACATGGATATCTTTGTCGAGGTGGCAAAGGCCGGCGGATTCCGGCTGGGGGCCAAAGCCCTCAACATTCCAATCTCCACGGTTTCCCGGCGGATCGCAGAACTCGAGCGCGATATCGGGCTGCGCCTGTTCAAGCGCACGACCCGGCGCATGGAACTGACCGATGTCGGCCGGCTGTATTTCGAGCGCTGCCGCCGTCTCGTCGAAGAAGCCAAGGTGGCGCATGAAGAGCTGACGACGACACAAGGCAACGTCAGCGGCCTGATCCGGGCCATGGTGCCGATCGACTTCAGCTTCGTCTATCTGAATTCCATCGTCGCGGACTTTCTGCGTCTCAATCCCGGAATCCGCTTCGAGCTCGATCTCTCGGCAAGGCCCGTAAACCTGGTGTCCGACCCTTTCGATTTCGCCATCCGCATGTCCGCGCCGACCGACATGGGTATCATAGCGAGAAAAATTGCCGAGATTCCCATCGGCCTGTTTGCCTCGCCGGAATACCTCGCCGCCCGCGGCACCCCGCGCACGCCGGCCGACCTGCTACAGCACGATTGCCTGCTCCTGTCGGAATGGGCATGGCCCTGGCGCCTGACACCGGCCACCGGTGGCGAGCCGGTCTATGTGAACGTCGAGGGGCCCATCGTCACCAACAATCTCGGTTCGCTGATACAATTGGCGATGAAGCACTTGGGGATCGTCCTGGTCTTCAGCGAAAGGGTCAGGCCGGAAGTCGAGGCAGGCAGGCTCGTCCCTGTGCTTCCCGATTGGGAACCGACGGCCGCATCTGTCTATGTCTTGACGGAAACCAGGTTGTTGCCGGCGCGGGTGCGCGTTTTCATCAACTATCTCATCGAGCGCCTGGCCGTTGTGACGCGGTAGACCAACTGGCGAGGCCCTGACGTCTTATTGTGCAACGCACAATTTCTAGCCAATCCTTGCCTTTTCCGATCGCATTTTCATCCCGGAACGGATCTGCCCTCGGACAAGCGCCGCCAAATCATTGCTGGCACAGCACTTGCCTAAAAAAGTGGCGCTTGGGAGCTCCGGAGCGGAAATGCCAGTCGGCCGTTTCCTCCGTCTCTCCTTCAAAACCGTCCGGCGAGGTATGCGCGCGGGCGACAGATCCGGTGGAATAGCTCTTGCTTAGTCACATTCAGAGACAGCCGCTGGGAACTGGAGCTTTGGCTGAGATGCGGAAAGGGCCGGTTTCGTCGGGGTCGGAACCGAGCGGACAGCGCGACGCCAATCTGAAAATCGCCATCGTCGACGAAAGCGCCGTCCGTGCGGCGATCCTCGAAGATGGCCTGCGCGAGGCCGGCTTTACCCAGGTGACGCGCATCGAGGAGACGCGCAACCTGCTGGCGCGGATCTATGCGCTGGATCCCGAGGTGATCCTGATCGGGCTAGAAAGCCCAAGCCGCGATACGCTTGAACAATTGTTCCAGATGAGCCGCGTGGTGAAACGTCCGGTCGCCATGTTCGTCGACCAGAGCGACCGCGCCTCGATTCAGGCGGCCATGGATGCCGGCGTTTCCGCCTATATCGTCGACGGGCTCCGCAAGGACCGCGTGACCACCATTCTCGACCTGTGCATCTCGCGCTTCAACGCCTTCTCACGGCTGCAGAATGAGCTCGACCAGGCCAAGGGCGCTCTCGAGGAACGCAAACTGATCGACCGCGCCAAAGCGATCATGATGAAGGCCAGGGGACTGAGCGAGGACGAAGCCTATGCGCTGATGCGCAAGACCGCCATGAACCAGCACAAGAAGATCGCCGAAATCGCCCAGGTCGTCATCACCGCTGCGGAGCTGCTCGGATGACAAACGCCCGGCTTCGCATTGGTTACATCCCGCTGGTCGACGCCGCAGCGCTCCTGGTCGCCGCCGATTGCGGCTTTGCCCAGGAAGAAGGGTTCGAAATCGAACTCATGCGCGAGGTGTCGTGGTCGAACGTCCGCGACAAGCTCAATCTCGGCCTGTTCGATGCCGCCCATATGCTTTCACCGCTGGTGATCGCCTCGAGCCTCGGGCTCGGCCACGTGCGCGTCCCGATCATCACGCCGTTCAATCTCGCCCTCAACGGCAATGCGATCACGATCTCGCCGCAGCTCCACGCAGCGCTGTCCGAGCATACAGCCGGCGACCTGGCTGACCCCAATATCTCGGCGCGAGCCCTGGCGCAGGTCGTCGCCGACCGCAAGGCGCGCGGCATCGAGCCGCTGACCTTCGGCATGACCTTCCCCTTCTCCAACCACAATTACCAGTTGCGCTTCTGGATGGCCGCCGGCGGCGTCGATCCCGACGAAGACGTGCGCCTCGTGGTGCTGCCGCCACCCTATATGGTCGAGAGCCTGGCCAGCGGCCATGTCGACGGCTTCTGCGTCGGCGCACCCTGGAACCTGGTCGCTGTCGAGGCCGGTGTCGGACATATCCTGCATCTGGGCTACGAGGTTATGGCGCGGGTATCGGAAAAAGTGCTGGCGATGCGCGAGCGCTGGGCGAATGACAACCCTGCCCTTTGCGCCGCGCTGATCCGTGCCCTGGCGCGGGCAGCCGACATGATCGGCAATCCAGAACATCGGACAACAGTGGCGGACGTGATCGCACGCCATATCGATGTGACGCCCGATCTCGTCGCACGTGTTCTGGCCGGCACGCTACTGCTCTCGCCGAACGGACCCACGCGCAACAATCCCAGCCACATCATCATCGGCGGACAGAGCGCGACGCGCCCCGATCCGGTGCAGGCCGCCTGGTTCTACACCCAACTGGTGCGCTGGGGTCAGGCGCCCCTGTCGGACGAAATGCAGGCAAAGGCAATTGCGGCGTTCCGGTCCGATTTGTTCGACGCCGCGCTTGGCACATTGCCGGCGGCTGGCAACACACCGGCGGACCATGTCGGCGCTTTTGCCGGACCCGAGTTCGAACCCAACCATATCCAGAAGTATCTCGATTTCTGGACCAACCGGCGTTCTGGACCACGCTTGTCCGTGGTGCGCTGAACAACGTCGTTTTGCACAAATCGTTGACAGGCTGATGCTTTGGCCGCCAGCGGTTCCACCGACGCTGTTTTCGCGTCGTCTTGATAAGCAGTTGGAAACGAGACCAATTCAATCAGCGCCGAAGTTGGCACGCGTCTTGTATTGCTTATCGCGTAAGGCGCCGCTATCGCGGCGTCCCGGTCCAACGACGGGCCATTAGCAATGCCGCTGTCCTGAAGGAAACGCGCTCTCCGCGCGCTTTCAGGACTGCGGCTTTTTTTATGGCTCGCGCGCGGCGCGAGACGGCGAACAAGACGGCGAACTCGAACGAAGGAACGATTGATGAGCACACCCGAGAACCGGCGCACCCGCGGCCTGATTGACCGTCGCGGTCTCCTCAAGACCGCTTCGGCGATAGCGACACTCGCCGCCGCCAAGGTCAGCTTTCCGTCGGGCGCTTTCGCGCAGGCCGCCGGCCCTGAGGTGACGGGCATCAAACTGGGTTACATCGCGCTCACCGATGCGGCGCCCCTCATCATCGCCAAGGAAAAAGGCATCTTCGCCAAATACGGCCTGCCCGACGTGGATGTCGCCAAGCAGGCATCCTGGGGCACGACGCGCGACAACCTCGTTCTCGGCGGCGCCAGCAACGGTATCGACGGCGCGCATATCCTGACGCCGATGCCCTATCTGATCACGGCCGGCAAGGTGACACAAAACAACATCGGTGTGCCGATGTCGATCCTCGCCCGTCTCAACTATGACAGCCAGGGGCTTTCGGTCTCAAACGAGTACAAAGACCTCGGGGTCACCATTGATTCCAGCAAGCTGAAAGCCGCGTTTGACAAGAAGAAGGTCGAAGGCAAGGAAGTCAAGGTCGCCATGACCTTCCCCGGCGGCACGCACGACCTTTGGATTCGCTACTGGCTCGCCGCCGGCGGCATCGACCCCGACAAGGATGTTTCGACGATTGTCGTGCCCCCGGCGCAGATGGTCGCGAATATGAAAGTCGGTAACATGGACGCGTTCTGCGTCGGCGAGCCGTGGAACGAACAGCTCGTCAATCAGAACATCGGCTACACGGCCGCCACGACCGGCGAATTGTGGAAGCACCATCCGGAAAAAAGCCTCGGGGTCCGTACCGACTGGGTCGAAAAAAATCCGAAGGCCACCCAGGCGCTCCTGATGGCGGTGATGGAAGCGGCGCAATGGTGCGACGCCATGGCCAACAAAGATGAAATGGCTGCCATTCTCGGCAAGCGCCAATGGTTCAATGTGCCCGCCGCCGACGTCGCCGGACGCCTGAAGGGCGACATCAACTACGGCAACGGAAGGGTCGCAAAGGGCACCGACCTGTACATGAAATTCTGGAAGGACGGCGTCTCGTATCCCTACAAGAGCCATGACCTCTGGTTCCTGACCGAGGATATCCGCTGGGGCAAGTTCGAGCCGACGACCGACACCAAGGCGCTCATCGACAAGGTCAACCGCGAAGACCTGTGGCGCGCCGCGGCCAAGACGCTAGGTGTGGCAGCTTCCGATATCCCTGCCTCCACCTCACGCGGCAAGGAGACATTCTTCGACGGCAAGATTTTCGATCCCGAGAATCCGTCCGCCTATCTGTCGTCGCTCTCCATCAAGCGCATCGCTTGAGCGATCAAGCTGGGCCGGCGGCAATCCGCCGGCCCAATCTACGGTGAAAGACATGCAACGCCGAACACGTGCGTTGCATCATCGAAATAATCCAGCCTTGCGGCGGATTTGACTGCGGAGAAACGCATTGTCCCTTACCATTCTCAAAAGTGACAAATCGGCCCAGGCCGGTCCTGTCTCCGTGACGCCGGCACGGGCGTCAGTAAAACCCGCGGCCGCCGTGATCCCGCTGCGTTCCGGCAAGCCTCTGGCGCAGGTCGCCAGAGAGAAGCTCGAGGCTGTCGCCGTCGCGGTTATACCGCCGCTCGTCGTTCTCATCCTGTTGCTTATCGTCTGGCAACTCGCCTTTAGCCGGCCCGGCGCCTCGCTGCCGACGCCTCTGACCGTCTGGCGCGAAGCGAAAGATCTCATCATCGATCCGTTCTTCGTGAATGGATCACAGGATATCGGCCTGGGCTGGCGCGTTCTCACCTCCCTGCAGAGAGTGGCCTTCGGTTTCGGTCTTGCCGCCGTCTCCGGTGTTCTGATCGGCGCCCTCATCGGTCAGTCCGTCTGGGCCATGCGCGGCCTTGACCCCATCTTCCAGGTGCTGCGCACCGTGCCGCCGCTTGCCTGGCTGCCGATCTCGCTCGCCGCCTTCCGCGATTCCGCGCCATCGGCAATCTTTGTGATCTTCATCACTGCGATCTGGCCGATCATCATCAACACAGCCGTCGGCGTGCGCAACATCCCGCAGGACTACCGCAACATCGCCTCGGTGCTGCAGTTGAATTCCATCGAGTTCTTCTGGCGCATCATGGTGCCGGCGGCGGCGCCCTACATCTTCACCGGCCTGCGCATCGGTATCGGCCTGTCCTGGCTTGCCATCGTCGCGGCCGAAATGCTTACCGGCGGTATCGGCATCGGCTTCTTCATCTGGGACGCCTGGAACTCGTCGCGCCTGCCCGACATCATCGTAGCGCTGGCCTACATCGGCATCGTCGGCTTCCTGCTCGACAAGATCGTCGCGGCAGTAGGCACTATCGTCACGCGCGGCGTGCAGGCTTCTTGAGGAAATCGATATGGCGAACAATTCCTATCTCAAGCTCGAACAGATCGGCAAATCCTTTTCGCGCGGCCCGGCGACGACGGAGGTGCTCCGCGACATCAGCATGATCATCAACGAAGGCGAATACGTCTCGATCATCGGCCACTCCGGCTGCGGCAAGTCGACCTTGCTCAACATCATCGCCGGCCTGACGCCGGTGACGACCGGCGGCGTCATCCTCGAGGAGCGCGAAGTCAATTCGCCGGGGCCGGAACGCGCTGTCGTGTTCCAGAACCACAGCCTCCTGCCCTGGCTTACCGTCTACGAAAACGTTGCGCTCGCCGTGAACAAGGTGTTTGCCGGCAAGAAGAGCCGCGCCGAACGGCATGACTGGATCGAGCACAACCTGCAGCTCGTGCACATGCTGCACGCCAGGGACAAGCGCCCGGCGGAAATCTCCGGCGGCATGAAGCAGCGTGTCGGCATCGCCCGTGGGCTGGCGATGGAACCGAAGATCCTCCTCCTCGACGAACCGTTCGGCGCCCTCGATGCGCTGACCAGAGCCCATCTGCAGGACAGCATCATGGAAATCCACATGAAGCTCGGCAACACGATGGTGATGATCACCCATGACGTCGACGAGGCGATCTTCCTTTCCGACCGCGTGGTGATGATGACCAACGGCCCGGCGGCCACCATCGGCGAAATCCTCGATGTCAAACTGCAGCGTCCGCGCCGCCGCCTCGAACTGGTCAACAACAAGGCCTATACGGAGGCTCGTGCTGCCGTGCTGGAATTCCTTTACGCGCGCCACAAGGCGCCGACGATCGCTGCGTAAGCATCATGGGCAAAAAGATTGTCGTCGTCGGCAATGGCATGGTGGGGGTTCGCTTTCTCGAAAGACTGAGCGCCCTGGCGCCCGGCCGCTTCGATGTCACCGCCATCGGCAGCGAGCCGGTGGAAGGCTATAATCGCATCCTGCTCTCGGCGCTGCTCGCCGGCGACGTCAGCGGCGAGGACGTGAAGCTGCGCGAGCGTGCCTGGTACGCGGCGCAGGGCATCGACCTGCGCACGGGCATTGCGGCCCACGCCATCGACCCGGCCGGCAATCGCGTTGAACTCTCGGATGGCAGGTCGCTCGCTTACGACCATCTCGTCCTCGCCACCGGCTCGAGCGCCATCCGCCTGCCGCTGCCGGGCTCGGAGCTCGACGGCGTCGTGACCTTTCGCGATGTCGCCGACCTCGAGCGAATCCGCGCCGTGGCGCAGGCGGGAACGTCGGTCGCCGTCATCGGCGGCGGCCTGCTCGGCATCGAAGCCGCTTACGGCCTGGAGCGGCTCGGCTGCGATGTCACTCTCATCCATGTCATGCCGCGGCTCATGGAGCGCCAGCTCGATGCGCGCGCGGCGCTGTTCCTGCGCGACGCCATCATCCGCAAGCGCATCAAGGTGCGGCTGAACGCGCACTCCTCGTGCATCTACGGCAACACGCACGCCGAAGGCATCGAATTCAAGGACGGAACCAGAGCTCCCGCGAAACTCGTCGTCATGGCCGTCGGCATCCGTCCGCAAACCGCGCTGGCGCAGGGCAGCGCCATCGCAACCGGCCGCGGCATCCAGATCGACGATCAGGTCACCACGTCGGTCGGCAATGTCCACGCCATCGGCGAATGCACGGAACATCGCGGCCAGGTCTACGGCCTTGTCGAGCCCGGCTACGAACAGGCCGATGTGCTGGCAAGACGGTTCGCAGGCGATCTCCAGGCCAGCTACCGCGGCTCGGTCCTGTCCACCAATCTGAAGGTTTCCGGTGTCGGCGTCTTCTCCGCCGGGGATGTCGAAGGCGCACCAGGCAGCGAAAGCGTGACCTTCGAAGACCGCAGGAAATGCCACTACCGCCGCCTCGTGTTTCGGGGCGGCCGCATGACCGGCGCGATCCTTGTCGGCGAAACCGGCGATGCGCTGTGGTATCGCGATCTCATCCGCGACGGTCAGGATCTGTCGGACCAACGTCAGGCGCTGGTCTTCGGCCGCGCCTATACCGAACGCCTGAACGCGGAGGCGGCGTGATGAGCGCTGATTTTACCTCCGACCAGAAGCGCTATCTTGAAGGCTTCGTCTCCGGCCTGCAATCGGCGCGTGTCGCGCGTGGACTTGCACCCATCGGCGGTGCTGCGGCGCCGGGGGCATCAGAGCCGATCGGACCGGACGCCATCCACATCAAGGCGCAGGACCGCACGATCGCCGCCGGCGGAAAACTCAACGACCAGGAAAAGTGGAAGCGCACCGAGCATCCCTTCGACGCCTATCCGCGCCTGCGCCGGCAGGCACGGGACAAACAGTTTCCCAAGCCGGACGATAATTTCCGCTGGCGCTATTACGGCCTGTTCTATGTGGCGCCGGCGCAGAATTCCTATATGGCGCGCCTGCGCATCCCCAACGGCATTTTGAAGGCGCATCAGTTCGCCGGCTGCGCCGATGTGGCCGAAAAATTCGGCGGCGGCTTCACCGATGTGACCACCCGCGCCAATCTGCAGATCCGCGAGATTCCGCCCGAACATGCCGTCCACGTGGTCGAGGGCGTGATCGAGCTCGGCCTCACCGCGCGCGGCTCCGGCGCCGACAACATTCGCAACGTGACCGGCTCACCCACCGCCGGCATCGATGCTTCGGAGATTTTCGACACCCGCGACGTCGCGAGAGAATGGCACTATCACATTCTCAACGACCGCTCGCTCTATGGCCTGCCGCGCAAGTTCAACGTTGCGTTCGACGGCGGCGGCTTGGTGCCGGTACTGGAAGAAACCAACGACATCGGCTTCCAGGCCGTCGTGGTCGATAAAGGCGCCGGCGTTGAGGCCGGCGTGTGGATGCGCCTCGCGCTTGGCGGCATCACCGGCCACCGCGATCTCGCCCGTCCTACCGGCGCCTATTGCCGTCCGGAAGACTGCACGCAGGTGGCGGACGCCATCCTGCGCGTCTTCATCGAGAACGGCGACCGCACGGACCGCGCCAAAGCGCGGCTGAAATATGTGCTCGATGCCTGGGGCTTCGACAAGTTTCTCAAGGCCGTCGAGGACAGGCTCGGGCGCACGCTTGTCCGCATCGCCGACCAATACATCGCTCCGCGCCCGGCCTTCGACCGCTCGGCCCATATCGGCGTGCATGCGCAGGCGCAGCCGGGATTGAACTGGATCGGCCTCGCCCTGCCGGTCGGACGCATCACCTGCGCGCAGATGCGGGCGCTTGCCGATCTGTCGCGCGAGCTAAGCGACGGCGACATCCGTCTCACCGTCTGGCAGAATCTTCTGCTGTCCGGGATTCCCGATGCCCGCGTCGCCGAGGCGCAGGCGCGCATCGAGGCCTGCGGCCTCGACTGGCGCGCGAGCGAAGTGCGCAAGGGTCTCGTCGCCTGCACCGGCAGCCGCGGCTGCAAATTCGCCGCCGCCGACACCAAGGGCACCGCCAAGGTGATCGCCGATCATGTGGAGGCACGGCTGACCATCGACAGCCCGGTGAACATTCACATCACCGGCTGCCATCATTCCTGCGCCCAGCATTACATCGGCGACATCGGCCTGATCGGCGCGCGCGTGCCGATCGACGACGACGGCGAAACGGTGGATGGTTTCGATCTCGTCATCGGCGGCGGTTTCGCCGACCGCGCCGCCATCGGCCGGCCGCTTGCCGAAAAGATCAAGGCCGACGATTGCCCGCACCTGGTTGAGGCATTGCTCGACGCCTGGATGCAGAAACGCACAACGCAGGAAGAAACCTTCCAGGCGTTCGCAGCGCGCCACAGCGATGACGATCTGCGTGGGTTTGCTAGAATTCCCGCCGGGAGCGCAGCATGACAATCCATTCCGCCACACCCGTGCCCGTAGAAATCCTGCCGGAGAACGCGCCCTTCAGCGCCGAGCAGCGCTCCTGGCTTAACGGCTTCTTCGCCGGCCTTCTGTCGCCCGGCAACAATCCGTCGGGCGTGACGACGCTCGACGCCGGCGACGCCGCGCGCCTCGCCGGAGACACCGCCGCGGGAGAGGAAGACGCGCCCTGGCATGATCCCTCCATGGAGCTCGCCGAACGCATGAAGCTGGCGGAGGGCAAGCCGCTGCAGCGGCGCATGTTCGCCGCCATGGCGCAGCAGGACTGCGGCCAGTGCGGCTATCTCTGCGCCACCTATTCCGCCGCCGTCGCCGAAAAGCGCGAGCCGCGCCTCAACCTGTGCTCGCCGGGCGGCAAGGAAACCTTCCGCATGCTCAAGACGCTGGCGGTGGAGCTCGACGCCGCCGGCGCTGCGCCGGCTGTCGAGGTCGCGGCACCCGCCATCGTGGATGCCAACGCAGAGCCCTCGCGCGAGAACCCGGCGCAGGTTGCCTATCTGTCGCGGCGCCGGCTCAACAAGGGCAAGTCGGAGAAGCACACCTATCACATCGAGTTCGATCTCTCCGGCAGCGGCCTTTCCTATGTGCCGGGGGATTCCTTCGGCATCTATCCGCGCAATGATCCGCGCCTCGCCGACGCCATCATCGCCTTGCTCGGCGCGCGTCCAGATGCGCAGGTGAACGGCAAGGACCTGCATCGATGCCTGGTCGAGGATTGCGCGCTCGGCCCCGCGCCCGACAGCCTGTTCCAGCTTTTCTCCTACATGTCGGGCGGCGAGACGCGGCGCAAGGCGCAGGCACTCGCCAGCGGCGAAGATCCCGACGGCGATCTCGAGCGTCTCGATATTCTCGGCGCCCTGCACAAGTTCTCCGGCCTGCGTCCCGGCGCCGAGGCCTTCGTCGAGGCACTCGATCCGCTGCAGCCGCGGCTTTATTCCATCTCCTCGTCGCCACGCCTCGACCCCGCCCTGCTGACGCTCACAGTCGACACGGTGCGCTATCGCATCGGCCAGCGTGAACGCCTCGGCGTCGCCTCGACCTATCTGGGCGAGCGCATCACGGACGGCGAGCCTGTCGGCGCCTTCATCCAGAAGGCCCATGCTTTCGCCTTGCCGGCCGACCCCAACACGCCGGTTATCATGGTCGGTCCCGGCACCGGCGTCGCGCCCTTCCGCGCCTTTCTGCAGGACCGCGCCGCCGCCGATGCGCCGGGCAGGAACTGGCTGTTCTTCGGCCATCAGCATCGCGAGAGCGATTTCTTCTATGAAGAGGAATTCGAGGATCTGCGCGCACGCGGCAAGCTGCAGCGGCTGACCCTGGCCTGGTCGCGCGATTCCGGCCAGAAGATCTATGTGCAGGACCGCATGCGCGAGACCGGTGCCGATCTCTGGCGCTGGTTCGCGGAAGGCGCGCATTTCTACATCTGCGGCGACGCCAAGCGCATGGCCAAGGATGTGGAGCGCGCCCTGGTCGACATCGCCACCCAGCACGGCGCGATGACGACGGAGAACGCCGTCGCCTGGGTCGCCGCGCTGAAGAAGGCGCAGCGCTTCCAGGCCGACGTCTATTGAGCCGCGTATGAGCACCACGAGCGCGTCACCCCTCAAAACCAGCGTGAAAACCACTTGTCCATATTGCGGCGTCGGCTGCGGCATCATCGCCACGCCTGATGGCGACGGCGGCGCGACGGTCACTGGCGACGCCGAGCATCCGGCGAATTTTGGTCGCGTCTGCGTCAAAGGCGCCGCGCTCGGCGAAACCCTTGGCCTCTCACGCCGCTTGCTTCATCCCGCCGTTCGCGGCGTGCGCGCCTCCTGGGATCGCGCCATCGGCGAAGCCGCGCGCGGACTGGAAGAGACCATCAGGCGTCACGGCCCGGAGTCCGTCGCCTTCTATCTCTCCGGCCAATTGCTGACCGAGGATTATTACGTCGCCAACAAGCTGATGAAGGGCTTCATCGGCTCAGCAAACGTGGATACCAATTCGCGCCTGTGCATGGCTTCCTCGGTCGCCGGCCATAAGCGTGCCTTCGGCTCCGACACCGTGCCCAATGCCTATGCCGATCTCGATCTCGCCGACCTCATCGTACTCACCGGATCGAACGCCGCCTGGTGCCATCCCGTCCTGCATCAGCGCATGCAGGACGCCCGCCAGCGCGGCGCGCGCATCGTTACCATCGACCCCAGGCGAACGGCGACCGCGGACGACAGCGACCTGCACCTGCCGATCGCACCGGGCATGGACAGCGTGCTGTTTGCAGCCCTTCTCGTCGAGATCAGCAAGAGCGCCGTTCTCGCGCATGACTACATGGCCGCCCATACCAGCGGCTTCGAGGCCGCCCTGCAGCGCGCCAGAGAAATTGCGCCGGACACGGAAACGGCGGCGCGCCGCTGCGACATTCCCCTGCCCGATTTCAGGACCTTCATCGACTGGTGGATTGCGACGCCGCGCACGATCACCTGCTATTCGCAAGGCGTCAACCAGTCGGCCCAGGGCACCGACAAGGTCAACGCCATCCTCAACTGCCACCTCGCCACCGGCCGCATCGGCAAGACCGGCAGCGGGCCGTTCTCACTCACCGGCCAGCCCAATGCCATGGGCGGCCGCGAAGTCGGCGGCCTCGCCAACCAGCTTGCCGCGCATATGGGCTTCACCGACGCGGAGGTCGATCGGGTCGGCCGTTTCTGGAACGCGCCGCGGATGGCGCAGCGCGAAGGCCTCAAGGCCGTCGACATGTTCGATGCCGTCGGCAGCGGCAGGATCAAGGCGCTGTGGATCATGTGCACCAATCCGGCGGTCAGCCTGCCGGACGCCGATCGCGTGCGCCGCGCCCTTGCGAAGCTCGATCTATTGATCGTCTCGGACGCCAATGCCGCCATCGATGGCATTCTCGAGAACGCCCACGTGATCATGCCTGCCGCCGCCTGGAGCGAGAAGGACGGCACCGTCACCAATTCGGAACGCCGCATCACACGGCAGCGCCCGTTCCGCGCGCCGCCCGGCGAAGCGAAACCCGACTGGTGGATGACCTGCGAGGTCGCCAGGCGCATGGGCTTCGGCGCGGCGTTCGACTATGCCGGGCCGCACGAGATCTTCGCCGAACATGCGGCCCTCTCGGCATTCGAGAACAACGGCACGCGCGATTTCGACATCGGCGCGCAGGCCGGTCTCGACAAACAGGCCTATGACGCCATGGCGCCGTTCCAGTGGCCGATGCCGGCCGGCGCCGCCGCCGGCGCGGAGCGCCTGTTCGCCGACGGCAATTTCTTCACGCCCGACCGCAAGGCGCGCTTTATCGCCATCGACGCGCCCGGCCTCAAGGCTGCGCCGAGCCGCGAGCGGCCGCTGCTGCTCAACACCGGCCGCATCCGCGACCAGTGGCACACGATGGCGCGCACCGGCCTGTCGCAGCGCCTCGCCCTGCATATCGCCGAACCCTTCGTCGAAATCCATCCCGATGACGCCGGGCGCTACGGCGTGACCGACGGCGGCTATGCCAGCCTGCGCAGCGACTATGGCTCGGTGATCCTGAAAGTCGTCGTCACCGAGGGACAGAAGCGCGGCATGGCCTTCGCGCCGATCCACTGGAACGACATGACCAGCGGCCGCGCCAGAGTCGGCGCGCTGGCGCAGGGTTTTTACGATCCCGTCTCCGGCCAGCCCGAGATGAAGGCGACGCCCGTCGCCATCGAGCCCGCGCCCGTCAACTCCTATGCCTTCTTCGTCACGCGCGAGCCGCTCGATCTGCCGGCCTGGCTCGTCCATGCGCAGCTTCCGGTCGAAGGCGGCACCGCGACCCTGATCGCCAATCCGCGCGATCCTGCCGGCGTGCATGCCTATCTGTCGAATTTCCTGCCGGCGAACGGAGAATTACTGGCGCTGGAGGACACGCAAAGCGGCACATTCCGCAGCATCGTCATGGACGGAACCTCGATTGCCGCCGTGCTGTTCTGCGCGCCGCAGCGCGAGACGGCCTTCTTCGAATTCATGCGCGCGCGTTTCGCCAGGGCCGTCACCGACAATGCGGAGCGGCTTGCGCTGCTCACCGGCCGCGATTTCGACGCGAGCGCCGATACCAGCCCCGTGGTCTGCTCCTGCCACGGCGTACGTTCGTCCGTCATCGCCGGCACGATTGCTGCGGGTGCCTCAACGGTCGATGCCGTCGGCGAGGCCTGCAAGGCCGGCACCAATTGCGGCTCCTGCAAGCCGGAAATCCGCAAACTGATCGAGACGGATCACGCGCGGCAACCCGCGCTTGCGTCTGCCGATGCGGCTTAGCCGAGACCTCGTTGGCGCGTTGTCATCCCCGACGCGCCGCAGGCGCGAGCGGGGATACAGACCTGATGATTCAATAAGTTGCAAACGGCCAACATCCGGCATCAAGGCTGTCGCAACGCCTGGTTTCCCGCTCGCGCACTGCGTGCGCGTCGGGAATGACATTGATCGCTGCCTTTCAACCATCAGGCGACGATTAATTTCCCGCCCACAACGGCCGTTGCGCGAACCACTTTGCCAGGAAATCGACGAACACACGCACCTTGACGGGCACCGCGATCCCCTGCGGATAGACCACCAGCAGCGGCTGCGGCACGGCCTGAAATTCCGGCAAAATCTGCACCAGCCGGCCTGACTTTATGTCATCGGCAATGCAATAGGCAGGCAGCAGGCCGATGCCGAGATGCGACAGCACGGCCTGCCGGAGCGACAGGCTGCTGTTCGACCTGTAGGGACCATCGACCTTCACGGAAACGTCTCCCGCAGGTCCCGTGAAAGTCCAAAGGCGCTCGTTCTCATTGGCGGCCGTATGGGTGAGGCAAGGCGCCTCAGCCAGTTGAGCCAGGTTTTCCGGCGCGCCCATACGGGCAATATAGTGAGGCGAGGCACACATCACATGCTGGATGGTGCCGATGCGACGCGCGATGACCGAGGAATCGCTGATCCCGACAGTGCGGATCGCGACATCCTGTCCGCCATCGGCGAAATCATGCGGACGAAACGTGAAGTCGCCCAATGTCAGGGAAATCTTGATCTTGGGCTGGGCGATCGCGAAATCGATCAGCGCCTCGCCGAACTGCATCAGGCCGAAGGATTTCGGCGCCGTGACACGCAGGGTGCCGATCGGCATGCCACGCCCCTGCGACAGGTCACGCTCGGCCGCCTCCACATCATACAATATCCGCTCGCAAGACTGCAGATAGGCCCCGCCTTCCTCGGTCAGGTTCAGCCCGCGCGTTGACCGGTTGAACAATGTCACGCCCAGCCGCTGCTCGAGGTGGGCGATGTGGCGCGTAACCAGGGAACGGGAGATGCCCAACTGGCTGGCGGCACGGGTGAAGCTCCTGGAATTCCCGGCGCGCACAAATGTCTTCATCACCGCAAATCGGTCCATCCGGCAGCCTTGTTGAATTTCACGCAACAGAGAATTGCGAGATTGAGGCTTCCGCAAGCGTGTCGTCAATCAAAAGATGCCGGCAGAGATGGGAGGGACACATGGCGATCATTTGGGGAATGACACGCGCTATTTTCGGGCTGGCGGCTTTGGTTCTGATGGCGCCGATGGCGCCGGCCCAGACCGCCTACCCGACCAAACCAGTCAAGCTGCTGGTTCCGGCTGCGCCCGGCGGCAATCCCGATATCCTCGCCCGCGTCCTGGCTCAGAAGCTCACCGCCGCGCTCGGCAACAGCTTCTTCGTCGAAAACCTGCCCGGTGCCGGTGGCGTCGTCGCGGCGCAGGCCACCGCCAAGGCGCCGCCCGACGGTTATGTCCTGTTTCTGGGCGATTCGGGCTCTCTGGCCATCAGCGTCGCGACAACGCCCGGCCTCACCTACGATCCGCTGAAGGATTTCACGCCGATCAGCGCGCTCGCCAGCGTGCCCACCGTGCTGGTCATCAACCCCGAACTCGGCATCAAGGATCTCCCCGCCTTCATTGCCGCGGCGAAACAATCGCCGAAGAAATTCAACTATGGCTCGCCGGGCATCGGCTCCGTCCATCATCTGACCATGGCGGTCTTCGCCGCGCAGATGAAGATCGATCTCGAACATGTCGCCTATCGCGGCGGCACCCCGATGGTCGATGCGCTGCTGCGCCGCGAGGTGCAGGCCGGCTGGTCGGGCATTCCCAATGTAATGGAGCCGATGCGGCTCGGCACCCTGCGCGGCATCGCGGTCAGCACCGCGAAGCGGCAGCCGGCCACCCCCGACATTCCGACGCTCGCGGAGCTCGGCTACGGCAATTTCGACATCGCCACCATGATCGGCCTGCTCGGCCCGGCGGGCCTGGCAAAGCCTATCGTCGACAAGCTGCAGGACGCCGTCGCCGTCGTGCTGCGCGATCCCGAGATGGTCTCGCGCCTGGATTCGCTCGGCATGACGATCGGCGAACAGGGCAGCGACGCTTATGCAAAATTCATGAAGGCCGACGTTGAGAAATATGCCAAGGCCGCGCGCGACGCGGGCCTGAGCAAATAATTCAAAAGGAGCAGATGGTGACACAGCAAACGCATAACTTCGATAAACTCCGCGTCGATCAGGTCGGCAGCCTTGTGCCGCCGGAAGAGCTGAAGCAGGCCTACCGGGAGCACGCGCACGGTCGCGTGAGCGACGCCCAACTCAAGGCGCTGCAGGACAAGGCGGTCAGCGACAGCATCCACAAGCAGCAGGAGATCGGCCTGCCGATCCTTACCGACGGCGAATTCCGCCGCCGCAATTTCCAGGACAGTTTCTCGCGCGCCGTATCCGGCTATGATGTGCCCGAAAACGTCGACGCCCTGACCGAGTATCGCGAGGTCGCGAACCCCTTCGCGCGCACCGAGCAGAAGTTCGATCTGGTCGGTCCCGCCGTGCGGACACGCAGGCCCGCGACGTCACGGCTGAAGCTGCAGCGCAATGTCATTCTTGACGAATACAACGCCGTCGAAGCGCTGAAACCGACGACGCCGGTCAAGATCAGCCTCATCGGGCCCGACCGCATCTCGCAGCGCTTCGCCTGGGAAAAGTCGCAGGCCGTCTATCCCGATCTCGACGCGTTCATCGCCGACGTCGTCGCCATCGAACGGCAGATGATCGCCGGCCTCGTCGAAGCCGGATGCAAGTATATCCATATCGATGCGCCGGGCTTCACCGCCTATATGGATGAAGTCTCGATGGAGCGGATGCGCGCACGCGGCGAGGATCCGAAAAAGAACCTGGAGCGCGCCATCAAGGCCGAGAACGATCTCATCGAAGGATTCGACGGTGTCACCTTCGGCCTGCATCTGTGCCGCGGCAACAGCCGCTCCGTCGATCCCAAGACCGGTGAACTGCTGGCGCAATGGCATCGCGAAGGCCATTACGACACCATCGCCGAACAGCTCTTCACCTCCTTCAAGCACCAGCGGCTGCTGCTCGAATATGACAGTCCGCGCGCCGGCAGCTTCGCGCCGCTGCGCTTCGTCCCGAAAGACAAGATCGCGGTTCTGGGCCTCGTCACCACCAAGTCCAACGAGATCGAGACCAAGGACGCCCTCAAGCGCCGCATCGACGAGGCCGCGGCCTATATGCCGGTCGAGCGGATGGCGATCAGCCCGCAATGCGGCTTCAGCAGCGATCTCGAACTGGCGCAACTGCCGGAAGACGTGCAGTGGAAGAAGTTCGACGTGCTGATCAAGACAGCGGATGAAGTGTGGGGGTAGAAGGATTCAGCGCGACCCTTCTCCCGCCTGCGGGAGAAGGGCAAGAGCGCCCTAAACCGGAAACGTCTTCTCCGCCCACGCCGGCACCGCCTCGATCAATCCGCCGAGATTTCCCGACGTCAGGAACAGCACGGCCGCCTTGTCGTCTATACTCCTGCCGATCGCCTCGACGGCGGTCTCGCGCTCGTTGATCGCCTCGACGTCGAAGCCCGCCGCGCGAATATGCGCAACGATGTCGGCCTGCGTCACCTGCTGATGCGTGCCAGATCCCTGCTCGGCCGGATGCCAGACGAAGGTTTTCGCCGCGCCCTCGAAGACGTCGTCGTACCAGTGCATGGTGGCGCGGTTGCGCCAGCTGAACGTATGCGGCTCGAAGACGACGATCAGCCTGCGGTCGCCGAAATGCTGCTTCATCGCGGCAATGGCGCTTTTCGCCTTGTCGTAGGAAGAGCCGAACCCCTCGAAGATCGGGATGCGCGTCTTGTCGGACTTGCGGTCGAGCCGCCGCTTGATGCCCTTGAACGAGGCCATGGCAGCGGCGAATTGCGCGGCACTGACGAAGCCCTGCCCGATCAGGAAGGCGCCGACGCCGAGCATGTTTTCGATGTTGTGGATGCCGAGCTGCCCGGTCTCGATGCGTGCCACCTCGCGGTCGCCCTCGACCACGGCAAAGCGCGTGCGCTCGCCCCAGATGATATCGCGCACCTGCCAATCGCCGCGCGAAATGCCATAGGTGATGACAGGCCGTTTGACGCTGGCGAGAAAACGCCCGCTGAGTTCGCCGCTGGTCGAGGCCACCACTTTGCCCTTGGCATCGACCATGTCGATGAGCCGGCTGAACGGCTCCAGATAGCTCTCGACGGTCGGGAACACGTTCACATGATCGTGCGCGAGCGGCGTCAGCAGAACGTGGGCGGGATGATAATGCAGGAATTTCGAGCGGTCGTCGGTGTTCGACGACGGATATTCGTCGCCCTCGAGCAGAAATAGGTCGCCCTTGCCCGCATGCGCCGCCATCGGCGGCGACAGCGGCACGGCGCCGATCATGAACGACGGATCGAGGCCGGCTTCCAGCAGCGCATGCGCCAAAAGCGACACGCTGGTCGTCTTGCCGAAGGAGCCGGCGGCGACGACGGCCGTCTTGCCCGCCGACAAATGGCCGAGCACCTCGGCGAAGGACATGATCTTCGCGCCGCTATCCTCGGCCGCGCGCACCTCCTCGTTGGTCGCGCGCACCAGCTTCGCATTCTTGCCGATGACGATGAGATCGGCGTCAGGCGAAATATTCGCCGCCGCATAGGGCGTGCGATAATCGAGGCCGTCGCGCTTCAGCACATCGGAGATTGGCGGATAGACGGCCTCGTCCGAACCCGTCACCACAAGTCCGTTGTCGCGCAGCAGTTTCGCCGTGGCGCTCATGCCGACGCCGCCGATGCCGATGACATGCGCCTTGCGATAGGGAAATCCGCTCAATGCCCGCTCCAACCGGTGTAAACGCGCCGAATCGCGCCTGTTGCACCATATCAGAGCGAGCAGGGATGCGACGCTTGGCCTTACTTCAGCCGATCCTGAACTTTCGCGACGCCGGCGCGGGCGCAGGTCGTGTCGATGCTGGCGCCAGGCCCGCCACCGACACCGACGGCGCCGATCGCCTCGTTGCCGGACTTGATGAGGACCCCACCTTGCGCCAGCACCACATTCGGCAGCCGCGTCTGCAGATTGCTGACCTGGCCCTTGGAGCGTTCGACAAGATCAATCGTATCGGAACGGTAGGTCGCAGCCGTATAGGCTTTCATGTAGGAGCTGTCGGCCGTGTGGATGGACGCCCCGTCACCACGCAGCAGCGCCTGCCGAACGCCGTCGATGTCGATCACGACAGCCGTTACCGCATGGCCCATCTTGGCGCAGGCATCCACCGCGCCCGCAACGATTTCGCCGGCAAGTGCGGCAGGTATGCGATGTGTCGTGACAAGCCCTTGCGCGTTCGCTGTTGCTGCACCGGACACTGGCACGGTCATTGCGACCGCAAACGCGATCGCCGTCGATCTGTTCATGATGAAGTTCCCCTCGTCGCGCCCCTCGCGCGCGCAGACAAACTGCGCAATCGATGTTGCTGCAGCAATCGGCAAGAGATCTCTTTTTCGAGGGTGAAAACTAAGCGACCCGAACGGGGGCCTGATTCCCCGTCCGGGTCTTGGCCAAATTCGGAGGGGACCTCATCTGACCTATCCCAACATAGCACCGGAATGTGACGGCGCATCGGCCAAATTGAGTCAGGGTTGATGGGATAAAATGCCGCAAACATTGGCGTTTTGGCTTTAAAATGCCTCGCGCAAGCTCCAACTAGACTGGAGGAATTGAATAGGTCGCCGTCGCGTGCGCCACCGGTTCGTCCTTGTTTTCACTGCGCATCCAGACCTCGCCGACCGCCAGCCTGCGGCCAAGTTTCATCAGCCGGGCCTCACCGATCAGGTCGGCCGGCCCCGGCTTGCGCAGGAAATTGATGTTGAGGTTGGTCGTTACCGACAGGGTGCCGGCGCTCGCATTGGCTCGCTCCGGATCGTCGCCGACGCCGATTTCCCCCAGGATCGCCATATAGATCGCCAGATCGGCCAAGGTGAACATGGCTGGTCCGGATATGGTGCCGCCGGGCCGCAGGTGGCGCTCGCCATAGACCAGGCGCAGGACAGCCGAGCCCCCACCGACGCTTTCGAGCCGGAATGCCGAGCCGATATCGACCTGGGGAAAGTGACGGGCGATGAAAACATTGATCTCCGCCACGTTCATTCCGGCGCTCTGCATCATCTGTCCCACCTCGGCTTCATCCCACCTCTGGCTGATTAACCCGGCATGCCGCTTTCGCCAATGGCATCCCCTGGCGTCCTGCACTAGATTGCCTCCAGACCAGCGGAAGCTTTGTAAGGGATTGACTTGAGCACTTCATCTCCTGTTGCAGATCTTGCATCGACGCTTCGCCGCCGCAACGAAGGACCTGTAGCGGTGCTGACCTTGTGCGATGCGAAGCGCCGCAATGCGCTGTCGCTTGCCACCATCGCCGCGCTGCACGTGGCGCTGGACGACATCGCAGCGGACGCCGGCATCCGCGCCGTGGTGATCGAGGCCGAAGGCCCGGCCTTCAGCGCCGGCCATGATCTCAAGGAGCTGACGGCTCATCGCGGCGACGACGACGGCGGCCGTGCATACTTTACAAAGACATTCGGCAACTGCGCGGCGATGATGCAGGCCATCACCGCCCTGCCGCAGCCGGTGATCGCCGCGGTCGAAGGCGTCGCCACGGCGGCAGGCTGCCAGCTCGTGGCCGCCTGCGATCTCGCGGTCGCCGGAGAAGACGCGCAGTTCGCCACACCGGGTGTCAATATCGGGCTGTTCTGCTCGACCCCCATGGTCGCCCTGTCGCGCAACGTGCCGCGCAAACATGCGATGGAACTGCTGCTGACGGGCGAACTGACCGGTGCGCAGGAGGCCGCACGCATCGGCCTCGTCAACCGCGTCGTCGCACGTGGCCAGGCGCTCGCCGGCGCACTCGACTTCGGCCGCAAGATCGCCGCCAAGCCCGCGTCCACCGTCAGCCTCGGCAAGCGCGCCTTCGTGCGCCAGCTCGAAATGCCGCTGGCGGAAGCTTATGCTTTCACCACGCGCGTCATCGTCGAGAACATGTTGCATCCCGATGCGGCGGAAGGCATTTGCGCCTTCATCGAAAAGCGCGCGCCGAACTGGGGCAAGCCGTGATGCGCAATGTTTGGCAGAAATGGTCGTTCGGCGGTGCACTGCTTGCGCTCGGCATTGTACCGGCCGCCGCACAGACGCCGCGTCCTTATCAGCAAGTGCCCGTCACCTATGATCGCACCGCCGCCACCGATCCGGCCCTGACGGCGCTTGTCGCCAAACTCAAGGAAAGCGTCGGCAACAGTGATCTTGATCCCGTCTTCGCCGCGCTCTCCGCCAATGTCGCCGTCATCTCCTGCCCGGCCGATCCGCTGGCAGCCTGCGCGCCAGGCAAGCGCGGCGTTCGCCAGACGCCGCAATCCCTGTCGCCAACCGAACGTCTGCGCCAGGGCCTGTGCTGCGGCGACATGCCGAAAGCCGAAATCACCGAGGCGATCCGCGTCGAAACTGTCACCGGCCAGTTGGCCGCGGCGCTGGAGGCGGATTCCATCGGCGCGCATCCCGATATTGCCGGCCTCGCCTGCCTGCCGGCCTGGCCGATCCTCGATCGCACAAAGGCGACGGCCGCCGCGCGCGCCGCAGGCATCGAACGCGAAAACCTTCGTGTCACCACGGAGGACATTATCCTGCGCACCAGGCCCGCCGAGGACGCGCCGGAAGCCTTGCGCCTGCCCCCTGGCCAGATCGCACCATTCATGACCGACCTGGCGGAAAACGTGCCCGACGGCTGGTACGCCATCGCCCTGCCCAAGGGCGGCCTGGGCTATTCCGACCAGGTCGGCCTCAACGAACTGGCGCCATCGGGACTTTGCTTTGCCCGCGAAGGCGACACATGGAAGATTGCGCTCTTTGTCATGCGTAGCTGAAAGGGGAGCGTATGCCGTCGATGTCTAATCGATCTTGATCATGGACAGTCGGGTCGCCGTCAGGTTGGCGGCCGTGCCGGGTCCGTTGACCATGCTGAACAGAGCGGCCTGCTCCTCGTAGACGCTGCTACCCGGATTGCAATCGACCGGGATGATGACCTTCAGTCCGCGCGCCGAAGCGGCCGTTGCGGTGTGCAGCGAGGCGCCGAACGCCGTGGTCCCGCAGATAATGACCGTCTCGATCTTCTTGTCCTTGAGATATTGCTCGAGATCGGTGCCCCGGAATTTGTTCACGCTCGCCTTGACGACATGCTCACCCTCCATCGGCTTGAGGGGTGGCATGATTGTCTCCGGCGAGCCGCGGCCTGTGTTGCTGTAAGTGACGAGCATCTTCGCGTCGCGCGCCTTCTTCAGAAAAGCGGCCATGGCCGGCACCTCTGCGACGCAGCGCGGCCGACCCTTTTCGTTGCAGGTCGCCGCCTCGATATCGAGGATCAGGAACGACGTGGTTGCCGCCTTCACGGTGACGTCCTTGAGCGCCGGCGGCGGCGGCGCCTTGGCCTGATCCCAATCCTGCACTGTGTCTCCGGCGTTGGCTGCAAGAGAGCACAGAGTGGCAGCGGCAAGCCCGAGAAGAATGCGTTTCATTGGAGTCTCCCAAGTCCGGCACGGGCTCCCTGCGCCTCGGCCGTCATCGGTGAGAGGCTATCGGAAACCCATGCGCCGGTCGAGGAACAGCCGTTAAAACGGCGGTCGCAATCCATCACAAGTATGGCATTGTGCAAATTGCTTTGACCCTCGATCCATCAATGGTTTAGTTTCACATTGAAAAAGCAGAAGCGGCGCATGAACCACGACAGCTATTCCGATGACTATATCCGAGCGGTCCTGCAATCGGTGAAGACCATCGCCGTCGTCGGCGCTTCCGCCAACGCGGCGCGGCCCTCCTATTTCGTCTTCAAATATATGCTCGCTCGCGGCTACCGCATGATCGCGATCAACCCTGGCCTTGCCGGCAAGGAACTGCTCGGCGCGCCCTGCTACGCGACGTTGAGGGATGTTCCCGAACCCATCGACATGGTGGACATCTTCCGCAATTCGGAAGCGGCCGGCGCCGTCGTCGATGAGGCGCTGTTGCTCGACCCGCTGCCGAAGGCGATCTGGATGCAGCTCTCCGTGCGCAATGACGACGCGGCGGCCCGCGCCGAGGCGAAGGGTGTCAAGGTGGTGATGAATCGCTGCCCCAAGATCGAATATGGCCGGCTGTCGGGCGAGATCGGCTGGACGGGCGTGAATTCCCGCGTGCTTTTCTCGAAAAAGCCCACCCTGATGCCCGGCTTCCAGAAATTCACAATCGACAGACGCTGACCTACTGTATATCTCGAAGACAAGGCCCGCGAAACTCAGCGCCGGCCACGGGAGGACTTGCCGGCCTATGTTTGCTCAGGTGCCGCCGCTGATCCGGCGCAACACGGCGCTGTTCGCGCTGACCCAATCCTTCACCGGCGCCGGCATGCAGTTCGCCTATGGTTTCGGCCCGCTCATGGTGATGGAACTGACGGGCTCCGCCAGCCTTGCGGGACTGTCGGTCGGGCTGATCGGCGTCAGCCGCTTTCTCGTCGCCTATCCGGCCGGCAAGATCACCGACACCTACGGCCGCAAGCCGGGCATCCAACTCGGCCTCGTTCTCGCGCTGATCGGAACGCTGACCCTGTTCACCGCCATGCGCCAGCAAAACGTCTGGATATTCATCGTCGGGCTTTTGATTTTCGGGATGGGCATGAACGCCGCCCAGCAATTGCGCATCGCCGCCGCCGACATGTACCCGCCGAAATTCAGGGCGCAGGCGTTGGGCTTCGTGGCTCTCGGGTCGCTCGTCGGTCTGATCATCGGGCCGATCATGATCCGCATATCGGAAGCCATAGCGCCGCATCTCGGACAAGACCCGCTTGGCCTGCCCTGGCTGATGCTGCCGGTCCTGATCCTCGCCGGCATGGGCCTCGCCACGCTCGTTCGTCCCGATCCCAAGGAGATCGGCATGAACCTGCAGAAATATTATCCCGACTATGTGCCGGCGCATAAGGCCGACGGCTCCGATGCCGACAGGCCGAAAACCGATTTCAGCGCGCGCGAGCTGTTGAGCAACAGCCGCATGCGCCTCGCCATCGTCTCGAACTGCGCCGCCAACGGCAATATGTCGATCGTCATGGTGCTGACCTCGCTGGTGCTGCATCATCACGGCCATTCGCTCGGCGCCATTGCCTTTTCGCACATGTTCCATTCGGCTGGCATGTTCGCCTTCACCATCCCGCTCGGCCGCCTCGCCGATCGCTTCGGCCGCGAACGCGTGATGTTTCCCGGCGTCGCCACCACCATCGTCGGTGCGATCCTGCTGGCGCTGACGTCCCACTGGTGGTCGGTGACGCTCGGCACGTTTCTCGTCGGCATCGGCTGGGCGGCCGCGAATGTCGCCGCGACCGCGCTGATCGCCGACCATGCGCCGGCCGAACATCGCGGCCGCGCCATCGGCGTCAACGACAGTTTCGCCGGCGCCACAAGTGTTTTCGCAGCGCTGGTGACAGGCCCGCTGATCGACTGGAGCGGCCTGCCGGCGACCGGCCTGACCGCCGTGCTGCTGGCCGCCGTGCCGTTCGCCCTGCTGACCTCGCAGCGCAGAACAGCGGCGGCGCAGGGTGGCACATGAACGCGTGAGCGCACATTGAACGGCACAGGAGGAATCGCGATGGGTCAAACAAGGCGTCCGGGCCGCGCGGCTCTTGCGAGTCCCCTGACATTCGCGCTTTCAGGCTTCGTGGCACTGCTGCCGACCGCCGTGCTGGCACAGCCGGCGGAGACGATCAGCAAGCAGATCATAGTGTATGTCGCAGGCACCGCCGGCGGCGGCATTGATCTCTATGCGCGGTTCCTCGCCCGCTATCTCGGCAAGCATATTCCCGGCAACCCCACCGTCGTCGTTCAGGATATGCCCGGCGCCGGCGGGATCCGCGCCGCCAACTTCATTGCACAGGCGGCGCCGCGCGACGGCACGGCGATCGGCACGTTTCCCGGCGGCCCTTTGATCGAGCCGCTCGTCGGCGCTCGCACCGTCGACTACGACATGAGTAAATTCAACTGGATTGGTGCGATAAGCCGCGATGTCTCGGTCTGCTTCGCTCTTGCAAAGACACCTTTCAAGACCATTGAAGATGCCAGGGCCCGGGAGATGGTTATCGCAGGGACTGGCGCAGGATCGGAAACCGACACCCTGCCGCTCGTTTTGAACGATACGCTTGGCACGAAGTTCAAAGTCATCACGGGCTACCTGGGATCGAAAGAGACACTGCTGGCCATGGAAAACGGCGAGGTCCACGGACGCTGCGGCATGACCTATTCGTCATTGCGGGCAGCCAAGCCGGATTGGCTTCGCGACAAACAGGTCAACATTCTGGTTCAGCTGGGACGCCAGAAGAGCAGCGACTTGCCGAACGTTCCGCTTATCTCCGATCTGTTGTCGAAGACCGAAGACAAACAGCTCTTCGATCTTCTGACGGTCGGCACCGTGGTCGGCCGCCCGTTTGCCCTGCCGCCGGGAGCACCTTCAAGCCTGGTTACGATGCTGCGACGCGCCTTTGACGCCACGATGGTTGATCCGGACTTCCTCGCCGAAGGACAGAAAACCAATTCGGAAATCAGTCCGAGCACGGGCGAGGACGTCCAACGCATCATCGCGGCGGCCTATGCCACGCCCAAGCCCGTTGTGAACCGCGCGAAGGCTTTGCTCGCGCCCGCGGCGAAATGACAGCACCCGGACGAAAACATCCGGGCGCTCGACTGACTCGACGGATCAGGCCGCCTTCTTGTCTTCCTTCGCCATCACGAAATCATAGGTGATGGTGACGAAAGGCTCCTTCATCGCCTTGCCGTCCGGCGCAGTGCCCGGCGGATGCTGCTTGTATTCGCGGATCAGCGATTCCTTGACGCCGAACACCGCATCCGAGTCGATGTATTTGTCGGTCGGATCGAAGATGTGCGTGACGAGCCGGCGATGGCCGGGCGCCGAGAAGATGAAGTGCAGATGCGCCGGCCGCATCGGATGGCGGCCTTGCCCGCGCAGCATTTCGCCGACCGGCCCGTCGGTCGGCACCGGATAGCAGGTCGGCTTGATCGACCAGAACCAGAACCTGCCGTCCTTGTCCGTGTGGAAGCGCCCGCGCCCGCCAGGGCCGCCGAGCTTCTCCATCTGCTGCACGTCGTAGAAGCCGTCGTCGTCGGAATGCCAGACGTCCATCTGCGCATTGGCGAGCGGCGTGCCGTCTTCCGAGCGGAGCGTGCCGTAGATATAGGCCGGCTCGCCTTTCATATTGCCGTGGATGTCGTCACCCATCTTGCAGTCGGGCATTTTCGCGGTCCAGAACGGGCCGAGGACGGTGGATTGCGTCACGTCGCCATGCACCGGATGATTGATGGAATCGACCAGGGTCGAAACGCCCAGCGTGTCCGACAGCAAGACGAATTCCTGCCGCACGTCGTCGCAGATCTTGCCGGTGCGCGTCAGAAAGTCGATCGCGTAGCCCCACTCTTCCTCGGTCGGCCGCACATCGCGGACGAAATCGTGCAGGTGCTTCACCAGCGACGTGCAGACTTCCTTGACCCTTGGATTGGGCGCGTTGGAGAAACGCTCGATCACCGCCGCCGTAATGCTGTTTTCATCGAGTTCACGCATCTGCGTTTATCCCTCTCTTGTTCGATCACTCGAATTAATCATGGCCCCAGGCGAGTGGCTTGCCCTCAAGCCAGGCAGCGCCGGCCGCATAGAGCGCTTCCACCCTCTCGCCCTTCAGGCCCGGCATATTGGTCTTCACCGGGAAGCCGATCTGCGACTGGATATAGGCGAGATGGCGATAGCCTTCCGGGAATGAGGCGAGAAGCTTTTCGTCGACCGGCACGGTATCGCCGGCGCGCACCGGGTCCATGCGGTCCTTCTCGTAGATCGGCTGGCGCAGGATGAAGCCCCACTTGCCGTCGCGCTTCTCGAGAAAATCGTAGAAGCGGCCGCTGCACACCACGTCGACCTCGACGCCATGCACCTTGTCGCGCTGGGAAATATGCATCTTCGTCTCGGCGATGGCGCGGTTGCCCTTGATCTCCGACGTATGCGCGCCCTGGAAATGCAGAATGCTGACGCCCTTCGCCCAGGCTTCCTTGTTCATGGCGATGAACTGATCGCCGGTGCCTTGCGTCCACGTCGCCAGCATCTTGCCTTCCGGATGCCAGACGGTGCGGAACTTCTCCCAATAGCCGGCGTCGCGCCAGATGACCCAATTGTCTATCAGTTGGCGAACGGCGAGACGGTCGAGCAATTCCTGATCCATAATTAATCCTGTTCTAAGTTGTCATCCTAAAGCCGCGCCGCGCTGGCGATCACATTGGCGGTGGTGGCGGGATCGGTCAGCGCCACGACATGGTCGTGGGGAATGCGGTGAACGGCAGCGAATTGCGGATCCTTGCTGGCGCGGTCGTGGAACGATCCGAAGGTGGATGCAGGATTGGCGTCGCACCAGACGTAGACATAGTTGACGCCCTGCGGCCGCTCGACGAACCCCTTCACCCCTTGCGTCATCGTTTTCGCCGGATGCGGGCCGATCCGCGCCGCACAAAAATCGAGGATCTCCCTGTCGGTGACGTTCCAGCGTTGCGCCAGGTCGGGTGGCGGCACGGGTTGGCCAGATTTCGCCATTTCGCGGGCAGCTCCCCCCACCGTGCTGACGACGAAATCGGCCAGCGCCTCGCCATCCTTTGGATCGAAAGCATCGAAATAGACGAGCGTGCGGATGCGGTCCTTGACGCGCGTCAAAACGCCATTGGCGACCATGCCGCCATAGCTCCAGCCGACCAGGGTCACATCGCGCAGATCTTCCATCTCGATATGGCTGACGATGTCCTCCACATGCGTGTCGAGATCGACATCGGGGCCAAGCTGATGACGGCGTTCGCCAAGTCCCGTCATCGTCGGTGCGCTCACCTCGAACCCCTGCGCGCGCAGAAGGCGGGCCACATCGCGCCAGACCCAGCCGCCGAACCAGGCGCCATGGATCAGGACGATCGGCCCGACATTTTGCTTGCTGTCTGGCAATCCGTCCTCCACCCAAAATTCCCCGCAGCGGTCTCCCGCGTCTCGCGCCTGCGGTCAAGAGCCCAAAAATCTCTCGGTGACAAAGCACCAGCCCTCCACCTCCGCGACGTCATGCCCGCGCTTGTCGCGGGCACCCACGCCGTGGTGCGCTGCAAGTCCTCAGGAAAGAGCATTTTCCATATTCTGCAACAGCGACGAGCTTCACCGCGTGGGTACCCGGCACAAGGCCGGGCATGACGCGGTACAGGGAGAAACGCTTCGGCTTCATACCCTACCTGAAAATATCGTTGTAGATCTTGCCCCACACCGGCAGCGCCTGGTCAAGCTCGTCGGGCGTCAGATAGCGGGCGCGGAAGGTCTTGCCGTCGGGACGCAGACTTGCATCGCGTGGCGGTACATTGGGATCGACCGGCATGTAGTCGGCGTCACGGAACGCCTTCTGGCCCTCCTCGGAGACGATGTAATCGACGAGCAGCTTGCCGGCATTGGGATGCGGCGCGTTTTTCGGCAGCGAGAAGACGCTCAGCGCCACCAGCGCCGGCTGCATCATGATCCAGTCCGACGGCGCGCCCTGCGCCTTGCTGATGACGGTATGATTGTTGAAAATCTGCAGTGCGATGGAATATTCGCCGGCGATCACCTGATCGAGCACCTGCCTCGCTGCGAGCGGAATGCCGGCGATGCGCTGCCCCGCCAGCTTCCGCAGGTAGTCCATGCCTTTTTCCTCGCCCATCTCGCCGAGCACGAGGCCGATGAAGCCCGGGCCCGAAGCGGGAGAAACGTTCGAACTCCACGCCATCTTACCGCGCCATTTCGGATCGAGCAGATCGGCGAATGTCTTCGGCTCGCTGCCCTTGGGCACAAGGTCGGTATTGAAGCCCGGCGTCAGCACATAGAGATTCGAGGCGGTCCAGAAACCTTTCGGATCGTAGAACTCCTGCGGCAGGCGCCTGGCGTTCTCCGGCGTATAGCTCGTCAGCATGCCGTCCTTTTCGAGCTGCGGCGCGCCGAAGCTGTCGAACACATCGACCATCACGCGGCCGGCCTTGGCCTCGTTCTGGATGCGCAGGATCGTCTCGCCCGCATTGGCGCGGACATAGTCGACCTTGATGCCGTATTTCTTCTCGAAGGCCTCGGCCACGGGCCGCGCAAACTGGTTGACGATGAGCGCCGTATACCAGGAGACGCTGCCTTCCTTTTTCGCCGCATCAATGAGGGCCTGATCGGCGGCACTGGACATTTCCACGCCCCACCCAACAGCCAGCAACGCCACCGCACCGCGCATGATCCATCGCAAACTCATCGTTTTCTCCCCGGATTGCGCGGACGGCGGCCGCGCTTGTACGCTGACCTTACAGGTGCGGGCATTGAGGGGAAACCCGCACTTTCTCCCTTCACGTTGGCGCGCTAGGCTCCCCGAGGCCGTTGACGGCGGCGGCAAAGTTCGCCAAATAGAACGTCTTGTTCTTTATACAGACCGAAAATAGCGAGGAACCATGACCGAAGCCAGCATCCCAGGATTTTCGACCCTCGCCATCCATGCCGGAGCCCAGCCCGATCCGGCGACCGGTGCGCGCGCCACGCCGATCTACCAGACAACCTCGTTCGTCTTCGACAATGTGGACCATGCCGCTTCGCTGTTCGGCCTGCAGGCCTTCGGCAACATCTACACGCGCATCACCAACCCCACGAACGCCGTGCTGGAAGAACGCATGGCGGCGCTCGAAGGCGGCACCGCGGCGCTGGCGGTCGGCTCCGGCCACGCTGCCGAATTCCTCACCTTCCATGCGCTGATGCAGCCGGGCGACGAGATCATCGCCGCCAACAAACTGTATGGCGGCTCGATCAACCAGCTCAATCATTCGTGGAAGAACTTCGGCTGGAACGTGAAATGGGCCGACCCGGACGATCTGTCCACATTCGAGGCAGCGGTCAGCCCCCGCACCAAGGGCATTTTCATCGAATCCATCGCCAATCCTGGCGGCGTCATCTGCGACATCGAGGCGATCGCCAAGATCGCGCGCCGCGCTCGCGTGCCGCTGATCGTCGACAACACCCTGGCCTCGCCCTATCTGATCAAGCCGTTCGAACATGGCGCCGATATCGTCGTCCATTCGGCGACGAAGTTTCTCGGCGGTCACGGCAATTCCATCGCCGGTGTTATCGTGGACGGCGGTTCGTTCGACTGGATGGCCGACAAGCGCTATCCGATGATGTCGGAGCCGCGTCCTGAATATAGCGGCATGATCCTCGGCGAGACCTTCGGCAATTTCGCCTTCGCCATCGCCTGCCGCGTGCTCGGCCTGCGCGATCTCGGCCCGGCCCTGTCGCCATTCAATGCCTTCCTGGTGCTGACCGGCATCGAGACCCTGCCGCTGCGCATGCAGCGCCATTCCGAAAACGCGCTCAAGGTGGCCGAATACCTCTCGGCCCATCCGGCCGTAAGCTGGGTCAGCTATCCCGGCCTGAAGGGCGACCGCTATTACAATCTCGCCCAGAAATATTGTCCCAGGGGCGCCGGCGCCGTCTTCACCTTCGGCCTGAAAGGCGGCTATGACGCAGGCGTCGAACTCGTCAGCCGGCTGCAACTGTTCTCCCACCTCGCCAACGTCGGCGACACGCGCTCGCTCGTTATTCATCCGGCCTCGACCACCCATCGCCAGTTGAGCGACAGCGAGAAGATCGCTGCCGGGGCCGGCCCCGACGTGGTGCGCCTGTCGGTCGGCATCGAGGACCTGGCCGACATCATCGCCGACCTCGACCAGGCGCTCGCCGGCGCCTGATCCTCTACAAGCACAGCAGAAGCGAGAGGCGCGCATGGCCATTCTGATCGCAGGCCTCGTCATCTTTCTCGGCGTCCACACCCTCACGACCCTGCGCGAGACCCGCGCCGGGCTCATCTCCCGTCTCGGCGAAGGCCCCTATAAGGGCCTCTATTCGCTGGTGGCGGCCGTCGGCCTTGGCCTCATCGTCTGGGGTTTCGGCACCTATCGCAGCGGCGGCTATATTCCGGTATGGGATCCACCGACATGGACCAGGCATGTGGCGATGCTGCTGGTCTGGATCGCCTTCATCGCGCTCGCGGCAACCTATGCGCCGGCCGGCAAGATCAAGGGCCTGTTGCGCCATCCCATGCTGAACGCCGTGAAGTTCTGGGCGCTGGCGCATCTGCTGGCCAACGGCGATCTCGGCTCGATCATCCTGTTCGGCTCGGTGCTTGCCTGGGCAAGTTGGGATCGCATCGCCGTCAGGCGCCGCGGCGACGCTGGCGCGCCGCGCGTCGCCCGTTTCAACAGGGGCGACGCCATCGCGGTGGTCGTCGGCACGCTGGCGGCGGTGGCCATGCTGTTCCTGCACCCGATCATCATCGGCGTGCCGATCATCTGATCCCGTTCTATTTCACGAAAGCGTTCGTGTAGAAGGTGTCGACCGGCGCTTCCGCATTGACGACGCCCAGAGATATATAAAGCTTCTGCATCGCGGCCAGAACCGTCGGATCGGTCTCGCCAAGCACTTTCTGGCCTTTATAGGTCCGCTCGATGTAGTTGGCGAAGATGCGCCTGATCAGGTCTTCCTTACCCGCGAAGGACGGCACGGCTTCAACGTAAGTCTTTGCCGCCCGCTCCGGGTCGTCCATCACGTACTTCAATCCACGCAGGCTCGCTTGCACGACGGCGCGCACGAATTCTGGCCGTTTCGCCACCATCTCATCCGAGGCGACGATCGCCTGGGCCGTCGTCGGGATATAGTCCTTCAACGGCATGGCGAAGGTCTTGCCGATGCCGTCCTGCACGTTGATCTCCCAGTCCGGCGTGCAGATGCAGGCATCGACAGCTCCCGCGATCACCAGGCCGATCACCCCGGAAGGCCCAACAGCCTGGATTTCCGCATCGTCCTTGCCGATGCCGCGCGAGGCGAGAGCGCCGAGCGTCGCGTAGAAATTGGCTTCCTGATACGACATGACCGAAATCTTCTTGCCGCGCAGGTCTTCGATCTTGGCGATGCCGCGATCGGTGCGCGCCACGAGCACGCCCAGCGCACCGCCGCCCATCATCGCCACGATCTTGATCGGAATGCCATTGCCGCGCACGACGATCGGGGCGTCGCCAAGCGACAGGCCGAAGGGCGCATTGCCGGCGCCGACCTGCTTTGCGATGTCGAGCCCGCCGCGCGCGGTCTGGAACTGGACATCGAAGCCAGCCTCGGAGAAGTATCCGAGATGTTTGGCAAGCAACAGGGGCGAGAACGCCGGCAGCTCCGCCGGCGCGGCGAGAAGAAAGACGATCTTCTCGAGAGCCAAAGCCGGTTTTGCCGAAAGCGCGAGCCCGGCAAAGACAAGCGCTGCGGCTTTAAGGACGAGCGACCGGCGGTCTATACGCATGAAACCTGACATATGACTCTCCTGTTCGTTGCGACAAAGTCGGCCGGTTGACCCGCCGATCGGCAGTAAGCGGAGTTAGGCGGCGCCTCCGGGAACCGGCGCGGCGTTGGGATAAAGCGAACCTTCCGTCGGATTGCGCGGGCCGGGCAATCGATGGGCCTGATCAGGAAACGCCTTTCGATAGGCAGCGCGCTCTTTGATGCGCGCGATCCAATCCGTCAGCGCCGGGCGCTCGCTCCACAGACCGGCCATCATCAGCCATTCCATGCGATCGATCATCGGCGCGCACGCGATGTCGGCCAGGCTGAATGTTTCACCTGCGAGCCAGGGACCGTTCGAGGCGAGTTCACGCTCCATGCGATCGAGTGCGGTGTCCGCCTTGTTGCGGGCATTGACGATCGTTGCCTCATCAACTGGTTCGTTGATGGTCTTCAGCCAGTTTGCCGCCCTATCGCGATTGGGATGCATCCGCACCATCTGTTCGATCGTCTCGGCCGGAAGGGAAGCAACGACGGGTTTGATCATCAGTGCATAGCTTGCCGGCCGAATGGCGGGGTGCAGCACGTCGTCCTCGTATTTCACCCAGACGCGCATGCGCGCCCGCGCCAGCGCATCGCGTGGCTTCAGCGGCGGATCGGGAAACGTGTCGTCGATGTATTCATTGATGATCGTAGACTCGATGACAGGGTTGCCGTCGTGCACCAAGGTCGGCACCACACCGTTCGGATTGAGCGCCAGATATTCCGGTGTCATATGTTCGTAGGCACAAAGGTCAACGCGCCGGCTGGCCCATTCCAGGCCTTTCTCGTAAAGACAGAACCGAACCTTTGTGGCGCAGACAGAATCCCAATCGTGATAAAGCTCAAGCATCTCGGTTCCTCTTCTATGTTGGATCGTTAGCGACTGCCGTAAACCGCAAGCGGCTTGCCGTTTGCGTCCGTGTGAAGCGCTTCAAGCTTGCGGATGAAATAGTCCCACGTCTGCGCAATATGGCCGGGCGTCACCATCTGGCGGTTGCGCAATTCGCGATCGGCGGCGCTCGGCAGGATCCAGGAGAGGGGTGCAGAGGCCGCCAACACCGCAACCCGGCACGCCCGTTCGAGAAAAATGCCGGTGCACACGGCTTCCGCTACGGTCGGTCCACAGAATGCGACACCATGGTTGGCGAGAAAAACGACGTCGCCCTGCCCCAGCGCCTCGGCCAACTCGCGTCCCATTCCCTTGTCGTTGACGAGCGCGGCGCTGGTTGCGAAGCGCCCGATCGGTTTGAGCTTGTCCGCCTCAAGCGTGTAGGGCTGCGGGTGGTCGGTCGAGCCCGTCATCAGACAGGCATGCAGCGGATGGGTATGAGCGACGACCGCGACATCCGGACGGGCGAGGAATATTTCCGAATGGATCGGCCATTCCGAATGCGGCCGACCCGAGCCCGACATTTGCTTCCCATCGAAATCGAGTTCGACGAAGTCGTCCGGCCCCATCACTTCTCCGAGGCCGATATCGTTGCGTTTCATCCAGAAACTGCGGCCGCCCGGATCGCGCCAGGACAGGTGACCTTGGGCGAGATCGCCATGCCCCTCCATCTCCAGGATGCGGCAGGCCCGCGCCAGGGCATCGAGTTCGCCAGCATGCTTCATGAGCGAATGCCTCTTGTAAAATCAACTCAGATGAACAAGCGCCCACCGTCGCAGTTCAGGTTCTGGCCCGAGACGAAATGGCTGTCGTCGGATGAGAGAAAGATCAGCGGGCCGACCAGATCCTCGGGCGTCTGGATTTTTTCGATGCAACGCTGCTTCGCTTCGCTTTCGAGATAGGCTGTCGTGGTATTGGCGCGATTGGAACTGCTGTCGGTCAGCCCCGGGATCAATGTGTTGACGCAGATCTTGTCGCCGCCCAGTTCGCGTGCGAGCGCGCGGGTGAGTCCGATGACCCCCATTTTCGAAGCGACGTAGTGAACCAGCCCATTGCCGCCGACGAAGACGCTGCCGGAACCGATATTGACGATACGGCCACCACCTCGCTGACGCATTGAGGGCGCCACGGCCATCGTGCAGAGCCAGATGCCTTTGACGTTGACCGCCATCACGCGGTCGAACTCATCGATCGATATATCTTCGAAACCTTTGCGCGTCAGATTGGCGTACATAGCCGCATTGTTCACCAGGATGTCGATGCCACCGAAGGCGTCAACCGCGGCCTGCGCCATCGCTGATGTGCTTTGTTTCGAGCTGACATCAACGGTGCAGGACGCCGCGCGCTTGCCGCTTGCGGTGATTTCCCGCGCAACCTCTGCTGCTCCGGTGCCGTCGATATCGGCGACCATTACGGCTGCGCCTTCTTCCGCGAGCGCCTTGCAATAGGCCGCGCCGATGCCGCGTCCTCCCCCCGTTACGACCGCGACACGCCCTTCAAGTCTCATCGCCACGCTCCATCACGCTTACCTCCTGGCAGCAGCGCCAGTGACATCATGTTTGCAAACTAGCAATGTCTTGTCAAATCGACAATGACATGCTAAAAAATGGGCATGGAAACTCTTGATCTCGTTGTCGTCGAAACTTATGCGGTGAGTGCCGCTTTCCGCCGCCACGGCGAGGCGCTCGCCCGTCATGTCGGCCAGACCCAGGCGCGATGGCAGGTGATGCGCGTTGCGTCGTCAGGCATGCTGTCGGTGCCGCAGATCGCGCGACGTCTCGGCGTTACGCGGCAGAACGTGCAGAACATCACCGACGCGCTGATCGCCGAGCAATTGGCGCATCAGGTGATCAATCGCGATCACAAGACTTCTCCGCACATCGCGCTCACCGCAAAGGGCCGCAAAGTGCTCGATGCCTTGCTGGACAGCACGGCCGATTATCGTGCGGCGCTACTGCCCCTGCTCGATCATGTCGATCTCGTGCATCTGCTGACGACATTGCGGAGCCTGAACGACGCGCTCACCGCAGCCGATGCCGCCGTCGAGGACATCGTCAGGCCGCAGAAACGTCGAAAGGCTTCGCGGCCGGAAACATCCGAGCCCGCAAAAGTGAACCAGCGACAAAGAAAGGCGCAACGATGAGCAATATACCCACATCCGCTTCGCGTCAGGCGCTTGCCTCTGTGCCTGTCATCGACATCGCTCCCTTCTGCGGCGACAGCACGCATGCCGAGCGCCGCCGCGTCGCCGGGGAAATCCGCCAGGCCTGCATCGACATCGGGTTCTTCTACATCAGCGGCCATGGCTTCTTGCCAGCCGAGATGGACGAGATTCTGGCCAACGGCCGGCGCTTTTTCGCATTGCCGGTCGACGAAAAAATGCGCATTGCCGCCCGTAACAATGCAGCCAACCTCGGCTTCATCCAGACCGGGGGCCTCAATCCGGATGCGGCGACGGCGGCACAAGCCGACCGCAAGGAGCGGCTCTACCTTTCGCGCGAACTCGCGCCGGGCGAATTGCCTGATGACACCTCTCCCGCCGGCAAGTCGCAATGGCTGCCTGAGGAGACCCTGCCCGGCTTTCGCGCTGCGATCGAGCGGCAGACAGCCCGCAAGGTGACGCTGGCCCGCCAGCTCGCACGCGCCTTCTCCCTGAGCCTCGACCTTCCGGAAAACTACCTCGAATCCTTTCACGACCGGCTCGGCTGCATCCATTCCTTCAACTACTATCCGCCCATCGATCCCGAGGTCGCCGACAAGCTGTGGGGATTCTCCCCTCATACAGATTACGGCACCTTCACCATCCTGCATCAGGACAACAGCGGCGGCCTGCAGGCGCGCAACGCCGACGGCGAATGGATCGACGTTCCTCCGATCGCCAATACCTTCGTCATCAATGTGGGCGACCTGCTGGCGCGATGGACCAACGACACCTATGTCTCGACGCTGCATCGGGTGATGAACCGCAGCGCCACCGCGCGCCTGTCGATCTCGTTCTTCGCCTATCCCAATCCGCGCGCCGAGATCGCCAGCCTGGAGAGCTGCCTGCACGACCAGCCCTCCGCATACAAGCCTGTCATCTCAGGCGAATACATTCGCCACCTGCTGACCCAGGCCTACGAAACCGGACGTACCGGCGTTTCGTCCCGGACGGCGGAACGCCTGGCGCGATAATCAGCGCGGCATGTTGATGCGGGGCAGTAGCGCCACCCGTCGATTCCGGGTAACTGTCGTGCACGTGTAAAGGTCGGCGGGACGATCAATCCCGCCGTGACCTGGGAGGCGCAACGGACATGGAAAACCTCGAAACGATTCTTTATCACGGCATGGCGTCGACCTGCTCAAAGAAGGTCCGCATGTGCCTTTACGAGAAGGACGTGCCTTTCGAGAGCCATCTCCTCGATCTGCAAAAGTTCGAACAGCACACGCCGGAATATCTCGCGATCAACCCCAACGGCGTCGTCCCCACCCTCGTCCATGCAGGCAAGCCCGTCATCGAGTCTTCGGTGATCATCGACTATATTGACGATGTCTTTCCGCAGAACCCGCTCAAGCCAGCCGATCCCTATGAGCGGGCGCAGATGCGGCTCTGGCTGAAATATTCGGATGATGTCGCCTACAAGGCCGTCTATGCCCCCACCTGGCAGAAGCTGCGGCACCGGGCCGAGGAAGGGCTTTCCGGCGGCAAGCTGTCCGAGACATTGTCCGGCATCCCAACAGCGGAGCGCCGCGACCGCTGGGAGAAAATGGCGAAAGGCGGCTTCACCGATCAGGAGATCCAGTCCGCCTACGACCTCATGCAGACCTGTCTGGAACGCGCCGACACACAACTGCGCAAAACGGCCTGGCTCGCCGGCAATCAGTTCTCGCTCGCCGACATCGCCATGCTGCCGTTCATCGATCGCATCTCGAACCTGCGACCGGAATTTCTCGAGGGACCCGAACTCGCGGCGCTGCGCGACTGGCTGGCGCGTGCGAAACAGCGCCCTTCCTTCGACAAGGCGTTCGCCTTCAAGGACGACCCAAGGGCCGCCGAACTGCCGAATCTCTGATCCGCAGACGAACCGGCGATGCGCCGCAGCACTTCGCATGCCGGTTGAAGTCGCTGAATCGCTGCGTGAGAAACTCGCGTCAACAGATTCAGATGACTCGCGCTTCCGCCTTCCGCAGCCGCGTCCAATGCACGGTTGCCATGGTCAGCACCATCACCGCAAAGGCCTGATGCGCCAGCGCCCAATAGAGCGGGATGCGGCCTTCAGGGAACACCAGCAGCAGGGTGGCGATGCCAAGGCAGGCCTGCACGACGACCATGCCGACGAGCGACCAGGCGCGGCGCACCGCGCGCGGCCCAGCCCCACCACCCAGCGTGGTCCATGCATGCCACAGCGCCAGCGCCAGCAGCACATAGGCGCCGATGCGATGCTGAAACTGCACGATGGCGATGTTCTCGAAGAAATTGCGCCAGGCCGGCACGAGGTCGCTGGAGAAATTGAACGCCGGCGCGAAGCCGCCGTCCATCAGCGGCCAGGTATTGTAAGACAGCCCGGCGCGCGAACCCGCCACCAGCGCGCCAAGCGCGACCTGCAGGAGCACCATTGCCAGGAGGAGCGTGCTGCCGAGGCGGACGCTGGCCGTCGGCTTCTGCTCGGCTGCGGTCGGCTTCAGCGAAACCGCGATCGACACCAGGGCGATCAGGGTGATCGACGCCAGAACCAGGTGGATCATCAGCCGTTCCGGCGCCACCTCGGTGCGCACCGAGAGGCCGGAACTGACCATCCACCAGCCGACGACACCCTGCAGGCCGCCCAACGCCAGCAGCAGCGGCAACTGCCAGCGCAGGCTGCCGCGCACCTTGCCGCGCCACCAGAACCAGATCATCGGCATGGCGAAGGCCACGCCGATCAGCCGTCCGAGCAGGCGGTGCGACCATTCCCAATAGAAAATGAACTTGAAATCGCTCAGCGACATCGTCGGAAACGATTGGGAATATTGAGGAATCTGCTTGTATTTCTCGAATTCGGCGAGCCAGGCCGCCTCCGACAGCGGCGGCACGACGCCGAGCACCAGCTTCCATTCGGTGATCGACAGGCCGGATTCCGTCAGCCGCGTGGCGCCGCCCACGACAACCATCGCAAACACCAGAAAAGCCACGCTCCACAGCCAGAAGCGCACGCCAGAGAGATCGTCGGCGAAGGCCTGCGTCAAAGAGCGCAATTCCGGGCTTTTTTTGCTGGCTGGGACGGCGGAAGACAGGGTCATGGACGAGCCGCATTGATTCAAACTGCGGGGGGAGACATAAGGCGTCCATCGGGACCCGTCCACCGGCGACACGTCGCACCCTCAAGCAAGGCATCCAGGCTGTCATGACCAGACGAAACCGAAAGCTCATCGGCGCGGCGGTCATCCCCCTGTTCGTCGTGGTCTATGCCCTCATCACCATGGCGCTGGCCCAGGCGCGCGTCTTCCAGGAAGCCGACGGCGTCCTGCGCGGCATCGGCTATGCCCTGCTCGGCATCGGCTGGATCATCCCGATGATTCCGTTCATCAAATGGATGGAGGGCAAAGGCGAGAACTAGTGCGCTCGAACCTACAGGGGGATGAACAGTGAGCGAACTCAAAGCCGTCGAAGTGAAGGCCTTCGTCCCCGCCAGGGATTTCGCCCTGAGCAAGCAGTTCTACCAGGACCTCGGCTTCGAGACTCTCTGGTCATCGGACGACCTGGCCTATTTCCACTGCGGCCATTCCAGCTTTCTGCTGCAGAATTTCTACGTCAAGGAACATGCCGACAACTTCATGATGCACCTGCTCGTCGAAGACGTCGAAGCCTGGTGGCGCCATGTCGAGGCGCAGGGGCTGGTCGCAAAATATGGCGTCAGCGCGCAACCGCCTTCCGACAAGCCGTGGAAAATCCGCGACTTCACGATCACCGATCCGACCGGCGTGCTGTGGCGCATCGGCCAGACTATCTGAGCGCCTCATCGCCCGTTGGCGAACCGCTTCTGCGTCCAGGCCGCGACATAATCGAACATGTTCTTGCGCACGTTCGCGTAAGCTGAGGCCGGCAGTGCGCAATTGCCACACGGCGTGAAGCCGTGGGTCGCGCCCTCGATGAAAATCAGATCCTTGTCGGCGCTGGCGCTTTGTTCGTATTCAATTTCGGAGTCGCGAACGAAATAATGCGCGCCCATGCCCATCACCAGGATCGGCACGCTGATCGAGTGGACGGCGCATATGGTGGAAGCGTTGGCGCTGCAGTAGTCGATGCCGTCGTTGGAGTTCATCGAGTAGACGGCGTTGGTGCTCAGGAAAGAGCGCAGCGACAATATCTTCGTGCCAGTGTCGAAGCCGCCGATGAGTTTTTGCGAGACGTGATCGGGCGCGCCGACCGATTTGACGATGTCTTCGGTGATGCTGCCGTCGTTGCGCAGCAGTTTTCGCGGCGCCCGCGTCAGGCGCTGAGGCAGGTCCGTCTGGAAACTTGGAAGTTGCGAGGTCGCACCAGGGCCGGCGCCCGGATTGCCGCCGCCTGGAATGATCAATGCATCATTGTCGGGGTAAGGTCCTTTCCCGCCGCGGATGGCGGCGAGACGATCGCGCGACTGGTCGATCAACCGGTTCATGCGGCGCGATTGAGCCGCATAATAACGGGCCTGAAAATCAGCCGAATAATGCGACTGGCCATCCGGATTGTAGCCGTTCGCGGGGTTGAACGGATCGAGCGCCGGGTCGATCTCGCCCGGCGTCTCGTCGACGACGGCGGCGCTCAGGTTGCGCAAGGTGGTGACACCAGGGCCTGGATGCGCGTCGGCAAAAACGATGGCATCCGCCTTCGGCAAGCCGGCGAGATCGTCGCGGCAGGGCCAGATGCGGCGCGGGTTCTGGCAATAGGCGACGCCGTTTTCGGCGACAGCCTGGTAGAAGCTGAGCGAAGGGCCGCCACCGCTATGGGCGAAGAGCACGACTTTCTCGATGCCCGGTTGCTTGCGGAGGAATTCCATGCCGGCCTTGACATCGAGCGCGATGCGATCCCAGTCGACATCGAACTCGCTGTTGGTGAAGCGCGTGTTCATGCAAAGCGCCGCATAACCGCGCTTCGGCAATTCAAGGCAGCTTGCATGTTGAAGATAATCGGCCGTGCGGTGGATCGCGAGGAAGGCCACATGCGGCGCCGGGCCGGAGGCTGGCCGATAATACAGGCCGCGCGCCTGTCCGAAGGTCAGATATGTCGGCTGCGAAGCGGAGGGCGCCGGTTGCGCGTAAGTACAATCCACCGCGCCTGGCGTTGCCAGCGCAAAAGCCAAAGCGCTCGCTCTAAAAAAATGCCTCATCGACGTCTCCACCCGCTTAGATGTCCACCTGCGCCTCTCGACGCCACACCGCGCAAGAAGCTGTCCTGTTACAGGACTGTTGCGATCGGCCGCTCGCAATCTTGCGCCGCCATTCGCTCCAGGTTGAACGTGTCGGGTCCATACCGTAGTTTCGAAATGCCCGCAAATAACGAAATTGCGAAGGCGAATTCCGGAGGCTTCGTCCGCGACCGTTTCCGGCTTTTGGATGATCGCCTGCGGCGGCGATTGGGGGGGAAGGCATGGGCTCCTGCATCATCGCGCTGGATCAAGGCACGACCTCAACGCGCGCGCTCGTCTTCGACACGCATCTTGCCGTTCTGGCGATCGCCCAGCGCGAATTCCCGCAGCATTATCCGGCCTCAGGTTGGGTTGAGCACGATCCCGAGGATATCTGGCAATCCGCCCTCGCAACCTTGCGCGAGGCGCTGAAGGTTGCCGACATTCCGGCCGCCGATGTCGCCGCCATCGGGATCACCAATCAGCGCGAAACCACGCTGGTGTGGGACCGCGCGACCGGGCGCCCCATCCACAACGCCATCATCTGGCAGGATCGCCGCACCGCCGATCTCTGCACGCGGCTGCGGGAGGCGGGAGTTGAAGCGAAGGCCACGGAGAAGACAGGCCTTCTGCTCGACCCCTATTTCTCCGCCACCAAATGCGCATGGATTCTGGACCATGTCCCCGGCGCGCGCGCCAGTGCGGCAGCGGGACAACTCGCCTTCGGCACCGTCGACAGTTTCCTGCTGTGGCGCCTGTCGGGAGGCGCGGTCCATGCCACCGACGCGACCAATGCATCGCGAACCCTCCTTTATAATATTCATGCGGGCGAATGGGACGAGGAGCTCTGCCGCATCTTCGACGTTCCAATGACCATGCTTCCGCAAGTCCGCGATAATGCCGCCGAGTTCGGACACGCAACGGCCGACGTACTCGGACAGCCTGTTCCGATCAGAAGCATGATCGGCGATCAGCAGGCGGCCATGGTGGGGCAAGCCTGCTTCGTTCCCGGCATGATGAAATCGACCTACGGAACAGGTTGTTTTGCGCTGCTCAATACCGGGCGCAAAGCCGTCCAGTCCCAAAACCGGCTTCTTGCGACCGTGGCCTATCAGCTTGCCGGGCAGCGGACCTATGCGCTCGAGGGTTCGATCTTCGTGGCAGGCGCGGCGGTACAGTGGCTGCGCGATGGACTTGGCATTCTGCATGCGGCCGCGGAAGCCGACTCTCTGGCGGCGGCGGCCGATCCTGCGCAGGATGTCTATCTGGTTCCGGCATTCGTCGGGCTCGGCGCCCCCTACTGGGATGCGGACGCGCGCGGCACCTTGTTTGGCCTGACCCGTGCGACGAGCAAACGCGAACTCGCGCGTGCGGCCCTCGAAAGCGTCGGTTACCAGACGCGGGACCTCATCGAAGCGATGCGGCGCGATTGGCCCGAAGCCGGAGCGACGGTGTTGCGGGTCGACGGCGGTATGTCGGCGTCGGACTGGGCGATGCAATTCCTGGCGGACATTCTGGATATGCCGGTCGAACGGCCCAGACTGATGGAGACGACGGCGCTTGGCGCTGCCTATCTCGCCGGACTGGCTGCGGGCCTTTTGCCGAGGCCTGATGAAATGACACAGACATGGGCGCTGGATCGGCGTTTCGAGCCCAATCTCCTGCCGGAACGACGTGAAGCCAAGTGGCAGGGATGGCGGGACGCTGTCGCACGAACGCTGCAGCGCGGATAAGCCATGGCACGATTTAGGGCTCAGTGACGCTTCTTCCCAGGATCACGGCTTCGACGCCATCTCAACCAGCTTCGCCACTGTGTTCATATTTCGCCCGGTGCCCTCTTTCGCAGCCGGAATCTTCAGCTTCGAGCGGCCCATGCCGCTGCCGTAAAAAACGAAAATCTCCCTGTCGCCGAGGCGCATCTCCTCGTCCGCCTGCCCGCGTGCATGCTCGAGCGCGTCGCTGGGCGGGCGGCCATCGAGAAAAATCGCATAGGTGTATTTGGGCTCTGTCTTCTTGAAGGGATTGGCCTTGAGAACCGCCGCCATTTCCGCGGCCGTCCGCAGCACGACACCGACCGGCCTGCCCGCGTAGGCCTTCAGGCGCGCCTCAAGATCGGCCTTCACCTTGGTTGCCGTGGCCTTGCTTTCGAAGACGACATTGCCGCTGGCGATAAAGGTCTCGACCTTCGTAAAGCCGGCCTCGATGCACATGGCTTTCAGATCGGCCATCGGCAGCGCGCCGGTACCCCCGACATTCACAGCCCGCAGCAAGGCGATGTATCGTGTCATATCGCTCTCCTGGCTTGCCGCAGCGAAATCCCTGTTCCCTGTCGGAAATTCCCTGTTAATTTCCCTGGTAGCAGGGAATTTCGCCTGCGATTGGCGCCCAGGCTACCGCCGCTTGCCGAGCAGAATATCACGCGCCGTGTTGAGACGCGCCGCCCGCGCCGTCGAGCCGCCGCGATCGGGATGGGCGGTTTTCATCGCCGCGTGAAAGGCGCGGCCGATCTCTTTCTTTGTCGCAGTCGTCGTCAGGCCGAGCGTCAGCAGCGCCTCGCCGCGGGTCATGCCTTCACCGCGCGGCATTTCCGGCGGCAGCGCTTGCCGCTGGCCGAACCCGGCTTCTGCCGATGTCGGGTCGGCTTTGCGGCCACCCGCCGGCCGCGCGCGCGGCTCACGTTGCGGCGCATAATCGGGGAAGCGCACCGGTGCAAAATCCGGCGGTGCGATCAGGTCGAATTCTTCCAGCGTACGCCGGGCGCGATAAGCCACGTCATGGGCCGCGATGGCGATAAACCCGCCGAAAGCCATGAGCCAGACCGTCCGCATCACCAGCGCCCAGCGCGGATCGAGCGGCCTCGCGTCTTCACTCAAAGCCGTGAGCCGCCCGACAGGTTGATCGAGAAACCCCCATCCCGACTGCCCCAACAACGCTGAACCGATGCAGACAGCAGCGACGACGCAGATCCAGACGCCTTCCGACCAGCCCTGGCGACGGTCGCTGACGGCGCCGCGCCAGGCGAAAATCACCGTGCCGGCCGCCATCCAGAACAGGCTCAGGTTCCAGTGCGCCTTCGACAATTGCATCAGCCGAAAATCGCCGACGAACCGCGCCAGTTCAGTCAGGCCGACGGTCATCGGCGTGTTGGCCGGCAGCGTCGCGGATGTCGTTGCGCCGGCAGCCAGAAACCCCGTCAGGATGACCGGCATGCAGGCGAGGAAAATGCAGGCCGCGCGCTGGACGCCGCGTGTGTCGCCCGCTGCGTTATAAATATCGGAATTGAAGGCATCGGATTGGCCGGTCATGGCCGCATCCAGACAAGCTCAGCCGACATTTGTGCGGCGTCCCCGGTTCCAAAGCGCGAACGGCGCGCCGGTCAGCAGGACTTCGATGAAGGTGCGGTCCTGCCAGTTGCCGTTGATCGACAGGCGCGGCAGCGCCGTCAGATGATTGGCATGGTCGGCAAACAGCATGCCGGGCCGCGTCGTCACGGCGCTCTTGAATCCAAGTTCCTCCGCGAGCGCGAACTCGCGCGGCCCGGCCGATGTCGCATCGCCCACCGGATAGGCCAGATGGACGGCAGGCCTGCCGATCTCACGCTCGATGATCGCACGGCTCTGCGCCAGCTCCCGCCGCACGAATTCGACATCGTGCTTGGCCAGCATCGGATGGGTCAGCGTATGAACGCCGATCGTGCACAGCGGATCGGCGGCGATCTCGCGCAACCCGTCCCAATCGAGACAGAGTTCTTCCGCGATTGCTCCGCCATCGACGCCGGCCCGTTTCGCCAGGGTGGCGATGGCGGCCAGCATGTCGCCTTCCGGCCCGCTCCGCAGCGCCCAGTAGAGCGAGCGGTACGCGGCGGCCTTCTCGTCGCCCGTTGCAGCCGGCATCGCCAGTTTCAAGCCATCGACATCGAGTTCGATCCGGTCGAGACGGCGGATCGCCTCCTCCAGTTCGACCCACCACAGCCGCGCGCTGCGATCGGCAAAGCCGGTCGCCACATAGAGGGTGAACGGCGCCTCGTGCCGGTGCAGCACCGGCAGCGCATGCTCGAGGTTGTCGCGATAGCCGTCGTCGAAGGTTAGCGCCGCGAAGGGCGGCCCCTCGCCGCCGCCGGCCAGCCGGCGCACCGCCTCGTCGAGCGTCACGATGTCGAAACCCTCGGAACGCAGGGTTTCGAGCACGGTGTCGAGGAATTCGGGGGTGATCTCCAGCAGCCGGTTGGGGGCGAAATCGCGCTCGACCCAGGGCCGGACATGATGAAACATGAGGATGACGCCGGAACCGCGCGCGAATTTGGCAAGTTTATGCACACCGGTGGCACGAAACATCGCAAAACCGGCGGCGATTGCCTTTTCCTTCACGCTGGCGCGCATACAGTCACCCGGCCTCATGCGGAATAAGTTGGCGTTGACGTTTTCGACTTAATCTCAGGACTATTAAGACCAAGTTGCAAATGATCTGTCGCGTTGCGGTGACCCCGGAAAGTTATATAAATTGAACGCGTTACCACGCCTGGAGCTCCACACCGCCCCCGCCTCTGCGATGGATGCCTGGGCTGAACTGGAAGAACTTGCCCTCGCCTCCGTCTACCAGACCCGCCGCTGGCTGTTGCCGTGGATTGAGGCCGTCTGTCCCGTCATCGGCATGACGCCGCTGTTGACCATTGCACGCGACCCATCCGGCGTGCCTCTCGCCCTGCTGCCTCTGGGCGTTTCCGTGTCCCGCGGCCTGAGACTGGTGCAATTTCTGGGCGGCACCGATTCCAATGCCAATCTCGGTCTCTTCCGCCCCGGCTTTGCCCCCCCGCGCAAAGACCTTATCGCCATTCTGTTCCAGGCGGCCCATGCCAGCAAACTCAATCCGGATGCCTTCGTGCTTGCCAACCAGCCGCTCACCTGGGAAGGCGCACCAAATCCCTTTGCCGCCATTTCGCGCCAGGACAGCCCGAGCTTCTGCTACAGCACCGCGTTGCCCGGCGATTTCGAGTCCTTCATCAAGGAACGCCTGTCCGCCGACACCCGCAAAAAGCTACGCGCCAAACAGCGCAAGCTGGCCGAGATCGGCCCGGTCTTGCATTGCAAGGCGGAAACCGAGGCTGAGGTCGAGGCATTTCTCGACGCCTATTTCGAACAGCGGCAGCGGCGCTTCGCCCAGATGAACATCACCACCAACGTACGCAACAAGGTGGCGATCGATTATTTCCGGCGCTCCTGCCTGCCGACCGGCGGCGAAGCAGTGGCGATGGAACTGCATGCGCTGAAAGCCGGCGATCGGATCGTCGCGATCTATGGCGGCGGCATTCATCGCGGCCGCTTCCACGGCATGATCAATTCCTTCGACATGGACCCGCAGGTCGCCCGCTCAAGCCCTGGCGATCTGCTGCTGGCGAAACTGATCGAGGAAAAATGCCGCGAAGGGCTGACGCGGTTCGACCTCGGCATCGGCGAGGGCCGTTACAAGCACGCCTGGTGCAACGAGGCCGAGCCGCTGTTCGACACGCTGGTCGGCCTGTCCGGCGCCGGCCAGGCCTTCGTCTTCATGGAGAAGACCCGGCGGCGGGCCAAGCGCATGATCAAGCAAAGCGAATGGGCCTGGCCGATGGCCAAGCGCATTCGCGCGAGTTTGCGCTTCGGCAAGAAAAGCGAAGACGCGTCGTCATAAGGCTGCGTTGCATCTCGCAGCAAACCGACAGAAGTTCTGGAAATGTCCTATCGATCTGGAACGAAAAGCACCTTCCCTGCGCGGCCCGCGGCCCCGTCGGCTGCGAAAGCCGCTTCGATGTCACCCATCTCAAAGCGGGTTTGCACGGGAAGCGTGATAACCTTGCGCTCGATCAACGACCAGGCCAGCTTGATGTCGTCCTGAACGGCATCCCCACGCAACGCCAGCCAGCGATCAATGCCGAAGCCGACCCATGTCAGATTGGCGTAAATCAGCATCGCGTTCGACACCTGCATCGGCTGCGCATCCTGCACGCCATAAGCGACGACGGTCGCACCCGCGGCGAGCGTTGAAAAAAGACGCGGAACAAGCGGGCCGCCGACGCTATCGAGCAAACCGTTGATCCCGTTCTGCCCGGCGGCCGTGAGCGCGGGCACAAGCTGCGGATCATCCGCGCTCAGCACCACATCGCAAGCGCTGCCGTTCGCCTGTCCGCGTACGAGGCCGATCGTCTTGATACCCTTCTCCCTGGCGATCTGAGCGGCGAGTGTCGATACTGTACTTCGGGCGGCCGTAAGCAGAAGACTCTCTCCAGCCGTCACGCCTGACGTCTGCACCAGACCGACAGCTGTCAACGGATTGAGAGATATCTGCGCCGCCGTCTCCAGATCGATACCTTCGGGAACAGCGATAAGCCGCTCCGCCGGCACGACGACATAGTCGGCCCAGGCCCCGGGCCAGCGAAACGCGACACACCTTCCAAGCCAGTTTTCCGCGCCTGCTCCGACCTCTTCGACAATCCCCGCGCCTTCAAGTCCGGCCACCTGCGGCGATGTGGGCTTGATGCGATAGACGCCGCGAATGAAAGCCACATCGGCGGGATTGATTGGGCTCGCCGCCACTTTGACGCGCACTTGGCCTGCTTCGGGAGTTGGAACGGGAACGTTCTCGCAACGCAGAACAACATTCGGCGCGCCGGACGCGTCGAAGACAATCGCTTTCATGCTTCTCTCCGTGATCAACCTTAACCGCGCGATCTGTCGCGCAGGATGTTTGCAATCGTCTTCAAGACGGCTCGCGTGGATTCCGTCTGCGGTCTCTGCATCGACGTAGCGATACACAGACACGGATGAATGTCGGGCTCGGTCAGCGGCCAGCTTTGCAGCCGGCCGCCCTGCGCCTCGCCTTCGACCAGTATGGAGGGCAGGACGGTATAGCCGAGTCCGGCTCGTACCAGTTCCAAAACCGTCAGCGTTCCCGTTGCTTCCACCACAGTCTGCAGCTCGACATGGGCCTCACGCGCCGCCAGATCGACGAGACTGCGCAGGCGATGGGGTTGCGGCGGCAGGACGAGCGGCAGACTGCCGAGCATACGCGCGGGAAAAACACTGCCTGGCAGAAGCCCAAGACTGCCGGGCGCGCCGACAAGGTGCAGCGTGTCATCTGCAATCTTCTCGACGATAAGCGTGGTGATCTGCGGCGGATTGTAGACGACGCCGATATCGATCTGCCCGTTGCCAAGCCAATCGAGCGTTTCGGCCGCATAGCCTTCGCGGATCGTCAGCCGGATGCCGGGTGCTCGGTGCGCAACCTCTCGACAAGCGCGATCGTCAGCATCGATCCAAGCAGCGGCGGCATGCCCAGCGAAACTGCCCCCTTCGCTTCGCCCGACAGCGCGGCAACATTGGAGCGAACATCGGCGAGCTGCGAAATGATCTGGCGCCCATCCTCCAGCAGCCGTTGCCCGGCATCCGTGAGTTTTACCCCGCGCCCTGTGCGATGCAGAAGCTGCACGGAAAGATCTTCTTCCAGCCGGCGGATCACGCGGCTCAAAATGGACTGGCTGACCGATACGGATGCCGCTGCGCGCGAAAAACTGCCGCTCTCGGCGACGCGTACAAAATAATATAGCGGCTTAAGATCGAGTTGCGAAGCCTTCAGCGCCGGCGTGGTCATGATAACCGTCTCCCCCGCCGTCAAACGTAGCACGCGGAGAACCGGCATTGCCAAGGTATTGACAATAGAGCTGTTGCGGACCGCCACGATCAGCGGATGGGAGAGAAAGAAGCCGCACTGAGATAGATACTTTCCTGCGACACAACCATGGGAAGCGCGACGGGTAGGAATAGGCCGGCCCAGTCCGGGTCGGTCATCCACCGCTCGTGGGCCTGCCGGCGCGCTTCAAGATCATCGAACGACCAGACATGGATGACCCGATTGAGTGCACCGCTTTCGGCGATCCAATAGGCCGCCAGGGAGCAATAGCGGCTGACGATCGGCAGGCCCACCTTCTCGAAATGCCTCACATAATTGGCCAGAGCGCCCGGTTTGAGCTGATATGTCCGCATTTCGAAAATCATCTCACCGCCTCCGACGCGAGCGGCAAAACTACCAGGCGATCCGCCCGCCCGGAATGGTCTGATCATGAATAGCAGTTAGACGCGATTGCCGGATTGTTGCGGCCGCGCATGTTCGTCAGCCTTCGACAACACTCTGGAGGAGGCAACATGCCCAAGGACATTACTCATTCGCGACTCGCGGTCCACTTGGCCGACGTGCCGGAGACCATTCTTGTCCCCGCTGCCCATCTGTCGGGCGGCGCGGTCGGCGCGCAGATCGTTTATGGCTCCGACATGAGCCTGATGATCGCCACCCGTCAGCCGGGCTATCACTCCAAACCCCATGTCCATGATTGCGAGCAGCTCAATTATGTTTTGCAAGGGGAGCTGCTGGTCTTCATCGGCGACAAGGGTTTCCTGGTGCGCCAGGGCGACGCCTTCCGGGTGCCGAGGAACGTGGTCCACTGGTCATGGGTGCGCGGCGATGTGCCGAGCATACTTCTTGAGTCTCACGCGCCGCCGCTCATCGGCGATCCCGGCTTCGATCGCACCGCGACGTCGCTGATCGACGCAGAGGAGAACGTCGAACCATCCGCACGGATCGGCTCGAACTGGCCTCGGGATTTCGATCGCGAGGCGGCGGAAGCGGTCATCTTTTCCGTCCATCCATATTTGAAAGCCTGAGCCATGCTACAGACGCGTCATCTGAAACATGCGGTTCTGCACCAGATCGCCGAATTCAGCGGCCCTACCCACGATGCCGCCTGGATGCTGCCAGACATGGCGCCGCAGGCATATAGCGAAGCTGCCGATTGGCTGGCTCCTCGCTACTGGCTGCCGCAGACCAATCGCCTCATCTTTACAATGCAGACATTCGTGATCAAAACCGATGCTGAGATCATCCTGATCGATACCGGTGTCGGCAATCACAAGGAGCGCCTTGCGCCCTCCCAATCCCATCTCAACACGCCATTCCTCGATTGGCTTTCAGGCATCGGCTGTCCACCCGAGCGAGTCACCCATGTAGCGCTCACCCATCTGCACGGCGATCATGTCGGCTGGAACACGCAGGTGGTGGACGGCCGCCTCGAACCGACCTTTCCGAATGCCACCTATTACGTGCCCTTGGACGATTGGCGCATTTTCAGTGAGCGCCGCGCGATGGATGACCTCGCCCATCATACGATCCCATTCGACGACAGCGTGCGGCCTGTTGTCGAGGCAGGCCTTGCCAAATTTATCAGCCCCGGCGCCTCCATCGCCGATATTCTCACTGCCCTTCCGGCACCGGGCCATTCACCGGGCCAGCTCGCCTACCAACTGCGCGACGGCAACGAACGACTGTTGTTCGCCGCCGACGTTCTGCATTCGCCGCTGCAGGTTCTGCATCCTGAGGTCAACAGCCGCTGGTGTGAAATCCCCGATCTGGCGCGACGCTCGCGCTTCGACCTCTTGAGCCGCGCTGCGCAGGAAAACTTCACCTGGCTCTCGGCCCACGCCTTCGGCCTCGACGGTTGGCAGATCCACCGTTCCCACGAGGGGTTCACGGTGGAGACAAGCCCGCCGCGACAGCGGCTGCCGGACGCAATCGCCGTCTGACGATTATCGATACACCACCGCCGCTCGTCAGAAGCCGCGTAAACCACATACCAAGGAGGGATACCATGACCGAGATCGCCAACCCATCATCCATTCCCGCGCCAACCCCGTCGCTCGGGCTGACCGGCGCACAAAAACGCAATCTCGGCCTCGCTTCGCTTGGCTCGCTGCTCGAATTCTACGAATTCATGGTCTTCGGCTTCTTCACGCTGGTGATCGGAAATCTGTTCTTTCCGCCGACTTTGCCCGAGGGCGTAAAGGTCTTCCAGGCCTTCGCGCTTTATTCGCTCGGCTTTCTGTTGCGGCCGGTGTCCGGCGCGATCCTCGGTTATCTCGGCGACCGTTACGGCCGCAAGAAACTCTTCCTCATAACCGTCATTCTCATGGCCGTGCCGACGATGCTTATTGGGCTGCTACCGACCTATGCCACCATCGGCATTGCGGCGCCCGTCCTGCTGTTGATCCTGCGCCTCATTCAGGGCGTGGCGCTGGCTGGCGAATTCGCCGGCGCCTCGGTGTTCATGACTGAACATGTGCCCGGAAGCCGTGTCGGCTTCGCCAGCAGCATCATTCTGGGCGCCAGCTATATCGGCTTCTTTCTCGGCGCGGGCACGGGCGCCCTGCTCGCCTATGTCCTTGCCCCGGGTCAAATGGAAGCCTGGGGCTGGCGCATTCCTTTCGTCCTCGGCGGCCTCTTCGGCCTCACCTCGGCATATCTGCGTCGCCGGCTCGATGAAACGCCGATGTTTCTTGAGATCAAACAAGCAAAGATGGAACAAACCGGCGTACCCATCCGCGAAATGTTCACTCGCTATGCCGGACCGACGATCTTCGACATTGGTTTCGGCGTCTATCTCGGCACGATGATCATCATTCTTTATTTCTACATGCCAACCTTGCTGCAGACCCAGTTCGGTGTCGACCGCGCCACAACGTTCAACGCCAATGCCGCGGCACTTCTCGTCCTCGCGTTGATGTGCCCGGTTTGGGGCAAGCTCGCCGATCGCTTCGGCTTCGGCCCGATACTCGGCATCGGCTGCCTTCTGCTTGCCGCTGATCTCATCGCGTTCTTCGCCAACATCGATCAGATCAGTCGCGATCCCGGCTCACTCATCTGGTGGTGGATTAGTTTCTCGCTGTTCATGTCGAGTGCCGGTGTCATCCCCGCATTGTGCGCCCTGGTGTTTCCGACCCAGGTGCGTTTCACCGGCTTCGGCTTTGCTTACAACCTCGGGTCCATCTTCGCAGCCTTCGCCCCGACCATGATCGCCTGGCTTGTTCTCTCCTTCGGCAAGAGTTCCGTGCTCTATTACGCGCTCGCGACGTGCGCCCTGGGGCTGGCGTTGGCTTCGTGGTCGCTGACGCTGAGATTTTACGGCCGGGAGGGGTAGCAAGATCGCGATCGACTCGCGCGCGTTGCAGCCCGTTCTGTCAGCCAACATTCTTGCGTGGCTTAGCGTTTACTCAATTCTCACGCCGCATCGTTCGATGCCGCTTCGCGGCGTCTGGCCTCGGCGCGCATGCGCGGTGTCATTCCATAAGCCTTGATCGTCAGGAATTCGCCCGCGCCTGATTCAACCAGCATGGCGCCGAGATCGGCGCCGTCCTGCTGCTGCCCTGCCCGGTTCAAAACCACGGCGGCGAAATCCGCTGCCGGGGCGACCCCGAGCGTCAGATCGTCCGCATCGGGCGCCGGCGCTGCCAGCACGACGAATTCATAGGTCTGCGACAGGGCATCGATCACGACTTCGAGATCATCGCTGATCTCGACATCGCCGACGCCATGCTCCAGCACATGCAGACGCGAACCGCGGTCGCGATGGATGACCTGCTCGAACGATGCATCGCCCTTCAGCAGTTCGGCAAGGCCCTCGCGCCGGAGCTGGCGGCCGTCGCGGCGGAAGTCGACAAGGATGGTCCGCGCCTGAACGGCAAGCTCCCGGCCCAGCGGATAAGCGGTGTCGCGGCTTGCGGCCTTGGCATCGGGGCAGCAGACCAGCACCCGCGTCGCGTAATCAGTGCCGTCGGCAGTCAGCAGCCTGCGCGCGGCCGACGCGAAAGCCTCCTGCGTGGCGCCGCTGGCGCTCGACGCCTCGTCGGCGCGCACGGCCATGACCGTGTCACGCGCAAACGTCCGGTCCTGCGATTCGTCCTGTGGATCGTCGAGCGACGGCTCGATATCACGGCGCAGCCTGGACCTGGCGGCGCCGGGCTCCATGCCCGACAGCGCCTCCGGCGCGACGTAGGAATCATAGGCCGTGTCGTCATCCGCCACACCATAGGCGCGGCCGGACAGAAACTCGCTCATCAGCACCGAGCCCAGCGACAGCACGAAACCAGCCAGGGTCGCCAGTACGATGATCGGCACTTTCTTGGGGAAGGACGGCAATTGCGGCGCGACGGCGCGCGAGATGACGCGCGCATCGCCCGGCGTCGATTGCGATTCCTGCCGTGCCATCGCTTCCTGATATTTGGTGGTGCTGGAATCGAGCTGATCCTTGTAGACCTTGACCTCGCGTTCGAGCTCGCGCAGGCGCACTTCATCGCCGCTGGCATTGCCGATGGTCTTGCGCTGCTGCTCGACGGCAGCCTGCAGATTGTCGACACGGGCGCCGGCAATGCGTGCGTCGTTCTCGAGCGCGCGCGCCGCCCTGTCGACCGAGGCGCGCAGGTCGGCATCAACCGCGGCCAGCTGCGCATTGAGATCCTTGATGCGCGGATGCTCGGGGCCGAGCGTGCGCGCTTCGAGCGCCAGCTGACCACGCAGGGTGATGCGCTGCTCCGACACGCGGCGGATCAGATCGTCCTTGGCGATATCGGGCACTTCGTTGAGGCGGCCGGTGCGGATCGCATCGCGCAGCACGCGCGCCTTGGCTTGCGCTTCGGCCTGGGTCGCGCGCGCGGTGGCAAGCTGGCCGTTGACGTCGGACAATTGCTGCACCGGCAGGGTCGAATTGTTCGAGCTGAGCATCAATCCGGAACTGGCGCGGAACGCCTCCATATTGGCTTCCGATTGCGCCAGCTTGGTGCGCAGCTCGCCGATCAGGGTCGCCAGAGACGCCGCCGCCGCACGGGCTGTTTCGCGCTTCGTCTTGGATTGCAGATCGATATAGAGATCGGCGATCGTATTGGCGCCCTTGGCCGCCAGATCCGGATTCGGCGCCTTGAACTCGACAGCCAGCACGCGCGATTTCGGCACCGGGTAGACCGTCAGTGCATCGAAATAGTTCTCCAGGATGCGGTCCTCCGGCGACAGCGGCGCCGCCGAACCGTGCAGGCCGATCAGCGACAGCAGGCTGCTGATCACGCCGCCCGTACCCGCCATGGGATCGTAATAAGGATTGCCCCTGAGGCCGAGGGTCCGGATGGCTTCGCGGCCAAGATCGCGCGAGGTGATGACCTGTACCTGGCTGGCGACGGCTTCCTGATCGGGCCCCGTCGACTGGCTCTGATCGGCCTGCGCCTTATCGGGCCGGGTGAAATAGCTTTCCTGATTCTCGACCAGGACTTTCGCCTCGCCCGTGTACTTCGGCTTGACGACGAGCACGAACGCCACCGCGAGGGCAAAACACGTTGCCGTGGTGCCGATAATCCAGTTCCGCTTGCGCCAGACCGCCTGCCAAATTCCCTGCAGATCGAGGTCCAGCGGCCTGCGCTCGGCAGGATGCCCGAAAGAATCGACCGACTCGCCACTCATGAAACGCCCTCTCGCAAACTGAGGCGATTAGACTGCCTTATGGTTGAAGCGGGGTTAATCGCCAGAAGATTGCCTTAACGGGAGGCCGCTACGCGCCGGTTCCTTAGGCTTTGTTAACCATGCGGACATAAAACTTGAGACGCGATCTCCCCGATGCACCGGGGGGAAAAGTTCTTTGGTCCGGGCATCATGCGGCGTTCGATTATTGCAATTCTGGCAGCTCTGACGATGGCGCTCCAAGGGTGCGGCACGCCCCGCTATTCAACCGAGGCCTTCGAGGCGAATGCGGCGGCGCCCTATCTGCTCGCGTCCGGCGACAGGCTGCGTATCATCGTTTTCGGCCAGGACGCCCTTTCAAACTCCTATGCCGTTGACGGTGCAGGGCGAATCTCAATGCCGCTGATCGGCAACGTCGACGCCTTCGGCCATTCCACCACGCAATTGGAGCGCATCATCGAGAACCGCCTGCGCGGCGGCTTCCTGCGCGAGCCCCGCGTCTCGGTCGAGGTCGAAGCCTTCCGGCCTTTCTTCATATTGGGCGAAGTTATTACCGCCGGGCAGTACCCTTTCATTAACGGCATGACGGTACAAAACGCGGTCGCGGTCGCGGGCGGCTTCGGTCCGCGCGCCAATCGGTATTACGCCGACCTGACAAGAGTGATTAACGGCGCGCCCGTCACCGGATCTGTGCCGCTGACCTACCCGGTTCTGCCAGGCGATACGATCACGATCCGGGAGCGCTTCTTCTGATCATGCGTAAAGGCCTGTCTGATGTCGGTAGTTGCGGGTAATGCGGATACGAGCGGCCGTCTCAAAATAGTACATGTCTTCCGCGCCCCCCTCGGCGGCCTGTTCCGTCATGTTCTCGACCTGACACGCGCCCAATGCGCCGCCGGCCACCAGGTCGGCATCGTCGCCGATGCCAATACCGGCGGCGAACGCGCCGACGCCATCTTCCGCGAGTTGGCGCCGCAATTGGCCCTTGGCATCACCCGCATGCCGATGCACCGCAACCCGCATCCCTCCGATGCGCTCAACATCATGCGGATGCAGAAACTGTTTGGCGAAAAAAAGCCGCATGTGGTCCACGGCCACGGCTCGAAGGGCGGCGTCTACGCCCGCACGCCAGCGCTGTTTGCCGGCGGCCTTGGCTCCGCGCGCGCCTATACGCCCCATGGCGGCAGCTTCAACTACCGGCCTGATTCAGCCCTCCATTCGCTCTATATGGCGACGGAATCCCTACTGGCGCGCTCGACGGACATTTTCCTGTTTGAAAGCGCCTATATCCAAAGCTGCTTCATTAAGTACGTCCACGCCCCCAACGCCTACACCCGCGTCATTCCCAACGGCATCAGCCCGTCTGAGTTCATTCCCGTTGTGCCCGATGCCGATGCCGCCGATTTTCTCTATGTCGGCGAGCTTCGCCAGGCCAAGGGCATCGACACCCTGATCGATGCCCATCTGCAATTCGAACGGCGCAGCGGCAGGCCCATTCGCTCTCTTCTCGTCGGCACCGGCCCTGACAAGGAAAAACTCGAGGCGCGCGCTAACAAGCTCGGTCTGGGATCGCGCATTTCGTTTCCAGGTGGCATGCCGGCACGCGAAGCCTTCCGGCGCGGCCGCACGCTGATCGTGCCGTCCCGTGCCGAATCCCTGCCCTATATCGTGCTCGAAGCCGCTGCCGCCTGCATCCCGATGATTTCGACCTCGGTCGGCGGCATTCCCGAAATTTACGGGCCATATGGCCAGCGCCTTATAGTCTGCAACAATGTCGACGTTCTGGCCGACGCCATGATCGTACAAGAGGCCAAGACCGCCGCAGCCCGTGCCCGCGAGGCGACCGAATTAAGCGATTATGTCGCCTCCCGGTTCACCATCAGTCACATGGTCGAGGCCGTGGTTGCCGGCTATCGCGACGCGATGGCGCGAAAATTGACTAAGACCGCCAGAGGCCCGGAACCGGCCGCCGTTGCGTCCTAAAACGGCACGCCATCCAAGAACGCGACCCGCATGAACACATTTACGGTCGACGACATCAAGCAGGCTGAACCGGCCCGAACCATGCCGGAAGCGACGGCTGCCGAGGATTTGGCGGCCCGCCGCCGCCGCATGGCCCTGCTTGCCGAAACCATCGCCGGCTCGGATACGCGGCCGGCCTGGTCGCCCATCGTGCTCGCCGGCCTCGTCCGGCTGGTCGAATTTCTGTTGATCTGCGGCACCGGCGTCGCCGTGCACACACTCTATGTTTCTCCGGTCTGGGGGTTCGAGCCGCACTATTACATCGCCATCCCAACCCTGGCCTGTTTCGCCATCGTCGTGTTTCAGGCCTTCAACATCAACACGGTCGCTGCTTTCCGCGCACCGATCAGTCAGGGCCTGCGGCTTGCCGGCGGCTGGGCGCTGGTGTTCCTGACTGCCATCGCCGCTGCGTTTCTGCTGAAACTTGAAGGCATGTTTTCTCGGGTCTGGCTGGTGAGCTGGTTTACCATCGGTCTCGCTCTGTTGCTCGCCTGGCGCTTCGCCGTCGCCATCGGCGTGCGCTGGCTGACCCGGCGCGGCCAGCTCGATCGCCGTACCGTCGTGGTCGGCGGCGGCGAAGCCGGCGACCAGTTGCTGCGCGCGCTGTCGCATCAAAAGGATACCGGCCTGCGCATCTACGGCGTTTTCGACGACCGCGCCGACGATCGCGCGCCCGACGTCATTGCCGGTTATCCAAAGCTTGGCTCCGTCGACGACCTGCCTGAATTCGCACGCCATGCGCGCATCGATCTTGTCGTCTTCGCCCTGCCTGTCACCGCCGAGCAACGGCTGCTGGAACTTCTGCGCAAACTGTGGGTCCTGCCGATCGACATCCGGCTCGCCGCGCACGCCAGCAAGCTGCGGCTGCGCCCGCGCTCCTATTCGTGGATCGGCTCGGTGCCGGTGCTCGACGTCTTCGACCGGCCGATCGCCGACTGGGACATCGTCGTCAAGAACCTGTTCGACCGTGTCATCGGCGCGATCTGCCTGATCGTGCTGTCGCCGGTGCTGCTTGCCACCGCCATCGTCGTCAAACTCGATTCGCCCGGCCCCATCCTGTTCCGACAGAAGCGCTACGGCTTCAACAACGAGCTGATCGAAATCTACAAATTCCGCTCCATGTACGTCGACCAGCTCGACTACAACGTCGTCAAGCAGGTGACGCGCGACGACCCGCGCGTGACGAAAGTCGGCCGCTTCATCCGCAGAACCTCCCTTGACGAACTGCCGCAGCTCTTCAACGTCGTCTTTAAAGGCAATCTGTCGCTTGTCGGCCCGCGTCCCCATGCCATCAACGCGAAGGCGGCCGAGCACGAATACGAAAAAATCGTCGACGGCTATTTCGCCCGCCATCGCATGCAGCCCGGCATCACCGGCTGGGCGCAGGTCAACGGCTGGCGCGGCGAAACCGACACGCCCGAGAAAATCCAGCAGCGCGTCGACTTCGATCTCTTCTACATCGAAAACTGGTCGATCCTGTTCGATCTCTACATCCTGGCGGTGACGCCGTTCGCTCTCGTCAAGGCGGAGAATGCCTATTGAACGCCGGCCAGCACCGCTACCGGGTTCTCGACACATGGCGCTATCTCGCTGCCGTGGCGGTTGTGTTTTATCATTTTGAGAATCACTTCGCGCCGTTCGTCTCGGCACCGACGCACTATCTTGAACAGTTCAGTCATTTCGTCGATTTCTTCTTCGTCCTGTCCGGCTTCGTGCTCATGCATACCTACGGCACCACGATCCGCGATGCGCCTTCTTACTATTCGTTCATCCGCAAGCGCATCGCCCGGCTTTATCCGCTGCATGTCCTAACCAGCCTGCCGTGGATCATCGGCGGCGCAGTCATCGCCTTCTTCGCGCTCAAGGTGAGATACGCTGACGATTTCGATTCGGCTCTCATCGTGCCCACCCTGCTTCTCGTGCATGCCTGGGGCTTCACCTCGCATCCAGGCATGAACTTTCCGTCGTGGTCGATCTCGTCGGAATTCTTCGTCTATTTCCTGTTCCCCGTCTTCGCCCTGCTGCTGACGCGGATAAGGCCGCTCGCCTTCATCGTTTTCGGCCTGTTCTTTGCCGTCGCCATGGAAGCGATCCGCTTCTCGCTCGACATGCGCAGCTTCACCGAGGCGACGTTCGACTATGGTATGCTGCGCGCGGTGCCGACGTTCCTGGCCGGCATGGCCACCTACGCCATCATCACCAATCTCCAGTCGGTTCGCATTCCATGGGCGCTGGCGCATGGTTCCATGGTGTTTATCCTCGGCCTCATGCTGCTGCAGACGTCGACCTATATCCTGTTGCTGCTTTATCCTTTCGCGGTCGGCCTGATCGCGCTGGCCGAACGCAATGCACCGAGCCTGCTCGGCCGGCCCTTCTTCACGCGTCTGGGCGATGCCTCCTACGGCATTTACATGCTGCATTCCATCGTGCAGATCGGCTGCGTCAGTCTGGTGCGCAAATTCGATCTGGTGGCGCCCTATCAGCTTGTCGCGGTCGCGATCGCCGGCACCATGTTCGTCACCGTTCTGGCGATGATGAGCTTCACCTGGTTCGAAACACCGGCCCGCCGCTTCATCAGCCAGCCGGGCGCATTCTGGCCGCTCACCCGCCGCGCCAAGTCTGAACGCTCACCGGAAAGATCACCGGGATGATGCGGCTTGCCCTCTCGACCTCGTTGATCCTTGCCACTTGCGCGGCCCAGGCCGCCGCACCCGCCGCCCGCATGACCCTGGGCGATGAAACGCAGACCGTTTTCCAGCCGCCACGCGACGCCTGCGACGGCAACGACGTGCCCGACGTCAACCCGCGCGCCTTCCGCGACGCCGACAACACCATCGCCATGTTCGCCCTGCACGATGTAAACCGGGCCCTGCGCGGTAAGGACCTCTCGCATCTCAAACTCGACTGCAAGGTCGTTTACAGATCGTCCTTCAGCGCCAATCCCGCGGCCTACGATCATCAGAGCTGGATCGCCGCGACCTGGACGGATAACGGCAAAGATATCGCCGCCATCATCCATCATGAGTTTCACGGCGACCGCAATGGCCTGTGCAATATACCGAAGGACAAGGCGGGGCTCGGCTGCTGGTTCAACACGCTCATCGCCGCGAACTCGACCGACGGCGGCGCCAGTTTTCATAAGCTGTCCTCGCCGGTTGTCGCCTCGTCGCCATTCAGGCAGGATGTCGACCAGGGCCGCCACCGCGGCTTTTTCAACCCGTCGAACATCGTCTCGTCGAACGGCTATAAATATTTCTTCAGCAACACCACTGGCTGGCCTGGGCAGCAATATGGCGTCTGTCTGTTCCGCAGCGCCGAACCGGGCAAGCCGAATTCCTGGTCCGCCTTCGACGGTAAGGACTTCAGCATCCGTTACGCCGATCCCTATGGCCCGCCGCAGCCCCTCCCCGCCGAATGCAAGCCGATCGCACCCTTTCCGGTTGCGCCAGGCGCCGTGGTCCGTCAGCGCGGCTCCGGCCTCTGGCTCGCCGTCGTGCAGGCATGGAAGGACGACAAATTCTTTCCCGTCTCGGGCTTCTACTACGCCACGTCGCGCGATCTCACCACCTGGAGCGAACCGCGCCTGTTGTTTGCCACCAGAACGCTCTTCGACAATGCCTGCGGCGCCGACCGGTTGAATTCCTATCCTTCGATCCTCGACGAACAAGCGAAGACGCGAAACTTCGAAGATGTCGGCGAAGACGCCTGGCTCTATTACGCCTCGATGCGCGTCGACGGCTGTTCACATACCAGCGACAGAACGCTAGTCCGCCGCAAGATCACCATTCGTGCCGAAGGCCAAGTACGATGAAACAAGTGCGATGAAGACAATCACCGCTTCTGCTGCACCGCCTGCCCGTGTCGATGCTTCGCGAGCCACCGTGCCAAAGACGCCGGCACGTGCAAGGCGCGATATCGAACCGCTCTTGCGGGTTGTTTTCGCCATCTTCATCGCCTCCGGCTGCATCTCTTTCATCGAACCCTCGCCGTATGATCTGATGTCGCTCATCACGATCGGCGTCTGGTTGCTCGCCGGCTTCCGGCTCAACGTGGCGTTGATGCCGATCATCATGTTATGGATGATTTATAATATAGCCGGCTTTGTCTCGCTGATGCCTTATTGGGGCGATCCGGAACCGACGATGTTCCAGATACAATCGCTCTATCTGATCATCACCGGCATTTTCTTTTCCATCTTCTTTTCTGAGAAAACCGAGGAACGGCTAGAGCTGTGCATGAAGGCATATGCCTTCGGCTGTTTCGCCAGTTCCCTGCTGGGCATCTTCGGCTATCTGGGCCTTTTCGGCCTCACCGATTACACGACCATGTATGAGGGGCGCGTCAATGGCACGTTCAAGGATCCGAACGTGTTCGGATCCTACATGATTCTCGCTGTCGTCTATCTGACTCACTCCCTCATGCTTGGATACTCGAAACGTCCACTGCTCGCAATAATCGGCCTTGGCGTCATCATGGCCGGCGTTTTCTTGTCGTTCTCACGCGGCTCCTGGGGCGCGGCAGTGGTAGCGCTTTTCACAATGTTTGTCGCCGCCTTCCTGACGGCCCAAACTTCGACCCGCCGCCGTATGTTGCTGTGGGCCGCAGCGGTATTTGCCATCGGCCTGATCGCCATCATTGCCATTTTGTCGATTGATACCGCCCGCGAACTTTTCCTCCAGCGTGCCACGGTGACGCAAGACTATGACGAAGGCCTCACCGGCCGCTTCGGCAATCAGCTGCGGTCGATACCTATGCTTCTGGAACTGCCCAATGGCTTCGGACCGCTGCGATTCCGCCTTACATTCGACCTCGATCCGCACAATTCCTATATCAATGCTTTCGCTTCTTACGGCTGGGTCGGTGGATTTGCCTGGATATTCATTGTCGTGTCGACATTCTTCGTTGGCTTCCGGCTGATGATCGTGCGCTCGCCGTATCGCAATCTCGCGCATGTCGCGTGGCCTTCATTGATGGTGCTGCTGCTGCAGGGCTTCCAGATCGACATCGATCACTGGCGCTGGGTGTTCCTGTGCTTCGGCACTGTCTGGGGTCTGGAAGCCGCGCGTGTACGCTGGAAATGGCAGCAACGATACCCCACGCCCCGGACGCATGCGCCAAAGGTCCAGGCCGTTTAGGCAACCAGCTGTTTCGCCCCATCGGCGATCGCCTGCCGATAGACATCCTCGATCGCATCGAGATGACGATCAAGGCTGAGCGGCCTAGCCCAATAGTGCTCATAGGCCGCCTTCGTCATCTTCGCCGCCTGGTCGTCAACGGATAGTCGCCGCAATGCGGCAGCGAGCGAACCGGCATCCCCCGATTTGAACCATAGCCCATTGACGCCATCCTCCACCGCCTCGCGCCCGGCGCAGACATCGCTGACGATGACCGGCGTGCCCATGGCCAGCGCCTCGTAGACGGTGAGCGGCTGGCCTTCATACCAGACGGAGGGAAACACCAGCGCGCGGGCGGCGCGCATATGCTGGCGCAGGCTGTCTGAATTCTGCCAGCCGAGAAACAACGCCTGCGGATATTTGTGTTTGAGCTCTTCCATCAGCGGCCCGTCGCCGGCGATCACCGGCTGGATGCCGGCGAGCGTCGCCGCCTCGCAGAAATGCTCGATGCCCTTTTCCCTCGACAGGCGCCCGGCATAGAGGAACTGATCGCCCGGCTTGAGCTTGGGGCCGAGATCCGGCGCGGCAATGGGGTTATCGACCCGGTGATACACCGGCTCGATCGGCATGTACTTGCGCGACACCTCGTATTGCAGGGCGCTGATCATGATGATGTGGCCGAAGACTTCCCTAAGGCCGCTGCGACCGAGCACAAGCTGGCGGGCGACGCGCACCAGCTTGCGCGGATAGTTGATCGAGTCGCAGTTCGTCGTCACACAGGCCAGCGACATCGGATCGCGGTGACAGGTTACGGCACGCTGGTAATCGTAAAATCCCCCGTTGGGACAGACCATGAAAAATTCATGCATCGTATAGACACAGGGAATTCCAGCCCGCTGCAGCGCCGCACCGATGGAGGGCGACAGCGCTTTCGGCCAGGCGTGCACGTGCACGACAGTGTCGGCCGGGTCGAGCCCGGCGAGCACTGCGCCGAGGCGTTTTTCCGCCGTGCCGTTCCACATGATCTGCTTGAGAAAGGCCAGTTTCGAAGTCGCCGTGTCGATATCGTCCTGGCCGAGGCAGACGGTCTCGATGCCTGCGGCAGGGAGCCGGGGATCGACCGGCCCGACGGCGGCGAAATAGGTCACCTTGTGGCCGCGGCCGATCAGCCCCAGCCCGCTTTCGATGGCGACTTTCGATTGACCACCGTTGATATAGGCGTGATCGGCGACGATGACGATATGCATGGCAACCCGGCAGGCAAGGCAATCCTGCCAGCCTGACGCATAAGTCTTGCCCATTGCTGAAGGCCGCAACTTACCTTCAATCAGCAAAAAGGAACCGTTAATGCATCAGCTTAGCCGTATCTTCATGACCGCCGCCGGACTGATGGGCGCCGCCGGCGTCGCGCTGGCGGCAGCCGGTGCCCATGCCGCGGGCGCCGACCTGCTCAATCCCGCCTCGAACATGCTGCTGTTCCATGCCGCCGCCGTCCTGGCCCTCGCAATGGGGGGCGCCCCGCGCATGTTGATGGTGAGCGGAGGGCTGCTGGTGCTGGGCGCGGCGCTGTTTTCCGGCGATTTGGCCCTGCGCGCCTTGGCAGGGGTGAAATTATTCGCTATGGCGGCGCCATCCGGCGGAATACTGCTGATTGGCGGCTGGCTGTCGATCGCGGCGATTGGAGCATTCGGACGCTCCATCGGGAACTCGCGGCAGTCCTAGGCATCGTGCGCAAAGTGGACGCCGGCTTTCGCGAAAACGATGCGAGTTCAAAAGAAACTAGAGCATTGCGCTTTCCGGAGGAACGCCGGATAGACAAGTGGGCCGGTTGGCCCAAACATTGCGACATCATTCCGTCTGCACATTGCCATTTCGTAATGCGAGGCATTGACGATTTTGCGTAAAACGGATGCACTGGTTCTAAATTTGGTATAAATCTCAGTCGCGGGGAAGCGGCAATCTGACAGTTAAAAGCCGGATGTTGTTCCCCGGCGGAGGGAGTTTTCAGAATGAAAGTGGTCAGCGTCACGTGGACGCTCGCCGGTCTGGGCGCAGCCGCCCTCATCGGGGCAGTTGTATGGCCGAATGCAGCCAATTCCATCATGCCGGGCTCGGGGGAACGCGCCGCGGCCTTGCGCGCCTATCTTCCGACAAGCGTCGCCGCCGTGCTACCCACGGCCGCTTTGTCGAGGGCGAGCGCCCAGCCGGCTCCTGACGCGCCGGCGCCCAACAGTGCACCGAGCCGTCCGCCGGCGCCCGTGACCACTGGCAAGGCGACCCGCGGCCCGATGCCGTTTGTCGTCAATTCCGTCGGCACTGCCCAACCCATCGCCACCGTTGCCTTGAAAACCCGCGCCGATGCACAAATCGAGCAAATTCTTGCGGTCGAAGGCGGCATGGTCAAAGCCGGCGACATCGTTGCCAAACTCGATGCCCGCCAGATCGAAGCCCAGATCAAACAGGCCGAGGCAATGCTGACGCGCGATACCGTGGCGCTCGAAGCCGCCAATCGCGACGTGGCCCGCTACACCGAACTGCTCGCCAAGAATGCCGGCACCAAGATCAATCTCGATAACGCCAAGACGGCGGCCGCGACCGCGCAGGCCAATATGGCTTCCGATCGCGCCCAGATCGACAATCTGAAGATCCAGCTCACCTGGTACACGATCAAGGCGCCGATCTCGGGTCGCGTCGGCTCGATCACCGTCAAGGCGGGCAATATTGTGCGCGCCGGCGACAACACAACCACTGGCGTTCTCGCGACCATTGTCCAGACCACCCCGATCTACGTCGCGTTTTCGCTGGCCCAACATGTGCTTCCCGACCTGCGCGAGTCCATTGGTGCGACCGGCGCGGAAGTGCTGGCGACGCCGCAGGGCAGCAAGAAGGCATCGAAGGGCAAGATCGCCTTCATCGACAACACCATCGACCCGACGACAGGAACAGTGACGGTACGCGCGTCTTTCGACAATGAGGACGAAGCCCTCTGGCCCGGACAGCTCTGCAACCTGCGCATGGTGCTGCGCATCGACCAGGACGTGGTGAGCATCCCGCGCGACGCGACGCAATCCGGCCAGAACGGCAATTTCGTCTATGTGGTCGAAAACGGCATCGCCCGCATCCGCCCGGTCAAGATCGGCCGGACGCAGGACGGCCGCGACATCATTCTGGATGGCCTGAAAGGCGACGAGACCCTGGTGGTCGAGGGCGCCCTGGCGCTTTCCAACGGCGCACGCGTCGTCGTGCGCAACGAACCGGCGAAGAAGGACAGCTGACGGCTGCAAGATACTGCAGATTGAACGACAATACCAAAAAGACGATACAGAAAGTGCGGTAGATGAATATATCGGAACTCTGCATTCGCCGGCCGGTGATGACGACATTGCTGATGATGTCGTTCATCGTGTTTGGCATTTTCGGTTATTCCAAACTGCCTGTCGCAGCTCTGCCGCGTGTCGACTTTCCGACCGTCAGCGTTTCGGCCACCCTGCCCGGCGCCAATCCCGAGACCATGGCTTCATCGGTTGCAGCGCCCCTGGAACGCGCTTTCGCGACGATCCCCGGCATCACGCAGATGACGTCGCGGTCGTCGAACAGCCAGACCAACATCACCCTCCAGTTCGATCTCGATCGCAGCATCGACGGGGCTGCGCTCGACGTGCAGTCGCAGATTTCGGCGACCCTGCGCCGCCTGCCGCCGGAACTGCCGGCGCCGCCGAGCTTCCGCAAGGTGAACCCAGCCGACGCGCCGATCATCTTCATGGTGCTGAAATCCTCGGTCCTGCCGCTGTCGGTCACCAACGACTACGCCGAATTCACCTTCGCCCAGCAGATTTCGCAGATTCCCGGCGTCGCCCAGGTGTTGATCTTCGGGCAGCAGAAATTCGCTGTCCGCATCGAGGCCGATCCCGATGCCGCCGCCGCGCGCGGCCTGACCTTGAATGAAATCCGCAGCGCCGTCGCTGCCGCCAATTCGTCCGCTCCGGTCGGCGGCCTGCGCGGCGACACCAAGGACGCGGTGCTGAAAGCCTCCGGCCAGATCGAACGCGCCGCCGGCTATCGCGACATCGTCGTCGCCTGGCGCAACGGCTCGCCGGTGCGCCTGTCGGAAATCGCCAACGTCACCGATTCCGTCGAGAACGACCGCACGGCCGCCTGGTTCGGCAAGGAACGCGGCATCATGCTGGCGATTTTCCGTCAGTCGGACGCCAACACGGTTTCGGTCGTCGACGCCATCAAGGAGAAAATTCCGCAGCTCGAAGCGCAACTGCCCCCGTCCGTCGAGGCTCGCGTCATCCTCGACCGCTCGACGTCGATCCGCGAGTCGGTGCACGACGTGCAGTTCACCTTGATGCTGTCGATTGCCCTCGTCGTCCTTGTCATCTTCCTGTTCCTGAAGACGTTCGCGGCAACCTTGATTCCCGCGCTGGCGCTGCCGGTATCGCTGATCGGCACCTGCGCCTTCATGTATATGTTCGGTTATTCGATCGACAACATATCGCTGCTGGCGATCACGCTCGCGGTCGGTTTCGTCGTCGACGACGCCATCGTCATGCTCGAAAATATCATGCGCCACATCGAAAACGGCATGCGGCCGTTCGAGGCGGCGTTGAAGGGTTCGCGCGAAATCGGCTTCACCATTCTGTCGATCACCCTGGCGCTGGTCGCTGTGTTCATTCCCGTGCTGCTGATGGGCGGCGTCGTCGGCCGTGTGTTCCGCGAATTCGCGGTCGTGATCTCGTGCTCGATTCTGGTGTCCGGCTTCGTCTCGCTAACGCTGACGCCGATGCTCTGCGCGCGCATCCTCAAACCGGTCGATCATCACGCCAAGCATGGCCTGTTCATCCGCTGCGTCGACTGGTTCATCGACGGCATGAATTCGGTCTACCGGATCACGCTCGACGCGGTGCTGCGGGCACGGCTGCTCATGCTCGGGGTGACGATCATCACCATCGGGCTCAGCATCGCCATGTTCATGTGGATGCCGAAGGGCTTCTTCCCGACCGAGGACACCGGCTTTCTGTCGGGCTCCACGGAAGTGTCGCCCGATACGGCCTTCCCGCTGCAGTCGCAGCTCAACCTGAAGGTCTCCGACATTCTGATGGCCGACCCGGCGGTCGATTACATATCGTCCTCCATCGGCTTTAACGGCGGCGCCAACCAGGGCAGCATTTTCGTCGCGCTGAAGCCGAAATCCGAACGCGGCGACATTCAGGCTGTCATCGCACGCCTGCGCCGCAGCACCGCTGCGGTGCCTGGCATCAACACCGTGTTCAATCCGGTGCAGAACTTCAACCTGTCCGGTGGCCGTCAGTCGCGCGGGCAATATCAATTCACATTGCAGTCGGGCGATCTCCAGGCGCTTTACGCCAAGGGCCCCGAAATGCTGGATCGCATGCGCAACCTGCCGGGCCTGCGCGACGTGACCAGCGATCTGCAGATCCGCAATCCGGAACTGAATATCGACATCGATCGCGAGAAAGCAGCCGCCTACGGACTGACTGCCGACCAGATCAGGCAGGCGCTTTTCAACACCTACGGCTCGCGGCAGATTTCGACGATCTTCACGCAGGTCGCCGACTATCAGGTCATCCTGCTCGCCAACCGCCGTTTCCAGGACGATCCCTCGGCTCTGGGCCGCGTCTACATTCGCGCCCAGACCGGCTCGGGCGGAACCGCGCTGGCTTCGAACACAACCACGGCGGGCGCCGGCAGCAGCAGCGCATCGACCACCGCCGCCGCCACGGCGCAGCCGGTCGGCAATGTGTTCGCTGCACCCATCATCCCGCTCGATCAGGTGGCGACCATCCGCCGCTCCGTCGGCCCCCTGACGATCAACCGTCAATCGCTGCAACCCGCGGTAACCCTGTCCTATAATGTCGCGCCCGGCGTAGCGCTGAGCGAGGCCAACGAGGCGATCCGGCGCGTTGCCCGCGAGATCCAGCTACCCGCCACCATCTCGACCAACTTCTCCGGCGCGGCGGCACTGTTCGAGGAAGCGCAGCGCGGCCAGGTGCCGCTCATCATCGCGGCGATCCTGACGATCTACATCCTGCTCGGCGTGCTCTACGAGAGCTACATCCATCCGATCACGATTCTGTCGGGCCTGCCGTCGGCCGGCATCGGCGCGCTGATTGCCCTACAGCTGTTCGGGATGGACCTGTCGGTCATCGCCATCATCGGCATTCTGTTGCTGGTCGGCATCGTCAAGAAGAACGCCATCATGATGGTCGACTTCGCGCTCGAACGACGGCGCGACGGCATCGATGCCCTGCCCGCCATCCGCGAGGCGGCGCTCATCCGTTTCCGCCCGATCATGATGACGACCCTGGCCGCTATTTTCGGCGCTGTCCCGATCGCCATCGGTGCCGGCGCCGGCGCCGAACTGCGCCAGCCGCTGGGCATCGCCATCGTCGGCGGCCTCTGCGTGTCGCAGCTCCTGACGCTCTACATCACGCCGGTGATCTATTTCTACCTCGACAAGGTGGACAGCTATATTTCCGGCGGCGCCGCCCAGCACGAGCAAGAGGCCGAACCGGATCTCGTGCCGGCGCCTCAACCGGTCCGCCACCCCGCTGAATAGACCGGCCTCGGGCTCGTTCACCATCATTGAAAGCTTCCAAGGACCCCGTCGCCGGGGTCCTTGTCATATTGATTAAATTTTGATTGAGTATTCGCCGAGGCCACTCCAGTCGTTGAAATTCTAGCGTTCCGACCAAGGGTGTTCCATGTTCCGTGCGTACCTGTCTTCAGAATCGGCCGGCGCGCTGCGCCCACGCACGATTGCAGCCTTCACCGCCGCTCTTTTCGTCGTTGCCACCGCAGGCTTCATCCTTGGGCCGGATCTGCGCGCCGGGTGGGCTCAGAGCGATGAGAGCTCCGCCGCCTACTGGCGCGCCGAACGGCAACGGCAATCGGCGCGGACATACGAAGCGGCTCCGGCCCGCGTAACCGCCTATGCACCGGCCCCGCAGCAGATGTTTTCCAATCTGCATGTGCCGTCGATTTTCCGCTCGGGCCTGCCTGGCGGCCCCGAGGGCAATCTCGCCGGCGGTCTGCGCGACAAGCGCAAGGCCCGGCAGAAAAGCACCGAGCAGAAGAGCAAGGCGACCGCCGTGCGCGGAAAGCCCGCAACCGACAAGAAGCTGGATCGTCCGGCGATTGCCAGCACGGCCAATGCTGTCTGCGTCCGGCTGTGCGACGGTTTCCATTTCCCGGCGGGCGACCAGGCGACGGGCTCCGTGGGGCTCGAGGCCTCCTGCAACACCATGTGCCCCGGCGCGCCGACGCGCGTCTATTACAGCCGTTCCGACCGGATCGAGGATGCGGTCGCCATGCGGACCGGCAAGTCTTACAGAGCCCTGCCCGTGGCCCTGCGTTATGCCTCGACCCGCGACAACACCTGCACCTGCAGAACCGACGGGCTTCCCGGCCTGCAGAGCGTCGACGTCAATCGCGATCCCACCCTGCGCCGCGGCGATCCGGTGATGACCGACGCCGGATTCCGCATCTTTCGCGGGGCGGCCCGCATGCCGTACCGCCCCCGGGATTTCGCCAGCCTCGCCGAATCGCGCGGCGTGACCCCGGTGTCGCATACGATTCTGGTCGCGATGGAGCGCGCCTCCGGCATAAGGCCGGCATCGCGGGCCCTGCCGGCCAATGCAAGAGCCGGAAATCCCAGGGATTCAAAGGACGCCGCCAATCAGAAGAACGCGGAACTGGAATCGATTTCCCGGTTCGTGCCAATTCCGGCGATGGGTCCGGAGCCACACAGCGTCGTCCGCCTGATCGGCCCCCAGGCGCTGTATATGCGCTGAAGCTTCAAAAACCTGACAACGAGTCTGGGGTGGTCACGGAATTGCTCTAGTTTTCCTTTTTAACGCGATTCAGGCATTGTGCTATCGGATGACACAATAACCTGAACCAGAAGCAATCCGGCGTCCGACTCATCGCATGAACTCCAAGCTCAAATGGGCGACAGGCATCGGCCTGACGGTTGCGGCAATCGCCGCGTTTTTTCCGTTTCATATTTTTGAAGCGGCGTTGAACGATCAGTTCTCCGCGCAGATTTTGCAAAAGACCGGGCTCGAGTCTCACATCGGCGGCCGCATCGCACTGTCGCTTTTGCCGAGGCCTCGGGCGCGGCTGGAAGATGTCACCGTCAGGAACAGCGCCGGATCGGTGGTGTTCCAGACGCCTTTCATGAAGGCCGATCTGCGCATCCTGCCGCTGATCGCCGGCAGGTTCGAACTCGAGGCTCTGACGCTCATCGGCCCGCAACTGACGGTCACCGCCGATAGCGAAGGCGCGGGCACGACATCTCCGACACCCTCCGCCGCGCAGATTTCCGAACTGGCGAAATTCGGCGTGTTGACCATTGCCGGCGGCCAGCTTGCCTGGCAGGCAAAGGGCGAAGCCCCGCGCGTCATCGTCAGCGAGATCGACGGCATCTTCGATCCGCGCAACCTGCCGGCACAACTGTCGTTTGTCGGCAGTACAGTCTGGAACGGCGAGCGCGGCAGCATTGAAGCTCTCGTCGGTAAGCCGCGCCAATTCCTCGAACGCGGCGTTTCGCCCGCAACGCTCAAGATCGTCTCGCGCATCGCCGACGTCACATTCGACGGCACGGTGCAAGGCGGCGCCAAATGGCAGCTCGACGGCCATATCGCCGGCGCCTCCAGCAGACCACGCGAGGCGATGCAGAAGCTGCGGTTCAACCCGGCTATCCCCGGCGAGCTGGCAAAAGCCGCAGTCAGCGGTACGCTCAAGATGACGCAGCAATCCCTCGCCATCTCCGATGTCAACCTGGCACTCGACAAGAACAATTTCCGCGGCTCGCTGGCCCTTCGCTTCGATGGCAAGCGACCGTTGTTGTCGGCTACGCTGGCTTCGCCATCGCTCGCCTACACGGCTGAACAGGGAGTCACCCTGCCCTTGCGCAACGACCGGCAGTGGAGCCGCGAACCGCTTCCGCTCAGTGCGCTCGCCCTCGTCGACATGGACCTCAGGCTGTCGGCGCAGAAAGCACAACTCGGACGGCTGGCGCTGTCGAGCGCCGGCATGGCCATCCTGGTGACAGATGGCAAGCTCGATATGTCGCTGGGCGCCGCGCAGGCCTATGGCGGCCGCGTGAAAGGCCAGTTCGTCCTGACACCGGTCGTGGATGGCCGCGATCTCAAGGGAAACCTGTCGTTCACCAATGTCGACATGGGTGCTTTTCTCAGGGATGTGTCGCGCACGCCGCGCATTACCGGCACGGCGAGCGGTGAGATATCCTTGCAGAGCAGCGGCGACACGGTGGCGCAGCACGCCGAAACCGTCGACGGCAAGCTCCGCATCACTGTCAAGAACGGCGAACTCGCCGGCATCGATGCCGAGCAGGCGCTGCGCCGCTCCGAGAAACGTCCGCTCTCCGTGCCGGCTGAAGTCCGTATCGGCAGCACCAGTTTCCAGTCCGCCGAGGTCGCCGCCGACATCAGCAACGGGATTGTCGCTTTGGACAAGGGCCATATCTCCGGCTATGGCGTCGGCCTCGACGTCGGCGGTTCGTTCAATCTTCCAGAACAGAGTCTCAGGCTCGACATCGGTGTTTCGCCGGCCCGCCGGCCGGAAGCCATGCCGAACGCCAGCAAGGGCTCGATTCTGAATTTCAATCTGAACGGCCCCTGGGACAACCCCAACTTCATCCTCGACACCGACAGCCTGATCCGGCGTTCGGAAGCCGCCGCCGCGCTGCTCGGCGCCCAGATCAAACCGCCGGCGCCGCCGGAGCCGCTACCTGCCGCCATCAGCCCGGACGCGGCGGGCGCCAGCGCCGATTGAGCGCAGCACGCTCTACGGCCCTCACGTCCGTATCAATCGTCGACGGCAACCATGACGTCGGAAGCCTTCACGACGGCATAGGCTGACTTGCCTTTTTCCAGCTTCAGCCCATCAACCGCTTCGTTGGTGATCGAAGCCGTGACGATCGTACCATCGACGTCGATTTTGACATGCGCCGTGGTGGCGCCTTGACCACGTCGACGATCTTGCCCTTCAGGATATTGCGCGCGCTGATTTTCACGGGTCTTCCCTTTCCCTATTTAAGAACAGTGAAGCCTTGCTTCTCGAAAATCTTGCGGGCGGCATCCGAACGCAAGAACGCCAGAAACTTCGGCGCTGCCGGATTTTTCGTGCCCGCGGTAAGCGCGAACGGATAGACAATCGGCGGATGTGAATCGGCGGGGAAGGTCGCGACGACACGCACACCGGCTTCGGCAGCCGCATCCGTGGCATAGACGATGCCGAGCGGTGCCTCGCCACGAGTGACGAAATTCATCGCGGCGCGCACATTGTCGGACTGCGCCAGGCGCGGCTCGACCTCGCTCCACAAACCAAGTTTCTGGAGCGCCGCCTTGGCATATTTGCCGACCGGCACCGTGTTGACCTCGCCGGTGGAAATGCGGCCCGTGCCGACTGCCTGCTTGAGCCCGTCCACGCTCAGCGCGAGGGACGGGATGCTCGAGTTCCTGGCGGCGATGAACACCAGCCGGTTCTGCAGGAGATCGAAACGGCTGTCCGTCTTGATGCTGTTCTTGCTGACGGCATAGTTCATCGAGTCCTGATCGGCCGATGCGAAGATATCGGCCGGCGCGCCTTGTTCAAGCTGGCGCGCCAGCGCCAGCGAGCCGGCGTAGCTCAGCTTCACATCGACACCGTCGCTGGCCTTGAACGACTTCGCCGCGTCATCGAGCGCATCCTTCAGGCTGGCCGCCGCGAAGACGATGACGGGTTCCTGCGCGCTGGCTTTGAGCAAGGAAACACTGATCGCGCCGACAGCGACACCAACGAGAGCAAAGGCCTGAAATGTACGAATGAGCGCGCGCAACGGCGACCTCCAGATTGGATGGAAATGGCGGGTAAGATCGCTTCGGGGACCAGCGTGCCCGAACGCGCTCCGGCTTACGGCTGGAGCGGAATCGCTATATCTAAAAGGATATAGCGCTGATATGAAAAGGTCAAACCTGCTTCCGGAGCCGCTGTCGCAATGTTTTCCGGCAATTCGACCTATCTCGCTACCAGCGGCGAGGCCGGAAAGTGGCACCGCTCAGCGAGCCGTGCCTTGGAAAATTCCGAAATCAGAGCCCGACAACCACCGACTTTACTTCCGTGAACGTCTCGATGCCTTCGCTGCCGTTCTCGCGGCCCCAGCCCGACTGCTTGTAACCGCCGAAGGGCAGTGCATTGTCGAGCGCGCCGCCATTGATGCGGACGAAGCCTGCCTTCAGCTTGCGTGCCATCTTGTGGGCGACGCCGACATCGCGTGTCCACACATAGGCCGAGAGACCGTAGGTCGTATCGTTGGCCTCGGCAGCGATGCGCTCGAGATCGTCGTCGTCAAACGACATGGCGCAAAGCACCGGTCCGAAAATTTCTTCCCGGCGCACACTCATATCGGCTGTGGTATTGGTCAGGATCGTCGGCTGCACGAAATAGCCTTCCCGCTCCAGAGGCTTGCCGCCGACGCGCACGCTGGCGCCCGCCTGCACGCCGGAGCGCATGAAGCCGACGACGCGATCGAACTGTTCTTCCGAGACGACAGGACCCATCTCGGTCGCCGGATCGGTGCCCGGGCCGACTTTGAGTTTTTCGGCGCGGTCGGCAATGCCTTCGACGATACGCTCGAACACATTCTTGTGCGCATAGAGGCGCGATCCTGCGGCGCAGACCTGCCCGGTGTTGGTGAAGATGCCGCGCGATGCGCCATCGATCGCCTGGTCGATATTCGCATCGGGAAAGATGATGACCGGCGACTTGCCGCCCAGTTCCAGGGTGACGCGCTTCAGGTTGCCCGTGGCCGCGCGCAGGATGATCTTGCCGACCTCGGTCGAACCGGTGAACGACACCTTGTCGACGCCGTCATGTTCGACGATGGCGGCGCCCGCTGTCTCGCCGAAGCCGGTGATGATGTTGATGACGCCGTCGGGGAAGCCGACCTCCTGAACCAGTTCGGCGAGCTTCACCGCCGTCAGCGGCGTCTGCTCGGCCGGTTTGAGAATGACCGTGCAGCCGGCAGCGAGCGCCGGCGCCATCTTGTTGACGGCCATCATCAGCGGAAAATTCCACGGCACGATGAGGCCGGCGACGCCGACCGGCTCGCGCAAGGTATAGGCATGCCAGTCGCCCGGCAGCGACACGTCGACGGTCTTGCCTGAAAGCTTGGTCGCCCACCCCGAATAGTAACGCAGCTTCTCCGCCGACGACGCAACATCGACCGCGCGGGCCACGCGCAACGGCTTGCCGTTATCCAGCGTCTCGAGCAAGGCAAGTTCATCGCCATGGGCATCTATCGCCTCGCCCAGGCGATAGATCAGCCGGGCGCGTTCGGCCGGTGACATTTTCGACCACGGCCCCCGATCGAAGGCCTTGCGCGCCGCGCGCACGGCGAGATCCACATCGGCCTTGTCTCCCGCCGCCACGCTGGCGATCTGCTTTGCCGTCGCCGGATCATAGACGGCGAATGTCTCGCCCGATTGCGCATCGACGAACTTGCCGTCGATCAGTAATTTGCCTTGAGCCTTCAGGAACGACGCAACCTTGGCGCCGACCGTATCGGTTGAAACTGCAACATTCATGGGAGTTCTCCATTAGAGGTGCGTTTCCCTTCTCCCGTGCGGGAGAAGATGGCCCTTGCGCAGCAAGGGTCGGAGGAGGAGGTAGCTCGCAAAGTGCGCAGCAGGCTTCCCACACCGCTCCGGGGCAAAGCGACGAACGGCTTCTCGGATTGCTTGCACAACCGCTTCACCGCGGTCGCCGCATTGTGGCTGACGCAATCGACCGGAAACACGGCGATGTCGGCACGGCCGACGAGACCGGCGAGCAGGCTCATCGCATCCGCCTGCCCGCCATCGTGATGCAGGAACTCGGCGCCTTTCGATGTCACCGCATCGCGCAGACTGGGCAGGGATGAAGGCTGGCCGCCAATGTAAAGAAGCGTGCCGGTAAACGAGGTATTGTCGGAGACCGGATACTGCGTTTGCGCACCGGCATAAGCTTCCAAAGCCTCCACCTCTTCGCCGAGTTGAGCTGCATGGGTTTGCAGACGCGCTATTTCCGTTCTGAACGCGCCCTGCTCGCTACGCCATTGTTGGCGCTCGGCTTCCAGCTTCGCGCAACGCGCCTCTTCGCGCGACAATTGCGTCTGCAGCCGGCTGGCAAGCCGATGCAGCGTTTCGGCATCGCCCTCATCGGTTTCGGAGGCCGCATGGCTGGCGGTCAATTGCGCCGAGAGCAGTTTCTGCAGCCGCATGATTTCGCGATCGCGTTCGACCAGCATGGTCCGCAGATGCGCCTCCTGCCGCTCCACCTTCTCGGTGAGCGCGACGTTTTCCTTTTCAAGCCTGGTCAACTGCCGGATGTCCGCCCGGTTGGCGGCGCCGACCAGGTGCGACAGCATGTGAACGTCGGCGAAGACCGTACGGATCGTCTCGCCGGTCGATTGCGGATGGGTCAGCGCGGCCCAATAGCCGCCCGCGATATCGCCGGCTTTCTTGGCCTCTTCCCACAGCCGCAGGACATCCGCCGGGTTGTCGGCCGCCTCGAACTGGCGGATCGACGATCCGTGGCGGGCATCAAGCGCCTTCTGCAGCAGCTTGGCCGGCCCCGCATGCACCGAAGCAAGCTGGACGCCCTTCTGATGCAGATCATGTTCCGACAGATGATCGCTGGGACCGTCAAACGCCTTGCGAACGATCTTGCGCAATTCGCCGACCGTCATGCAGGTGCCGATGATCGAGCAATGCAGATTGGTGCTGAAATCCCAGAGCTTGCGGCGCTGCCGCAGGATGCAACCGGCTGCGGAAGCCCCCTCAACGACCGGCTGCGGCACAGCAAAATTCGGCCAGAGCGGACGCACCTTCGATTCCGGATGGGAAAACTGCAAGATACCAGCCAATTGAGCCTCGCGAAGACCGCAGCAAGCGTTATATCTGAACGAATATAGCGCCTGATAACCAGCCAGCGTCAAGGCCCGCGGCGAAAAATCGGTGAAACAACCCCGTTTCAGGGATTTTTTGTGACTTTTTGTCTCTTCGAGATGTCTAAACGGGCTGTCGCCGGAAGCCCCGCGCGATCAGCAGGCCGGTCACGACGAGCAGCGCCACCGTGCCGATCATCAAGGTCGAAATAGCATTGATTTCCGGCGTCACCCCCAGCCGCACCTGGCTGTAGATGCGCATCGGCAGGGTCGTCGCCCCCGGCCCCGTGGTGAAACTGGCGATGACAAAGTCATCGAGCGAAATCGTGAAGGCCAGCAGGAACCCGGCGATCACCGAAGGCGCGATCAGCGGCAGGGTGATCTGGAAAAAACTCGCCGCCGGCGAGGCACCGAGATCCATCGCCGCCTCCTCCAGGCTGCGATCGAAGCCGGCGAGCCGTGCATGCACGACGATGGCGACAAAGCACATGCCGAAGGTCGTATGCGCCAGGGTCAGGGTCCAGAAGCCGCGATCGAGATCGAAGGAGACGAACAGCAGCAGCAGCGACAGGCCCATGATGACCTCCGGCATCACCAGCGGCGCATAGATGAGCGCGGAGAACGCCAGGCGGCCGCGAAACCGGCCGAAGCGCGACAGCACGATGGCCGCCAGGGTCCCCAGCACCGTCGATGCGGCAGCCGAGATCAGGGCCACCTGCAGACTGATCCAGGCGCTGTCGACCACCTGCTGGTTGTCGAGGAGCGAGGCATACCAGTGCAGCGAAAAGCCGCCCCACACCGTCACCAGCCGCGAGGCGTTGAAACTGTAGAGCACCACCAGCGCGATCGGGATGTAGAGAAACGCAAAGCCGAGGATGAGAACGGCCACATGGGCCGGACGCAGGCCGCGGTTCATAGCCGCGGCTCCATGGATCTGGTCTCGTTGCGTTCATAGAGCGCCAGCGGGATCAGCAACAGGACGAGCATGACGATGGCGACGGCGGAGGCGACGGGCCAGTCGCGGTTGGCGAAGAATTCGTTCCACAAGGTGCGGCCGATCATCAAGGTATCGGAACCGCCGAGAAGATCGGGCACGACGAATTCGCCGACCGCCGGAATGAACAACAGCAGCGCACCGGCCATCACGCCGGGCAGCGACAACGGCAGGGTCACCTGCCAGAATGCCTGCACGCCAGTCGCGCCGAGATCCCGCGCGGCCTCCACCAGGGACGGGTCCTGCCGGTCGATCGCATTGTAAATCGGCAGGATGAGGAACGGCATGTAGGAATAGACGATACCGATCAGCACCGCCCAGTCGGTCGCGAAAATATGCAGCGGCTCCGAAATCACGCCAAGCGACAGCAGCGCGTGGTTGAGCAGCCCCTCGTCCTTGAGGATCGTGATCCAGGCATAGACGCGGATGAGAAAGCTCGTCCAGAAAGGCGCGATCGCCAGCGCGATCAGCGCCGGCCGCCAGCTGCGCGGCGCCCGCGCCATCGACAGCGCCAGCGGATAGGCGACGACAAGGCCGAGGATCGTCGCAAGCCCGGCAAGCCTCAGCGAGCCGATATAGCTGTCGAGATAAAGCGTATCGTCAAGCAAGGACCAGTAGGACGAGAACGACAGCTCGCCGAGCTTCTCGATGAAAGCATGCCAGCCTGCGGACAGATCGAAGACCGGCTCATAGGGCGGCCGCTGCTGCGCCGCCTGCGACAGCGAAATCTTGATGACGAACAGAAACGGTGCCGCGAAGAACATCGTCAGCCATGCCAGCGGAATGGCGATGATCGCAAATCGCCCCCAGCGGAAGCAGCGCTTGCGAGGGCTGTCTCCGCTCATCGTGTCAACGCCTGCATGGCGGCGCGGTCGAAGCCGAGATGCACGCGATGGCCGCGCTCGAACGTCTCCGCGCCTCCTCCGCTGTTCGACGCCGAGACGCGAACAAGCCCACCACCATCGGCCTTCACTCTCCAGACCTGCGTGTCGCCGAGATAGGCGCTGTCGGCGATTTCGCCGGCAAACACCACATCGCATGATGGCGGCAAAGCCCCTTTGTCCTTCGACATCTTCACACGTTCCGGCCGCACCGCGATGGCAATATCCTCGCCGGGCGTGGTTGCGCCCGCTATGCCGCGGCACGAGAACGGCGGCGCGGCGCTGACGATCATCGGTTCGCCGTCGACGCCATTCGTCACCCGCACGTCGAACAGGTTGATGTCGCCGATGAAGCGCGCCACGAATTTCGATACCGGGGCTTCATAGAGATCCCGCGCGCGGCCCAATTGCTCGATGGTGCCGGCACGCATCACCGCGATCCGCTGCGCCATCGCCATCGCCTCGTCCTGGTCATGGGTGACGATGACGAACGAGACATTGAGCTCGCGCTGCACCTGCATCAGTTCGAACTGGGTTTCCTCGCGCAATTTGCGATCGAGCGCCGCCAGCGGCTCGTCGAGCAGCAGCAGGCGCGGCCGCCGCGCCAGCGCCCGCGCCAGGGCGACTCTCTGGCGCTGGCCGCCCGACAATTGCTCCGGCTTGCGCTCGCCAAGCCCCTCCATCTGCACGAGACGCAGCAGATCGCGCACCCGCGTCTCGATGTCGGCTTTTCCCAAACCTGTTTTACCATTGCCCGCCTGGCGCAGACCAAAGCTGATATTGCGCGCGACGCTCATATGCGGAAACAGCGCATAGGACTGGAACATCATATTGACGGGCCGGCGATTGGGCGGCACCCCGGCCATGTCGACGCCGTCGATGAAAATGCTGCCGCTGTCCGGCGTCTCGAAGCCGGCGATGAGCCGCATCAAGGTCGTCTTGCCGCAACCCGACGGCCCAAGCAGGGCAAAGAATTCGCCGGTCTGGATATCAAGGGAAACATTGTCGACGGCGAGCGTCGTGCCGTAACGTTTGGTGACGCCGTCGATGCGGATCAGGGATGAAGCCATTCTGCGCCGGTCAGCCTTCGCTGCGCATCGCCTCGGCCAGCCGCGTCTCCAGGGTGCGCGGCTTCACCAGCACGAGCCCGCCGCGCGTCTTCTCGACAATGCCTTCGTGATCGAGCGACGACAATTCGCGCGTCACCTGCTCGCGGCGGCAGCCGATGCGGGCCGCCAGAACGTGATGGAACGGTGGCGGGCTGACGATCTTCTGGCCGTCGTGGCCGGCGCGCGGATGCGCCATGCGCAGCAGTTCGGCGTAGAGCCGGTGCTTGAGGTCGAAGACGGAATATTCGGTCAGGCGGGCATTGCTTTCGCGAATGCGCCCGGTCAGCAGGCGCAGCACCTTTTCGCAGGTCGAGCGCGAGGCGAACAGCAGTTCACGGAACACCGATGCGGGCATGATGCACAATTCGCTGCGCGTCAGCGCCGTCACATTGGCCGACCGCGCCACGCTGTCGATCGCCGACATTTCGCCGAAGAACTGTCCGGCCTTCATCTCCGCCAGGATCACTTCTTTTCCTGAAACCGTACGGATGAGCACCCGGACATCGCCGGAGAGGATGAAATAGACGTCCGAAGTCTGATCCTCGAAGTCGACGATCGTCTCGTTATCCTCGTAGCGCTTCCAGTTGCAGCGCCGATCGTACTGCACGAAATCGACGTCGGTCGTATCCTTGAAGAAAGGTATACGCGCCAATGTTTGCGTATTCGTCTGCATGTAGAAGCCTCGCGAACGGGATATTTCCGGCAACCAGCGCCGGGCAATCTAGAGCATGATTCCGAAAACCGGGAACCGGTTTTCGGAAGAGACCATGCTCCACAAAGGGTGCGCTGGATGTGCGATTCAACTCAATTGAAACAGAACCTAACGTAAGAAACGCAAAACTTGCTACCGGCTTTTGCAACTAAAGGCTGGAAAGCCTTGGCTGAATATCCAATTTATCGGCTCAGACGGTCCTTTCGGCACACCGGATCGCCGCCGTCAGCGTGTTCTTCATCAGCATGGCGATGGTCATCGGCCCGACGCCCCCGGGCACCGGCGTGATCGCGCCGGCGCGGGCTTTGGCCGCCTCGAAGGCGACGTCGCCGACCAGCCGGGTCTTCGGCTTGCCGTTCTTGTCGAGCCCCTCCCCTGGAATACGATTGATCCCGACATCGATGACGATGGCGCCTGGCTTGATCCATTCGCCCGGGATCATCTCCGGCCGGCCGACTGCGGCGACCAGGATGTCGGCGCCGCCGACCACGGCCGCAAGGTCTCGGGTGCGCGAATGCGCGATGGTGACCGTGCAGTTTTCGCCGAGCAGCAGTTGCGCCATCGGCTTGCCGACGATGTTGGAACGGCCGACGACAACCGCGTCCAGGCCCGCCAGCTTCAGGCCCAGCGCCTTGATCGCCTCGTCGATGAGAAGCATGGAGCCCGCCGGCGTGCACGGCACCAGCGCCCGACCGATATCGCCGATGGCAAGCAGGCCGGCATTAATCGGATGAAAACCATCCACGTCTTTGGCCGGCGAGATGCTCTCCAAAACCTTGGTTGCATTGACGTGCGGCGGCAGCGGCAGTTGCACGAGGATGCCGTGGATGGCGGGATCGGCGTTGAGCCGGCCGACCAGGGCCAGGATATCGGCTTCGCTGGTCTGGCGCGAAAGCGTATGCTGGACGGAGTGGAAGCCGCAGCCCTCGGCGGCTTTTCCCTTTGATTTTACATAGACTTGGCTTGCAGGATCCTCACCGACGAGCACCACCGCCAAGCCCGGCCGGACCCCTTGCGCGATCAATGTGGAGGCGGCCTCTGAAACCTCCTGCAGGACCCGTTGCGACACGGCTTTCCCGTCGATGATGAAGGCCTCGCGGTGCGTGCCCGCGCGCGTTGTCTGAGACAATTCGGACATCGAAAGCGGCTCCTCCTGCAAATTCCAAGCACGGCGCACCTCGAAGGCGCGCCTTTCTTTGGCAGAGCACCGACAGCGTGCCAAGCGGAATGAAGTCAATACTGATTTATTTACATTTTTCCGCGACGGTATGGCGTCCACCATTAAAGATTTGAGCCATGACCGTGAAAAGCCAGTATTCCTTCGCGGCATTTCGTCGTGCCTGCACCAGTTTCAAGCGCGATATACGCGGCAACACCGCCCTGCTGTTCAGCTTCGCGATCATTCCCATCGGCATAGCGGCCGGCGCCGGCATCGACTATTCGCGCTCCATCGCCGCCTCGGCAAAACTGCGCGCGGCGACCGACGCTGCCGCGCTGGCCGCGGCGATCGTCACTCAGGATTCCGTGGGCACGAGAGTGGGCGTCACGGAGGAACGCATCCGCACCGCGACGGCCGCCTTCAATGCCAACATCGGCCAGACGACAACGCTCACCGGGCTGAATTTCACGCTCACCGACTTGGGCACCACGGTCCGGGCGGTTTCGAGCGCGCAGTTCACCAACGCTTTCGGCGGCCTGCTGAAGCGGCCGACGAGCACGCTCAATGCCGCCGCCGAAGCCATGCTCGCAACCAATGCCAATTACGAAGTGGCCTTCGCCCTCGACAACACCGGCTCGATGGCCGATTCGGGAAAGATGACGACACTGAAGGCAGCGATGACAAGCTTCCTGAACAAGCTTGACGCCGCCAACAGAAGCATCGGCAACGTCAAAGTGTCGATCGTCCCCTTCGGCAATATGATCCGGCTCGATACCACGACCGCCGCCGGGGCGATGTGGATCAAGCAGCCGTTGCGCGATCTGACGCAATGGCCCGGCTGCATCGGCGATCGCATATCGCCGGCCTATGACGCCAAAGCGACTGTGCCGTCGACCGGCACGCCCGAAACATTGTTCGAGGCGATCGACGGGGCCTACAACGTGTTTCCTGTGACGCCCAGCTCGACATCCGTGGTGCCGGCGCTCCCCTTCACGCCGATTGCCTGCAATATGGCGCAGGTCATGCCGCTGACGGAAAACTTCCCGACCATGCGCGCGACCATCACTGCGATGACGCCCGGAGGCACGACAAACCTCACCATCGGCATGTCCTGGGCGCTGCAGACGTTGACGCCGGGGGACCCGTTCAACAATGCCCTCCCCTTCGGCGGCAGCCATACCAAAATCATCGTGCTGCTCACTGACGGCCTCAACACACAATCTCGCTGGAGCACGGATGCGCCAACCATGAATGCCCGTACCCTGGCGGCCTGCACCGAAGCGAAATCCAAAGGCGTCATCGTCTATACGATCGGCCTGATGAGCGAGGACACTGCGCTGCTGACATCCTGCGCCTCGACACCGGGCAAGCACTATTTTGCGCCGACGCCGGCACAGATTCCCGACATATTCGACGTCATATCGATGGACGTGACGACCGTCCGCCTCAGCCGCTGATCGAAGGCCCGACTAACTCGAACGTCGCGCAATGGCGGCGTTCCTGTTGCGGCTGCAGATGGATCATTGACGGCTTGTCATAGAGATCGCCGTCGAAACCCTGCGGATCGCCGTGGCCGCTCCAGGTCTCGACACAGAGAAACGGCGCGCGGGGACGCGACCACAACGCGAAATGCGGAAACCCTTCTGCCGCAATTCTGATCGCCATGCCATCCAGGCCCTCAAAACGCAGCGACCGGCTGCGGGCGTCGAGGAAACACATGGCTTCCTGCATGAACAGCGATGACGACAGCGTCAGCCTGCGGCCGTCGAGCGACGTGCGCCGCCGCTCCTTGCCAAACAGGCCGCCCGGCGCGATGACCGGCACATCGGGATCTTCCGGCTCGGCGAAGACGATCGCATAGTCACCTTGCTCGCCGCTCGCAAACGGCCAGCGAAAGCCTGGATGCAGGCCGCAGGCATAAGGCATGACGGCGTCGCCTTCATTGCTGACGAGAATATCGATGCGCAGGGCCGTCTCGCTGAGCGTGTAGTCGAGCACGAGGCGAAATTTGAACGGATAAATCGCGTGGCTGGCGGCTGCGTCCGTGAGAATGAAGCGCGCCTTGTTTGGCGCAGACTGCTCCACATCGAACTGCGATTCTGCCGCGAAGCCGTGCACGCCCATCGGATAAGAGTGTCCGCCGACACGGATCTTTCCGTCGCGCGCCCAGCCGACGATGGGAAAGAGAACGGGGCTCGATGCATTCCAATAGGCTGGATCAGGCTGCCAGATCAGGTCGCGTCCTCCGGCGCGCCAGCCGGTCAGTTCGGCCCCTGCCGCCGCGATCGAAGCGCGCGCGGCCCCGGCGCGAAGATGAACGACAGCCGGTTGCGCGCTCACGCCATCACGCTCACGACTTGGCGTCGTCGTCTATCTTCCAGCGTTTGACGATGCCGGCATCGAGCCCGAACAGATCGAGAATGCGGCCGACGCTGTGGTTGATGATGTCGTCGAGGGATTGCGGCTTGTTGTAGAATGCCGGCATCAGCGGCGAGATCACCGCGCCCATGTCGGAGAGCTGCAGCATGGTGCGCAGATGGCCCGAATGCAGCGGCGTTTCGCGCACCGCGAGCACGAGCCTGCGGCGCTCCTTGAGCACCACATCGGCGGCGCGGCTCATCAGCGAAGAGGTGACGCCGGTGGCGATTTCGCTCATCGTGCGGATCGAACACGGAATGACCACCATGCCCAGCGTGTGAAACGAACCCGACGAGATCGACGCGCCGATATCGGTGATCGGATGGGCGATCGTCGCCAGATCGCGCACGTCCTTGGCCTTCAGATCGGATTCATATCCAAGCGTCATCTCGGCGGCCTTGCTCATCACCAGATGAGTTTCGACTCCCGCCCGTTTCAGCACCTCCAGCATGCGCACACCATAAACAACGCCGGAGGCGCCGCTGATGCCAATAATGATGCGCTGCCTGTCTCCGCTGCTCACGTGCCGCTCCCTGCTAGAGCATTTTCAAGCGAAGTGGACACCGGTTCGCGTGAAGAAAATGCATCAAAACAAAACCTGAAGCTCGGGTCTGATTTCATCAGACCCGAAAGCCCCGGTGCAATTGCCCCGAAGTGGCCCGAATGCCGTCCGCCGTCAAGTTACTTGCACCCGCGGCAATTGCCGAAGCATGGTTTTGATCGCCGCCGCCGGCAGATCGGCGTCAAGCCAGGCCGCATAGGCTGCCACATTGGCGCGTGCGGCCGGCTCCGGCGCTTGGGCTGCGCCCCACGCCTCAAGCGGACGTAAGGCATAGAGCGCTTCCTGCTGCAGCCGTTCTGCCTCCAGTTCGACGGCTTTGATGCGCTCGCGCAGGGCCGATGCCTGCTCCGGATCGACCGATTTTTCCGGTGAGCGCAGCACCCGGCGCACCGCCCGCAACGGAATCACCACGTCATCGCGCCAGCCTTTCAGCGCCGCGTCGATGGCGGCAACATCCGCTGTCTGCAAAGCCCGACCCCTTGTGGCCAGAAACAGCACGAACAGCAGAATATTCACGTCGACGCCGGCCTTATCCTGCACCTCGATACATGCCGGCGCGACGCCGTCCATCCGGTAGAACGACAGCGAGAATGTCCAGAACGGAGATGTGGTCTTCTGCATGGCTCTCACTCCTTGGGCGCACCCTCCCATATTGCCCTTTCGCGCCAAAGACAGGAATATCGGCAGCAATCGAACATGCCCCTGGGACGACAAGGGCCTTTGGGCGGCGGAGGAGATCGCCATGTATTCCATTGCCTGGACCGTTCCGGTCAATCCACCAGGCGCCTTTCCCGTCCTCACCCGCCAGCAGCTCTGGGAAGGCCTGGTGATGAAAGCGCGCGACGCCAAGCCCTTCGTCGGACAGGCCATGGAGGAGTGCCGTGTCCTGCAGGAATATGATGATGGTTTCCTGCGCGAAATCGTGCTGCGCGGCGTGCGCATGACCGAACGCATCACCTTCACGCCGATGGTGAAGGTCAGGTTCGAGCGCATCGAAGCGCAGGGCTTCGACGGCTGGATCGACAATGTGATGAGCGATTCAGAACAGGGCCTGCAATTGACCTTCACGTTCAGCGTCGGCTTCCCGGGCCTCGCCCATGGCTCGGCAGAGGAACGCGCGGCCGGCGAAAGGGTCAAGGCCAGTTATTTCGAAGCCGTGCGCAACACGATCGACGAAACACGACGGCGCGCGGCGTCCGCCGCCGCATGAACAGCGGCGTTTGAGGTCGCAAACCGGACACACCGACAGCATCGCTGATGCTTTCGGTCGCGCCCGGTCCGGCTCACCGAAAAACAATGCGGGCGTGGATCATCACCCGCTGAAGCAGCGCCTGTGGTGGAGCTCACGCCATCGAGAGCATCTCTTCGAGCGAAGGGAGATCCGCTTCGCTCGAAAATGCTCTGGCGATCATTCCGTCTCGTTGCCTCTGGCGAGGCCACCCTTGCGCCCGGCGGCGGAGGCCAAAGCGGGATCGCGCGTAAACGCACGATTTTGCGGACGAACCGATGAACCACCCTTCCGTCCGGCCTTGACCGCAAGTTTCTTGTCTTTGGAGAACGCACGATTCTCGGGCTTGACTGAAAGACCGCCTTTACGGGCGATTTCCTTGCGCTTCTCTACGCTCATGGATGCGAAGCCACGCTTCGACTTTCCTGTTTTCAACATTTTTATTGCCCTTATTTGGTGAGCGATCGTTGCCGCTCACAGTCTTTACGGCTGGAGTTTCCCAAACCGTCCCCTCTGGTAGTCTCGGGTCGAATGACAGAATTAAAACAGCTGACCCCTAGCCTTGTGACCAAGTGATCCTTTGTTTTTCCAATAACTTAGATAAATTCTAACATCCTTCCCTGCCATGATTCATATACCATCCATGGCAATGCGCAAATGGCCTAAACGTCGCAATACGAATTTCTTGTTCGCGCCAATCCTGAACCATAGTGCATTATATAGTTAAATAGTTGTGCTGACGATTCAAGACAGACGAAGGGATGATATTAAGGGACGCTTTCCCTCGGCGCGGCATACTGCCCGCCGAACGAGATAAAGCCCGCCGTGACACCCAGACAATCGATCATCCTGCAGTCAATCAGCCTGCAGCGGCCGGAGGCCCGCCCGCCGGACGCCGGAACCTTGGCCAAAACGCCCGGCTTCGAGCATCCCCGGCATTTTTCCGATCTCGACGGGTTGCGAGGATTGCTGGCCCTGAGCGTCGTCTTTCTGCATTACGGCATTAACGACCAGTTGCGCCGTGCGACCGGCGGCCAGGTCCCGGGTTTCACCTTCGAGCTGTCTGTCGATTTTTTCTTCCTGCTCAGCGGATATGTGCTCACCTATTCGATGCGGGAACGAACACCGGGCGTGGCGGAATTCGCCCTGAAACGCGCCTTCCGGCTTCTGCCGGTTTACTTCGCGATGTTCGCGCTCGTTCTGGCGATGGCAGCCTTTGCCACGCGCACCCTTCCCTATCTCGTTTCGCCGTTGCCGGTCTGGATGGTGATAACGGATCTGTTTCTCGTCACGCCTCTCAGCGGCATCGCGCCATTGGACGTTCCGGCCTGGAGCGTGAGTTTTGAATTCTACCTGCCGATCCTCGCAGTCGCGCTCTCCGGAATGCTGGGAAACTACGTGCGCCGGCACAGCATGGTGCTGGTCGTTGCATTGGCAGTCGGCATGTCTGCAGTGGCGTATCTGGTCGCTGTCGGCGGCCATTACTTCGGCCTGCGGGCATTCCTCGGCCTGTCGGCGGGATGCTGCCTCTATCTCTCGATACCGCGTCTGAAATTACCTGCTCGGCTGTTCAAGCCGCTCATCATGTATGCGCTGATTGCGAGCCTGCTCGTGATCATGTTTCTCGCAAGCATCGTGCATCTGATAGCAGTTGCTTTCCCCTGGATCGCCATCCTGGCTGTCGTCGTCGGAACAAGAACGCGCACGTTTCTGTCCGGCGGTCCCATGGAGGCTTTGGGACGCATCTCCTACACGCTTTACATGGTCCATATTCCGGTCCTGATGGCGAGCGCGCTGACCGTCGAGGATGTATCGGGCCATCCGTTCATAAAAGCCGTGGCCTTGTTTGCCGCACTCGCGGCTGCCGGCGCCTTCACCATTTTTGTTGAACGCCCCGGCATGGCACTGGGAAACGCGATCGCCCGGCGGTTCGCCCATGCCGCTATCCGATCCCCAGATCAGGAAAAGCGCGTCTAGCTGATTTACCGGCGCACGACGGCCGCCCAACGGTTGCGGGACACCAACCCTTTGTCTATAGGTGTCCGCAGTCGGAGTGTAGCGCAGCCTGGTTAGCGCACCTGTCTGGGGGACAGGGGGTCGTGGGTTCGAATCCCGCCACTCCGACCAAATCAGATCAGAGACTTAGCGAGCGTTTCCGGATCGAGTGCTTCCCAGGCTTTGTAATTGGGAAGCGCATGGGAGCGGCAGAAGCACTAGGACGATCTTTCGCGCCTTCCACCGAATCGCCTGCGCTCGGCGCCGATAGGTCCGCTCAATGATGGCCTGGGAAGTCGATTGCATCGCCCGCAGGACCGCCGCGCGAGCCTCACCGTCTGCCCGCTGGCTTGGCTCCGCATCGATCGGACTGCGCCAGAATGCCGCCGCCGCATGATCGCCCTCGGCTTCCTCGGTCTCTGCAAACGACGCCAGGATTTCCCGACGTTCCGCCTCGCAAAAGTCCGGCGCCGATAACTGCGCGACCGACCGGCCCCAACATGAGATGAAGAAGGGCTACCCTACCCACCGACAAAACCGTCAACGGTGGCGAGGCTGGAAATCGATGACCCCGCAAAGCCGTATTGCTGCGGGCGCTCGACCACGATGTATAGGCGAGCTATCCGGGAAATATCCCGCGATCGTCACCGCCCTGCAGACTTGGAAGGCGATTCTTGCCTATCTCGACGGCGAACTGTATGGGCGTCCAACAAGCTAACCCCATCAAGAATCCAGACAACTGACGAATAGAGTCCGCCGCTCACGACCATTTCCCCGTACCGCAAAACCAAGATCAACCATTTCTCGCGCCGCTTTGACTGAGATCAGCACATTATTCGGAAGTATGAGCAATGATACTATCAGAAGGGTAAGCCATGATCAGGACCAAGTTTCGGGCGCCAAGCGGCATGATCATTCCTCCAGTGCGAGCGCTGCTGCCCGCAGCAAGCGCAGAGCGGAAGAAGGCAGCCGAAAAACTGCTAGACACCTCGTCAGAAAGCCGGGTGCCTGGTGGGCGGCGCGACCAGGTATGCTCTACATGCGCGTTGGCTCCTACCCTGCTGTCATACTGAAATGATATTCGACCTGCATCCAGTCCCGCTTTTCCATGCGCTCCTGTTGCTTGCCATAGCGAACGGGTCGCCCGTGTTCGCAAAGAAGCTGCTCGGAGAACGTTGGGCCACCCCGCTGGATTGCGGGCTCGTGATGGTAGACGGGCAGCCGCTGTTCGGCCGATCTAAAACCATCCGCGGACTTCTGGTCGCTATCGTGCTGAGTACAGCGCTTGCCCTTCTGCTCGGCCTGGATGCTATGACGGGCGCCCTTGCGGGATCCAGCGCGATGGCGGGGGACCTTTTGTCAAGTTTTACAAAACGGCGGCTCAAATTGCCACCCAGCAGTATGGCTCCTGGCATTGATCAGGTTCCAGAATCGCTCATCCCCCTTATGATTTGCGCTCCCAGGCTCGGACTGTCCATCCTGGATGTAGCGCTTGGAACCGTCTTCTTCTGGCTTGGAGAACTGATCCTGTCGCGGTGGCTCTACGCACTGAAGATCAGGGACCGCCCGTACTGAGCAGCTCATGGATCGTAATCTCAGGACGACAATTGAGGCGAACGGCAACGACGCTCGATCCCGCTCCGACTGACGTGTACCCCGCCATGTCATGATACTGCCAGGCTCCCGCGCCGTAACGCCGCGGAAGCGTCGCATCGAGAGTGATCGGGATACCCCCCGGCAGGCAGATTTGCCCTCCATGAGTATGTCCACATAGCAGCAGGTCAAAGCCGGCATGAGCCGCCTGACGATAAATTTCGGGGGTGTGCGAAAGCAACATCGAGAACTCGCCTTCTCCTATCTGCTCGGCCGCCTTCTCGATGTTGTCGACTCGGAAGAAATGGGCATCGTCGATCCCCGCCAGGAGGATTCGTGAAAGACCCCGCTCCAACGCGATACACTCGTTCATGAGAATATGAACTCCCATATCTTCAAGCTCCGGCAACATTCGCACGGTATCGTGATTGCCAAGAACCCCATAGATCGGTCCATGGAGTGCAGCGATCACCGGCGTGAGAGCCTGTAAGCACGGCTTGAATGGGCCGAAAGTTTTGGCTCTGAAGTCTCCGGTCATGACGCAAACGTCATACTTGGCATCGCGCACGAGCTGGCTGACTCTTTGCATGGCCCGCACGCTCATGTCGGTATGCAGGTCGGACAGATGCAGGATGCGAAAGCCATCGAAGGCCGCTGACAGCTTCCCGGATTGGACTCGATTGGTGCGCAACTGGACGTCGGCGGCGTTGCGCATACCTCGGCGATGCAGACCGGCCACACGGAGAATGTTCCTGATCAGCGAGTGAATCGAATACCAGTTCTCGATATGGAAGAAGTTGAGACCCTGGCCGAAGACTTGTGCTTCATGCGCCGACTCGATTCCAAGTCGCTGGCGCGCGTGCACCGCCCCAAGTCGGGTCGCCAGCCTGTTGTCGATTTCTGAATATTGCAGCTCTGACATCTTTCGACTCAGCGAGTTCGAACGCGCATACCATCCCGGAGACTCGCTGGCGGGAAGACCACTATCTGCTCGCCGGCGCCGAGACCCTTGTCGATTGCAGCCAACCTGCCCGATCTGCGGCGGATCACTATAGGGCGCTCACGAGCGACGCCATCCTCGACGGCAAAACAGGCCCATTCGTCACCCCGCCTGAACAGGGCTCCACTGGGAGCAATTATTGCGTCTGGCAAGTTCGCCACGGTGATCCGGACATTAACCCGAAAGTTGTCACCGAGTCCGATCCACTGCTCGCGAGGGGATACGATGTCGATCACAACCCAGACCCGTTGCTCCTCAATGCCCAAGGCCGAAATCTTAGTGAAAGCGGCTGGCTCGACGAGGCGAACCCGCCCGGTTAAAGCGCCCGGCCCGCCCCACCGGTCGATGACAACATCCGCGCCGGCCTTGATCTCAACGGCCTCGGATGTCAGCACATCTGCAATGATTTCGAGATCTCGAGGATCGCCGATTTCGACGAGGGACGCACCCGCGGCAACCGGCGCCTCGCTTTCCTGAATGACTCGGAGGATGCGTCCGTCGACCGGAGCAGAGATAGTCCAGGATTCTGTCGTGTCCGGCTGCTCATATCGGCGCAGGAGAGCCTTCGCCTGATCCAGTTCGTGTTCCGTAGCGTGGCGCCGCATCTCCGCTGCGGCCCGATCCCGCTCAGCAAGGCGTAATATCAACTCCTCTCGTTCTAGCTGCTGCGTGGTTGCTGCGCCTCGGCCCTGAAGAGTTCGGACTCGATCCACATCCCGCCGCGACTGGTCTGATTGTGCCTGGGCGCGCTCCAATCTGGCCGCTGCCTCCTGGAGGCTCGCTTCCGACGCCCCGATCCGCTCCTGCAATTCCTGACGCGTTCTTGCTTCTAGAAGCGGAGGCAACGACGGCAGCAAAATTGCTAATGGCTGGCCTGCTTTGATCATGTCTCCGGGCTTCAGATCAATACGCAAAATGCGCCCACCCAGAGGAGAGGAAACGAGATACCGGCTGCGAACACGGGTCTTGCCATCCTGCTCCACGATAGCCAAAAAAGAGCCGCGCGTTACCGTTGCAACTTCGACGACAGTCGGCTTCGGACGGAACGCAATGTATAACACTCCAGCTGCGAGAGCCCCGACCAGAAGCATCAGCAAAGCATTCCGCGCCTTCATGTCATTCCCGCGTTTTTAAAACTGCAACGAGATCCAGCCGATCCACTCGCCAGCGGATAAGGAGGCCACTTGCAACCGCCGCCCCGATGACAACCAGGGCTGAGGTGGCAAACGTTCCGGCGCTGATCACCGCAGGAATCCGGAAGCTCTCATTTTCGCGTAAGCCAAGCAGCAGGCTGACAATTCCTTGAGCAGAAAGAAGCCCGATCGGGAGCGCTGCCATCGCCTGCACCGCGAGATCTCCGATCAGGATGTTTGAGACCTCCCTGCGAGTGAACCCCATCACTCGTAGGCTTGCCAGCTCCCAGGCGCGCTCCTGCAGGCCGATCCGGGCCGCGTTGTACACAACTCCCACCGCGATGATCAGGCCAAAAGTAGTCAAGACAACGGCCGCGATGATGATGATGCTTCGAACCTTCTCATCGAAGATTTGCAGCAACACAGATTTTATGGTGGTACCGGCGATGCGCGGACGTTTCGAAAGCTCAGGCCAAATTGACGAAGTTTGGCGCGGGTCGACCTTCAGGGAAACCTGAGACACAAGACCGGTCTGTCGCATCAGATGATTGAGCTCATCGATATCCATGTAGGCGTTGTAGCCGAGAACCTCGTCCACAAGCCCCGACACCTGGATCGTTGCCGAGGTGCGTCGCCCTTCAAGCAGATCGATCGCCAACAGGGACCCAGGCATTACGCCAAGTCGGTTTGCCAGTTCGGTCGTGAGCAGGATTCCACTCTTTGGAATGTCGATAGGAGCCAGATCCTCGCTGCGAGGAAGGCGCAGTTCCGCATCCCGCAACAGACCTGTGAGTCCGAGTCGATAGGTGCGCGGACCTGCACGCAGTCGGGCCTCGACGACCCTCTGCCCCTCAGCCATGAGCACCCCAGGAATGCCAGCCAGTTCGTAGACTGCGCGTTCAGGGCGCGCGTCCGTCAAGGAGACAATCGCGTCGGCGCGTTCAATCCTGTCAAACTGAACCTCGATCATGTAAGCGAGCGCATCCCACCAGAATAGGCCGAGCACCAGCATAGGTACTGCCAAGGCCAGACTGAGAATAGTCACCAGCGTTCGAATCGGACGACCGACCAGTCCCCTCACCATCATTTTGGCACGCGCGTTCAGTCTGACGCCGATGACTTTTGCCGTATGGCCGGGCACCGCTGAGCGCATCGCATCGGCGGGCCGTAAACGCAGAACGCGCCGAACGGAGTTCAACGCACCTGACCCTGCCGCCGCGGCGCTCAGCGCGATTCCGACCGCGGGCACCCAATAGGGAACATGGGCAGCGAGCTCGGGAAACCGGAAAAACGGGCGATAGGCGGCGAGCATTCCGTCAGTGTAAAACGCGCCGAGAACGATCCCCACTACGCTCGCGGCTGCGCAGATCACTCCCACGAACTTCAAATAATGAAGGCCGATCGGGATAGAGGGGTAGCCTAGCGCCTTGAGTGATGCGATCTGCTCGCGTTGCGCCTGGACGAGCCTGCCAAGGACTGCATTGAGCAGAAAGATAGAGACGGCAAAGAAAACGACCGGGACGGCTAGCGCGAGGGTCCGCTGCTCTGCCAGCTCATCGGACAGGAAGCGATTGGATGGTTGCTCTGTGCGGTCATACGCCCCACGACCTCCGAATGGCTCAAGCAGCCGGTCTAGATCCGCAACGATCCGAGGCAGAGAAGATCCAGGAGCTACCGAGAACGATAGGGAATTGAAGGCTCCCTCCATATCGAAGGCATTTGCCACAGCTTCTTCGCCTCCCCATAGGACCGCAAAGGTTCTGTCGTCGGGCAGCGGGCTGCCAGGGCGCGCGCCATAGACGTATTCTGGAGACTGCGCGAGGCCCGCGACCCGAAAAGTTTGCAAGCGCCCGTTCAGAATCACCGCAATGCCGTCGTTGGGCTCGATGCCCCAGCTCTCGGCGAATGCGGCGTTGATCAAGACTTCGTTCTGCTTGCTAGGATCGATTGCACTTCCCCGAAGAATGGTGACCTTATTGAGAGCCGTCTCGGATCTTCGACCTATCGATACAATGCGCCCGGAAATGGAGAGATCTGAAGCCGGCCAGTCAATCCTGACATCTTTGACGACTCGCGGCTCGACGGACGCGATCCCGGAAATCTCCGAGAGAGGTCCAAGGAGACTTCGGGGCGCCCGCTCGACTTCGGCCCAAAGATCAGCAAACCGGCTGTCCTGGTAATAGCGGTCCCGGGATTCGAGTAAAGACATGTATGTTCCAATCGCTCCGACAAATACAGTGATGGCGGAAGCGAGGAGCATCGCGATCGTGAGAACCTGGCCCTTCATAGCAGATAGGTCACGCCAGACCTTTCGATCGAGGACCTTCACCATTGGAGGTCCTCCGGGCTCAACTTGCTAGCATTGACCTCCTCTCCGACGATCCGCCCGGCTCCTAGCCGCAGGACACGATCCGCCATTCCGGCAATTGCTGTATTGTGCGTGATCACAATGACCGTTGAGCCGACCTCGCGATTGGCGCGTTCAATGGCGGCAAGAACGAGCTTTCCGGTCTCGACATCGAGTGCGCCAGTTGGTTCGTCGCAGAGAAGTGCATCCGGCCTTTTCACAATGGCGCGCGCCACGGCCACCCGCTGCTGTTCGCCTCCCGAGAGCTGAGACGGAAAGTGAGCGGTCCTGTGCGAAAGCCCGACCAAGGACAACGCTTCATCCGGGCTCATGGGATCGGAAGCGATTTCCGCAACGAGTTCCACGTTCTCACGGACGGTGAGGCTCGGGATCAGATTGTAAAATTGGAAGACGAAGCCAACATGCTCGCGCCGATAGCGCGTAAGGTCGGCTTCAGTTGCCCCTGTCAATTCGTGATCCCGCCAGGTCGCGCGGCCGGAAGTCGGAGCATCCAGCCCCCCCAATATATTGAGCAAGGTTGACTTTCCTGAGCCAGAGGGGCCCAGCAACACCACAAACTCCCCCGCGGATATGTCAAGGTCAAGCTCGCGGAGCGCATGGACGGCGGTCTCGCCCGTGCCGTAGGTCTTGAACAGAGCACGAGCAGTAAAAACCGGGGCCGATCCACGGAGACGCGGGCCGCCTGAAGTGCCTAAGTATGCTCCATTATTCATGCGAATTTGCTACCGGAAGCGTGGGGCTGGGCCTTGACCGGCATCAAGGCCGGAATTCGTCTGCTCTGGCAAGCAGGTTAGAACAAGAGTTTCCGTATGAACAAACGCGTTGATGGCAGCCATGGATTACACGCCTCGGATAGTCGCGCGCTTCGCCAGCGACTAGATCGCCTTCCTCGTTTCGGACGAATGGGAGCGCAACGTAGTAGGTGATGTTCTCTGCCATCGCTCAGACCCTTGGCTTTCCAGCTGGCGCCGTACTTCAAGTGCATCGAAGTGCATCGCCCATTCGTCTTTGTGTAGAAACTTGATCGTGTTTTGAAGCAAGTCATGCAGGATGCTGGGTGTAACCCATGTGTCCGGTACGTTCCGTCACCCATCTCTCAGGTCGGGCAAGAACTGTTTTCCAGGCTTGTGTTTGAGAAAGTCAGGACGTGTCCGTATGGCCGCGCTGCGCCTGCTCGCCCGGCAGCCGATGCCGTTGACACGGATTGACTTGGCGAGGAAGATGCCGCCCTTAGCCTTGGCTAAGAGGGGGGAACGATGCCGACAGACGAGACAGGATCGCGACCGGTCTTTCCGGTGCTTGCCAGGATTTATGCTCCGCTGGCGCCGTATGGCCTGACGTTTATTCGAATTTTCATCGGTCTCTTCATCGCCCGCCATGGCTACCCGAAGCTGTTCGAAGGCGCCGCTGCCGGTCTTGCCGGCAGCCTCCTTCCGAAGCTCGGACTGCAGCCCGCGCTTGCCTGGGCATATCTTATCGGCGTCACCGAGTTCGTCGGCGGGATCATGCTGGCAGTTGGTTTCCTGACACGATTTGCCGCCGCTGCATTGGTCATCGAGTTCGCAGTCATCGTATTCGTGATCAAGTGGGCGAACGGTTTCTTTGGATTTGTTCCCAAGGCCATACAGCCTGGTTTCCCTGGCATGAGCGCCGGCGGCTTCGAGTTCGAATTATCGTGGGGGCTCATTTGCCTTGCGTTCCTGTTTGCCGGTGGCGGGCGCCTGTCGGTGGACCGCGCAATCGGTAAAGAGCTTTAAACTCCTTACAGCTCATCTGCCGACGCATTCACAAGTGACGCGACAGCCTGCCCCTGCTGCGCGCCGCCTGCCCGTGCCCCCGCACGCGCCCGTTACAGCCCCAGCGCCCAACGCATGACAAATGTCGCTTCACGTGCGCGTCCGGGCGCGAACGCGGACGATATTGCGAAAGCACACGCTCCACGATCGGTTCGGTCTCAGATGTCCAGCCGGCCGAAATCCTGTTGGTCGGAAACGTGCCAGCCGCCGGCACGAGATGGACAACCTTGTATCCACGTTCCTTCAAGGCCTTGAGAAAGTCAGGCAGCATCGCGGCAGTCTGGGGGTGGATATCATGCAGGAGGATGATGCCGCGGCCTGCTCTCTCCAATCGGCCCAGCAGGAACCGGAGTTGGACCTGCGGACTCATCGGTCTCCAGTCCTCGGCCCAGACATCGGTTGCGAATACCGCCACCCCCTGCGCCTTCAGGAACTGCAACAAAGGAGCAGTGTCGGCAAACCCGGGGAAGCGAAAGAACGGAACGTGCGGCTTGCCATCAGGCCCTGCTTCGCCCCAGCCCGCCACATCCACGGCGTTCATGCCCTTGGTGACCTCGGTTCGGGCGGCGCTCTCGCTCAAGCCGCGCAATGTTGCTGCCGGATGCGACCAGCTATGACTTCCGACCGTATGACCTTCACGGACCTCGCGCTTGACAAGGTCAGGATTCGCCGCCGCATTGCGACCGATCAGAAAAAACGTCGCCTTGACGCATTCGCGGCTCAAGGCATCGAGGATCGGCCTGGTTGTCGCCGGCAGCGGGCCGTCATCGAAGGTCAGGACGATTTCGTGATCCTGCAAGGCCAAAGTCTGCGCATAGGTCTTCAGCCCAACGCCGGCCGATGCTTCCGAGCCGACCTGCAACTCCCGAGATGTGCCGAGGACCTTGCCAAGTGCTGTGGCGGTCGAACAGTCCTGCGAGGCGCGCGACAGCAGCGACGCTATCGGAAGCTTTTGAACCTTGGGCGCTTCCAAAGCCTCCGGCGCGGTGGCCTGCCTGATCGTCTCCTGCGCCGCCGCCGATGCCGGGCTTGATACAATGAGACTGATCAAGAGCCACGCTGCGATGCGGGCATAGGTCGGTCGATGATCGTTCAAGGGTACCCCCTGGCCACCTGAAAGAAAGCCAAAAACATTGCTCGACCTTGAAAGATTCGCGGACAATGCGAAGCCCCGGACTCTGACGACCTCAACCAAGCCCGGATCCGGACAAGCCGAAGGTGCTGTGTGGGAAATTTTGGCGACCGAGTTATGGCAAGGCTTTGGCCTGCCCGTCTAAGCAAACGGGATCAGGCCTCAGCCGTATCAAGAACGGCGATACAACCGTTGATCAGCGTCAACAGTTCTTCAAGATCCCGCGCCTCTATCGCAGATCTCGGAGCCGGCTGCCAGGTCTGTACCGGGGACATCTGCGACGTCGGCGCTTCTGCATGCGGCCGCATCGGTGGCTGTTCATCATCCGTATCGAAGCCGGCCAACGGCATTTGCACGGGCATCGGGATTGGCAGTGGGCGACGGATTTCAGCGACGGCCGGCGCTGCTTCGGCCTGACCTCCGTTCTGGCCCAGTCCGATCTTGCCCAAGGTCAGCAGCGCGCGCGCACCCTGATCCTTGAGAATGCGCTGGACGCCCTTGATCGTATAGCCTTCGTCGTAGAGCAGACGCTGGATGGCGGCGAGCAGCAGGACATCATCGGGCCGGTAATAACGACGGCCACCGCCCCGCTTCATCGGCTTGATTTGCGGAAATTTGGTTTCCCAGAAGCGCAGGACATGCTGTGGTAGGCCGAGCGCGTCGGCTGCCTCGCTGATCGTCCGAAATGCCTCGGCCTGTTTTTCCATCGACCCCGTCCCGGCGCCGCAAAGACGCCGGACCTAGTTTACCCAGCGGGAGCGATTCGCGACAGATGCAGCCGAAGGCCTAATTCTCGGGTCTAATCCTCGTCGGGCACATCAATGCCGTTGACGCGCGCCTTCAGGATGTTCGAGGGCTTGAATACCATGACCTTGCGCGGCGTAATCGGCACCTCGACGCCGGTTTTGGGATTGCGACCGATTCGCTCTCCCTTCGAGCGCACCAGGAACGAGCCGAAGGACGAAAGCTTCACATTGTTGCCGCCAGCGATTTCGTCGCAAATCTCGTTGAGCACGAGCTCGACGAGTTCGGCCGATTCGACCCTGGATAGACCTACGCGACGATAAATTGCCTCGGCAAGGTCAGCCCTGGTGATATTTGTCCCGGTTTTGCCGGAATTGGCATCATCAGTCATAGAAAACTCAATGCAAAATGGGAATGAATGAAATGACAACGCCCGCTTCTAGCAAACGCGTTGCACTGTCAAGGCGGTTTACAACCGCAGATTGAGGAGACGCTACCAGCGGATAACCGCCGAGCCCCATGTAAAGCCGCCGCCCATTGCTTCAATCATCACAAGATCACCCTTTTTAATACGACCGTCGGCAACTCCAACACTCAAAGCGAGCGGAATCGAGGCAGCAGAGGTATTTCCGTGAAGACTCACGGTTTTGATGATTTTTTCCTGTGCAATTCCCATTTTTTCGGCAGATGCGTCGATGATCCGCTCGTTCGCCTGGTGGGGAACGAACCAGTTGAGATCATTGGCAGTTAGTCCAGTCGCCGTAAAGGCGTCATCCATGACATCGGCGACCATCCCGACGGCATGGCGGAAAACCTCCCGCCCGGCCATCCGCAGATGGCCCACGGTTCCGGTTGTCGACGGCCCACCGTCCACAAACAGCTTTTGGCGATGGCGCCCGTCCGAGCGCAGATGAGTCGTCAAAACCCCCCGGTCGGCAATTGTGCCCTCGCCCGGCTGACGCGCCAGGACCATGGCGCCGGCGCCATCGCCAAACAGGACGCAGGTGGTCCGGTCGCTCCAGTCGAGCAGGCGCGAAAACGTCTCGGCGCCGATGACGAGCACCCGTTCGTGCGTGCCGGAGGTCAGAAACTTGTCCGCCACCGCGACAGCATAGACAAAGCCGGAACAGACGGCCTGCAGGTCGAATGCGGCCCCGCGGGTCATGCCCAGCGCGGCCTGCACCTGCGTCGCTGTCGCGGGGAAGGTATAATCAGGCGTCGAAGTTGCGACGATCACCAGGTCGATCTCGTCGGCGGTACGCCCGGCCGCCTTCAGCGCGGCGATCGCCGCCCGTGTCGCCAGCATCGAGGTCGTTTCGCCCTCCGCCGCCACATGGCGCTCGCGAATGCCGGTGCGCTGCTCGATCCACTCCCGCGTGGTATCGACAAGCTTTTCCATATCGGCATTGGTGAGGGTTTTCTCGGGCAGATAGGCGCCGACGCCTTCGACGACCGAACGCCAGTTCTCGCGGCGAGACGTTATGCGGGCTGTATCCACTATGGCTTCCATCAATCCGGTTTTTCCTCAGCGGCCGGCGCTGCGGCTTCCAGCGCACCTGCCCGGGAATCCTGCATCCGGACATCCTGAGACAGGGAAATCATGTCACGAATGCGGCCCAGCAGCTCTTGCTTGACCACGTCGTAGCCGATCTCGATCGCGCCGCAATAGCCCAGGGCATCGGTCGAGCCATGGCTTTTGATGACGACGCCGTCGAGACCCAGAAACACGCCCCCGTTCACCGTACGCGGGTCCATTTTGGCTTTCAGGGCATCGAATGCCCGGCGTGCGAACAGATAGCCGATCTTCGACATCAGGCTCGCGCCCATCGCCTCGCGCAGATATTGAGCGATCTGCCGGGCCGTGCCCTCGGCTGTTTTCAGGGCGATATTGCCGGTAAAACCTTCGGTGACGACCACATCGGTCGTGCCCGCGCCCAGATCGTCACCCTCGACAAAGCCGTGATAGGTGAGGTTCGGCAGTTTGACTTCGCGCAGGATGCGGCCGGCGGCCTTCACCTCCTCGATGCCCTTGATCTCCTCGACGCCGACATTCAGCAGGCCGACCGTCGGATTTTCGATCCCCAGCACGATGCGCGCCATGGCCGCGCCCATGATCGACAGGTCGACGAGATGCTGGGCATCGGCGCCGATCGACGCGCCGAGGTCGAGCACGACGGATTCGCCGCGCACCGTCGGCCACAGCGCCGCCAGCGCCGGGCGGTCGATCTGCGCCATTGTGTTCAGGCAGACTTTCGCCATCGCCATCAGGGCGCCGGTATTGCCGGCCGAGACGACCACATCCGCCTCGCCGCGCTTGACCGCCTCGATGGCCAGCCACATGGACGACGTCCGCCGTCCTTTGCGCAGGGCCTGGCTGGGCTTGTCGTCCATGCGCACGGCGACGCCGGTGTGAACGAGCTTCGTGTTTGCAGCCAGTGCCTTGTGCTGCGCCAGCAGCGGCGCGATGATCGCCTGATCGCCGAAGATGATGAACTGGGTGTCGGGCCGCCGCTCGTGCGCCAGGGCCGCGCCGCCCACGACGACCGACGGACCGTGATCACCGCCCATACCGTCCAGAGAAATCCTGACGGGCTTCGCCATACCGCAAACCGCTCCTACCCTGCGCGATCACATCGGCGGGCGCCCGTTCGGGCATTTCCGCGCGGACAATAGCTATTTGGACCTGGAAGGCAATCCCGCGCACGCGCCTTCCGCAACAAGAAATCTTACCGTTTCTTGCGCCCCTCGCCCTTCAAAGCGCCAAGCTCGGAAAATGGCGATTCGACGGAATTCTCCACCACGGATGCGTCGAAAGCGACACCGGGTTTGCGTGGATAAGGGTCGAGCGCGAGGGTCAGAAATTCGCTCGCAAGCGCGCCCAGATCGATCCTGCCGTCGACCACGGCTTCCGCCTCGTCCTCGTCCATCGAGACCGGCTCGGGCAGCTTGCGCGGCGCCGGCGCGGTCTTGCGACCAAGGGCCCCCGTCGTCCCAGCCGTCCGCTCCGACCGCGCATCGCGGGCGGCGCGCCGGGCCGGCCCCGTCGGCTCCTCGAAAAAGCGGGCGTCAATCTCTTCCGAGATTTCCGTTTCGAACGGCTCCAGCGACACGACGCATTGCTGGGTCAGCCGGCTGTCGAGCCGGCCGGTGATGCGGATGAATTTCCCGGCCTTGACCGCATTGAACTTCGCCTTCAGGGAGGCGATGCCCTCGATCTCGTTGAGTTCGCTCAGGGCCTGACGTTCGTCAGTGTCTGCCTCGATGTCCCAGCTCCGGTCAGGATCGCGCAACAGGTCGGTGATCAGCACCGGCCGCGAGAAGGCGGGCTTCGCCTTTGCCGATCTGGCGGATTTGGCTTTCGAAAGATCGTCGTGCTTCATCTTGCGCTCCCGGTTCTCAGGACACATCCGATGCAACCACCACCGGCAACGGCCTGGCCATGATGGTTTCGAGGCTCAGCGGCTCGTAAGCCTCGTGCAAGCGACGCGTGTAGCGGGTCAGGCGCTGGCAGTCGGCGCTCTCATATAAATTCTCGTCGCCATAGACGTTGCGGGCGAGCGCGCGCGCCAGAACATCGGTTTCCGGCTCGTGCAGGCCGGTACGGTAGGCGACGGTGCGGCCAAGATAGCCTTGCGCCATGACCTTCATTTTCTTGGGCATGGCGACGTCGCCGACACCCATTTCGCGCAGCGCGATATCGATATTGCGGAACACCGCGTCGGTCAGATCCTGGGCCAGGTCCGGCCCCGGCTCGGGCAGGGTCTCGGTCCGCCAGATCACCAGTCCTGCGTGCAGGGACAGGGTTTCGAACCGCCCGGCAACCGTATCCGCCACCCCATAACCCGTAAAAAAGGCGGGCTGACGCGACGCCGCCATGATCTCGCCGTTAAGGCGATCAATCAATTCCCGATTGCGGGAGCGACGGAGAAAACTGAATGCCATCGATGATTTCTGTCTGCTTTCGCCAAGGACGCGATGCGGCGGCCTTGATTACCTTTCGTAAACGCAAACCTTGCAATTCGCGCCTCCGGGGGTTAGGCATCGCCGGTCACGGATGCAAGTAAAATTCTATATTATGCGCGCGTTGCGCCTGTGTCCGGCTCGGGGAACAAGAATGACGAAGCTGAATATCCGGTCTAAAATGATGGGCTTCTCGTTGGCCGCGGCGCTTGCCACGAGCCTGGGCGGCTGCATGGGATATGACGGCGACGTGTACCGCGGCTATGTGATCGACGACAAGACCATGAGCCAGATCAAGATGGGCTCTTCGGCCGAACAGACCCTGGTCGTTCTCGGCACCCCTTCCACCACCTCGACCGTCGGTGGCGACGCCTGGTACTACATCAGCCAGAAGACGGAACGTAAGCTCGCCTTCATGCAGCCGACCATCACCGATCAGCGGATTTTCGCGGTCTATTTCGACAAGAACAAAAAGGTTCAGCGCATCGCCAATTACGGCCTGGAAGACGGCAAGGTCATCAACTTCCTCGACCGCACGACGCCCACCGCCGGCGGCGAAACATCCTTCCTGAAAAACATGATGCAGAACCTGCTGCGCTTCTCCTGACGTCCGGCGCAAAGCGCGGCCTGAACCTGACTCACAACCTGCAGAAATGCAGGTAAGCGATTCCAGCGATTCAGGCTTTCGCCATAGCGGGAGATTTTCATGCCGTTTTCTGCTGTCGCCAAACGCGCCTCGGTCGCCTGCGCCGTGACCATCGCGCTGGTCCAGGCTGCACAAGCAGCGGCCTCGTGCGCGGCCGCAGCCGGGCATGTGGTGACTCTGGTCAAACGCAATTGGCCATCCAATGGCGATGCCCCTGGCGACATGGTCGGCACATTGATGAACAAGCCCTCCGCCGGATTCGTTTCCGGAAAGACGCGCTTCTTGCTGAAGGCCTATTCGGACCAGGCGTTCATCAAGGAGGTGAAGCGGCTGCGACCGCCCCTCACCCCGGCACCCGAACTGCTGAAGGCGTTCGTCGGCAACGAAGAAGCAGTGACGGTCTCCAGTCTGCCGGGCAGCGATCTGTTTGCCGCCAACACCGTCGCCGGCACCCTGCATTGCAATTCGACCGTGTTTTTCTCCGCGAACCGCGGACAGGCGAGCCTGGTTCCTTCGCCCGAGAGCTGGGAAAACGATGTGGGCAGTTCCTGCGGCCAGACGCGGTCCTTCGCCTCGGCGAATGGCCTTCCCGTCGTGATCGACGACGACCTCAGCGCGGGGCCGAGCCTCACCTCGTCATTGGTCCTGACGCCATGGAGCGCGGGCAAATGGCAGAAACCGTGCAGGGCCAGCTTTGTCTTCGCCCCGCGCTTCGATCCGGCAAAGACGTTCAACGATTGGGCCGGGCTCAACAAATGGGAGCCCAACACCTGCGGCAAGGGTGGCTGCGGCGGGTTCCAGCGCGCAGCGCTCGACCTGGTCAGGCAGACGCAGGAGGATCGCGCCGGCGCGGAGGCAAAATTGCTCGCGGCCCTGACCGGCCCGCAAGGCGACGAATATCGGCGCCTGAAGCGGATCGCCGACCATCCCGATCCTGAAGACGCGCCGGCCGACGACAAGGCCGCAAAACCCGAGACTGCGGCCGCGCTGACCGACACCAGGCCGCTGCTGCTGCCGATGGTCGTCGATGGTCGCGTCTTTCTCGCCAGCCTCGGACATTTCACGATTGGCTGGCGGGTCTTTGCCGACTGGAAGGTGACCGTGGAAGCAGGTGAGGCGGACAAGGTCCGCGAGATTGCGCACTTCGCCATCGGCATGACGCAGGGCCCGATCGTCAGCGCCACCGTGGAATGACGGCTGGGCTTGAATCATAACCTGAAGAAAGCCCGGCAAGCGATTCTCCGGATTCAATTTTCTTCAAGCACGAATATCAATTGCCATTCCAACTGCACGGCCGATGATCGTCGGATCACTCGGCTTTCTCCACCGCGTCAGAAATGCCGGCGGCGCGACCTCAACCTGAATCAAAACTTGCACGAAGCGCCGCAAACGATTCCAGGGATTCAATTTTCCGGCAGATCACACAAACAAAAAGGGCGAGGTTTCCCCCGCCCTTTCCGTATTCACACTCTACGGCCGCTCAGTGCGCCAAGATGGCCAGCAGCAGCAGCGCGACGATGTTGGTGATCTTGATCGCCGGGTTCACGGCGGGACCCGCCGTGTCCTTGTAGGGGTCGCCGACGGTGTCACCGGTGACGGAGGCCTTGTGCGCCTCGCTGCCTTTGAGGTGCTTGACGCCGTCCTTGTCGACGAACCCGTCTTCAAAGCTCTTCTTGGCATTGTCCCAGGCGCCGCCGCCCGATGTCATCGAAATGGCGACGAACAGGCCATTGACGATCACGCCCAGCAGCGAGGCGCCCAGAGCCGCGAAGGCATTGGCCTTGGAGCCGGAGATCCACAGCACGCCGAAATAGGCGACGAACGGCGCCAGCACGGGCAGCAGCGACGGGATGATCATTTCCTTGATCGCCGCCTTGGTCAGCATGTCCACCGCGCGACCGTAGTCCGGACGCTGGGTGCCCTGCATGATGCCGGGCATTTCGCGGAACTGGCGGCGCACCTCCTCCACAACCGAGCCCGCCGCGCGGCCGACGGCCGTCATGGCGATGCCGCCGAACAGGTAGGGGATGAGACCGCCGAAGATCAGGCCCGCGACGACATAGGGGTTCGACAGGTCGAACGAGACCTTGGCGACATCCTTGAAGTACGGACGGCCCTGGTCGATGAACGCCTGCAGGTCGTTGGTGTATGCGGCAAACAGCACCAGCGCGCCGAGGCCGGCGGAGCCGATCGCATAGCCCTTGGTGACGGCCTTGGTGGTATTGCCGACCGCATCGAGCGCATCCGTCGAATGACGCACTTCCTTGGGCAGGCCTGCCATTTCGGCAATGCCGCCGGCATTGTCGGTGACCGGGCCGAAGGCGTCGAGCGCGACGATCATGCCGGCAAGGCCGAGCATGGTGGTCACCGCGATCGCCGTGCCGTAGAGGCCGGCGAGCTGCGAGGTGGCGATGATGCCGCCGACGATGACGATGGCCGGCAGCGCCGTCGATTCGAGCGACACGGCAAGGCCCTGGATCACGTTGGTGCCATGGCCGGTAACCGACGACTGCGCGATCGAGACGACCGGGCGCTTACCGGTTGCCGTATAATATTCGGTGATCCAGACGATCAGGCCGGTGACGATGAGACCGACAAGACCGCAGATGAACAGGTTGGTGCCGGTGATCGACTGGCCCGAGACCTTGCCCATTTCACCCCAGCCGACCAGCCAGTGCGTCGCCAGGGCAAGACCGCCGATGGACAAGACGCCGGTGACGATCAGGCCTTTGTAGAGCGCGCCCATGATCGAGTTGTTGGCGCCCAGCTTGACGAAATAGGTGCCGATGATCGAGGTCACGATGCAGGTTGCGCAGATCGCCAGCGGATAGAGCATGGAAGCGCCGAGCGCCGCCTGGCTGGCAAAGAAGATCGAGCCGAGCACCATGGTCGCGACCACGGTCACCGCATAGGTCTCGAACAGATCGGCCGCCATGCCGGCGCAGTCGCCGACATTGTCGCCAACGTTGTCGGCGATGGTGGCGGGATTGCGCGGATCATCTTCCGGAATGCCGGCCTCGACCTTGCCGACGAGATCGGCGCCGACGTCGGCGCCCTTGGTGAAGATGCCGCCGCCGAGACGGGCGAAGATCGAGATCAGCGAGGCGCCGAAGCCCAGCGCCACCAGCGAGTCGATGACCGTGCGGTTGGAGACCTGCAGCCCCATCGGACCGGTGAGGACCCAGTAGTAGACGGCGACACCGAGCAGTGCGAGACCGGCGACCAGCATGCCGGTGATCGCACCCGCCTTGAAGGCGATGTCGAGGCCGGCAGCGAGCGACTTGGTGGCCGCCTGCGCCGTACGCACGTTGGCGCGGACCGAGACGTTCATGCCGATGAAGCCGGCCGCGCCCGAGAGTACGGCGCCGATGAGGAAGCCGATGCCGACCAGCCAGCCGAGCCAATAGCCCAGCGCCAGAAAGATGATGACGCCGACGGCGGCGATCGAGAGATACTGACGCTTCAGATAGGCCTGCGCACCTTCCGCGACCGCACCTGAAATTTCCTGCATGCGCTGCGAACCGGCATCAGCCTTCATCAGCGACGAAGCCGTTGCAACGCCATAAACGAGCGACAACAGGCCACCCGCGATAATCAGTAGAATGGGACTCATCGAGCTCCGCCCTTCTTGGTTTCCACACGAGAACCGCGGAAATCCACGATCCTGCAGGCGGCCCGAAAGAATTATGTCAGCAACGTGGCCGCCAAAGCCGGAAAGCCCTATGCCAGAAAGAAGCCGTGCCCGCAATGTCAAGGACGGCTTGCAGGTGCAGTTAAGACCAATTTCCAATGTTTTCAGCGAGCATCCTGCTGCCGACTCCGTCGGAAACAGTGAAATCCGCGGTTCTGGTCGGAACTGATTCGCCGCTGGAAAACGCGCTCAGGCCTCTGCCGTCCGCCTTCGTTTGAACGCACCGCTCGCCATGAGCGCGAAGAGACCCAGCGCGACGGGCGGGAACACGACCCAGTTGACCAGCGCCCACCCCGAGTGGGCCAGCATCTGGCCCGACGAAAACGACGCGATCGCCATGAAGCCGAAGACAAGGAAGTCGTTGAACGACTGCACCTTGTTGCGCTCTTCCGGACGATGGGTCTCGACCACCATGGCGGAAGCACCGACGAAGCCGAAATTCCAGCCGAGGCCGATCAGGATCAACGCCGCCCAGAAATGCGCGGCGGTGATGCCCTGCAATCCCGTCGCGGCAGCGGCGATCATGATGACGAAGCCAGTGGCGACAATGCGGGGAGCGCCGAAACGCGTGATCAGGCTGCCGGTGAAAAAGCTCGGCCCGAACATGGCCAGCACATGCCACTGGATGCCCCAACTGGCGTCCGACAAAGGCAGGCCGCACATTTTCATCGCCAGCGGCGCCGACGTCATCACCAGGTTCATCATCGAATAGGAGATCATGCCGCAGGCGACCGCGGTGATGAAGCGGGGCTGCAGGGCGATCTCGCGCAGCGGCCGCCCGGCTTTCAGGGAAGCCGCCGTCGGCTTGGGAATATTTGTCCCTGCCAGCACCACCATGCAGACAACGGCAACGGCGGACTGCGCCAGAAAACTCGCCATGAACAGATGCGGCGATAGCAGGTCCATCGTGTGATTGACGAGTTGCGGCCCCAGAATGCCGGAGAAAACGCCACCGATCATGACCCAGGAAATCGCCTTCGGCCGCAGCGACGGACTTGCCACGTCGGTGGCGGCAAAACGAAACGAATGAGCCACTGCCTGATAGGCGCCGCCGACAAAGGTCGCGAAGCAGAACAGGGCGAACGATCCGAGATAGATAGCCAGGGCTGCAACCAAGCCGATCATCACGCCGCAGCTTGCGCCGACGAGGAAGGACGTGCGACGGCCATAATGCCGGGCGATCCACCCGGCGGGAAGCGTCGAGAGCGCCGTGCCGATGACGTAGGTCGTGACTGGCAAGGTCGCCAGGTCGCTGCGGGGCGCCAGGATCGACCCGACAATGCCGCCGGTCGTCATCACCACTGTCGAGTTGGCGCCCGCCAGCGCCTGCGCGACGGCAAGGCGCAGAATGCTGGCCTTCGCCGTACGATCGTCGATTTCGGTTGCAATGGTAGTAGCCGACATGCGCTTCCTCCAGCCCCACCTATAGATCGACGCTCGCGGCATTGCCAACTTTGCAATATGTAGATCCCTGATTTATTTGTGTTTTACAGCACACAGCCGGGAATGTTTTGAATAACGGACGAGAGATGGGTTATCACCGTCGCGTCGAGAGGAAATACACTTTGGTCGATGTACGCCCCAATCCCCAAGCTACCGATCTCGCTGGTCTGGCCGGCCGCCTGCTGAGCGAACTGCGCGCCCGGCGTCCGCTGGTCCAGAACATCACCAATTACGTCTCGATGGACATTGCCGCCAACGCCCTGCTGGCGATCGGTGCGGCGCCGGCCATGGTGCATGCGCCGGAGGAAACGCCGCAGTTTACGCCGATCGCCGGCGCGCTTGTCGTCAACATCGGCACCCTTTCGGCCGCAACCGCGAAGGCCATGCAAATCGCCGTCGATGTCGCCCACAAAGTCGGCACGCCCTGGCTGCTCGACCCTGTCGCCGTCGGTCCGATGGATTTTCGCAATGGCGTCGTTCTCGACCTGATGAAGGCGCGACCGGCCATCCTGCGCGGCAACGCCTCCGAGATCATTGCGGTGGCGCGCCTCGCCGGCCTGACCCAGACGAAGGCGACGCCGCGCGGCACCGACAGCACCAATACCACATCGGAAGCGCAGTTGTTCTGCATCGAACTCGCCAGACACTTCGGCTGCACGGTGGTGGCGACCGGTGAAGTCGATGTCGCCACTGACGGCCAGCAGGTTGTACGCCTCGCCAACGGCTCGCCGTTGATGACGAAAGTCACGGCGCTCGGGTGCTCGCTGTCGAGCGTCATGGGTGGTTTTCTCGCCATTGCTCCCACCCCCCTCGAGGCTGCCATCGCCGCGCTGGCGGTCTACGGCGTCGCCGGCGACATGGCGGCAGAAACGGCGCGCCATCCAGGCTCCTTCCGCGTTGCTTTTATCGACACGCTTGACGCCATCACACCGGCCGATATCACCGGCCGCCTTAAGGTTATTGCATGACTTACGATCCGAAGATCTGGCGCCTGTGTCTCGTCACCGACCGCGGCCTGTCGCGCGGCCGCAGTCTCGTCGATGTCGTCTCCGCCGCCGTCCAGGGCGGCGTGACGATGGTGCAACTGCGCGAGAAGGACGCCTCGACGCGCGAGTTTCTCGCCGAGGCCGTGGCGCTCAAGACCCTGCTCAAGCCGCTGGGCGTGCCGCTGATCATCAACGACCGGGTCGATATCGCCCAGGCCATCGACGCCGATGGGGTCCATGTCGGCCAGACCGACATGCCGGTCGAAATCGTCCGGCAACTGATCGGCCCGGACAAGATCATCGGCCTCTCGATCACCAACCGCACGCAGATCGAACGCGACGATGCGAAACGCACCGACTATCTCGGCATCGGTCCACTCTATCTGCAGACGACCAAGGCCAACGCCTCGACGCCGCTGGGTGTCGAAGGGTTTCGGGCGCTGCGCGCGCTGAGCTTCAAACCAGTCATGGCGATCGGCGGATTGAACGCGACCAATTCCGCAGCGGTGCTGGAAGCCGGCGCCGATGGTCTTGCAATCGTCTCCGCAATCGTCGGCGCCGATGACTCCAGGGCCGCCGCCGCCGCAGTCGCCAAGCTGTTCACGCCATAATCTCAAACAAAACAAACGGAGGAAACATGAACGTCCCATTTGCGATCGAAAAACAGCCAAGCCGCATGATCGGCGACATCGAAGTGCTGGCCTTCTGCGACGGCCTGCTGCCGACCGCCAACGACAAGGTGATCGGCCTGTCGCCGGAAGACACCGTGCGCATGACCGGCCACGAGTTCGGCGACGTCTTCTACATGTCGGTCAACGAATACTTGTTGAAAATCGGCGACAAGCTGGCGCTCATCGACACCGGCTCGGCCGAGCGCATGTATCCGTCCCTTGGCCTGCTCATCGGCAACCTCAAGGCTGCCGGCATCGACCCCGCCGACATCGATTATATTTTCCTCACGCATCTGCACCCCGATCACATGTACGGGCTGATCGATCACACCGGCAAAGCCAACTTCCCCAATGCGGAAGTCTTCGTGCATGAGGCCGAAGCCAATTTCTGGTTCGCGCAGAAGCCTTGCGGTGACCCGCGCATCGACAAGAACCTGCCGCATGTGGAGGCCGATACGCGGCCCTACCGCGACCGTCTGCATATCGTCAAGGAAGGCGGCGGCATCTCAGGCGTCGCAGCCCATCTCTGCCCCGGCCACACGCCGGGCCACACCGCCTGGATCGTCAACTCCGGCAAGGACACCGCGATCATGTGGGGCGACGTCGTGCACTATGCACAGATCCAGTTCGCCAAGCCCGAAGTCCAGGTCGTCTACGATCTCGACGGCGCGCAGGCTGCGAAATCGCGCCGGCGGGTGCTTGAAATGTGCGTCAAGGACAACATCCGCGCGCTCGGCGCCCATCTCCCGTTTCCCGGCTTCGGCTGGGTCGAGCGCGATGGCACGGGCTTTCGGATCAACGAGGCGGGTTGAATTGCTAAGATATCTGAAAGGCCCAACATCAACAGAAGCCCTCATCCTGAGGAGGCGCGCAGCGCCGTCTCGAAGGACGGGGGCGTCAGGCCGCAGTCAATCGGCTGCTATTGATGAAAGCCAATATCCATAGATAGTTAAAGCCCTGCTGTGACACCGCTCACCGTGATTCTACCACACGCCCCCGTCCTTCGAGACGCCTGCTACGCAGGCTCATCAGAATCTGACTGAAAAGTAACGCCCATTTTTCAGGGCTTTCTATCTTGCTGTTTTGACTCGATCTTAGTGTGTCATTCCCGCCAAGCGAAGCGCAGAGCGGGAATCCAGGGGCAACAAGGAGACCTTGGCTTTCTGGATTCCCGCTCGCCCGCTTCGCGGACGTCGGGAATGACAGCGTTACTTTTCAGCCAGACTCTCAGGATGAGGGCTTCTGATAGCTTTTCCCGCTTGAAAACATTCAAAGCATAGCGATCGGCCGCTCGCCCTGCACCATCGTGCGATGCAGGAGGCGTCTCTCCTTCTCCATGTCATACGGCAGGCCTATGTGCAGGACGACGCGGTTGTCCCAGATGACGAGATCGTTCGGCTCCCAACGATGTTCGATGATGGCGTCATCGCTGCAGGCCGACGCCAGGATCCTGTCGGCGAACGCCAGGCTTTCGTCTTCCGAAAAACCTTCGATCTGCAGAAGATCGTTGTGGTTGATGAACAGGCCTGCTTCGCCCGTTTCAGGATGCACGCGCATCAGCGGATGCGTCACGTCGGGTTCGCTGACAATGTGCGTCGCAGGTCGTCCGCCTCGGATGCGCTCCTGCAGCTTCGCATAGCTGTAGGTGGCGTTGCGGCCGCGCAACATCTCCCGCTCCGATAGGGACAGTTCTTCATAAGCCTTTTGCAGCCTGGCGAAGCCAGTGCCGCCGCCTTCATTCGGCACCTCGATGCCGTAGAGCATCGTATAGGCGGCCGGAAATTCCTTGAAGGTAAAATCCGTATGCCAGTTGCGCCCGACGGCACGATTGCCGATCGGCTTGCCGTCGACAAGTATGTTCGACAGGATCGCAATTTCGCGCATCCCCAGCCAGGTGAATTCGTGCGGAAAATTGAGGATCGGCTGCCCAAGCAGGCGGGTGAAATCCAGTTGGTCCTGTGGCTCGAGCTGCTGATCTTTCAGAACGACGACACCGCGCCGGGCAAGCAATTGCTTCAACTGCCGCGCGAAAGCCGGCGTCCTCTGCGCCCGGATATCGACCCCATAGAGCGCCGTGCCGAGATGGGGGGACAGTTCCTTTTCCTGCCAGACCGCTTGCATGACTTTCCTCCGGTATGCTCCGGACTTAGGCGCGATCGGTGTTGCCGTCCATCATCATTTTGGCGACAAGCCGTGCTCAACCCGGCAACGGCAGAGAGTTAAACTTCACTGTTGCTGATGCAGCAACGACCCGTGCGCCAATATGCATTTGTCACGCACAGTGGCGCTTGCTTTACCCCAGGCAGCCATGGAGACTTCAATGATCGGACGCTTTGCATTCACGTTCGCGATGCTGCTGTGCGGAGCGGCAAGCGCTGCCGACAAGGTCGTCTTTCAAATCGATTACCTTCCCGCCGGCGACAAGGCCTATGCCTATGCGACCGTTCAACAGGGCTTCTTCGCTGCCGAAGGCATCGACGCGACCGTCGTGTCCGGCCGCGGCGGCAACGACGTGCTGACCCGGATGGCGACGGGAGCGACGGATTTCGGAACCGTCGGATTGACCGCGCTGCTGCAGACGACGGCCGAAAATCCGGTGCCGATCAAGGCGATCTATTCCATGTATACGAAACAGCCGGACGGCACGATCGTGCGCAAATCAAGCGGCATCCGCACCATCGCCGACATGAAGGGCCGGACGCTCGCGGCAACTTCCGTCTCGTCGTCCTATGCGCTCTGGGATTTCGTGGTGCGCAAGAACGGCCTGGAGCCGTCCGATATCATACGCAAGCAGGTCGATCCGGCCGCGACCGCGGCCATGCTGGTCACCGGCCAGGTCGATGCCGTCAGTTCCTGGGTGACGACGGCGCCGCGCTTCATCGAGGTCTTGAAGCAGGCAGGTCAGGAATCCCATTTCATGCCCTGGGCCGACTACGGACTTGAAGGCTACGGCCTCGTGCTGATGACGTCCGAACGCATGCTCAAGGAAAATCCCAACCTTGCCAAACGGTTCGTGCGGGCCTTCGCCAAGGGCTTCGCCTTTGCCCTCGACAATCGTGACGCAACCATCGCCGACCTGAAGAAAATGGTGCCGGAGATCGACCCGCGCATCGCACGCCTGCAACTCGACGCCACCGAACCGCTGATCCGCAACGAGATCAGCACGCGCGACGGCATGGGAGCCTTCAGCAAGGACATGCTGACGCGCACCTGGAACGTGATTGCCGCCTCTCAGAACCTGCCGCTTGACAAGGTCGATCCGGAAAGCGTCGTCGACCGCTCGTTCATGCCTTGACGGCGCCTGCCGATCGTTTCGCGGCGGGCCGCCGGCGGCGCCCGGCCGCGGGCTTGGCTGCGGCAGGCTTTGCCGGCTTGCCCGCGGGGAGCGCCGGGCCGTTGCCGCGCAATATTTGTCGGTCGAATTCTTCGCGCAGAAGAACCAGGAACGTGTCGACCGTGCTCGACAGGAACCGGCCGGCGCGGACATAGATGCCGAATTCCGTGGTGATCGGCGCCTGCGCATGCAGCGGCACATGCACCATCTCGCCGCTGGCGATCTCGTCATCGAGGCCCATCCGGGCCTGGATGGTCAGCGCATCGAGCTTGATGGCGAGGCGCCGCATCAGCTCGAATGAATCGGCCTGGGCCGCAATGATGAGCCTGTCGCGATAGCGGTTCAGCAGCGGCGTGATGACCGGGTTCAACGACAAAGTCCCGTTGAGAAGAATGAACGGATAAGGCAGGCACATCGGCACGGTGACGAATTTTTCGTGCGCCAGCGGATGGGTCGGCCGCATGGTGACGCCCATGGGGATACGCTCGTGGAACACCTGACGCAGGCTGTCGTTGCGCGACAGGGAAAACGTCAGCCCGATGTCGACGTCGCCGGTCGCGACCGCCTGCGCGACTTGTCCTATGGACATGACCTGGATGCGCATGCCGATGCCCGGATATCGCGCCCGCATGGCGGCCATCGCCCCCGGCAATATGCCGAACGCCGCGCCTTCGACGCAGGCCACCGTAATCTCGCCGCGCCGCACGCCCTTGAGCGCATCGAGGTCTGCCTCGACTCTTCGCGTGTCCTGCAGAACGGTGATGACATGGCTGGCGAACACTTCGCCTGCCGCCGTGAGCTTGAAGCTGTCCGTCAGCCTGTCGAACAAGGGCGCGCCACATTCGGCCTCGAGCTTGATGATCTGGCGGCTGATCGCCGAAGCCGCGACATTCAGCTTGCGCGCCGCCTCGCGGATCGATCCGGTGCGGCGGACGGCATCGAAATAGAGCACGGAACGCGAATGGATGCGGATGGCCATGATCTGGCCTAGCAGGGCTGGTGGCGAATGCGCAACAGCGATCCCTCAACGGCAACCTCGGCCGCCGGGGCCCGTTCCTGAGCGAAGGAACCTACCGTCCTCTTGGCCATTAAAGGGGGGCGAATGCATCCAACGCTTCGCAGGTTCTCGCCCAGCCTATCCAAGGGAGGCTCATGATGGATCGTAGATTGTTTCTGAGATCGTTGGTGGCCGTCGCCGGCGTGGCGGCTCTGGTTCCGATGGTGAGTGGAGCTCTTGCCGCGCCGCGCGATGAGGAAGCCCTTCGACAAGGCCTCGTCGATCAGGTGAACCCGGATGCCCCTGCGGACGAGGCCGCCGAAGCCCAATATTACTACCGCAGGCCATTCCGGCGCCGTCGCTTCTGGCGAAGGCGGATGTGGCGGCGGCGGATGTGGGGCCGGCCGGTGTGGCGGCGGCGCAGGTGGCGCAGAAGGGTATGGCGCAGAAGGATGTGGCGCCGCGGCTACTGGTAGACGCCCCCAACGCTCGTCAAAAATGGCTGTACGAACCTTTCGCGAAGGTTCGTACAGCGCCGTCTTGTTCGATGAACTGCGGCAACTCTGAAGGCCCCGCTGTGACCTCGCCGATACGCGTCACCGCGACACCGACGGTTCGCGCCGCCGTTTCGAACTGCCCGGCGTTCTGGGGCGCGAGGGTGCAGAGAATCTCGTAATCGTCGCCACCGGTGAGCGTCACATCGCCCAAGCCGGGCGCAAGCGCGATCGCTTCCCTGGCCGCAAGCGAATACGGCATGCGCGCCAGGTCGACCTGGCCTGAGACTTTCGACACGCGCAGCATTTTGGCGAGATCGCCGGCCAGGCCGTCCGACACATCCATCGCGCCGTGCGCCAGCGAGCGCACGGCATGGGCCAGCGCCAGGCGCGGCTCGGGCACGAGATAGCGGCGCAGCAGATGCGCCCGCGCCTGGTCCGACAGCAGTTCGATCCATGCAAGATCGGCCGCCGCCGCCGCGCGCACGCGCAGGCCCAGCGCCGCATCGCCGATGCTGCCGCTGACATAGATGAGATCGCCCGCCTTGGCGCCGGTACGCCGCGCCATGCGTCCGCGCGGCGCCGAGCCGAGCGCAGTGATCGATAGCGACAGCGGTCCGTCCGTGCGCACGGTGTCGCCGCCGAGCAGCGGACAGTGAAACAGCCGTGCATCCTCGCCCAGCGCCTGGGCGAAGCTTTGCAGCCAGCGCTCGTCGAGATCGGGCGGCAGCAGGATCGCCAGCAGAAAGCCGAGCGGATCGGCGCCCTTCGCTGCAAGGTCGGAGATGTTGACGCGCAATGCCTTGCGGGCGATGTCGCCCGGCGCATCGGTAGGAAAGAAATGCACGCCCGCCACCACCGCATCCTTGGTGGCGACGATCTGCATGCCGTCGGGCGCATCGATCAAGGCCGCGTCGTCGAGCAGGCCGAGCCCCGCAGCGCCTGCGATCGGTGCGAACAAGGTCGCGATCAGATCATCTTCCGAAAAATCTGATGCCAAACCGTTCTCCTGTTCAGGCGCGTGTCAGGAACTCGTCGGCGCGCAAATCCCTGGCGAGGCGGTCCAGCACGGCATTGGTCATGCCGACTTCGTTGCTGGCGAGAAAGGCCGCGGCGACATCGACATATTCGGTGATGATAACACGGGCCGGCACATCGGCGCGGCTTTTCAGTTCATAGACGCCGGCGCGCAGAATGGCGCGCATCACCGCCTCGACCCGGCGCAGCGGCCAGCCCTGCTGCAACACCTTGTCGGCAGCGCGGTCGATGGCGACCTGGTCGCCCAACACGCCCTGCACGATGTCGCGGAACAATTCGATATCCGCTTCCTCGTATTGGTCGCCCTCGATCTCGCCGCCGATCCAGTGCGTCTCAAACTCGGCAATGATCTCGTGCACACCCTTGCCGGCGACTTCCATCTGGTAGAGCGCCTGCACGGCGGCAAGGCGCGCTGCTGCCTTGTGCTGCCGCGCCATCAGACCAGACCCGCCGTTCGCTTGTGATGATAAAGCGACAGGGCGGCACGCGCCGCATCGCCGCCCTTGTCGCCCTGTTTCGGATCGGCGCGGACAACCGCCTGCTCTTCGTTTTCTGTCGTCAGGATGCCGTTGCCGATCGGCAGCATTTGCGAGACCGACAGATCCATCAGCGCGCGCGAGCTTTCGTTGGCGACGATTTCAAAATGATAAGTCTCGCCGCGAATGACGCACCCCAGCGCCAGCGCCCCGGCATAGCCGCCGCGCGACGTCGCAATGCGGATGGCCGCCGGAATTTCCAGCGAGCCGGGCACGCCGATGACGTCGAAGGTGGCGCCGGCTGCGCTGAGGGCGTGCTTCGCCCCGTCGAGCAGCATTTCTCCGATGGCGTCATAATAGCGCGCCTCGACGATCAGGAAACGTGCGCCGTCCGCTTGCGGCAAGGGCTGGGTGGGGACTCTGCGGGGTTCGGCCATAGGGATGCAACTCTTCAAGCGGAAATCGGAACGGACGGCCGATACAGCGCATTCAATAAAGACCGCAGCCGACCCGTGCAAGCACGGCGCGGTCGTTAACAGGTTAGCGCCAGCCTTTACTGTGGCGCTGGCCTGTATTTCGGCGGCTTTACTTCGGTCTTGCGTCCACCAGACGCGCCGCATAGCGCGCCATCAAGTCGACTTCGATATTCAGCTTGTCGCCGGCCTTGCGCTCGCCCCAGGTCGTCACCGCCAGGGTATGGGGAATGAGCAGGACGGTGAACACGTCGCCTTCGACCGTATTGACAGTCAGCGACGTGCCGTCAAGCGAAACCGAGCCCTTTTCGGCTATGAAATGGGCCAGTTCGTGCGGCGCGCGAATGTCGAACTGCGACATGCCGTCGAAATCCCGCCGGGCGACGATCTCGGCGACATCGTCGACATGGCCGACGACCATATGACCGCCAAGCTCATCGCCGAGTTTCAGCGAGCGTTCGAGATTGATGCGGGTGCCCGGCTTCCAGCTTCCCACCGTGGTGCGCGCCAGGGTCTCGGCGGCGGCGTCCACATCGAACCAGGTATGCATATTGGTGGCGCCGATCTCGACCGCCGTCAGGCACGGCCCGGAACAGGCGATCGACGCGCCCAGCGCTATCGTGTCGGCTTCATAGGAGCAGGCGATGCGCAGGCGCTTCAGTTCGCCGCGATCCTCGACCGACAGAACTTCGCCGACATCGCTGACAAGACCGGTAAACATCTCACCACACCCGTTCATAGCGGCGCAGGCGGTCGACACCGGCATGCGCATCTTCGATCAGTGCATAAAGCTGCGGATTTTCAAGCTGGGCCCGCGCCGCCGAGGACAGCACGGGAACGCCCTGGCGGGCGAACGGCTTGGGCGCGGTGAAGACCACGCATTCGTCGGCAAACCCCAGCTCGATCAGGCGCGCGGCAATCTTCGGGCCGCCTTCGCTGAAGACGCAGGTGACGCCGCGGCGCGCCAGAACATTCAGCGCCGCCTCGATATCCAGATGACCGTCGCTGCCGCGCGGCACGCGCGCAATCTGAATGCCCGTCCGCTTCAGCGCCTGTTCGGCCTGCGGGCTGGCATCGTCCGCGCAGATCACCAGCACCGGCGTCTCCGGCGCCGTGGCGGCCAGGCGCGAGCGCAGCGGCAGGCGAAGATCGGTGTCGAGCACCACGCGGATTGGCTGGCGGGCCTCGAGCCCCTGCAGCCGCACGGTGAGCAGCGGATCATCAGCCAGCACCGTGCCGATGCCGACCATTACTGCATCATGGGCCGCGCGCATCATCTGCACGCGATTGTTCGCCGCAAGCCCGGTGATGTGCAGGCGCCGGTCGTGCTCGCCGCCGGCGGCATAACCATCCGAGGTTTCTGCCAGCTTCAGGGTAATCTCCGGCCGTAATCTGGTGATGCGCAGGATATGGCCGAGATGGGCGCGATGCGCGGCCACCGCACCAACACCCAATGTCACGTTGATGCCGGCCTCACGCAACATGCGATGCCCCCTGCCCGCCACACGCGGGTCGGGATCGTCCATTGCCGAGACCACGCGCACGATGCCGGCATTGATGATCGCCTGTGCGCACGGCGGCGTGACGCCGAAATGGCTGCAAGGCTCGAGGCTGACATAGAGCGTCGCCCCGCGCGCCAGGTCTCCGGCGTGCTGCAGCGCCTCTGTCTCCGCATGTGGACGTCCGCCCTTGCGGGTCGCGCCACGTCCGACGATGACGCCGTCGCGCACCACAAGCGCACCGACGGCGGGATTGGGCGCGGTGGTGCCGAGTTCGCGACGGCCGAGCGCAATCGCCGCGGCCATGGCGCGCTCGTCGAAATCCGGCTCTAGGGCTGTCGCCGGCAAAACCGCCGTCATCACATTCACTCGCCACCTGCGACCGGCTTCAGCGCCGCCTTGGGCAATTCAGGCGCTTCCTCGTTCAACTCGTCGATGAGGGTGCCGAAATCCCGCGCCTCGCGGAAATTCCTGTAGACCGAGGCGAAGCGCACGTAGGCGACGCTGTCGAGCGACTTCAGCCCTTCCATGACGAGTTCGCCGATCTTGCCGCTGTCGATTTCAGATTCGCCCGAGCTTTCGAGCTGGCGGACAATGCCGTTGACCATGCGCTCGACTCTCTCCGGCTCGACCGGGCGTTTGCGCAGCGCCGTCTCGAACGAGCGGGCCAGCTTGTCGCGGTCGAACGGCACGCGCCGGCCGGACTTCTTGATGACTGTGAGTTCGCGCAATTGCACGCGCTCGAAGGTCGTAAAACGGCCGTTACAATCGGGGCATACCCTGCGGCGGCGAATGGCGGCCGAGTCGTCGGTCGGACGCGAATCCTTCACTTGCGTGTCGAGCGTACCGCAATAAGGACAACGCATCCCATTTTCCCCGCTTTGCCGGGCAGCGCGATCGCGCGCCGGCCACTCAATTTATCTACGCCCCATCAGCCGTAAATCGGAAACCGCTTGGTCAGCTCCGAGACGCGCGCCTTGACGCTGGCCTCGACGGCGCCGTTGCCGGCCTCGCCATTGGCGGCGAGCCCGTTCAGCGTTTCAACCACCAGTTCGCCGACCAGCTTGAATTCCGCCACACCGAAGCCGCGCGATGTTGCAGCCGGCGATCCGAGACGAATGCCCGAGGTGACGAACGGCTTTTCCGGATCGAAGGGCACGCCGTTCTTGTTGCAGGTGATGTGAGCACGCCCCAGTGTGGCTTCCGCCGCCTTGCCGGTCAATTTGCGCGAACGCAGATCGACAAGCAGCAGATGGTTGTCGGTGCCGCCGGTCACAAGATCATAGCCGCCGCTTTTGATCGCCTCGCCGAGCGCCTTGGCGTTGGCGACGACCTGCTGCGCATAAAGCGCGAAATCCGGCCGCAGCGCCTCGCCGAAGGAGACCGCCTTGGCGGCGATCACATGCATCAGCGGCCCGCCCTGCAGGCCGGGGAAGATCGCCGAATTGATCTTCTTGGCGATCTCGTCATCGTTGGTCAGGATCAGGCCGCCGCGCGGTCCGCGCAGGGTCTTGTGCGTGGTCGACGTCACCACATGGGCATGCGGGAACGGCGAAGGATGCGCGCCACCGGCCACAAGGCCGGCGAAATGCGCCATGTCGACCATGAACACCGCGCCGACCTGATCGGCGATCTCACGGAACCTGGCGAAGTCCCAATGGCGGGCATAGGCCGAGCCGCCGGCGATGATCAGCTTAGGTCTGTGCTGCTGGGCGAGCTTGGCCACGGCATCCATGTCGATGCGGTGGCTGGTCGGGTCGACCCCATAGGAAACCGGCTTGAACCAGCGGCCGGACATGTTGACCGGCGAGCCGTGCGTCAAATGTCCGCCAGCGGCGAGATCGAGGCCGAGAAACGTATCGCCCGGCTGCAGCAGGGCCAGAAACACCGCCTGGTTGGCCTGGCTGCCGGAATTGCCCTGCACATTGGCGTGTTTGCAGCCGAACAGCCGCGTCACCCGCTCGATCGCCAGGCTCTCGGCAATATCGACGAACTGGCAGCCGCCATAATAGCGCCGGCCCGGATAGCCTTCCGCGTATTTATTGGTCATCACCGAGCCCTGCGCCTCGAGCACGGCGCGGGAGACGATATTTTCCGAGGCGATCAGTTCGATTTCGTCGCGCTGACGACCGAGTTCGAGTTCGATGGCGCGGGCGATCTCCGGATCAGCCTCCGCCAGCCCGGCAGAAAAGAAGGAATTGGACAATCCGGCGTGCGACGCCAAAGCAGAGGACTGGCTCATGTGATTTCCTTGGACCCCGCACGGCGGCGCGGATTCGGTCTGAAGTGAGGTCAGGACATAATGCCAATGCGCGCCCGCGTCCAGATTTAGTGTCACGGGAACGATTTGATACGCGGGTATGCGGCGATCGGTCTTGATGGCTGCAGCTAGGCTAAATATGCTGCCCGACCGACAACCGGAACATTCCCAATTGGCTTCTGATCCTGCTTGGCTCGCTCGCCGGCGTAACTGTCATCGGCGGCGCCTTGTGTTGGGCTTTTAGGCCACCAAAACACCCAAGCAAATCAATCCTCCCTCAGTTCGCGATCCAGGAATCACTTATGAGGCGGGGTATGTATCCCCTACATCGCAAGATTGAACAGGCTCAATCGGCGAGGCCCATGCAGAAGGCGATAGCGCCATTCATCCGCCGCAAGTCTTGCGCGGAAAGCCAGCCGATCCTGTCGCCTACCCGCTCACGCCGTACCGTCACTGGCTTATCCACCATGATCTGGGACCGCTGACGGAGACCGTTTTCGTCCGTCGGCTCAACGGTCACACGAAAATCGGGCGCCTCTACGATTTCCGACGTCATTTGGCAGATTATGACTGAAGCATGGCTAGGCGGAAAGGCATCTGTCTGAACGATCACGGCCGGGCGGGGCTTGCCGTAATCTCCCGCCGCTGCGACCGTGACCACATCACCGCGTCGCATCGGCATCGAATTCGGAAACCGCCTCGATCCATCGCAGAGCGTCTTCCTCGTTGACCCTGCCGAGCTTCGCCACCTGCGACGCAATGCGCTTGCGTACGCTCGCCACACGTGTATCGGGAAGGTGCAATCGCACCTCGCGCAATCCGACGGTCCGACGTCGCCCACGCATCGCCTTCATCCGTTCTGCTGTGGTCATGCTCAATATCTCACCCGTAACGCGTGACAACATAACGCGTTACGGCGTGTCGGTCAAGAGAGGCATAGCCGTTCGTCACCGTTGCAACAGCCCCTCCATCAGCGCCTTGAAGGCAGGAATGGCTTTTTTCAACGTCGCCTGCGGATCGGCCGAATTGGCAATCCAGCTCGCCGCATAGGCCGAGGCGCCACAGATCAGCCGCGCCACCGCTTCCGCATCGACATCCTGGATCACCCCGTCCTCTTTCAGGCGCTCGACGCTGGCCGTGATGGTGGTCACGCACCCCTCTGTTTCTGGCCAGAGCGATGGGTCGCCCAGCACCGCCGGCCCGTCGCGCAGGACAATGCGCTGAATTTCCGGCTCCAGCGCCATTTCGAGATAGCCGATGTTCTCGTCGAGAAATCCCTGCCACCGCGATGGCGCCTTTGCCGAAATGGCGTTGAGACGCTCCGCCATCTCGCCGTCGATCTGCGTGACAACGGCTTGCAGCAAGCCCTTCTTGTCGCCGAAATGGTGATAAAGGGCGCCGCGCGTCAGCCCCGCCTCGGCGGTGAAATCATCCATCGAGGCTTCGGCATAGCCTTTCTCGGCAAACGCCCTGCGCGCCGCCGCTATGAGCTTGGCACGGGTCTCGGCGATCATTTCCTTGCGCGGTTTCGAGGCCATCGTCTTTCGTCACAGCCAGTTGACATACGCGACGTATGTCTATATCCAATTAACATACGCCACGTATGTTAATTTTCCAAGGGCCAGGGAACCGAGGCAATGACGAATCCATATGCTGAGATTTTCCGCGCGCCGGGCGCCAAGGGGTTTGCGGCGGCGGGCTTCGTCGCCCGGCTGCCGATCGCCATGGAGTCCATCGGCATCGTCGCCATGCTGTCGCAGACGCATGGCGAATATTGGCTGGCCGGCGCCGTCGCGGCCACCTTCGCCGTGACCAATGCGCTGATCGCGCCGCAGATTTCGCGTCTGGTCGACCGCTATGGCCAGACCCCGCTGCTGGTACCGGCGACCACCGTCTCCGTCCTCGCGTTTGCCGTTTTGATGGTCGCCACACATCTGCGCTGGCCGATCTGGACCCTGTTCGTGGCCGCCCTTTTCGCCGCCACCATGCCGAGCATGCCGGCCATGGTGCGGGCCCGCTGGACCGAGATTTTCCGCGGCCGGCCGCAACTCAACACCGCCTTCGCCTTCGAGTCGGCGGCGGACGAACTCGTCTACATCGCCGGCGCCTCCCTGTCGGTCGGCCTCAGCGTCTCGCTTTTTCCCGAAGCCGGTGTCCTGGCCTCCACACTTTTCCTCGCCATCGGTTCAGCCGCATTCATCCTGCAACGGCGCACCGAACCCACGGTGCGGCCGATGCAGGGCGCCCGGTCGTCCGCCATCCTGCTGCGGCCGGTGCAGATCATCACCTTCGCGCTGGTCTTCATCGGCGTGATCTTCGCCACCGCCGAGGTGAGCACGGTCGCCATCACCAAGGAACTGGGCCAGCCCGGCGCGGCGAGCCTTGTCATCGGCGTCTATGCGGTCGGCTCCTTCATCGTTGGCGTCATTGTCGGCGCGCTGAACCTGCGCATGCCGCTGCAACGCCAATTGGTCATCGCCATCGGCGTTATCGCCGTGACCACTCTGCCGCTGCTTGTCGTAGATACGGTGCCGGCGCTTGCGCTCGCCATCTTCGGTAGCGGCGTGGCTGTCTCGCCGACGTTCATCACAGCCTTCGGTCTGATCGAACGACGCGTGCCGGCCGCCCTGCTGACCGAGGGTGTCACCTGGGTGATGACGGGCATCAGCATCGGCATGGCGTTCGGCGCCTTCGCCAGCGGCTGGGTGGTCGATACGTTCGGCGCCCAAAACGGGTTCTGGGTGTCGGTAGCAGCCAGCATCATCGCGCTGCTGACCGTGCTGATAGGACAACGCGCGCTCGCAGATGATTGCGATGCGCCCGTCGCCGCGATCTGCGGGCCGGCGGAATAAACGACCCGACGGCCGAGGCGCTTAAGCCTTGGCCGTCGCCTGCGCGGGCAGAAGCGCATTCAGCACGCAAGCAACCACGATATTCGCCGCCAGCGGCAGCAGCCCGATATAGACCATCACCGGGCCGCCACCGAGACTGACCACATGCAGCGGCTTCAGGCCGGCATCCCAAGCGAGATAGGTGCCCCCGAAAAAGCCGAGAAACCAGCCCGCAAGCAGAGCCGGCGCACGGAACCAGTTGGTATAAAGGCCGAACACCAGCGCCGGTAGCGTCTGCAGGATCCACACGCCGCCCAGCAACTGCAGGTCGAGAGCGAACTGCGTCGGCAGGAACAGGATGACCAGCAGGGCGCCGACCTTGATGACCAGCGACGTCACCTTCGCGACGCTGGCTCCGCCCGCCGCACTGACCTGCGGATTGACATAGGCCTTCCAGAAATTGCGCGTGAAAAGATTGGCTGCGCCGATGCTCATCACCGCCGCCGGAACGAGGGCGCCGATGCAATCTGGCCGTCCTTGGCGCGCGCCCGTGGCGGCGGCGGACATTTCGGCGGCGGAATGGGAATGCATGGAGGCTATGGTGGACATGAGGCCGGCCGGCCGCGTGCCGTGCGCGTGACTGGTGAGCGCCGGCTCAACCGCCCGGCCGCCGAGGCCGGCACCTATGCCGCTATCGAGATGACCGCAGCGCCAGACCCGGCCACCCTGCCCGGCCTGACCACAAAACTGACCGAAAGCCTGTCGGCCTTCAACGGCCGCATCATCGCCAATGACACCAACCCGTCGCCGTGGACGGCGCTTCGCCCACAAGCTTCATCCTGATTGCCTTCGGCACGCCGGCTGATGTGGACCTTTGGAAAGGGTCCGAGTCGTTCAAGAGCTTTGATGCCGACGCGCAAAAAGCCAGCGCCCGCATCTTCACCGTCAATGCTGTGCCAAGCGCGCCTGTGGCCAGGCAAGAAGACCCCCGCCGGCGTCAGGAAGATCAGGCCTATCAAAAGCTGATCGAAAACGGTGACCGGACGCTCAGGAAGATACCGGACATCTGCGCTGTTAGAACGACGCGCGGCCAAGTGGACGGCAAGTGGACGTCAAGTGGACGGCCTGCCAAGTCGAACGGCATACCCTATAGCCCGGGCTGCCTGTGCAAGTCCATGAGATTGCCCGGCACCATCATGTTGGCGTTGAGATGATACATGATCCACAGTGATCCGGCGATGACGATGCCGACGATCAGAACGCCGAAGGCGAGCGCGATGACATTGTTGGTGTTGTCGGGGCCTGTAGTGATGTGCAGGAAGAACGCCAGATGCACGCCCATCTGGCCGATGGCGAGAGCAGCCAGCGCCATCGGCACGCCGGGGACGTAGAGGAAGCTCGTTCCGCTCGCAACCCAGAATGAACCGGCCGTCAATGCGGCCGCCAGGACGAATCCGATCAGATAGTTGCGGACGGCGCCCGCGACATCCGGATGATCGCCTTCCTGATCGCCGGGTGCAGTATCGGCGCGTCGATCGGCGTGGTCGTGATGGTGGCTCAGATGGACGTTCGAATGGTCGCTCATGGGCTTGTTCCCAGAAGATAGACATTGGTGAAAATGCCGACCCAGATGATATCGAGCGCGTGCCAGAACAACGCAAAGCTCAGTCCGCGCCGCATGATGTCGGGCCTGAAGCCCTTGGCCCAGAACTGCGCCATCATCGTTCCCAGCCACAACAAGCCGACCGTCACATGGGCGCCGTGCAGCCCGACGAGAGCGAAGAACGACGACAGGAATGCGCTGCGGCCAGGCCCATTGCCTGCCGCAAGCATGCGCGCGAACTCGCTGAGTTCGAGGGAGAGGAAGCCGGCGCCGAGCAAGCCAGTGATCAGATAGAATATCTGCGTCCAGAGCATGGTGCGGACATTGGTGGCGATCGTCGCCATGCCGCAGGCAAAACTCGACAACAGGAGGAAAGCCGTTTCGAATGCCACCGTCTTCAGATCAAAAATATCCTTGGGCCCCGGCCCGCCGGCGGTCGCGTGCGACAGGACCGCATAGGCTGCATAAAAGCCCGAGAACATGACGAAATCGGAAAGCAGAAATATCCAGAAGCCATAAGCGCTGATGATCCGTTTCGACGCCGGCCCGCCATGGCTCTCGCTGGCGCCTGGCCACAGACCCAGTTGATTGGGATCGTGCGCCGTCGCGCCCGCACGGGCGATAGCGGCAATTCCCGGTTCGCGGCCTTCGACCAAAGCGACGCGCGCCTGGCGCCGCTGGTGATCGATCCGGGCCACCTCTTCGGCCGGCAGTTCATATTCCGAACGGTCGCGCCAGGCGAAGACGACGAAGACGGCAAAGGCCCCGAGAAGACCGGCCAGAACCATCCACCAGATGTGCCAGATAAAAGCGAAGCCCGTCACAACCGCGAAAAATGACGCCACAAAGCCCGTCGGACTATTGCGGGGTAATTCGATGGCCGTATAGCCGGGCAGATCGGTCAGCCGCTGCTGCTCGATCGCGATCTGCTTGAGCCCCCAATAGGCTTCCTCCCCAACCACATTGGGCAACACCGCGAAATTATAGGCCGGCGGCGGCGAGGCCGTAATCCATTCCAGGGTCCGCCCGTCCCACGGATCTCCGGTGCTGTCGCGCAAGGCGACGCGATGCCTGATCGAGACAATGAGCTGGCCGACCTGGCAGAGAATCCCGCACAGAATAAGTCCCGCGCCACACGCTGCAACGATCAGCCATGGCTGCCAGCCCGCGACATCGTAACTCTGCATGCGCCGCGTCATGCCTTCGAGGCCGAGAACGTAGAGCGGCATGAAAGCAACGTAGAAGCCGACGACCCAGAACCAGAACGCTGCCAGCCCCCATCTTTCATCGAGCCTGAAACCGAATGCTTTCGGAAACCAATAGCTGTAGCCGGCGAAACAGCCGAACAGCAGTCCGCCGATCAGTACGTTGTGAAAGTGCGCGACGAGAAAGAGCGAATTGTGCAGGACGAAATCAGCAGGCGGGATAGCGAGCAGAACGCCGGTCATGCCGCCGATCGTGAACGTCACCATGAAAGCGATGGTCCACAGGAGCGGCGTGGCGAAGCGGATCCTGCCGCCCCACATGGTGAACAGCCAGTTGAAAATCTTCACGCCGGTCGGAACGGCGATGATCATCGTGGCGATGCCGAAGAAGCCGTTGACATCGGCCCCTGCCCCCATGGTGAAGAAGTGATGCAGCCACACGAAGAAGGAGAGCACGCAGATCGCCATCGTCGCGACGATCATCGAGCGGTAGCCGAACAAGGGTTTGCCGGAGAAGGTGGAGACCACTTCGGAAAAGACGCCGAAGGCGGGCAGGATAAGAATATAGACTTCCGGATGTCCCCAGGCCCAGATGAGGTTGATGTACATCATCGGATTGCCGCCCGCTTCCACCGTGAAGAAGTGGAATCCGAGATAGCGATCGAGCAGCAGCATGCCGAGCGTTGCCGTCAGGACCGGAAACGCAGCGACGATCAGCAGGCTTGCAGCGAGCGCCGTCCAGCAGAAAATCGGCATGCGCGTCAACGTCATTCCCGGCGCGCGCACCTTCAGGATCGTGGTGACGAAATTGATCCCGGTCAGAAGCGTACCGACACCCGAAATTTGAATCGCCAAGAGATAGTAGTCGACCCCGACCCCTGGCGAGAATTTGAGCTCCGACAATGGCGGATAGACGAGCCAGCCAGTCTGCGCGAACTCGCCGATCAGCAGCGACATGTTGACGAGCAGCGCAGCCGATGCGGTCAACCACAGGCTGACCGAATTGAAAGTGGGAAACGCCACGTCGCGGACGCCGAGCTGCAATGGAACGGCGAAGTTCATAAGCCCTATGACGAACGGCATGGCGACCAGAAAGATCATGATCGTCCCATGGGCGGAGAAGATCTGATCGAAATGTTCAGGCGGCAGATAGCCTTGCGATCCATAAGCGATCGCCTGCTGCGAGCGCATCATCAGCGCGTCGATGAACCCGCGTAACAGCATGACCAGCGCCAGCAGACAGTACATGACGCCGATCCGCTTGTGGTCGACCGACGTGATCCATTCCCGCCACAGATAGGACCAATGGCCTTTGACGGTGATCCATACGAGCGTTGCCAGAATGACGGTGACCACGGTAAGGGAAGCGATCGTCGGGATCGGCTGATCGAGCGCAAGGGACGACCAACTCAGTTTGCCGAGCATTACGGCTTCCTTTCCATCGATCGGGCGACCCCATGCTCCAGGCCGGAGAAGGAAGCGGAGACGATACTGTCGAACAGCCCCGCCTCGACCTCCCTGTAGGTACCGGGCGCAACGTTCTTGCTCGGCTTTGCCAGATCGGCATAGGCGGCCTGGTCAAGACGAGGCCCTGCAGCCTTGGTGCCGGCGATCCATGCCGCGTAATCATCGGAAGCGACAGCACGCACCTCGAAACGCATGCCGGAAAATCCCTCGCCGCTGAACTGGGCCGAGAGACCGTTGTAAGTTCCCGCACGATCGGCCTGCAGGCTGAGCTGTGATGTCATGCCCGCCATCGTGTAGATCTGGCTGCCGAGCTGCGGCACGAAAAAACTGTTCATCACGCCCGAGGATGTCAGGCGGAAATGCACGGCTTTGCCGACGGGAATGACCAGCTGGTTGACGGCCGCCATGCCATCCTGCGGATAGATGAAGAGCCATTTCCAATCGAGCGAAACCACTTCGATCTCGACAGGCTGGGCCTTGCCCGGCAGCGGACGATACGGATCGAGAGCGTGGGAGCCGAACCAGGCGATGCCGCCGAGAAAGATGACGACCAGGGCCGGGATCGCCCAGACGATCAGCTCCAACGTGCCGGAGAATGCCCAGTAGGGGCGGTATAGGGCCCGGCTGTTCGAAGCGCGGAACCACCACGCGAAGGCCAGCGTCGCCGCGATCGTCGGCACGACGATGACCAGCATGATGGCAAGCGCGTTGAACAGGATCAGTTTTTCGGCGGCGCCGACCGGCCCCTGCGGATCCAGCACGCCGCCGCACCCCGCGAGGGAGAGGGCAAGCGCGCCTGCTACGATGCGCGCTGGTCTTGCCGGCAATGGCATATCCTCGACGAAGCAGACCCAGCCTGTTCAACAATGTGAATTGCCAAGGCGTTCCATCGAAAATTGCCGCGGCGATCTTTTTCGGCAACAAACCAAAAAGCCCCCGGACTTCCAGTCCGAGGGCTTTCTTTCAAACTCGTAAATCTGTCAGCGAACCGGCGGCAGCAGATCGTCGTCGGCTGCGCTGACGGCACCCGCAACCGGGGCGCTCTGCGCCACGGCGCCGCCGCCGAATCCATCGCGGCGATAGATGTCTTCGCGGAACTGGACGACGTTCTCGTTGGCCCAGGCGGTGATATAGACCCAGTAGACGTTGACCGCCGGGGTGATCTTGACGTCGATACGCTGGCCGGAGCGGATCGCCTCGTCGATCTTGTCGCGATCCCAGCCGGGATTCTCTTTCAGCAGCCAGGCCACGTAATCGCGGACGTTCTGAACGCGCACGCAGCCCGAGGACACGAAGCGGTAGTCGTCGCCGAAGATGCCCTTGGCCGGGGTGTCGTGCATGTAGACGCCATAGGGATTGGCGATGTCGACACGTACGAAGCCGAGCGAATTGATCTCGCCGCCCGGATCCTGGCGGAACATGTAGTTCGTCGCCTCGTTGGAATTCCAGTTCACCTGGCTCGGCTGAATTTCCTGGCCCTGCTTGTTGATGATGCGGATCTTGTTGTCGGTGAGGTAGCTCGGATCCTTCTGCATCTTGGGGATCAGATCCTTGCGGATGATCGAGGCAGGAACCGTCCAGAACGGGTTGAAATTGACCGAGTAAGCCCGCGCCTGCATGACCGGCGACTGGCGGTCGATCTTGCCGACGCCGGCCTGGTGATGGGTGACGATCTGGCCGTTTTCAACCGTCTCGACGGCGGCGGCCGGAATGTTCAGGACGACGTGCCGATTGCCGAGATTACCCGAGAAGGCGCGCAGGCGCACGATATTGGTCTCGAGTTGGCGGATGCGCTCCTGCACCGGCACGTTGAGAGCCTGGAACGTCTGCTTGGACACGACACCGGTCTGGCCGAGGCCGTGACGGGCCTGAAAGCGGCGCACGCCGGCTTCCACATAGGAATCGAAGATCGGCGAATCGCCGGCCTGCTGGTCGAGATCGTTGGTGATGATGAGGCGGCGGCGCAGCGCCACCACGGCGGGGCCGCGCGAACCGATCTTCAGGGTTGCGCCGGCAGGCACCTGCGGCCAGCCGCCGGCAGCGGCCAGCTGGCGATACTGCTCGATCGCCTGTTCGGTGCCGGCCATGGTCTGCGGCGACAGCAGCGGGGTTTCGGAACGCGGCACGGCAAGACGGGCATCGCCGTCGAATTTCTGCTGCCATTCGACCTGGCCGCCACCTAGTCCGTCGCCCGGTGCGGCAACTGCCTTGCCTATGAGCATGGTGCCGAACTGCGCCGTAAGCGCTGCGCCCGAGAGGCCAAAGGTGAAGGCGCGGCGCGAGACCGATTTCAAATGTCTACCCAAAGTCATGCTCCAAACGTCAAGTCTGCATCGCAACCCGGTCTCCGGGCCTGTCGAGGCCGCCTTCGCCAAGCGCTGACCGGTGATCCCGGGATCACGCACACTGCGATCCCTTCCGCCTAGTGGCTGACCACCGCGAAATACGAAGAACTGCCGGAAACGCCCGCAGATGAGCGGTTTCTATCACTGATATGCTTAAAAAGGTACGAACACTCGGGCTGTTTTAAGGCAATTGCGGCAAAGCCGCCGCACAAGACCGTGAAACGCCCCGATTGGGGTTTAAAGGCCCCTGCGCGTGATATTTGCGCAACAGGACAGGACCGCTTCGCACCTTATCATCCTCCCCCAGCGTCGGAAAAGACGCTTCACTGCAGAATCATCCCTCCAATGACAATGCCAATGGACTATCAACACGCCGCCGAAAATTTCGATCGGTTCCTGCTGGCCGTGATTGAAAACGCGGGTCTTACCACCCGAAATCAGGCCTATACGATGGTGCAGGCGGTATTCCAGGTCTTCCGCCGCCGCCTCGACCTTTCGGACGCGATCACCTTCGCCAATGTGCTGCCGCCGCTGCAGCGTGCCGTCTTCGTTGCCGAATGGGACACGGGCCAGCCGCGGCTTCCGTTCGCGGACCGTGAGGCCATGACATTGGAGGCACAGAACTTGCGCCGCCACCACAATTTTGCTCCCGATACCTGCATCCGCGATGTCGCGCTGGCTTTGCGCCGGACGATGAACGAGGCGGCGCTGGATCGCGTGTTGGCCACGCTGCCAGATGGCGCGGCCGAATTCTGGGGGGCCCATGTCTCTCCGCCTGATTGAGCGACCTTTCTGGTGCAGCTTGACGAAGGGCGCCGCCAGCATCCACCGGCTTTTCGGCCGCAACTTTAATACGCTTTGCGGTTCGCCCATGCGATACCGACAGCGAAACTCACGACCGCAACGACTGCCATCATCGTCAGCGGCGTCTGCTTTGCCACGTCGGCGACCTGCTGCATCTGCGTCGTGGTCGTTCCGATGGTGCGCGTCGCGTCATCGATTTGCGAGGTGAGCCGCTCGACAACTCCCCTCACCTGACCAATGATGTCGCCCGTCTCGCTGTTGCCCGTCTGATTGTTCTGCAATGGTCTATCCCCGCGAGACACCCTCGCAACGCTGCGGTTCTGGTGCGCCCTGTCCAGAAACGCGGATGCTGGCTGCAAGTTCCCTGACCTGTTCGGCATCGGCCTGCCGGGAGGAACCTTCAAGCCATAACGCAACGACATCCAGTTCGAACAGAATGCCAGGCTGCGGCGCGGTCAGCGCTTCATCGAGAACCGCCGCATATTTCCTAGTCGTCGCTGTGCCGGCTTTGAGGCCGGCAGAGAGTTCTTCAAGTCTGGCTTTGATCATATTGGCCTCTTCGCCCCCATGAGCATCGCAATCATTTCCGCAGACGGCGCTACGTCATTTCACGTCTTTGCGCCTACTTTTCGCCGGCCCCGACCTTTTTGTTTCTGCCCAGGCCGCAGCAGCGCTGCGACAGGGAACAAAAAAAGAACATTAATGGGAAACTAACCATAACATGATCGGATTTGAATAAAATCGCGACTCATCGGAACGCGCCGGACGACAGGCAGTTGGCGTCTGACAGGAGGCGGCACCATGCCCCAATTGACCAACTCCAAGGCAATCCTTGTTGTCGAGGATGAGCCGCTCATTCGCTTAGACACCACCTGCACCCTGGAAGCCGCAGGCTTCAAAGTGGTGGAAGCGGAGAACGCCGATGAGGCTTTGCACCAGATCCGGCATAACCCGGAGATCGGCCTCGTCATCACGGACATCAACATGCCGGGCACGATGAGCGGCCTTGCCCTCGCCATGCGGGTGCGGGAATTGTGGCCCCGCATTCGCGTGGTGGTCGCTTCCGGCCAGAGCATGTTGTTCAAGGAAGTGGCCGCGCTGGGCTTGCCGTTTTTGCGCAAGCCCGTGCAAACATCCGAACTAACGCAGACCGCATGGCGTCAACTGAGATAGCACGCGCAGATATATACTCGCTTTACGACATGTTGCAGACTCGATCCGGCAAATCAGACGATCAAGAGTTGTATTCGCAGAACGTTCTATCAACCCTCGAAATCCCACGCGGTTAATGCCGCCGGAACAAGGCACGAACAGGCCGCCGGCCGTTAAGCCTACGATGATCAGCGTTCCCGGCCCACTGCTGGCGAACCCACCGCCACCTCTCAATCCGCCCCGGCATCCCCTGAAAAGCTAGATATTCAACGCACTTTCAGACGCTATCTTCAAACGAGCGCGCCATTTCGTGCCGCTACTCTAACTTGTTCGTGGGGGTTTCAGAATGCATCTCGATATTAAAGTTTTCGTTGTCGCTGCCACGTTGCTTGCTGCGTCGCAGGCTTTTTCACAAACACAGCGTTCCATCCGGCCAGCACCTGCCCAGCGCCAAGGGAAAGGAAACGATTGCCAAAACCTGCCGGCGGCTCAGCTTTGCGATCACACCACCAGGCGCCGCCAAAGAATCGGTGCGGGCCGCGCAAATCGAGAGCTGCATACGCAACGGCGGCAGGATGTAGACTGCAGCTCGCCTTGAAGACTTCAATCAAAATGCTCCGCCGAAAGCCGGGGCATTTATGGCTCCGGCGCAAGTGGGCTCTCAGGAAGCGGGAAGTGTCCTTGTCACACCGATCTGGTTTCCGCGCTCCTATGGATCGTTTCCCCATCCGGCGCGTTCGCCGGACCGATGACTGTTCCTGTTTGGGCTGCCGATGACCGACAGAGGTCGAAAACCGTCATCCTCGTCGTGGATGACGGAACATTGCTGCGCATGGATCTCGAAGATTCCCTGTACATCACCGGATACCACGTCGTCGGCGCCGGAAATGCGGACGAGGCGATTGCCGTGCTATCTGCGCGCACCGATATCGGACTTGTCGTGACCGATATTCACATGCCGGGTTCGATGGACGGGCCGGGGCTTTTGCGAACGACCCGCGACCGCTGGCCGCCCATCAGGGTCATGATCGCCAGCAGCCAGACCCGCTTCGAGCCGGGACAGGTGCCCGAAGACGTTCCGGTTTTCGGCAAGCCGTTTCCTTACGCGTCGATCAACGCCAAGGCGCGGCAGTTGCAGGAAGCGGATTAGCCTAGCCCGTCAGCTTCCGCCACTGCACCATCACGTTCTGCCTGGCCTCGGAAAAGCTCTTTTCAACCTGAACCCAATTGACCAGTTTCGCCTCGGCCACGGTGTCTGAACTATGGTCGACGACCCAGGCCACGCCGATGGTCAGGGCGATGCCGCATATCATCCCGATAACGAAGCGCATGGTGAAACCTTTGCAAACGAACCGAAGGGCATTGCAAATGGTTAACAGCGGATACGGGGTTTGGTTCCGATAAATCTCCCCGAAATCACAATGCCCCGGCCGGAGGCCGAGGCATTGCAAGAGGGGATTTTAGGCTGGCAGCTGAAAATTCTACAGACGATACCTGATTTGATCGGTCCAGAACCGCTCGAGGCGGACCAGCGCCTGGTTCATGTGGACGAAATCTTCGGCCGGGATGCCACCGATCTGTTCCACCGTCATGACGTGCTTTTCGTAAAGCGCGCTGACGATTTCGTGCACCGCGCGGCCCTTCTCGGTCAGGCTGATGCGGACCGAGCGGCGGTCGACTCTGGAGCGGGCATGATGGAGATAGCCCATCTCGACCAGTTTCTTGACGTTGTAGGAGACGTTCGAACCGAGATAATAGCCCCGCGTCCGCAATTCGCCCGCCGTCAGCTCGCTGTCGCCGATATTGTAGAGCAGCAGCGCCTGCACCGCGTTGATATCGCTGCGACCGCGGCGGTCGAATTCGTCCTTGATCACATCCAGCAGGCGGCGATGCAGACGCTCAACCAGCGTCAGCGCCTCGAGATAGGCGGGACGTACCGTGGTCGCCCGATCGGACCGCTGCTGAGACATATCTGACTTCAAAACCGTGTTCATCTGTTCACCCCGTCACCATGTTGCGGCCGCTCTGCCGTCGGCTCGTTGGTGATGAACATAGGTTGATCGAATGAAGACGAGTTTAAATAACAGGATGAATCTCCGATTTACCTCTTGGGGTGAATCGATGCTTAACTAACTGACTGTTTTTATAATAAAATCTTCTTAACCATCAGAGCCGTGAAAAGCCGCGGTCAGGCTTGGAAAACACTCATTTTCCGAACCGCCGAAGCAACGGTTGCGGGCGTCCGCCGTAGTGGATTTCGGTCTCCCGGGAGGCCAGATAAGTCAGTACAAAATAAATCAAAACCAGCGGCGCATAGAGCGACAGGGTAAACCATCCCCCATTGGGATAACCTGGCACCAGAAGCGCCGCCAGGGATTCGCCGAACGCCGTCACCAGCCAGAGCACCCCGCCCCATGGATTGGCCAGCCAGAGGCCGGCTGCCGCGGTCACATCAATGACCGCAAGAATAGCCGAGGTCGTGTCTATTTTTTCCGGCAAAGCCACGGTAGGACCGGCGGGCAGCAGAAGATTGCTCCACTGGACGAGCCCCAGCAGCATCCACAGCACCGCCAGCGCCCGCATGTAAACGACAAGCATGATCGCCCAGCGCAGCGAGGCGCGGCGGCGGCGCTCGGCCGCCGGGCCGACCTCGATCACCTCGCGGTCGATAAATGAATCTGATCGATCCGAGGGAACGATCGCCATGCCCGGTCTCCCCTCACTGCTCGCAAATCGCGCGGCAGACATTCTCGACGGGATAGAGACTGGCGCTCGGCGCGTCAACGCAACGGATTCAGTGAGGGATTTGCCGAAGCACTTATCAAGGGCTTTGCCGAAGGTCTTGCCAAAGGCCTTGCCCAGGGACTTTGCTGGGGATTTATCGCCCGATTTGGCCCCGGATTTGACCGATCTGTCTGTCATGCTAACCACAGCCGGCAGATAACGGAGCAGATGGAGCGAATTATGGCGTCGGACCGGAAACCCAAGCGCACAGCCACGCTCGATCTCATCAGGCGCCCGCGCCGCCTGCGCCAGACCGATTGGTCGCGCCGCCTGGTGCGCGAGAACACGCTGACGGTCAACGATCTCATCTGGCCGATTTTCATCGTCCACGGCGAGCGCCAGCGCGTGCCCGTCGGCTCGATGCCGCTCGTCGAGCGCTATTCGGTCGACGAGGCAGTGCGCGAGGCCGAGCGGGCGGTCAAACTCGGCATCCCCTGCATCGCCCTGTTCCCCTATACCGACCCGGCGCTGCGCGACGAGACCGGCAGCCAGGCGCTGAACGACGACAACCTCATCTGTCGCGCCGCCCGCGCCATCAAGAAGGTGACCTCGGAGATCGGTATCCTCACCGACGTCGCGCTCGATCCCTATACGAGCCACGGCCATGACGGGCTGATGCAAGGCGAGGAAATCCTCAACGACGAAACCGTCGAGGTGCTCGTCGGCCAGGCGCTGACCCAGGCGCGCGCCGGCGCCGACATCATCGCCCCTTCCGACATGATGGATGGCCGTATCGGCGCCATCCGCAAGGGGCTCGACGCGGAAGGCTTCCAGCACGTCCAGATCATGGCCTATGCGGCAAAATACGCCTCGGCCTTCTACGGCCCGTTCCGCGAGGCAGTCGGCTCAGGCGGGCTCCTGCGGGGCGACAAGCGCACCTATCAGATGGACCCCGGCAATTCGGACGAAGCCATCCGCGAGGTCGAGCTCGATCTCGACGAAGGCGCCGACATGGTGATGGTGAAACCCGGAATGCCCTATCTCGACATCGTCCGCCGCGTGAAGGACACGTTCGGCGTGCCGACCTACGCCTACCAGGTGTCGGGCGAATATTCGATGATCATGGCGGCGGTGGAACGCGGCTGGCTCGACCACGACAAGGCGATGGCGGAAAGCCTGATCGGCTTCAAGCGAGCCGGCGCCGACGGTGTGCTGACCTATTTCGCCCCGTTCATCGCCGAGAAACTGGCGAAGGCGATTTGAGCCGAACCATTGGCCGCAGCCGGCGTTGCCGTGAGCCAACAGAGGTGGCGTCATGACAGAACCTTCCGCCAAACGCGGCAGCACGGAAACCTCACGCATCATCAAGGCGCCGCGCGCCAAGGTCTATCGCGCGTGCCTTGATCCGGAGGCGTTGGCCATCTGGCGCGCGCCCGATTCGATGACCGGCCGCATGCATGCCTTCGATGCGCGCGAAGGCGGCGCCTACCGCATGTCGCTTACCTATCACGACAAGACGCAATCTCCCGGCGGCAAGACGAGCGAAGACACCGATACGTTTAAGGGCCGGTTTCTCGAACTGGTGCCAAACGAAAAGATCGTCGAGCTCATCGCGTTCGAATCCGACGATCCGCGCTTTGCCGGCGAGATGACCATCACCACGCGTTTCGCCGATGCAGGCCCGGGCACGCAGATCACCATGCTGTTCGAGAACATTCCATCCGGCGTCAGCCCGCAGGACAATGAAACCGGCACGCAACAGAGTTTGCGCAAGCTGGCAGCGCTGGTGGAGGAATAGCACCCTCATCCGACCTCGCGATGCGAGGACCACCTTCTCCCGCGAGCGGGCAAAGGATCCGCGCTGCAACCGTAGCGCCTACCCCTTCCGCCCGAACTGCCATTCCGGCTTGATGCTCTTGATCAGCATCATCTCGACGATGTTCTGCATGGTCAGCATGCCGACCGTGCGGCCGTCTTCGTCGACGACGCTGATGGCCGGCGCGCCGAGTTTCGACAGCGTCTGCATGGCGGCATCGAGCGGATCGCGCGGCCGCACGCTGGGCGCCCCGGTGTCCAGCGCTTCGGCGACAGATGTTTCGGGCGCTTTCGTGCGCAGCGCATCGAGCAACCGGTCGCGCGTCAGCACGCCCGCCGGTTTGCCGAAGGCGTCGACGACGGGAAACTCATGCTGCGATGTCGCCAGCAAGGCATCGACCGCATTGGCCAGTGTCGCCTCGATGGGGATGGTGGAGAACTTCGTCTCCATCGCGTCCGACACGGCGAGCCCGGATGTCGTCGCCTGCATCGTGCTGCCCTGCGCTTCGGAAGCAGCCGCCATGTAGATGAAGATGGCGATGAAGACGAGCAGCGGATTGCCGAACAGGCCGAGAAATCCCAGCAGCAGCGCGAAGCCCTGGCCGATGCGCGCCGAGATCTGGACGGCCTGGCGGGGGTCCATGCGCATGGCGAGAATGGCGTTGAGCACCCTGCCCCCATCCATGGGATAGGCCGGCAGCAGGTTGAACACCGCAAGGAACAGATTGGCGCTGGCAAGCCGCGCCACCAGCGTATGCCGGGCATCCTCGATCTGGGCGAATTGCGCCACGTCCGTCGTAGCGCCCATGACGAAGATCAGCACCAGCGCGATGACGACATTGACCGCGGGCCCGGCGATCGCGACCCACAATTGCTCCCACGGCTTTTCCGGCAGCCGCTCGAGCTGGGCGACGCCGCCGATTGGCAGGAGAGTAACGTCGGGCGTCGCAATGCCGAAACGCCGCGCCGTGATGATATGGCCGAACTCGTGCGCCAGCACGCAGGCGAACAGCAGCACCATGAAGAGGACGCTGGTCCACGCCTCCTGCGAACTCCCCGTCCGCCAGGATGAAAAGCCGATCCAGAGCAGGAACAGCAGAAAGGTGATGTGGATACGCACCGCCGTCCCGGCAATGCGTCCGACCATGATCGACCAGCCCATGCGTGCCTCGCTGCGGTTCAACCCGATTGCGAGCCCACTATGGCGGGACGGCCACCCCTCGCGCAATCAGCAATCGCGATCCTACCGCCGCAAGGCAGCCGAAACCACCGGCTTGGCGCGCGGCACGCTGCCGCGCGAGACGTGACGCAGCATGCCAAGAAACGCATAGCCGCGATAAAGCCGTTCAAAATCGCAGACGAGTCCGCGCCTTGCAGCAAGGTCCTGCATCTCGTCTTCGAGATCGAGACGCGGCGAAACCGAAAAGGCGGCAAGCCAGCGATACAGCACAGTGCGGAACGCAGCCGGCAGCCGCACCTGGTCGCCAAAATCGGCGATCAGCAAGGCGCCGCCGGGCGCCAGCGCATCGCAGCCGCGCGAGAGCGCCTCGCGCCATTGCGGGATCATCGACAGCGAATAGGACACGAACACCCGGTCGAAGCCGACTCTGCCGAAAATCTCGCGCGCCTCGAAAGAGCTCGCGTCGGCCGCGGCAAGCGTGATGCGGCTCGACAGCCCTGCCTGTTTCACCGCCCGGCGCGCCGTCTCCAGCATGACGGGAGAGACATCGAAGCCGTAATAGCGGGCATGCGGCCAGCGGCGCGCCGCCTGGATGAGATTGCGCCCCGTGCCGCAGCCGATCTCGAGCACCGTGCCGCCGGTCGGCGGCCCCAGAGCTTCGATCAGCCTGTCGCGACCAAGCAGATAGGGCTTGCGCGTCAGATCGTAGATCGGCGTCTGCCAGCGATAAATGCGATCCATATGAGCTGAAGCGTCGGACATCTCAGGCTCCCCGCAGCGTATAAAGATGGAATGCGCCGTAGATGGAGGAGCGGTCGCGGGCGCCGAGCGCCCGGCTGCGGGCTTCCTCATAGGTCCAGCGCGACAGGATGCGCTCCGGCAAACGGCCTGGCAGCAGGCGTTCATCGGCGGCGGTGCGGAAGATGACCCGCGCGCCCGGCCGCGCCGTGCGGGTGATCTCCTCCCACAGCCCGGTCAGCGTTTCATCGTTCATCCAGTCCTGCGCATCGAGCAGGACATAGCAATCGGCGCTCGCCGACGAGCTGTTGGCCAGGAACTGCGTCATCGATTCGTGCCGCGGCGTGACACGGTCCGCACGTGCGCGGACGGCGGCGAAATTGCGCGCCTGCAGATAGGGCGGCAAGCTTGGATTTTCGGCCTTCTCATAGCGCCGGCCGAAAGCCTGCCAGGCGAAATAATTATCGGCGATGTCGAAATCGCAGCACAGGGTTTCGAGCCGCGACTTCAGGACGGCGACGATACCCTCCTCGCCAGCCAGCGCCCGGTATTGCGCCGGCGGAATGCCGAGCCCATAGAGCGAAGCCGGATTGGAAACCAGCCAGCGCATGAAGCGGCTGTCGAGAACCGGCGCGTAATGCTCATCGAACAGGCGGCGCTGTTCGGCGCGCGACGTCGCTGTCAGGATGCGCCGGGGATCGCGCCCGTGCAGCCGCGCCAGCAGATGCGCGGCGCCGATGAAATTGCCCAGCAGGCCGTTGCGATAAAACCCCTTGGTGAAGCCGCCGATGCGCTTGCGCCCGTTGAGGCCGCGCTGTTCCCAGTAGCGGCGCGAGGTGGCGTCGAGGCCGGCCTGGATATGGCTTTCGTACAGGTCGAGATTGTCGTGCCGGTCGGCCTCACCGAAGAAGCGATAGAAGGCGCGATGGCCGGGCAAGGTGCGCGCCGCTTCCAGCTTCAGGCGCAGCAGCGCGATATGCGCGCCGTTGAGATCGACCGCCGTTATCTTCTCGGGGCCGGCGGTGAGATAGCTCATCACATTGCAGCCGCCCGATGCGATGGCGACGATGTGATCGCCGGGCCTGATCGCCAGGGCATCCATGTCGACGACGGGATCCTCCCAGATCTGCGCATAGACCAGGCCGCGAAACGCGAAGGTGAACAGCCGTTCCATCGCGCCCTCGCGCGACAGGCCGGCATTGCGATGAACGGCGGTTTTCAGATTGCTCGTCGTATGGCGGCGAACAGCGGATGCGATGTCGGACAAGGCGATCTCCGGAACAACGCTTTCGAGAGATTCATTCTCCCTGCGTCGGAATCCGGGTAGGCCAATCGAATGACGTTCCCGTGTCGGCTCCATGTCGGCGTTATGTCAGCACCAAAACACCATGTCATGGTTCCGAAAAGCGAAGCCGGTTTCCGGAAACAGATCAGGTCGAAAGCCGCTATCGCGAAACGATCGGAATATCCCAGGCCGGCAGCTTTCCAACGCTCGTGAAAGTGTAATGCCACCATTCTCGTGCATAATTCTGGAAGCCGCGCCCCTGCATCATCGAACGCAGCAGGTTGCGATTGGCTTGCGCCGCGGCCGGTACCGCTTTGGATGCCGTTGCCGATTTCGGATCGAACAGATCGAACGGCGAGCCGAAATCGAGCACGCTTCCATCGGCACTCGCCAGGCCCAGATCGACGGTCGTGCCGGTCGAATGGGCCGAGAACTTGCCGATATAGCCGCCTGAAAACAGCGTGTGCTTTTCCACGGCCGGATAGAATTGCGCCTTCATGACCTGGTCGGCCGCATCGGCGGCCCAGCGCACGAAAGCGTCGGTGGCGCGTTGCGGCCGGTAGCAATCCCAGAGAATGAGCTTGAGGCCCCGCGCCTGCGCATCGGCTTGAACCAACGCCAGGGCTGCGGCGGCGCGGCGGTCGAGCCAGCATTCGGCGGCGCCATAGCCGGGGACCGGCCGGCCGGTGAAATTATTGCTGCCAGCATAGCGCACGTCCTGGAGGGCGGCCGGCGCGACGTCGACGACACGGACGAAACCGGCCGGCAGTCCTTGTGCAAAAGCCGGCAGAAAACCCGGCAAGGTGACGGCCAGGGAGGCGGCGGCGGTAGCCCGGATCGTGAAACTCGGCATGACATCGCTCCAGGAATCACCCGTGATTCGAATCACCGGCCAGGTTCCGACCCAAAATAAACCTGAACCGGGGCCTTCGCGCCGGAATTTGAACCTTGCACCCGCGCCGGCGTTCCCCACATTATCCTCGTTCATACCGCATCTTGCGGAGGAGAAGACATGAACCCGATTGGCCAGAATTCGTCCGCCGTGGTGATCGACCAGGGGCTTCCCGCCGCAGCTCTCGAAGGCGTGCGCAGCCGCCGGGTCGTCGCGGTCTGCTTCGATCTGCTGTTCGTGCTGGTGCTCGTCGCCATCGCCTTCACGGTTCTGGCGGTGCTGGGCATCGTCACCTTCGGCCTCACCTGGATGCTGATCCCGTTCCTGTTTCCCGTCATCGCCTTTTTCTATAACGGGCTCACAGTTTCGGGCTGGCGGCGTGCCACGCCGGGCATGAAGCTGATGGATCTGGAAGTGAGCCTGACCGACGGCCGCCCGGTGCCCTTCATCAACGCGGCCGCCCATGCGGTTCTGTTCTACCTGAGTTGGACCATCCTGACGCCGTTCAGCCTGCTGATTTGCCTGTTCACCCAGAACAAGCGCTGTCTGCACGACATGCTGGCCGACATCATCGTGACCCGCCGTAGGGCCTAGGAAAGGCATAAGCGGCGGTGCAAAAATTAAGGCTCGCGCGATTTTACCCGCAAGATCGCACTCCCCTTCCGGGCCAACCTTTGCTAGCTTCGTCTCGATGATCCATTCGGCCCCGGGTAGACGGGCGTGACGAGCGAACCGCGCGACGCCCCACAATTTTATCTGACGTCTCCCTCCCCCTGTCCCTATCTGCCGGGACGGGAGGAGCGGAAGGTGTTTACCCATCTGGTCGGCCGCAAGGCGGTGGCGCTGAACAATGCGCTGACCGAAAGCGGTTTCCGTCGCTCGCAGACCATTGCCTACCGGCCCGCCTGCGAGGAATGCCGCGCCTGCGTCTCGGTGCGGGTGCGCGTCGACGATTTCGTGCCGACCCGCAACATGCGCCGTGTCCTCGACATGAACACCGATCTGATCGGCGCCTCCCTCCCGGCGCGTCCGACCTCCGAGCAATACACGCTGTTTCGCGGCTATCTCGACGCCCGCCATGGCGACGGCGGCATGGCCGACATGAACGTGCTCGACTATACGATGATGATCGAGGACACCCATGTCGAAACCCGCCTGGTCGAATATCGCCGGCGCGGACCGGATTCCTCGATCAACGGCCGCGGCACCGGCCCGCTCATTGCCGTCTGCCTGACCGACGTGCTCGCCGACGGCCTGTCGATGGTGTATTCTTATTACGATACCGAACAGGCGGAGCGCTCGCTCGGCACCTTCATGATCCTCGACCACGTCGCGCGGGCGAAGCGCCTCGGCCTGCCGCATCTCTATCTCGGCTATTGGGTCGATGGCTCGCGCAAGATGGCCTACAAGGCCCGCTTCCTGCCCCAGGAACGCCTCGGCATGGACGGCTGGGAAGTGGTGAGGTGAGCGATATCCGGCAGCCAATGAAACGATAAACCCGCTGGCACGTTGACTCGTCGAGCAATCACGAGGAGGCTGCCATGTCGAATCATGTCTACAAGGTCATCGAACTCGTCGGCTCCTCGCCGAAATCGATCGATGACGCCATCAACAACGCGATTGCGAAGGCCGGCAAGACCGTGCGCGAAATGCGCTGGTTCGAGGTAACGAACACCCGCGGCCATATCGAAAACAACAAAGTCGGTCATTTTCAAGTGACATTGCGGGTGGGGTTCACGATTGAGGATTGAACCTGCACCTGCAATCGCATCCATCTTCCAGAAGCCCTTATCCTGAGAGTGTGTAACGCCCATTTTTCGGGCTTTCTATCTTGCTGTTTTGACTCGATCTTAGTGTGTCATTCCCGCCAAGCGAAGCGCAGAGCGCGAATCCAGAGGCAGCAAGGGACACCTTGGCCTTCTGGATTCCCGCTCGCCCGCTTCGCGGACGTCGGGAATGACAGCGTTACTTTTCCGTGAGACTCAGGAAGAGAACTTCTGGCAGAGCCCCTCCCTTGTGACTAATCACACAGACTGAAAACCATAAAACCGCATCGTTGACCCTCCGCACTCTGGGAGGTCTCGGCGGTGGAGCTCAGCGTCAACGATCAGGTCATCAAGAACCCAAGTGCGCAGGACATCGTCCGCGCCGTTGACGCCACGCCCTATCCCGACGACTGGTATATCGATCTCGTTCCGGACGAGGATTCCTACATCGAGGCCTTTCCCGCAGACGACGGCACCTTCAGCCTGATGGCGCTCGCCGATGGCGAGCAGATGAAGGCTTCGTCGACCATCGACGCCGAACGGCTGAAAACCATCCTGATCAAATATCTTCATCGTGATGCAAGCTGGCGCGGCGAATGCCAGTGGACCGAACACAGCGCTGAAACAACCACCCGCAAATCATTCGCACCGCCGACCTGGGCGGTGGCGACCGTCGTCGGATCGATCGTGCTCGTCGGCCTCGTCTTCTCGCTGGCGGGCAGCGGCTTGCGCGACGCCCTGCCCTTCGGCAATTCCGATTATTTCTACATCGGCCTGATCTTCCTGCCGATGGTTGTGCTGATCCTTGCCGCCGTCACATCGAAGCTGATCGAGGCACGCCGTGCCGCGCGCTGGCCGCAGACGTCGGGACGCATCGTCAAGTCCGGCGTCGAGGTGCGCCGTCACCAATTCCCCGATTCACCCGTCACCGTCACCAATGTTCCGGCGGTCGTCTATGAATTCACCGCGCTCGGCCGCAAATGCCGCGGCACGCGCATCAGCATCGGCGAGGATTCAGGCGGCGCCAATCTGGAGGCAACCCTGCGACGTTATCCCGTCGGCGCTGTCGTCACCGTCTATTACGATCCGGCCGATCCCAAGAACTGCGTGCTCGAACGCGATGTGCCCGACGGCATGGCCAGGGGCTGCGCCGCCATGGCCGCGATCGCGACTGCCGTCATCTTCGGCATCTGGTATCTGACCACCCATGCCTCGCGGCTGCTGGAATCCTATGCGCCGGAGGCGCAAGCGCCTGCCGCGATCTTCGCCATCTGTTTCGGGCTCGCGCTGCTGCTGTTCTTCTTCGCCAGCCGGCGCACCACCAGGATCGCCGCGGACTGGCCTTTCGTGCGCGGCAAGATCGTCAGCAGCGGTACTGAGGCCGTGCGCAAGATGGAGGACGGCCGCACAAACACCTATTATTCGCCCGCCGTCGAATATGCCTACCGGGTGAACGGCGCCGATTATCGCAGCCGCCAGATCAATCTCGGCGTCACGGTCTCGGGCTCGCAGGTGGCGGCGGAAAAGCAGGCGGCGCGCTACAAACCCGGCAGCGAAGTAGACGTGCATTACGATCCGAAGAACCCGTCGAATGCCGCACTGGAAAATCCGACCAGCTATAACTGGATCATCCTGGCCGCGGCGGCGTTCTGCTTTGTCGTTGCCGCCCATGCGATTGGCTTGTTCTGACAGGCTGACACGCCGCCTCGCTCGTGACAGAATTCACGACAAATTCATGGCAGGGTCGCGCATTTGCTTGATGGCTTGAGGGCCGATCATGCCTATCTCCTGCGGGAGATGGAGGCATGAGCATGTCGATAAACAGGAATTTCACATGAGTAAGCTGTTTGAACCTATCGCCGTCGGCGGGCTGACGCTCGCCAATCGCATCGTGATCGCGCCGATGTGTCAGTATTCCGCGCAAGACGGCCGGATGACCGACTGGCACCTCATCCACCTCGGCCAGCTTGCTGCCTCCGGCGCCGGCATCCTGACGATCGAGGCGACGGCGGTCAGCCCCGAAGGGCGCATCAGCTATGCCGACGTCGGCCTCTACGACGACGCCACCGAGGCGGCGATGGCAAAGGTGCTCGAGGGCGTGCGGCGCTGGTCGGACATTCCGATCGCCGTGCAGCTCGCTCATGCCGGCCGCAAGGCTAGCGTCGCCAAACCCTGGGAGGGCGGCGCGCAGATTCCGGCGAGCGATCCCAACGGCTGGGAGACCGTTGCGCCATCCGCTCTGCCCTTCAACCCGAAGAACCCGGCGCCGCTGGCGCTGGACCGCGAAGGCCTCGCCCGCCTGCGCGACGCCTTCGCCGACAGTGCCCGGCGCGCCGCGCGTCTCGGCATCGACGCGGTGCAGATCCATGGCGCCCATGGCTACCTGCTGCATCAGTTCCTCTCGCCGCTATCGAATCGCCGCACCGACGAATACGGCGGCAGCCTCGCCAACCGGATGCGCTTCCCGCTCGAAATCTTCGACGCCGTCCGCGCCACCTTTCCCGCCGACCGGCCGGTGACGATGCGCGTCTCGGGCACCGACTGGGTCGAAGGCGGCTGGACCGGCGACGACACGGCGGTCTTTGCAGCCGAACTCGAAAAGCGGGGCTGCGCGGCCATCCATGTTTCGAGTGCCGGTCTCGATCCAGCCCAGCAGATTCCCATCGGCCCCAATTACCAGGTGCCGCTGGCGCGCCAGGTCAGGCAGGCGGTCACCATTCCCGTCATCGCAGTCGGCCTCATCACCGAACCCGCACAGGCGGAAGCCATCGTCGCTACCGGCGACGCCGACCTTGTCGCAATCGCGCGCGCCGCGCTCTACGATCCACGCTGGCCCTGGCATGCCGCCGCCGCGCTCGGCGCGCAAGTCAAATGCCCACCGCAATATCTGCGCTGCCAGCCACGACTGTACCGGGATCTCTTTTCCAACGGCTGAGAGTGGTTTTTATTTTTGATTCACACTCATGCGGCTCTCGCGATGCGAGGGCCGCATGAGGGCGACAGGATGAATCACCCGAACCGATTGTTCTTCGGGAACCCTTTCGGCGGCAGGCGGCCGGCGCCGTCGCGGCTGCCGATCCAATCCTGCAGTTCCGCCTTGCTCACCGTGAACGTACGTCCGGCGCTGTCCTTCCAGGTCAGGCCGTCTGCCATCTTGAAGACCTTCGCGTCGGCGATGCCGCCGTCCTTGTAGCGCTGCAGGCGCACGCCCTTGCCGCGTGTCATCTCCGGCACGTCGGCAAGCGGGAAGATCAGCAGCTTGCGATTTTCACCGATGGTCGCGACATGGTCGCCATCGGCCTCCACGATCACACTCGCTTTTGATCCACCATCGACATTCAGCAGCGCCTTGCCCTTGCGGGTATTGCCGATCATGTCGTCTTGCGGGGCGATGAAGCCGCGACCGTCGCTGGACGCGACCAGCATTTTGACGCCGGGCCGGTAGAGAATGAGCGCCGTCACGTCGGCGCCTTCCTCGATGTCGGCCATCAGCCGCACCGGTTCGCCGAAGCCGCGTCCGCCCGGCAGTTTCGATGCGTCGAGCGTGAACACCTTGCCGTTGGTGGCGAGCAGCAGCACCTTCGACGTGGTCTCGGCGAAGAACGATGTCTTCAGCGCATCGTCGCCCTTGAACGCCAGCGACGACAGATCGGCCTGATGGCCCTTCAACGTGCGCACCCAGCCCTTTTCGCTGAGTACGACGGTGACGGGCTCGCGCTCGATCAGCGCCTCGGTGAGATCGAGGTCGGCGGTCGCCGGCGCGATCTCGAAACTCGTGCGCCGTTTGCCGAGCTTGGCGTCGGCCGCATATTTCTTTTTCATCTCGCGAATCTGCCAGGCAATGGTCTTCCACTGCTTGGCCTCATCAGCGAGCAGTTCCTCGATGCCGGACTTCTCTTTCTGCAACTCGTCGTGCTCGGCCTTGAGCTGCATTTCCTCAAGGCGACGCAGGGAGCGCAGGCGCGTATCGAGAATGTAATTGGCCTGCACGTCGGTAAGTTCGAAGCGGGTCTTCAGCGCTTCCTTCGGCTCGTCTTCCTCGCGGATGATGCGGATCACCTCGTCGAGGTTGAGATAGACGATGAGCATGCCGGCCAGCACTTCGAGCCGGTGCTCGATCTGCGCCAGCCGGTGCCGCGAGCGGCGCACCAGCACGTTGCGGCGATGATCGAGCCATTGCTTCAGCGCTTCCGACAGGCTGACGACCTTCGGCACGACGCCGTCGACCAGCACGTTCATGTTCATCGGAAAGCGGTTTTCCAGTTCCGACAGACGGAACAGGGACTCCATCATCACCGCCGGATCGACCGTACGCGAGCGCGGCTCGATGACGATGCGCACGTCCTCGGCCGATTCATCGCGGATGTCGGCGACGAGCGGCAGCTTCTTGTCGTTGATCAGTTCGGCCAGCTTCTCGATCAGCCGGCTCTTCTGCACCATGTAGGGAATTTCGGTGATGACGACATTCCACATGCCGCGCGCGCCGTCTTCCTTGAACCAGCGCGACCGGATGCGGAACGAGCCGCGGCCGCTGCGATAGGTCTCCTGAATCTGCTCCGGCGTATCGACGATAATGCCGCCTGTCGGGAAATCAGGGCCCTGCACGAAGGCCATCAGCTGATCGGAATTGGCCTTGGGATGATTCACCAGATAGAGCGCCGCATCGCACAGCTCGCCGATATTATGCGGCGGGATCGATGTCGCCATGCCCACCGCAATGCCCTGCGCGCCGTTGGCAAGCAGGTTGGGGAAAGCCGCCGGCAGAACCACCGGCTCCTTCTGGTCGCCGGAATAGTTCTCGCGGAAGTCGATCGAATCCTCGTCGATGCCTTCGAGCAGAAGCCGCGCGACTTCCGTCATTCGCGCTTCGGTGTAGCGATAGGCGGCCGCGCTGTCGCCGTCGATATTGCCGAAGTTGCCCTGCCCGTCGACCAGCGGATAGCGGGAGGCAAAGTCCTGCGACAGGCGCACCAGCGCATCATAGATCGCCTGGTCGCCGTGGGGATGGAACGAACCCATGACGTCGCCGACGATCTTCGCGCATTTCTTGAACGCGGTGCCGGGATCGAGCCGCAGAATCTGCATGCCGTAGAGAATGCGCCGGTGCACCGGCTTCAGCCCGTCGCGCGCATCGGGGAGCGCCCGGCCCATGATGGTGGACAACGCATAGGCAAGGTAGCGCTCTTCCAGAGCGTCCTTGAGATTGACAATATCCGCAGCCGGAATCCCTCCCGGCGCGCCTGGCGGCGTAACGTTCTTGCTCATGGGCGGAGGCGTAAACGAGAGCTTGAGTCGCGGCAAGATGGCGCTTCAAGAGGCGCCGCCGGAACAAACAGGAGGATGTCATGCAAGCCCACGGCAAACAGCCCAATATCGCCCGAATCTGGCGCGGACGCGTGCGGCGCGAGCGGGCCGACGAATACGAGGCCTATAACTACGAGGCAGGTATCAAGCCACTGATGAAAAAGGCAATCGGTGTCCAGACCCTGCGCGAGGACCACGCCGGCGAGAGCGAATTCGTGACGATTTCCTACTGGGAAAGCCTCAGCGATATGGCCGCATTTACCGGGGCGGATCCGACGGACGTCCACCACCTTGAGCGTGACGCGGAATTCCTCATCGAACTGCCGAAAGCGGTGCAGATCCTCAACGTCCGCAGCAGCCATGGCCACACGGGCTTCGCCTGACCCGCTGTGACCGCGCCCGATTATGTAGCAAACGCCACAACTTCAAGTCTCTACCCTAATTCACATACTTCTTGCGTAATATAATCCGATGCCGTATCCAGGCCCGGCATTGGGGAGTAGCTGCCGCCTTCTTCCGGCGGAGCGTCGTCAACATTCTGGGCGAAGCCATTCCAGGCAGAGCCCTGGCGGCGCGGGCGGAAAACCGTTCTGGCGAGACCGATGCGGGATGCCGATAAGGCAACACCGCAGAGGATACCTATGCTCCAGACCGCCATCGTCGCCTTTAGCCTGTCGACCGACGCCTTTGCCGCCTCGATCGCCAAGGGCGCCCGCTTTCCCGGCATGTCGTTTGTCCGCACTGCCGGCATCGCGCTCGGCTTCGGCACGCTGGAAGCGCTCGCCCCCCTGCTCGGTTTCCTGCTAGGCAAGCAGTTCGCCGGCGTGATCGAGGACATCGATCACTGGATCGCCTTTGCCTTGCTCGGCCTATTGGGCGCCCGCATGGTGTGGAAAAGTTTCGACACCGAGACGGATGCCAGTGAAGCCACGACCCCGACCTGGAGTTCGGTCCTGGTGACGGCGCTCGGCACCAGCGTCGACGCCATCGCCATCGGCATTACCCTGGCCCTGTTCAGCGACAACATTCCGCTGACCCTGCTGGCGATCGGCTTCGTCACCTTTGCAATGACTTTCATCGGGCTGCGCCTCGGCGGCGTCATTGGCGAGCACACCGGCCGCTGGGCGGAATTTGCCGGCGGCATCGGCCTGGCCGCAATCGGCGTCAATATTCTGGTTAGCCACCTCACGGCTTAGCCGCAGAAAACGTGGCCATACAGCTCTTGGAAACCGAGTCCTCCTAGCCTTTCATCGAACTGTTGCCGTTGTGCACTAGTTGTTCGGGCATGAACTGACTACACCGCCCCCTCATCGATTCTCGTGTGCGATTCGTTACAGCCGCGGGCGTGGAACTAGATTAGTTCAAAAGCATTCAACAACCGACCTGGGCAAAGGCCCGGTCCACCCAGATAACCGGCAAGACCATGACCCGCTTCCTCACCGTTTCCCTCTTCTGCACCGCGCTTGTGGCAGGCCTCGTCCTCGCGGCCCTGGCACCACGGACGGGGGAAGTTGCGGCGAGTGAAGGTCAGACCTCCCGCTGCCAGCAAATCCAGGTGTCTGTGGACGAAGGCTACGGCATCTCCGCCGTCGAGACCCGACAGGTCTGCCGCCCGAGCTAGGGCTCGACGACCGTATTGGCAACCAAACCCGCCGCCGCCAGATAAGTCCTGCGGGTGATGTTTTCCCTGGTTCCACGCGCTTCCAGCACATCGCGATCAAGGAAATAACCGGTCAGGCGAAAGCCGTCGGCGATTTCGGCGCGCGACGGCGTATCGGTCATCGAGAAATGGTTCAGAAAGGAAGGCAGCGGCAGCAGCCGGTCCTTGTAAGGCTCGCCGGCCTTGCGGCTGACGGCGCGGCCGCTCTTCGGCGACACATAGATCAGCTCCTGCGTCGCGCCCGTGGCGGCACAGGCTGACAGATCGAGCTGAAATCCAAGTTCCGATAGAATGGCCAGCTCGAAATGCGCCATGAGGGCCGGTCCGACATCGGCCTCGCCCAGATGCTCGATCATGGCGCTCACCATGTCGTAAACGCCCTCATGCGGATCGCGCTCCGGCAGCAGGCGCAGCAGTTCGCCGATGAGATTGATCCCTGCCAGCGCCAGATGCGAGGCCATGATGTCGGCGGCGCGCACGCGCACAGGTTCCAGCGCATAGACGCCCAGATGTTCCTCGAGCCGCGCACGCCAGGTGATCTCGACGCTGTTGCCGGGCTGCAGGGTCGGCTGCATGCGGCGCGAACGACCGCCCTTGACCATGCCCATATGGCGGCCGTGGGCGCGCGTCATCAGTTCGACGATGACGCTGGTCTCGCCGTGCTTGCGCAATCCGATGATGATGCCTTCATCGCGCCATTCCATGGACGATCAGCCTAGTGCGACGGCGCCCTGCGCGCCAGCAAGACCGCGGCCAGCAGCGTACCCGCCATCAGGGCGCCTGAAAACAGCGCCACGCCGGTCCAGGCATTGGCGCTCCAGAAGATGCCGCCGAGCGATCCGGCGACGCCGCCGCCGATATAATAGAACAGCAGATAGAGCGACGACGCCTGCGCCTTGTCGCGCTCGGCCAGCGCTGGCGCGAAGCCGCTCGAGATGGCGTGCGCGCCGAAGAAACCGAAGGTCATGACCGCCAGGCCGAGGACAGTGGTGACGAGCATGTCGGGCATCAGCAGCCCCAGCCCCGCCATCATGACCAGGATGGAAACGATCAGCATGCGCCCGCGCCCGAAGCGCGCCGCCAGATTGCTCATCATCGCCGAGCCGAGACTGCCGATCGGATAGACGGCGAAGACAAGCCCTGCGAGGCTTTGGCTGAGATTGAACGGCGGCGCCTGCAGGCGAAAGCCGATGTAATTGTAGAGCACCATGAAGCCGCCGAGCAGCAGGAAGCCCTCGACCACCAGCAACGCGATACCCGGATTGCGAAAGTGCCGGATGAGCGACAGGGTCAGGCCGCTGAAATCGAGCCCACGCGGCTGGAACTGCCGCGACGGCGGGAGCGCCCGCCAGAAGATCACCGCCGAGCCCAGGCCGGTCACAGCGATGAAGGCCATGGCAAGCCGCCAGGAGCCGTAATCGGCGAGCAGCGCCACGAACAGCCGGCCCGACATGCCCCCGAGCGCGCCGCCGCCGATGTAAAGCCCCACCGCGGGCGCCACCGCCTGCGGCTCCATCTCCTCGCCGAGATAGGCGAGCGCCACCGCCGGCATGCCGCTGAGCGTCACGCCGGTCAGCGCGCGAAGCCACAGCACATGGCTCCATTGCGTCGAGACGGCGAGCAGCAGGGTCAGCAGCGACGAGGCGATCAATGCGCCGAGCATAAGCGGCTTGCGCCCGATGGCTTCAGCCAGCGAACTGGCGAAGATCATGGCGATGGCCATGGTGATCGTCGTCAGCGACAGAGCCAGCGAGCTCTGCGCCGGCGACACGGAAAATTCCTCCGAAAACAGCGGCAGCACCGGCTGCGTGCAATAGAGCAGCGCGAAGATTGAGAAGCCGCAGGAGAAGATCGCCAGCGAGGTACGCCGGTATTGCGGCGTGCCCCTGGCAATGCGCGGCGAAACACCAGCGTCCACCATCTGCCGGCGATCCCCCGTCACCCTCACTCCTTGGGAAAGTCGAGGCCCATTTCGCGATAGCGATCAGGGTCGTCGAGCCAGCGCTCGCGCACTTTGACGAACAGGAACAGATGCACTTTCTGGTCCGCCGCTTCAGCGATATCGCGCCGCGCCGCCGAGCCAACGGCTTTCAGCGTCTTGCCGCCCTCGCCGATGACGATCTTCTTGTGCGCCTCGCGCGTCACATAGATCGTCTGCTCGATGCGCGCCGAGCCGTCGGCGAGATCCTTCCACTGTTCGGTCTCGACCGTGAGATTGTAGGGCAGTTCATCGTGCAGGCGTTCGAACAGCTTTTCGCGCGTGATTTCGGCGGCAAAGGCGCGCAGCGGCGCTTCCGTCACCTGGTCGGCGGGGAACAGCCACGGCCCCGGTTGCATCTTCGCCGCCAGCCGCTCGAGCATGGTCTGCACGCCATAGCCCTTCAGCGCCGACACCATGAACGTATCGTCGAAGGCACAGAGCGCGTTGATCGACTGCGCCAGCTCCAGCAGCACCGGGCTCTCGACCGTGTCGATCTTGTTGAGCACGAGCGCCTTCGGCAGGCGCACCTCTTTCAGCTTTTCGACAATGGCCGTCGTCTCCTCGTCGAGGCCCTTGCGCACGTCGACCAGCAGGCAGACGGCGTCGGCGTCGATGGCGCCGCCCCAGGCGCTCGTCACCATGGCGCGGTCGAGCCGGCGCTTGGGCTGGAAGATGCCCGGCGTATCGACAAAGATGATCTGCGTGTCGCCATGGCAGGCGATGGCGCGCACCTGCGCACGCGTCGTCTGCACCTTGCGCGAGACGATCGACACTTTCGTGCCGACAAGCTGGTTGAGCAAAGTCGACTTGCCGGCGTTCGGCGCGCCGATCAGCGCGACAAAGCCGCAGCGCGTTGCGTTCGGTTCAGTCAAACGCGGTTCGGTCAAACGACTATCCTGTCCTTGCGGTCCCGCACTTTTTCGCGGGTCATGAATGCGCGGGCCGCGGCCTGTTCGGCGGCGCGCTTCGACGCGCCTTCGGCTTGCGCCGGCGCATAGCCTGTCAGTTCGACGGCGATTGTAAAGTGCGGCGCGTGATCGGGCCCTGAGCGCGCCACTTCCTTATAGTTTGGTGGTTCTTTACCACGCGCTTGCGCCCATTCCTGCAGAATGGTCTTGGGGTCGCGCAGCGGATTCTTCGGCGCCAGCATGCGCTCGGACCAGTTGCGGCGGATCAGATCGCGCGCCGCCGCATAGCCTGCATCCAGGAACACGGCGCCGATGATCGATTCGCAGACGTCGCCGAGGATCGCAGCCTTCTGCGACCCGCCGGTCTTGGCCTCCCCGCCGCCAAGCCGCAGATAGGCGCTGGCGCCCCATTCGGCCGCGACATCGGCGCAGGCTTCGCGACGCACCAGGTCGGTCAGGCGCTGCGACATCTCTCCCTCGGTCGCCTTGGGAAATGCCTCGAACAGCATTTCCGCGACAGCCATGCCGAGTACGCGGTCGCCCAGGAATTCCAGCCGCTGATAGGTCTGCGCGCGCCGCGCAGTCGAAAGCGCGCTGACATGGGTCAACGCGCTTTCGATCAGATCGCGATTGGCGAATGCATATCCGATGCGCTCCTCAAGCGGTCCGAGATCGGGCCGGGCTTTTCGGGCCATTGCTCATCGCACCGGCATGAAAATGCGATTCCAGCGCACACTCCACGGCCAGCGCCAGAACTGCCAGGCGGCCTCGCCCTCCTCGACCGAGAAGAAGATGATTTCAGCCCGGCCGACGAAATTCTCGAACGGCACATAGCCGACGCCGCCGTCGTTGGCGGACACGCGCGAATCGGTGGAATTGTCGCGATTGTCGCCCATCATGAAGTAATTGCCCGGCGGTACCGTATAGACCGGCGTGTTGTCATAGAAGCCGGTGTCGCCGTCGCGCTCGATGATGGTGTAGCTGACGCCGTTGGGAAGAGTTTCCTTATAGGTCGGCACTTCCGAATCACGGCCGAAGGCGTCCTTGGTGTGGATCTTCGGCACCGCCTGGCGCGGCACGAGCGTGCCGTTGATGAAGAGCTTGCCTTCGATCATCTGCACCCGGTCGCCGGGCAGGCCGATGACGCGCTTGATGTAATCGGTCGAGCCGTCGCGCGGCAGTTTGAAGACGGCGATGTCACCCCGCTTGGGATCGGACGCGAGGATCCGGCCGGAGAAGACATCCGGGCTGAACGGCAGCGAATGTTTCGAATAGCCGTAGGAATATTTGGAGACGAACAGATAATCGCCGATCAGCAAAGTCGGAATCAGCGATCCCGAGGGAATGTTGAAGGGCTGAAACAGCAATGTCCTCACGACGATGGCTATGAGAAGAGCCTCGATGACGACCTTGATGGTTTCACCAATGCCGGTCTCTTCGGCCTTCTTAGCCACCTGCTCTGCCTTTCGATCCGACATGCCGAAATCCGTCCGTTCGTTGCAACGCAACGGCCTGTTCCGCCAATGCAAGGACGGGCTGCTGGTGGACCCCGTATAATGCTTGGCCGCGCAAGAGCCAAGGCCAAACCGACCCCCGACAATTGTTTCCGAACCGCTGCAGCCGACGATCTGCGCACGAAATCAGGCGGTTATAAGGCGAGCACAGGTGATCATGCAGCGGTGGAATGCGTGCCGGGCGGTTTCGACGTCCAACCGGCGATTCGGGCGGACGACGAAACATCGGGCTTTGTCAGTCGGGCAGCGCCTCGATGACCACAAAGGCCTGCGCTAGTGGATAGTCGTCTGTGATGGTGATGTGGATGACCGCATGGCGACCCGCCGGCGTGATTTTCTGCAGCCGCAGCGCGGCGGCGCCGGTCAGCGCCATGGTCGGCTGTCCGCCGGGCAGATTGACGACACCCATGTCGCGCCACACCACCCCCTGCCGGATGCCGGTGCCGAGCGCCTTGGCGCAGGCCTCCTTGGCGGCGAAGCGCTTGGCGTAAGACGCGGCGCGGGCGGCGCGGCGATCGGATTTCTTGCGCTCGACCTCGGTGAAACAACGCTGGGTAAAGCGCTCGCCGAACCGCTTCAAGGTGTCCTCGACACGCCGGATATCGATCAGGTCGGAGCCGATGCCTATGATCATGCCAATTGCCTGCGGCCTTCGTCCATCGCCTGCCGCATGCGCGCGATCGCGGCGGCAAGACCGGTGAAGATCGCCTCGCCGATAAGGAAATGGCCGATGTTGAGTTCGACGATCTGCGGCAGCGCCGCGATCTGGCGCGCCGTATCGAAATCAAGCCCGTGCCCGGCATGGCATTCGATGCCGAGAGCCTGCGCGCGCGCGGCCGCCGCGCGAGTGCGCTCGAATTCATGCGCCGCCTTGTCGTGCTCGCCGTGGGCGAGCGCATCGCACCACGCGCCGGTGTGCAATTCGACGACCGGCGACCCGATCGAGCGCGCCGCATCGAGCGCTTCGAGCGACGGCTCGATGAACAGCGACACGCGGATGCCGGCGCGCTTCAACTCAGTGGTCACCGTGCGCAGGTGATCGTGACCGCCGATGACATCAAGGCCGCCTTCGGTCGTGCGTTCGCTGCGCTTCTCAGGAACGAGGCAGGAGGCATGCGGCCGCGTCTGCAGGGCGATGGCGACCATGTCGTCGGTGGCGGCCATTTCGAAATTGAGCGGCTTTCCCAGTTCGCGTTGCAGCCGCGCCATGTCTTCGTCGCGAATATGGCGCCGATCCTCGCGCAGATGCGCGGTGATGCCGTCGGCGCCGGCCGCAACGGCAAGATGCGCGGCGCGCACGGGATCAGGCAGAGTGCCGCCGCGAGCATTGCGCACCGTCGCCACGTGATCGATGTTGACGCCCAACCGCAGATAATCCGCCACGCCCAGCTCCCTACTCCGCCGCCTCGACGATCTCGCCCGTGCTCATCTGCGTTTCCAGCAGCCGCCGGTAGACGCCGCCGGGCCGCGCCATCAATTCCGCATGCACGCCATCCTCGACGATTCGGCCTTCGTCGAACACAAGAATGCGGTCCATCTGCCTGATCGTTGACAGGCGATGGGCGATGACCAAAGTCGTGCGGCCGCTCGACAGGCGCTCAATGGCGTCGCGAATGTAAAGCTCGGATTCGGAATCGAGGCTCGATGTCGCCTCGTCCAGGATCAGCACCGGCGTCGCCGCCAGTATGGCGCGCGCGATGGCGACACGCTGGCGTTCGCCACCCGACAGTTTGATGCCGCGCTCGCCGACCAGCGTTTCATAGCCCTTCGGCAGGCCCGCGACGAAACGGTCCACATGAGCCAGATGCGCTGCGGTCTCGATCTCCTGCGCGCTCGCATCCGGCTGGCCATAAGCGATATTGGCGGCCAGCGACCGGTGGAACAGGATCGGCTCCTGCGGCACGATGCCGATGGCATGGCGCAGCGATTCCTGCGTGACGTCGGCGACGTTCTGGCCGTCGATGAGAATCTCGCCTTCCTGCACATCGTAGAAGCGCTGCACCAGTTTGACGAATGTCGACTTGCCGGCGCCCGAATGGCCGACGAGGCCGACTCTCTGGCCCGGCTCGATGACGACTGACAGGTTGCGGAACAGCGCTCGGCCGGCGCCTTCATAGCCGAACGTCACGTTGTCGAATTCGATGCGGCCGGCAGAAACGACGATCGGCCTGGCGCCCGGCGCATCGGCGATCTGCAAATCCGCCTCGCGAAATTCGAGCACATCGTCCATGTCGTTGACGGTGCGCTGGATGGTGCGCACATGCTGGCCGATATCGCGCAGATAACCGGTGATGAGAAACTGCGTCGCGATCAGGCCGGCGATATCGCCCGGCGTCGCCTTGCCTTCGCTCCATAGCATCACGCCGGCAGCAAGAATGGCGAACTGCATGGTCACCAGCATGATCGATTGCAGGATGCCGCTGATGGCGCTGCGATCCCACGAGCGGATGGCGCGCCATTCCCAATTGCCGGCGACCTCAGCAAACAGCCGGTCTTCGCGCGTCTCGCCGGCAAAGCCCTTCACCGCCTGGTTGGCGGTGATCGAATCCGCCAAGGTGCCGCTCATGCGCGAATCCCATTCGCGCGCTTCCACATTGGCAGGACGAACGTAGAGCACCGAGACGGCGACCGTCACCGCCAGGAAGACGACGATGGAGCCGGCGACGATCATGCCGAGGATCGGCCAGCGCCACCAGAACACGGCGCTGACGCCGACGACCACGATGAACGCCGGCAGCAGGCCGAAACATACCGTATCGGTGAACGTGTCGTAGGAGGTCATCCCGCGCGTGATCTTGCGCACCGTCGAGCCGGCGAAGGAATTGGCGTGCCACTCGGCCGAGAAGCGCTGCACCTTGGCGAAGGCATCGCGGCCGATGGCGGTGATCGAGCGGGCGCTCAGCCGGTTGACGAGAAAGCCGACAACCTGCCGCGACATCGCAAACAGCGCCCCCAGACCGACGAAAATCGCCATGGCACGCAGCACCGGGCCGGTATTGTCGCGCGAGCCGGCAGCGATGGCGTCGACCAGATGGCCCGACGCCAGCGGTACGCTCACATCGACGAGTGTCGAGCCGACCCGCGCCACAAGAATGCCGCCAAACAGCCAGGGCCATTGCAACCAGTAGTGCGAGACGAACGAGAGGACGCGCGCATATTTCGCGCTCGACCGCGAGTTACTTCGCTTGTCGGCCGGCTTCGCCTCCTTCGCTGCAACCGGGGTGTCGGACATCAGCCGTTCACCCGTTCGATTCTGGATACCACTTTCTGCGCCTTCAATTGCGATATCACCGCAGTCAGATGTTTCAGGTCGCGCACCTCGATATCGAGAACAAGCTCACGCACATCATCCGACCGGTTGGTTATGGTCACATGGTCGATGTTGCCGCCGGTTTCACCGATAACCGTCGCGACAATACCGAGCGCTCCAGGCTCATTGATGACCGAGACGGAAATCCGCACCGGAAACAGACTGCCGGACGCAGCTTCCACGTCCCAGCGCACATCCAGCCAGCGTTCCGGCTGGTCATCGAACTGCGTCAGCGCCGGCGACTGAATCGGGTAGATGGTGACGCCTTCGCCCGGTGTCAAAATGCCGACGATACGATCGCCCGGCACGGCGCCGCCATTGGGCGCGAAACTGACGGGAAGATCGCCGCGCAGGCCGCGAATGGGAATCGCGCCCGCCGCCTCGCCGCCGGCGCCAGGGACCTTGAAAGCCACATTGCTCGCCGCGTCCCGCCCGAACCAGCCATCGGCCGTTTTCATCTGGCCCGGCATCTTCGCCCGCTCGACAACGAATTCAGGGTAGACCGCCTTGACCACATCGCCGGAATACATTTCGCCGCGTCCCACCGCAGCCAGCACTTCCTCGACGCTCTGGCGCGCCAGCCGCGGCAGCGCCGCCTTCAGCCTGTCGTCGGACAGCGTCTTGCCGGCACGCTCAAACGCACGCGCCACGATCTGGCGGCCGAGGCCGGAATATTGCTCGCGCACCGCATCGCGCGTCGCCCGCCTGATGGCGGCGCGCGCCTTGCCGGTCATCACCAGGGATTCCCAGGCCGCCGGCGGCACCTGCCCTTCGGCGGTGACGATCTGCACTTCATCGCCGTTCTGCAGTTCCGACAGGAGCGGCGCGATATGGCCGTTGATGCGCGCGCCGACCGCATGGTTGCCGACGTCGGTGTGCACCGCATAGGCGAAGTCGATGGGCGTCGCGCCGCGCGGCAGCGCGATCAGCCGGCCCTTCGGCGTAAAACAGAACACCTGGTCGTGAAACAGCTCGAGCTTGGTGTGTTCGAGAAAATCTTCCGGCGTATCGCCCTGGTTGAGCGCGTCGACGGTGCGGCGCAACCATTCATAGGCCCGGCTCTCGCTCGACAACTGGCCGACGTCGACGGTGCGTCCGTCCTTGTAGAGCGCGTGCGCAGCAATGCCGTTGTCGGCGACTTCGTTCATGTCGCGCGTGCGGACCTGCAATTCGACACGCTGGCGGCCGGGGCCGACGACGGTGGTGTGGATCGACCGGTAATCGTTCTGCTTCGGCGTCGAAATGTAATCCTTGAAACGGCCGGGGACATTCGGCCATTTCGTATGGACGACGCCGATCACCCGGTAGCAATCCTCGAGAGTCGGCACGACGACGCGGAAGCCGAAAATATCCGACAACTGCTCGAAGCCGATCGACTTGCGCTCCATCTTGCGCCAGATCGAATAGGGCGTTTTCTCGCGGCCCTTCACATCGGTCTTGATGTCGCGCGCGCTCAACGCATCGGACAATTCCTTTTCGATGCGCGCGATCAGCTTGCCATTCGCCTTGCGCAGTTCCGTCAACCGCTCCTCGATCATCTTGAAGGCGTCGGGCATCAACGTGCGAAACGACAGGTTCTCGAGTTCGTCGCGGATGGCCTGCATGCCCATGCGGCCGGCCAGCGGCGCATAGATGTCGAGCGTCTCCTGGGCGATGCGCTGACGCTTCTCCGGCGGCACATATTGCAAGGTGCGCATGTTGTGCAGCCGGTCGGCGAGCTTGACCAGCAGCACGCGCACATCGACCGCGACCGCAAGCAGCATCTTGCGGAAATTTTCCGCCTGCTCGGCCTGCTTGGACACAAGGTCGAGCTTCTTCAGCTTGGTCAGCCCATCGACAAGACGGCCGATCTCCTCGCCGAAAATCTGGTCGATCTCTTCGCGGGTGGAAGCCGTATCCTCGATGGTGTCGTGCAGGACCGCGGCAACGATCGTCGCATCGTCGAGGCGCAGGCTGGTCAGAATGGCGGCGACTTCGAGCGGATGGGAAAAATATGGGTCGCCAGAGGCGCGCTTCTGCGACCCGTGCGCCTTCATGGCATAGACATAGGCCCGATTGAGCAGATCCTCGTTCGCCTGCGGATTGTATTTCCGCACGCGATCAACGAGTTCGTATTGCCTCATCATTGCAAAGACGCCGATAGGTTCGTGGCACGCGATATTCTTAGCGCCCACAAACTAGGCGCTAGGAAAAATATCGGCGCTACCGGCGCTGCAAGCAAGAGCGCAAGCGCTTGAAAACCGGTTCGAACAGAGGCTCGAACCAATAATTCGGCCTATTATTCCGAATCGTCTTCAGTTTCGGCCGGCGGCACCAGGCCTTCGAGGCCGCGCAGCAGGTCTTCTTCGGTCATGCGGTCGAACTGAACGTCGCCCGAGGCGTCGCTCTCACCCGCGGGGGCCAGCGCCGGGACAACCTCGGCTTCCGGCTCGTCGACTTCGACGTGTTTCTGCAGCGAATGGATCAAATCCTCGCGCAAATCCTCCGGCTGCAGGGTGCCATCGGCGATTTCACGGAGCGCCACGACGGGATTTTTATCGCGGTCGCGGTCAATGGTGATGGGCTGGCCGGACGCGATCATGCGCGCGCGATGGCTGGCGACCAGAACGAGATCAAAGCGGTTTTCGACTTTGTCGATGCAATCTTCGACGGTGACGCGGGCCATGGAGCCTCCTTGCGGGCAAACTTTGGCGGAAACGGGGATTGGTACTGGGTTACACGAGCCATGCGCCAAACGCAACATGGCGGCACGCGGTCATGCCGCGTCCGCACCTGAAAAGTCATAATTGCGGCTTGCACTTGAAAGACCACCATTTAATTTGGTGCGAAATCGTACGTTTCAAGCCGACTGCGACAAGAGGCCCAAGCCCTTGCAGAAAATGTTTTCAGCTTGTTCTGATCTCGGGCTTGATACTCCACCAGAATATCGCCATGAAACTGGATTATACACCACAAATCGTGCTTGAATGATGCTTTACTGTCTAGTTTATAGATCAGCCATGCAACGATCTCCTGCCCCAGGTAATGAAATAATAAACAGATCGAAGACCGCTGTCTATGGCATACATGAGAGAGAATTATGGCGAATAGCGAAAGAATTGCTTTATTCATAGACGGCGCAAATCTGTACGCCACGGCCAAGACTTTAGGATTTGATGTTGACTACAAGAAACTGCTGAAAGAATTCCAGTCGCGTGGACGGCTTATTCGCGCCTTCTACTATACTGCTCTGGTCGAAGATCAGGAATACTCCTCAATCCGGCCGTTGATCGACTGGTTGGACTACAATGGCTTCGCCGTCGTGACCAAGCCGACGAAGGAATTCGTGGATTCCCTGGGCCGCCGCAAGGTCAAAGGCAATATGGACATCGAACTGGCGGTCAACGCCATGGAAATGGCCGGCGTCATCGACCACATGGTTTTGTTTTCCGGCGACGGCGACTTCCGGTCGCTTGTCGAAGCTGTCCAGCGGCGCGGCGTGCGGGTTTCGGTCGTGTCCACGGTGACGACCCACCCGCCGATGGTCGCCGACGAACTGCGCCGCCAGGCCGACGAATTCATCGACCTCGTCAATCTCATCCAGAAAGTTGGACGCGATCAGAACGAGCGCCTCGACCGGCCGCAACGGGCCGCGAGCGAACGCCGTCCGATCCCGGTCGGGCCGGCAAGCCATCCGCTTGATGATCCCGAAGACGATCATTGACGCAGCCTTCGCATGGCTTTGAAAGGCTTGGTGTCGAAAGGCAAAGTACCCAAAGGCTCGGCCGTCGCCGCTGACGGCTGCGAACCCGGGTTCGATTGTCCGCGCTGCGAGCGTCTCGTGGCGTTTCGTCACGAGGCGCGCACGCGCGAACCAGGCTGGCACAATGCGCCGGTCCCGAGCTTCGGGCCGGCCGACGCCCGTCTCCTGATCGTCGGCCTGGCGCCCGGCCTGCGCGGCGCCAACCGCACGGGCCGGCCGTTTACCGGGGATTATGCCGGCGACCTGCTGTACGCCACGCTGAAGGAGTTCGGTATGGCGCAAGGGGTCTACGACCAGCGCCCCGACGATGGTCTGCGGCTGCTCGATTGCCGCATCACCAACGCCGTGCGGTGCGTCCCACCGCAAAACAAGCCGACGCCGGCCGAAATCACCACCTGTCGGCCGTTCCTGCTGGCGACGATCGAGAGCAATCAAAATTTATCGGCGATCCTGGCGCTCGGGCGCATCGCCCATGAGAGCGTGCTGCGCACGTTCGGCGTGCGCTTGAGCGAGCATCCGTTCGGCCATGGCCGCAGCCATGAACTCAAGACGCAAACCGGTCGCACGGTCGCGCTCTTCGATAGTTATCATTGCTCGCGCTACAACACTAACACCGGTGTGCTGACGACGGACATGTTCCGCGACGTCTTCGTCTCGCTGCAGGCGCACCTCGCGCGATAACCTCGATAAGCGAACAAAATGCAAAGGCCCCGGCGTTTTGCGCCAGGGCCTAGTCCGCCGGATATCCCAGCAGTCCCGGATCGGTTGCTCAGAGGGAGCGGATTGAAACGGAGGCCAATTCCAATCGGTTGCGTGTCCGAGTTCGCGAGGGCGCGGCCGTCCCGGCCGGGGCATTGCGCTCCCCGGCCGAAACTTGCTGCTGGATCAGAAGGTGCGCTCGACGCGCATACGGCCGGTCCAGTTGTTGGTGTTGATGCTGGTGGCGCACTGCGGGTTCGCCAGAGTGCAGGCCGGCGCCGTCGGCAGGCCGCCGCCGAAGCCGGTCAGGTTCTGCGTCAGGCGCGCGTAGGACAGTTCCACGCCGATGTCGAAGTTACGAACCGGAGACCAGACCAGGTTGGTCTTGACGTCCCAGGCCGTCGCCTTCGAAAGACCGCCATTGGTCCAGTCGGTCGCCTGCGTGATCTGGCCCGGCGTGATGCGGATGTACGAACCGATGAAGTTCGACCGCAGCGACGGGGTCCAGTAATGCGTGAACATACCGGCAACCACGAAGGCCTTCGTGGACTCGACGCCGGGCGCGCAAGCGGCCGTGACGCAGAAGATCGTCAGGCTGCGGTCGCCGCGGAGGTAACCGCCGAGATAGTTGGCGGTAACGGCCGAGTTTTCGTTCAGGTTGGAGTACCCGACATAATCGAGCGCGCCGTCGCTGTAGCCGACCCAGCCCTGGATGTGATCGCCTCGGGCGAGCATCGGCAGGTTGATGCGCAGACCCGCGCCGATAGCCCAGCCGGTCTTGGTGACGAGCGGGCCAAGGCCGTTGGTGACCGCGTTGATCGCCGGGGTGGCGAAGTTGGCGGTGTTCTGGAGAACAACGCCGGACAGCATCGCCGAGCCCCAGCCCTGATCGATGCGCAGGTTGGCGACGATAGCCGGGAGACGCTGCGGACTTTGGGCGGTCGCCGTGGCGCCGACCAGACCCGCGGGGGTGAAGCCGAGCGAGTTGGCGGTCGCCGAGGCGGACAGTTCGCCACGGTTTTCCAGCGCGACGGTGGCCGAGAAGCCGCCGCCGAAGGTCGCCGTATAGGCGATCTGACGGATGCCGTTCGGGAAGCCCGGCGCGAAGTTCGAATGATACTGGTAGGGCGGCAGGAACGTGAAGTTCGAGGCGGCCTGACCGATGGTGAAGCCGGCGAAGCGGATGTAGGCGGCTTCGATGGTGGCACCAGTAGCGCCGGCAACCGGAGCCGGTGTCGAGTTGAGCGGCGATGTCTGGGCTAGGCCGGTCTGCGCCGCAAGCCGCAGGGTGACGACCGACTGGATCGTCCCCCACGACGACTGGGTGCGGGCATCCATCATCAAGAGGCCGCGGGCGTACCAGCCGAGCGTGTCGATGCCGTTGGTGCTCTGGAACGGCGCGATATTGGTGCCGGCGGGAGCTGCCAAGCCGGCATAGTTCGGGCCGCCGGCGGAGCGCAGGCGGATGGCGTTCTTCGCCGGAGTGTACCACGTGTCGATACGGACGCGGCCGCCGATCTTCAGGCAGGTGTCGGTTCCGGGAATCCAGTAGAAGCCGGCGCCATATGCGTCGCAAACCCGCACATATTCGACCGGCGCTGATTTGCGCGATGGCAAATCGGCTGCCTGGGCGGCAACCACGGACAGGAGACCTGCCGCGCTGCCCGCCAAGAGGGTATTGAATTGTTTCACTTTGCTCTCCTTATGACACGCCCCCGCCTGTGTCGGCCTGGCCATCATTTTTAAAAACGACTCCGCGCGGCCCTTTCGGATCGAGTCGCAGCCAAAGGAGAGATTGACAAGATTATGGCGAATGCCAGTAGGCTAAACCCTCGCAGCCCATAGTTTGTAACGGTGAAACGTCATTATTTTCATTCAGTTATAAAAGACGCATTGCCCGCAAAATGGCCTATCTTGGACACAATCGGGCTGCTAGAAATATCGCAATAAGAAACGGCGTGATAAACGCGTTGGAGACGGGGAAGGATTGAGTTGGAAACGTCTGAAGTGCATAAGCAGGACATAATAAGGGATTGCTTGGAGAAGATTCTTCAGGATCCGGCATTCGCATCGTCCGAACGGCTGACAAGTTTTTTGCGCTATATCGTGACGGAAGCGATCGAGGGCCGCGGCAGTCGGTTGAAAGGCTATAATGTCGCCCTGAGCGTGTTTTCCCGTGGCGAGCATTTCGATCCGCAGACGAATTCGGTCGTCCGCGTCGAGGCAACCCGGTTGCGCAAGCAGCTGGCTGCCTATTATGCCGGGGCGGGCGCCGCCGACCCGATCGAGATTCGCGTCAACCGCGGCACCTATGTGCCGGAATTCGTCGATCGCATTGCGCTCCCGCCGGAAAACGCTAGCCCTGAAGTGCTCGGCGGGAACCCTGCGCCTCGTCTGAATCCGAGCCTGCCGCCGCAACCCAAGCCAGCGCTATCCAAGCCAGTGCTATCCAAGCCGGCGCTATCCAGGGCAACGCACCCGCCGTGCAGCCCCGGCTCAATGCGCCATCCCGCTTTGTCGTGGCGGCCGCCATCCTGGCAACCGCCGTCAGTCTTTCGGGCATCGCCTGGCAGTATAGCAGCAGGATCCATCCTGCCGCGGACGTCGAACCGCCGCTCTCAAGCCGCTCTGCGATCTGGTCTTTACCGCCGTCCATTACCGTCGCCCAGCCCGAACGTTCTCCTGACAGCCTGCTGCAGCAATCCCAGTCCGACGCTCTGGGGCGCGAGATCGCCTCTGCGCTCGGCCGCTTCGACACCCTGCGTGTGCTCGAGGAAAAGCCAGACGCGGAGCAGCGGCCGGTTGCCGAATATCGCCTGACCAGCGCCGTCGCCGGGTCTGGCGATCGAGTATCCCTGTCTTTCAATCTGGTTCACGCTCAGGACAATCAAATCGTCTGGACGAAATCCTTCGACGACCTGCCCCATGCCTTGACGGCGGACGTCCGCCTGTCAATCGTCGCCAGCCTGGCGAGTACGCTGGGCCGTACCTATGGCGTTATTTTCGCGGACCGTTTCAAGCGCATGCCCGAGCTGACCCATGAGGCGACCGGCTTCGAGTGCATCATGCACAGTTCGCGGTATTTCAATGCGCCGTCTCAGGCCGCATTCGCCGCCGCGCGCGGCTGTGTCGAACGGTCATTGAAGTCGGATCCGAAATCCAGTTCCGGCTACGCGGTCCTCGCCATCCTCATCCTCGATGGATATCTCAAAGGCTATCTGATCAACGAGGGCCAGCAACCGCTGACGGATGCCTTGACCGCAGCCAATGAAGCCGTTGAACTCAGCCCTCATTCAGCGCGCGCCCATCAGGCCCTGTTCATGGCGCGCTTCTACGACAGGCGCTTCGACGATGCATTCGAATCAGCCCGGCAGGCGCTCGCCCTCAACCCGTTTTCCATGGAAATCAAAAGCCGCGTCGGCAGCGCCTACGTAATCCGCGGCGAATTCGAACCGGGGATGGCGCTTCTCAACGAGGTCGCCAGCGCGGTCGAAAGCAAGGCGAGTTGGCTGGAGTTCTATTTTTTCCTCAATTCCTATTTGAACGGCGACGAGATTCAGGCGCGCCGGCACGCCATACGCACGTCCTCGACACGCACGCCGCTAGGCCTGATCGCACGCATCATCGTCTCGCACCGCGCCGGTCATGACGAGACGACGGAGAAATGGAAATCGCATCTGACCAGCGAATATCCGCGCTTTGCTGCCGACATTTCCGGCGCCTTGAATCGTTTCGCCATGGCTGAATCGATCAAAAAGCGGCTTCTCGCCGATCTGCAGGCTGCTGGCGTAACAGTTAAACCGGCAGCACCTTAAAATCCCGTCGCCATCACCCGCGGTCGCGCAGCACGCGGGCTTTCTCCCGGTTCCAATCGCGGTTCTTCTCGGTCTCGCGCTTGTCATGCAGCTTCTTGCCGCGACCGAGCGCGATTTCAAGCTTCGCCCGCCCGCGCTCGTTGAAATACAGCTTCAATGGCACGATGGTCATGCCCTCGCGTTCGACGCCCTGGGCCAGTTTGACGATCTCGCGCGCCTTGAGCAGCAGTTTACGCGCCCGCTTGGGCTCGTGATTGAAGCGGTTGGCCTGCAGGTATTCCGGGATATTGGCGTTGATCAATTCGACCTCGCCGCTCCGCGTTACGCCGACATAGCTTTCCGCGATCGTCGCCTTACCGGTGCGCAGCGATTTGACCTCGGTGCCCGTCAACGCCAGGCCCGCTTCCATCTTCTCGCCGATTTCGAATTCGTACCGCGCCCTGCGGTTTTCCGCAGCGATCTTGAAACGCGGCTCGGGCTTTGACGCCAAGGATCAATCTCCTGATTTCTGCGATCGGATCAAGGCAGCCATGTCGGCCGCTTTGTGATCACCGTCTTGTAAATGCGCAATAACCGACCGGCGATCACGCTCGGGGCGGTTCTGCGACAGTTTGAATTTGCCTGCCATCGCCGTCACCTCGATGCTGATGCCGACAATGGCGCGCAATTGCGCATCGATGAATTTCGCCGGCGCGTCGTCCGGCGCCCAGGGCACTGGCCGCGCCCTTTCCTGCGACGCCGTCAAATCCGCGACCTGCCGCCGGATCCAAGCCGGATCGTCCATGACCTTCGCCACCCCGTGGACTTCAGCGACCAGATAGTTCCAGGTCGGCACCACCTGCCCCGTCTCGATCTTGGTCGCATACCATCCAGGCGAGATATAGTGCTCGGCCCCCTGAAAGAGAACCATCACCGACGCGCCATCGCCGATATCCCGCCATTGCTCGTTGGCGCGAGCCATGTGCGTCCGCAAGACGTCGCCATCCGGCGTCGTATCCAGCAGCATCGGCAGCGGATTGGCGCTAAGGCCGCCCCCGCCGCCGGTGATCAGCATGCCGAGTGGATGCGCACGGATGAAGGCGCGCACGGCATCGGCCTCGCCGACTTTGAAATGCTCCGGCTGGTACATAGCTTGTTACTCAGGGGCCCGCTGCCCGCCGTCGGAAACGCTATTCCGCCGCGCGGACGCCGGCCGCCTCGACCAGGCCGGCATGAACCATGGCGGCGCGCAGCTTCGCCTTGTTGGCATCGACCATCGGCACCAGCGGCAGGCGCACGTCTTCGAGCATGCGGCCGAGCACCGACAGACCATGCTTGGCGCCGGAGACACCCGCCTCGAGGAATGTCGCCAGATGCAGCGGCGTCAGCCGGTCCTGGATTGCCAGCGCCTGACGGGCGTCGCCGCGATCCCAGGCTTCCTGCAATTGCGAACAGGCCATTGGCGCGATGTTGGAGACGACCGAAATGCAGCCGTGGGCGCCGGCGGCGAGGCACGACAGCGCCGTGATGTCGTCGCCGGAGAACTGCACGAAATCAGGCCCCATGGCCGCGCGCTGCATGGAAATGCGGCCGACATTGCCGGTCGCATCCTTCACGCCGGCGATGTTCTTGAGTTCGAACAGCCGCTGCATCGTCTCGACCGAGAGGTCGATCACCGAGCGCGGCGGAATGTTGTACATAATGATCGGAATGCCGATGGCGTCGTTGATCGCCTTGAAGTGCCGATACATGCCCTCCTGATTGGGCTTGTTGTAATAGGGCGTGACGACGAGCACGGCGCTGGCCCCGGCCTTTTCCGCATGGCGGGCCAGTTCCACGGCCTCGAGCGTATTGTTGGAGCCGGCGCCGGCGATGACCGGGACGCGGCCCCTGGCTTCGGCGACGCAGATCTCGACCACGCGGTGATGCTCGGCATGGGACAGGGTCGGGCTTTCGCCGGTGGTGCCGACAGGCACCAGGCCGTGGATGCCCTCGGCGATCTGCCAGTCGACCAGTTTGCGGAAGCCGGCCTCGTCGACCTTGCCGTCGCGGAACGGCGTCACGAGTGCAGTCATCCAGCCCTTGAGTCCGGCGGCCTTGGTCATGCCGAAAATCCTCTTCCTCGCACGCGGCAACCTTTGCCGCACGGACGCCGCAATTAGCAGCAATCCTAAGTACAACTTGATAGCTCTTTGCCCTAGACGTGGAAAGACCCTGTTTGGTTAACGCCAGAGCATTTTCAAGCGAAGTGATGCCGTTTCGAAAACGCTCTCTCTAAACCCAGGCGCGTTTTCCGATCCAGGTGGATCGGAAAACGCTATGGCGGCTGATTTGAAGCTTCCCGCCTGTTTGTGCTGCCCGACGTGTGGTTAAGCATTCCTAAAGACGGAACCGGCACCTTAGCCATCCGGACCTGTCGCCAACGAAAGATCGCCCTTGCGCCTTCCCTTCGTCCAATCGCTGTTTGGAATCGCCGCCGGCGGCGCGATTGTGCTGTTGCCGACGGGCGCGGGCATTCCGGGGCGACCCGTTGCGCACTCAATTTCCGGCTCGCAACCGATTTCCAGCCAAATCGTCCTGACGCCCGCCGTCAAGGCTGCCTTGAATCCAGGTACAATCGCGCCATTTCCGCCCGAACATTCCCCGAAAACCGCGCTCGAAGCCTTGGCCCACAATCTCGCCCACGCGATTTTTCCGCAGCCGGCGCCCAAACCAGGTCCCGAATTGGCTTATGCTCCGGAAGCAGCGTCCCCCCTGCCCGACGACACGGCAAGCGATGCGTCCAAGTCCGATCTGCCAAAGCCTGCGGAAGTGCTGTTTCCGCCCCATCCCGACGCCGCCGCCGTCCGCGAGGCGCTCGATGCCTACCGCAAGAACGATTTCGTGCGCGGCGATGCGGCGGCGCGCAATGCCAGCGACCCTCTCGCCCGCACGGCGCTCGAATGGGCGGCGCTGCGCCTGCAGCCGCGACCCGCCGGCTTCGCCAGACTGATCGCCTTCGCCGACCAGCATCCGCAATGGCCAGCCGACAGCTTCATGCGCGGGCGCGCCGAAGATGCGCTCTATGCCGACAAGAACTTAGCCCAGGCGCGCGCCTATTTCGGCCGTCACACGCCTGTCTCAGCCTCCGGCCGGCTCGCCAAAGCGCGGCTGCTTCTCATCGACAAGCATCCCAAGGAAGCCGCAGCGCTCGTCGCGCAGGTCTGGCGTAACGAAGACATCGGCGCCTGGACGGAAACGGCGCTGAAGAAGGAATTCGGCGACCTGCTGACTACGCAGGATCACCGGTTCCGCTCCGACCGTCTGTTCTACAAGGAGAAGCTGCCGGCCTCGCTGCGCGCGGCGGCATTCGTCTCCCCCGATTACATGGCGCTGGCAAAGGCCCGCAACGCCGTCGCCAATGAGGTAGCCTCCGACAAGCTGATGGAGGCCGTGCCCAAGACGATGCGCACGGACCCGACCTATCTGTTCGCCCGCATCCAGGTTCTGCGCCGCGCCGGCAAGACCCAGGAAGCCGCCGCCGCGATGATGACCGCGCCCGACAGCGCCGAAGCGCTCGTCAGCGGCGACGACTGGTGGACCGAACGCCGGCTCATCGCCCGAAAGCTGCTCGACGAGGGCGATGCCACCATGGCCTGGCGCATCGCTGCCGGCCATCGCGCCACATCGAACGAAGCACGCATCGAGGCGGAATTTCACGCCGGATGGATCGCATTGCGCTTCCTCAACGACCCGACCACGGCGCTCGGACATTTCGCGGCTGCGCTGGAAATCGCGCAGACGCCGATCTCGCGCGCCAGGGCCGCTTATTGGCAGGCGCGCGCGGCCGAGCGCGGCGAGGAGCCGGAAGATGCCGGCCGGCTCTATGCCATCGCCGCCGAGCAATCCAGCACCTATTACGGCCAACTCGCACGCGCTCGCCTGGGCCTGCCGGATGCGCCGCTGCGCCAGGCTACGACCGTCGCCACCGGCGACCAGCGCGACGAAGCGATCCGCGCGGTCGAAGCATTTTTGTCCGTCGGTGAAAAGGATTTGGCGTTCCGTCTCACGGTCGATCTGGCCCGCACCCTGGAAGACAAATCGCAGATCGCCGCGCTCGCCGCCGTCACCGCGCGCAGCCGCGATGCGCGCGCCACCCTGCTGCTCGGCAAGCTCGCCTCGCAACGCGGCGTCGCCCTCGACGATGTTGCCTTCCCGACCTTCGGCGTTCCCGATTTCACGCCGCTGGCCAGATCGGCCGAACTGCCGGTCGTCTATTCGATCGCGCGGCAGGAAAGCGCGTTTCAAGGCGATGTCGTGTCTCACGCCGGCGCCAAAGGCCTGATGCAGATGCTGACCTCGACGGCGCGGCGCACGGCACAGCGCGCCGGCGTCGCCTTCGATGAAAAACGCCTGCTCAGCGACACGGCGTTCAATGCGCAGCTCGGCGCCGCGCATCTCGCCGATCTGATGGACGAACAGGGACAATCGCTGATCCTCACCTTCGCCGCCTATAATGCCGGCGGCAAAAGGGTGAAGGAATGGATCGCCGCCTATGGCGATCCGCGCAAGCCCGGCGTCGATCCCATCGATTGGGTCGAGCGCATTCCCATTACGGAAACGCGCAATTACGTGCAGCGCGTGGTCGAGAATCTGGGCATCTACCGGGCTCGCCTCAACGCCGGCGACAAGAGCCCGCAGCTTGTGGAGAAGGATCTGCGCGCGCGGGAAGCCCGGCTTTAGCAATTCCCGGCCGATGGGCAATGCCGGAAAAAGCGTATAACAAGCCTATTCGGCAGATTTCGATGCCGGGAAAGGACGCACGCTTGACGACCGGACGTACGCCAACGAAGACGGCCCATTCGCAGCAAGGAAAGCCGCACGTAACAACTGAATCCCAAACCGAATCTATCGTCGAAGTCATCATCCGCCGCATCAAGCACGACATTCGCCATGGCGGCTTTGCGCCCGGGCAGCGCCTGATCGAAGCCGAAGTGCAGCAGATCACCGGCGCCAGCCGTGGTCCGGTCCGGGAGGCGATGCGACGGTTAAGCGCCGAAGGTCTGCTCGAAATCCTGCACCAGAAAGGCGCCCGCGTCCGCTCATTGACGCGCGACGAGGTCGAACATCTCTACGACGTGCGGGAAGTCCTCGAAGGCTTCGCCGCGGAACGTGCGGCGCTCCAGTTCGAGGATGCGAAATTCCGCAAGGGGCTCGTGGACATAGAAAAGAGCTTCGACAAGGAATTCGACGGCTCCGCACAAACCTACATGGAATATAACGAACGCCTTCATGGTTTCATCGTGGAGCAGAGCAGAAACGCCTATCTGGAGCGGGTGGTGCGCGACCTCCAGATTCCGCTCGTCATGCTGCGGCTGTATCCGATTATCGACCGCACCTTCATCGCTCGTGCGCGCCGCGAACATGCGATCGTCATCGAACACCTTCTGAGCGGTGACGGAATGCGTGCGGGAAAAGCGATGCGCCAGCACATCAGATCGACGAAGGAGACCGTGTTGGCCAAGGCAACGCTGCTAACCGCTTGAAAGCAATGGAGCGAATTTCACGGCTTGACGCTTCCTCAAAATGTCCTACACTTTCATCCTACAATGATTGATAAAATGATGAGGAGGAAGCTTTCATGCGGCCGCAGACAGCCAACGCACCTGCAAAAGCAATCCCATTCCGTGCCGACGTGGTCGGCAGTTTCATGCGGCCGACGCGCCTCAACGAAGCCAGGGAGCGCCTGCTCGGCCCGCAAACACCGGACCAGCATCTTGGCCCGCATGACAATGCGGAGCTGCGAGCGATCGAAGACGATTGCATCCGCGACGTCGTGGCGATGCAGGAACGCGCTGGGCTCAAGTCCGCAACCGACGGCGAGTTTCGCCGGCGGAGCTGGTGGCTCGACCTGATCATGGGATGGAGCGGATTCGCGGCCGACCGCAAGGGCACCACCGAGATGATGTGGCGCAACAAGAGTGGCGCAACGCAGCCGTTCTCACGCCTCTGGGTCAACGGGCCGATCGAATGGCGCGACAGCGCCACGGTGCGGGCCTTCAAATTTCTCAAGGCCAACACGAAACTGGTGCCCAAAGTTACCCTGCCCGCACCTATCCTGGTCCACATGTATGCCTGCGGCAACAAGGGCATCCTCGAAGGCCACTACAAGGATGTCGACCAATTCTGGGACGCCGTCGTCGCGGCTTACACTAAGGAAGTCGAGGCGCTGGTCGCAGCAGGGGCCACCTACATCCAGTTCGACGACACCAGCATCGCCTTTCTCTGCGATCCGATTCACCGCGAGACTGTTGCGCGCTGGGGTACGCCGCCCGATGATCTGCTCAAGCTGTACGCCCGCAAGCTCAACGAGGTTGTTAACAAGGTTCCCTCGCACGTCACGGTGATGCTGCATCAATGCCGTGGCAATCGCGAAGCCAACTGGGGTGCTGAAGGCGGCTACGATCCGGTTGCCGAAGTGCTGTTCAACGACATCGATGTCGACGGCTACTTTCTGGAATATGACAGCGAGCGCGCCGGCGGCTTTCAGCCCCTGCGCAGCCTGCCCAAGGGCAAGACGGCGTTTCTCGGCATCATGTCGAGTAAGTCGCCCGACCTCGAAAGCGTTGATTTCCTCAAGCGCCGCATCGACGAGGCTGCGAAGTCCGCGCCGCTCGATCAATTGGCCATCAGTCCGCAATGCGGCTTTGCAAGTTCTATCGGCGGCCGCCCCATGACCGACGAGCGCCAGGAGGAGAAGCTGGCGAGACTTGTCGAGGTGGCCCGCGACGTCTGGCGTTGAAAGCACGATACGAAAGCCTGATATGAAATCTGGGAGGGTTCCATGGCATCGTTATCAAGGCGCACATTCCTGGCCGGGACGGCAACAGCCGCACTCGCGTCCGGTAACAGTTTCCCCCGTCCGGCGATTGCCCAAACCTATCCTTCACAAGATATCCGCTTCGTCACAGGCACAGCCGCCGGCAGCGGCGGTGACGTCATTGTCCGCTATCTCGCCGACCGCATCCGCCAGAAGACCGGCAAGACTATCATCGTCGACAACCGCGTCGGCGGCGGTGGCAATATCGCCATCGAGTATGTGGCGCGCGCCAAGCCGGATGGCTATACGATCCTGATCTGGAGCGGCAGCTATATCGGCGGAATGATGAGCCTACTCAAGCAGCCGCCCATCGATGTCGCCCAGACGCTCGATGTCGTCGCCACCGTCAACCGTCAGGCCTTCATGGTTGTTGTCGATGCCAAGACGCCCTATCGGACACTCGATGATCTGACCAAAGCCATGTTGGCGAAGGGCGACAAAGCCAGCTACGCCACAAGCAATTTCGAAGCGACGGTTATCGGAGAAATATACAAAGCCAGGACGGGCGTGAAAGCGCTTGAAATAAGCTACCGGACCGCTGCCGACTCGATGAACGACATTTACAGCGGTACCGTCGATTATGCGGTTCACAATCCGGTGCTCGCCCTCGCACAACAGCGCGAAGGCAAGCTGCGCATTCTGGGCGTCGGCGCGAAAGATCGTTTTAAAGCGGCCCCCGACATTCCCACCATGACCGAACAAGGCATACCGATGAATGTCACAAGCTGGTGGTCCGCAACCGTGCCCGCCGGCACGGCCGGGCCGATCGTCGAGCAGATCAACAAATGGTTTGTCGACGTGGTGAGCACGGACGAGACGCGCCAGTTCCTGAGCAACCTCGGGACCGACCCTTTCATCAGCACGCCCAAAGAGGCGCAGGCGCTGATGCTGGAGGAAATCGGCAATTGGCGGGATTACGTCAAACTGGCAAAACTGACCCCACTGGGCTGAGCGCCCGGACGGCCGGCGCTTTCCCGCCAAAGCAGAAACAGGTTTTGTCACCAGGCGCCGCTTTCGCTATCTTGGCGATTGCAAAGGGACGTCACCTGCCATGAAAGATACCGACCACGACGGCGCTGTCGCGCAGAGCCGCTTCTACACCGTGCGTGACGGCTTGCGCCTGCACATGCTCGACTTCGGCTCGCGTGCCGACGATGCCATGCCCGTCGTCTGTCTGCCGGGCCTGGCGCGCACCTCCGCCGATTTCGGCAGGTTGGCCGGTGCGATCGCGAATGGCGCTGCCAATGCTCCGCGACGCGTCGTCGCCCTCGACTATCGCGGTCGCGGCCTCTCGGACTGGGACAAGACCTGGCAGAATTACGATCTGCGCATCGAGAGCGCCGATATTCTCGAAGTGCTGACGGCCGCCGGTATCGACCGCGCCATTTTTGTCGGCACATCGCGCGGCGGCCTGCACATCATGGTGCTGGCGGCGATGCGTCCGACCTTGCTGCATGCCGCCGTTCTCAACGACATCGGCCCCGTCATCGAGACCAAGGGCCTCGCGCGCCTGCGCGGCTATATCGGCAAGTTGCCGCAGCCGCGCAATTGGAGCGACGCAATCGACATCGCCAAAAGCCTGATGAGCGCGCAATTCACGTCGTTGAGCGAAGCCGACTGGGAAGCCTTCGCCCGCCTGACATTCGAGGAGAAGGACGGCCGCTTTCACGCGCGCTACGACAGCAACCTGTTCAAGACTCTCGCCGCCATCGACCTCGAAGCGCCGCTGCCCAACGCCTGGCCGCAATTCGAAGGGCTGCGCGACGTGCCGCTGCTGCTGCTGCGCGGCGAGAATTCCGATCTGTTGTCGCAGGCGACCGTCACCGAAATGATGGCGCGGCATGACAAATGCGAATTCCACCAGGTCGACGGACAAGGCCATGCGCCGCTGCTGCTGGATGAACCGACCATCCGGCGGATCGTGCAGTTCGTTGCTGCGGTGGACACCCCCTAAACCCTTCGCCCGCTCTGCGGGAAAGGTGGCCCTTGCGCAGCAGGGGTCGGATGAGGGTGGCAAGCCGATGACTAGCCTGGCCAGGGCCGATACTGCGAGACGAGATCACTTGGTCTGCACCTGCGAAGACTTGATGTCGAGCACGCCAAGTTTCACGCCGGCCGGCACCGTACTGCGCAGCCGCGCGAGCGCCGCTTCCGCACTCGTGTCAGCAGCCTCGCCACTGATCGACAACTCGCCATCCGTGAACACGGCGACCCCTGTCTTCATCGCGGCAAGCTGACCCAGCGCGTAACTGATTGCAGCGCTGTAATCGACGCCGGTCGGGAGACCCGACGCCAGCTTCAGATCGACGATGGTGGTCAGGTTGAAATTGCGCACGGCGGCAATCACCGCATTGCGCGCCGGAATGGTGGGCGCGAAGCCGACAGCCGAAATCCCTCCGGCGGTCTTTTCCATCCGCAAGGTGAAAGGCTGCACCGGCGCCGGCACGACGCCGTCGACAATCAGGTTGAAGCCCGAGGGCAGCCCTGCCCTGGCGTCCCTGGCGATCGTCTCGATAGTGACCTCGCGCTGGCCGATGCCTTCAATGGACAATGTCTGGTCGCTCAGGGTCGCCTTGCCGCTGACCAGTTGCGCCAGAGTGTCGAGCGCGAAACGCGTGACCTTCTCGAAATCGCCCTGCGGCGCGCCCCGCGCAATCTGCGTGCCGTCGTCGACGGTGGCTGTGGGAAACGCCTTGGCAGCCGCCGCAAGCACGGCTGCCTTGGCCGTTCCATCGGGAACCACGCCGCCAAGCGTAATCGTGCGGCCGTCGCTTTGGGCGCTCCAGACATAGGGCTTGACCTCAGGCGCAATGATATCGGCCTGCGCCAGACGCGCGCGGCTTTCGACCGTAGCGCCGACCGGCGTCGCGATATCGCGCTCGACCGCGTAGGCCTTGATGCAGTTGGCGGCAATCCACATGATCGCCAGCGGCAGCAGGCCGATCCACCATTTCCCCGGTTGCAACATCTCGACCCCGTGCGCTGCCGGCCAATTTGGCCGATCCTATCGCCCAAGGCTCAGATTCCAATCGAAATATGCCGTGATTTGTACGCCGAATCGCCAAATCTGAATTTGCAACAGGCCGTTACGTCCAGCTTGGAAATTCCCCCAAATCCCCTCGCAAACCCGGCTTGCAAACCCGGCTTGCAAACCAAATCCATGTCATGCATATGGAAGCCGCATTGGTACGGGAGACACCCCGTCCATTCCGCGCCGAACTCTAAAATTCGCGCCCGGACGCCGGAGATGTGGCCGAGAGGCTGAAGGCGGCGGTTTGCTAAACCGTTATAGGGTTGTAAAGCCCTATCGAGGGTTCGAATCCCTCCGTCTCCGCCATCCTGCTTCGCGCTGCGCGCTTCGCAGGATTAGCATCGACAAAGTTCGAAGCAGGATGCCCTCCGAAGCTTTAGCAGCGGAGGAAGGCGTTTCAATCCCGACACTACTGATTGATCTCAGGCTCGACGAGCCTTGCCAGATTTTTCAGCGACTCCTGCCAGCCGAGATAGCAGGCCTCGGCCGGAATGGCGTCCGGTATGCCGGCCTGCGTGATATCCAGTTCGGTGCCGACCGACACTTTCTTCAACGTCACGGTCACCTGCAGCTCGCCCGGCAGGTTGGGATCGTCGAATCTGTCCGTGTAGCGCAGACGTTCGCCGGGGACGAGTTCGACATATTCGCCGCCGAAAGAGTGGCTGTTGCCCGTCGTAAAGTTTCGGAACGACATTTTGAAGGTGCCGCCCACTTTCGGCTCCAGATGATGCACGGTGCACATAAAGCCATTCGGCGGAAGCCATTTCGCCAGCGCGTCTGCTTCGATGAACGCGCGGTAGACTTTCTCCGGGCTCGTGGCCAGAACGCGGTGCAAACGTACGGTGCTGGGCATATTCGTCTCTCCTTATGAAGTGCCAATCCACGCCTCAAGGACGAACGGGGCTTTGCCGATCCGACAAGGGATATCAGATTTCTTTAAAGGTGCCGCCGGCGGGTCAAGGCTGGCCCTCCACTCACAGCCTGGTGAGCGAATCCGGGGTGACAGCTCCAGGTCTGGCGGTTAAGCCTGCGCCATATCCCGGCTGCGACGCCAAAGCGCCCGGCCAGCACATACCCAGGAAGGACGCCCCATGCCTCAAGCCGCAACACCCCCGGCCCAGACAGTCGACATCGACGATCTCGTCGACAACCAGAAAATCACCGGCTTCAACTGGCTTCTGGTATTCTGGTGTTTCGTCATCACGCTCATCGACGGCTACGATATTTCGGCGGCGCCCGCCGCCGGGCCGTTCTTCGTGCGGGACTGGCACCTCGCCTCGCCTGCCGCACTGACATTTGCCTTCAGCGCGACCAATTTCGGCGTCCTGTTCGGCGCGCCGCTCTTCGGCTGGATCGGCGACCGCTACGGCCGCAAGATCGCGATCATCCTGTCGCTCGTCGTCTTCGGCCTGTTCACCATGCTGGTCGCGCTGGCGAACTCCCCCGAGCATCTCACCTGGGCGCGGTTTCTCACCGGCTTCGGGGTCGGCGGCGTGATTTCGAATACCATCTCCCTGAACGCCGAAATGGCGCCGCGCCGCGTCCGCGCAACCTTCATCATCCTGATGTTCATCGGCAACACGCTCGGCGGCATTTTTCCGCCCATCGTCGCCAACACGCTGGCGGCGACATACGACTGGCCGATCATCTTCTGGATCGGCGGCATCGCGCCGCTGGTGATCGCCTTCCTCTCGATCTTCATCCTGCCCGAGTCGATCAAATATCTCAGCCTGGTGCCGGCGCGGCGCCACGAGACCGTACGTCTGGCCGCCCGCATGGGAGCGGTGATCGCACCCGATGAGGTCATCGTTTCGGCCAGCCACAACCGGTCGAAGGCGCGCTTCGCCGATCTGTTCGCCGGCAGGTTTGCGGTGATCACGCCGCTCGTCTGGCTGCTGTTCGCGATCAACCTGATGGTGTTCTACTTCGTCAACATCTGGCTGCAGACGATCATCACCCCGGCCCTGGTCAAAGCCGGCGGCAGCGCCGCCACGGCGCAGAATGCCGGCCTCATGTTCCAGCTCGGCGGCTCCGTGTGCGGCCTCGTCATGTGCCGGTTCATCGACAAGATGGGCTTGCGGCCGGTCATCCTGCTCATCCTGCTGGGCATCCCTTCGACGGCAGCGATCGGCTATCTGGCGACGACGCCATGGCTGGTGTGGATCGCCTTCGCATCAGGGTTCTGCCTGCTCGGAATCCAGTTCGGCCTCAACGCGACGGCGGGCATCCTGTATCCGACCCATGTGCGCTCGCTCGGCGTCGGTTATGCCTTCGGCATCGGACGCTTCGGCGCGTTCGGCGGCCCGGCCCTGGGTGGCATGCTTATCGGCATGAACCTGCCGCTCGAGCATCTCTACCTCATCGCCGCGGCGCCCTTGGTCATCTCTGTCATCGCCTGCATCGTCATGGTCTTCCTGCACGATACCGGCGCCGACGCCAGGCCTGACGAGACAGTGCTCGCCCACTAGCGCTCCGGCCGCAGCGCATCGACGAAGCGCTGGACGGCGGGCGACGGGTTGGACTTGCGCCACAACAGGTGCAGGCGGAACGCCAGGTCGAGATCCTTGACCTGGCGCAGCAGTACGTTGGAGGACGAGGTCTCGTCCGAATATTCGGTAAACCCGATCCCCATGCCGACCGAGACGAGACTCAGCAGGATCGAATGGGTCGCCGTCTCCTGGATGATGTTGGGCGAAACGCCATGGGCGAGCAGCGCCTGCATCAGCCGGTCATGATAGAGCGGCCCCGCCTTGCGGATGCCGAACAGGAAGGGCTCGCCGGCGAGGTCGCGCACGCGGATCTCACGCTGCTGCGCCAGCCGGTGGCCGGGATAGAGCGCGAGCACGATATCGCTGCCACCGAGATCGATGCAGTCGAAATGCTGAAGATCGTCGTCGTTGTGGTGCACATCATAGACGATGCCGACATCGACGCTGCCGCTGCGCAGGCCGTCGAGCTGCGCCAGCGATCCCATCGGCAAGAGATTGAGCTCGATGCGCGGCTCGCTCAGCCGGAAGGCGAGGATCTTCGAGGCGATCGCGCGATGCCGCGAGGCGATTTCGCTGAAGCCGATGCGCACCGTGCCAACATGCCCGTGGGCGAAGGCGCGCACATGGTCGACCGAATGCTGGACCTGCCCCAGGATAACGTCGACATCGCGCAGGAAGCTGGCGCCGGCCGCCGAAAGACGGACGCCGCGCGGCAGGCGTTCGAACAGCGTGACGCCCAGTTCGACCTCGAGATCGCGGATCTGGCGGGTCAGCGCCGGCTGCGCGATGCGGATGTTGCGGGCCGCGCGTCCGAAATGCTCCTCGCGGGCGACAGCCTGAAAATAGCGTAAATGACGCAGTTCCATGAAACTTCAATGCCAGCGAGGCATCAGTCTGGCAAGTGCAAAGAATTGGACCATCGGCCCGCATTCCACGATTGATCTGTCAGCGTCCGGCGATGACCGGGCCGCGCTGAGGAGGCAAGTTTGAGCGAGGAAACCGTCCGGGAAACATTCCTTAAAGGCGCCGATACGCTCGACATGCGCGGGTCCGCCGTCGAGATCGTCCGCAAGGGCGATGGGCCGCCGTTGCTGTTTCTGCACGGGATGGACGGGCTCGAGGCCGCGGCGGGCCTGGTCGACCGGCTGGCCGAGACATTCACCGTCTATGCGCCGTCGCATCCGGGCTTCGGCGCCTCGGACCTGCCGCCGGGCATCACCACGGCCGATGATCTCGGCTATTTCTATCTCGACCTGCTCGATCATCTGCATCTCGACGCTGTGACCCTGGTGGGCCTGTCGCTCGGCGGCTGGATCGCGCTCGAAATGCTGGTGAAGGAGCCCCGCCGCATATCGCGCACCGTGCTCGGAGCGCCGCTCGGCCTCAGTACCGGAGATCGCCGCACGCAGCGGGTCGTCGACATCTTCATGCTGTCGGCGGCCGAGGTCGAACAGAAGATGCAGACGAGCCCGCTTCCGCCGCGCGTCGACCCCGCGGCCCAGCCAGTCGAGGTGCTGGAACGGGCGGCGCACAACAGGGCCGCGCTCAGCCTGTTCGGCTGGTCGCCCTATCTCCACAATCCGAAATTGCGGCAGCGCTTGCACCGCGCCAGGCTCCCGGCGCTGATCCTCTGGGGCGATGCCGATGCCATCGTCCCGTGCGACTATGCGCAGGAGATCACGGCGGCGCTGCCCGACGCCACTCTGCAGGTTCTGCCGGGGTGCGGGCACCGCATCCATGTCGACGGCGCCGAGCCGGCAGCCCGCGCGATCATCGAATTCGCCGGCGTATCATCCGCCGCCGCCGCAGCCTGAGGAGCACATCCCCATGAAAGTCTGGCAGTTCAGCGAACAGGCCTATTATCCCGCCTTCGATGTGCAAGGCTCGATGCGCGTCACCCTGCCCCAGAGGCATTGCGACCCGCGCGAGGCGCAGGCTCTGCTCAACCGCTATCTCGACGAATATATGCTGGCCGACGAGCTCGGCTACAACATCATGGTCAACGAGCATCATGCTTCGGCGACCTGCATGTCGACCTCATGCATGACCACCCTGGCGATCCTGGCGCGGCAGACGAAGAACGCGCGGCTGCTCGCGCTCGGCATCCCGCTCGCGCACCGCTCCAATCCGGTGCGCGTCGCCGAAGAGATCGCCATGGTAGACGTCCTGTCTGGCGGCCGTCTCGAAGTCGGCCTGGTCAAGGGCGCCGGCTATGAAGTCTATATGTCGAACCAGCAGTCGAACGGCTTCATGGACCGCTTCTGGGAGGCCCATGACCTGGTGGTCGCGGCGCTGACCAATACGGAGGAGAATTTCTCCTGGAACGGTGAGCATTATCACTACCGCGTCGTCAGCCTCTGGCCCCGCCCGTTGCAGCAGCCATGCCCTCCGATCTGGATGACGGCGTCGAGCGCCGGCAGCGCCGCGCAACATGCCCGCCTCGATTATACCTGCGGCACCTTCCTCTCCGGCGCCGTCGCGCGCTCGGTGTTCGCCGGCTATCGCCAGGCCTATCTCGAAGCACATGGCCGGCAGCCCTCAGACGACCGGCTCGCTTATCTCGCGCTCGTGTCGGTCGCCAACGACCGCGCCACGGCCTTCGCCCGCGCCGAAGAGATGAAGGCCTATTTTTCCACGGCCGCGCGGCTCGAACCGCACTTCTCCAATCCCGCTGGCTTCAACTCCGTGCGCGACAATGTCCGTATGCTGCAGGCCGGCTCCGCCGCCGTCCGTCCCCGCACCCGCGACGGCAAGCCGCTGCCCGCCAACCCGACGATCGAGCAATATATCGACGCCGGCCTGATGTTCGTCGGCACGCCCGACGACGTCTTCGCACAGATCCGGCAGTTCCACGGCGAGGTCGGCGGCTTCGGCAATCTCCTGATGATGGGTCAGGCCGGCACGCTCGGCCACGCCGAGACCGTCGAGAACCTGACGCTCTTCGCGCGGGAGGTGACACCTCGGCTGGCCGGCCTTACGGCCCCTTCCCCAGACATCCGTGCGCAGGTATTTGCCTGACATGATCCAACCCCAGCCAGACCGGAAACCAGCATGAGCGAATCCGCCAACGATGCCGCAGCGCGTGGACGCGCGCTGCGCGAACAGATCTTCGGCCCCGAAGGCATGCGCGCCCTAGACAACGCCGACGACTTCCAGATGCCGCTTCAGGATGCCGTCACCCGCATCTGCTTCGGCGAAGTGTGGAGCCGACCCGAGCTGTCGCTCAAACTGCGCAGCATGCTGACCATCGCCATGCTCGCCGGCCAGTCGCGCCCCGCCCAGTTGAAGAACCACGTGAAGGGCGCCATCGCCAACGGCGTTACCAAGGAAGAGATCCGCGAGATCCTGCTTCACGCGGTGCTGTATTACGGCCTGCCGGCGGCAGCCGACAGTTGGGGCCAGGCCACTGCCGCGCTCAAGGAGATCGACGCCTACTGAGCTTGCGTGGGTCTGTCATTCCCGCCCAGCGAAGCGCAGAGCGGGAATCCAGAGGCAACATAACGACTCAATGCGGCCCTCGCCTCCTGGATTCCCGCTCGCGCCTGCGGCGCGTCGGGAATGACACACTAGTTCCTGGTCCTCACCTGAGCTCGCCGGTCCTGTTGTTCGCCTCGAAGGCGCGCAGCATTTGAACGGCAACGTCCTGCGCGACGGCGCGCATCTTCGCCTGCCCGGTCGCTGCGATCGCCGCCGCTTCATCAGGATGGTCGTCCACCCATGTCACGCGGTCGGCGATATCGCTCATGTCGCGGGCGACGGGAATATAATGCGTCCAGGGCCGCAGCAGGTGCGAATAGGACAATTCGCGGCCCGACGGTGGTTTGAGGACCAGGCATCCGGCAAGATATTTGAAGCATGCGCCCCAGGCCGCTGCATTGCCTGGCAGATCGAGAACCATCTGACAGGCGCCGAAGGCGCTTTCGGGCACGACGTCCGCGAACACGTCTGCTTCGCCGAGCGCGGCGACGGCCTCCGCCTCCGTAGGGCCCAGCAATTGCACGATCCTGGATATGCGGCAGTCGGCCCGCTCGCCCAGCGCCGCGTGCACGCGAAGACAGGATTCCACGCGGTAGCTGGCCAAGAGATCGGCCGTGGACCGGAACCAGCCGCCGCCCGTCGTGGAGCCGCGCCAGAAAACGACGGGCTTTCGATCACGGAAGTCGATCCCGGCATTGATGTCCGCAGCCTTCGTCGGCAGTTCGAGCAGATACATGTCCGGACATAGCGGCCAGTCGCTGCCCTCGGGCCTATCGAACGATAGTGCGCCGGCGCCCCCGGCATCGCTCATGTTGAACTTCAGCGCGAAGGGCGACAGCATCGCATAGCTGGCAAGATACGGTGCCAGCAGATCAATCGCATGGAGGACCCGGCCTCTGAAGTCTCCCAAGACCTCATCGATCGCCGTCGAGAGCTCTACAGCGATCGCCGGAAACAAACCTGCGTGCCGCCCGCCGCCCGCACGGGTCATGAATGCGACTTCCTCCGGCGCCAGAGCCGGCGAAAATCCAAACCCACCCAATTCCAGGCCGGCCGCCGCCATCCGCTGCGTCAGCGTGGCCCATTCGTTCGTCTCGTCCAGTGGCAATGCGGCCTCGGTCTACTGCAGCAGCTTATCCGTAAATGCCTTCTCCATGCCAGGCACTTCGCCGGCTTTCAACTGCTGATGCTCGACCATATACTGCGCGACATTGTCGAGCGCTGTCTTGGTGACCTTCCCGTCGGTGCTCAGGTCGAGCGCCCCGTAGATGAGTTCGGCCGCCTCGGTGGAATAACCGCTCAATTCCTTGATCTTGGCGACCGCCCAGTCCTTTGAACCCTTGTCCATCAGATAGCGGTTTGCCTCGAGAAGCGACTGGACGATCTTCCTGGCCGTCTCCGGATCTTTATTGACGAAGTCGCGGGTGGCCAGAATTGTATAAGCCAGCCAGCTCTGCGGCAGATAATCCTTCACTTTCAGGATTTCCGTCACACGGCCCTGCAGTTTCAGATCGGTCAGATTGCTGACCGTCAGGACCACGGCATCGATACCGCCGGTCGTCAGCATGGCGAGGCTTTCGCGAATGCCGCCGGTGGCGACGAACTGAATGTCCTTTTCATAACCCAGCTTCGACGCGATCAGTTGCGCGTAGGAATGCTCGGTTCCGCCGAAGCGCGAGACGCCGATGCGAGCGCCCTTGAGATCTTCGGGCTTTTTCACCTTTCCGTTCGTATTCACCCAGAGCGCGAAATCGTCATAGGTCTGCATCTGCCCGACGATGACGAGCGGGACGCCGCGCGCGATCGACAGCAGATCCGGAATGGTCTGCGAGGACGCGATCTTGATCGCGCCCGCCGCCATGGCTCGTTGCATGTCCGGCCCGCTTTGCGACGGCAGCCATTCGACCTTGACGCCGTTCTTCTTGAAGAACCCCTGCTCCTGCGCCGCCAGAACCGGCAGATAGAAATTCGGCGTGTTCACCGGCGAGCCGTATTTGAATGTCTCCTGTGCGATAGCGGCACCGGACGCCCCGGCGTGGAAAGCCATCGCCAAACCGACGAAAGCAGCTTTATGGAAAGACAATGTCATAATAAGCCCCCTTGCTTGAGCAGTCAGATATCAACCGTTCGCCATTTGCTGAGATGCCGGGCGGCGTACCAGATCGCCAGATTGATCGCGATCGTCATCAATGATGTCAGAACCACCGCGGCGTAAAGCTCCGGCGTCCGGAACGTCACCGCCAGATCGTGCACATAGGCGCCCACACCGACTCTGGCGACTGCGAGTTCGACGATGAACACGCCCATCATTGCCGCGTTGCAGGCGTAGAAGAGGCCGGATGCCAGCACCGGCAGCATCGCCGGAATGACCGCCTTGCGCATGATCGCCGCGCGGGACAGGCCGAGCGAACGCGCCAACGTGATCTGATTGGGCTTCACTTCCTGCATCGCGGCCGCGACATTGACGATCATCGGGAAAAATGCCGAGAGCGCGCCGTAGGTGATGATCGTCGTCTTCTCGATGCCGAGCCACAGAACCAGTACGGGCAGCAGCGTCACCTTCGGCAAGGTCACGCCGGCCTGGAAAATCGGCATGAACATGCGCGAGGCATAGGTGGACGTATTGACGAGATAGCCGACGACGACGGCGGCTCCGACGCCCAATGCCAGCGCCTGAAAGAACGAGAGAAAGCTTACGGCAATATGCGGCAGCGAGGCCACCGCCGTCTTCGGCAAGGCCTGGAACGTCTGCAGCGGCGTCGCCAGGAAAAGCGGATCGATGAGGCCGAGGCGAAGACTGAGATCCCAGGCGAGCAGTGCCAACACGCCGCAGGCCAGGCGAATGGCGATAACGGTTCTCGTCGCGGACGACGATGCGGCGCTCACCGGACCCACCGCCTCTCAAGCGACGAAAACGCCATATTGCCCAAAATCCCCAAGCCAATGGCCAGGAAGATGAGGGCAAACAGATCCGGCGTGTAGAAGTTGAACGATGCCCAGTCGATGAGCCGCCCCAGGCCCGAGTTGACGGTGAGCAGTTCCGCCGTGAGAACGCCGATCAACGTATAGCCGAAGCCCAGGCGCAGCCCGGCGAGCACCGTCGGTGCGGCTGCGGGCAGGATGACCGAGAAAAACCGCCGCCGCGGCCCGAAGCCGAGCGAGTCCGAAAGCCGCAGGTAATTGGGATCGATCTGCCGCAACCCGGCCGACGTGTTGAAGATGATGACAAAGATGCCCACCAGCACGCCGAAGAACGCCTTGCCGGCCAAGCCCGCTCCCGCCGTCAGCACGATGATCGGATAAAGGATGACTTTGGGTAGCGCATAGAGGGCCAGCAGCAAGGGCTCGAGCGCGTCGCCCAACACCTTCCAGTTGGCGACCACCGTCCCAATCGACAGCCCGATGACGACTGCGACCGCATAGGCGACAACCAGTTCAAAGATGGTCAGCCCGATGTTCAGGTAGAAGTCCGGCGCCGAACTCGCGCCGACAATCATGTTCCATGCGGCAACGGCAATCTGCGACGGCCGCGCAATAAGGATGTTGCTGGCGCCCGACAGATAGATCGACAATTCCCAGATCGCCAGCAGCGCAACGATGAGCGCCGCCCTGGCCGCGGCAGGCGAGATCATGTCGCCCCCAGGGGCGAGCCCTGCCTGTCCGGCGCGGCCCCAGCCTGCTGTTTCGCGTCTTGCAGATGCAGCCACAGCTCGTCGACGAAGTTCCTGAACTCCGGCGACCCCATCACGCGCGGGCGCGGCAGGTTGTTCTTGATGTCGATCTTGATGCGTCCGGGCTGGGCGCTGAAGACGGCGATGCGATCGCCGAGAAAGGCTGCTTCGGCGAGACTGTGGGTGACGAAAACAACCGTCCGCTTCAGCTCCCGGCAGATGGATGCGAGTTCGGAGCCGAGCGTCGCGCGGGTCTGCTCGTCGAGCGCGCCGAATGGCTCATCCATCAGGATGATCTCTGTCTCGAGCGCCAGGGAGCGACACAGAGCGACGCGCTGCGCCATGCCGCCGGAGATCTGCCGCGGGTAGTGATCGGCATAAGCGCGCAGGCCGACGAGATCGAGATATTTGAAGGCGCGCTCGCGCCGTTCGGCGCGCGACATCGCGCGTGTTTCAAGACCAAGCTCAACGTTCTTGATCACCGTTCTCCAGGGATAGAGAATGGAATCCTGAAACATGTAGGCGATGAGATCGGGCTGCGGCGCCAGCACCGTTCTGCCGTGAACGGTCACCTTGCCGCCGTCGCGATCATGCGACGTCAGGCCGGCGAGAATGTTCAGGAACGTCGACTTGCCGCATCCGCTGGGGCCGAGCAGAACCACGAACTCGTCTTTATCGGCGCTGAAACTCACATCGTCCAGCGTCTTAACGGCGCGACTTTCCGACGGGTTGTAGAATGTCTTGGAGATCTTCGTGGCCTGGATCACAGCCATTAAAACTACCTAGCCTCCGGCCGGTTCGCCACCAGGGCGAGCCTATCTATCAATGGACTCGCCCGTCAAGTCGACATCGACACCACGTTGATGTCTACATCACCATCGCCGCCGTAAGCGCAAGTCCACTCTTTAGGCAAACATGCTTGGTCGTTGTGCAGCACGGCATAGGCGCATGAGCAGTCACCGCATGGCTTCTTCCGCCTTTGCGACGAGGTCGCTCCACATGCTGCCGCCCGTGTTGACCTTGCCGACTTTCGCTACGGCCTCCTGGAAATGCGGCTCCGCGAGAGGCTTCCATTGCAGGAATTCCTCGATCAGGTGATCGGCGATCTGCGGATGATCGGGACCTGCGGCTGTCGTCGCGTAATAGTTCATCTGCGCCTGGTGCTCGAGCTGCCACGCGTTCATCACCGCCTCTTCCATCGTCTTGCCGACGGTCGTCACGCCATGGCCGAGCAGATGCACGGCATCTGCATCGCCAAGAGCCGCGACCATGTCCCGGCCGCGCTCGACCGACGTGATCAGCGCCGTCTTCGGATAGACCGGCAGCGGCTTGCGGACGAGTTTGATGCCTTCCAGAACCACCGGCCTGATCGTGATGCCCATAACGGTCAGCATGACGCTGAAGGGCGGATGGACATGGACCACGGAATTGACCTCCGGCCGGGCTTTCATCACGCAAGCATGGATCATCACTTCATTGCATTGAACGACGCCGGGCGGCCCTTCAAGCAGCCTGCCGTCGAGATCGCAGACAACCATGTCCTTGGCCCGCATGCGATGAATGGCGTCGATGGGATAGCCGCGTCCCTTGACCACGAACCGATCAGGGTTGTTCGGATCCCGCAGGCTGACATGTCCCATGGATGAGCGAATGCCCGCAGCCAATCCGGTGATCGAAAGAATCTGGCTACCGACAGCCACGCTATGCTTGATCTCATCGAGCGTCATAGTCATTGCCTTCCTGCTGTTTCGGGTTGTCGCGATCGAGCCGCCGGGCTGCATTGCGTCGTGTCTGACGGCGGTCGTTTTGTTTGGCGTTTCCAAACCTTCTAAACTGCGGCGAATGCCGCCGGTCAAGCGTAATTTAAATTGATCGTCGCCAAACGAGCGCGTATGCCTGTCGTCAAGCACGTCGCTGCTTCGTCTGAGGACATCCTATGAAAAGAGCTGCAATGAAACGCGTTGCCAAGGCCGCCGGTGATTTGCCGCTGGAACTTAATTTTTCCTATCGTATTTCCATCCTTCACGCTCTGATCGGCCGCCAGACGACCGGCATTTATATGTCTCGCGGGTTGACGTCGCATCAATGGAAAGTCCTCAGCGTCCTCTACCGGCGCCCGCCCATTTCTGCCTCGCGCATCACCGAACTTGTCACGCTCGACAAGGCCGCCATCTCGCGCGCCGTCATCGGCCTGCTGGAACTGGGATTCATCGACCGCACGCTCGACCCCATGAGCGGCTCCATATTCGTGATCCTGAAAGATAGCGGCCGCGATCTCTATGTGGAAATGATGCACGAGATGCAGGCCATCCAGACCAAGATCTTTGGCGGCCTGAGCGCAAAGGCGCAACGCGATCTGTTTGCCACACTGGATCAGGTTGAACAGTCGCTCCGCAAAGCCGCCGAACCGCCGAAACCGGCAACCTCTTCATCGCGCCGCGTGCGCGCCATAGCCCCTGTCGGCGCGCGCAAGACAGCCGCCGATGGAAAGCGCAAGAAGGTTTCGGCCAGCAAATAGATGTCCTACCCGACATAGTGGACCCGAGTAGGAATGACGTTGAGAGCCTCGCAGCCGTCTTCCGTGACCACGACGGAGCCACCGATATTGACCCTGCGCATCCCGATGCAGGCGTTCGGCTCGAGCTGAAGGGACATCCCTTTTTCCAGCACCAGATCGCCCCGCCGTATGCCGGCTGCAATCTTTCCCTCGATCGAACCTTCCCTGGTTCCCGCGATCTGATCGCGATTGACGTTGGTGAAGCCGGTCGCCCCAAACGTCAGCGTATGCAAGAGCGGCGTCTTGCTCCAGCACCCGGCATCCCTGATCGGCGCCGCCATGGCATGGACGACATCGGCAAACGTCACGCCGGGCCGCACGGCTTCCAGGCCGCGGGCATAGGAAAGGCGCGCCACCTCCTCGCATGTGCGGATTGTATCATCGACGGGCGCTAAAGCCACCGACATCTGCACTTGCGATTCCTGGGCGCCATACATCGTGTGGATTTCAGCCTGGACGAGATCGCCCGTCTGCAGAATGCGCGGCGGCTCTGCCCGCAGGCTCCAGCGCGGCGCGCCCCAGGCGATATTGCTTGGCCCCGATTGCAGGCTCAGGAAAGGATAGCGCGTATCGCAGCCGCGACGGTGTATCTCGTACATGATCGAGGCATAGACTTCGGCTTCGCTGACACCTGGCTTGCAGGCCGCGATCATCGCCCGGCAGGCCTGCTCGCTGACGCCCGCCGCATACCGCAGCAGCGCCAGCTCCTCGTCGCTCTTGACCAGGATGAAATCGGTCAGATCCTGGGTGAAATCCTCGAGCACGGCTCGCGGAAGCCGCTGCCGCAGCGACCGCTCGAAGCCCGCAGGAAGCAACCCCTCCATCTCGCCCGGCGCGGTCGGGCCATAGCCAACGATGCCGATATGCGCTGTCGCGAGGCCCAGCCCATCCAGCACCTCACCGACATACTTGCCGCCGGCGCCGACCCGCACGTCGTTGACCCAGACATCGCAGCCGCGATCCTGGCTTTCATACATGCGCGAGATGCGGCTGCCGGAAAACGAGATCAGGATCGCCTCGCCGGCCTGGGGCAGGACGACCACGCAATCCAGGAAATCATCGATCAGATAGCTCTCGAGCCGTTCGCGTCCCTGAAAGCTGCCGACGACGATCGCCCCAAGCGCGCGCGCCCGCATCAGCGCTTGCAGCCCGCTCCAGCGCCGGTCTCTTTCCGCCAGCGACAGAACCGGCGGCGATCCGTCCGGCTGCAAGCCGCCATGAAAGGGGGCGGTGGGCTCATTCATATCTGGCACTGCTATCGATAGGTCGCGTCGGCGCTGTGCAGAGCCTTGAGCTGGATATCGATCTCGATATGAGGCCTGATGTCGATGATCCGCGCCAGAGCCTGCGCGCTGACGCCGTTATCGTCGTGACCGACGCGCGACAATGTATTGGCAATGCCCCAGGCGCGCGGCCGGAGGTCGTCTGTCAGGCGCCACTCCTTCAGGCCGGCGCCGTTCGCCAGGGCTTCCAGCTCGCGCCGCCACAGCCTGCGAATGGCGACCACACCTACATCGGCGCGCCCCATCTGCTCTTGATTGCGATCAGCGAAGATGCCCTGGCCGATCTGCGCGACGTCATCCTGCAACCGGACGATGTCGACACGCCGCTCGTCGAAATCCTCGATCCGCTTCTCGCCGCGCAGAATCTGCCGGCAGGCCTCCTGATGCGGGATATCGATTTCGGTCCGCCGCTTCTGCCGACGCGCGTCGATCGTCTCCGCAGCACTGCCCGAAACCGGCACGCGGTGCAGGCTGAACTGCAGGTGCCGCTCGTCATCGATAGGCACCCACCAGAACAGGGATTCCTGCCAGCCGATCTCCGGGTCCGTCGGCAAGGCGGTCATATAGAAAATGTTCGGCATTCCGAATTGCTGAACACGCAACTCGCCGTCGTCGCGGCGGAACGTGTAGGCGACGCCCCACTCCGATTCCAGCGCCTTCAGGTTGCTGCCAAGCCCGATCGACTGAAACGAGGCGCTGTTGTTGGCATGCGTGAACGCCACATGGCTCATGTCGAGCGCGTTCTCGACATTCTGAAAGTAGTTACAGTGACGGAAATAAGAGTCGACCTCAAGCAGGCCTTCGAATTTCTCGAACTGCGGATACAGCGGAAACGCCGGCGGCTCGCCCTCGCCCAGATAGGCAAAGATCAGCCCGAGATATTCCCGCACCGGCCGTGGCTGCAGTTTGACCCGATCGCAGAATTTCGACTCTTCCGCCGGCTGTTCGACGCAGGCGCCGTCCTTCGCGAATTTCCAGCCATGGTAGAAGCAGCGAAGATCATCTCCCTCGATCCAGCCGCTGGAGAGTTGCGTGCCCCGATGCGGACAGCGGGAATCGGTGAGGACCGCGCTGCCGCTATTGCCGCGATAAAGCGTATAGTTCGTTCCCATGATCTGAATGGGAACGGGCCGGCCGAGCTTGAGATCGGCGGAATGATAGACGGGCTGCCAGAAGCGGCGAAGATAGCGGCCGGCCAGCGTATCATGGCCGGTGCGGGCATAATCGGTCGAGAGAGTGGACAACCTGATCGGTTCCGCCGTCTGCATATGAACCTGCTCCAAACTCAGCCGTAGTTTTGGATTGTAATATACAATTAGATGTAGTTGTCAACTACAACGACCATACGCAAATGCCTGAAGTATCGACCTGCCCAAAACGAATCCAGGCGCGCTTCCATTGAGTGCAGATGCCCACTCGATATACTTTTCAACCTGTTGCTATTGACAACTACGCCAGGCAACGTTTTGCTTCCACCCAATCATGAAGACTATCGTTGGCTCAATCGTCGGGAATTGCAATGGCCAAATCGAGTTTCAAGTGTCGCGTGCAACTGGCCCTGGCCTGCGGCCTGGCTGCCGTTTTCTCCAGCGCGGCACTGGCGCAGCAGATGGTCGTCGGCGATCAGGGCATCATCGCGGACCTGCCCATCTACATCGCGCTCGACAAGGGCTACTTCAAACAGCAGGGCATTGACGTCACCATTCAGCGCATCGGATCCGGCGCGGCGGCGACGCTTCCGCTCTCGACAAATCAGGTTCAGGTCGTCGGCGGCAGCGTCAGCGCCGCTCTCTTCAACGCCTTTGCCCGCGACTGGCCGGTCCGCATCGTCATGGGCCGAACGCGCGATGAACAGGGCTTTTCGAGCGACACGCTGATCATGCGGGGCGACCTGAATGACGGCAAGAACGAACTGGTGTCCCTGAAAGGACGGAAGATCGCCATCAACGCGCCGGCCTCTTCGCTGGAATATATGCTCGGCCGCATGCTCAAGAGCGTCGACCTGACCCTGAAGGATGTCGAGGTCGTCTACATGCCCTGGCCGTCGATGGGCGCCGCCATGGAATCCAAGGCGATCGATGCCGGCATTGTCGTGGAACCTTTCGTTGCGCTCTACGGCGCCCAGAAGACCGCCTACGTGTTCCGCCGTGCCTCCCAGGAACTGTCGAAGCCTTCGCTCGAATCCTCCGTCGTACTGTTCAACAAGGACTGGATGGACCGCAACCCGAAACAGGCCCTGGGCTTCACCGTCGCCTACATCAAGGGGCTGCGTGATTATTACGAGGCCATGAAGCGCGGTCCAAACCGGAAGGCCGTCGTTGACATCGGCCTCAAATACACGACGTTGAAGGATCCTGCCCTCTACGACCAGATCGAATGGAGCTACATGGACCCCAACGCCGACATTCCGCGCGAAGGCCTGCGCGACCAGCAGTCCTGGTACCGGACGATGGGGTCCGACGTGTCGAACGTGGACCTGGAAAAGATGCTGGACCAGAATATCCTGGATCAGGCCCAAGGCATCCTGGGCCGCGTGTCAGCCGAGTAGGATGATACTCCGCGTCACCTCCGGCCATCGTTCGGAGGCCACTGCCGAGTACATTTTGAGCCGCGATCACTCCATTGATATTTGCAGCTTTCCCAAACGCCAGCGCGTATGACGGCACGTTGTTTTTACAAGTAATTCATCCAAAACTTGACATGGCAGTCAGAACCCCCATCTTAGCATGATGCAAACGTCGCTTAGCCATATCCAGTTTTTCTCGACCAATCGGGCATTCCCGATCGTGGAACACTAGCCCCGGCTCGGTTTGCTTTGCCCCGAGACCGGGGCGCGAAGACTTCCTGTCATTGCAATTGATTCCGGATCGCCGGCGCATCGCCTGGATTCGGCTGTTCCATGACAGGAATGGATTTTCCCTGCTGAAGAACTGCCGTGGTTGCCAGGAATTCCTGCAAGCGATTGCAGCAAACCTGTTCGCCATGAAAAAAGGATTTGAATATGCATAACGCGAATGCGCCGCTGAAGCCGCACATTATCCTCAACGATGTTGATTGCGATCGTCTTGGACGTCTCGCGCTCGAGGCCAGCGACCGTGTGCCGGATGTGGCTGAAACCCTGCTCGCCGAGTTGGAGCGTGCGACCGTACTTGCCCCTGACAAACTACCCGACGATGTCGTCAGAATGGGCTCAACCGTGCGCTACCAGACTGACGATGGAAGCGAGAGAGCGGTGACACTCGTCTATCCCGCGGAAGCCGATATTGCGCAAGGCAGGATCTCGATTCTGACCCCGATCGGCGCCGCATTGATAGGCCTGTCCGTCGGTCAGACAATCGACTGGACAACGCTGGACGAACGCTCCCACGCTCTGACGATTCTATCGGTTGAACAGAACCAAAGCTCGTCTCACTAGAGCATTTTCGAGCGAAGTGGATGCCGGTTCGCGTGAAGAAAATGCGTCAAAACAACAACCTAGAGCTCGGTTCTGATTCCATCAGAACCGAAAAAGCCCTAGCGATTCCGTCTCATCGCATCATGATCTGGAGCATCGTGTGTTCTTTCAGAATCGCCCGATGCCCCTTGATTCTTTTGACGCCACATCGCTTTTTGCGAAGACCCAGTGTCCACTTTTTCGCGCGATGCTTTAGGCGCTCGATCTCTGCGGTTCATTGGCTGTCTCGGGCGCCTGATACACCGCCCGGTTTCTGCCGCCGCTTTTTGCCTGGTAGAGAGCTCTATCGGCAGTGTTGAAAGCCTCATCGAATGAGGCCGTCCTCGTCGGTATCGTGCTGGTGACGCCGATGCTGACCGTCAGGCTCGGAATGCCGGGATTGCCGAGATGCACCAGCGCGACCGAATTGCGGATATCCTCTGCGACTTTCATCGCACCCGCCGCCGCGGTCGCCGGCAAAATCACTGCGAATTCCTCGCCGCCGAAACGCGCGCTCACGTCGGCCGGCCGCTTGATATGCTTGCCGATACATTCCGCCACCTGGATCAAGGCGGCATCGCCCCGCAGATGGCCATACTCGTCGTTGTAGCGTTTGAAATGGTCGACATCGATCATCAGGATCGAGAATTCGGTTTGTTCACGAATGGCGCGCTTCCATTCCTTGGCCACCAGTTCATCGAACGCCCACCGATTGTTCAGGCCGGTCAACCGGTCTGTCCGCGACATGAATTCGAGCCGCGACGCGGTGGCTGCAAGTTTGCCTTCGGTCTTGCGCCGCAGGCTGAATTCGCGCGCCAGCGAAACACCCAGCGCCAGGATGACGACAGCCAGGGAGAGCATCATCAATCCGAGGCTGACGGTTTTGTCCTTCCACGCCATTTCGATCTGCGCCTTGGACGCCGAGACGGTCAGGATGAACGGAAAATTTGGCACGCGGGCGAAGGCATAGATGCGGTCCACCCCATCCAGCGAGGACTTCCGGTCGTGAACCCCTGATTGTTCGGCGGGGAAATAATTGAACAAGTCGCTGCGGGAGAAGTCCTTGCCGATCTCCGTCAGCCGATAAGGCTGGCGCATGATCAACGTGCCGTCGGTCGCCAGGATGCGAAAGAGGTCGTCCTTGTCTGTTTTCAGGTTCATGAAGAGGGATTGAAAATATCCCAGGCTGAGACTGCCGACCACGACGCCCCCGAAGGATCCGTCGGGGCGGTTGTACCGCCGGCTGAGCGTGATGATCCAGTCTCCATCGTATCGCGACTGGATAGGCTTGCTGATAAACAGACCGTCGACCAGATTGTCCCGGTGCACGGTAAAGTACTCGCGATCCGAGAGCTTTTCCGGTCGGGATGAGCCCGGCCGCGATTCGGCGATCACGTTTCCGTCCGCATCCATCACGATCGTCCGGTTGAGATACCGCGCTCCGGATGCGTGATCGAAGAGCGCCAATTGTTTGATCGAGGGTGTCGCCGTACTTATTCCCGGATCCGCCATTGCCTTGACGACGCCCTGCAAGGACAGGTCGTAAAGCTCGAAGTTTCGCGCGACGTCCTGCGACAACGCAGTTGCAAGGTTCAGGGCGGCCGCACTTGCGTTGCGATGCGCATCACTGCGGGCGCCGGACAGGACTTGCGCGAATAGAGACAGAACCCCGACGCAGGCGAGCGGGGCCAGAATCTTGATCGCCAGAATCGACCAGGATCTGTCCGGGTCACTCAATTTGCGGCGGACACCGGAAAATATCATGCACGAGACCTCACTAGAGTCTCAAAATCTATGCGTCGCATGGTTTACGCACTGTGCACGGCGGGCGAACATCCAGGTAAACCCTGTTTATGCTTAAGGGACTTTACCCGCCGGCAGGATGTCGCGGCGAAGGAAAGGTTCAGCTCCAAACCATAGAGCGAACACAAGAGGTTACGTAAAATCGAGCTGCCGCAAAAGGCAGCCGCCCCGATCCGGCCCCGGCTGGGCCTGCGATAACCGCGATAAAGACGCCGCCAGAAAAGCCTCCGGCGCCGTTGGGCGCCGGGAGAAGGTCTTTACCGACTGGACAACAGACCTATCTCGCGCGCGCCTTGCGAGCGGCATATTTTGCGTCACGCTTCGCCTTGCGCTCGGCCTCATCGGCCAGCAGCCGGGCGACCTGATCGGCGCGCGATGCCTTGCGGGCGTTTTCCTCGGCGACTTTAGCGGCTTCTGCCTCAAGACGCGCAGCCTCTTCCGCCCGCGCCTTCTCGGCGGCTTCAGCGGCCAGACGTTCCATTTCGGCTTTCTTCTCGGCAGCACGCTTTTCTTCGCGCTCCTTGCGGGCCTGCACGATGGCGGCACGCTCATTGCGGCGGGCGATGGCAGCCGGGTCATCTACATTCTGCGCCGCCCGGAACTTCTCCAATGCCGCTTTCCTGGCCAGTTCCGCGGCACTGCGCCGCTCGTCAAGACCCGGATCTCTGAAACTACTCAATGTTGGATTCTCTCATGTTCGTGGCAAGATTCTCGTGGCAAGGCTGGCGATATAGCGCTGCTCGCGCCGAATTTCCACTGTTGCGTCAATTCAAATGACGCCGCCAGGCTGAAATATCAGGCAATTACCCCACTTTTCGCAGCCGGAAAGGGAAAACCTGTGAAAATGACCTACGCGCCGCGCGAATGGGGCCATAAATCCAGAATCTGGTTGGCCAGTGCATATCCGGTCGTCAGCGACGTCTTGGGATTTTCCGGCGACGGCTGGCCCGAGATGCGGATGTCGAAATCAGCGCAGGACGATCGCACCGACAGTTCGTGAACATTGCGCGAAACCGCAGGATCGGCAATCAGGCGCACGCGCGTCGCTGCAAAGCCGGCGCCGAGAAGCGCGATCGTCGCAGCCACATTGGCGTTCTGGGGATAATCGCGCGCCGCGGCGCCCGCACTGCCCTCGTAGAACACATGCGCGGCCTTCAGCGCGGCGAGATCGACGAGCCGTTCGGCCGGCGTGCCGGCCCAGGCTTTCGGCGGCTTGCGCGATGTGTAGAGCACATCCTGAAGACCGGAGAGTTTCGCCGCCGCGAGAATATCGAGGCCGCCGACTGCACCAGGGCAAATGCGATATCTGGCGCCGGACTGCTGCGCAGCGGCATCAAGTCCTGCGCGCAAGTCGTCATCGGCCAGGGCACCGGCCGATGTCACCAGCAGATGCTTGCCCGCGGCCAGAATCGGCGCGCCATAGTCCTGCAGAGCTTTGTGTCCGGCAGCCTCGGCAACGAAATCCGGGCGATGGCTGAGAAGCTCGCTCACGGTCCCGACGACAAGACGCTCGCCGGCAAGCCCGGCACCGAGCGACTCGAGCAGGTCCTGCGCGCGCCCGGCTCCGTCCGCCCGCGCCAGACAAACGATGGCATCGAGCGGCCGCGCAAGGTCGCGGGCCAGCACGTTCAACGCCTGTCTGGCAATCGTGCCATAGCCGATAATAGCAAGTCTCAACGCGCGCCTCCGGCCGCACCCGCCGGCGGTCCGCCGAAGGCCTCCGCATAGGGACCGATCACCGTCATATCGACCTCGATGAGAACGGGGCCCGCTTCGGCCAGCGCCTTGTCGAAGGCGGCCTCGAACGCATCGATGTTGGTAATGCGCACATGCGGCAGGCCCATGCTCTCGGCCAGCAGGCCGAAGTCAGGCGTATGCAGCCGGCAATAGGCCTGCCGGTTGGCATATTGCGCATCCTGGATGTTGGCGATGACCCCGTAGGCCTTGTCGTTCATCATCACGAAGACCGTGTCGCAGGCATTGTCGACGATGGTCGCCAGCTCGCCGATGTTGACCATGGCGCCGCCGTCGCCGAGGAGCGCCACGGTCTTCTTGCCGGGCGCGGCCAATGTGGCGCCGACCGCCATGGCGATGCCCTGGCCGATGCCGCCGCCGAGCGCATGCACGCCCAGATGCGGCGCGGCGAGGCGAACATAGCGGTTGCCGAAGGTCGAATTGCCGATCGTCACATCCCGCACGAACGGCAGAGCCCCCTTGTGCACCCGGTCGCGCAGCGCGTCGGCCAGAACGGAATAGACACCGAGACCGCGCGAAATACCCTCTTCGCCCTTGACCCTGGCCGCAAGAACCTCCGCGGCGAACGCCTCGTCGGTGCCAAGCGACTGCGGCAGCCGCTCCAGCAGGCCTTCGAGGGCAAGCGCCGCATCTCCGTGCACGAACAGATCGACCGGATAATTGCGGCCGCCCTGGCTCGCCTCGGCATCGATCTGCACGAGCGGCTTGCCGAGGCGCAGCGCATTGTTGCGCGTCTCGTTGCCGCGCAGGCGCGAGCCGACGACGATCATCAGGTCGCAGCGGTCGTAGACCGCCTGCGCCTGCGGCGTCATGTTGAAGGCACCGAGATTGCGCGGATGATCTTCCGCCACGCAGGCGCGGCCGTTGGTGCTGGTGACGGCGCAGAGGCCGCGCTCGACCAATGCGGTCGCTGCCGCCGTGGCGTTGCGCGACCCGCCGCCAAGATAAAGCATCGGTCGCTTCGCCTTCTTCACCAGGTCCGCCAGGGTATCGAGCTGCTGCGGATCGGGCGCAAGACGCGCCACTGGCGGCAGGCCGATGCGGAAGGGAATGACCGCCGGCATGCGCTGCACGTCGACAGGAATTTCCAGGCTGACCGGCCCGCTCGGCGCCGACAGTGCAGCCGTCATCGCCGCTTGCACCATCGGTACGGTGGCATTGGCGTCCCACAGCCGGAAGTAGGCCTTCGAGACCGCTTTCAGCATGTCGGGCTGGCGCGGCACGTCATGGATGGCGGCGCGGTCGCGGTCCATCCACGGCGTATCGATCTGCGTGGTGATGTGCAGCACCGGCGAACCGGCTGTCAGCGCCTCGACCTGCGAGCCCGCCGCATTGCCTGCGGCCGTGCCCGTGCTGGTGATGACGACGCCGAGCGATTTCGACACGCGCGCGTAGGCATCCGCCATGTTCATGGCACCGGCTTCGCCGCGCGCCGGAATGAAGGTGATGAGCCCCTGCCGCAGAATGGCATCGAGGATCGGCATATTGTGGATAGAAATCACCCCGAAGGCATATTTGACGCCGGCTTCCGCCAGGGTGCGGGCGATGAGATCGCCGACCGGCTCTTCACGGGTGGCGACGGATGGGGCAGCGGTGGCGATGTTCATCGCATCCTCTCAAAGTCAGATGAAGCGGGAGATCCCGCCGGAAATTTCAAGCGCCGAGCCGGTGACATAACTGGCGGCGGGCGAGGCCAGGAACACGATGGCACGCGCCACTTCCGCCGGATTACCGAGACGGCCGAACGGAATGTGCTTGGACTTCGCCAGCACCTCGATCCATTCGTCGCGCGACTGCGCCTTATTCTCGCGCGCCTGGAAGCGGCGCTCCCACTGGCCGGAATCGATGAGGCCGAGCACGACCGAATTGACGCGGATACGCGGTGCAAACTCGGTTGCCAATGATTTGACCAGGCTCTGCACGCCGGCGCGCGCCGCCGACGTGGCCACCATGTAAGGCTCCGGCTGATAGGCAAGCAGCGAATTGACGGCGAGGATCGCCGCCGCGTCGCTCTTTTCCAAAAGCGCCTGGAACGCCCGCACCGGATAGATCTGGCTGAAGAATTTCAAGTCGAGCTCGTGGCGCCACTGCTCGTCGGTGGTCGAGGCAAAGGTGGTCATCTGCCCCTGCCCCGCATTGTTGATCAGAATGTCGACGCGGCCGCTCCAGGCTTCGACGTCGCGGGCGAAGGCCGCGACATCGTCCTGCTTCGTCACGTCGCAGCGGCGCGCCAGAACATTGGCGGCACCGAAGCGGTCGCACAGGTCGGCGGCGACCTTGTCCAGCCGCTCGGCGTTGCGCCCACAGATCGCAACGCGCGCGCCTTCATCGAGAAAGATGCCGGCGGCAGCCAGGCCGATGCCGGACGTACCGCCGGTGATGACGACGGTGCGTCCTGAAAGTCCGAGATCCATCTCGCTTCCCCGTTACGATCAGAACCGATCAGGCTTTGTTGCGCTTGACCTTGGACAGCGGATGATCGGCCGGATAGCTCGGCGTTTCCGGCTTGGTGCTGCCGATCATCACGCACATCAAAGCTTCCTCGCGTCCCTCGTTGACGAGACCGCGATAGACGCCCGGCGGAACCGAAATGAGATCGCGGTTGCCCAGGATGAGATCTTCATGCTGGCCGTTGTGCTCGATCATGATGCGGATGCGCTCGCCGCGCATGATGAAGAACACTTCTTCCGCATCGGTATGAAGATGCAAAGGTCCCTCGCAGCCGGCGGGCAGAACCATCGTCGAGAAGGTGAAATTCTCGGCCGGCACCGTGTTGCTGTCAGCATTGACCCCGGTGGCGCCGGTGCCGACATAGCGCATCTGCGCGCGCTTGTATTTCGGATCGAAATCGGCCTGGAACTTGAGGGCATTCCAGTCGAGCTCGCGGGTGCTGAAGCGCGCCGTGCGCGACTCGAGCCATTGAGCGAGCGTTTTGCCTTCCGGGATCTTCACGTCTTCCGGAAGAATTTCCTCTTTGACATGCTGGTTCATGACGCCATCTCCTCACTGCCATTGGCGGAATATCTCCGCCGTTCAAAAAAAGCCGCTGCGCCAACGCCGATGCTTTCCAAAAAGCCGCAACTTCAAAAAAGCACTGGCACAGGCTGTGCTTCGCCGAACCGCAACACCGGCGCAGGCACAGAATTTTATTTTGACAATTTCTACACGACGTTTTAGCGTGTTGCAAATATGAAATGACGTTTTACTTATAAAACAACCTGGCGCAGGTCTCACATGGCACAAGCGGAACCGAAAATCGAGGCGGGCACAGCGAGTGCGGACAAGATTTTGATGACCGTTTTTCTGCGCCACGACCAGTCCAACAATCTCGACGCCGTGCAGACCAAATTGAAGGAAGCCGACTGGTGGGAACGGTTTCCCCCGGAAGGCGTGGATGTCGTCTCGTGGTATGTGGCGATGGGTTTTGGCCAGATCGTCACCTTGCGCCTGCCGCCATCCAAACTCGCCGCCGTCAACGTCGAACTCGAACGCTCCGCCTGGGGCGTTTTCAAGACCGAATGCTATCCGGCCTATGACTTCGTGCCGGTGCGTGAAATGATCCGTGAGCGCGTGCGCAAAGGAGGCAAGTGATGGAGCAGCAACAATATCTCAACGCCCATCAGACGAGAGATCGCGAACCGACCGATTATGAAAATCTTCTCGGCGATGGCATCGAAAAGGCCTACGCTGCAGGCATTCATGATCTGCCGGGCATCTGCGCATTGCTGAATGAGGATTGCGTCCCCTCTCCCGGCGGCAAACCGTGGACGCCGGAATTGTTTCAACAGGAAATGAAGCGCCTCGGGGCGTGAAGCCATTAGCACCTGAAGCAAGGAGCGTAACGATGACCGCCGTTTCAGAACATGCCGTCGAAAAACTCATGAGCATTGGCGCCCGCAACCAGTGGTATGCGATGTGCCCGTCCCATTTCGTCACCGAAAAGCCGGTATCGCTGCGCCGCTGCGGCTACCGAATGGTCTTCTGGCGTGGCATTGACGGCACGCCCTACGCGCTCGAAGATCGCTGCCCCCACCGCGGCGTGCCGTTGTCATGCGGCATCCTGATGAACGACCGCATCGCCTGCGGCTATCATGGCGTTCAGGTCGACAAGAACGGCGTCGCGGTCGTCGTGCCCGGTGCACCGGGCAGCAAGCTGGAAGGCTCGAAGGCGACGAAGACCTTTCCCTTGCAGGAACGCAATGGAGTTATTTTCGCCTATGTCGGCGATGAACTGCATCCCGAAGCGCCGGAACTGATCCTGCCGGAAGAGCTGTCCTCGCCGGAATTCAGCTCGTTCCTGTGCTATGCGGAATGGAACGGCGACTATCGCTATGTCATCGACAATGTGATGGACCCGATGCACGGCACCTTCCTGCACAAGCAGTCGCATTCGATGTCGTTCGGCGACACCCAGGCGAATTTCCGCATTCGCGACACGCAGACTGGATTCGTCTTCGAGAAGGAGGGCCAGCGCAACGTCAATTTCGACTGGACCGAATACGCCAACACCAACGCCCTGTGGCTGCGCCTCGAGATTCCATACCCCAAGAGCGGCGGCCCCGGCGGCAACTTCCACATCATCGGCATGTACACGCCGATTTCGGAAAACAAGGCCGTCGTCATTCACTGGCGCTGCCGCAAGGTCGACGGCTGGCATCGCGACACCTGGCGCTTCCTCTACAAGAACCGCCTCGAAGCCCGCCACTGGCACGTGCTGGAACAGGACCGCACCATGCTCGAGCAGTGCGACCCGGACGCCAACAAGCACGAGAACCTCTATTCCCATGACATGGGCCTCGTGCGCCTGCGCCGCGTCATGAAGAACCAGGCCGTGCAGCAGCTCACGGCTCTGGCCGAAGCGGGCCGTCAAGTTGCCTGATATCGCCGCCAGCGCGCCTGTCTGCGTTCGCCGCGTCACGACGCCGGGCCTCATCGAGCCGCCCGGCGCGTCGTGGACGAATTGCATGGTCATCGGCCAGGAAGTGGTCATGTCGGGCGTAACGGCGCGCGGCACCGATGGAGCACCCATCGGGGGCGCCAACGCCGGCTTGCAGGCGAAGGCGATTTTCAATCGCATCGCCGCGCAATTGAACGCGGCCGGCGGCGATCTCTGCAATGTCTACAAGCTCGTCATCTACGTCACAGACATGCGGTTCAAGGACGACATCAATGCGATGCGGGCCGCGGCCTTTCAGCCGCTCTATCCTGCCTCGACTTTCGTCGGCGTGAACGGCTTCGCCTTTCCAGATCTCCTGGTCGAGATCGACGCCTTCGCCAATCTGGCCGTCAATTTGCATAATGCGGGCGCCTAGACGTCAGCGTTTTATCCGGAGAGTACCGTGAGCATATCGGGCATCGACCGCGTCACATTCGGCGTCGAGGACATCGCGCTGAGCCGCAAATTCTTCCTCGACTGGGGACTGAAGCTGGTGAAGGAAACCGGCACCGCGCTCGATTTCGAAACCCTGAACGGTTGCGAAGTCTTCGTGCGCCGCAGCGACGATGCGGCCTTGCCCGCAGCGATCGAAGCGGGTCCGACGGTGCGCGAAGTCATCTGGAGCGCGGAGAGCGAAGCCGACATCGTCGCAAGCCGCGAGAAGATGCGCAACGCCAAAGGCTTCCACGAAGACGACGGCACCTTGCTCTGCACCGATCCGAACGGCCTCGCCGTCGGCGTGAGAGTCAGCCGCAAGCGTCCGATCGATATCCATGGCGCGCAGACCAATACCTGGGACAAGGCCTCGCGAGTCAATGCCGCGAGCCCCATCTACGAGCGCGCCACACCCATTGAAGTCGGCCATGTCGTCTTCTTCACCAACAAGCTCGAAGAGACGACGAAGTTCTACGAGGACATCGGCTTCTGCATCTCCGATCGCTACCCCGGACGTGGTCATTTCCTGCGCACCGCGCCGCGCGGCGGCCATCACGACATGTTCCTGCTGCAGACGCCCGACAGCAAGCCGGGCCTCAACCACGTCGCCTTTGCAGTGCGCGACATCCACGAGGTTTTCGGAGGCGGCATGCATATGTCGCGCTGCGGCTGGGAAACGCAGCTCGGACCGGGCAAGCACCCCGTTTCCTCGGCGATCTTCTGGTACTTCAAGAATCCGGCCGGCGCGCTGGCGGAATACTACGCCGACGAAGACGTCGTGACCGAAGCCTGGACGCCGCGCGATTTCGAGCCTGGCCCCGATGTCTTCGCCGAATGGGCGATCGCCGGCGGCATCGACGGCAAGACGCGCCGCCAGAAATCGACCGCGCCGACGCCTGCCGCGGACGGCAAGTTCATCACCGAAAAGCGGTCCTGAGCGATGAAGACGATCCGCCTCGAATGCCGCAATGTCACCAAGCGCTTCGCGGCCCAGCGCAAGGGCGAGGCGCCGATCGTCGCCGTCCAGAACCTCAACTTCAAAATCGCTGACGGCGAGGTGGTCTCGCTCATCGGCCCCTCGGGTTGCGGCAAGAGCACCCTGCTCAACATGGGCTCCGGCCTTGATCCCGCCAGCGACGGCGAGGTGATGGTCGACGGCGAGAAGGTGATCAAGCCCAACGAGCACGTCGCCTTCATGCTGCAGAAGGATCTTCTGCTGCCCTGGCGCACGATCCGCCAGAACGTGGAATTCGGCTTGGAAATCCGCGGCGTCCCCGCCTCGGAACGCAAAGCAACCGCACTCGGCCTGTTGAAGAAGTGCCGCCTGCCTGATTTCGCCGATCATTATCCCCATCAATTGTCCGGCGGCATGCGCCAGCGTGCTGCATTGGCCCGCACGCTCGCCGTCGATCCGGCCGTGCTGCTGATGGACGAACCGTTCTCGGCGCTCGACGCGCAGACGAAGATGGTGCTGCAGCAGGATCTCGGCCGCACCCTGGCCGAAACCGGCAAGACCGCGCTGTTCGTGACACACGATCTCGTCGAAGCGATCGCGCTCTCCGATCGGGTGCTCGTCATGAGCCAGCGTCCCGGCACCATCATCGAGGAAATCGTCGTCGATATTCCCGGCCGCGACAATCCGATGGAGCGGCGCAAGAGCCCGAAGACGGGGCCCTATATCGCCCAGCTCATGAGTCTGCTGCACATCGGCGAGGAAGTTCATTAGAAAATCACGTCAAAAGAAGTAACAGGAGAAGGGTCATGGCATTTCATCACAAACTGATAGGTCTGACGCTCGCCGGCATGGCGGGTTCTGCCGCATTGTTTCAAAATCTGCCCGCCGCCCAGGCGCAGGCCCCCATGCAGGATATTCTCTACCTGCTGCCGGCCCCGGCCTCCCTGCCCGCGTTCGGCCCGTGGATGCTCGCCAAGCAGCGCGGCTATTTTGCCGCTGAAGGCCTCAACGTCACCTTCCAGGTGGCGCGCGGCGGCGTCGATGTTGCCAAGCAGGTCGGCGCCGGCAATGCGGTGATCGGCGGCGCCATCGGCGACACGCCGATCATCGTCCGCAGCAACGGCGTGCCCGTGAAGGCTGTCGCCGTACTCGGCGGCCGTTCGCTGATGCAGCTTGTCGTCAACAAGGACAAGGGCATCAGCTCGATCAAGGATCTCAAGGGCAAGACGATCACGGTCATGGCCTATCAGGATACGACGTTCTTCTCGCTCCTCGGCATGCTCTCCACCCAGGGCATGACCAAGAACGACGTCAACGCCCAGGCCGTCGGTCCGACCAACATCTGGAAGCTCTTCGCCGCCGGCCAGTCCGACGCCATGGCCTCGACGCCCGACTGGAACTTCGCCGTCGCCAAGGAAGTTCCGAAGATGAACATGGAGATCATCCCCTCCGACACCGTGTTCAAGAGCATGGCTCAGGCCATCGTCGCCTCCGACGAGACGATCCAGAAGAACCCCGAATTGATCCGCAAGATCGTCCGCGCCACGCTCAAGGGCATGAAGGGCATCATGGATGACCCGGCGGCGGCCGCCGCCGACTACGCCAAGGCGGTGCCGGAATTCAAAGGCCAGGAAGCCGACCTGACGGAAATCTTCAAGGGCTACAACACCTATGTCTATCCCGGCCAGAAGGTGCTCGGCGAGATGGATGAAGCGCGTCTCTCCGCCCTGCAGGACTTCTACGCGAAGGAAGGCATCATCGAGAAGAAGACGCCGGTGAAAGAACTCTACACGAACCAGTTCATTCAGTAAGCGACGGGGCGGGAGCATTTTCGAAACGGTCACCGGTTGCGTCAAGAAAATGCTCTCTTATTCAAATGCGAGACGCGTCCTTCCGGGCCGGTCGGATCGGAAGGCGTGAGTGGTGGGACTATGGGTAGCGAACTGAGCAATCCGGCAACGCAGCGCATGATGATCGGCAGTTTCCTGCTGGCGATCGTCTTTCTCGCTGTGTGGGAATGGGGGCCGGCGGCCTTCGGCATCCCGCAATTCATCATCCCGCCGGCCTCCAAGGTCTGGGACGAATTCCTGCGCATGCTGACGCGCGACAGGCTCATGTTTCATACCGGCATCACCGCCATGCAGGTTGTGGTCGGCTTCGTGCTGGGCATGATCCTCGGCATGCTCGTCGGCTTCCTGCTCGGCATGTCGCCAACGGCTGAGTTCGTCCTGTCGCCCTATATCCTCGCGCTGCAGATCGCGCCGAAAGTCGCATTCGCACCGCTGTTCGTCATCTGGTTCGGCTATACGGTCTATCCAAAGATACTGGTCGCCATATTGATCGTGTTCTTCCCCATCATGATCAATGTGCTCGGCGCCGTGCGCGCCATCGATCCGGACATCGTGCGGCTGGCGAGGTCGTTCAATGCCAGCAAATTGCAGATCTTCTGGAAGATCGAATTTCCAGCCTCCCTGCCGCCGTTCTTCGCCGGCCTGCGCATCGCGGCAACGCTTGCCGTCATCGGCGTCGTCGTCGGCGAACTCGTCGGCGGCAACCAGGGCCTGGGCTATCTGCTGACCTTCGGCGAAGGCGCCGGCAATACGCCGATGGTCTTCGTCACCATCATCATGCTGACGGTGATCGGCATCCTGCTCTATGGCGCCATCGTGCTGATCGAGAACAGGGTCCTCCACTGGCTACCCGGCCGCGCCCGCCGCGCATCCTGATACAGCGCCTGGCGCGGCCTGAACGAGAAAGAGGCAGACCGTGAATCTGAATGGACGCAGGATCGTCGTCACCGGGGCGGGCCGTGGCCTGGGCCGCGCCTTCGCGGAGGCCTGCGCCGACGACGGCGCGGCGATGATCATCGTCGCCGATATCGACGCCGGAACCGGCGAGGGCTGCGCCGCCGACATCCGCAAGCGCGGCGTCGAAGCGCATTTCGTCGCCTATGATCAGGGCGATCCGAAATCGATCGAGGCCTTTGCAGCCGAACTGTCCCGCCGCTTCGGCCACATCGACGGCCTGGTCAACAATGCCGCGATCGCCACCGGCATCGGCGGCAAGCTCTACGACGAGATCGACATCGAGACCTGGGACAAGGTGATGAACGTCAATGTCCGCGGCGTCTGGCTGCTGATCAAGGCGCTCGCCCCCCTGCTGAAAAAATCGACGCTCGGCGGCCGCATCGTCAATCTCGCTTCCGACACGTCCCTGTGGGGCGCCCCTCGCCTGCTGCATTACATTTCCAGCAAGGGCGCCATCATGGCGATGACACGGTCGCTCGCGCGCGAGCTCGGCGCGGACGGCATCGCCATCAACGCCATCGCGCCGGGCATCGTCATCGGCGAATCGACCGAATATGTGCCGCGGGAGCGGCACGATCTTTACGTCAACGGCCGCGCCATCCCGCGGCAGCAGATGCCCGAGGACGTGACGGGCCCCGTCGTCTATCTTCTCGGTCCCGGTGCGGGATTCGTGACCGGACAGGTGATCCCGGTGAATGGCGGTTTTGTATTCAACTGAAGAGACGTCGATGCAATTGACGCATGGGGAGATGAGCTGGCGCGAGGCAGGCAGCGGCGACCCGCTGGTGCTGCTGCACGGCATCGGCTCGTCGGCAAAGTCGTGGACCGCGCAGATCGAACATTTTGGCCGCCGTCATCGCGTTGTCGCCTGGAATGCGCCGGGTTACGGTGGCTCATCACATCTGAAGGACCATGCGCCGACGCCGCAGGACTATGCGGACGTTCTGGCCCAGTTCCTCGATGCCTTGAAGATCGACAGCGCCCATGTGGTCGGCCATTCGCTCGGCGCCCTGATGGCCGCCCGCTTCGCCGCCGGCGCGCCCGGACGCATCCGCACCCTGACGCTGGCCTCCTGCGCCATCGGCCATGCGCAACTGCCGCTCGAAGAGCGCCAGCGCCTGCTGCTGAGCCGTGTCGACGATGTGACGAACCTCGGGCCGCGCGGCATGGCCGAGAAACGCGGACCGCGCCTGCTTGGCCCCAACGCCACGGCGGAAGACGTGCGCAAGGTCGTCGATGTCATGGCCGAGGTCGAACCGGCCGGCTATGCCCAGGCGGCGCGCATGCTCTCGCAGGGCGATATGCTCGGCGATCTCGCCGAACTGCCGGTCGGCCTGCCCTTGCAGATCGTCTACGGCACGGCCGACGTCATCACGCCGGAAGCCGTCAACCTGCGCGCCGCAGCGGTGCGGCCGGGCACGCCCGTCGCGACGATCAAGGATGCCGGCCACGCCCTCTATGTCGAGGCGCCGCAGGCGTTCAACACGATCGTGGAGAATTTCTTGGGGCAGCACTTGGGGCAGCACTTGGGGCAGCACTTGGGGCAGCAGCGTGGGTGACGTCGAGACCATGCCGGAAGGCCGCTATATCGTTCCCGCGCTGACGCAGGGGCTCACCCTGCTCGGCCTGTTCTCGCGCGAGCGGCCGGCGTTGACGCCGCCCGACATCGCGCGGGAACTCGGCCTGTCGCGCGCCACGGTGTTTCGCCTCCTGCATACGCTCGAGACCATGGGCTATGTCCAGCGCGAGGACGGCGACCGGCAGTATCGTCTGGGTCCGGCCGTGCTCGGACGCGGCTTCGCCTATCTGGCCTCGCTCGACCTCGTCGAGGTCGCCCAGCCCGCCCTGCGCCGCCTGCGCGACGAAGCCGGCATGTCCTCCCACCTCGCCATTCGCGACGGCCGCGACGTGCTTTATCTCGCCCGCTTTCCCGCCCGCTCCACCATGGCGAGCAGCGTCCAGGTCGGCACCCGCTTTCCCGTCCACGGCACGATCCTCGGCCGCATGCTGATCTGTGAACTGAGCGACGCCGAACTCAAAGAACTGTTCCCTGAAGCAACCCTGCCGCGCTTCAGCGAGCAGACGCCGAAGACGCTGGCGGCCCTGAAGAAGCTGCTGAAGGAGGATCGTGCCCGCGGCTACGCCGTCAGCCAGTCGTTCTTCGAGCGCGGCGTCAGCGCCATCGCAGCGCCCGTGCGCGACAACAACGGCACCATCGTCGCCGCGATCAATGTGACGACGGTCGACGGCAGCGTCACCCAGGCTGACATGTCCGGCCGCTTCAAGGACCTCCTGCTCGATACGGCGCGCGAAATTTCCAGCCACATCGTCAGCGAACAGAACCTCGCGCGCACGCTCGTCACGTCGGCGGGGCGCTAAACTAAGGGGTCGCTGCTTTCGACAAGCGGAGGATGAGTACATCGCCTTAAGCGATCATTGCGGCAGTGGCCCCGAAGGCACCGAGTCTTTTCCCAGGGTAACGCCCCCAACGGTTGTCCCGTAGAGATCATAGGCACCCCCGTGATGTTCTTTTTGGGTTTCTGCCAGCGATCCCTTAAATCGGGGATCCTGCGGACGCTCATGGCTATCAATGTACGCAGCAACGTCCCAGGCTTGCTTGTCGGTTAGGGTATTCCCCTGACTAAAGGGCATGTTTGCCTTGATGAAGCCCGCTGCATTGTTGATCGAACTCATTCCCGCTCCCCAGTTGTAAGACTTGGGGCCCCACAGCGGAGGAAACACGGTTTGACCATCTGGCGACTGCTGCCCTGCCCCATCAGCGCCATGGCAAAGGGCACACTTCTGACTGTAAACTTCTTTGCCATTAGCGAAATCGAATTTGTCCGGCCTCGGTAGTTTCGGGTATCCTTGGCCAGGCAGAACCGTACCTGTCGGAGCGCCCTTGGCCAGGAAATATGCGTAACTCTCGAGAGCCACGAGGGTCTTGTCGCCAAGTGGCGGCGCCTTTCCGTTCATGCTGTATTCAAAGCATCCTTGCAGGCGCTCCTGAAAGGTATTCACATGGCCATTTTTTGCACGATATGCCGGATAGACAAGGTATGCAGCCCATAGCGGCGCGGAATCCGGTTGACGGCCTTTGTCGAGATGGCAATTCGAACATTGAAGGGAATTGCCGATGAATTCCTCCGCGTTATTCTGTGTATCGTAAAAAATAGCCTGGCCCAGTCGAACCGACTTGCCGAACTCGCTATCTGGAATCTTATCATCGCCCGGTGGACTAAATTTGCTGTCCTTTGGAGTTTGCGGGAGCGCGCCGGTCGCCGGTTGAGGCGCTGTTACGACTTTGACAGGCTCGACGGGATAAGAGCCAATTGAATAGCCGGCGAAGCCGGCAGCAGCGAGAAACAACACGCCAGCGAACCACGTCTTTGGATCAGAAGCGATGTCGCTCATGGTGTTTTTCCTTCAGGCTGATCAACTGGCAATGATCCGTAATAGGCAGCGACTGCGTCTATCTGCGACTGATCGAGCTTGCTGGCGATGCCAGCCATCAGGCTCAGAGGATCGTTCCCGCGCGACCCATCTTTCCATGCTGCAAGTGAATTACCGATATACGTCGAGGATTGTCCGGCCAGTCGCGGAAAGCTCGCACCGACACCCAAACCTAACTTGGCATGGCACTGGCTGCAGCCGGGAAGTCCTTTATTCCAGATTCCGTCCAGAGCAATACTCTTGCCATCGGCAATTAGCTTGTCGTCGTCGACCGCCTGCTGCGGCGCTTTTGGCGCGATCAAGCCGGAATAATAGCTGGCCAGGCTTTGGCGCTCATCTGAGGACAAGGCTTTTGCGATCGGATGCATGATTTCGTTTGCGCGGGATCCACTCGCAAAGGCCTCAAGCTGTGTACGGAGATACCGCGAATCCAGACCGGCCAAACGGGGGAAGCCATTATCTGGAAGGCCTTCGCCGTGATCCCCATGGCAAGACGAGCAGGCTGTCGCAGCATCGCCATTACCACTTCGGGCAATCGATGCGGGGTCTAAAGCAAATGCAGGGTTAGAGACTTCTAAGGCGACGCAAATGGCCATTAGAGACCATTTCAGCTGATGACGCCGATCAATCCGGGCAAGCAGCATTGAATCCTCACCTGTTTCAGCGTCAAAAAGCCCTAAGCGCTCATGTCAGATGCCTAGGCTTGCTGACTGCTCCCGTAGTCACAGACTTAGGTACCGAAGCTTGAAGGCCTTGTCCAACACGCGGCCGTTTCGACATGCATCGGGACGTTGGACTTCGCACCGCACGTATCGCCTTCAATCCTTCTTCCGGTCGGACGGATCGCCGCCGCTGAGCGGTGGCTGATGGCCCCAGGTTGATACGTAATCGCGCTGTGCCTCCTTCGGCAGATATTCAGCCTCGAGGTCGCGGACCCCGCTGTAGCCGGTCATCTGCGCGAAATCGATTGTGCCATAGGGATTGGCAGCGATCGAACGCCGCCAATCGGTCAGCGCCTCCACGCCGCGCGCATGGAAATCGGCCAGCAGATGCCAGGCCGCGTGCATGCCGGCGGACGCCGCCAGAGTTGGATAGAGCGCGATGCGCAGGCCGGTCTTTTCGAGTTCGGCGAAGGACGGTCCCGGTGGCGTGCCGCCCCAGATCATCAGCACGGGCGCTGGCGTTGCGGCGCAGACCTCACGCAACTGCTCCAGCGACTGCGCCGAGTTGAGCCAGACGAGATCGGCGCCGCCATCGCGCGCATAGGCGATGCAGCGCGCGATGGCGTCTTCCGGCGAACAGCCTTCGGCGCCCAGCGCATCGCAGCGCGCGCAGATGACGAAATCCGGATCGATCTCGTCACGGGCGGCGACGGCGGCCCGCAGCTTGCCGACCATCTCGTCCGTTGAAATAACGCGACGCCCGGCGCTGGTACCGGATTTCTTCGGCGCTTCCTGGTCTTCGATCGACAGGCCGGCGACGCCGGAACGCACGATCTCCTGGACCGTGAAATGCACGTTCACTGCATTGCCGAAGCCGGTGTCGCCATCGAGCAGGATCGGGATGTCCGATCGTGCCGCGACATGCCGGGCATGATCGGCAATATCGCGCAGGCCGATAACGCCGGTGTCCGGCACGCCCAGCAGAAAGGCCGACATCTGCGATCCGGCGACGAAGAAGCATTCGAACCCGGCCTTGGCTGCAACCTTTGCATAGATCGGGCTGAAGCCGCCCGGCATGACCGACAGGCCGTTCTTCGCCAAAAGCGCCCGGAACGCCCGCCGTTTGCGCTTTTCGGGATGTTCGAAGCCGTCGCTCATGCGTTTCTCCAGGATTTGCATTCAAGATTTGTGTTTCTGACTCACAGTCGCAAACTCCGTCCGGATTGACCAGCCCGCGGCGCGCAGGAAGGGCTTCCCAACCGGCCGAAAAAGTGGAAATTTACGCTCCATCGCGGTGGCCTGAAATGGCCGCGGAGGGAAACGCAATGATCAAGGTCCAGGATATCGTTTACGTCATCTATCGCGCGCCCGATCTCGACAAGATGGCGAACTTCCTCGTCGATTTCGGCATGTATCCGGTGACGCGCGACGAGAACCGCATGTTCATGCGTGGCGCCGGCACCTATCCCTATATTCATGTGACCGAGAAGGGCGAGCCCGGCTTCGTCGCCGTCGGCATGCTGGCGGGGTCGGCCGACGAACTCGAAGAGGCCGCCCGCCTGCCCGGCTCCTCGGCGATCGAGGACATCGACGCGCCCGGCGGCGGCAAGCGTGTCAGGCTGAAAGGCCCGGACGGCTATCGCATCGATCTCGTTCACGGCATCGCCCCGGTCGAGAAGATCGACATCCGCAAGCCGCTGGCGATCAATTTCGGCTGGGAGAAGAACCGGCTCTTCGAACTGCAGCGGCCGGCCAACGAATCCGCCAAGATCGTCCGCCTCGGCCATTGCGTGCTCAAGTTCAGCGACGGCGATGCCGCACGCAAATGGCTGCAGGACACGCTCGGCATGTTGGTGACCGACCGCCTGCACGTGCCCGACGATCCGAAGGTCACGCTCGGCTCCTTCATGCGCTGCGACCGCGGCGACAAGCCGGCCGATCACCACACCATCTTCGCGCTGCATGCGCCGGGCGACATCAACGTCCACCATGTCTCGTTCGAAGTGCAGGACCCGGACGCCGTGCAGATCGGCCATTACTGGCTGCACGGCAAGGGCTGGAAGCAGGAATGGGGTGTCGGCCGCCACCTGCTCGGCAGCCAGGTCTTCGACTACTGGCGCAGCCCCTGGGGCCATATCTTCGAACATTACGCCGATGGCGATCTGCTCAACGCCAGCGTCAAGCCGGGCGATTATCCGGCGACGCAGGAAAACCTCGCCCAATGGGGGCCTGAACTGTCGCCGAGATTTTTTGAATCCGTCGTCGTCTAGACGCAACCACGAGCCTTCTCTGTCTTGGAGACGACATCGGCGTCCGGCAGCCTTACCTGAAGCGCGTGGGCGTTGCGGTCCGCGCCGTCGTCAGTTCGAAGATAGGTGTTGAGGGCATCAGCCATCCTCACCACGGGGCCCTTCATCTTCCGCATCGCATGGCCACGGTGGAGCTTTATCGCGGCCCCCGGTGACGTTGGCTTTGGCGATAGGCTCGGCGCGGTCCCTGCGCCGATCGCTCAGGTTTAGGGTGACGATGACTTATGACTGTCAAATACCCCAAGCATGTTGAGATACTTGGGATTGCGGCATAAACTTTATCGCAGAAGTCTCCGGGAACGACGCGTTCCGTGCACTTGGACCTCTATTTGAAAAAGCTGACATAAGGCATTCGCGTCCAATCGTTCTGTTCCGGGCGCGCGAGATCCATGCGAGCCCGAGCGATGGCCAAGGGGGTGCAAAGTGCTGCGCAGAGCGATCATCGTCCTGACGGGATTGATCCTGCTGGTTGCCGGCTATCTGGCGCTGTGGCCGGTGCCCGCTTCGCCAGTCGCATGGTCTGCGTCTAAGGCACCAGGGTTCGAAGGGCCATTCGCACCCAATCAGCGTCTCGCCGGCCTGAGGATGATCCCCATCGGCAAGGAATACGGGCCTGAACACATCGCGCTGGGACCGGACGGAAAATTCTATGCGGCAATGACCAGCGGCGCATTGCTCCGTTTCGAAGCGGATGGCGGCAATCAGCAGCCTGTCGCCAACACGGACGGACGCGTGCTTGGCATCGCTTTCGACCCCGGCGGCCGGATGATCGTTGCCGATGCGATGCGCGGCCTGCTGGCGGTGGGTGCCGAGGGACAGATCACCGTGCTTGCCGATCATGTCACCCCGGATGATCCGATCCGCTATGCCAATGCGTTGACGGTCGGCCCGGACGGCACCGTTTACCTCTCCGATTCATCGACGCGTTTCTCACCACGGGAATGGGGTGATACCTATCGCGCCAGCGTGCTCGACATCATGGAACAATCGGGTACCGGCCGCGTGCTCGCTTACGACCCGGGCACCGGCAAGGTTCGCATTGTCGCGCACGGGCTGTCCTTCGCCAATGGCATCGCGCTTTCCACCGATGGCCGCTGGCTGTTCGTCAGCGAGACCGGCCGCTATCGTGTGTGGAAGATCGCGACCGATGCCCGCGATGTCGATGTCGCCAGCGGATCGCCCCAGGCCAGCGTGCTGCTCGACAATCTGCCCGGCTATCCCGACAATCTGACGCGCGGCAGCGAAGGCCGGCTGTGGCTGGGCTTGTTCCGCCCGCGCAATCCGGCGGCGGACAGCCTTGCCCCCTATCCTTTCGTGCGAAAAGTGCTGTTGCGCCTGCCGCGATGGATGCTGCCGCTTGGTAAGCCCTACGGCCATGTCTTCGCGTTCGATGAACAGGGCCGGATCGTCGCTAGTCTGCAGGACCCGGCGGGCGCATATCCCGAGACCACAGGCGCAACCGAAGCGGCAGGACGCCTCTACATCCATAGCCTGCATGCCCCCACCATTGGCTGGTTACCCCTATGAACCGTCTCGCGCGCCCTGCTGTCGGTCCACTTCTTGTCGCCCTGTTGACGACAAGCGGCGCCACCACGGGGCAGCCTTTGCCGGAGGCTGACGGCGTTGAGGAAATTCATATTCTTCGGAGCATCCGCGAGCCCGCAACCCAGGAGCCAGAATATTGCCGGCCGGACCGCATCGGGTTCGCCCCATTTGCTGCAGATGCGGAACGCCACTTCGCCTTCTGGAGCGTGCAGACCGATCGCACCGGCAAGGTCATCGATGCCCGCCACGCCCGCGTGGCAACGCTTCGCGGCTGTTTCGGTGCGACGGATACGCCAGCACGCCAGAACTTTCATGCCGACATCGCGCTCGGCGATCTCACCATGACAGGCCGTGGCGAATGCCAGGCGCTTCAACTCGATGTGCCGGAGAAGGGCCTGTTTCCGGTTCGCTGCCAGTTGATTCTGAGCAACCTCCCCGTCCCCTATATTGGCGGGCTCCTGACAACCAACACGATCACCAGCGCCGCGGCCTTCGGCGGGCAGAGCGACCCGCCCGGCTATGCGCAAGCGTCCATCGCCACCATCCGGCTTTGGAAGCGACGCCGATGACGACGCTGTTCATCGCAGGCGCGACCGGGCTGGTCGGCGGCCACGCACTGACGCTGGCACTGGCCGATACGCGCGTCACGCGCGTCATCGCGCCGACGCGGCGTCTGATACCGCCACACCCACGGCTGGAAAATCCGCGGCTGAACGAGCTGCTTGACGATGCCCGGTCCGACGGCTGGCGTGCCGACGGCGCGATCTGCGCCCTGGGAGCCACGCGGGCCATAGCGGGGTCCGTCGCGGCCTTCCGCGCCGTCGATCACGACCTGGTGCTCGCGATTACCCGAAGGCTCCGCGAAGCCGGGGTAGAACGTTTCGCACTCGTCTCCTCACTGGGCGCCGATCCCCGCTCGCACTTTCTCTATACCCGCACCAAAGGCGAGGTGGAGGCGGCCATCAACAGTCTCGCCTTTCCATCGCTGACAATTCTGCGGCCGGGCTTTCTGGATGGCGAGAGGGCTGAAAGCCGGCCTTTCGAACAGATGGCCGGGGCTCTTCTGCGCTTTGCGGGTCCGCTGCTGCCACGGTCAGCCAGGGTGAGCTCTGTCCCCAGGGTGGCAGCGCTGTTGATCGAGGCCGCGATCACAGGCGCCCCTGGGGTCCACATCATTGGATCCGCCCAAATGGCATAGTGCGAACCTCTGCGCATCGATGCCGGCATCAAGGAGCACTACGCCGATGGCGACCTGCTCAACGCCAGCGTAAAGCCCGGCGATTATCCGGCGACGCAGGAGAACCTCGCCCAATGGGAACCGGAACTGTCGCCGAGGTTTTTCGAGTCGGTCGTCGTCTAGCTAATGTGAGCTGCCGATCCAACAGCAGTCTGGCCGGACATTTGCCGGCTGGCCGAGAGCATTTTCGAGCGAAGTGGCTGCCGGTTCGCGTGAAGAAAATGCGTCAAAACAAAAACATAGAGCTCGGTTCTGATTCCATCAGAACCGAAAAAGCTCTAGAGCCCGCAAGATGCAGCTCGCCGCCGAGCGCGCCATCACTGGGCCGCGCGAGCGGCGACCTCCATGATCACTTATACTCCCCCAGGCTTTGGACGGCGGCCTTTGCAAAGCTGTCATCGACGACATCGGCGACTTTGATAGGTTTCCGCACAAGCCCTTGACTTGCATAGAACGCCTGAACGGCCTCGAAACCCGCGAGATTAAGTTTCTGATTGGGGTCGAGCCCCGGCAGATAGCTCTTTTCGATGAGTTTCGCATCGACATCCGTGCGTTTGGCGATAATCGCGATGACCTCATCCTTTCTGATACCTTTGACGAAGGCGTCGTTATAGGCACGCACGCCGCGCACGTAGGCTCGCATGAATGCATTCGCGACGTCCTTGCGCGCCCGGAATTTCTCGCTGTAGACAAGAGGCGTAACCGACATTTGGCCGTCCGGTATAAGGTCGAGCAGATCGGGATCCACGAGTTGCGCGCCGGCTTGTTCGATGGCCTTCGTGACAAAGGGCTCGATTAACGTTCCCGCGTCGATGTTACCGGTAATGATCCCCACGCTGATATTCGCATAAGACTGCTCGACGAGGTTGATATCGCGCAATGACATGCCATGCTTTTCGAGGAGTTTAGCCACTAGATAAAACGTGATGGCACCTTTCGAGTTGATCGCCACGGTTTTGCCCTTGAGCCCTTGAACGGTCTCCGCCTCAGTTGGCCTCAAGGAGGTCTTTCCGACAACGATTTTTGTACTTCCGAAACCACGGGAAAAACTTTGCTTGTCCCCCACTATGCGCAGATCGATTCCCTGCTGGGGAGCGGTGAAAAGACCCGGCGTGACGGACAGGCCGCCAACGTCCAGCTGGCTCGTCGCCACTGCTGCGATGATCGCCGGCGCATTTTGGATGACCTGAAAAGCAATCTCCAGCCCCTCTTCGCGACAATAACCGAATGCATCTGCGAGGTATGCGCCAGCATCGGACGTAGCGTTGATCGAGCCAAAGGAAACACGTGTTGGTGATGCCGCTCGCACGCTGAAAGACGAAGCGATCCCGGAAGTTGCCAGTGCAATAGTCGCATGGCGGCGCGTCAACAACATCGCTTTCTCCCCAAAACTTCATGTTCTATGTCTGCATCTTGTAATGTGCGCAAAGAGCTGTCAATCAGCGCGCTTCTGGTCCGTTGAACGGAACGATTTTACCCGCGAACCTTTCTTCGACAGCTGTTCTCGATCATCATGAGCCGCACACACGCCCTGGCCAACACGACGATCACTCAGGCACCGCTTACAACATGCCGCAGGGTGAACGCGCCGATCTTCGCTCTTTACGAGATGAACCTCAGGCATCGCGCGTCACCTATGCCACCACATGCCCCGATCAGACTTCGCGCGCCTTTGCGGGAACTCGCCCGCGCGATCATCGCCGGGCTCGGCATGGTGATCTTGTAGGGGCCTTGGCGAGTAAGCTTAAAGAAAATAGGCATCGCTCTGCGCCAGCCGGCGCTGCTGCTTGAGCTTGCCGCAGATCGCCTTGGTGTGCATGCGCAGGCTCAAGCGCGTGCCGTCGAGCGGCATCATTTCGCCGGATAGGTATCCTCGAAACCGTCGACCGCCTCGCTGTGAATCGCGGCGCATCTCGCCATCGGTGAAGACGGCCATTCCGGCTTTGCTCTGCATGTCGAGGGCGTCGAGGATAACCTCATCTTTGACGGCCCGCAGACACGCTACGTATCGACATTCCGGAGCACCGCAGCCAGCAGGTCTGGACGATAGGTCGTTCCCTCATGCCTGGCCCCGGCGTGGAAAGTGGCTTTGAAGCAAGGTTCGGCCTGAATACGGGCATACCATTGGACGACGCGCGGACAGTCCTCCCACAGAGCATGAAGGCCGGTGTCTTCCATTCTCACGATCGTCGGCGCAATGCTGATGTCGGCAATCGTCATTCCATTGCCTGCCAGCCAGAGGGAGGTCTCCAGCGCCGCTTCCATCCTTTGAACGGTGTCGCGGAGGCGTTCGAGAGATTCGATGACCTCCATTTCCGAGAATCCGGTCTTGCCCATGCGGGCGTAGAAGTGGCGGCGGATCGTTCGCCGCCGCACACGATCCTGATATTCGTCTTCGCTCAGTTGCGCCAAAACCGGCGCGACGCGATTGTTCATCGACGGAACGCGAATGGCCGGGGTGGGCACCTCATCGATGAACTGACGCCAGGCTCGGACCCGGGCTCGTCCCACCGCATCCTTTGGCAGCAGCCCCGGCTCCGGGAATACGTCCTCCAGATACTCGTTGATGACGGAGGAGTCCGTCACGACGGCGCCCGCATGAACGAGCGTCGGAACCACTCCATTGGGATTCAATTTCAGATACCAGGGGCTGAGATGCTCGTCGTTCTTCCAATCAAGAATTTTCTCATCCCAGGACAGGCCCTTGAAGTTGAGGCACATCCTCACCTTCTGGCTGCAGGTCGACGTCGGCCAATTGTACAGGAGAAGCGAAGAGTCGGATTTGGCATTCGTCATGTGGCGCGAACTCCATGTGAGGCGTTTGATCGCGGCCGCTTCATTCGACCTTGATCCCGGCGGACCGGATCAGCCCGCCCCAGTGCTTGCCATCCTCGACGATGAGCTTTGCCATCTCGGACGAAGACAAGTCGGTGCGCTCGCAGCTGTTCCTGGCAAAGAACTCTTTTGATTTCGGTGTATCGAGAACCGTGCGGATACCGTCCTGCAATTTCTGCACGGTCTCGCCGGGCAGCTTTGCAGGACCGAAAATGCCGAACCAGGTGCTCACCGAATAGCCGGGCACGGATTCAGCCACGGTCGGCAATTCGGGCCGTCCCGAATAGCGCTTGTCCCCCGCGACGGCGAGGATGCGCATGCCAGACTCCTCGTAGGGTTCGGCGCTCGAGAAATTGACGATGATGCTGGAGACGTCGCCGCGCAGAAGACCTTCCACCTGAGGGGCGCCGCCACGGTAGGGAACGTGGACGAGTTCGGTCCCGGTCCGGCGTTTGAAATCTTCCATACCCAGATGAGCATAGGAGCCCGGACCCTGCGACCCGTAATTCAGGGTGCCGGGCTTTTGTCGGGCGAGTTCGATGAACTCCTTCACCGTCGTGGCTGGAACCGACTTGTTGACGACCAGCACGGGCGTCGACCGGCAGATGATGAAGATCGGCACAAAGTCTTCGACGCGATAGTTCAGGTCCTTCACCATGAACGGGTTCGCCGTGAAGGTGTTGTCGGCCGTCACCAAAAGGGTATGGCCGTCCGGCGGCTCGCGCAGCACCGCCTGCGCCGCGATGGCGGAGTTGCCGCCCGCCCGGTTCTCGACGATGACCGGCTTGCCCCAGAGTTCGTTAAGCCCCTGCCCCACGACCCGCGCGAGCGTATCGGTGACGCCGCCGGCGTTGACATTGACGATGAAGCGGACGTTGCCGCTTGGAAACTGCTGCGCCCATGCCGGCCCGCCTGTACCGGCCGCCACGGTCAGCGCGGCCAGAAGCCCTGTTCTCCAGTATCTCTTCATCATTACCTCCCTCGTCAACAGAACACCGCGGCCGCAAACGTCGCGATCACGTCGCCCCCTCGCTTTCGATCACGGGCAGCAACAGATGGCTTTGATGAGCTGCATCGTGATAAATGGTGTCCGTCGCCTCCATGTGTCCGAGGAAATAGAGCCCATCGGTCGCGGCGAGGTCCAAACGGATGCGATGCCCGGGCCTGAAGATCCACGACGTCGGCCAGATCTCGATCTCGAATTCGTAGATTTTTCCAGGTTCAAGCGGCTCGGGCGCGTCATGCGGGTGAAACGGCTGCATCTGCGTGCTACGGGCCTTATCGACCGCGCGGTGCGAGGCTTTCAGCCATCCTGCCGTCACCCGATGCGCCGGTGGTGCGACGTCGAGCAGCGATATCGCCCTGGCCATTTCCTCCGAGAGCGGCGGCTGGTCGAAGATCTGCGCGACGAACTGCGTGTCCGTCGCGCTGGAGGATGCCCATAGCTTCAGGACGATCGGGCCGCAGACTTCCAGATCGCGATCCAGGGGCGCGGTTGAGAATGTCAGGCGGGTGCGTGTTGCGTGCGGCAACTGATACTTGCCCGACACCATGGCGCCACCGAGCGGCGGCACGCTCCATTTGGGATGAGGATAGCTGTAGCTGGTTTGATCCGGGCCGCCGTCGGGCGGCATCCAGGACAGCGACCCGTCGTTGACGGATTCGACCGCGCCTGCGGGGACGGGAGACAGGAAGAGCGGTCGCACCATCGCGCGGGCAAGTGGCCAGTCCTGCTCGACCCTGTATTGGAACCCCGCCGCGTCGCGGACCGCGATCTTGACCGGAGGTTCATCCATGACGCCGTTGTCGACGCCCTTCAGCCAGTAGTCATACCAACTGGCAAGCGCCGCCTCCACCGGCGGCGAATGGAACAGATGTTGTGCATCGCCGCTGTTGACGAGCAGCTTCCTGGGTCCGCGCATCTTTTCGAAAGCCAGCAGGTTACTGCGCAGGTGCGCGTTCAGCGCGCCCCAGTTTCCGATGGAGAAGGCCGGCACCTTCACCTTGGAGAGATCGAACGACCGTACGGCCCAGAAGTCGTCATACCAGGGATGAAGCAGTAACTGGCGCAGGACATCGATACGGAAGTAGTCGTCCCGCTCCCCGCGCTGCGGGTAATGCAGAAGCGTCCGCGCCCTGGTGTCGTCGTCCCAATATTCGTGGAACGCGTTGTAATAGATGCCGCCTTTGTAGACCAAATCCCGATACAGGTCCGAGCAGGCGTCGTAAGGAGCGATACAGGCCAGGTGAGGCGGATTCTGAAGCGCTGCGGCCCATTGCACCAGACCGAAGTAGGATTCTCCGATCATCCCGACTTTGCCGGACGACCACGTCTGAACGGCAGCCCATTCGATCATGTCGTAGAGGTCATGCTGCTCGGTCTCGTCAAGGAATCCATATTGGCCGCCCGATTTCCCGGACCCTCTCACGTCGCCAAGCACATAGACATAGCCCCGCCGGACCCAGCCGACGATGTCTCCGGTTTCCCGCCACCGCCGGCAGGCCAGCGCTTCGAGATGGACCATGTCCTTGATGTAGCGGCTCGTCGCGAAGAGCACCGGATACGGGCCAGGCTGCGCAGGCCGGTAGACATCGCATGCGAGTTGAACGCCATCGCGCATGGAAACCAGCACGTCCTTGTCGCAGACGACGCCTTCCGCCTGGAAGGCGGGTGGCGGTGAAATGAAGTCGCCTCTGAAAGTCTTGGCTTCCGTCATAGATCCCCCCAAGACCGCTCTCGTCTCCAAAGCGGCAGCATTCTGTATCTTTGGGTCCCGCGCCGCCGTTGCCACGGTCGGCGCATCCACGTCAGCGCGCGTTGGCGCCGCCCCCAATGGAGCCGCTGCGCTTCGGCACCGCATCGAGGAGAACAACCGCCAGCCGGCAGCGCGCCGACGACCGGTTCGCCCAGCCATGGTAGGTGCCGCGCTGAATGAGAACATCCCCTGCTTTCAGGGTGACGAAATCGGCCTCGTTGACGAACATGTCGATCTCTCCCTCAAGACAGATGACGTAGTCGACCGTATCGGTGCGGTGCATGCCGTGGTAATCATGACCGGGCAGGAACTCCATCATGGTGAAGCGGCTGCCGCCCGCGGGTGGCGCGGTCCCGAGAACGCGCGCGCCCTCGTCTTCGTCGCCGCTGAAGTCCGTCGGTGTCGCCACAGTCGACCACATCATGGTCGAAGACACCTTGGCGTCCGGGAATTTCTGGTTCTCCGCAAGGCCGTCGCTGAGAACGATGACGTTACCGTTCGCGTCATGTCCCGTCACAACGCGGCGAAACACCGGCTTCATGAGGCTTTCCATCGACATCCGCTGTTCCTCTTTCATCAGCCGATCACCTGAAATTCCCGCGGAAAGCGATGCAGCGGCTCCGCCCCCGTCTCGGTGATGAGCACTGTGTCGGCGAAGACGGCGCCGGTTTCCCCGTTGCGCCATTTCGGATCGAAGAGATTGATGTTGAAGGCAAAGGTCATGCCCGGCAGGAATTTGTCCTCCATCATGCTCAGCGCCGCCTGATCGGCTTTCAACGCATGGAAGCGGTAGCGGGGATATTCGAGCGAAGCGAGGCCATGCCCGTGGATGCCGGTCTCGCAGATGCCGAGGCCCCTGTCGTCGATGACGCGTTTAACTTCGTTCATCGCCTGCGATATGGACTTGCCCGGCGCAAAAGCGGCCAGCCCCGCATCGAAAGCGGCGATGCAGCCGTCGTAGATGCGCCGCGTGTTGGCATCGGGCTCGCCGAGGCAGAACGTCCGCTCGACATGGGTGAAGTAGCCCCCGATCTTCGGGTGGATCTCGCAGGTGATCAGATCCCGCGCATTCATCGCCCGCGTGGTCGGCACCCGGAAAGGATGAGGAAACGGATATTGGTCACAGGCCCACAGGAACAGGGTCGGCTCTTCGCCCCCTTCCGCCAGCATGGCGCCCATCATCGCACCGTAGACCTCGGATTCACGCACGCCGACTTTGGCCGTCCTCGCGCAGGTCTCGAGCATATGGTCGCCGAGGCTCGCCGCGCGGCGCAGCATGCCGATCTCTTCGGCGGATTTGACCGTACGCGCCGTCTCCATCAGGTCGCCGAGATTCTCGAATCTCGCCGCCGGCAGCGCCGCCTTCATCGCCTCGAAGACGCTGTGAGGAAGCCAACCGTCCGGATCGAGCGGCCCTGCCAGACCGTCTACGCCGATGACGCCCGTCTCCAGCTTCAGGTCCTTGAGTTGGTTGACGACGGTCTCGGCCCAGGTGCCGCGCCGCCAGCGCACGTCACCGACCCAGTCCTGCGCGCGCTTCCAGTATTCGTTGAAGGTCGACGAGAAGACGAAAGACGTCGGCTCGCCGTCAAGCGGGAACACCAATGTATTGTTCTCGGCGTTTCCGCCGATGGGGCAAAGCCACCGCGCGTTGGCGGTGCAGAAATCCCACATCAGCGGCCATCCCCATAGCACCAGGCAATCGATGCCGCGCCGCTTCATCTCCGCCCGCGTCAGCTCCCAGCGCCGGTCTCGCTCGGCCAGGGACAACCGCGGCAGCTCCAGATGATCACGCATCAGGCGGCACTCCCCCATGCAGCCGTTTCAGGCTGTGAATATAGTCGGCGACGCCACGGTCGATATCGAACTGCGGACGATATCCCAGTTCCTCTCGCGCCCTGCTGATGTCATAGACTCCGGCCGCGGCATAAGGCGTCTGCAGGAAGTTGAGCCCGGGGCCGATATCGATCTGAGCGCCGGGGATATGGCGGCGAATGGCTGCTGCCATGTCGTTCAGCGTGCATCCGACTCCGGTGCCGATATTGAAGATTCGGCTTTTGGTCTTGTTGGTCACCGTGGCCAGGTAGATGCCGAGCGCTGAATCCTTGTTGTAAATGAAATCATCCTTCTGGTCCCCGCCCTGCGGGTGGACGAACGGCCTGCCGAGGAACGGGGCTTCGACGATCTGGCTGGTGATGCCCATATTGCCATGGCGAGCGGTCTTGCCGGGTCCGTAGGTGGTCGCGAAGCGCAGGACAACGACATCGAGGCCGAAATTGTCAGCGTAATAGACGCCGGTCTGCTCACCCATCAGCTTGGCGGAATCGTAAATCCGTTTTGGATATTTCGGCATCTCCTCCGGTATCGGCTGATACGAGGGGTGTCCGTAGATACCCTCGATCGGCCCATAGATGCCCTTGGCGCTGGTGTAGACGACCTTCCGGATGTCGAAGGCGCGCGCAGCCTCCAGGACATTGACCATGCCCATCACGTTGACCTGGACCGACAGCGCCGGATTGGCGGCGGATACGGCCCCTACAAAGGCCGCGATATGCACGATGTGGGTGATGCTATGCTTCTTGATGACCTGCAGCAGGCGCGGCATGTCCATCACGTCGCCGAGTTCGATATCGACGCGGTCGATGACGTCCGACAAGAGACTTTCATCCCGATGGCGCGCGAAGATGATGGGCCGGTGCCCTTCGAGTACGAACTTGCGCGTCGCCTCGGCTCCGATAACGCCCATGCCCCCCGTGATCAGAACCTTCATTGCTCACGCAGAACCGGCATCGCGCGTTCCCTCCATTGGCAGCATCATTGGCGCGCAACCTACGGGCTGCCTCGGGGGCGTTGAAATTCATAATTATCATCAATAGAATAAATTTCATGCATATCCGTGCCATCGATCTTAATCTGATGCCGGTCTTCAGCGCGCTGCTGATCCACAGAACGGTCTCCGCCGCCGCTGAGCAGCTTGGCCTGACCCAGCCCGCCGTCAGCCATGCCCTGGCGCGGCTGCGCCAGCATTATGGCGATCCGCTGTTCCAGCGCGTCGGCAACCGGATGGTTCCGACGGCCCGGGCGCTCGAGATCGCGCCGTCCATCGAAGCCGCTTTGGAACTGCTCAAGAGCACCTTCTATTCGAAGTTCGATCCGGCCGAGCTGCGGCGCAGCTTCCGCATCGGGCTGATCAACTACAGCGGCTTCTATCTGTTGCCGGCTCTGACGGAGCGTTTGGCCGTCGAAGCGCCCCATGTTCAGATCATCCCGGAGCAAATGGACATCGATACCGCGCAGCGGCTCATGGCAGCCCGCGAGATTGACTTCGCCGTCGGCGTCGCTTCCACGATCAGAGAGGACTTCACCCGCGAACCGCTGTTCGACAGCGGTTTCTCGATCATCCTCAGCCGTACCCATCCCCTGGCTGCTGAGACGATCACCGCAGCGCTGCTGGCGACATGCCGCCGGGTCGATGTCCCGATCTTCTCCCTTTACGAGGCCAATCTCCGGCACCCGCCCCTCACCTATGCCATCACATGCCCCGACCTGCTCTCCCTGCCGCTGGTCGTGGCCCGTTCCGATCTCGTCGCCATCGTACCGACCCGGCTCGGCCAGTTGTTCGAGGCGACCTTCGCTGTGAAGATCGCCGACATGGACTTCGCCCTGCCTGTCATCGACGTCGATTTCATATTCCAGAGCAAGCAGAAAATGGACATCGCCCAAAGATGGCTCAAAGCCATGATCTTCGATATCTGCAAGGTCATCGAGGCTGAAATGAATGAATACTACCTGCCCAGGAAGAAGCCGGCGGCGGAGTAGAATCTCGCCTATTCCTTCCCGATCTTCGCCGCATCGACGATCTTGCGCCACTTTGCATATTCGCCGGCGATCATGCCCGCCATGTCGGCCGGCGTCTCCGACACCTTGGATTCCGCTCCCACGTCGAACACGAATTTTTTCGTTTCCGGCCGCTTGACGATCTCGTTCAGCCAGCCGTGCATCCGCATGACGATGTCGTCCGGCGTGCCCTTGGGAAACCAGGCGCCCCAGACCACCGAATAGGCGAAGCCGGGCACGCCGGCCTCCTGCATGCTCGGCAGATCCGGCGCCACCGACACCCGCTTTGCCGTCGAGGACGCCAGCATGCGTATGCGCCCCTGCGAGGCCTGCGCCATGGCAAGCGTGATATCCGGGAAAAAGAAATCGATCAGCCCGGCCGTCGTATCGGCCGCCGCATCGCCGGCGCTCTTGTAGTTGACGCGGGTGGCTTGCGCCCCGATCGTCTGCAGATAGAGATTGGTCGCCACCAGCGCGCTCGACGTCTGCACGCCATAGCGCGCCATGCCGTTCTTGCTCTTGATGAAGGCGGTGAGATCGGCGACCGAGTGGATGTCGAGCTTGGGACTGACGACCAGCGCCAGGCCCAGTTCGTTGAGCGTCGCCACCGGCTTCAATGCCGTCGCCGGATCGTAATCGACGCCCTGCATCAGCAACGGATTGCCGACATAGGCGGACGCCCCTGTAATGATCATCGTATAGCCGTCGGGCCTGGCATCCATTGCCGCCTGGTTGCCGATATGGCCGTTGGCGCCGACCTTGTTCTCGACGATGACGGATTGCCCGGCAAGCTCCTGCAGGGCGCGCGCATAGTAGCGCACCATCAGGTCGCCGCCGCCGCCAGCCGCATAGGCGCAGATGATCTTGATCGGATGATCCGGATAGGCGGCCCGTGCGGGCGACACCTGCATCAGTCCGGACGCCGCAGCGGCGCAAGCCGCCAGCAACGCAAACACTCTTGCCCGCATGATCCCCTCCCCCGATGCAAACAATCTAGCCCCATACCTCCCTGGCGACGCTCCCGATGATGTCGAGCTTGCGCCGTTGTTGCTCGATCGTCATATGCGCGCCGTCGCGGGTTGCGGCTCCCTGGAAACCGCACTGGCTGCTGATGGCCAGTTGATCGATAGGGCAGAATTTGCTCGCCGCCTCCATCTTGCGCAGCAGGTCGTCGCGATTTTCCAGCAGCGGATCGGTGCTGCTCACCAGGCCCAGAACGGCGACCTTGCCTTTGGGCACATGCCGCAGCGGCTCGAAGCCGCCGACCCTGTCGCTGTCGTATTCGAGCAGATAGCGATCGACGTGCAGCCGGTCGAACAGGCGCTCGGCCAGCCAGTCATAGCCGCCGCGGCCGCGCAGGAAGCCCGAGCGGCTGCCGCGGCACAGATGCATCGCGAGCGTCAGCCCGGGCCTTCGCACGGCATCGTAGCAGGCGTTCTCCGCTTCGATGTCTTCTTCCAGCGCCTGTTCCGCATCCAGCCCCTCCTCGGCCAGAGCGACCATGCGCGCCGGATCGGCATAGATAGTGAAGCCTTCGTCGAGCTGAAGGTAGGCGGCGCCTTCGCCTGCCAGCGCCAGCATTTCGCCCCTTACGATCTCGCCGATGTCGTGCCGCAGCTCGCCGCTGTCGGGATAGGCCTTGTCGGTCACGCCCTTGCGGGAACTTGCTCGCGCGATCATTGCCGGGCTCGGCATGGTGATCTTGTAAGGACCGGGAGAATGCTTCCTGAGAAAATCCGCGTCTGTCTGCGCCAACCGGCGGTTGCGCTCCAGCCGGCGGCAGATCGCCTTGGTGTGCATGCGCAGGCTGATCCGCTTGCCATCCGTCCCGGTCATCTCGCGAACCGGATAGGCGTCCTCGAAGCCGTCAACGGCCTCGCTGAACACCGTCTGCCAGGAATCGCGGCGCATCTCGCCATCGGTGAAGATGGCCATCCCGGCTTCGCGCTGCATCTTCAGGGCATCGAGGACAGCCGCGTCCTCGACCGCCCGCAGCGCCGCCAGATCGATCCTGCCGGCCTTGTAGTCGTCGCGTGCATCCAGAAGTTCTGGCGGTCGCACGAGACTGCCGATCTGATCGCATCTGAACTCCATCGCCACCGGTTCCCCTTTGTCCTGCCTGACGGCAGGTCTCACCATTTGGCGATCAGTTCCGTCTCGAAGTGCTGCCGCCATTCGCGCCCCGCAGGCACATAGCCGTCGTGCGGCCGGACGCGGCCATGCGATAGCGGGTCGACGCCCGGCGGCGTGCCGCCCTCGGCGACCGTGTCGATCGCCTGCATCAGCAGCCGGCGCATGGTGACGATGGCCTTGTCCGACGTGCCGAGAAACTCTTTCGAGCGATCGGTGATGGGGCCCATGCCTTCCTGCAAGGCATAGTCCTGGGTGTTGACGCCTTCGATGCCGGTGAACGTCTTCGTCTTCTGCACCTGCCGGTCGATGAGATAGTCGTTGGAGGCATTCTGCTTCAGGCGGAACGTGCCTGGGATGTGATGCTCGGGGCCGCGGCCGGCGCGCGATTCCTGATCGAGGACGAAGTCCGGCTCCAGCGGCACGTTCTCGTCGTAGCCATACATCATGTTGTAGACATGGGTGCTGTAATCGTCGATCGGCACCCAGATATGGCCATCGAAGCGCGGCTTGTTCGACTTGCCGCCTTCGATCTTGATCAGGCTGCCGCGCATCTGCTGGGCCGGCATGATGTATTGATAGACCCGGACATAATCCTCCCTGCCGTCGCCCTTGCGCGTCGAGATATAGCGATAGCCGTAGTCGGTGGTTTCCACGTCGAGGCGCGGCGCCGTATCGCGACTGCGCGGCATCGAGCGATTGCCGAGATCGTTGTTGTGGGCGAACGACGAATGCGCCGTATCCAGCCCGCCTTCGAGCGCCTGCAGGAAATTGCAATCCTCGTACGTCTTGGACACGTAGCGATGGGTCGCAGGTGCCCGCAGCCATTCATAGTCCGGCGCCGGCGGCACGCTCTCCCTGGGGCCCATATAGGTCCAGATCAATCCGCCCTTGTCGATGGCCGGATAGGCGGTGAGCTTCACCCGCGCCTGCAGTGGCGAGCCGGCAGGCTCCGACGGCATGTCGACGCAATCGCCGTGGCGGTCGAACTTCCAGCCGTGATAGACGCAGCGCAGGCCGCACTCTTCGTTGCGTCCGAAGAACAGCGGCGCGCGCCGGTGCGGGCAGAACGCATCGACCACGCCGATGTCGCCGTTGCTGTCGCGGAAGGCGATCAGGTCTTCGCCGAGCACGCGCACCCGCAGCGGTGCACCATCGGCTTCCGGCAGCTCCTGCGACAACAGAACGGGTTGCCAGTAGCGCCGCAGCATATCGCCGGCCGGAGTTCCAGGCCCCACACGCGTCAACCTGTCGTTCTCTTCCGGCCTGAGCATTTCATACTCCCTGTCTTGCGCCGGTTGCGTTGCACACAAGCGGCGGTTTTTTCCAATCGTACTCTCGTCGGCGGGTTGCGCAAGTGCATGCCTGTGCTTGTCTTCCGGAGGACAAGTAGAAGCGCGCGAAACAGGGGCGCCGTGAGTTGTGCGATAAACGAGCAAGTTGTCAGGTAGCCTGATGGTGAATATGCTCGACGATCAGTCCGTTTCGAGGCTGCACACATCGGGAGAACAGAATGGCCAAGGACAAATACGAATACGAAACGATCAAGATTCAAAAAGATCCGGACGGCGTTACATGGCTCATCATGAACCGTCCGGAGAAGCGCAACGCCATGAGCCCGCAGCTGCATGCCGATTGCAGCGACGCACTCTATCACCTCGCTACCGACAAGGATGTGAAGGTCCTCATCCTGACGGGCGCGGGTGATGCCTTCTGCGCCGGCCAGGACCTGCGGCTGTTCTTCCGCGCCAATGACAGCAAGCCTGCCGAGCGGTTTGCCGCCGGCGAGAATTCCCACAACTGGCGCTGGACGCGGCTGTCGAAATTTCCCAAGGCGACCATCGCCATGGTCAATGGCTTTTGCTTCGGCGGCGGCTTCACCCAGCTCATCGCCTGCGACCTTGCGGTCGCGGCCGACGACGCGACCTTCGGTCTGTCGGAAGTCAACTGGGGCATCATCCCCGGCGGCATCGTGAGCTGGAACGTCGTCAACGCCATGAACTCCCGCGACGCCATGTTCTACGCCATCACCGGCGACACGTTCACCGGGAAGGAGGCGGCGCGCATGGGCCTCGTCAACTATTCCGTGCCGGCGGCGCAACTGCGCGAGGAGACCCTGAAGCTGGCGCGTAAGCTCGCCGCCAAGAACCCGGCGACCGTGCGCTACACGAAGGAAGGCATCCGCGCCGTTCGCGGCATGTCGGAAGCTCAGGCTGCCGATTATCTCGCCGCCAAGTCCGATGCCTTGCGTTTCAACGACGCCGAAGGCGGCCGCGAGGAATCCCTTAAACAATTCCTCGACGAAAAGAAATTCCGCCCCGGCCTCGGCAATTACGTCCGCTGAACCAGGTCGGCAACGGAGACAGGCGGCGCAACTCGCGCCTCCTGTCCAGACCTCGGATCGGCTCTACATCGGCGCGATCTGTCGGAGAGCGAAATACAAGGCCGGGTGTAAGGCCTTGTGCAGGCCGCATTCCTATGGCCTGAAATATAGATGAGCCGCGAATACACCTGCCAGTGTCGAGCCTTCAAAGCGGGAGCGACGCTGCTCATCGGCCTGGCCGCCGGTTGTCTCATGTCATGCCCACGCGTTGGCGAAGCCAAGGCTCAAGAGGCCAGGTCCTCCCTGCCTCGCACGTCGCCCATGCCGCCGCCGCGGCCGGCCGAGCTCGGCGGCCAGCCCACGCCACCGCCGCAAACCACGCCTGGCGCAGGCCCGATACCGCCGGCCGGTGGCTCCAACGCCGCGACGCCGCCTTCCACGACCGGGACGAACGCCAGCCCTCCGCCCGACATTCTGCTCGATCGCGAAGCGATCCGGAGTTGCGGGACGCAATGGCAGCAGATGAAGATGGACGGCAGCGCATCAGGCAAAAGCTGGCGCGAATTCGCCCGCGAATGCGCCGCGCGCGGCGCTGGAATCCGCCAGAACTAGGGTCCTTCTGACGCTCGAAGGATAGCCGGCCAACATCGCTAGCAGGTTGCTGAAAAACTCTCCAACTCAGCGCCATTGAGCTATTTTTGGTTTTTTGGGCGGGAGGAGATTTTTCTGTCTGGGCGTCGGGGTGTGGTTC
>JARHVB010000022.1 GCA_029222685.1 Terripilifer ovatus | reverse complement strand
ATGAACCACACCCCGACGCCCAGACAGAAAAATCTCCTCCCGCCCAAAAAACCAAAAATAGCTCAATGGCGCTGAGTTGGAGAGTTTTTCAGCAACCTGCTAGCATCCTATCCGTTGATACGGAGTTGAACATTGCCCCGCACGTTGATCTCCACCGGTTCGCCGTTCGAAACAAACTACGGCTATTCGCGCGCGGTGGTCGAGGGCGACATGTGCTTCATCGCCGGCACCACCGGCTATGACTACGCCACAATGCAATTGCCCGACGATGTGGAGCAGCAGGCGCGCAACATTTTCCGCATCGTACAAATGGTGCTGAAGGACGCCGGCTTCGCCATGGAGGACATCGTGCGCAAGCAGATATTCATCACCAGCCGCGACTATGCCAAGCCCGTGCTGGCAGTCTGCGGCGAGGTGTTTGCCGATATCAGGCCTGCGTCATCCATCTATGTCATCAGCGGCCTGCTTGACCCCGCCATGAAGGTCGAAATCGAAATTACCGCCAAACGACGGGCCTGAAATCTGGCGTTTTCATCGTTCGTTAATCATAATCAGGCGCTGATAGGGCTTTAGCATCCCTGCTCCGGAGCCGATTGGACATGAGAAGACCGCCGCTGATCGCCAGCATCTGCGCCGCGACGATCGCTTTCGCGCCGGCAGCGCGGGCCGACTTCGATTCCTGCCTTTCCCAATTGCGGTCGGCAGCAGCAGTCCAGGGCGTCTCGGGCTCGACCTTCGACCGGGTGATGGCGGGCGTCACGCCCGATCCGAAAGTCATCGAATCGATGAACAGCCAACCGGAGTTCAAGACGCCGATCTGGGATTATCTCGCCACCCTGGTCGACGAGCAGAAGGTTGCCGAAGGCCGGCAGATGATGAGCCGCCATGCCCACGCCCTCGCCTCGGCCGAACAGCGCTTCGGCGTCGACCGCTATGCCATCGCCGCCGTCTGGGGCGTCGAATCCGACTTCGGCAATATCGCCGGGCGCTGGTCGCTGCCGCAATCCCTGTCGACGCTCGCCTGCACGCCCAATCGCCGCCAGGCCTATTTCCGCGGCGAACTGATCGCCACCTTGAAAATCGTCGATCGCGGCGATATCGCGCCGTCGAAACTGCGCGGCTCCTGGGCCGGCGCGTTCGGCCAGACCCAGTTCATGCCCTCGACCTATCTGCGCCTTGCCGTCGACGGCGACGGCGACGGTCGTCGCGACTTGGTCGATTCGACCGCCGACGCCCTGCATTCGACCGCCAATTATCTGGCCAAGTCCGGCTGGGTGACGGGCGCCGGCTGGGGCTACGAGGTGCGCCTGCCGGCGGGCTATTCCGGCCCTTCCGGACGCACGCGCAAGGTGGCCTTGAGCGAATGGTCTTCACTCGGCATCCGCAAGATCGATGGATCGCCCCTCTCAGGTGGCGGTGCAGCTGGCCTGCTGCTGCCGGCCGGCAGCAACGGCCCGGCCTTCCTCGTCTTCAAGAATTACGACGCCGCCTATGCCTATAATGGCGCCGATTCCTACGCGCTTGCCATCTCGCTCCTGTCCGACCGGCTGCGCGGGCGCGGCGGCGTCCAGACGCCATGGCCGACCAGCGACCGCGGCCTGTCGCGCGCCGAACGCAAGGAAGTTCAGGAACATCTCATCAGGCGCGGCTACGATATCGGCGAGGCCGACGGCGCCATCGGCGCCAAGACGCGCCAGGCGATCGCTGACTATCAGGCCCGCACCGGCCTGCCGCGTGATGGCCGCCCCGGTGGACAAGTTCTCGATTCGCTGCGTGGCGGCCGCTAAATTATTGCTTTCATGCTGAAATAATATTTGGAGTTGCCACATAATGGGCGCGGTCACCGCGAATTGACTGGCATGTGACTGCCCCGAAGCATAAGAACTTAGCATGTCTTCCATTCGCGCTTCAGTCAGCCTCTTGACCGGCGCCATGTCCCGCAAGGGCGTGGCGACGGCGTTTGTCTGCGCGGTGATGACCCTGATTCCCGGCTGGCCCGTGCTGGCGCAAACGCCGACGTTCGACAAGCCGGTGGTGATTGAACTGTTCACCAGCCAGGGCTGTTCGTCATGCCCGCCGGCCGACAAGCTGCTCGCCCAGATCGCGCGTCAACCCAATGTCATCGCTCTCTCTCTGCCGGTCGATTACTGGGATTATCTCGGCTGGAAGGATACGTTCGCCTCGCCCGGCCACACGGCGAAACAGAAGGGTTATGCCAAGACCATCAGTGGCAGCCACGTCTATACGCCCCAGGCCGTCATCGACGGCGTCGCCCAGGTCATCGGCAGCGATAGCGCGGCTTTGGCCAAGGCAGCGAATTACGCTTACGGCAAGCATGGCGCGCTGTCGGTGCCGCTCTCGGTCAAGACCGTCGGCGAAAATCTGGTGATCGACGTCGGCGCCGGCGGCGGCAACGCCAATCTCAATCTCATCCAGATCGCCGGTTCGCGTGCGATCGAAGTCGGCCGCGGCGAAAATACCGGTCACAAGCTGGTCTATACCAACGTCGGTCGCGGCATCGTCCGCCTCGGCGAATGGACCGGCAGCGCCAAGCGCTATGAGATCGCGCTGTCGCAAGTACGCAGCGACGATACGGACGGGTGGATCGTGCTGCTGCAGTCGGGCGAGCCCGGCAAGCCCGGCGCTATTCTCGCAGCGGCCAAGAGCCCGAATATTTAAGCAGCAACCTCCCAGGAGCCCTCATCCTTGAGGAGCGCTCGAACGAGCGCGTCTCGAAGGGCGAGGGCGACATGCCACAGCCAATCAACCGCCTCATGCCGTCCAATAGCGGCAACGTGGCCGCTAACGCCGGCTTCGAGACGCACGCTGCGCGTGCTCATCAGGTTGAGGGCGCATGGTAACTCTGCACCGCTTGCACGCTCAAGTCTCAGATCAGCCACAGCCTGTCGGGCAGTTCGTTCGCGTCATTGATGCGCGGCGGAAAATGCTTGGCCAGCAGCGGCGCGCAATAATCGATGGCGCCGACGAAACCATCGGCGACCCTGCCATCGCGCATATTCTCGACCAGAAGGTTGACGGCGCTCTGCCATTCGCTCTGCGGCACTTTCGCGGCAATGCCGTCGTCGACGACGATGCGCGCATAGTGCTCGGCCAGCGACACGAAGATCAGCACGCCGGTGCGGTCGACCGTGCGCGACAGGCCGCGGATATGGAATTGCTCCAGCGCTGCCTTGTAAGCACGGGCGCGCTTGACGCCGCGCGGCACCAGCCACATGCGCAGGCGCGTGAACGACAGCAGCAAGGCGGCGGCGACGAAGACCGCGAGCTGGATAAGGAATATCCGCTCCGCCGGCATCTGCGTGAACTCGATCAGCGGCCATGGCGACCCCAGCGCGACAAAACCGGCCCAGATCAGCGGCACATGCGCATAATCCGACGAGGCCCGCGCCAGCACGCAGACGATCTCACCCGATGTCCTCAGTTCAGCCCCGTGGATCGCCGCCGAAATCCGCTCATGATCGACCGTCGTCATCGCAGCCGACATTACCACCCCCCCGAAGCGCCGCCGCCGCCCGACGAACCGCCGCCGCCGCTCCATGAGGAGCCGCCGCCACCGCCACCCCAGGAAGAGCCCGAACTGCCGCCGCCCCAGCTTCCGCCGGACGATGGAATGAAGATCGTCTTGCCGCCCCTGCGTACCCAGCCGCCGCGCTGCGCTTTCAGTGCGGTGTGGTTCAGATAGAGCATGATGAACAGGAAGATAAGGAAGATGGCGATCGGAATGTATGGATCGAGCACGTTGTCCTGCTTGACGCGCAGGCTCGGCCGCTTCGCCCATTCCGACGCATCCGTCGTCAGAACGGTGATGATGTCCTCGACGCCGCGCGTGATGCCGCCGCCGAAGTCGCCGCTCTTGAAGCGCGGCGTAATCGCATTGGAGATGATGACGCTCGACAGCGCGTCGGTCAGCGTGCCTTCAAGGCCGTAGCCGACTTCGATGCGCACCTTGCGCTCGTTCGGCGCCACCAGCAGCAGAACGCCATTGTTGTTTTTCGCCTCGCCGAGCTTCCAGGTGCGGAAAAGCTGGTTGGCATAGGTTTCGATGTCGCCGCCTTCCAGTGATTTCACCGTGGCGACGACGAGCTGGATGCCGGACTTGTCCTCAAGCTCGCGCAATTTCGGCTCGATCTCGAGTTCGGTTGCGGCCGGGATGATATTCGCCTGATCGACAATCCGGCCGCTCAAGGGCGGAAACGTCAGCGCGGCGCAGGCGAGCGTCAGCAGGACAAACGCCAGCAGCGCGAACGCGACTGCCAAGACGACAGAGGAAACGTGGCGCCGCCACGGCGCGACGCCAGCTCTATCGCCAGGCCGGTTCAATAGACGCGCCGCGGGTGCGCTCATAGTGCGACCGCAAATCCAGAGGACCAATCATCCATACGTGTCGAAGCCTTCAGAACTTCGCTGTCAAAATTTCACTTGCGGCGGCGTCTGCGCCCCCTCGACGGCCGTAAACTCGGCCATCGGCTTGTTGCCGCGGAAAGCGGTCCAGGCCCAGAGCATGGTCGGGAAGGTCTTCAACGCCGTATTATATTCCCGTGTCGCCTCGATATAATCGCGCCTTGAGACGGAGATACGGTTTTCCGTGCCTTCGAGCTGCGATTGCAGCGCCAGGAAGTTCTGGTTCGATTTCAGGTCCGGATAATTTTCGCTCACCGCGATCAGGCGGCCCAGCGCGCCGGACAATTGGTTCTGCGCATCCTGGAACTGCTTGAGCTTGTCAGGATCGGTCAGTTGCGAGGCATCGACCCGGATCGATGTCGCCTTGGCACGCGCCTCGACCACCGAGGTCAGGACGTCCTTTTCCTGCTTGGCATAGCCCTGCACGGTGGCGACGAGATTGGGAATGAGATCGGCCCGGCGCTGATACTGGTTCTGCACGTCGGACCACTTGGCCTTGGCCTGTTCTTCCAGGGTCGGAATTGTGTTGTAGCCGCAGCCGGCCACGAAGGAGGCCAGCAGGATCGCCGCAATAAATTTTGAAATCCGGTTTGCTCCAAATGACATGTCCGCCTCCACATCGCTCGCCGCACGATACGGGCTTCGTCGTGGCGAAGAAAGCGTCATCGGTGCATCGAGATAAAATGTTATAATATTGCATTCCCCTCAAGAGTCTGTATAGGATGTTATATCATAACATTCTGAGGCTGGTCATGAGACGCGTTTGGGGTTTGTTTTCCATTAGTTGTGTTATATCGACGATGGGCTTTGGCGCCCAGGCTCAGGTTGCCCTGCCTGAAATCGTCGTCACCGCACCCAGCCCCATTCAGCCGCCGTGGAACCAGCGCGGCGGGAATAATCCACAGCCTGCCGCTGACCAGACCGGCTTTCTGCCGATCGCCGGTCGGGTCTTCGCCCCGGTGACGATTGTCACACAGACCGAGTTGCGGCGCTCCACCGGCGCCAGCCTCGGCGATGTGCTGATGAACAAGCCCGGTATCTCCGGCTCCTCCTATGCGGCAGGCGCCAACCGCCCGATCATTCGCGGCCTCGACAACAACCGTGTCCGCATCCAGGAAAACGGCATCGGCACAGCGGACGTCTCGACCCTGGGCGAGGACCATGGCGTCCCCATCGATCCCCTGGCCAGCAACAGCATCGAGGTCATCCGCGGCCCCGCCACCCTGCGCTGGGGCTCGCAGGCCATCGGCGGCGTCGTCAACGCCGACAACAACCGCATTCCCGGCCCGCAGACCCTGGAGGGCGTGCACGGCGAATTGCGCGGCGCTCTCAACTCGACCGATCGCGGCACGGAAGGCGCGGCCATCGTCGATACACGGCAGGGCTCCTTCGCCTTCCACGGCGATTACTTCCAGCGCAACGCAGGCGACTACGATACGCCGCATGGCCGCCAGGCCAATACGAGCCTGAACATGCGCGGCGGCGCCATCGGCGGCTCTTACATCTTCGACAACGGTTATATCGGCGCGTCGATCTCGCAGTTTGATTCGATCTATCACGTGCCGGGTATCGCCGGCTCAGCCTCCAATACCCGCATTGACCTTAATCAGACGAAGGTCGCCATCAAAGGCGAGTTCAACATCCGCAGCGCCTTCATCGATACGGTGCGCTTCTGGTTCGGCGGTTCGCAATACCGCCACTATGAGCGCGGCCTCGACGACACGACGGGCCGCGATACGATCGCCGCGACCTTCAAGAACCGAGAATATGAAGGGCGCGTAGAAACGCAACTTATGCCCGTCGATCTGCCGTTCGGCACATTGACCACCGCCGTCGGCGTGCAATACGGCAAACGCAAGATCGGCACCTCGGGCGAGGCCGGCGGCCTGCTCGATCCGACCTCGGGCGACCGGATCGCGACGTATATCTTCAACGAGGTGCAGGTGACGCCGACCTGGCGCGTGCAGGCGGCAGCGCGCATCGAGCATGTCTCTTACAATGGTTTCTATTCCAACTTCCCCGCCAATTACGTGCCCGACGGGACGCCCGTCGCGCAGACGCCGGCCAGCCGCACCTTCACGCCGGGCAGCGTCAGCATCGGCGTGCTGCACGACCTGCCGCTCGACGTGGTCGCCAGCCTCACCGGCCAATATGTGCAGCGCACGCCCGAAGCTCTCGAACTGTTCGGCAGGGGCGCGCATGACGCAACCGCGACGTTCGAGATCGGCAATCCCAATCTGCACAACGAAACAGCTCAATCGGTCGAATTTGGATTGCGCCGCTCCAAAGGCGCGTTCCGCTTTGACTTCTCGGCCTATCACACACGCTACCAGGGCTTTATTTCCAAACGCCTGACCGGCCTCATCTGCAACGACGATTTCGCCTCCTGCGGCACCGGCACGGAATTGCGACAGCTGGTCTACACGCAGCGCGATGCCACCTTCACCGGCGCGGAGCTCAGCGCGCAATACGATGCTTTCGATATAGGCAATGGCATTCTGGGCGTCGACGGCCAGTTCGACATGGTGCGGGCGCGCTTCAGCGACGGCACCAATGTGCCGCGCATTCCCCCCATACGGCTCGGCGGCGGCGTGTTCTGGCGTTCGCCGAACTGGTTCGCCCGCGTCGGCCTGCTGCATGCTTTCGCGCAAAGGAACATCGACCCGGTGCAGGAGACGCCGACCAACGGCTACAACCTGCTGCGCGCCGAGGTCTCCTATAATTACAAATGGAAAGAGGGCGACACGCCGCAGGAGCTGACCATCGGCCTGACGGGCACCAACCTGCTCAACGCCGACGTTCGCATTTCAACGTCCTTCCTCAAGGACGAAGTCCTGCAGCCCGGCCGCGGCGTCAAACTTTTCGCCGCCTATAAATTCTGATTCATCATCGCTTGTATCGCCGTCCGATGGTCGGACAGCGATATGAGTTTGAGATGACATGGCGGGTCCGAACGTCTATGCCAGTGCCATGTCTGTTCCCCGCCAGGTCACCATCTTCGCCTTTGTCGGCGTCGCCGCCGCTATCGCCCATTACGGCGCGTTGATCGGCCTCGTCGAACTGGCGAAATGGCAACCGGTGCCGGCAACACTGGTCGGTTATGTCTGCGGCGGCATCGTCTCTTATATTCTCAACCGCCGTCACACCTATCAAAGCACGAGGCCGCACGAGGAGGCGACATGGCGGTTCGCCGTCGTCGCAGCTATCGGCTTCTGCCTGACATGGCTCTGCATGTATGTGCTGAACGAACGCCTCGGCCTGCAATATCTCGTGGCGCAGATCGCCACCACGCTCATCGTCATGGGCTGGAGCTTCGGCGCACACAAATGGTTCACGTTCAGAGACGCGTGAAGCAAACCTTCATGGCCACTTCACGCTCGGCGGCATGGACGAGAGAATCGAATCCACGTTGCCGCCCGTCCTCAATCCGAAGATCGTGCCGCGATCATAGAGCAGATTGAACTCCACATAGCGGCCGCGGCGGATCAACTGCTCCTCGCGCTGGTCGTGTGTCCACGGCTTGCTGTAGTTGCCATGCACGAGTTGTGGGTAGATCGCCAGAAAGCTCTCGCCGACGTCCCGCGTGAAGGCGAAATCCTTCTCCCAGGCGCTGTTGTCCACATCGCCGGCGCTGTTGAGATAGTCGTAGAAGATGCCGCCGACGCCGCGCATTTCGTTGCGGTGCTTGAGAAAGAAATAGTCGTCGCACCAGGTCTTGTACTTCCCGTAGTCGGCAACGTCGGCATGACGGTCGCAGGCACCGCGCATGGCGGCATGAAACGCCACGGTGTCGGGATCTTCCTGCGTGCGCCGGTCGCTCAGCACCGGCGTCAGATCGGCGCCGCCGCCGAACCATTGTTTCGTCGTCACGACGAAGCGCGTATTCATATGCACTGCCGGGACATTCGGATTCCATGGATGCGCGATAAGCGAAATGCCCGAGGCCCAGAAGCGCGGGTCCTCGTCGGCGCCGGGAATCTGCTTGGCGAATTCCGGCGCGAACGTGCCGAACACGGTCGACGTATGCACGCCGACCTTTTCGAACACACGACCTTTCAGGATCGCCATCCTGCCACCGCCGCCAGGCTGACCGTCATGGTTGGTGCGCACCCATGGCGTGCGCACCGCATGGCCCGGACCGCCCGCCTCGGGGTTGAAAGGCCCCGGGCATTCCAGCTCCAGACGTTCGAACGCGGCCAGAATGCGCGCCTGCAATCGCTCGAACCAGTCGCTCGCTTCGCTTTTGCGCCTGTCCAGGTCTGAGACCGCATCCTGTGAGACCGCATCCATTGCCTGCTCCGTAACCTTCTTATCGGGGGATCCATTCGGGATCGGGATCGGCCCAGGACTAGCCGCTGTCGGGCAGTCTTACTTTGATCCTGCGCAAATTGCGATTTCCACCTTCCCTTCCACCCGTCAGCGGGACGGAACCCACTGGAAAATTTCGACTTCGCGAATTGTCACAGGTGGTGGCGCCGAACTATGGTCCGCGCCTCTCAATCGAACATTCGGCGTCGTCGGGCGCTGCGGAGGAAATGGCATGATGCGCAACGTCGGTCCGGCGCTAGCCGGACTTGGACTGGCTTTTGGACTAGCTTTTTCGCTTCTGTTTACACCGACGGCGATCGCGCAACCGGCCAATCAACCGATCAGGCTGCTGTTCGGCTTTGCCGCCGGCAGCGCCGGCGACACTCTGACGCGCATCGTCGCCGACCGCATGCAGAGCGTTCTGGGACAATCGGTCGTCGTGGAAAACCGGGTCGGCGCCTCCGCCAGGATCGCCCTGCTGGCGGTCAAGAACGCGCCGCCCGACGGCACCCTGCTTTACATCGGCCCCAACGGTCCGATGACGATCACGCCGCTCTACGACTCCAATGCCGGCTATGATCCGGCGACCGATTTCACGCCGATTTCGCAGCTCGTCACCTTCGAGTTTTCGATCGGCGTATCGCCGAAGCTCGTGCCGGCGCGAAATCTCGCCGAGATGATCGCGCTGGTGAAGAGCAGACCGGAACTCGGGTCTTATGGCACGCCGGGCGGCGGCTCAAACCCGCATTTCATGGCGATCAGCCTGGCCGCGGCCGCGAAGATCGACCTGCGCCCCGTGCATTATCGAGGCTCCATTCCGGCCTTGAACGATGTCGTCGCCGGCCAGTTGCCGATGATGGTCACGCCGCTGTCGGACCAGATCGAGCAGGCCAAGGCAGGCAGCCTGCGCATCATCGCCACCTCGGGCAAGGAGCGCTCGATCTTTGCGCCCGATGTGCCGACCTTCCTCGAACAGGGTTTTCCCGTCGAGGCGCTCGGCTGGTATGCGGCCTATGGCCCGGCGAAACTGCCGCGCGCCATCGTCGAGCGCCTGAACAGGATCATGGCCGAGGCCGTGCGCGCGCCGGAGGTGAAAGACCGGCTCGATGCGCTGGGGTTCAAACCGACCACCACGTCACCCGAGGCGCTGGCCGAGCAGCAGAAAAAAGAGATCGACGACTGGCGGCCGATTGTGAAAGCATCGGGGTTCAGGGCCGGCGACTGACCTCTTCGGCCGGTCCGCAGCGCGGCCCGTCTTCTTAGCCGCCGATCTGCCGCAGCGCTTCGCCCAGTGCCATCGCGGCGGACACCGCCACGTTCAGAGACCGCATGCCCGGCCGCACGGCGATCGCTACCCGCGCATCGGCGGCCGCATGCACCTCCTCCGGCACGCCGAGCGATTCGCGCCCGACCAGCAGAATGTCACCCGGGCGGAACTGGAATTGAGTGTGGGAAATCGCGCCCCGGGTCGTCAGCAGCACCAGCCGCCGGCCGGCCTCGGACCGCCAGCGCTCGAAAGCCGCCCAGGATACGTGTCGCTCGATCGCCACGTGATCGAGATAGTCCATGCCCGACCGGCGGAAATGGCGGTCGCTGACCGGAAAACCGGCCGGCTCGATGATCGCGGCCCCGACGCCCAGGCAGGCGCAGGTTCGGAGCATCGTGCCGCAATTCTGCGGAATATCGGGCTGAAACAGCGCCAGAGTGAGCGGGAAGGTGGACACGGACATGCTTTGATATAGCCGCAACGGCCGGCCCGCGGGAAGCAGCCGCCGGCATGTGGGGACGAGGCTCGCGCCCCCTATGGACAACCCGGTTGAACGATGCCAGATAGCCCCGCTCAAGGCCTTATTCCGGCTCCCCTTCCGGGCCGGAGCTGGAATTGGTCTGATCGTGTTTTTGGCTCAAGGTGGCGATGCGTCGCATTGCCGCTGGCGGACGTTGGACCTAGTGGATCACTCAGCCCTCGATGGGGGCGCGGATTTGACCGTCCGGCCGGCGTTCGCAATCGCAGGCCGGGCGTAGCAAGGGGGTTAAATTGACTACAGCATCGTCCGTCGAGCCGACCCGCAGGGACTTTCTTTTCATTGCGACGGGCGCCGCCGGCGCAGTCGGCGTCGGCGCCGTTGCCTGGCCGCTCATCAGCCAGATGAACCCCGACGCCTCGACCCTCGCCATGGCCTCGATCGAAGTCGACATCAGCGCTGTTCCGCTCGGCGCGATCATGACGGTCAAATGGCGCGGCAAGCCGGTTTTCATTCGCCACCGCACCCCCAAGGAAATCCAGGAAGCCACCGACGTGCCGCTGGCGCAGCTGCCCGACCCGCAGACCGACAAGGCCCGCGTCCAGAAGCCGGACTGGCTTGTCGTCGTCGGCATCTGCACACATCTCGGCTGCGTGCCGATCGGCCAGGCCGGATCGCGCGGCGATTACGACGGCTGGTTCTGCCCCTGCCATGGTTCCCAATACGATACTTCCGGGCGCATTCGCCGCGGCCCCGCGCCGAAGAATCTGGAAGTTCCCGCCTATTCGTTCCTTTCCGACACGAAGCTCAAGATCGGCTGATCCAGCCGTTTTGAGTTTTCTGTTGCCAATTCCTGCATCCGTGCTCGCCAGAAGAGACATATGACATGAGCGGACCTTCGACATTCGTCCCCAAGAGCGCCCTCGGCCGCTGGTTCGAGAGCCGCCTGCCCATCATGGGGCTGATCCACGGCTCGTTCGTTGCCTACCCGACGCCGCGCAACCTGAATTACTGGTGGGCCTTCGGCGCCATCCTCAGCTTCATGCTGGTGGCGCAGATCATCACCGGCATCGTGCTGACGATGCACTACACCCCGCAGGTCGATCTTGCCTTCGCCTCGGTCGAGCACATCATGCGCGACGTGAACTGGGGCTGGTTCCTGCGCTACGCCCATTCCAACGGCGCCTCGATGTTCTTCGTCGCCGTCTACGTCCACATGTTCCGCGGTCTCTATTACGGCTCCTACAAGGCCCCGCGCGAAGTCCTCTGGATCCTCGGCGTGATCATCTACCTCCTGATGATGGCCACCGGCTTTCTCGGCTATACCCTGCCCTGGGGCCAGATGAGCTTCTGGGGCGCCACCGTCATCACCAACTTCTTCACCGCCATCCCGCTGGTCGGCGATGCCGTCACCACCTGGCTGTGGGGCGGCTATTCGGTCGGCAACCCGACCCTGAACCGCTTCTTCGCCCTGCACTACCTGCTGCCGTTCATGATCGCCGGCGTCGTCGTCCTGCACGTCTGGGCGCTGCACGTGGTGGGTCAGAACAATCCGGCCGGCGTCGAAGTCAAGAACGTCGATCGCGACACCGTGCCGTTCACGCCCTATGCGACGATCAAGGACAGCTTCGCCGTCGTCTGCTTCATGATCCTCTACGCCTGGTTCATCTTCTACGTGCCGAACTATCTCGGTCACGCCGACAACTACATCGAGGCCAACCCGCTCTCGACGCCGGCGCATATCGTGCCCGAATGGTATTATCTGCCGTTCTACGCCATCCTGCGCGCTATCCCCTCCAAGCTCGGCGGCGTCACCGCCATGTTCGGCTCGATCGCGATCCTCGCCTTCCTGCCCTGGCTCGACACGTCGCGGGTGCGGTCGGCCTCGTTCCGTCCGATGTACCGGATCTTCTTCTGGGCCTTCGTGCTGTGCTGCCTCGGCCTCGGCTATCTCGGTGCACAACCGGCGGAAGGCGGCTATATCATCGCCGCGCGGCTGCTGACCGCCTTCTACTTCGGCTTCTTCATCATCATCCTGCCGCTGCTGGGCATTTTCGAAACGCCAAAGCCGGTGCCGGCAACCATCGCCGATGCTGTGCTGGCGAAGAATGGCGGCGCCGTCATGAACCCAGCAGAATGATCCGGCCGAACGAGGACAATGACATGATCTCCTTTAAATCGATCAGCCTCGCGGTTGCGATCTCAGCGGCGACCTTCTCCTTGGCGCAATCCTCAGCCCTTGCACAGGAAGGGGGCCACGGACCGACCCCGCATATGGAGAAGTGGTCCTTCGCCGGCATGTTCGGGACCTACGACAAGGCGCAATTGCAGCGCGGCTTCCGTGTCTACCGCGAAGTCTGCTCCGCTTGCCATTCGCTGTCGCGCCTGCGCATCGGCAATCTTGCCGACGAAGGCGGACCGGGCTTTTCCGAAGGCCAGGTCAAGGCGCTGGCGGCCGAATATCAGATCAAGGATTTCAACGACAAGGGCGAGCCGATCCAGCGGCCGGGCTTCCCGTCGGACAATTTCCCGAAAATCTTCGCCAACGAGGACGCCGCTGCCGCCGTGCACGGCAAGGCGCCGCCGGATCTGTCGGTGATCGCCAAGGCGCGCTCCTATTCGCGCGGCTTCCCGTTCTTCCTGCTCGATATGTTGCCCGGCGTCGCCTATCAGGAGCACGGCCCCGACTACATCCACGCCCTGCTGAACGGCTATACCAAGCCAGACGACACCAAATGGAACGAATATTTCCCCGGCAACCAGATCGCCATGCCCAAACCCTTGAGCGACGATCAGGTCGACTACACCGACGGTTCGCCCAAGACGGTCGAGCAATATTCGCGCGACGTCGCGGCTTTCCTCATGTGGGCTGCCGAACCCAAGCTGGAAGAGCGCAAGCGCACGGGTCTCAACGCCCTGATCTTCCTGTTCATCTTTGCCGGCCTGCTCTATTTCACCAAGAAGAAGATCTGGGCTGACGCACACTGAGTTGCGCAAAGCAACAGCAACGGAAATTCAAAACCCTGCGGCGACGCAGGGTTTTTTGTTGGCTGAATGAACGACAGGCTGAACGAAGGCAGACGCGTTCTTGACGGATACGCCTCCTGGGCTAAGTTAGGTCTCAAAGAATATTGGGAGGAGGCGATGGCGACATCAGTCGGGCAGCAGGACGCGCAAACCAGACCTAGATCTCTGATCAGGACGCGGCCGCTGGCCCCCTTGATCGGCGTCGAGATTCTCGATGTCGATTTGCGCGACGAGCTTTCGCGGGATCTGTTCGAGGCCATCCGTGATGCCTGGCGCGCCAACTGCATCATCCTGTTTCGCAACCAGACCCTGGACGAAGCCGCCCAGGTGAATTTCGCCAGGCGCTTCGGCGAGCTGGGCTCGGTGCTGCACAAGCACAATGGCCGCTCCAGCCTGCCCGGCGTCATGTACGTTTCGAACATCCGTGAGAACGGCGAGCTGATCGGCGCCCTGCCCGACGGTGAAATGTATTTCCATTCCGACCAGTGCTACATCGAACATCCCAGCGACGGCACCATGCTCTATTCGATGGAAGTGCCTTCGGTCGGTGGCAATACGATCTTCGCCAACATGTTCGCAGCCTACGACGCCCTGCCCGACGCGATGAAGCAGAAGCTCGAAAGCCTGCGCGCGCTGAACGTCTATGACTACGAGAACGCCGCCACCATTCGCGGCTCGGAGCCGAACGAAGGCGTGCCGTCCTTCGCGCACCCGATCGTGCGCACCCATTCCACCACGGGCCGTAAGGCGCTCTATGTCAACCGGCTGATGACCCACCATGTGCTCGGCATGGACGCGGATGAAAGCGACAAACTGCTTACCTATCTGTTCGACCATCAGGAACAGCCCAGGTTCATCTACGAACACGTCTGGAAGCCGGGCGAATTGCTGATGTGGGACAATCGCAGCTCGCTGCACGCCCGCAGCGATTTTTCCGCCGCCGAGCGCCGGCTGATGCGCCGCACGGTCGTCGTGCGAGAGCACTGAGACTTCTTCTCCCGCTCCGCGGGAGAAAGTGGCCCTTGCGCAGCAAGGGCCGGATGAGGGCTTAAAAACAATCTCTGGGAGGGGAAGAATGCGCTTATCATCACCTGGCCGCGCAGGTATCGCCATTGCGGCGCTCGCCGCCGTCTCGCTCACCACGCCGGCGGCCCGCGCCGATTTCAACGACAAGAAACCGATCAGTTTCTCGGTCGATGGCGCCACGGCGACCGGGTATTTCAAGGTGGTGACGGAAGCCATCAATGGCATTGTCCGCGAAGCCTATCCCGGCACCGACGCCACCTATAAGCCCGGCAGCCCCGCAGGCGGCATCCAGAACATCGCCACCGGCCGCTCCGACTTCACCTTCAATGCCTCGCCGGTCGAGATCGCCTATGCCAACGAAGGCAAGGCGCCCTTCACCCAGCCGCTGAAGGGTAAATTCAAGTTCGTCATGATGCTGCACGAAGGCCTGATCGTGCACAATCTGATGACCAAGGAATGGGCCGAGCGCAACGGCGTCACCTCGTTCCAGGATATCGCAGCGAAGAAGACGCCGATGCGGCTGACGGTCAACCTTGCCGGCAACCTGCAATCGACCGTCACCATGTATCAGACGATCTTCAACGCCTTCGGCATCAACGAAAACGAAGTCACCAACAATGGCCGCAACATCATCCGCGGCAATTCCGCCACCGGCTTCGACGCGCTGCGCGACGGCAAGGTCGACGTCTTCATCAACGGCGCCTTTGTCCCGACCTCCGAAATTTCCGATGTGGCGCGCGGCCGGCCGTTGCAATGGATTTCGGGCGATCCGGCGAAAATGGCGATCGCCGCGAAGACATGGGGATTGAAGACAATCACCATCCCCAAGGGCGCCTATCCGTTCATGACCAAGGATGAGACGACGCTGGCGATCTGGAATGCGGTCGTCGCCGGCGATCAGGTGTCGGAGGAAACCGTCTACAAATTCACCAAGGCCCTGTTCGAGAACATCGATCGCGTCAAGGCGATCCACCCCTCTCTTGCAGGCTTTTCCAGGGAGAGCGCGATCCCCAATATCTCGGGCCTCCCCTATCATCCGGGAGCGGCGCGCTATTATCGCGAAATCGGTGCGTTGAAGTGAGCATCCGGGCATGAACGAAGCGGCTGACATAAACAAAGTCTCCGGTCTGCGCGCCGCCTGGAACCGCTTCTGCGAGATTTTCGGCGAGACCCGTCGGGTTGCGCCGCAGGGTCCGTTGTGGATGCTCGTCGCCGCCCTTTCCGTGGTGACGGTGTTCGGCATCGGCTATCTCGCCCTGTTCGCCTTCGCGACGCAGCAGATGCAGATTTCCCTGTTCCTCCTGCTGCTGATGCCGGCCTGCTTTCTCACCACGACGCGCGGCGCCCATACGCGCACGCTGACCCTCATCGACTACGCGCTGACGGCCATCGGCGTCGTCACGATGATCTATTTCGTGCTCAATGCCGGGCGCTATGGCGACTGGGTCGCCGGCATTTCAGCACCGACGCTAGCCGATCTCCTCGCCGGCACGGCGCTGACCGTGCTGACCATCGAACTGGGACGACGCACCATCGGCTTCGGCCTGACGATGACGATCCTGGTGCTGCTGCTCTATGTCTGGCTCGGCGATCTCATTCCCGGCAGCTTCCGCCACACCGCGCTCGACTATCCTTATTTCATCGAAATGCAGACCATCGGCACGGACGGTATTTTCGGTTCGCCCCTTTATGTGGCGGCGAGCTATGCCTTCCTCTTCGTCTTCTTCGGTAATCTCTACATTCTCAGCGGCGGCGGCCAGTTGTTCTTCGATGTCGGCGCGGCGCTGACCGGCCACATGATCGGCGGCCCGGCAAAAGCCTGCGTCATGTCGAGCGGGCTCTACGGCTCGATCTCCGGCAGCCCGGTGGCCGATGTGGCGACCACCGGCCCCGTCACCATCCCGATCATGAAGCGCATCGGCATCTCGGCCGAGAATGCGGCGGCGATCGAAGCGACCTCGTCGACCGGCGGCTCGATGCTGCCACCGGTGATGGGCGCCGTCGCCTTCGTCATGGCCGACTTCACCGGCATTCCCTATGCCAGCATCTGCCTCTTCGCCGCCCTGCCAGCGCTGGGTTACTATCTCGGCATCTTCACCCTCGTGCATTTCGATGCGGTGCGCGAGAACCAGCCGCGCCTGCCCGAAAGCGACATCGTCGGCATGAAAGTGGCGCTGGCCAACAACTGGCCGAGCCTCGTTCCCATCGTCGTCCTGATCTGGCTGCTCGTTCAGGGTTATTCGCCGGCCTATGTGGCGGCGGGGTCGTCCCTCTCGGTCCTCGCCGCGAGCTGGCTGTCGCGCAATCCCATCGGACCGCGCAAATTCGTCCAGGCCTGCGTCGACACCTGCATGAGTTCGGTGCCCCTGACGGCTGCGGTCGCGGCGTCAGGCATCATCATCGGCGCCATCGAGCTCACCGGCCTCTCGGGCAAGTTCACCCTGCTGCTGTTCGAGCTCTCCGGCGGCTTCCTCATCACGACGCTGTTCCTCGCCGGCGTCATCCTGCTGCTGCTCGGCACCGGCATGCCCACAACCGGCTGCTACATCATGGCCGTCGCCCTGCTGGCGCCGGTGCTGATCTCGAAATTCGGCCTGCCGCTGATGCCGGTGCACATGTTCTTTCTGTTCTATGCCTGCCTGTCGGCATTGACGCCACCTGTCGCCGTGGCCAATTTTGCTGCGGCGGCCATCGCCGGGGCGAACGCCTTCGCCATCACCTGGAAGACCTGCCAGCTTGCCATCGGCGGCTTCGTGCTGCCGTTCTATTTCCTGTTCAATACCGGCATTCTGTTTCAGGGCTCGTGGCCGCAGATCGTCTCGGATTCCATCGTCGGCTTCGCGCTGGTCATCACCTGCTGCATCGCGCTGCACGGCTATGTGCGCCGCGTCGCCATGCCGATGCCGGCGCGTGCCCTGTTTGCCTTCGCCGCCTGCGCCATGCTGTGGCCGAATGCGGCGAGCCAGTATGTGGCTGTGGGTGTCAGCGCGGTTGCGTTTGCGTGGCTGTACAGGGCGGCGGTCGGTGCTGAAGCAACGCAGACGGCGGCGGCATAAGCAGCGAAAACTTTCAGAAGCCCTCATCCTGAGGAGCCTGCGCAGCAGGCGTCTCGAAGGACGGGGGCGATACACCGCAGCCAATCAGCAGCGTCAGAATGCCTGTTTTCAGTCCAGCGCCAAGATGCTTGCCTGTCGCCCCCGTCCTTCGAGACGCGCCTTGCGGCGCTCCTCAGAGGGTGTGAATGTTTGGCAATATTGATTTGCACTGACGATTTCAGCGTGATTCCCTTGCGTCAGCGGTTTTGAGGTGACGCGATGGGGAAGG
>JARHVB010000021.1 GCA_029222685.1 Terripilifer ovatus | reverse complement strand
TGTCAGTGTGATCAAAGCTCATCGCCGAGGTCCTTTCGAGGTTGGATCGTTTTTGCAAATCCAATCCTACCTTCTGGCCACCTACCGTCCCATAGTATCTGAGGCGCGGGCAAAGCCCGCGTCTCGAAGGGCGAGGGCGACACGCAGCAACGTGTCTTTCAGCCCGCTAACCTGATGCAACGCTCACCAGGAATTTCTCTGACGCCCTCGCCCTTCGAGACGGCGCTACGCGCCTCCTCAGGCTGAGGCCGCCTGGATCATTGCGTTGCCGAATCAACCCAGCTGCCGAATAGGGACCCAGACTTACGTATTCATCGAATCGAAGAAGGTCGAATTGCCCTTCGGCGTTTCGCGTAGCTTGCCGAGCAGAAATTCGATCGCGTCGATCGTGCCCATCGGATTGAGGATACGGCGCAGCACATACATCTTCTTGAGGATGTCGGCCGGGACCAGCAGCTCTTCCTTGCGGGTGCCGGAGCGGGTGATATCGATGGCCGGGAAGACGCGCTTGTCGGCGACCTTGCGGTCGAGGATGATTTCGCTGTTGCCGGTGCCCTTGAACTCTTCGAAGATGACTTCATCCATGCGCGAGCCGGTATCAATGAGCGCCGTGGCGATGATAGTCAGCGAGCCGCCTTCCTCGATATTACGCGCCGCACCGAAGAAGCGCTTTGGCCGCTGCAGGGCGTTGGCATCGACGCCACCGGTCAGCACCTTGCCCGATGACGGCACCACCGTGTTGTAGGCACGGCCGAGGCGGGTGATGGAGTCGAGCAGGATGACCACGTCGCGGCCGTGTTCGACCAGGCGCTTGGCCTTTTCGATCACCATTTCGGCGACCTGCACGTGGCGCACCGCCGGTTCGTCGAAGGTCGAGGAGACCACCTCGCCCTTCACCGAACGCTGCATGTCGGTGACTTCTTCGGGACGCTCGTCGATCAGCAGGACGATCAGATAGCATTCCGGATGATTGGCCGTGACAGACTGGGCGATGTTCTGCAGCAGCACGGTCTTGCCGGTGCGCGGCGGCGCCACGATGAGCGCGCGCTGGCCCTTGCCGATCGGCGAGACGATATCGATGACGCGGGAGGAAAAATCCTTGCGCGTCGGATCCTCGATTTCGAGCTTCAGACGCTCGTCCGGATACAGCGGCGTCAGGTTGTCGAAATGGACCTTGTGGCGAACCTTGTCCGGGTTCTCGAAATTGATCAGGTTGACCTTGAGGAGGGCGAAATAGCGTTCGCCTTCTTTCGGGCTGCGGATCAGGCCTTCGACCGTATCGCCGGTGCGCAGGCCGAAGCGGCGGATCTGTGACGGCGAGACATAAATATCGTCCGGGCCGGCGAGATAATTCGCGTCAGCGGAGCGGAGAAATCCGAAACCGTCCTGGAGCACTTCGACGACGCCTTCGCCGACAATCTCGATTTCCTTGCTGGCAAGCTGCTTCAGGATCGCAAACATCAATTCCTGTTTGCGCATGATCGAGGCGTTCTCGACCTCATGCTCTTCGGCAAAGGCAAGCAATTCGGTAGGCGACTTCTTCTTCAAGTCTTGAAGTTTAATTTCTGGCATTGGAAAGCCGTATTTGGGCTGGGAAGCCTATAGGGAGGGAAAAATGACACCGCCAAAACACAAGGGTCCTGGCATTAACTGTTGCCTCGGCAAACAGTTCAATCATGGGGGACCGGCGAAACCATTCAGGGCGAATGCGAAGGCCGGTTGTGGGGAAGGAGCAATCGCATAGAACGAATCGGCGACGAATTCAAGCCATCAGGCCAAGAAAGAGCGGTCGTTTAAAACGGTTTCAGCACCGCGAGTGCCACGATGAAGATCATCAATAAAGTTGGTACCTCATTGATAATACGGTAGAATCTCTGTGTATGAAGACGCTCGCCGGCGCCGAAGGCCTTGCGCTCGCGGGATAGAAATCCGTGTCCGGCCGACATCAGCAAGACCAGCGCCATCTTGCACACGAGCCACACGTCGGTGAAAAACCCTGCCGAGCCCGCCATCCACAGGCCGGTCATCCAGGTCATGATCATCGCCGGCGTCATGATCCCGTTCTGCAGCCGCCGCTCCATCACGGTAAACAGGGCGCTGGACTCGCTCTCCGGCGGCACCGTCGAATGATAGACGAAGAGACGGGGCAGATAGAGCATGCCCGCCATCCAGGAGATCACCGAGAGAATGTGAACGACCTTGACGACGAGATAGACCGACATGGTCAGGCCTCGCCCCGCACCCGCGCAACCAGCCGCTCCACATGGGCAATCGGTGTCGGCGGCAGAATTCCATGGCCGAGATTGAAGATATGGGGCCGGTGCGAGAAATCTTCAACGATATTGTCGATCGCCCGGTCCAGCGCCGCCCCCCCGGCCAGCAGCACCAGCGGATCGAGATTGCCCTGGATCGGCAGGCTGGTGTCGAGCGAACGGCCGATCCAGCGCCGGTCGGCGGATGTGTCGACACCGATCGCATCCAGGGCTTCTATCTTGGCGAATTCGGTCAGCCTTTCCCCCACCGCACGGGGAAAGCCGATCAATTTCGTCTGCGGATGGCGCCGCTTCACCGCCTCGGCGATCCGTGCGATCGGCTCCAGCGACCAGCGCTCGAATTCCCCGCACGGCAGCACGCCGGCCCAGGAATCGAAAATCTGCACGGCGTCGGCGCCGGCCTGGATCTGCACCGATAGATGCTCTGTCGTGGCTTCCACCAGAAGATCGATGAGCGCCTGGAAATCATCTGGAAAGCGATAGGCGAACTGACGCGCCGGCGCCTGGTCCGGCGTGCCCTTGCCGGCGATCATATAGGTCGCCAGGGTCCACGGCGCACCGCAGAAACCGATCAGCGCCGTCTCCTGGCCGAGCGCCGACCTCGCCAGTCCGATGGCTTCGTAGACAGGTCCCAGACGGGTCGCATCATGCCTTGGCTTCAGCATCTTCAAGTCGGGAGGGGTGACGATGGGGTTCAGCCTGGGTCCTTCCCCGACTTCAAACCGGACATCCTGCCCCAGGGCATCGGGAATGACCAGAATATCGCTGAAGATGATGGCGGCATCGAAGCCGAAGCGCCGGATCGGCTGCAGGGTGGCTTCCACCGCCAGTTTAGGATCGTAGCAGAAATCAAGGAACGAAGCCGCTTTGTTCCTGATCTCCCGATATTCAGGCAGATAGCGTCCCGCCTGCCGCATCAGCCAGATCGGCGGCCGATCCTGTTTCTTTCCGCTTAATGTGCTGATCAGCTTGTTATCGGCTATCGGATGGGGAAGCGCGGTCACAGGGCTCTCTATAAATATAATCTTATCTATAGGACTCTGCTTATTAGATTCTTAGGCAGGGGATAAGACTCATTAATATTTGTTAAACATGCGCAGACTGCATGACCACATCCGTGAGCTTGTGCACACGAAATCCTCAGGTCTGGATAAGTTCCGCATTTCATAAACAAATCATTAATGTAGCGTTATGCCTGAATGTAACTTCGAACTTGTTAACTATTTATTAACACCCTCGGCAACGACCCCGCTTTCTCGCTCCACAACCCCGTGCAGCGGCCGGTAGCCCCGGGTTTTCCCCGCGACACTCGGGATGAAACCATGCAACATCCACTTACCCACACCTGTCCACATGGCTGGGCGCCGATCATGCAAAACTCGAGTCTCCAAGAGGCCCCGTGAATCGTAACTACTTTCACCTGCATCTGGTTTCAGACGCGACCGGCGAAACTCTGATCGCCGTCAGCCGCGCGGTGACGGCGCAGTTCCAGGGCGTCTCGGCGATCGAACATGTCTATCCGCTGATCCGCAACCGCACGCAGCTCGACCGCGCCATGTCGGAACTGTCGATTTCGCCCGGCATCGTGCTCTACACGCTGGTCGATGCGGAACTGTCGACCGAACTCGAGAGAGTCTGCGCCGAAACCGGCAGCCCGGCGCTGAACGTGCTGCAGCCGGTGCTCAACCTGTTCCAGTCCTATCTCGGCACCGCCTCGACCTCGCGGCCGGGCGCTCAGCACATGCTGAATGCGGAATATTTCAAACGCATCGACGCGCTGAATTTCACCATGGTGCATGACGACGGCCAGTTGCCGGAAAATCTCGAGGATGCCGATGTCATCCTGCTGGGCGTCAGCCGCACGTCGAAGACGCCGACCAGCATCTATCTCGCCAATCGCGGCATCAAGACCGCCAATATTCCCCTGGTGCCGGGCGTGCCGGTGCCGACCGCGCTCGAAGGTCTGCGCCATCCGCTTGTTGTCGGCCTCCTGGCTTCGCCCGAACGCATCGTGCAGATCCGCCAGAACCGCCTGCTGACATTGAACGCCGATCAGGAAACGCCCTATGTCGACCGCATGGCGGTGGCAGAGGAAATTGCGCACAGCAAGCGCCTGTTCCAGCAGCGCGGCTGGCCGGTCATCGACGTTACCCGCCGCTCGATCGAGGAGACGGCCGCCGCCATCATCGATTTCTACAGGGAGCACCGGCTCAAGTTCATCGCCGAATCCTGAATCTTATCAAGCACAAGACTCTCATGAATGATCGCTCTTCTGCTCATGTTCTGTGGCTTGCGCCGCAGCCGCTTGTGCTAGCGTCGGGTAGCGCCTCGCGGCGCAGGATTCTCGACGAAGCCAGCATTCCCTATGACGTTCATCCCTCGCAGATCGATGAGCGCGCGATAGAGGCGCAGACAACGCAAGCCGCGCCACCCCAGCTTGCTTTGCAACTGGCACGCGCCAAGGCGCTCGACGTTGCCAAAAACCATGGCGGCCGTCTCGTGCTCGGCGCCGATCAGCTTCTGTCCGATGACCATGGCATCGTTCACAAAGCCGCCGGTCGTGATGAAGCCGCCGCGACCTTGCGGCGCTTGTCCGGCCGCAGCCATGGTCTCAATGCGGCCATCTGCCTGGCGCGCGGCGATGCCATTGTCTTCGAGACGGTCTCCACGGCACACATGACCGTGCGCGTGTTGTCGGAAGCTTTCATCGCCGACTATCTTGAGCTCTGTGGCGACGCCATTCTCGGCTCTGTCGGCTGCTACCATATCGAGGCGATTGGCGTTCATCTCTTCACTGCGATAGACGGAGACCAATGGACCATTCGCGGCCTGCCGATTCTGCCTCTGCTGGAATTCCTGCGTGATGAAAATTATCTCCGCACTTAAACTGGTCCTCACCGGGCGCACGTCATGATCATCGTCGGCCTCACCGGATCGATCGGCATGGGCAAGTCGGCGACGGCCGCGATCTTTCGCGAGCTCGGCGTTCCCGTGCACGATTCCGACAGCGCCGTGCACGAACTCTATCGCGGCGAGGCAGCGCCGCTGATCGAACAGGCGTTCCCCGGCGTCACCACCGACGGCGTCGTCGACCGGCAGAAACTCGGCGCCCGCGTGTTTGGTGACGCGGAAGCCATGCGCCGTCTCGAGACCATCGTGCATCCGCTTGTCGGCGCCCATCGCGAAGCATTTCTCGAGCGCAGCCGCGCGGCCGGCGCGCCCATCGTCGTGCTCGACATCCCGCTGCTGTTCGAGATCGGCGGCGAGAAGGATGTCGACGTAATCCTCGTGGTCACCGCCGACGAGAAAAAGCAGCGTGCCCGCGTCATGAGCCGGCCCGGCATGACGCAGGAAAAATTCAGTGCAATTCTCGCCAAACAAATGCCCGACGCGGTCAAGCGCAGCAAAGCACATTATACTATCGACACCGGCCACGGATTCGAAAATGCCAAAGCGCAGGTGAAGGATTTTCTCGCTTCGCTGGCCGGACGGTAGAAAGCTGAGTCAAGCCAGTATGTTGCAAGTGGAAGCAAGGCAGCAGAAGCCCTCATCCTGAGGAGCCTGCGCAGCAGGCGTCTCGAAGGACGGGGGCGTGAGAGAAAATCATGCAGCAGCCAGTGGCTTCTTCAGCGGAGGCTGAATTGCGGCGTGACGCCCTCGCCCTTCGAGACGCGCCCTGTGGGCGCTCCTCAGGATGAGGGCTCCTGTTGGCTTGCATGTTTGTCGAAGGACTTTTGATGTCGCTGCGTGAAATCGTTCTCGATACGGAAACGACGGGCCTTGATCCAACCACCGGCGACCGGCTTGTCGAAATTGGCTGCGTCGAACTGCTCAACCTTATTCCCAGCGGCCAGACCTTTCACGCCTATCTCGATCCTGATCGCGACATGCCTGAGGAGGCCTTTCGCGTGCACGGACTGTCGCGCGAATTCCTCACCGGCAAGCCGCGCTTTCACGATGTGGTCGACGATTTTCTCAGCTTCATCGGCGAGGACAAGCTGGTCATCCACAATGCCGAATTCGACATGAAATTCCTCAATGCCGAATTGGCCCGCATCAGTCGTCCGGCGCTGACAATGGACCGGGTCGTCAACACACTGGCGATCGCGCGCCGCAAACATCCAGGCACCGCGAATTCCCTCGATGCGCTGTGCGCGCGTTATCGCATCGACAATTCACGCCGCACCAAACACGGTGCTCTGCTCGATTCGGAAATTCTTGCCGAGGTCTATGCCGAACTGCTCGGCGGCCGCCAGTCGAACCTGGTGCTCACCGAGACGCGCTCGATCATCGAGGAACAGTCAGCTCAACCGCTGCTGAAAATCCGCGAGACCGTATTGGCTGTCACCGTGGAAGAGATCGAACTCACCGCGCACACAGCATTCATCGCCGGCATCGGCGAAAAGGCGATCTGGCACCAGTTTACGAAAGAGTGAGTCAATCTAAGCATTTAAGCGCGTCCCACCTGCCTCATCCCGAGGAGCCTGCGGAGCAGGCGTCTCGAAGGATGTACAACGATCAAGTGCGAGGCTGACGCCCTCGTCCTTCGAGACGCGCCTTTCAGGCGCTCCTCAGGATGAGGGCTTTTGGTAGGCAGTAAATTCTTACGCCGTCGCCTGCGGGTTGGCCTGCAACTGCTCCATGCGCTGGCGATACAGCGCGACGAAGTCGATCGGGTCGAGCAGCAGCGGGGGGAAGCCGCCGTTGCGGACCGCGTCGGCGATGATCTGGCGCGCGAACGGAAACAGCAGGCGCGGGCATTCGATCCAGACCACCGGGTGGATCTCGGCCTGGGGAATGTTCTGCAGCTTGAAGACGCCGCCGTAGTTCAGTTCGAATTTGAAGAGCGTGCCGGCGCCCTCGCCGGCCGAGCCCTCGAGCATCAGGTTGACGTCGTAATCGGTCTCGGAAAGCTGGTTGGCATTGACGTTCACCTGGATCGAAATGTTCGGCGCCTGGGCCTGCGGCGCCAGCGATTGCGGCGCGTTCGGGTTTTCGAACGACAGGTCCTTGGTGTACTGGATCAGCACATTGAGCTGCGGCATGGCGCCGGTGTCCGTTCCGTTGCCCGCGCCGTTCGTCCCATTCTCAGCCATCGAACTGTCCTTAAATTTCTGCAATTGGCGGCGTGCGTGCCGCCACATGTCGCTATCGGTGTCTTGGGGCCGCCGCCTAGCATGATTGCGTCCGCCAGACAAATAGCCGCGGCATCAGATATTATTGCGACGACCATTCGTCCGGGCGCAAATCCATGGTCTTGTCGGCAGGTCTGCCGGCGCCCGGCGGCGTCCGGTCCCCTTGCGCCGGGATCAGCCAGGCGCGCCAGCCGATCAGGGCGCTGACCAGGCCCACCAGATCGGTCACGAAGCCGGGCAAAATCATCAGGATCGCACCGGCTGTGGCAAATCCGCCGGCATAGAGCCCGTCGAACCGGAAACTCGTTGCCGACGCCGCCGACTGGCTCATTGCCTGCAGCAGGCTTTGCCCGAGCCGTTTCAGGACAAAGACGCCCGCGACAATTGAGCCGATTCCAATGGAAAAAGCCGCCAGCCAACCTAAATTGGAGACGACCAGTCCATAGGCCGCGATTTCGACCAGAACGAGGGCTAAGAAGAACAGGCTTCCTAGAAAGCGGGGCTGTATCATCCGGCATGCTCTCGGATTTGATTATTCGGGACCATTGTTATTCCACCGGAGATCATTTTGAAATTTGCCATCAATTTGTATTTTGAGCGTATATTTTGGGGTTGCGTAACCCCGACCTCGGCAAGATAACGGGCATCAGCGGCAAGGATACGGCAGGATTCAGAGCGGAACGCGAAACAGCAGGTACGGATTTTTCGCGGCAATTCCGCTTTAAACGGTGAAAACGACCCAGGCATACCCTAGAGCGCATACCCTAAAGCGACACGCAGGAGCAGCATGCAGGAGCCATTTGACGTCACAACGATTGTTTTCGCGTTGCTGGCGGTCTTTGTCGTCTGGAAACTGCGTTCCATCCTCGGAACGCGGAACGGGCCCGATAAACCCCGCGCGGAACGTCTCAGTGTGCCGGGCACAGCCCCCGGCCGGGCGCCCAACGGCGACAATGTGGTCGTGCGTTTGCCGGGTGCCGCCAACGATGCCGGCGCGGCCTCGCCGCAGAACGCCGATGCCGACGGTCGCTGGGATGCCTATGCCGACCGCGGCTCGAAGGTCTGGGAAGGTCTCGACCAGCTCGTCTCCATGGACCGCTCCTTCGATCCCAAGACTTTCATCGCCGGCGCCAAATCCGCCTATGAGATGATCATCACCGCCTTCGCCGCCGGCGACCGTCCGTCGCTACGCAGCCTGCTCGCCAAGGATGTCTACGACAGTTTCACCCAGGCCATCGCCGACCGCGAGAGCCGCGGCGAGAAGGTCGAGACCACCTTCGTCTCCATCGACAAGGCACAGATCGTCGACATCAATGCCCGCACCAAGGTCGTGCAGGTTTCGATGCGCTTCGTCAGCAAGCTGATCACCGCGACCCGCGACCGCGACGGCAAGGTCATCGACGGCAATCCCGAACAGGTGGTCGATCTCGTCGACGTCTGGACGTTCGAACGCGACGTCACCACGCGCGATCCGAACTGGCGGCTGGTCGGTGTCGCCGACAACCAGCATTCAACCGGCGGGCATTGAACCGGCGACTCAGATATCCTTCTTTCCGAGCAGTGGGAGATAAACTCGTCTGCCTTTGTCTGATGGCGGGTGCAATGTCCGGGGCGACATCTGAAACAAGTCTCGCGGACGGTCTGATTGTCAGCGAGCTCAGCGGCAAGGCTGTGCTGCAAGAGGTCTCTTTCGACGATCTGCGCGGCTTTGCCGACGACGATCATCTTGCCGCCTGGAAGACCTTTCAGAAATCCTGCGACCACAGCCTTGCGGGCGTTGCGGCCGTGCGCGTCGGGGCAGTGCCGAGCCCGGCGTTTCTGCAGCTCTGCTCGGCGGTGGAAAAGCTTCCGCCGCCGGGCACTGCGGCAGAGGCGCGGCAACGCTTCCAGGCGTTTTTCAAACCCTATCGCATCGCGCCGGTGCCTGGCGCCAATCCCTATGACGTTGGTTTCCTCACCGGCTATTACGAGCCGGAGGTCGCGGGCTCGCTGTGGCGGACGCCGGAATTTTCCGAGCCGATCCTGTCGCTGCCCGACGACATAGCCTATGCCTCCACCAATGCCGCGGATGCGCCCGCCATCCTGCCGACGCGCGGCGAGATCGATGGCGGCGCCTTGAACGGCCGCGCCAAGCCGGTTGTCTTTGTGCGCGATGGCATCGAGGCCTTCATGATCCAGGTGCAGGGCTCGGCGCGGATCAGGTTGTCCGACGGCACTCTGGTGCGGCTCGCCTATGCCGGCCGCAACGGCCATCCCTATACGTCGATCGGCAAGGCGCTGGTCGACGAGGGTCAAATTCTCATGGGTGATATGTCGCTCAACCGCCTGAAAGCCTGGGTCAGGGACAAGGGCCAGGAGGCGGATGCCGCCGGCCGCAGGCTGATGCAGCGCAATCGCTCCTATGTCTTCTTCAAGCGTTCCGATACGCTGTCGCCCGACCAGGGACCGGTCGGCGCCGAGGGCGTCGAGCTGACGCCGCTGCGCTCGATCGCGGTCGACCGCACGCTGTGGGCCTATGGATTGCCGTTCTGGATCGATGCCGATCTGCCAGCTGCTGAAGGCGGCACTGCACCGTTGCGCCGGCTGATGATCGCGCAGGACACCGGCACCGCGATCGTCGGCGCCGCCCGTGCCGATATTTTCTACGGCACCGGCGATGAGGCCGGCATCGCCGCGGGCAACATCAGGCACAGAGGCACGCTCACCGTTCTCCTGCCGTGCACGGGATCCGCCCCGTGAAGACCAGGAAGCCGACTTCGCCCAAATCGAGCTCCTCGAAGCCAACGCCTTCGACCCGGCACAAACGTCTCCTGGCCCGTCACGAGATCGAATTGTGGAATCTCGTCACCCGTCACGTGAAACCGTTTCGCGAAGCGAAGCCGGTTGAACCGCCGCCTGCCGAGGAGGCGAAGCTGCCGGCCGTGCCTCCGCCGCCAGGCAAAATGGAGAGACCGGCGAAGAAGGGCCAACTCATCAAGGCAAACAAGCCCGTCCCGGTTCCCCCGCCACCGGCGCTGGCGCCGCTCGAACGCCGCATGCGCCAGCGCCTCACCCGTGGCCGTCTGCCGATCGATGCGACGCTCGATCTGCACGGCATGCATCAGGCCGTCGCCCATGCGGAATTGGTCTCCTTCCTGCATCGCGCCCAGGCGGCAGGAGCCAGGGTCGTGCTGGTCATCACCGGTAAGGGCCTGACCAAACAATCATCGGATGGCGGAGAGTGGCGCGAGCCGGGCGTGCTGCGGCGAAACACGCCGCACTGGCTGCGCTCGCCGCAATTGCGTTCCGTCGTGGTCGGCTTCGAGGAAGCGTCAGTCCGTCATGGCGGCGCCGGCGCGCTCTACGTGCGGTTGCGCCGCCACGAGCGAAACGCATCCGGATCGGAAACATGACGCCGTTTGGGCAAAAACTGCGCGACCTGCGCGAGGAGCGCGGCGTCACCCTGAAGGCCATGGCCCACGCCATCGGCGTATCGCCGGCCTATCTGTCGGCGCTCGAACATGGCAATCGCGGCACGCCGACCTGGTATCTGATGCTGCGCATCATCGGCTTTTTCAATGTCATCTGGGATGAATCCGAAGAGCTGGAACGCCTCGCTGCGCTGTCCGATCCCAAGGTCACGCTGTCGACGGCTGGGATGAATCCCAAGGCCACCGAATTTGCCAACCGGCTGGCGAAGGAAATGAAGAACCTCGATGCGGAGGATTTTGCGCAATTTCTGGAACTGCTGCGCCAGCGCCTGAAAGCCAAATCGCAGCGCTAACTTGACGCGCCGCAGCGTCAATGCGACACGACCGGGCTCCTTCCGCGATTGCCGCGGGGTCTTGTGCGGTTTCTCGCAAACGATGGATGACCGATCGATGTCAACGCCCAAATACGATGTGCTCGGCCTTGGTAACGCAATTGTCGATATCATCAGCATGACCGAAGACGACTTTCTCGCCAAGGAAGGCTTGCAGAAGGGCGGTATGATGCTCATCGATGAAGCTCGCGCCGACAAGCTTTATGGCGCGATGGCGTCGACGACGATCATCTCCGGCGGCTCGGCCGCCAACACCATCGTCGGCGCGGCCTCGTTCGGCGCCAGGACGGCGTTCATCGGCAAGGTGAAGTCGGATGACAGCGGCAAGGCCTTCGCTCATGACATCCGCGCCATGAAGGTGCATTTCGAAACCGCCCCTGCCAAAGACGGCCCGGCGACGGCGCGCTGCCTCGTGCTCGTCACGCCTGACGGCGAGCGCACCATGAACACCTATCTTGGCGCCTGCCAGAACCTCGGCCCCGACGATGTCGATGCCGACCTCGTCCGCGCTTCCGCCATCACCTATCTCGAAGGCTACCTCTGGGATCCGCCGGCCGCCAAGGAGGCCTTCGTCAAGGCCTCCGAGATCGCCCATGCCGCCGGCCGCCAGGTCGCGCTGACCCTGTCCGATCCGTTCTGCGTCGGTCGCTATCGTTCCGAATTCCTCGACCTCATCCGCAACAAGACGGTCGATATCGTGTTCGCCAACCAGCACGAATTGAAGTCGCTGTATGAAACCGCCGATCTCGATACCGCCATCGACGCCTTGCGCAACGAAGACATCCTCGGCGCCGTCACCGCGTCGGAGAAGGGCTCCATCGTCGTCACGCGCGAACAGACGCAGGCGGTGCCGGCCTTCCCGATCGAGCAGCTCGTCGACACCACCGGCGCCGGCGATCTCTATGCCGCCGGTTTTCTCACCGGCCTGTCGCAGGGCAGGGATCTGCAGACTTGCGCCCGCCTTGGCGCGCTCGCTGCCTCTGAAGTCATCCAGCATGTCGGCGCCCGCCCGCAGCGCAGCCTGGCGGTCCTGGCGAACGACAACGGGCTCTGAATTAGCCAGCGACGCAGCAGCTTCTCCGTTTGCGCGCGCTAGTCGCGCGGACATCCACGCGGAAAAGCTGCGTTACTGTCAGGATAAGAAGAGCGTCTTCTGAAAGCGTTGGCGCACCAAGGCGTGGGTGCCTGGCACAAAGCCGGGCATGACGCGTTGGAGAGATGCGAGCGCCTCGCCTCACAATTTCCGCAGTGCCGCTTTCTGGATGCTGTAGTTGGATGCTTTCGTCAGCACGAGGCTGGTGCGCGGGCGCGCCGGCAGGAGATTTTTGTACCATCAGACCCTCGAAATGGAGCGATGGTCCAAAATGTCTCATGGAAAGAAATATTTAACCTTCCCATCGGACTGTGATGCGGCCGAAAACCGTGGAAATTCACCGCGGGTTTCGCTATGGTAAAACCATGAAACGCGACAAAGCCATTAGTCTGCTGCAGGCCCATAAAGCCGAACTGAAACGGATGGGTGTCGATCACCTTTACCTGTTCGGTTCGACCGCCCGTGACGACGCGCGGCCGGACTCCGACATTGACCTGTTTTTCGATCACGAGCGTGGAAAGCTTGGTCTTTATGAGCTGACCGACGTGAAGGAATATACGGCCGGCATTCTCGGTCAAAAAGCCGATATTATGACACGCGGCAGCATCCATCCCAGTCTTAAGCAGCGGATCGAAAAATCCGCCGTTCTCGTGTTTTGATGATTGAGCGAATTTTTTCTCCGCGCCTGGGTGATATTGTCTAAGCGATCGAACGTATAAACAGCGTTATACGCGGCGTTTCACTCGATGCATTCGAGGCCGACTGGCAAAAGCGCTGGCTCGTCGAACGCGGCATTGAGATTATTTCTGAGGCAAGCCGCCATCTGTCCGATGATTTAAAAGATCGCCACCCCGAAATCCCCTGGCGCAAGGTGGCAGGAATCGGGAACATCCTCCGGCATGGCTATCACCACGCTGCTCCAGATATTCTCTGGAAGCTGGCCGATGAAGATTTGGCCTCATTGGATCGAGTGTGCCGGGCAGAGTTGGAAATCGCAAAAGGACGCGAGCAGCAGCTATAGAGCATTTTCGAGCGAAGTGGCTGCCGGTTCGCGTGAAGAAAATGCGTCAAAACAAAACCTAGAGCTCGGTTCTGATTCCATCAGAACCGAAAAAGCTATAGCCGAGAGAATCGTGTTTGTTCAATTTCAGATGCTCAATCCATGCCGACCGCTATCGCGCCATCACAACTTCCGCAATGCCACTTTCTCGATGCTGTGATTGGACGCCTTGGTCAGCACGAGACTCGCGCGTGGCCGCGTCGGCAGGATGTTCTCGTTGAGATTGCGCAGGTTGATGCGCGTCCAGATGTCGAGCGCGGTCTTGCGCGCTTCCTCATCTGAAAGATCGGCATATTTGCGGAAGTATGATCTTGGATCGCGGAACGCTGTCTGGCGCAGGCGCATGAAGCGCGACACATACCATTGCACCAGATTGTCTTCGCGCGCGTCGAGATAGATCGAGAAATCGAAAAAGTCTGAGACGAAGGCAATGTCGCTGTCGGGCCGCGACGGCTGCAACACGTTCAGGCCCTCTACGATCAGGATGTCGGGACGATCGACGGTGGTGAACTTGTCGGGCACCACGTCATAGACGAGATGCGAATAGACCGGCGCTTTCACCTGGTGCTGGCCAGCCTTGATCTGCGACAGGAAACGCACCAGCGCTGCGCCGTCATAGCTCTCGGGAAAGCCCTTCTTGTCCATCAGCCCGTCGCGGGTGAGGATCTCATTGGGAAACAGAAATCCGTCGGTGGTGATCAGTTCCACCTTCGGCGTGTTGGGCCAGCGCGACAGCAGCGCCTGCAGCACGCGCGCGGTCGTCGACTTGCCGACGGCGACGGAGCCTGCGATGCCGATGATGTAGGGCATCTTGCCGTCTTCGGCGCCGAGAAAGCGCTGCGTCGCCTTGAACAGCCCCTGGGTCGCCGCGACATAGAGCGCCAGCAGGCGCGACAGCGGCAGGTAGATGGCGATCACTTCCTCGACCGAGATCGGATCGTTGATCGACTGCAGTCTTGCCAGGTCTTCGATCGTCAATGTCAGCGGCGTGTCGGCGCGCAGCGCCGCCCATTCGGCACGGCTGAACTGCCGATAGATCGAATAATCGGCGGGCAGGCTGAACTGGTCCGTGCGTTCGTCCATTGCGTACTCCGCCGTCAAGCACTGCCCGGCAGCGCCTGAGCATCAACTCCGGGAAACAGGCCGCGATGCCTTTTCCTGATGCCCTGACTGTTTCGTCCGGCTTTCTAGCTCAATCAGCACGTCTTGGACAGAGACGCCCCTGGCCTGGAGGATGACCAGCAGATGATACAGGACGTCGGCGGCTTCGGCCGTCAGCGCCATATCGTCGCCGTCGACCGTGGCCAGCGCCAGTTCGACCGCCTCTTCGCCGAACTTCTTCGCAACACGATGGGTGCCGGCGTCGAGCAGCGATTTGGTATAGGACTTTTCGGCGCTGGATCCGGCGCGGTCAGCGATAATGGCCGCCAGATCAGACAGGTTGAACGAAGTCAAACTCACACCTTGTGGCAGCTAATCGTTACGGCAATCAGTCGTTACGGCGGTTAATCGTTACGGACTTGCAGGCCGGCGGCGGACATGTGTTCCTTGGCCTGTCGTATCGTAAATTCACCGAAATGGAAAATCGACGCGGCCAGCACGGCGGTGGCATGGCCGTCGCGGATGCCCTCGACCAGGTGGTCGAGATTGCCGACCCCGCCCGAGGCGATCAGCGGGATTCTGACGGCATCGGCGACCGTCCGTGTCAGTTCGATGTCGAAGCCGGATCGGGTGCCGTCCCGGTCCATCGAGGTCAAAAGGATTTCACCGGCGCCGAGTGCTTCCACCTCGCGGGCATAGGCCACCGCGTCGATACCGGTCGGCTTGCGGCCGCCATGGGTGAAGATTTCCCATGTCTTGTCGCCGACCTTTTTGGTGTCGATGGCGACGACGATGCACTGGCTGCCGAACTTTTCCGCGGCTTCGCGCACGAAAGCACGGTCGAACACCGCTGCCGTATTGATGGCGACCTTGTCGGCGCCCGCCAGCAGCAGCCGGCGGATATCTTCTGTCGTGCGCACGCCGCCGCCGACCGTCAGCGGCATGAAACAGGCTTCTGCCGTCCGCTGCACGACATCGAGAATGGTGCCGCGGTTCTCGTGGCTGGCGGTGATATCGAGAAAGCAGAGTTCGTCGGCGCCGGCAGCGTCATAGGCGATGGCCGATTCCACTGGATCGCCGGCGTCGCGCAGGTTGACGAAATTCACGCCCTTGACGACCCGGCCGTCCTTTACGTCCAGGCACGGGATGACGCGGCATTTAAGCAACCGATTTCTCCCGCGACCGGCGGATCAGCGCCAAAGCCTCTTCCGCATTCAGCCGCCCGTCGTAGAGCGCCCGGCCGGTGATGGCGCCGGCAAGCCGGGCGCAATCGGGCTGCAGCAGGCGCACCACGTCGCCCATCGACGCCAGGCCGCCCGAGGCGATGACCGGGATCGTCAGCGCGTCGGCGAGCGCCAAAGTCGCCTCGATGTTGAGGCCGGTGAGCACGCCGTCGCGGGCGATGTCCGTATAGATGATCGCCGAGACACCGGCGTCCTCGAAGCGCTTGCCGATGTCGAGCGCCGAGAGCTGCGACACCCGCGCCCATCCTTCGACTGCGACCAGGCCGTCCCGGGCGTCGACGCCGACCGCGATCTTGCCGGGATGGATGCGGGCGGCCTCGCGCACGAAGCTCGGGTCGCGCACGGCTGCCGTGCCGATGATGGTGCGGCTGACGCCCTTGGCCAGCCAGCCCTCGACGGTGCGCATGTCGCGGATGCCGCCGCCGAGCTGCACCGGCATTTTGATCGCCTGGAGAATGGCATCGACCGCGAAGGAATTGATCGGCTTGCCCGAAAAAGCGCCATCCAGGTCTACGACATGCAGATATTCAAAGCCCTGGTCCTCGAACGACTTCGCCTGTGCTGCCGGATTTGCATTGAATACAGTCGCTTGAGACATATCACCATGGATAAGCCGAACGCATTCCCCTTCTTTCAGATCGATTGCCGGGAACAGAATCACGGGTGCCACCTCAAAAAATTACCGATCAGCCCAAGGCCAAGTCTCTGGCTTTTCTCGGGATGAAATTGTGTGCCGACGATATTGTCGCGCCCGGCCACTGCAGTAACTGCGCCACCATAATCGGTCGTGGCAAGAATCATCGACTTTGTGTCCGGCTGCAGATGGTAGGAATGCACGAAATAGGCGTGCAGCCCGTTCTCTCCCGTTGAAATTCCTTTGAAAAGCGGGTGCGCCGGATCGACGTCGATGGTGTTCCAGCCCATGTGCGGAATCTTCAAAGACTTGTCATTGGGCTTGAGCGCGATCACTTCGCCGGGAATCCAGCCCAGCCCCGGCGTCGTTTCGTGCTCGCGCCCGCAGGTCGCCATCAGCTGCATGCCGACGCAAATGCCCAGGAACGGCCGGCCGGCGCCGATGACGGCTTGTTCCAGCGCCTCGATCATGCCTTCGGTCCGCGCCAGGCCGCGCTTGCAATCGGCGAACGCTCCGACGCCGGGCAGAACGATCCGGTCGGCCTTGCGGACTTTTTCCGGATCGGCGGTGACGATGATCTCGGACGTAAGACCGGCGTCCCGCGCGGCGCGCTCAAACGCCTTGTGCGCCGAGTGCAGATTGCCCGATCCGTAATCGATAATGGCGACGCTCATGATCGAAGCCTCATGGCGTGCGTCCTGCCGCCGGATCGGGAAACAGGCCCACCAGCGGTGTCGTGCGCACCGGCGGGCTGGCCGCGATCGGCGCGCTGACGACGCCCGTGGGGCGGCGGCGCGCCAGCCACACCGTTTCGGCGTCGATGCGCTTTTCGCCGATGGCGATGTCGACGAAATCGAAGCCGCGCCCCTCCAGCCGCCGGCGCCGCATCGCCGCCGCTTCCAGCCCGATGAGAAATACCAGCGCCAGGTAGAAAAGCGGAAAAAGCCCCGGCCTGAAGCCGAAATTCATCGACAATCCGACAAAACCGCCGATGGCGACGAGCCACAGAACCAGCGCCAGCCAGCGTTGGTGCCAGATCAGCCATAACGGGCCGAACAGGAAGGCAGCCAGGGAGAAGCCTTCCCGCACCAGCACAGCTTCGGTGGCCGGATCGAGGCCGGATTTTGTTTCTTCGGGCAGATGGACTGTATAGACGGGCATGCTGTGACCAAACTTGCTCAAACTGAAAGCGTCCCTTTCGTCGAGGGCACGCGATTGCTCTGGCGCGGATCGACGGCGGCGGCTGCCCGCAGCGCCCGCGCCACGCCCTTGAAGCAGGATTCAGCTATATGGTGATCGTTGACGCCATATGCAGTCTCGATGTGCAGGGTTATTCCGGCGTTCATGGCGAAAGCCTGGAAAAACTCGCGCACGAGCTGGGTATCGAAGGTGCCGATCTTCGGCGTCGAGAACTCGGTGCGGAACACCAGAAATGCCCGGCCGGAGAGATCGACGGCGACCTGGGTCAGAGTTTCGTCCATCGGCAGGCGCACGTCCGCATAGCGCGTGATGCCGCGGAAATCGCCCAAGGCTTTGCGCAGCGCCTGGCCCAGTGCGATGCCGGTGTCTTCCACCGTGTGATGATCGTCGATGTGGAGATCGCCCTTGGCGGTGATGTCGATGTCCATCAGCCCATGCCGGCCCAATTGGTCGAGCATATGGTCGAAAAAGCCGATTCCAGTCGAAATCGAAGTCTGCCCGCTGCCATCGATATTGACGGTCGCCTGGATGCTCGTTTCGTTGGTCTGGCGCGTGATGGTCGCCGTCCGCATGGACATGTCTCCGGAAGTTCTGTGCGGCTTCTACCAACCTAAGGGTCGCATTTCTACCCTTAGTCAGTCCCTTGCATGCCGATAGGCGGGAGCATAGATGCACATCCTTAAGGGTCAGCAGGCCTGCTTGAGGGCTGGCAGGCTGCGGCGGGAGTTTCCCTGAATGCAACAAGATACCAACGCCGGACCGGCGAGCTGGCACGCGACGACCATTCTCACGGTCCGCAAGGGCGGCAAGGTCGTGATCGGCGGCGACGGCCAGGTCAGCCTCGGCCAGACCATCGTCAAGGGCAATGCCCGCAAGGTGCGCCGGCTCGGCAAGGGTAATGTCATCGGCGGCTTCGCCGGCGCCACCGCCGATGCCTTTACCCTGTTCGAACGGCTCGAAGCCAAGCTTGAACAATATCCCGACCAGCTTGTGCGCGCCTGCGTCGAACTCGGCAAGGACTGGCGGACGGATCGCTATCTGCGCCGCCTCGAGGCGATGATGCTGGTGGCGGACCGTTCCGCCACGCTTCTGCTCAGCGGCAACGGCGATGTGCTCGAGCCCGAGCAGACGGCGGACGGCAGTGTCATGGCGGTCGGCTCGGGTGGCAATTATGCGCTGGCCGCGGCGCGCGCGCTGTTGCCGATGGACCTCGACGCCGAGGCGATCGTGCGCAGCTCGATGGCCATTGCCGCCGATATCTGCGTCTACACCAACACCAACCTGGTGATTGAAAGCATATAACGATGACAGATTTTTCTCCCCGCGAGATCGTCTCCGAACTGGACCGCTATATCGTCGGCCAGAAGGACGCCAAGCGCGCGGTCGCCAATGCCATGCGCAACCGCTGGCGCCGGCTGCGTCTTGAAGGCCAAATGCGGGAAGAGGTGCTGCCGAAAAACATCCTGATGATCGGGCCTACCGGCGTCGGCAAGACCGAGATCGCGCGCCGCATCGCCAAGCTCGCCGGCGCGCCGTTTCTCAAGGTCGAGGCGACCAAGTTCACCGAGGTCGGCTATGTCGGCCGCGATGTCGAACAGATCGTCCGCGATCTCGTCGAAGTGGCGATCGCGATGGTCAAGGAAAAGAAGCGCAAGGACTTGCGGGCGCGTGCACACCTTGCCGCCGAGGAGCGTGTTCTCGATGCGCTGGTCGGCGTCAATGCCTCTGCCGCAACGCGCGACAGCTTTCGCAGGAAACTCCGCAACAGCGAGCTCGACGACAAGGAGATCGAGGTCGAACTGTCGCAGCCGTCTTCGACGATGCCGATGTTCGAACTGCCGAACATGCCCGGCGCTTCGGTCGGCGCCATTTCGCTCGGCGATATTTTCGGCAAGTCGTTCGGCAACAAACCCAAGTCGCGCAAGGCCAATGTCAAGGACGTCTACGAGCCTTTGATCGCCGAAGAGAGCGACAAGATGCTCGATCAGGAACAGGTCGTGCAGGAGGCCATCCGCGATCTTGAAAGCAACGGCATCGTCTTCCTCGACGAGATCGACAAGATCTGTGCCCGCGAGGGCCGCAGCGGCGGCGATGTCTCGCGTGAAGGCGTGCAGCGCGATCTTCTGCCTTTGATCGAAGGCACGACGGTCGCCACCAAGCACGGCACGGTCAAGACCGATCACATTCTCTTCATCGCCTCGGGCGCGTTCCATGTGTCGAAGCCCTCCGACCTGCTGCCTGAACTGCAGGGCCGGCTGCCGATCCGCGTCGAGCTTGCGTCCCTCGACGAGGCCGATTTCCGCCGCATCCTCACCGAGCCGGAATCGAGCCTGGTCAAGCAATATGTGGCGCTGATGAAGACCGAAGGGCTCGATCTAAGTTTTGCGCCCGACGGCATCGACGCCATCGCCAAGATTGCGGCGCAGGTGAATGCTTCAGTCGAGAATATCGGCGCTCGACGTTTGCAGACAGTGATGGAGCGCGTGCTTGACACCGTCGGCTTCACCGCGCCTGATCGTGCCGGCGAAACCATTGTCGTCGATGCGGCCTTCGTGGAAACCAATATCGGCGACCTGGCGCGCAATACCGATCTGAGCCGGTATATTCTCTAAAATACCCGGTTTTTCCTGTGCGCTTCCACTCTTGCAATCGCGTTCGGCCGTTGCGATAAGACCGCGCGTGGCGGCGGAGCGTGGGTGTTATGGCTGACTTTCCTCAACTGGTGTTTTCCGGCGTGCAGCCGACCGGAAATTTGCATCTCGGCAATTATCTTGGCGCCATCAAGAAATTCGTCGATCTGCAATCCAGTCATGAATGCATCTATTGCGTCGTCGACCTGCATGCGATCACCGTCGCGCAGGATCCAGTTGCGCTGAAGACGCATATCCGCGAGGTCACCGCGGCGTTCATCGCCTGCGGCATCGATCCGGATAAGCACATCGTCTTCAACCAGAGCCAGGTGCCGCAACATGCCGAACTGGCATGGGTGTTCAATTGCGTGGCCCGCATGGGCTGGCTCAACCGCATGACGCAGTTCAAGGAGAAGGCCGGCAAGGATCGCGAGAACGCCTCGGTCGGCCTCTATGCCTATCCGACGCTGATGGCCGCCGACATTCTTGTCTATCGCGCGACGCATGTTCCCGTCGGTGAGGACCAGAAGCAGCACCTCGAATTGTCGCGCGATATCGCGCAAAAGTTCAACAATGATTTCGCCGCCTCCATCGCCGCGTGCGGCTATGGCGACATGTTCTTTCCGCTGCCCGAACCGCTTATTCAAGGCCCGGCGACGCGCGTGATGAGCCTGCGCGACGGCGCTAAAAAGATGTCGAAGTCCGATGCGTCTGATTATTCGCGTATCAACCTCACTGACAACGCCGATACGATTGCCCAGAAGGTGCGCAAGGCGAAGACCGATCCCGATGCGCTGCCGTCGGAAGAAAAGGGATTGGAGAAACGCCCCGAGGCCGACAATCTCGTCGGCATTTTCGCGGCGCTTGCCGACACGACGAAAGCCGATGTGCTCGCCGAATACGGCGGCAGCAATTTCTCTTCTTTCAAGAATGCGCTCGTCGATCTCTCGGTGGCGAAACTGTCGCCGATCGCCGATCGCATGCGGGGGTTGATGGAAGATCCCGCCCATATCGATGCGATCCTGATCAAGGGCGCCGCGCGTGCGGAAGCGATTGCGGCCAAAAACATGAAGGCCGTCAAGAATATCCTCGGCTTCGTTCAACCGTAGTCACCTTGACAGGACATGCGCCGCGGAATTGGCGCACTTGCCGACAAGGGCGTTGCCTGATCGGCGCGGTGCTGGCACCATGTGATGGGTGGCGGAACCGGAAGGTCTGAACATGATCGGTACACGTCGCAGATCCTATGAGGCCGGCCACAAGCCGAAATTTCTCGTCGTGCTCGACGAGACGGAAGAATGCGATCGCGCCATTGTGTTTACCGCGCGGCGCGTGGCCCGCATCGGCGCGACGATGACCATGCTGGCGGTGACCGAAGTCGAAAAGAACCAGGACTGGATCGCCATCGGCGACATCATGCAGCAGGAGGCCGAGGAACGCGCCGCCGCGAACCTCGATCTAGCTGCCGCGCGGGTGCGCGACATGGTCGGCATCGAGGCCGAACAGATCATCCGCAACGGCCAGAAGTTCGAACAGGTCCTGGCCCTTATCGAGGCCGATCCCGACATCGCGTTTCTGGTCCTGGCCGCCTCCTGCGGCAATGACGGGCCGGGCCCGCTGGTCATGACCATGGCCGGCAGGGCGGCGGGCACCTTCCCGGTCCCGGTGGTGATCGTTCCCGGCGGCCTGTCGGACGAGGATATCGAGGCTTTGGCGTAAACCGCTTAATCTTCAAAAATTCCACTGCGGTCATTATATAAGCCTATGATCGTCGCGGCTGGCGGCCGCACAAGCCAAGCTCAGGAATCGCGAAATGTTCATCCAGACGGAAGCAACGCCAAACCCCGCCACCCTCAAGTTCCTGCCGGGACAGACGGTTCTGGGCGAAGGCACGATGGAATTCTCGTCCTCGGAAGCCGCCGCCGCCTCGCCGCTGGCGAGCGCCCTGCTGTCGATCGGGAATGTCGCGAGCGTCATGTACGGCTCTGATTTCGTGGCGGTCACCAAATCGAACGGCGAGTGGCAGCACCTCAAGCCGGCAATTCTGGGCGCCATCATGGAGCATTTCATGTCCGGGGCTGCCCTGTTGACCGACGGCCATGCGCCCCAGGCCGGCGCCGATGACGATGAATTCTTCGATCCTGCCGACGCCGAGACCGTAGAGACCATCAAGGAATTGCTGGAAACCCGCATCCGCCCGGCGGTCGCCAGCGACGGCGGCGACATCACCTTCAAGGGTTTCCGCGACGGCACCGTCTACCTGACGATGAAGGGCGCCTGCTCGGGCTGCCCCTCGTCGACGGCGACGCTTAAGAACGGCATCCAGAACCTGATGAAGCATTTCCTGCCGGAAGTGCAGGCCGTCGAGCAGGTTTAGGCGCACGTTTCACCGCGCTTATCTTTCCGGCAGAAACTTGCTATGCCGGATCGATGATTCTGGCCATTGATACTTCAATGTCCGCCGCTTCGGCCTGTACGCTCGCGTCAGGAACGGACGAACCGGCGGCTTTGCAAACCTCCGCCATGGAGCGGGGCCATGCCGAGGCGCTGATGCCGCTGATCGAGGCGGTGATCGACAAGACGCCCGGCGGCTTCCAGGCCCTCACCCGGATCGCGGTCGCGGTCGGGCCGGGCTCGTTCACCGGCATCAGGGTCGGCGTGTCCGCCGCGCGCGCCATCGCCCTTGCCCGCGACCTTCCCGTCGTCGGCGTGTCCACGCTCGCAGCCTTTGCAGCACCCTGGCTTGCCGCCGGCAACGAGCAGATCGTCGCCGCCGCCATCGATGCGCGCCACGGCAATATCTATATCCAGGCCTTCGCGCCCGGCGGCCGCAGCATTCTGACGCCGCGCCTGATGACGCCGCGCGAGGCTATTCGCATCCTCGGCTCCCGGCCGGTCTGTCTCACCGGCTCGGGTGCGCCGCTGCTGGCCGCCGAGGCTCAGACCGCCGGCATCGAGGCCCGAATTTACGGTGAATTGCACGCGCCCGACATTCTTCAGGTCGCCCGGCTCGGGCTTGTCGCCGATCCGGCCACGGCGCCGGCGCGGCCGTTCTACCTGAAGGCGCCCGATGCCAAGCCGATCGCGGTGCGCGCCATCCAGCGCGCAAACATGTGATGTTCCGGTTTCTGCGCCGCCGCCTCAAATCCTCCCTGCGCGATCTGCGCAGCGATGACGCCGCAGAATGCGCAAGACTGCACGCCCTGGCCTTCGCCTTCCCCTGGAATCCAGAAGAGTTCGAACAGCTTATCCTGTCTTCGTCGGTCATTGCCGATGGCGCCTTCGATGGCGATGATGGCCAGTTGACCGGCTTCGTACTGTCGCGCATGGCGGCCGACGAAAGCGAGATCCTCACCATCATCGTCGATCCGGCCCTGCGCCGCCGCGGCATTGCCGCAGGCCTGCTCGACCGTCATATCGACCGCCAGGCGCGCCATCGCATCCGCAGCCTGTTTCTCGAAGTGGCCGAGGACAACGAGCCGGCGATCACGCTCTACCGGCGCCGCGGCTTCGAACAGGTCGGCCGCCGCAAGGCCTATTACCGCATGACGCTTGGCGCACCGGTCGACGCCCTTGTCATGAGAAAGCAATTGATCTGATATAGCTGCGACGGCTACCGGACACCGACTCGTTTACGAAAGTGACCCCCATTGCTCGTCCTGCGCGCGGGTGCGCTGTTCCTGTTGTTGATCGTTTTCGTGGTTGTCGGCTGTCCGCTGCAACTGGCCATCGGCGCGCTGTTCCCCCGCGCCCGCAGCATTCTGCCGCTGATCCTGTGCAAATCCCTGTGCGCCCTGATGCGCATCAACGTGCAGCGCCTTGGCGAAATGGAGGCGCGGCGGCCGCTGCTGATCGTCCCCAACCATATTTCCTGGCTCGACATCGTCGTCATCGGCAGCACCGGCTTCGCCTGCTTCCTGGCCAAAAAGGAAGTCAGGTCCTGGCCGCTCCTCGGGCTGCTCGCGCGGGTCCAAGGCGCCGTCTTCGTCGACCGCACGCGGCGCATGGCAATCCCGCAGGTCAACCGCGAGATCGCCACGCGCATGGCGGCGGGCGATCCGGTCATTCTCTTTGCCGAGGCGACGACGGGTGACGGCACCCGGCTGCTCAAGTTCCACTCGTCGCATTTTGAAGCTGCCCGCGACATCCTGCGCAGCCGTCCGGACCTGCCGGAAACCTTGGTCCAGCCGGTGATCGTCGACTATCGCCGCCGCAACGGCCTGCTGCTGGGCCGCGCCGGCCGCGCCGATATGGCCTGGTACGGCGACAAGGGATTTGCGCCGCATTTGTGGGAAATCCTGAAAGGCGGCCCGGTCGATTGCCTGGTGCAGTTCGTTCCGGCCCAGGCGGTCACCCTGGCCGAAACCCGCAAGATCATGGCCAAAAACGTTGAAATCACCATCCGCCGGGAACGCTGGCAGGATCGGCGGCAAATCCGCGGGCAGGAACCGCGGCAGCAGTCGAGGCAGCAGTCGAGGCATGAACCGATGCAGGAGCCTCAGCTCGCAGAGCGCGGTTCTCATGCCGGATGATATCGCTTAAAAGGGGGCCGGCGGGCAGTACCGGGGGCGGTTTGCGTCCAAAGGAGCATAAGCAGGCATGAACGAGGCGAAGGTTTCCGGCGCGATCAGCCAAGGCCGGGAAAAGCCCAGTCTGCAGGCGGATGTATCCGCGCCTCGCAAGGTCTTCATCAAGTCATTCGGCTGTCAGATGAATGTCTATGATGCGACCCGCATGGGCGACATTCTCGAGAAGGAAGGCTACGACCTCACCCCGACGGCCGAGGACGCCGATCTTGTCGTTTTGAACACCTGCCATATCCGCGAGCGCGCGTCGGAAAAGGTCTATTCGGAACTCGGCAAATTCCGCGAGCTGAAGATCGAGCGCGAAGCGATGGGCCTGCCGACCAGGATTGCGGTCGCCGGCTGCGTGGCGCAGGCCGAGGGCAGCGAGATCGTCCGCCGCCAGAGCGCCGTCGACATCGTCGTCGGCCCGCAGAGCTATCACCGCTTTCCCGAATTGCTGCGCGAGGCCGAGCGCCGCCCCGGCGTCGTCGACACCGAATTTCCGGTGATCGACAAGTTCGAAATTCTGCGCCAACCCTCGCCCAAGAGGCTCAACGCGCGCGGCTACAGCGCCTTCGTCACCGTGCAGGAAGGCTGCGACAAATTCTGCACTTTCTGCGTCGTTCCTTATACGCGCGGTGCCGAAGTGTCGCGGCCCGTTCAGTCGATCATCGACGAGGTGCGCTATCTGGCCGACGCCGGCGTCCGCGAAGTGACTCTGCTCGGCCAGAACGTCAACGCCTATCACGGCTCCCATCGCGGCGCGGCGGTCTCGCTCGCCGGCCTGGTGGCCCTGATCGCCGAGGTGCCCGGCGTCGCGCGCATCCGCTACACCACCAGCCATCCCAACGATATGAGCGGTGAACTCATCGCCGCGCACCGCGACATTCCCGAATTGATGCCGTATCTTCATCTGCCGGTGCAGTCGGGATCGGATCGGATTCTCTCTTTGATGAATCGCAAACACAGCGTCGATACCTATCTCGCCATTGTCGAGCAGGTCCGCGCCGCGCGTCCCGATATCGCCTTGTCGTCGGATTTCATCGTCGGTTTCCCCGGCGAGACCGAGGCCGATTTCGAAGCCACGCTCGATATCGTCCGGCGCTCGCGGTTCGCCGCCGCCTATTCCTTCATGTATTCGCCGCGGCCCGGCACCCCCGCCACCGACATGGACAATCACATTCCGGCGGAAGCCAGGCGCGAGCGGCTCGCCGCTCTGCAGGCTTTGCTCGAAGAGCATCGCCAGGCGTTCAACCGCGCCACCATCGGGCGCAAGGTACAAGTCTTGCTTGAACGAAAAGGCCGGCATCCGGGCCAGGTCGTCGGCCGCACGCCCTATCTCCAGGGCGTTCACGCCGATGGCCCGGAACACCTGATCGGCGGAATTGCGACGATGGCAATTCAATCCGTGGGACCGAACTCGCTGAAGGGGCTCATCCTTGAAACTGAAAGTTCAAACGTCCAACGAGCAAGCGTCGAACCAGCAAACGTCGAACCAGCAAACGTCTTCCCAGACAGACAGGCGTCGAATGCAGAATGAAGAGGGACGTTCGGGCGCGCCCCGCCCGATAGCCGAACCAAATGACGCTGCGCGCGACCGCAGTGCTGCGCAGAAAGCCGAAGCTGCAAAATCCGAAGTGACGCTGACCTTGAGCGACAATCGCTCGGCGCTTGCGGCCTACGGGCAGTACGATCAGAACTTGGCGAAGATCGAACGCAAGCTCGGCGTCTCCATCCATGTCAACGGCAACCACGTCACCATCAAGGGCCCGGCCGAGGCCAGTGGCAATGCCCAGCGCGCGCTGCTGAAAATCTACGAACGCGCCCGCAGCGGCCAGAACATCGGCCTGGGCGATATCGACGGCGCCATCGCCGAAAGCATCGAGCAGGGCACTCTGTTTCCGAACCAGGCGCAGGCGCCCGTCGCGCCCTTCTCGTTCCAGCAGATCGCCACACGCAAGAAAGGCGTCGTGCGCGCCCGCAACGCCACCCAGCACGAATATCTGCGCGCCCTGCGCCAGTACGAACTCGTCTTCGCCGAAGGCCCCGCCGGCACCGGCAAGACATGGCTTGCGGTCGGCCACGCGGTGCTGCTGCTCGAACAGGGCATCGTCGAGCGCCTGATCTTGTCGCGCCCCGCGGTCGAGGCCGGCGAACGCCTGGGCTTTCTGCCGGGCGACATGCGCGAGAAGGTCGATCCCTATCTGCGGCCGATCTTCGATGCGCTGAATGATTTCATGGACAGCCGCATCGTCGAACGCGGTCTCGCCACTGGCATGATCGAAGTGGCGCCGCTCGCTTTCATGCGCGGCCGCACCCTGACCAATGCCTGCATCCTGCTCGACGAGGCGCAGAACGCCACGTCGATGCAGATGAAAATGTTTCTGACCCGGCTCGGCGAAGGCTCGCGCATGATCATCAACGGCGATCCGACTCAGGTCGATCTGCCGCCCGGCCAGAAGTCCGGCCTGCGTGAAGCGGTGGGGCTGCTGTCGGGCCTCGAAGGCATCGGCCATGTCGTCTTCAAGGATGGCGACGTCGTGCGCCACGACATCGTCCGCCGCATCGTCACCGCCTACGAAAACGCCGAGCGCGTCAACAGCGGCAGGCGCGACAGGGAATGAGTGTGACGGTCGATATCTCGAATGAGTTCGATCACTGGCCCGCCGGCATTCCCGATATCGAGACCTTTACCACGCAGGCGATCGCCGCGGCGCTTGCAGGCGCGAAGGTCGCGCTGCAGGACCATGTTGAAGTCTCGATCGTCTATTGCGACGATGCCTTCATTCACGATCTGAACAAGCAATGGCGCCGCAAGGATGCGCCGACCAACGTGTTGTCGTTTCCATTGGCGTCGGGAGCCGCGCTCGCCACCACGCCGATGCTGGGCGATATCATCATCTCCTGTGAGACGGTGATGCGCGAGGCGCGCGACGAAGGCAAGAGCTTCGCCGATCATCTGGCCCATATGCTCGTGCACGGCGCGCTGCATCTGGCAGGCTACGATCACGAGATCGATGCCGATGCCGAGACGATGGAAGCGCTCGAGCGCACCGTGCTGTCGCAGCTCGGTGTGGATGATCCTTACAGGGATGCGCTTTAGAGCCCTCATCGAATGATTGCTTTGTGATTTCACTTGGCGTCGGCAGTGCATGCTATCTCTATGGCACGCGCCCGCCTGCGATGTGATTCGCCAATCTGCAAAGCCCCGCCGATGCCTGCATCCATCCTTCAACCGATCGCCGATCGCTTTGTCCTGTCGAACGGGTGGAAGCGGGCGCTCGCGGCCTTTCTGGCCGGCGCCGCCGGCGCGCTCGCCATGCCGCCGGTCTCGTTGTTTCCGTTTCTGATCGTGACGATGACGGTAGCCGTCTGGCTCATCGACGGTTCGGTTGCTGAATTTCATGAGGGCAAGGGTGGGTCGCAGCATCTCGCCAATGCCTGGGTTGCGGCGAAGGTCGGATGGTGGATCGGCTTCGGCTATCATGTCGCGGGCCTGTGGTGGCTGGGCGCCGCCTTTCTCGTCGAAGCCGATCAGTTCGCCTGGGCGCTGCCGCTCGGCGTCATCGGCCTGCCGGCGGGGCTGGCGATCTTCACGGCTTTCGGATTTTTTCTGGCCCGGCTGTTCTGGACGACGGGGCCGAGCCGCATCCTGATTCTGGCCCTGGCGCTCGCCGTCTCCGAATGGCTGCGCGGCAATATTCTCACCGGCTTTCCCTGGAATGATTTCGGCATGGCGTTCGGCGCCAATCTGCTGCTGGCGCAGGCGGCCTCCATCGTCGGCCTCAACGGCCTCACCATGCTGGCGGTGGCGATCTGCGCCGCGCCGGCGGTTCTCGCCGACCGCTCCGCGCCGACGGCCCGGACGGCCAAACTGTCGACACTGACTGCCGGCCTCGCGCTGGTCACGCTCTGCGCCCTGCTCGGCTTCGGCGCCCTGCGCCTGGCTGTGCCGCAGGTCGCCTCCCAGCCCAATGTGCGGCTGCGCATCATGCAGCCCAATCTGCCCCAGGATGAAAAATTCCGCGGCGAGAACAAGGATGCGATCCTCAGGCACTATCTCGACCTCTCGGACCGGGCGACCTCGCCGCAGACATCGGGGGTCGCCGATGTCACCCACCTCATCTGGCCGGAATCCGCCTTTCCCTTCATTCTGTCGCGCGATGTCGATGCGCTGAAGCTGATCGGCGCCTTTCTGCCGCCGTCAACGACCCTCATCACCGGCGCCGCACGCATGGAAGCAGGGCCGCAGATTCGCGGCCAGCGCCCGCAAAACCGCTATTACAACGCCATCCAGGTCATCCAGTCCGGCGGCATGATCCTCGACAGCTACGACAAGGTGCACCTGGTTCCCTTCGGCGAATATCTGCCGCTTGGGCGCTGGGTCGAGGCGATGGGCCTGCGCCAGTTCGTCCATATCCCCGGCGGCTTCGAGGCCGGTCCGCGCCGTGCCACCCTGCACGCGCCGGGCCTCCCCGCCATTGCCCCGCTGGTCTGTTACGAGGCGATCTTTTCCGGCGAGGTGATGCCGGCGGATAGCCCGTCCGAGCGGCCTGAACTTATGCTCAACGTCACCAACGACGCCTGGTTCGGCATCACGCCGGGCCCCTACCAGCATTTCGCCCAGGCCCGCCTGCGCACCATTGAGGAAGGCATGCCACTGGTTCGCGCCGCGAATACAGGCATATCGGCGATCGTCGATCCCTATGGACGGGTGCTGTCGCAACTGCCGCTGGGCATCGAGGGCGTGCTCGACGGCCAACTGCCCAAACCCATAGCCGCGCCGGTGTTCGCCCGATATCCGCTGCTGGCGCCGCTGGGACTCTGGTTTTTCATTCTGCTCTGCGTGGCCATCCTGCGTCTTTTTGAAACAAGAAGATCGCGCTGAATCCTTGGCGGAAACGGCAGGCCACAACGCCGTTGCGAGCCTCCGGCGATGCGCGTATGACGCGCAAGATCAGACAGATTTCTGATCGCTTTCTGCTGAGGCTGCGTCAATGGCGAAAACGCCCAACCCGATCGATAAGCATGTCGGAAGCCGCGTGCGCATGCGCCGCATCCTGCTTGGCCTCAGCCAGGAAAAACTCGGCGCCGCGCTCGGCCTGACATTCCAGCAGGTGCAGAAATACGAGAAGGGCACCAATCGCATCGGCGCCAGCCGCCTGCAGGAAATTTCCAAAACGCTCAATATCGCGCCATCCTATTTTTTCGACGGCGCGCCAACGGGCAGTGCAATGGCCGAGACGGGCGGAACCGACGCTGAAGGGCATTCCGCTGCGTTCATCACCGATTTTATCGGCACCGCCGAAGGCGTGCAGTTGAACAAGGCCTTCGCGCGCATCAAGAACGCACAGGTGCGCAAACGTGTGATCGATCTCGTCACCGCCATTGCGGATATCGACGAGGGGAGTGCGCCCAACGATACTTCCAAATAACGAAGTTGGGACTTGTATTATGACGATTGGGATTCGGCCCGTGTTCGCTTTACAGAACGAAACACGCGATTCCGCTTGACCAAACGAACGCTCGCTGCCAAATATGCGCGCCTTTTGGCTTAGGGAGAAGTCCTGCGTTGAATGGCGGCCGCTGAACGGCTTTCGGTATCGCGCAACACCAGCCTCGGAGACACCCGCGTGGCACGTAAGAGTTATCTTTTCACCAGTGAGTCCGTGTCGGAAGGTCATCCCGATAAGGTATGTGACCGGATCTCCGATGAAGTCGTCGATCTGTTTTTCCGTGAGGGCGCCAAGGCCAACATCGATCCCTATCAGATCCGCGTTGCCTGCGAGACGCTCGCCACCACCAACCGCGTCATCATCGCCGGTGAAGTGCGTGGCCCGACCCTGCCGCAAGAACAGATCATCCAGACGGCGCGCGCCGCCATCAAGGACATCGGCTACGAGCAGGAAGGCTTCCACCACGCCACTGCCAAGATCGAAGTGCTGCTGCACGCCCAGTCGGCCGACATCGCGCAGGGCGTTGACGCTTCCGGCAACAAGGACGAAGGCGCCGGCGACCAGGGCATCATGTTCGGTTACGCCTGCCGCGAAACCCCGGAGCTGATGCCGGCCCCGCTCTATTATGCACATAAGATCCTGCACCTGATCTCGCAGGCGCGTCACGCCGGCACCGAAAAGGGCCTCGGCCCCGATTCCAAGAGCCAGGTGACGATTCGGTACGAAGACGGCAAGCCCGTCGGCGTCACCCAGATCGTCGTCTCGCACCAGCACGTGATCGAGGACCTGACCTCGCAGCAGGTTCGCGATCTCGTCGAGCCTTATGTCCGCAAGGCCCTGCCGGATGGCTGGATCAGCAAGGATACGGTCTGGCACATCAACCCGACCGGTAAGTTCTACATCGGCGGCCCCGATGGCGACTGCGGCCTCACCGGCCGCAAGATCATCGTCGACACTTACGGCGGTGCGGCGCCCCACGGCGGCGGCGCGTTCTCCGGCAAGGACCCGACCAAGGTCGATCGCTCGGCTGCCTATGCGGCGCGCTATCTCGCCAAGAACGTCGTCGGCGCCGGTCTTGCCGATCGCTGCACGATCCAGCTTGCCTACGCCATCGGCGTCGCCAAGCCGCTGTCGATCTACGCCGACCTGCACGACACCGGCAAGGTTGACGTCGCCAAGCTCGAGACGGTTCTGATGGACGTCATGAACCTGTCGCCGCGCGGCATCCGCGAGCATCTCAAGCTCAACAAGCCGATCTATGCGCGCACTTCGTCCTACGGCCATTTCGGCCGTACGCCGGATGCCGAAGGCGGCTTCTCCTGGGAAAACCTCGATCTCGCCAGCCAGCTCAAGGGCGCGTTCTGAGCCTATAGAGTTGCATCAGTTAGCGAAGGGACGCGCGCAGGCGCGTCCCTTTTGCGTTTGCGGCCCTGTCATCCCCGACGCGCCGCAGGCGCGAGCGGGATCCAGACCTGACAATTCAGCGCGTCACCGCGGATCGTTGCGTCCAAAAACAACGCCCGGCGTACAAGCGCTGCGACATCTGGTTTCCCGCTTGCGCTTCGCGCGTCGGGAATGACATTGGTTGCGGCAGGCTGCCGGCGGCTGATACTGAACGATCATGGAAAAGTTTCACCCCAACCTGTTCGGCCGCCGCAAGGGCAAGAAGCTTCGCAGCCATCATTCGGCGCTGATCGGCGAACTGCTGCCGCAATTGCAGATTGACATCCCGTCGCTCGCTGAGCCGTCGAAGCTGTTCAACAGCAAGCCAGCCGATCTCTGGATCGAGATCGGCTTCGGCGGCGGCGAACATCTCGCCGATGATGCGAAACGTCATCGAGATATCGGCTTCATCGGCTGCGAGCCCTTCATCAACGGCGTCGCCAAACTGCTGGCCTCCATCGAGGAAGACGAGCTCGCAAATATCCGCGTCCATGCCGGCGATGCGCTCGAAATTCTGAAGGCGCTGCCCGATGCCAGTCTCGGCCGCGTGACGATTCTCTATCCCGATCCATGGCCGAAGACGCATCAGAAGAAGCGCCGCTTCATCTCCGACATATCGATCGCCGAAATCGCCAGGACCCTGCGCAAAGGCTGCGAACTGCACTTCGCCACCGACATTGATGACTACAGCGCCTGGGCACTGGCCCGCGTCCTGCGTTCGGACCTGTTCGACTGGGTTGCAAAGACGTCCGACGATTGGACCAAGCCGTGGCCGCAATGGCCCGGCACGCGCTATGAAGCCAAGGCGCTGATCGCGGGCCGCCATCCGGTCTATCTGACATTCGTGAAGAGATAGAGGATCGTAGCGCAGGGCAACAAGCTCTCGGGATGAAGGCTTCTGCTATTTTGCCGCCGGTTGAAAAGTCCCCAGCTCTCTACCGCAACATCATACATCATACGACGCCGGCTTGCCGTACTGATGCAATTGCGCGCCGCAGGCGTTGAGCCATGCTTCCGCCTTGTCGGTATCGCGAAACAGTCGCCGCGTCAGCGTCCAGAATTTCTCGGAGTGATTGAGATGGACGAGGTGCGCCACTTCATGCGCGGCGAGATAGTCCAGCACGAAGGCCGGCGCCAGAATGATGCGCCAGGAAAAATTCAGCGCGCCGGCGGCCGAGCATGAGCCCCATCGCGTCTTTGAATCGCGGATCGCGATCTTGCTCGGCGACATGTTGATCTGGCCCGCATGCACTTTCACCGCGACCTTCAGGTCGGCCATCGCCTGCGCCCTGAGATAGTCGACGACTCTGCGTGCCACATGTTCCTTGCGGCCGGCGACGCAGAGCGCCAGCAAGGGTCCGCCGGCTTCCTGCGGCGCATGCGGTTCGATCCACACGGTGCCGCGCGTCTCGGGCTTGTGCAGGATGATATGCGCGATGCCGCGCAAGGGAATGATCCCGCCATGTTCGAACGGCACCGGCTGCGGCAGCTTCTGCAACCGCTCGCCGATCCACGCTGCATGCTTCTCGGCGAAGTCGCGGGCATCGGTGATCGAGGCGCGGCGTGGAATCGTCAGCACGACATCGCGCGTCGCATTGCGCACGCGCAAGGTGAAGCGCCGCGCCGACACCGTGCGCTTCAGCGTGACGACGTAGGTCGCGCTGTCATGCGTGACCTTCATCTGCGGCGTCACGGCACGCGAAGAATTATTGAATGACGAGTTCCTGCGAATCATGGGTCCAGCCATCCCGCGAAAATAACAGAACTCACAACGTGCACGCCACCTCGAATCTGCGAGGAGATGCGCCCCAAAATTCAAAGCTTGATTACTTTACACCGCGCCGCTGCATGCTGCGCGTAAAATTTTTGATTCGCGGCGCGATCTCGCGACGGAAGCGCGATCCATTGAACACGCCATAATGGCCAACTTCGGGCTGAAGGTAGTGCAATTTGCGGGCGTCGGGAATCTTCGGGCACAACTCGTGCGTCGCCTGGGTCTGGCCGACGCCGGAGATGTCGTCGTTCTCGCCTTCGACCGTCATCAGCGCCACGCGCTCGATGGCGCCGAGATCGACACGTTGCCCGCGATGCTTCATTTCGCCGTTCGGGAGATCGTGGCGCACGAAGACGGATTCCACCGTCTGCAGATAATAGTCCGCGTCGAGATCCATCACCGCCATGTATTCGTCGTAGAAGTCTTCCTGCTTCTCGAAGGAATCGCCATCGCCCTTGACGAGATTGCGGAACATTTCCACATGCGCATTCACATGCCGGTCGAGGTTCATCGCCATGAAGCCGGAGAGTTGCAGGAAGCCCGGATAGACCTCGCGGCCGAAGCCCGGGTACGGAAACGGCACGTTGAAGATGCAATTGCGCCTGAACCAGTCGACACCGCGTTCTTCCGCCAGTTTGTTGACGACAGTGGGGCTGCGCCGCGTGTCGATCGGCCCGCCCATCAGGATCATGGAATCAGGCACGTAGGGCTGCCGCGCCGCTTCCAGCAGCGCCACCGAGGCGATCACCGGCACCGCCGGCTGGCAGACACCAAGCACATGGACCGGCGTTTGCGGATCCTGCTCGTGCAGGTGTTTGAACATCGCGCTCACATAGTCGATGTAGTCGTCGAGGCTGAAACGTCCCGACGTCAGCGGCACCATCCGTCCGTCCGCCCAGTCGGTGATGTAGACGTCGAAATCCGGCAGGAACGCTTCCACCGTGCCGCGTAGCAGGGTGGCGAAATGTCCCGACATCGGCGCCACGATCAGGAGCCTCGTGCGGGCTTCCTTGGGTACGACGCCGAGACGCTGGAAATTGATCAGTCCGCAGAACGGCCGTTCCCAGACGATCCTCTCCTCGATGCTGACCGGCTTGCCGTTGATCACCGTCTCCGCCAGCCCGAATACCGGCTTGCCGTAGCGCCGCGTCAGGCGCTCGAACAATTCGGTCGAGGCAGCGATGTTGCGGCCCAGAAACGTATGACTGAAAGGATTGAGCGGATTCTTGAAGAACAGCCCCGTCGCGTCGGAGATGAACCGCGCCGGCGCCACGGACAGATGCGCCATTTCATAAAGCTGATAAGACAATCGATCCATGGAATTACCTGCGGAATGACGGGTCAGGCCTCACATGCCTGGAACGGATATGGTCAAGCTATTTTGCATTGCAAAATAGCCCAAACCTCACGTGGTCACAACACGGACGGAAATCAATGGCCGCCGCCGGAATCACCCGAAAGCCTCTTCTCATCGCATCAGAATAGCCGTTAATGGGTTAAGATCGCCGAAAGCCGCCAAAAAATGCTGAATTCTCCGCAGACCGATGCCCCCTCCCACGAAGGCCGTATCCGCGTCGACACCCTGATCCGGCTGCGCTGGCTGGCGATCGCGGGCCAGGCAGCGGCGCTGTTCATCACCCATTTCGGCCTCGGTTTTCCGGTGCCGATCGCGCTGTGTATCGCAGCCGTGGCGGCGTCGATCTGGCTGAACATTGGCCTGCGCCTGCGCTATGTGGTCAATCACCGCCTCGCCGACCGGGAAGCCTCGCTGCTGCTTGCCTTCGACGTGCTGCAGCTTTCCGCGCTGCTCTATCTTACCGGCGGCCTCGAGAACCCCTTCGCCCTGCTGTTCCTCGCGCCGGTGATGATCTCGGCGGTGTCGCTGTCGGTGTTCCGTACCGTCATCCTCATGGCCCTGATGATCGTCTCGGCGACGTTTCTGGCCTTCGTGCACCGGCCGCTGCCCTGGCATCCGGAGCAGGAGCTGGCGCTACCCTTCCTCTACATCGCCGGCATCTGGCTGGCGCTGGTGCTGGGCGCGGTGTTCATTACGTTCTATGCCTTCCGGGTCGCGCAGGAGGCGCGCCGGCTCTCCGACGCGCTGACGGCCACCGAGCTGATCCTGGCGCGCGAGCAGCATCTGACCCAGCTCGACGGATTGGCGGCGGCGGCCGCCCACGAGCTCGGCACGCCGCTCGCCACCATTACCCTCGTCGTGAAGGAATTGCGCCGCCTGCTGCCGCCGGAAGGCCCGGTGGCGGAGGATATGGAGCTCCTGACCACCGAGCTGCAGCGCTGCCGGACCATTCTGGGCAAGCTGGCGTCCCTGGGCAACGAGCCCGCCCGCCTCTGGGACGAACTGACCCTGCCGCAACTGCTCGAGGAGACAGTGGCGCCGGCGCGCAATTTCGGCGTGGACATTCATGTGCGGATCCAGGGAGACGGCAATGGCGAAGGCAATCCGCCGAGCTGCCGGCGCAATCCGGGCATTCTCTACGGCCTAGGCAATTTCGTCGAAAACGCCGTCGATTTCGCCAAAACCGAGGTCAGGGTCACGGCCACCTGGACGCCGGATCAGGTCCGCATTTCCATCGAAGACGACGGTCCTGGCTTTTCCGCCGAAGTGCTGGCCAAACTCGGCGAGCCCTACGTCACCACCCGCGGCAGCGATCGCCGCGCCAAATCCGAGGCGGGGGGCCTGGGTCTCGGCCTGTTCATCGCCAAGACCCTGCTGGAACGCTCCGGCGCGACCCTGGCCATGGGCAATGCCGCGCCGCCCGCCACCGGGGCCCGGATTTCGATCCGCTGGCCGCGGATCGAGTTCGAGCGCGGCAACATCGTCGAGGCCGAAACGGCGGTCAGCAACGGTTCTTAACGCATTTTCGAGCGAAATGACGGCCAGTTGACGTGAAATGGCTGCAAACCGATGAGGAATAGGCTAAAAAGCCCGCGACTGACGAAAAAATAGAAGAAAGCGCACGCATCCGATGGATTCGCCCCAACCCGAAAACCTCTCCGACACCGACGACAAATCCCTGCTGATCGTTGATGACGACAAGCCGTTTCTGACCCGATTGACGCGGGCGATGGAAGCGCGCGGATTTATCGTCGCAACGGCGGAATCGGTGGCGGAAGGCATTGCCGCGATCGGCCGCACCGCGCCGGCTTTCGCCATCATCGACCTGCGCCTCAACGACGGCAGCGGCCTCGACGTCATCTCGCTGCTGAAGGAAAAGCGGCCGGATGCGCGCGGCATCATCCTCACCGGCTACGGCAATATCGCCACCGCGGTCACGGCGGTGAAACTCGGTGCCTTCGACTATCTCGCCAAGCCCGCCGACGCCGACGAGATCTACAACGCCCTTATGGCGATCGCCCACGACAAGGCGGAGCTGCCGGAAAATCCGATGTCGGCCGATCGGGTCCGCTGGGAACACATCCAGCGCATCTACGAACTGTGCGGCCGCAACGTCTCCGAGACGGCGCGCCGCCTCAGCATGCATCGCCGTACGCTTCAACGCATCCTCGCCAAGCGTGCGCCGCGGTAGCATCAGGCCGCGGTGTCATCCCCGACGCCTGCAGAGCAGCTACCGGATTCACACATCCAGGAGGCCGAATCGGGATCGGCACTCGGGATGGCCCTCGATGACGAGCGCGATAGGTGCCGGATACGGAACGAAGCTTTGAAAAGATTCGTCTTTCGATAGGCATTGATGCAGCTTCGACGTCTGGTTTCCCGCTCGCGCTTCGCGCGTCGGCAATGACATTGAGGTCCTGTCATCCCCGACGCGCCGCAGGCGCGAGCGGGGATCCAGACCTGAAAATTCAGTGCATCGGATGCCCGCGAGAGATGTGTGAATGCCATAGTGCAGAGCAGGCGAGCGGGGATCCAGACCTGAGGATTCAGCATCATGTTGTCGCATCGCCTGGCTTCCCGCTCGCCCGCTACCCGGGCGTCGGAATGACAAAGGTCGCGTCAAGACTACTCCAGCAGATCCCGCTTGAATCCACAGCGCTGCAACACGCCGACGCGCGATTCCTCCGCCAGCCGCAGCACGCGCGCCGTGTCGACGCCGACCATCCTGCCGGCCCACTTCTTCAGCTTGCCGTCGACGATGACCGTATCGACATGGCCCGGATTCATCACGCTGACCACCGTGCCCGGCGCATTGTTGACGGGCCATGACGACAGCGTGTCCGTACGCAGGAGGACGATATCGGCCTGCTTGCCGGGCGTCAGGCTTCCGGTCTTGCTTTCGAGGTTGGCGCAGCGGGCGCCTTCGATGGTGGCGAATTCCAGCACGTCGCGCGCGGTCAGCAATGGCGGCAGGTTCTTCTCGCCGTTGCGCTCGCGCTGCAGAACCAGGGCACGCTGCAGGGTCAAGGTCGTGCGCATGAGCGTGAACGGGTCCTGCGCCATCGTCGCATCCACATCCGAGCTCAGGCTCGGGCGGATGCCGTGATCGAGCGCATCCTGGATGCCCGGCATGCCGTGGCCCATAGTCATCTCGATCGGCGGCGCCAGCGACACGCGGATGCCGGCATTCTTGATGATGTCCCATGACGCGCTGGAGAGATCGTTGCAGTGGATGAGTTCGTCGCCGGCGCGCAGCAGATTGGCCTTCTGCAATTCGGCGAGGCGCGGTTCGCGGCGCTTGTCGACGCCGTGCGAGACGATGCGCAGATCGTTCTGCCGCGCATAGTCGAACGACTTCGGATCGAGCACGGAAGCGAGCGCAAGTGTCAGCAACTGGTCTTCCGAACTGAAATACTGTTTGCGCAGGCGGCGTGAATCCTGCGGATACTGCATCGCCGCGCCCTGGCCCTGCCAATAGGCATAGACCACGCGCATGCCGGATTCGTTCAGGGCCTTGATGCCGGCGTCGTTATGTTCGGGCGTGTGCGACGCCTGCGATGTGTCGACCGCGAGCGTCGTGCCCATCTCCATCATGCCGAGGGCGGAGATCAGCGAGCCCGCGTAAACATCCTGCGGCAGATAGGCCGCCGTGATCGGTCCATTGATCGTCGCATTATAATCCGGGTTCAAAAGCCCGTTGACGAGAATGCTGCGCAGGATGCCCTGGTAGAAATGATGATGGGTATCGACGAAGCCCGGCATGACGATGCGGTTCTTGGCATCCACCACGGCGGCATCCTGCGGCACATCGAGGCTGGCGCCGACGGCGCGGATTTTGCCGTCTTCGATCAGCACATCGCCGACAGCGAAATCGCCGACCTGCCGGTCCATGGAGAGGATGGTGCCGCCCTTCAGCACCACCCGGCGGCTTCTGCCGATCTGCGCGATGGCGGGATCATCGATGGCGATGGATTGAGCGAACGCCGGAACGCTCGCCGCCAGAGCGCCGGCGGCAAGCCCCGCCTGCAGGAAGCGCCGCCGCGTCGGCGTCGCATGAATGCTCGATGATCTGTAGGAAAGTCTGTTGGACCCCGTGCTGCAGAATATGCACATCGCTGCCTCCCCGAAATTCGTTGTTATCGGGCCAGTCTAGCTGGAGACGGACTGGTTTGCAGCATCAACTATGCGGTGGGCGCCAGCGGAAGTTTCAGCCCAAAGTGGGATCGCGGCCCGGATCGTAGAGCCCGTGCAGCCGCCCCGCCGCGGTGCGGGCGAATGAGACCAGCACCGCCTTGCGCCGTGCCGCGTTAAGCGGGTGCTCCGGTGCGTCGCGCAGGATTTCCGCGCCGAACTGGTCGGCGACGATCAGCCCGCACTGCTCCGGGAAGATTTCAAGCGGCACGCCGGCGTGGGTGGCGAAATAGAACCGATCGCAGAATTCAAGATAATCGCCCCACTTCTGGTCGGTGCGGAAATCGATGATGCTCGATTTCACCTCGATGATATGCACGCGGCCGTCGCCGCTTAGCGCCATCACGTCGGCGCGGCGGCCGTTGCGCAATGGCAATTCGGTGATGGATTCAAACCGATGGGCGCGCAGCAGCCGCTGCACGCCGCGCATCACCATGGCTGCGTTGGCGGACTGGCGGCCGTCTTCGGGTGGGATCGGTTCGGCGGTGAAACTCATCGACGGATTTTAGACCGGCATTCTGGCCAGATCACGTTAAAATCGGGCGGACGTGGGGGCTTCAAGGCCGCATGGCGAGGATGTGCCCGCCCTCGGTGTCGGCGCCGCGGATCGTCACGCCGAAGATCGTTTCGAGAATGCCCGACGCATAGATCGCCGCCGGTACGTCGTCGGCAAGGATCGCGCCTTTGTCGAACGCCAGCACCCGGCTGGCGAAATGCAGGGCGAGATCGACGTCGTGCAGCACTGCGACGACGAGATGCCCGGCAGCAGCGCGCTCGGCCAGAAGCTGCATCAGGCGCAGTTGATGGGCGGGGTCGAGCGATGTCAGCGGCTCGTCCATCAGGATCAGCGGCTGGCCGCCGACGAGCGCGCGGGCGAGCAGGGCACGCATGCGCTCGCCGCCGGAAATCCGGTCGATCGGCCGGTCGGCGATGGCGGTGAGATCGCAGTCGGCCAGTTGGCGATCGATCACCTGCTCATGCGGGCCGTATCGCGTCTGCAGGTCCGCGTCGAAGGGCAGCAGGCCGAGCGCGACGATGTCGCGAACCGGCATCGGCCACACCGGCTGGCGCGTGTCCTGCGGCAGATAGGAAATGAGCCTGGCGCGATGCCGCAAGGTGTGCCGATGCAGCGGCGTGCCATTCAGCATCAGCTCGCCGTCGCCGCGCAGGAGCCCGGCGAGCAGGCGCAGGAATGTCGTCTTGCCCGAGCCGTTCGGCCCGACGACGGCAATGAACTCGCCGCCGCGCATCGACAGCGAGAGATCATGGAGAATGGATCTGTTGCCGATCCCGACGCGCGACATCCGCACGTCGACGGCAATAAGGTCGTGCTGATCGTTGTCGCCGCCCTCGCTCATGCTCAATTGTCCAGCCGGTAGGGACGGAAGATCACGAGGTAGAGAAAGCAGGGCGCACCGATGACGGCCAGCAAAGCGCCGACCCTGATTTCGCTGGTCGAGGGAATGAGCCGCACCAATATGTCGGCGGTCGTCGTCAGCAGCGCGCCGATCAGCGCCGACGGCACGAGAATGCGCTGCGGGTCGGAGCGCAGGAACGGCCGCGCCAGATGCGGCGCCATCAGGCCGACGAAACCGATGGCGCCGGCAACCGCGGTCGCGGCACCGACGCCCAGCGATATGCCGCCGGCCGTGAGGATGGAGACGCGCCAGACATCGAAACCGAGCGAGGCCGCCGTGTCCTCGCCGAGCGTCAATGCCTTGTAGGCCGGCGCGCAATAAAGAATGGCGGCGGCGCCAACGACAATGAACGGCAATGACAGGACGACATGCTGCATCGACCGGTCGGCGAACGAGCCCATCAACCAGAACACGATTTCGGTGACCGCGTACGGGTTCGAGGACAGCGACAGCACCAGCGAGATCGCCGATCCGGCGAGGCTGCCCAAGGTCAGCCCGATCAGCAGCAGCGAGGTGACGCCGCCGATGCGGCGAACGGCGGCGAGCGTGATGACCATCGAGATCATCGCGCCGGCAATGGCCGCGATCGGCAGGGCGAAGGAGAACGTGTCGGCAAGGCCGGAATAGATCGTCAGCACCGCGCCGAGCGCGGCCGCCTGCGGCGTACCGATGATAGCGGGTTCGGCCAGGGGATTGCGGCTCAGGCCCTGGATGCCCGCGCCCGCAAGGCCGAGCATGGCGCCGATGGAGAGCGACAGGATCAGCCGCGGCAGCCGGATTTCGCGCACGATGATGGCGGCGGTCTCATTGCTGCCGGTAAGGCCGCCGAAGATTTCGTGGAGAGACAGTCGCGCCGGTCCGATAGCAAGAGCGAACACGGCGGCGATGCAGAGCAGAACCACGAGAACCGGCAGAAGAACCGCAGCCGGCGCAAGCGCCGGCCGCAGCGTTTGGCTGGAAGGCGCGCGGGGCTCCGCTACCATGTCACCTTCACGCCGGCGTAGATCGCGCGGCCGGTGGTGCCGTAGTCGCGGACTTCCTCGTAATAAGCATTGGTCAGGTTCTCGAGCCGCACATAGGCGTTGACGTTTTCGTTCACCTGGTAGCTCACCCGCATGTCCGCCCGTCCGTAATTCGGCATGCTCACCCGGCCGAAGGTCTGGTTGTCGATATCGACCCGCCGCGACACGAACGTCACCTTGCCTTCGACCTCGAGCCCCGGCACGCCCGTATAGGTCAGGCCCAGACTGCCCTGCTGGCGCGGCCGCCGCAACAGCACAAGGTGCTTGTCCTCGTCATTGGCGGTCATGAAGGTGAAGGTGGCGCGCGCCTTCCATTCCGCCGGCACCAGGATCGCCTCGGCCGCCGCCTCGACACCGCGCATCCGCGCATGACCGACGTTGTAATACTGGCCGTTGGGCGGATTGGCGACGGGATTGAAGTCGATCAGGTTGCGATACCAGCTGTCGAACCAGGAGACCGAGGCTTTCAGCCGTCCGTCAATGAGCGATTGATCAACGCCGACGTCATAGGCGAAATTCTGCTCCGCCTGCAGGCTCGGCAGGCCGTAAATGCTGAACCGCTCGTAGAGCGACGCCTGCCGCGCGCCTGTCCCAGCGCTGGCGCGCAGCTTGGTGCCGGTCTCCTCGAACCGGTAGGCCGCGGTCGCCCGCCAGGTCGGGAAGACGGTCTTCTGGTCGACCGCGTCGATGCGCCCGCCAAGCGACAGGTCGAGCCGGTCGAACAGGGTGAGGCTGTGCTGCGCGAACACCGAATTGGTGGTCTGGCTGGCATTGAACGTCTGCAGGGCGTTGAACGGCGCCGACAGCCATTCCTCCCGCGCCGTGGCGCTCTCCCGCTCGCTCTTGGCGCCGAAGATGAACTGGCCGAAGGAACCGAGTCTCGCCGTGCCCTGATATTCGACCCCGATGCGCCGCGAGGTGAAGATCGTGTTGCAATCGTAGCTGTTGAAGAAGGCGTCGAAGCAGGACTGGTCGAGCCGGTTGAAGCGGTCGGTCAGGCTTGTGTAGACGGTGAGCTGGTTCTTCAGCAGGCCGCCGAATGTGTCGGCAGTGGCTTTGGCAAAAGCCGTCGTCACCGTCTGGCGGCCTTTTTCCGTGAGCGAGTCGCGCGCCGCCGGCACGAACGCGCCCGGATTATCGAAGCGGAATACGTCCTGATAGCGCGAGAAGCCGAGATCGATTTCCACTTCGTCCGATGGCCGGAACGTCACCCGCGCCGTGCCGCCGAGCTTGTTGGTGCTGTCGCTTTCAAGCGGTTTCGCCAGGGTGCCGGTGATGCGGCCGATGCGATAGCCGTAGCGCGAGAACCCGTCCGAATGCAGCCCGTTGAGCGAGAAGGCATAAGATACAGTGTCTGAAGCGCCGGAAATGCTGGCGCGCGTTGAAATCGTGCCATAGCTGCCGGCCTCGACGATCACCGAACGCTTGGGGTCGCGCTTGCCCTTACGGGTGATGATGTTGACGACGCCGCCCATGGCGTCGGAGCCGTAGAGCGCCGATTGTGGCCCGCGCACGATCTCGATGCGCTCGATGTCGGTGGCCGAATAGGCGCCGAAATCGAACACGCTGCCGATGCCCGAAGCGTCGCCGACACGGATGCCGTCGATCAGCACCAGCGTTTGCGCAGGAGACGCTCCACGCAAGGTGAGGTTGGATACGGTGCCGGGGCCGCCGTTCTCGGTGATGGTGAGGCCCGGTGTCCCGCGCAGCACGTCGGCCAGGCTTTTCGAGCCATAGGCCTCGATTTCCGGCGCCTCGATGACGGAGACGGCGCTGCCGGTCCGGTCGATCGTCATCGGGCTGCGCGTGGCGGTGATGACGAGCGTCGGCAGCGCCACGTAATTGCTGCCGGGGACGTTTTCCTGTGCGAAGGAGGAGGAAGACGTTGCGGCCGCAGCCAGGAGCGCGCCGGCCAGAATGGCGGCGTTTATGCGTAGATCCGACATAACACTGGTCCTCCTGCCATCCCACCGACGGCTTGAGCGATGAACACAATGTTGGCCGGTCTCCTGGCTCGCGGGTCGTCGTGCATCTCGCGTCTTCCCGAAGGCCCAAACCTTCAGTGACTTGTTGCGAGATGAACTCTTCGCTTACAGTTGCGGGGGCAGCTGCGGCATCGGTTTCCCTCACCGCATTCCCGTTTCACCCCTGTGGATGGGGCACCAACGGAAAAAGCTTAGTCCAGGTGAACGTGGGAAAGCAAGGCGGGCAGAGGTATGCTGCTATGTGTCAGGCTTGGCGTGTCATTCCCGCCAAGCGAAGCGCAGAGCGGGAATCCAGAGGCAAAGTGATGGGCCAACATGACCTCTCTGGCTTCTGGATTCCTGCTCGCCTGCCTGCGCAGGCGTCGGGAATAACACCCTTCGCGGTTCGTGCCTGCCTCGCCGTGATGGCTGCGATATTGGCCTTGCCATGCGACGCGCAGTCTGTCGCCAAACCATCGCTCGTCTCGGCCAATCTCTGCGCCGACCAGCTCGTGCTCGCCCTGGCGGACCGCGATCAGATCAGGTCGCTGAGCCCCTTCGCTGACGATGCCAACATCTCCTTCCTCGCCGCGCGCGCGAAGGGCCTGCCGACCAATTCCGGCGCCGCCGAAGAGCTGATCCGCCTGTCGGCCGATCTGGTTCTCGTCGGCCGTTACGACAACCGGCTGACCAAGGAATTTCTCGCCGACAAAGGCCGGCCCGTCGCCATCGTCGATTCCTGGGTCGGACTGGGCGAAACCAAGAGCGAGATCGAAGCGCTGGCCGCCCGCTTCGGCGCCCCGGAGCGTGGCGTGGCCCTCAACGCCGACATCGACCGCGCCATGCGGCGCATCGAGGACCTGCGCGCGGCACGACAGAACCATCCGAGCTTTCTAATCCTGCACCGGCGCGGCTTCGTGCTGCATGCGGGCCTCGCGGCAGATATCGCCGTCCGCGCCGGCCTGCGCAATGCGGCCGTCGATGCCGGGCTCGCCGCCAGCGGCTTCGCCGATGTCGAGCGTGTCGTCACTGCCCGGCCGGATTATCTGATCGTCGCCAGGGTCACGGACAGGCCGGAAGACCAGGGCGAGGCCCTGCTGGAGCACCCGGCCCTGCGCCATCTCTATCCCGACGAGCGCCGTCTCGTCGTGCCCGATGCCCTCACCATCTGCCCCGGCCCCGCCATCCCCGCACTGATCGACCGGCTGGCGGATGAAATCGCCGCCAAGGTGCGATAGGGCTCAGAACGGGCTCTGTGCGGGCTTCAGCCGCAGCGGCAGGCCGGCGGCGATCAGCACCACGTCGGAGCAGGCCTCGGCCATGGCCTGGTTGAGCTGGCCCTGCGCATCGCGGAAGGCGCGGCCGAGCGGCGTCTCCGGCACCACGCCCTGGCCGACCTCGTTGCTGACGAGAATGACCGGCCCGGTGCTCTGCCGCGTGGCCAGGAGCAGTGCCGCAATCTCGGCTTCGACATTGCCGCCGTCCAGCATGACATTGGTCAGCCACAGGGTCAGGCAATCGACCACCACGACGCGGTTGGGCGCGGCCGCCACCGCGACCGTGCCGGCAAGGTCGAGCGGCTCCTCCAGCGTCAGCCAGTCGGGGCCGCGTTCCTGCCTGTGGCGGGCGATGCGCGCCATCATTTCGGCATCGAGCGCTGTTGCTGTGGCAATCAGCACCGGGTCGAGGCCCGACGCCTCGGCGGTGTGCCGCGCGAAGCTGCTCTTGCCCGATCGTGCCCCGCCGAGCGCCAGAATTTTTCTCCTGCTGTCCATCAACCGGGCATCGTCCCTATGCTAGAAACCATTCGACATCTTCAGGGGACTGACATGAACCCGATATTAACCGACCTGCCGACGACGATTTTCGATGTCATGTCCGGACTCGCACGCGAGCTGAATGCGGTCAATCTGGGCCAGGGCTTTCCCGACGATCCGGGGCCGGAAGACGTGCGCCGGAAGGCCGCCGACGCCGTGCTCAACGGCTACAACCAATATCCGCCGATGATGGGGCTGCCCGAGCTGCGCCAAGCCATCGCTGCCCATTACAGGCGCTTCCAGGGCACCGATCTCGACCCGGCCACCGAAGTCATGGTCACCTCCGGCGCCACCGAGGCCCTGGCCGGCGCGCTGATGGCCATTATCAACCCCGGCGACGAGGTGGTGCTGTTCCAGCCCATGTATGATGCCTACCTGCCGCTGGTGCGCCGCGCCGGTGGCGTGCCGAAGTTCGTCAATCTCAACCCGCCGTCATGGACGATGACGCGCGAGGCGCTCGAACAGGCCTTCACCCCGCGCACGCGCGCCGTGCTGTTCAACAATCCGCATAATCCCTGCGGCGTCGTCTACGAGCGGGCGCAGCTCGAACTGCTTGCCGAATTCTGCGTGAAATATGATGCCATCGCCATCTGCGACGAGGTCTGGGAACATCTCCTGTTCGATGGCCGCCAGCATGTCTCGATGATCAATCTTCCGGGCATGCGCGAGCGCACGGTGAAGATCGGCTCGGCGGGAAAGATCTTCTCGCTGACCGGCTGGAAGGTCGGTCTTGTCGCTGCCGCCGCGCCGGTCATGAAAGGCCTCGCCAAGGCGCATCAGTTCATCACCTTCACCACGCCGCCCAATCTGCAGGTCGCGGTGGCGCACGGGCTTATGAAGGACGACAGCTATTTCATCGATATGCGGACCGGCTTCCAGCGCAGCCGCGACCGGCTGAGCAAGGGGCTGACCGACATCGGCTTCAAGGTCATTCCCAGCCAGGGCACTTATTTCGTCGCCATCGACATCAGCGGGCTGGAGATTAACGACGATGTCGAATTCTCGCAAAAGCTGGTGCGCGAATTCGGCGTCGCCACCATTCCGATCTCGGCTTTTTATGCGCAGGACGTTCATCGCCATGCGGTGCGTTTCTGTTTCGCCAAGAATGACGCCACCCAGGACAAGGCGCTGGAGCGCCTGCACAAAGCCGCCGCCGCCTTCGGCGTTTCCGGAGCCTGATCGATGAAGCGTATCGCCTTCTGCCTGCTTGCCGCATTTGCCGGTGTGATGCCGGCCGCCGCCCAGACAAAAATCGTCCATGTCTTCAACTGGTCCGATTACATCGACCAGAAGCTGCTCGACGAATTCACCAAGCAGACCGGCATCAAAGTCGTCTACGATACCTATGATTCCAACGAGACCCTGGAGACGCGGCTCCTCGCCGGCAAGAGCGGCTATGATGTCGTCGTGCCGTCGGGCACCTTCCTGCAGCGCCAGATCAAGATCGGCATCTATCAGAAGATTGACCGTTCCAAGATCCCCAATCTGTCAGAGATCTGGCCCGAGATCGCGACGAGGCTGAACGCCTACGACCCGGGCAACCAGTATTCGGTGAACTACATGTGGTTCACCACCGGCATCGCCTACAACATCGACAAGGTGAAAGCCCGCCTCGGCGACAAGCCGATCGACAGCTGGGACATCGTCTTCAAGCCCGAGAACATGAAGAAGCTCGCCGATTGTGGCGTCTACATGCTCGACAGCCCCGAGGACATTCTCACCATCGCGCTGCGCTATCTCGGCCTCAACCCCGACAGCAAGAACCAGAACGAGATCAAGCGCGCCGTCGATCTCGTCAGCCTGGTGAAACCCTATGTGCGGAAGTTTCACTCGTCCGAATATATCAACGCGCTCGCCAACGGCGACATCTGCATGGCGGTGGGCTGGGCCGGCGACAGTTTCCAGGCCCGCAATCGCGCGCGCGAAGCCGGCAACGGCGTCAATATCACCTATGTCATTCCCAAGGAAGGCACCTTGATGTCGATGGACAATCTTGCCATCCCCAAGGATGCCGAGCATGTCGACGAGGCGCACGCCTTCATCAACTTCCTGCTGCGCCCGGACGTCGCGGCGCGCAATTCCACGATCACCAATTTCGCCAGCGGCGTGCAGGCGGCCAAGGCGTTGTTGCCCGAAGACATCGCCAACAACAAGCAGATCTATCCCGACGAGCCGACCATGCGCCGCCTCTATACGGTGACGCCTTATGAGCAGGGGCTCCAGCGCTACGTGACGCGCGAATGGACGCGCATCAAGACCGCGAGGTAGGAGACGCGCCTGACGGCGCTCCTCAGGATGAGGGCTTCTGGTTTCCTTGCGGGTCGTTGGCCGGCTCAGTGAATGCGCTAATCCGTCAGCATCCGCTTCAGCAGTTCCAGCTCTTCCGAGAGCGAGTGGTCCGACTTCGACAGCGCCTCGATCTTGCGCACCGCATGCAGGACGGTGGTGTGATCGCGGCCGCCGAAGCGCCGGCCGATTTCCGGCAGCGAGCGCAGGGTCAGCACTTTCGACAGATACATGGCGATCTGCCGCGGCCGTACCACCGTCGCCGTGCGCCGCGACGACAGGATGTCGGGCTTCGAGACGTTGTAATGGCTCGCCACCAGCTTTTGGATGTCCTCGATGCGCACGCGCTTCGGCTCGCTGGTGCGCACCAGATCACGGATGGCGGTTTCCGCCATTTCGACCGTCACCGACGTGCCGGCGAGCGTCGCATGCGCCAGCAGCCGGTTGACCGCGCCGTCGAGATCGCGGCCGTTGGTCTGGATCGCATTGGCAATATATTTGAACACGCTGTCTGGTACTTCGAAGCCAGGATGCGCCGCCTTGGCGGTTGCGATGCGCGACTCCACCATTTTCAAGCGCAACTGGTCGTCGAAGGAGCGGATGTGCACGCACAAGCCGCCGGCCAGCCGCGAGCGGGTGCGCTCGTCGATGCTCTCGAGGTCGGACGGCGGCCGGTCGGCGGCGATCACCACCTGGCGGCGCGCGTCGATCAGCGCGTTGAGGGTATGGCAGAATTCCTGCGGGATCGATTTGCCGCGCAGGAACTGCACGTCGTCGATCACCAAGGTGTCGATGGCGCGCAGCTTTTCCTTGAAGGCAATGGCGTTCTGCGAGCGCAGCGCCGCCACGAAGCTGTACATGAACTTTTCGGCGGTCAGATAGATGACCTTCTGGCCGGTCTCGGCGGCGGCATGGGCCGTCGCCTGCAGCAGATGTGTCTTGCCGAGACCGACGGGGGCGAAAATATACAGCGGGTTGAACTGCGCCGGTTCGTCGCGGCCATTGCGCGCCACGCGCAGCGCCGCCGCATGGGCCAACTGGTTGGTCTGGCCGACGATGAAGCTGTCGAAGGTGAAGCGCTTGTCGAGCGGCGCGCCGGAGAAGGCATCGCCCTCTTCGGTCGCGAACGACGTCGTGGCTTCGCCCTTCTTCTGCGCCTGCGGCGCCTGGGTTGTCGCGCGCTGCAACACGGGCGCGCCGCGCGCCTCATCATGCACCACCGCATTCACTGCCGCCGGCTGGCCGTTATAGACCGGGCGTTTCACGCTCGTGCGAATCTCGACGATTACCCGTTCGGTGCCGGGAAACTCAGCCGTCATCGCGAAGCTGAGCCGCTCCATATAATGGGAGTGAATCCAGCTCTTCAAAAACTTCGTCGGCACCGAACAATAGATGGTCGATCCGGCGATGCGGTCGATTTCCAGCCGCGTGAACCACGAGTTGAAAACGTCCTTGCCGATCTCGCTGCGCAGCCGTTGTCCGACACGTTCCCAGGCGCGGGCGAAGGCCTTGCTGGCGGCCAGATCGGTGGTGTCGGCGCCATCGTGCGGTTCCGGATTTGCGTGAGGTTCCGGATTTGATTGAGGAGTGGCTGTCATGGTGATTGTCCCGAAAGAATAAATATGCATGCGCCCGAAATGCATCGGACGTTGGCACGCAACGCAAATAAGATGGATGAAGATCGGGCTGGAGCGCTCTCCAGAAGGTCTTCTTAAGACGCCTCGTTAAGGCGCTCTTCTACGGACAGTCCGGCTCCTGTTCGCACAACGAACAGGCCGCGTCACTGACGTGAAGGTTCTGTGGCTTCGCAGATTGCCCGGCAACGGACCGGTCGAAACACTGCAGATCGAAAAATTGCAGATCGAAAAATTGATCGAAAGAATTCGCGAAATGATCCGATTGAAATGTTCTAAGTCCCGCCGCCGCCATCGCCGTATACTCCGCTATGCGAAATTGCTTCCGCGTATTTTCTCAAGGCAATTGCCGCACCATCGCTTGGCCCGAGCATTGTCGGCTTGCCTGATTTTATTTCGCTACTCTACTTCTTCAAAGCGTCCTTCGCCGCGTGCTTCCAACGCGAACCGATGATGATCTCGATTCGCTGTTGATAGTGGTGAGGGATGTCTTGCGTGAAGTTCTCGTCAACAATTTGACTTTAGACTTCACGCCGCTTCACGCGCAACACAAACGGCGCATGCGCGGTCGAAATAAATCGCGCCAGAATCCATGATCGCGATTGACCTAAATAAGGCCCTGATTCTGAGCGACAACAAATAGACAAAAATTCGTCATAATTTAAAACAGCGACGGCGCTTTTTTCGCTCGGCTGAAGCGGCGGCAGCTAATTTCATGCATTCGCGGAGTCCGGCGCGCGCTTTACATCCAAAGCGCTGATACAAGACATAATTGCGTGCGCGGTTTCGACGCAGGCTCGCGCGATCGTGACGGCGATGTAACAAATTCCTAAAACAAAAGGCCCGGAGCGTGTCCGGGCCTTTTCAAATTCAATGCAACAAATCGATGTCTGATCGATGACGAGCCTGGAAAGCTTACGCCAGCGCCTTCACACGATGCGCCAGGCGCGAGACTTTACGCGATGCCGTGTTCTTGTGAATGATGCCCTTCTGCGCTGCGCGCATGAGCACGGGAGCGGCAACCGCGAAAGCGCTCTGCGCCGCGGCCGCGTCTCCGGAAGCGATGGCTTCCTCGATCTTGCGCAGATAGGTGCGCATGTTGCTGCGACGCGAACGGTTCACTGCCGTGCGGTGCGCAATCTTCCTGACAGCCTTGCGGGCCGACGCTGTATTCGCCATTGCATGTCCTCGAGAAAATGCCGGGCGACCGGCCCGGCAGCAATTCGTTGGCAAGCCGATCGTTCAGCCAGCCATTTGGCCGTCCTTTTACGGGCAAGCCGCAAGAACGTCAACGTCACAAGATTTTAAAAGTGACCCTTTGAAATCCCGTTAAGGCCCTCAAAGTCCGTCGAAGAGCGCCGTGGACAGGTAACGTTCTGCGAACGAGGGGATGATCACGACGATATTCTTGCCCTCCATGCCGGGCCGGGCGCCCACTTCCAGGGCGGCGGCGATGGCAGCGCCCGAGGAAATGCCCACCGGCACCCCTTCCAGCCTGGCCAGGCGGCGGGCGGTGTCGAAGGCGGTCTGGTTGCCGACCGTCACCACCTCGTCGATCACCGTACGGTCGAGGATGGCGGGGATGAAACCGGCGCCGATGCCCTGGATCTTGTGCGGGCCGGGCTGGCCGCCCGACAGGATCGGCGAATCCTCGGGTTCCACGGCGATGATCTTGAGGCCTGGACGGCGCGGTTTCAGCACCTGGCCGACGCCGGTGATGGTGCCGCCGGTGCCGATGCCGGAGACGAAATAATCGATCTGGCCCTTGGTATCGTTCCAGATCTCTTCCGCCGTCGTCTTGCGGTGAATGTCGGGGTTGGCGGGGTTCTCGAACTGCTGCGGCATGATCGCGCCCGGCGTCGCGGCGATGATCTCGTTGGCCTTGGCGATGGCGCCCTTCATACCCTGCGCCGCAGGCGTCAGCACCAATTCGGCACCGAGCAGCGCCAGCATCTTGCGGCGCTCGATCGACATGGATTCCGGCATCACCAGCATCAGTTTGTAGCCGCGCGCGGCGGCGACGAAGGCGAGCGCAATGCCGGTATTGCCGGAGGTCGGCTCGACCAGGACGCTCTTGCCCGGGGTGATCTTGCCGGCAGCTTCCAGCGCGTCGATCATGCTGACGCCGATACGATCCTTGACGCTGGCGATCGGGTTGAAGAATTCCAGTTTCGCCAGAATATTGGCCTTTACGCCGGCCTGCTCGGCGATGCGCTTCAGCCGCACGATCGGCGTGTCGCCGATGGTGTCGGTGATGGAGTCGTAAATCTTGCCCCGGCCCAGCTTGGCTGCGGCTGCTGTTTGGTCTGAAGCTGTCATGGTGAATCCCTCCGCCAAAGCGTCCAAGAGAGAGCATTTTCACTGGTCGAAAATGCCTCGCGGAACTTAATAAACAGGTAGTCTATGTATTAAATAGAGAATACCGCCACTAAATCGTAAAATCAATCGTGCTCTTGGCGTCGCCGAACACCGCCGCGCTCTCGGCCCGCTTGCACAGATCATCGACGGTCGTCTTGTCGAGCATGGCAAGCAGGTCCTTGCTGGCTTCCGTGATCAGCGGAAACACCACCTTTCCAACGAGGCGCGAAATCTCCTTGCTGTCGGACGGATAGTCGTTCGTCTCGGTCATCGCCGCGCGCACGATCTCTCCCGCCGAAATGCGCCGGCGCTCACGCGCCAGCTCATAGCCGCCGCGCGGTCCGCGCACGCCCTTGAGAATATTGGCGTGAACCAGCGATTGCAGCAGCGTTTCGAGATGGCGCGGCGGCAATTGGTGGCGGCCGGCCAGTGCCTTCGCGGCGACCGGCTGCGGCCGCGCATGCAGCGCGATGTCGACGACGGCGGCAATGGCGAGAACGGCGCGGCGCGACAGCAGGATCATATCGTCAACCCTGTCCGCCGGCTTGCCCGCCGGTGGAGCCGAAGCCGCCCGCGCCGCGTTCCGAGGCGGCGAGTTCGCGCTCTTTGACAAAGTTCAACTGCGTCACTGGCGCCACGACCATCTGGGCTATGCGGTCGCCGCGGGAAATGACGAAGGGCGCTTGGCCGAGATTGATGAGGATCACGCAAATCTCTCCCCGGTAGTCGCTGTCGACCGTACCCGGCGAGTTCAGAACGGTCACGCCGTTTTTCAAGGCAAGTCCCGAGCGCGGCCGCACCTGCGCCTCGAAGCCCACAGGCAGCGCAATCGAAAGACCGGTGGGCACCAGATGCCGCGCGCCCGGCGCGACGGTGACCGGCGCACCGTCCGGAATGGCCGCAAGAAGATCGAGCCCGGCCGCGCCGGCGCTCTGATAGCGCGGCAGGGCCAGGCCCTCGCCATGCGGCAATTGCACCACTGAAACGTCGATGCTGCTCATTGCCTGCGCTCCAGCATATCGCTCAATAGTCCGACAAGTCGCGATGCCACAGCGCTTTTCTCCATCTTCGGCCAGGTTTCGACACCCGCCTCGGTGACGATGTGGACGGTATTTTCCAGCCCGCCCATGACATCCGTGCCGGCGCCGACATCATTGGCGACGATCACGTCGCACTTCTTCTTCGCCAGTTTCTTCAGCGCGTTCTCGGTCACGTCCTGCGTCTCCGCCGCGAAGCCGACGACAAGCGCCGGACGGCCATCGGAAAGACCGGCGATGGTGGCGAGAATATCGGGATTCTCCGCCAGTTGAAGCACCGGCGCCGTGTCGCCCTTCTTGATCTTGTTGTCGTTCTTTGTCGTCACCCGCCAGTCGGCGACGGCGGCGGCGGCGATAAAGATGTCCGCCGGCAGAGCAGCCTTGACGGCGCGCAGCATCTCCTGCGCCGTCTCTATATGTATGGTGCGGACGCCGGCCGGATCGTCGATCGTCACCGGTCCGCTGACGAGCGTCACCTCGGCGCCCGCATTGGCCGCGGCGGTTGCAATGGCATGGCCCTGCCGGCCCGACGAGCGATTGGCGATGTAGCGCACCGGGTCTATCGGCTCATGCGTCGGGCCCGACGTCACCACCACGCGCTTGCCGCGCAGGCTCTGCGCGAACTGCCCGACATTCGCCGGCAGCGGGATCGAGGTGTCGCTCTTCAGGGCTTCGCTGATTGCAGCGACGATCTCCAGCGGTTCGCTCATCCGCCCCGGCCCGTATTCGCCGCAGGCCATGGAGCCGTCGACGGGGCCGACGAACAGGACGCCGTCTTCGCGAAGCTGCGCGACATTTCTCTTGGTAGCGGGCTGCAACCACATGCGCAGGTTCATGGCGGGCGCCGCGAGGACTTTCTTGTCGGTCGCCAGCAGCAAGGTCGAGGCGAGGTCGTTGGCCTGCCCCGTGGCGAGTTTGGCCAGCAGGTCGGCGGTCGCCGGCACGACCGCCAGCAGGTCGGCATCGCGCGACAGTTCGATATGACCCATCTCGGCTTCGTCGGTCAGCGAGAAGAGGTCCTGGTAGACCTTGTCGCCGGAGAGCGCCGCCACCGACAGCGGCGTGACGAAATGCGCCGCCGCCGGCGTCAGCACGCAGCGCACATGGGCGCCCCGCTCGCGTAGCCGGCGGATCAGGTCGAGCGCCTTGAAGGCCGCGATACCGCCGCCGATGATTAGTAAAATCCGCTTGTTCGTCAGCATATTATGACCGGTGGCGACAGAGTGCGCCGCTTTCCACGAAAGACTATCGCACAAGCAGCACGACTGCCAGCAGTGCCGCCACGACCCAGGGCGCGACCCATTTCCAGTTCGATTCCCTCGGCTCCCGCCGCAGGCGCTCGCCGTTGGAGGTGAATTCCGCATCGCTCAGCCGCCGCGCGATGCTTTCGGCGCGGTCGAGCAGGTCGGGCAACTGGCCCGCGAGCCGGCCCAGGCTGGCGACGCCGCGGCCGGCATCCTGGACGATGCCGACCGGCCCAAGCTTTTCGCGCACCCAGGCGCCGATGATCGGCTCGGACGTCGCCCACAGGTCGAGATGCGGATCGAGCGTCCGCGCCACGCCTTCGACGACGACCATGGTCTTCTGCAGCAGCACCAGTTCGGTGCGCGTCTTCATCTCGAACAGCGCGGTGATCTCGAACAGCAGGGTCAGCAGTTTCGCCATCGAGATTTCATTGGCCTTGCGCGAATGGATCGGCTCGCCGATGGCGCGGATCGCCTGGGCGAAATCCGCGACCCTTTGGGTCGAGGGCACATAGCCCGCTTCGAAATGCACTTCGGCGACGCGCTGATAGTTGCGGGTGATGAAGCCGTAGAGGATTTCTGCCAGGAACCGGCGCTCCTTCGGCCCCAGCCGCCCCATGATGCCGAAGTCGACGGCGACGAGCCTGCCATTGGCGTCGACAAAGAGATTGCCCTGGTGCATGTCGGCGTGAAAGAAACCGTCGCGCACCGCATGCAGCAGGAACGATTGAATGACGACGCGGCCCAGCCGCGGCTGATCCACATTGGCGCGTTTCAAGGCGGCGATGTCCGATAGCGCCACGCCGTCGATCCACTCCAGCGTCAGCACTTCTTTTGCCGTCAGGTTCCAGTCGACGGCCGGCACCCTGAAATCGTTATCCTCTGCGACATTCTCGCCGAACTCCGAGGCCGCTGCGGCCTCGAGCCGGAAATCCATTTCCATGCGCACGCCGCGCGCCAGGGTCTCGACGACGCTGATCATGCGCAGCCGCCGGGCCTCGGCCGAATAGCGCTCTGCGATGCGCGCGGCGAAAAACATGTCCGACAGATCGCGCGCGAAGCGCCGTTCGATGCGCGGCCGCAGCACTTTCACGGCCACCTCGCGGTCCCCCGCGCTGTCTGCGATGCGTGCCTTGTGCACCTGTGCGATCGAGGCCGCGGCGACCGGCTCGCTGAACTCCGCATAGATGTCGCCGATCTTGCGGCCGAAGGCCTGTTCGATCGTTGCGATCGCCTCGGCGCGTGGAAACGCCGGCATGCGGTCCTGCAACTGCTCCAGTTCGCGCGCCGAATTCATGCCGACAATGTCGGGCCGCGTCGCCAGAAACTGCCCGAGCTTCACATAGGACGGGCCCAGCCGCGCCATGGCGCGCGTCAGCCGCGAGCCGGTGTTGCCTTGCGCCCGGCGTGCAATCAGCTTCGCCAGCGCCAGCGGCGCGCGCGCCACCGGCGGCAGGATGGCGGGATCGACATCCGAGAACACCCCTTCGCGCGCCATCACCCAGGCTGCGTGCGTAAGACGAAAAATATGACCGGCCGCTTGAAACACTAAACCTGATCCTAAAGCTTCCAGCCGGAGTGAATGCAGACGACACCGCCGGTCAGCCGCTGATAGGCGGCGCGCTGAAATCCTGCAGCTTCGATCATGCTGCGAAACTCTTCCGGCTTGGGAAACTGCGCGATCGATTCGACCAGATAGCGGTACGGCTGCCCGTCGCCGGTGATGACCTTGCCGAACGCCGGGATCGCCGTGAACGAATAGGCCTTGTAGATCTCGTCGAGCACGGGCACGTCGACTTCGGAAAATTCCAGGCACAGAAACCGCCCGCCGCGTTTCAGCACGCGATAGGCCTCAGACAGTGCCTTGTCGCGGCGCGGCACGTTGCGGATGCCGAAGGCGATCGTATAGCCGTCGAAGGTCTTGTCCTCGAAGGGAAGCTCTTCCGCATTGGCCTCGACGAAGTCGACCTGGTTGCGCAGGTGCATCTTCTCGGCCCGCGCACGCCCGACCTCGAGCATGCCGGTGTTGATGTCGGCGACGGTCACATGGGTGCCGGGTCCGCCCGCATTGGCGATGCGGAAGGCGACATCGCCGGTGCCGCCGGCGACATCGAGATGGCGGAACGCCCGGTGCCGGCCGAGGCCAAGTTTGGCGATCAGTATGTCCTTCCAGACCCGGTGCAGCCCGCCCGACATCACGTCGTTCATCAGGTCGTAGCGCTTGGCCACCTTGTGGAAGACATCGTCGACCAGGCCCTGCTTTTCGTCGAGACGAACCTTGGAAAAGCCGAAATCGGCTTCGGACTCGTTGTTTTCTGGGGTTTTGGCATCAGCTTGCATGAAGGGCTCCGGCTGCGGCGACCATAGCGCGGGCGCGTCGGCAAGGCTATGTAGGCTAAACGCCTATCTGCCATCATCCTGAACGGTCGAAATGCCCGAACTACCCGAAGTCGAAACCGTGCGCCGGGGCCTCGAGCCCTTCATGGCGGGCCATATTTTCACGAAAGTGGAGCAGCGCCGGCCCAACCTGCGGTTTCCGTTTCCCGAAGATTTTGCCGGCAGGCTCGAAGGCCGGCGGCTCACCGCTCTTGGCCGCCGCGCCAAATATCTCGTCGGCGATCTCGACGACGGCACCGTGCTCATCATGCATCTGGGCATGAGCGGCTCGTTTCGCATCGACTATGACGGCGAGGATTCAGCAGCGCCGGGCGTATTTCATCACGACCGCTCGAAGAATGCGGCCCACGATCATGTGGTGTTCCAGATGTCGAACGGCGCGCGCATCACCTACAACGACCCGCGCCGCTTCGGTTTCATGGACCTGATCGCCCGCGCCGATCTGCAGGCCCATCCGCTGTTTCGCGACATCGGCATCGAGCCGCTCGGCAACGAACTCGACGGCGCGCTGATTGCTGCTGCCTTCGCCGGCAAGAAAGCCCCGTTGAAGGCGGCTTTGCTCGATCAGACCTTGATTGCCGGCCTCGGCAATATCTATGTCTGCGAAGCCCTGCATAGAGCCGGTCTTTCGCCGCGCCGCGCAGCGGGCACGCTCGCAGCAAAGAAAGGCCAGATGCTGGGCAAGGCCGATCTCCTCGCCGGCACGATCAGGGATGTCCTGCAGGAAGCAGTCGCCGCCGGCGGCTCGTCGCTACGCGATCACCGCCAGACCGACGGCACCCTGGGTTATTTCCAGCATTCCTTCCGCGTCTACGACCGCGAGGGCGCGCCGTGCCCGACGCCCGCGTGCACGGGTGTGATCCAGCGGCTGGTGCAGTCGGGAAGGTCGACGTTCTTCTGCAAGGTGTGTCAGCGCTGAGGCCGCAGTGTCATTCGCGACGCCCGCGAAGCGGGCGAGCGGGAAACCAGGCGTTGCAACTGCGTCAATGCCGGCCGTTCATGCGCTGAACCGCTAGGTCTGGATCCCCGCTCGCTTGCTGCGCACTATGGCATTCACACATCTTGAGATGCGTCGTTAGACGCATCCGAAAGGCGAGTCTTTTCAATACCGCCGATAGCCCGCCGCGCCTTTCGCAGTCTACATCGATGATCATCTAAGTAATTGATCTCGAGGTTGCTGCGCAAGCGTCGGGGATGACAGAGAGTGCTTTACTCCGCGGCGTCCTTCATCTTCACGGACTTCTTGCGCTCGTTCGGATCGAGGATGGCCTTGCGCAGGCGGATCGACTTCGGCGTCACTTCCACGCGCTCGTCATCCTCGATATAGGCCAGCGCCTTTTCCAAGGTCATGCGGATCGGCGGCGTCAGGCGCACCGCTTCGTCCTTGCTCTGGGTGCGGATGTTGGTGAGCTGCTTGCCCTTGAGCACGTTGATCTCGAGATCGTTGTCGCGCGTATGCTCGCCGACGATCATGCCGCGATAGACCTTCCAGCCCGGCTCGATCATCATCGGGCCGCGATCTTCCAGCTTCCACAAGGCATAGGCGACGGCTTCGCCGGCTTCGTTGGAAATCAGCACGCCGTTGCGGCGGCCCTGGATATCGCCCTTGAACGGCGAATAGCCATGGAACAGCCGGTTCATGATCGCGGTGCCGCGCGTATCCGTCAGCAACTCGCCCTGATAGCCGATGAGGCCGCGCGTCGGCGCGTGGAACACGAGGCGGAGGCGATTGCCGCCGGACGGGCGCATCTCGATCATCTCGGCCTTGCGCTCGGCCATCTTCTGCACGACGACGCCGGAGTGCTCTTCATCGACGTCGATGACGACTTCCTCGATCGGCTCGAGCAGTTCGTTGTTCTCGCCGCGCTTCATCACCACGCGCGGGCGCGAGATGCCGAGCTCGAAGCCCTCGCGGCGCATGGTCTCGATCAGGATCGCGAGCTGCAGTTCGCCACGGCCCGAGACGATATAGGCGTCGGAGTTCGGCGCCTGTTCGACCTTGAGCGCCACATTGCCTTCGGCTTCGCGCAGCAGGCGGTCACGGATGACGCGGCTCGTCACCTTGTCGCCCTCGGTGCCGGCGAGCGGCGAGTCATTGACCATGAAGGTCATCGACAGCGTCGGCGGATCGATCGGCTGCGCCTGCAGCGGCTCGACCACATCGGGCGTGCACAAGGTGTCGGCGACGTTGAATTTCTCCAGGCCGGCGATGGCGACGATGTCGCCCGCCTCGGCCTCGTCGATCGGCTGGCGCTCGATGCCGCGGAAGGCCAGGATCTTGGAGACGCGGCCTTGTTCGACAACCTTGCCTTCGCGGTCGAGAACCTTGACGCTCTGGTTCGGCTTGATGCTGCCGGCGAAGACGCGGCCGGTGACCATGCGGCCGAGATAGGGGTTGGCTTCGAGCAGGGTGCCGAGCAGGCGGAACGAGCCTTCCTCGATCTTCGGCTCCGGCACGTATTTCAGCACCAGGTCGAAGAGCGGCGCCATGCCCTGGTCGGTCGGGCCGTCCGGTCCTTCGGCGGACATCCAGCCCTGCTTGGCAGAGCCGTAGATGATCGGGAAGTCGAGCTGTTCGTCGGTCGCGTCGAGGGCGGCAAAGAGATCGAACACCTCGTTGACCACTTCGGTGACGCGGGCGTCGGGCCGGTCGACCTTGTTGATGCAGACGATCGGCTTGAGGCCGATCTTGAGCGCCTTGCCGACGACGAATTTCGTCTGCGGCATCGGGCCCTCGGCGGCGTCGACCAGCACGATGGCGCTGTCGACCATGGACAGGATGCGCTCCACCTCGCCGCCGAAATCGGCGTGGCCGGGGGTGTCGACGATGTTGATGCGCACATCCTTCCAGACGACCGAGGTCGCCTTGGCCAGGATGGTAATGCCGCGTTCCTTTTCGAGATCGTTCGAATCCATGACCCGTTCGGCGACCCGCTGGTTCTCGCGGAACGACCCGGATTGCTGCAGCAGCCGGTCGACGAGAGTGGTCTTGCCGTGATCGACGTGCGCGATGATGGCGATGTTGCGCAATTTCATGGGACTATCTGATCTCATTGAGAAAAAGAACCGCCGGCGGAGGCCAGAACGTCACTCGGCCAAACAATAGCGGACGCGCCACGGCACGAATGCCGTTCGCAGTTGCAGCATCCCATATACGAAAAGATTCAAAATTGAAACTTGAAAGCGCGGCCGGGGCGAAATTTGCCGCGCAACGCCTTCGTATTCCGAGATACCCGGTCCCTAAATAGGCATTAATTGCGCGATTTCAATTGTTAAATAGCCAAACGCCGTACCTCGAAGGGCGTCGGGGCTTCGAAGCCGTCACTCCCAGCCGAGATAATTGCGCTTGCCGACCGGCACGCCGTTGTGCCGAAGAAGGTCGTAGGCCGTGGTGACGTGAAAGAAAAAGTTCGGCAGCGCGAATTCCAGAACGTAGCTTCGCCCGGAATAGGTCCGCTGGACGCTGCCGGCCGGAAGCAGCACCTCTGCCTCCTCCTTGCCCTCGACCGCCTGGGCCGGCACGGCTTCCAGGAAGGCGATCGTCGCCGCAATCCGCTTCTGCAGGGCATCGAATGAGGTCTCGGTGTCGGCCATCGGCGCGTTGGCGACCCCGCCGATACGCACGGCCATCAGTTTCGCCGTATCGCTCGCGCGCTGAATCTGCCCGGTTAGAGGCAGCATGTCGGCGAAGAGGCGCGCTTCGAGCATTGTAGCATGGGCAATGCCGGCCTCATTCGCGTGGGCGCGCCCGCGCTCGAGGATAGCGGACAGATTGCGAAGCCCCTTGATCACGGGCGGAATGCTGATGTCGTAGAGGGAGAGTGCCATGCCTTGTTCCTCGAAACCGCGTGTGAAATTCGCCCTGAGATAGTTTGCCGGGACCGTGTTTGCGAGGTTCCGTCGGTGTCGCTGATGACAACAGCTGACAGTCGTGCGAGGCTTTTCGCAGGCTGCCGCCTGTCATGTCAGGGACATAAGCAGGGAACGAAACGCAGCAAACCTGGGAGGCGACATGTTCAAAGGGCTTCTGGTCGGTGTTTCATTTCTGCTGTCGCTCGCGCCTGCATTCGCGGCGGAAACCATCAAGGTCGCCATAGGCTCCGGCGGCAATCTTGAAGCCTTCATCGTCGAGATCGGCAATCGCGGTGGTTTCTTTGAAAAGCAGGGGCTCAAGCCAGAGGTGTTCTACACGGCGGGCGGCGGCGAAACCCTGCAGGCCATCATTTCGCAAAGCGCGCAGTTCGGCGTCTCGATCGGCGCGACGGGCGCGGTCGGCGCCTTCTCCAAGGGCGCGCCGCTGCGCATCATCGGCGCCAGCACGATCGGCTCGGCCAACTACTGGTACGTGCCGGCCACGTCCCCCATTCGCAGGATGGAGGATATTGCGGGCCACACCCTCGCCTATTCGACGACAGGTTCCGGCACCCATGCGGTGGCGCTCGCCGTGCGCGCGCGTGGCATCGATGCGAAACTGGTCGCCACCGGCAACACCGGCGCTACCTTCACCCAGGTGATGACCGGTCAGGTCGATGTCGGTTTTGCCTTCGCCGAATTCGGACAGGATGCGCTTGCGGCGGGCAAGATCCGGGTGCTGTTCAAGGACAATGATTTCGACCGCATCCGCAACCAGGCGCTGCGCATCATCGCCGTGCACAAGAGCGCCTCGGCCGATATGGCCGCGCGGTTCATGCGCGCCTATGCCGACAGCGTCGACTGGATCTACAGCGCCGACCCGAAGCCGCTGCAGATCTATGCGGAGATGATCAAGTCCGATGTCGCGACGGCGAAGAAACTGCGGGATGATTTCTATTCGCGCGAGATGCTCAGTGTCGAAAAGGTCAAGGGCCTCGACATCATCATGCAGGACGCGCTTGATGGAAAGTTCATCCAGAAGCCGCTGACGCAGGCGCAGATCGAGGAACTGGTCGCGCCATCGGCGCGGCCGTGAGAGGGCGCTTCAAATTTTCGTGGTTGGACTATTCACATTGCACCGATGATCGGATCGCTTCGTATTCAAGCCGGGCGTCATCGTCGATGATGATTGATATGCCGCGCTCGGCAGGGTGCGCATTCGATCCGCGTTTTTTTACGCCTGAAACCCAGAACTCCTCGCGGGTTGCTATATCCATGAAGTTCCCGCGAACTCCTTGCCCTTTGAGCTTCGTCAATTCCCTGCCACGATAATAAACGGTCTGCGCGGATTTCGAGAACGTGACCCAGCCAATTCTGGCGCGGGCGCCTTCAATCATGCCGTCTTTATTCTCGACATACATCACACGTCGTTTCAGACCGCGCGTTAGCTGGGTATCCATGAGTCACCATACAGCATCTATGAGATGCAACTGGGCAGCCGGCATAATCCGCCAGTCGAGGCGGATTATGATCCAGACAGGACTCAGGTTAAAGCCGACGCCTATCTCTTGTTCCGCCGATTCCGCTTCGCCAGGGTCCGCAGCCGCAGCGCGTTGAGCTTGATGAAGCCCGCCGCATCGCGGTGATCGTAAGCGACCGCACCTTCTTCGAACGTCACCAGTTCCTGGTCATAGAGCGAATACGGGCTTTCGCGGCCGACGACCCAGGCGCTGCCCTTGTAGAGTTTCAGGCGCACGCGGCCGGTGACGAATTCCTGGCTCTTGTCGATCAGGCTTTGCAGCATTTCGCGCTCGGGCGAGAACCAGAAGCCGTTGTAGATCAGCTCGGCATATTTCGGCATCAGCTCATCCTTGAGATGAGCCGCGCCGCGATCGAGCGTCAGCGATTCGATGCCGCGATGGGCGAAATAGAGAATGGTCCCGCCCGGCGTCTCGTACATGCCGCGCGACTTCATGCCGACGAAACGGTTCTCGACGAGATCGAGCCGGCCGATGCCGTTTTCGCGGCCGAGCCGGTTGAGTTCGGTCAGGAGGGTGGCCGGCGACATCTTCTTGCCGTCGATGGCGGTGGCGTCGCCCTTCTCGAAATCCACGGTGATGTAGGTCGGCGTATCGGGCGCCTTCTCCGGATCGATGGTGCGCGAATAGACGTAGTCCGGGGTTTCCTGGGCCGGGTCTTCCAGCACTTTGCCTTCCGAGGAGGCGTGCAGCAGGTTGGCGTCGACGGAGAACGGCGCCTCGCCGCGCTTGTCCTTGGCGATCGGGATCTGGTTCTTTTCGGCGAAGGCGATCAGCGCCGTGCGCGACGTCAGGTCCCATTCGCGCCACGGCGCGATGACCTTGATGTCCGGCTCCAGGGCATAATAGCCAAGCTCGAACCGCACCTGATCATTGCCCTTGCCGGTGGCGCCGTGGCAGACGGCGTCGGCGCCGACCTGGCGGGCGATCTCGATCTGCCGCTTGGCGATCAGCGGCCGGGCGATCGAGGTGCCGAGCAGGTACAGGCCTTCATATTGGGCATTGGCGCGGAACATCGGGAAGACGAAATCGCGGACGAATTCCTCGCGCAGATCGTCGATGAAGATGTTTTCCGGCTTGATGCCGAGCAGCAGCGCCTTCTGGCGGGCCGGCTCCAACTCTTCGCCCTGGCCGAGATCGGCGGTGAAGGTCACGACCTCGCAGCCGTATTCGGTCTGCAGCCATTTCAGGATGATCGACGTATCCAGGCCGCCCGAATAGGCGAGAACGACTTTCTTGATATCTTTGGACGGCTTGGACATGGGGACGGAAACCTGAAAGCGGGCGAGGGTTGAGGAAAGCTTGTGGAATTTGCCGGGACTATAGAGGGCGAAAATGCCAGCGCAAGTCGGGGTTAAGGCGCGGCATCCCGCTTTATCGCCGAAAAGCCCTGGTTGCCGGCGAGGCCGACATCCCCTTGGCTATGGCATAAACGGCCACAAGGGCCGCGGCAAAGCCCGCCGCGGCGCCGACGCCCAGCCCCCAGCGCGGCCCGAAATGGTCGGACACGAACCCGACAATCGGCGCGCCGATGGGCGTGCCGCCCAGCGCGATGGCAAGGCGCAGCGCCATCACCCGGCCACGCATGGCCGGCTCCGTCGAAATCTGCATCAGGCTGTTGGTGGTGTTGGTGATGGTCAGAGACGCCACGCCGATGATGACGAGGGAGCCGGCGAACAGCCAGTAGCTTGGCGAGATGGCGGCCAGCGTGCAGCCGAGGCCGAAGACGCCGCAGCCGATCATCACGGACATGAAGCGCGGCCGGTCGCGGCCGGCGGCGAGCAGGGCGCCCGAGATCGTGCCGATGGCCATGATCGATGTCAGCAGCCCGTAGGCGCCGACATCGGCGTGAAAGACGGTAACAGCCATCGTCGAAATGAAGATCGGGAAGTTCAGTCCGAACGTGCCGATCAGGAACAGCATGATCAGGATGACCACAAGGTCCGGGCGCGACCAGACGTAGCGGAAGCCTTCCAAGAAGCTTCCCTTGCTGAGGCGCGCCCTGGCGTTCGCGTGCAACTCGTCGACGCGCAGCAAAGACAGGGAGGTCAGCACGGCGATGAAGGATATGCCGTTGATGAGGAATGCCCAGCCGGTGCCGACTGAAGCAATCGTCACGCCGGCGATCGCAGGTCCCACCATGCGCGCGGCGTTGAAGGAGGTCGAATTGAGTGCGATTGCGTTCGGCAGTTCCGCATCGCCGACCAGTTCCGTAACGAAGGTCTGGCGGGCGGGCGCATCGAAGGCCGTCGCGCAGCCGAACAGGAAAGCGAATACGTAGACGTGCCAGAGCTGGACCACGCCGGTGACGGTAAGCAGTCCCAACGCCAGCGCCAGCCCGCCCATCGTCGCCTGGGTGACCATCAGGAGCTTGCGCTGGTTGAAGTAGTCGGCCGCGAGCCCCGTCCACGGCAAGAGCAGCATCTGCGGGCCGAACTGGAGCGCCATGACGATGCCGACCGCGGAGGCGTTCTGGTGGGTGAGCTGCGTCAGCACCAGCCAGTCCTGAGCCGTGCGCTGCATCCATGTTCCGATATTGGAGACGAGCGCGCCGGCGGCCCAGACCCGATAGTTGAAGGTCCGCAGTGACCGAAACATGCCCGTCGTCGAGACGCTCATGAACGTTGCGGCGCAGCGCCGCCGTGGAAGCGGCCGAACAATCGCGCACTCAGCAGGCCCATCAGAAGAATGCCAAGCCCGAACGCGATGACGTCGCTCGTGATCCTCAACTCGAAGTCACCGACGCGGCAAACGAGAATGTAGCCAACGACAATGTTGAAAAAGCCCCAGAGCACGTTCACGGTCGATGAGGAAAGCCCTTCGCCGGGCGGCTTTGCGAACGGGCTCTGAAACGGCCGTCCCATCACGCCGCTGACGAAATGGGGAATGGCATTGGTCAGAAAAGCGCCGCCGAACAGGTAGGATGCAAGATAGAGCCAGGCCATTTCAGATACTCCCGTCGACGAGCCGCTTGAGCGATTGGATGCTCGCGCCGAGGGTCTCCTGCTCCGCAGCGGAGAGCTTTGCCTCGATGGCGTGGGCCAGCCAGTCCTGCCGTGCGGCCCGGCCCTCCCTGATCCATTCCCGACAGGTGTCCGTGATCGACAGGATGGTTTGCCGTCCGTCATTCGGGTCGGGTGCGCCGCTCAAAAGGCCGGCGGTCTCGAGCGGGGCGATGACCGACCCCATCGATTGCGGCCGCATTCCCTCCTTGCGCGCCAGGCTCGACACGGTTGCGGGACCGTGCCGTTCGAGGCGGAGCAGCACGGACACTTGCGATGGCGTCAGGTCGCCGGGGTTCGACTGTTCGCGCAACCGCCGCCGCAGCTTGCCGACCACGGCGCGCAGCTCCGCTGCCAAGGCGGAAGCAGGTGCGGCTGGGGCCTCGTCGTTCATATCCGCCATATCACAGATATGAAGTTTACCTGTAAAGTTTATCTTTGTAGCTTGCCTTCACAACTTCGTGCAAGTCAGGCCGCCCCGGCCCCGAGTGGCGAAACATCGCCAGATAGAGAAGACAGACCGTCAGGCTGGTCAGCAGCGCCCCCATCAGCACGTCCGACAGGAAATGCCCGCCCAGCGCCATCCGCCACAGGCCGGTGGCGACGGTAACCAGGATCGACGCGCCGATGGCAAGCGCCCGCACCGGCAGGGGCGCCACCAGCGCCGGGGCCAGGGTCCACATGGCGGCCGAGGCTTCGCCGGACACGAAGGAACAATTGCTCTCGCATTGCCCGTCGAACCGGTACCAGGGCCGGAAATCCCACTTGCCGCCGAGGCCCTGCACCTGCGTTACATGGAAGGGCCGCGGCCGGTGCGAAACCTCCTTCAGAACGCCGTTGACGAGCAGGCCGGGGCCAAGCGCCAGGCTGATCAGCATGAAGGCGATCGCCCGGTTTGACGGCACTGGCCATTTCGGCATGTGCCAGCGCGCAGCGAGCCAGATCAGCAGGAGGCCGCCGCCCAGCACCAGCGGCAGCGCGTAAAGGATGTTGCGCAGCACATGGCCGGTCACCGAAACGCCCACGAACAATCCGTCGTCGCGTACGAACAGCCGCGCCACGTCGACATCGATCTGCGGCCAGATACCGAAAACCACGGCGGTCAGCACAAGCGCGGCAAGCTGAAGGAGGATGGATCGTCTGGAGATAAGGGTCTGCATGTCCGGCCGCTCATATAACGTTTTCCGCAGCCGGGCGACCTGATAGTTTCCCCGCCATGAAGCTCTCAGGCGAAGAAATCGAACGTTACGCCCGCCACATCGTCCTGCGCGACATCGGCGGGCCGGGTCAGCAGAAATTGAAGGCGGCGCGGGTCTTCGTCGTCGGCGCCGGCGGGCTGGGCGCGCCTTTGCTGCAATATCTCGCCGCCGCCGGCGTCGGCGCCATCGGCATTGTCGACGACGACACGGTCTCGCTGTCCAATCTGCAGCGGCAGATCATCCACGGCACGCCCGACATCGGCCGGCCCAAGCTCGACAGCGCGCGCGACGCGATCGCCAGGCTCAATCCCCATGTGGAGATCGTCGGGCATCCGTTGCGGCTGTCGGCTGCCAACGCGCGCGAGATCATCCGTGACTACGATGTGATCGCCGATGGCTCCGACAATTTTGAAACACGCTATGCGGTGTCGGACGCCTGCTTTCATGAGCGCAAGCCGCTGGTGACCGCAGCGGTCGGCGTCTTCGATGGTTCGCTGACGACCTTGCGTCCGTTCGAGACGGCTGCGGACGGCAGGCCCAACCCGACCTATCGCTGCCTGTTTCCGGAGGCGCCGCCGGCAGGCACCGTGCCGACCTGTTCGGAGGCCGGCATTCTCGGCGCGCTGACCGGTGTGATGGGAACCATGATGGCCATCGAAGTCATCCGCCAGATCGTCGGCTTCGGCGAAGGCCTCGTCGGCCGCATGCTGCTGGTCGACGCCTTCTCGATGCGCTTCGAGACCATGCACTATGATTGGGATCCGGCGAATCCGCTGAATGGCGACGAACAAGGCGCCTAGCGCGTTTTCGAGCGAAGTGGACGCCGGTTCGCGTGAAGAAAACGCGTCAAAACAAAAACTAGAGCTTCGGTTCTGATTCTATCAGAACCGAAGCTCTAGCGCCTTCGCGCGATCGATCTCCCCAGCACGTCGAAGACGCGGCTATCCTCGCATTGCGAGACGTTGAAGCGCAAAAACCCGGTTGCCGATTGCGCCAGGCTGAACACATTTCCGGGAGCCAAAACGATATTTTCTACAAGGGCTTCCCGCGCAACATCGGCAGCATCGATGGAGTCCGGCAACCGGCACCATAAAAACAGACCGGCCTGCGGCTCCAGCCATGGCTCGATGCCCAGCGCCTTCAGCCTGGTGGTGACCTCGCCCATGGCGCGGGACAGGCGCTGGCGCAGCGCTTCCATGTGCTTGCGGTAGCCGCCGTCACGCAGCAGGTTGAGCACCAGTTCGGCGGAGAGGCGGCCGCCGCCAAGAGACGTCGCGATTTTCAGGTCGATCAATCCCTCGATCCAGTCGCGGCGTGCGGCGATGAAGCCGCAGCGCGCCGCGGCAGACAATGTCTTGGAAAAGCTGCCGATGTGGATCACGCGATCGAGACCGTCGAAGGCCGCCAGCCGCGGCGACACCGCATGCTCGAAATCGGCGAAGATATCGTCCTCGATAATGGTGAGGCCGAATTGTTCGGCAAGCTTCAGGACCCGATGCGCGGTGACGGGCGAAAGCGTCGCGCCGGTCGGGTTATGGATCGCCGAATTGGTGATGTAGAGCCGCGGCCTGTGATCGCGGAGCGCCTGGGCGAACAGCTCCACATCCGGCCCCGCCGGCGTATAGGGAACGCTGATGCAGCGGGCCCGGTGCGCGCGCAGCAGCGCATGGAAATTGAAATAGCAGGGGTCGTCCACCAGCACGGTGTCTCCCGGCTCGAGCAGCAGCCGGCAGAGCAGATCGATCGCCTGCGTGCCTGATTCCGTCAGCATGATCTGGTCCGGCGAAGCCTCGATCCCGCGCTCGCCCATGCGCCGTGAAATAAGCTGGCGCAGCGGCGGCAGGCCGAGCGGCGCATCATATTCGGCGAGCGCCGGACCGGCGGCGCGCGACAGGGTGCGCAACGCCCGGCGCATGCCGTCGTCCGGCAACCAGGAGGGCGGCAGCCAGCCGCACCCGGGCTTCAGTTCGGCGCTCCGTGCTTCGAGCGATTGGCGCGATACCCAGAACGGATCGATCGCCCGGTCGAGTTTCGGGCCGACTTCCGACAAGGCGAGCGCCGCCGCCTGGCTCGCCACGTAAAACCCCGAGCCCGGACGCGACTGGATCACGCCTTCGGCGGCAAGCCGGTCGTAGGCCTCGACCACCGTGGACGTCGACACCTGCATGGTGCCGGCGAACGAGCGGATCGACGGCAGTTTGTCGCCCGATGTCAGGCTGCGGCCGGCAATACGCTGCCGGATGGCGGCCATGACCATCGAAACCCGCGTCCCGCCTGTGCTTTCATCCAGCATCCGTATTGAATCCGATACCATAACAGTTTGGCCAAACTGTACAGAATTGTGTCTGGAATTGCCAGTCGCCGGCATCGACAAGGTTCCGTTGACAGAGGAGATGGAGATGGACCGGGCGGCGGGCGGATGGATCAGCGGATTCATCGGCGTGGTGATTTTCAGCGGATCGCTGGTGGCCACGCGCATGGCGGTGATGCAGTTCGAGCCGGTGTTTCTGACGGTCGCCCGCGCCGCGATCGCCGGCATGCTGGCGGTCTGCCTGCTCCTGGCGTTCCGGCAGAAGCGTCCCTTGCGCGGCGATCTGCTCTCGCTCCTCATCGTCGCCTGCGGTGTCGTCGTCGGTTTTCCATTGCTGACGGCGCTGGCGCTCCAGCATGTCACCTCGGCGCATTCGATCGTCTTTGTCGGCCTGCTGCCCTCTTCAACGGCGATCTTCGGCGTATTGCGCGGCGGTGAGCGGCCAAAGCCGGCGTTCTGGCTGTTCTCCGCGCTTGGCAGCGTCTTGATGGCGGGCTTCGCCTTCGCGCAGGGGCTTACGGCTTCTCCCGTTGGCGATGCCCTGATGCTCGCGGCCATCGTGGTCTGCGGCCTAGGCTATGCCGAAGGCGCCAGGCTGTCGCGCACATTGGGTGGCTGGCAGGTGATTTCCTGGGCGCTTGTGCTGTCGCTGCCGGTGATGATCGCGCTGTCGATTGTCTACAGGCCAGCGAGCTTTTCGGGCATCGCCTTGCCGGCCTGGCTCGGCCTTGGTTACGTGTCGCTCTTCAGCATGCTGATCGGCTTCATCTTCTGGTATCGCGGCCTTGCCCTGGGCGGCATCGCGGCTGTCGGCCAGTTGCAATTGCTGCAGCCGTTCTTCGGTCTCGCACTTGCGGCAGCGCTGCTGCACGAGCCGGTGACGTGGATGATGCTGGCGGTCACCGTCGCCGTCGTCTTCTGCGTGGCGGGTTCGCGAAAGTTCGCCGGATAAAGCAAAACAGCCGCAGCGCTTGCGCGTTGCGGCTGTCGACCCTTCCGTGAAATCGCTTACTTCGCAGCGACGACCATGATTTCAACTTTGTAGTCCGGCGCCGCCAGTTTGGCTTCCACCGTGGCGCGGGCCGGTGTCTCGCCGGCGACGATCCAGGCGTCCCACTGTGCGTTCATCTCGGCGAAGGTGGAAATATCCGCCAGCCAGATGTTGGCCGACAGCAGTTTCGTCTTGTCGGTGCCGGCCTTCGCCAGCAGGCCGTCGATGATCGACAGGATCTCTTTTGTCTGCTCGCCGACGCTCTTTCCCTTGGCGGCATCCGCGACCTGGCCGGCCAGATAGACGGTGTCGCCGTGCACGACGGCCTTGCTCATGCGCGGGCCGGCTTCGATACGCTGAATCGACATTCTGCTTCCCTTGTTGCTGTCTTTGACTAAATTTCAGGTCAGTTGCGTCATACGCGGCACCGGCCCCATGAAATCGCGCTTGCCGCAGTCGATGCCGCGGGCGCGCAAAATGTCATAGGCCGTCGTGACGTGGAAATAGAACTGCGGCAGCGCCTGGTGCAGCAGGAAATCCTTGCCCTGCATTTTGCGGGTGCCGCCGCCGGCCGGATAAATAATGTCCTTGGTCTCGCCGCTGTTGACGGCGTCGGCGCTGACCGAACTGATGAAATCGATCGTGCGCTTGATGCGCGCCTGCCAGTCGGCGACGGTCTTTTCGTCATTGGCGTGTTTCGGCGGCTCGACGCCGGCCAGCCACGCGGTGGTGTTGGCCGCCCAGTCGCACATCGCCTGCACCTGGCGCGAATAGACGAACATGTTGGGATAGAGGCGCTCGCTCAAAAACAGCGCTGGATCGATCTTCTTGGCGGCCGCCTGTTCGTTGAGTTTGTCCATCAGGGCCGAGACGCCGGTCAGCAACTGGACGAAAACCGGTACCGAGGCCTCGTGAAGCGAAATCGACATGTTTTTCCTCCGCTTGGCAAAGCGTTAGCCTTATTGGAATGAGGGTTCCGCATCAACTGCGATCGGACCGCAAAAGCACGTCAGCCATGCTTGTGCATAAGCTTGTAGACAAACCTGGGAAAAGCAGTGGATTGCGAGGGAAAAGCTGCTGATTTCTCGATGGCGGCCGGCAGCGCGGAGCTTTTCCAGGCTGACCGCCTGCTGCTCATTGCCGACTGCCCCCCTCTTGCATCCGCCAACCAAATGCGCGACGAGCAGGCGCAGACTGATCGCGCCAGATACGGGAGGAAAAATCATGACAAAAGACGAAGCCAAGCAAAAGCTCATCGACGCCGGACTTGTTCTCGAAGCCAACGGTCTCGCCGATTTCACCCGCGGCCACGTGTCCGTGCGCGTGCCGGGCGAGCCGAACCTGTTCTACATGAAGCCGCACAGCTTCGGTTTCGATGAAATGACGATGGACAATATCGTCACGTGCAACATCGAGGGCGAGAAGATCGCCGGCGGCGGCCCGCGCCACAGCGAGGTCTACATCCATTCCGAAATCTTCCGTGTCCGTCCCGATGTGAACTCGGTCATCCACGCCCATCCGACCCATGCGGTCGCCGTCTCCGCCACCGACCGGCCGCTGCGCATGCTGAGCCAGCCGAGTGCCGCCTTCGCCGACGGTATCGGCGTCTACCGCGACACCATCGATCTCATCCGCTCGAAGGAAATGGGCGCCGGCGTCGCCAGGGCGCTGGGAAGCCACAAGGCCGCCTTCCTGAAGAACCACGGCGTCGCCACCACCGGCGGCACGATCGAGGAATGCGTCATCCTCACAATCATGCTGGAGAATGCGGCGCAGATTCAGATCCTCGCCGAATCCACCGGCTCCGTCGGCGATGAATTCCCGCGCGCGGACGTGATGAAGCTCAACGACAAGATCGGCCGCCCCGAGCAGCACAAGATCAACTTCGACTATCTGGTCCGCAAGGCGAGGCGCCAGTTGCGGGCGTAGGAAGAGCACATCGCAGGCGTGTCATTCCCGACGCGCCGAAGGCGCGAGCGGGAATCCAGGGGCAACGTGGTAGCCCCAAGTTTTTGCGCAAGTCTTCGCCCAAATCTTTCGCCCTTGACTCCTGGATCCCCGCTCGCGCTTCGCGCGTCGGGGATGACGGAGGTACTTTCGGCCGGGCTCCGAAGCGTCGTTCAGTCGATCGTCACCACCATATGCCCCGTGCCCGATTGCGTCTCCGCTTCCCGGTGGGCTCGCGCCAGCTCGTTCAGCGGCAGCGTGCCGGCGATGCGGTGCTGCAGGGCGTTCTCGGCAACCGCATGCAGAATGCCATCGCACACGGAAATCTTCTGCGCCTCGTTCAGCAGATAGATGAAGATGAAATGGATCGACATGTTGCGCGCCCGCCGCGGTGACAGAGTCACGGCCGCCTTGCCGGGCGCCGCCGCGCCATAGGAGACGATGGCGCCGCCCTCGGCGATGATCTGCTCGTCGAATTCTATCGTGTTGCCGAAGTCGACATCGATGATCCTGTCGACGCCATGATCGCCGGTCTCCTTCAGGATTCGGCCTTTCAGGTCGTCGCTCTTGCGGTCGAGAACCACCTCTGCCCCAAGGCTTTTGACGATATCGAAATTCTTCGCCGAGCCGGTGCTGGCGATCACGCGCGCGCCGCCCCATTTCGCGAACTGGATCGCATAGGCGCCGACCCGGCCGGTCGCGGCCGGCACATAGATCGTCTGGCCTTTCACTGGTCCGTCACGGAAGATCGCGTGATAGGCGGTCATCGCCGGAATGCCGAGACATGCGCCTTCGATGAACGAGAGTGCATCCGGCAGCGGCCGCACCAGCGACGCCGGCAGCGCGATATATTCGGCCGCCGACCCCATGGCGCGCGCCCACTGCGCGTTGAACATCCACACGCGGTCGCCGACGTGAAAGCCGGTAACGCCGGCGCCGATCGCTTCGATCACGCCGGCGCCGTCGGAATGCGGCACCACGCGCGGAAACTCGATGGGCACTTTGACATTGCCGCGACGCTTGTAGTCGGACGGGTTGATGCCCGACGCATGCACGCGAATGAGAACCTCGCCGTGCCCGGCGACAGGCTTGTCCATCTCGCCGGTGCGGATCACCGCATCGGCCGGCCCACATTGTTCATACCATCCAGCGAGCATGTGTTTTGTCCTCGTCTATTGCGTTTATACAAACCCACCAGAAGCCCTCATCCTGAGGAGCAGCGCAAAGCGCTGCGTCTCGAAGGACGGGGGCGTTATGCGATTTGGAAAATCAGGCATTGCATCTGCTTATATCAAGAAGTGTCTACGGCACAGTGTATCTTAGGCTTCGGCCTGACGCCCTCGTCCTTCGAGACGCGCCCTATGAGCGCTCCTCAGGATGAGGGCTTCGTTGCAAATTGAAACGGCCGATACGTCTTGCTTTGCTAAGCCGGCACGCTCGTGCCCGCGACATTGGTGCGCCACATCAGGCGGATCTGGTCGGCGGGAAAATCTTCCCGCGCGTGGATCGACGAGCGGTTGTCCCACATTACCACATCGCCGGGCCGCCATTGATGATCGTAGATGAACTCTGGCTTCTCCACATGGTCGAACAGGTGTTCGAGCACCGTGTCGCTCTCGTCCTGCGCAATGTCGAGGATCCGGTGCGTCATCAGCCGGTCGACGTAAAGCGCCTTGCGGCCGGTGTCTTCATGGGTGACGACGACGGGATGCACCGCTTCGCTCACAGCCTTCAGCGCCTTGTCATCATCGCGGGTAGCGCTGTTGTAGCGAAACGTGTTGCGCGCCTTCTTGCCTTCGAGGAAATGCTTCAGGTCGTCGGGCAAGGCGTCATAGGCGGCGAACAGGTTGGAGAAGCGCGTATTGCCGCCGTGGGTCGGGATCTGCACCGAATAGAGCAAGGTCGCCTTGTGCGGCAGCGGCGTGTGGATCATGTCGTGGTGAAACCACATCTCGCCGTCGGGCAGGGCGCCGATCGGCTTGCCGTCTTCGCGAATATTGGTGATGAGCATGATCTGCGTCGGCAGCTTCGCCTGGCCGCTCGCCTGCAGCGCCTTGGGGCGGACATAATCCGGCACCTTGCCGAAATTGCGCGTCGCCTCGACCAGTTCGGTCTCGCTCAGCGTCTGATTGCGGAACAGGATCACGCAATGATCGACGAAGGCCCGATATAATTCGTGTTTCGTATCGTCGTCGAGGCGGCTTTTTAGATCGACGCCGATGGCTTCAACTCCGGTATGTTTCGACAGCCTGCGAAACTCCAGCATTCCGTTTCCTCTCCTCCCTTATCCCGCGCGACATGCCGCTGCCGCCATGGCGCGATCATGCAATCGCCGGCCGGCGCTGGCAAGGGGCTGCCGCGGCCGCCTTTGCGGTGTGGCCGAAGCCTTGCTAAAGATCGCGGCTCCGCCATGGTCCGGCGGCCTTTATTCGGTTCGCGAGCATAATGACCCAGCCTGGCGACAGGAACATCGTTCTCAGCGGCGTCTCGCTCGCACGGCAGGACCGCCCGCTGTTCGCTGGCCTGTCGCTCGATATTGCCGAGCTGCGCGTCGGCCTGATCGGCGACAACGGCGCCGGCAAAAGCTCGCTGCTGCGGCTCATCAACGGCTTGCTGCTGCCGGATGCCGGCGCCATCGTGGTACACGGCCTCGAGACGAAGGCGCAGCGCGCCAGCCTGCCCGGCAAGGTCGGCTTCATCTTCCAGAATCCCGAACATCAGATCGTGTTTCCCACCGGCGCGGAAGAACTCGCCTTCGGCCTGCGCTGCACCGGCATGAATTCGAAACAGGCCGATGTCGCCGCGCGCGCCTTTCTCGCGGCGCACGATTGCGCCGACTGGGCCGATACGTCGGTCGGCGAATTGTCGGATGGCCAGAAGCAGCATCTCTGTATCCTGGCGATCCTGGTGATGATGCCGTCGCTGGTTCTGCTCGACGAGCCGTTCTCGAGCCTCGACCTGCCGTCGCGGATGAAGTTCATGAAGATGATCGCGGCGCTGCCGCAGCAGGTCATCATGGCGAGCCACGATCTCGACGTCTTCGCCAATTTCGATAGAGTCATCTGGATCGACGGCGGCAAGATCGCCGCCGATGGCGCGCCGGCGCAGGTGATCGCGGCCTATCGCCAGCGCTGCGTCGACAGCATCGGACGCGCGCCATGATCGCGCCCTATCTGACTCAAAAGACCTGGCTGCATCGCGTCGGTGCCGGCCACAAACTGCTGGCGCTGGCCGTCATCTCCCTCGGCTTCACGCAGCTCTACGATGGGCGCGGCCTGCTCGTCGCCACGCTTGCCGTGCTGGCGTTCTACCTCGTGACGATATTCGGCCATTGGTCGCGGCTGCGTCTCTACGCTCCACTCGTGCCGCTCCTCATCGGCATCGGAGCCTTGCAGGCCTATGCGTCGGGCTGGGAACTCGCTATCGCCTCCATCGCACGGCTTGTGGCGATGATCCTGCTCGCCGATCTCGTCACTGCGACGACGCCGATGCTGAAGATGATGGATGCGCTGGCGCCCGTGCTGCGGCCGCTGCGCCGCATCGGCGTGGATGAAAACCAGGTCTCGCTCGCCGTGGCCCTGGTGATCCGCTTCATGCCGGTCCTGTTGAACGAATGGACGAAGCGCGGCGAGGCCTGGCGCGCCCGCACCGGCCGGAGGCCGCCGCTGCGCCTGCTGGCGCCGTTTGTCGCAGATATCCTAAGATTGGCCGACCACGTCGCCGAAGCGCTGGATTCGCGTGGCTTCTCGACCAAACGAAGCAAGGACTAGGGCTGCTCATGTTCGAAACGCGCGATATCGTCCGCATCAGCCTGTTCGCCGCTCTGATCGCCGCCATGGGCCTGTTCCCCCGGCTCGATATTCCGCTTGCCGGCGGCGTGCCGATCACCTTGCAGACACTCGGCGTCATGCTTGCCGGCGCCCTGCTGGGGCCATGGCGTGGCGCAGTGAGCGTCCTGCTGTTCCTGCTCCTGGTCGCGGTCGGCGCCCCACTGCTGGCTGGCGGGCGCGGCGGCCTCGGCGTCTTCTTCGGGCCGACGGCCGGCTATCTGATCGGCTGGATTCCCGGCGCCTACGTTACCGGCTGGCTCATGCAGAAAACATGGCCGGGCAATCTGTTCCTGCGCGCCTATGCCGCCGCCCTGGTCGGCGGCGTGCTCGTTATCCATGCGGTGGGCTTCTGCTACCTCGCCTGGAAAGTCGGCATGAGCCTGCGACAGGCGGCAGTCGCCGATTTCATTTTCGTGCCCGGAGATATTCTGAAGGCGCTGGCCTGTGCCTATGTCGCCAGCATCGCCGGCGGCGATCGCCTCACTCGTCTCAACGTGCCGAAGCAGCCGTCATGACTATCGGCGCAACGCTCAGCCGTCATGCGGCGGACAATCCAGCCGGGCATGCGATCGTCTGCGACGGCGAAGTCATCTCATGGCGCGATCTACATCATCTGGTATCGGCGCTGGCGTCGCAGCTTGCAGGTCTCGACGATGAGCCGCGTGCGGTGGCGCTGCATCTGTCCAATGGACCCGCCTTCGTGCCGCTGTTCCTGGCCATTGCCCGCGCCGGCCGAGAGGCACAGGTGCTCGATCCCGCCTGGCCGCCATCGCGGACGCAATCCGTCCTGGCTCTGCTTGATCCCGCACTGCTCATCACCGCCGATCCTGGCATTCGTCACCGCCGCCGCATCGTGCTCGACAAGCACGATCTGCGTTTTGATGCTGCGGCGGAGGGCTTGCGCGACATTGTGCCAGTACCTCGCGCGACGCTGGCCGATATCGACGATCTTGCGCCTTTCTATGTCGGCTTCACTTCCGGTTCCACCGGGGCGCCGAAGGGCTATCGCCGCCATCATCGCTCCTGGATCCAAAGTTTCGATGCCGACGCCGTGGAGTTCGGCATCAATGCCGGCGATGTCATTTACGCGCCGGGCGCGATGACGCATTCGCTGTTTCTCTATGCGGCGATGCACGCCATGCACGTCGGCGCACCCCTGGTGATGAACGCGGTGTTTCGTCCCGATCGCGCCGTGGAGTTCGCAGCCAGACATAAAGCCAGCGTCCTCTACGGCGTACCGACGCATTTCCGCATGATGGTGACGGCGATGCAGGAAGACGGCGCAAAGCCTCTGCTATCGCCGCGCTGGCTGCTGTCGTCGGGCGCCAAACTGAATGCCGAAGAATCCGCGCGGATGAAGACGACATTTCCACAGGCGCGGATCGCGGAATTCTATGGCGCGTCCGAACTGAGTTTCATCGCCGTGCGCAAGGAGGGGGACGGCGCACCGGCAACGTCGGTCGGAAGGCCGTTTGCTTCCGTCAGCGTCAGCATCCGTGACGACGTCGGCAAGCCCCTGACCGCTGGCGAAACCGGCCATATATTCGTCGAGAGCCCGCTGGTGTTCATGGGCTATGCCACCGGTGTCGGCTCGCATCTGCTGCGCTCCGGTGATGCCGTCTCGGTCGGCGATGTCGGATCGTTCGATGCGCAGGGCTTCCTGCATCTCTCCGGCCGTGCCAATCGCATGATCCTGTCGTCGGGCAAGAACATCTTTCCGGAAGAGATCGAGACCGTGCTGCAGGCGCATCCCGCCGTTGCCGCCGCGGCGGTGTTTGCAGCTCCCGATGAGGATCGCGGCGAGCGGCTGGTGGCGCTGCTGTCGTTGGCGCCGGAGGCTGCCTTGACGCAATCGGAGATCATCGCGCACTGCCGCAGGCTGCTGCCGCTTCCCAATATCCCGCGCATCTATCTGAGAACAGAGACGTGGCGGACGACCGGATCAGGCAAAACCGATTTTGCCGCCATGGCGGCCTTGATGAAGACCATGTCGATGGAACGCATCACGTGAGCGGCGCCTGGATCGTCGCCGCACGGCGGACGCCGGTCGCGCCACGCAACGGAGCCTTCCGTTCCCTCGGCGTCGAAGCATTGGCCGCTCCGGCGTTGCAGATGGTCCTGCGCGACAGCGGCATCAGCGCCCAAGAGGTCGACGAGATCATTCTCGGCAATGCGCTTTACGGCGGCGGCAATCCGGCGCGCCTCGCCGCACTGGCCGCCGGCATCCCTGAGACAAAGCCGGCCCTGACCCTCGATACGCAATGCTGTTCCGGTCTCGACGCCATCGCCGCCGCGGCCGACCGCATCGCCAGCGGTGCTTGTGATATCGTGCTCGCCGGCGGCATCGAAAGTTACAGCCGCTCGCCTTTGCGCTTCACCCGGCCGCTGCAGGCGAATGAGGCGGCGCAAGAATATCAGCGCCCGCCGTTCGCGCCCTGGCCGGAGCGCGATCCGGATATGATCGAGGCGGCGGTGCTGCTCGCGCAGGAACTTGGGCTCACCCGTGCGGCGCAGGAGACATACGCCGTCGAAAGTCATCGCAAGGCGATGCAGGCGCAAGAGGCGTCGCGCAACGAGATCGTGCCATTGGAAGGTATCAGCGCGGACGCGTTCACAAGGCGTCTGAGCAAAACCGCCTGCGCCCGCCTGCCGGCGATCTCCGGCCAGGGTGTCTATGCCGCAACGGCGGCGACGGTCGCGGTCGAAGCCGATGCGGCAGCCATCGTTCTCGTTGTCTCCGATAAAAGACGTGTCGCGATGAACTCGACGCCGCAGCCGATCAGAATTGTCGGCAGCATCCGGGTCGCCGGCGATCCGGTACGGCCGGGATTGCTGACGACGACTGCGGCGCAGGCGCTATTGGCACGGCATGGGCTCAATACTTCGCAAATCGTTGTCGCCGAAATCATGGAAGCATTTGCAGCTCAGGCCATGGCCAGCATCACCGCGCCTGGGCTCGATCCAGCGTGCGTCAATCGCGGCGGAGGCGCATTGTCGCGTGGCCATCCCATCGGCGCCTCCGGCGCCATTCTTGCTGTGCGGCTGTTTCATGAATTGCAGCGCGAACGCAATGGGTTTGGTCTTGCAACGATTGCCGCGGCAGGTGGATTGGGAAGCGCGTTACTGTTGGTGCGCTGACCCTTCTCCCGCAGGCGGGAGAAGGAAGAGTCCTACTTCCCCTTGAACACCGGCTTGCGCTTTTCCGCAAAAGCCTTGCGGCCTTCCGCATGATCCTCGCTGGAGAAACAGGCGGCGATCACTGAATCGATGAGGCCGTTGTTGCGGTCGGCATCTGATTTCATCGCTTCGCGGATCGCCACCTTGGAGGCATAGATCGTCAGCGGCGCATTGTCGGCGATCGTCGCCGCGAGATCCCGCACGCTCGCTTCAAGTTCGTCGTGGGGAACGACCTTGTTGACCAGCCCCATGCTCAATGCTTCCGCCGCCGAATAGCGCTTTGCGGTATAGAGCATTTCGGTCGCATTGCCGGAGCCGATGATCTCGACGAGGCGGCGCACGCTGCGCAAGGGATAGGCAACGCCGAGCCGCCCGGCCGGAATGCCGAATTGTGCCTTCTCCGACGCAATCCGCAGATCGACCGACAGAGCCGTGCCGACGCCGGCGCCGAGACAAAAACCCTGGATCATCGCGATCGTCGGCTTGCGCAGATGCTCGTAACGCTCCGCCAGGCGGGCCGAGACCGTCGACATATCGCGCTGCCGGTCGGCATCGTTTGCATAGCCGTCGAACTGCGAAATATCCGCGCCGGAGATGAATGACTTCTCGCCCGCACCACGCAGGACGATCACGCGAATGTCATCATCGCGTTCGAAATCGTCGAGAATATCGAGCGTGGTGAGGCGCATTTCGTGGGAAAGGGCGTTGTGCTGTGTGGGATTATTGAAGATCAGCCAACCGATCGATCCGTCCTTCTTGCCGATCATTTTTTCGGTAAGATCCGTCATCAGTCTCCAACTCCTGCTGAAATTCGCGCGCTAGATAACTTTTCTCATACGCAGCGATACGATGGCATCGTCCGTATATCCGAGATCGCGCAGGATTTCAGTAGAATGTTCGCCAGCCTCGGGTGTCACGCGGTCGAGGCGCCATTGCGTGCGTGACATGCGGATCGGCTGTCCGACGATTTCGCGCTTGCCCAGCCTCGGATGATCGATGGCGGTCGCGATGCCGAGATGTTTGACCTGTGGATCCGCGAATGTCTGATCGACCTTGTAGATCGGCCCGCACGGCACGCCGCCCGCATTCAGAGCACTCACCCATTCGGCGCTCGTCTTTGTACGCAGGATCGCAGCGATCTCCGCGTTCAGCGCATCGCGGTTCTGCAGGCGCGTTTCCGAATTGCGATACTCGTCGCGCTCGACCAGATGATCGGCGCCGATGGCGATGCACAGGCGCGCCCACGACTTCTGCGTGCCCGAGCCGATGTTGATATAGCCGTCGCTGGTTGGAAACGTTCCTGTCGGAATGAAATAGGGATGGTTGTTGCCGGCCTGCCCCGGCACCTTGCCCTCGAACAGCCAGAGCGCCGACTGGAAATCCATCACCGCGATCAACGCTTCGACCAGCGTCGTCTGCACCCATTGGCCCTTGCCGGAAGTTTCGCGCTCCAGCAGGGCAAGCAGAATGCCGATCGACAGATAGAGTCCGGCCGAAACGTCGCCGACGGCTGCTCCTGCGCGGATCGGCCCTTGTCCCGGCAGGCCTGTCACCGACATCAGCCCGCTCATGCCTTGCGCGATCTGGTCGACGCCGGGCCGTTTCGCATAGGGCCCGTCCTGGCCGAAGCCGGAAATGCTGCCGTAGACGATGCGTGGGTTAAGGACACGGATCGTCTCGTAATCGATGCCGAGCCGATGTTTCACGTCCGGCCGGAAGTTTTCCAGAATGACGTCGCTCGCCGCCGCAAGCTTGTTGAAGATCTCGCGGCCTTCCTCGCTTTTCAGATCTAGCGTCAGGCTGCGCTTGTTGCGATGCAGGTTCTGGAAGTCGGCTGAATCGCGATGCCCGTCGAAGCCGCCGCCTTCACCGCCGAGCATTTCGATCTTGATGACATCGGCGCCCCAATCCGCAAGTTGCCGCGCCGCCGTCGGGCCGGCGCGGGCCCGCGTCAGGTCGAGAACCTTGTATTTCGACAGCGGCAGCGGTGCGTCGGTCATTTGCGGATACTCTTGGAATCCTCACGCCAATTGCTGACGCACCCGCCGCGTGCCTTCGACCATGGCCTGCAGCTTGCGGAAGGCGATGTCGCGGGGGATGTATTTCATGCCGCAATCGGGCGCCACCACAATACGCTCGGGCGGAACATGTTTGAACACACGCTTGATGCGCTCGGCGACGACGTCCGGCGTTTCCACGCCCGTATCGTTGAGGTCGATGACGCCGATGACGATGGTCTTTCCCGGCAGTTGTTCGAGGACGGCGAAATCGAGCGCCGGCTGCGCCGTCTCGATGGAAATCTGGTTGACGTTGCAGCGCGCCAGTTCCGGCAGGAACGAATAGCCCGCGGGCTTGTTCTTCACCAGCGCTGCATAGCCGAAGCACAGATGCACGGCGGTGGTGCCGGTCACGCCTTCGACGGCGCGGTTGATCGCATCGACCCCATAGGCCCGCGCCTGGTCCGGCCGTGCCTGCATATAGGGCTCGTCGATCTGAACAATGTCGGCGCCGGCCGCGAACAGGTCCTTGATCTCTTCGTTGACGGCGGCGGCATAATCCATCGCTACGGCAGCTTCGTCGTTATAGAAGAAATCCTTGGCCTGCGCCGACATGGTGAACGGACCGGGCACGGTGATCTTGATCTTGTGATTGGTGTTCCTGCGCAGGAATTCCAGGTCGCGCAGCTCGACCGCATGCTTGCGGCGCAATTTGCCGATGATGCGCGGCACCAGGTCGGGCTTGCCGCTGCGGCTCGGCACGACGGCGGGGTTTTCGATGTCGATGCCGTCCAGCGCCGTGGCGAAGCGGTTGGAATAGCTCTCGCGCCGCATCTCGCCATCGGTGATGATGTCGACGCCGGCCAGTTCCTGGTCGCGGATGGCAAGCAGGGTCGCGTCATCCTGCGCCTGTTCGAGCCATTGCGGATCGATCCGCCAGAGTTCCTGGGCGCGGATGCGCGGCGGCGCCCGCATGCCGAGCTTGGCGCGGTCGATCAGCCAGTCCGGCTGCGGATAGGACCCCACGACGGTCGTTGGCAAAAGCATCTGGCTCCCCCCGCTGGCGTTTCGCTGAACGTCCCACGTTATGCGGTGGGCAGGAAATGATTGCGTACTTTCCTGCGTCTGGCAACCGTGCTGATTGTCTTGGGTGATGCGCCGCCACCTTGCCGTCATGCCCGCACTTGTTGCGGGCGCGGTGCGCTACAGCGCCAAAGAAAAAGCACCGTCATATTCTGTGCAATAGCAGCGCAGCGTCATCGCGTGGATGCCCGGCACAAGGCCGGGCACGACGACGCAGATGCAAGCTTGAGATCACACGTCCAGGTTGGCGACGCTCAGCGCATTGTCCTGGATGAATTCGCGGCGCGGCTCGACGATATCGCCCATCAGCTTCACGAACACGCTGTCGGCGTCCGAGCCTTCCTTGACTCTCACCTGCAGCAGCGAGCGCACGTTGCGGTCGAGCGTCGTCTCCCAGAGCTGTTCCGGGTTCATCTCGCCAAGGCCCTTGTAGCGCTGCATCTGGCTGATGCCCTTCTGGCCGGCAGCCATGATGGTATCGACCAGCGCGCTGGGTCCGGCGACCTTGGTTTCCTCGCTGCGGCGCTGGAAGATAGCCGGCTGCGCGTAGATCGCGTGCAGCGATTCCGCATGCTCGTTGAGCCGGCGCGCTTCGGCCGAGGCCAGCAGGCCGGCATCGAGCGTCGAGGCCTGGCGCACGCCGCGCACTTCGCGGGTGAACACATAGCCGTCGTTTTCGACGAAGCCCTGCCAGCCGCGCTCGGTTTCGTCCGACAGCGCATCGAGCCGGCGCGCGATCTCGACGGCGATCTGGGCAGCCTCCGAGCCAATCGTCGCGATCGGCTTTAACGCGCCGGCAATCGCCGTCTGCTCGACGGCGACCCGGTCGTAGCGCGAGTGCAACTGGCCCAGCACCTGGCGCACCATCCGCGCTTCTTCCACGATGGCGCGCAGATCACTGGCCCCGCGATCCTCGCCGCCGGCGAGGCGCAGCACCGCCCCGTCGAGTCCGTTGTCGAGCAGGTAGTCTTCCCGCGCGCGCTCGTCCTTGAGATATTGTTCGGACTGGCCGCGCTTCACTTTGTAGAGCGGCGGCTGCGCGATGTAGAGATGGCCGCGCTCGATCAGGTCGGGCATCTGCCGGAAGAAGAAGGTCAGCAGCAGGGTGCGGATATGGGCGCCGTCGACGTCGGCGTCCGTCATGATGATGATCTTGTGATAGCGCAGTTTGGCGATGTTGAAATCGTCGCGGCCGATGCCGGTGCCCAGCGCCGTGATCAGGGTGCCGATCTCCTGCGACGACAGCATCTTGTCGAAACGCGCGCGTTCCACGTTGAGAATCTTGCCGCGCAACGGCAGCACCGCCTGATACTCGCGGTTGCGTCCCTGCTTGGCCGAGCCGCCGGCGGAATCGCCTTCGACGATGAACAGTTCCGATTTCGCCGGATCGCGCTCCTGGCAGTCGGCCAGCTTGCCGGGCAGGTTGGCGACATCGAGCGCGCCCTTGCGGCGGGTCAGCTCGCGCGCCTTGCGCGCCGCTTCGCGCGCCAGCGCCGCTTCGACAACCTTCGTCACGACGGTGCGCGCGTCCTGCGGATGTTCCTCGAACCATTGGCCGAGCATGTCGTTGACGAGACCTTCGACAACCGGTCGCACTTCCGAGGACACCAGTTTGTCCTTCGTCTGCGACGAGAATTTCGGATCCGGCACTTTGACGGACAGGACGCAGGTCAGCCCTTCGCGGCAATCATCGCCGGTGAGATCGACCTTCTCGCGCTTGGTGATGCCGGAAGATTCCGCATAGCCCGTGAGCTGTCGCGTCAAGGCGGCGCGGAAGCCGGCCAGATGCGTCCCGCCGTCGCGCTGCGGAATGTTGTTGGTGAAGGCCAGCACGTTCTCGTGATAGCTGTCGTTCCACCACAGCGCGACTTCCACGGTAATGCGGTCGCGTTCGCCCTTGATCAGGATCGGCTTGCTGATCAGCGCCTGCTTGGCGCGATCGAGATACTGCACGAAGGCTTCAAGGCCGCCTTCGTAGTAGAGGTCCTCACGCTTGACTTCCGCATGCCGCGCATCGGTGAGAATGATGTGCACGCCGGAATTCAGGAACGCCAGTTCACGCAGACGATGCTCGATCGTCCCGTAGTCGAACTCGACCATGGTAAAGGTTTCGATCGACGGCAGGAAGGTCACTTCCGTGCCGCGCTTCGGCTTGCCGTCGTCGTCCAGCGGTGCGGGGCCGACGGTCTTCAGCGGCGCCACCACATCGCCGTGGGCGAACTCGACGATATGCTCCTTCTCGTCGCGCCAGATGCGCAGCTTCAGCCAGCTCGACAGCGCATTGACGACCGAGACGCCGACGCCATGCAGGCCGCCGGAGACCTTGTAGGAGTTCTGGTCGAATTTTCCGCCCGCATGCAGTTGCGTCATGATGACTTCCGCCGCAGACACGCCTTCCTCGGAATGGATGGCGGTGGGAATGCCGCGGCCGTTGTCGGTGACGGTGCAGGAACCGTCCGGATTGAGCGTCACGGTGACCAGTGTCGCATGGCCGCCGAGCGCCTCGTCGATGGCATTGTCGACGACCTCGTAGACCATGTGATGCAGGCCCGATCCGTCGTCGGTATCGCCGATGTACATGCCCGGCCGTTTGCGCACCGCGTCGAGGCCCCGCAGGACCTTGATGGAGTCGGCATCGTAGACGGCAGGTTCGATATCTTCGACGGGTTCGGCCATGAAGCTTAATTCTCTGAAATTTGTTGGAAATCCCAACCAGAAGATGGGGACGATTCGCGCGCGAACAATACCCCGAAACGGGGGTCGAATGCACGCGAAACCGGCGGTTATTCTAGGTGAATATCGGGCGGGAAATGAGGCGAAAAACGCGCCGTTCAGCGCCCCGCCGCGAAGGCTGCGAGGGTGTCGAGAAACGCCTCGCCGTAGCGCTCAAGTTTACGCTCGCCGACGCCGTAGATTCCCGCCATTTCACCCAGCGTCGCGGGCTGCTTCTCGGCCATTTCGATGAGGGTGCGGTCGGCGAACACCATGAAGGCCGGCACGCCCTCCTCGCGGGCGATGTCGCGGCGCCTTGCGCGCAGCGCCGCCAGCGCATCGTTGGCCTCCTGCGGCAGGTCGACGGGCGCGGCACGAGCCTTGCGCGGCGCGGGCGTGGCCTTCTGCTGCAAGGCCTCGCGCAATTGGAAGGGCCTGCCACCGCGCAGGATGTCGAGTCCCGTCTCCGACAAGGCGAAACCGCCATATTCGTGGCTGGCGTTGACCAGGGCGCCGGCCGCGAACAATTGCCGGATGATCGAGCTCCAGGCCGCCTTGTTGCGCTCGCGCCCGGCGCCAAAGGTCTTGATGGCGTCGTGGCCGTTGCGCTTGATGGTGTCGCTGGCTACGCCGCAGAGGACGTCGGCGAGATAGGCAGCACCGAACCGCTGGCCGGTGCGGGCAACGGCGGAGAGCGCTTTCTGCGCCTCGATCGTGCCGTCGGAGAGCTTGATCTCGTTGCGGCAGCAGTCGCAGCGCCCGCACGGCTCGCTCGCTTCCTCGAAATAGGCCAGCAGCGCCTGCCGCCGGCACGAGGCCGCCTCGCACAGCATCACCATGGAATCGAAGCGGCGATGCTCGATACGGCGCTGTTCCTCCGAAAGCTCGCGCTCGTCGATCTGCCGCCGCCGCAGCGCCATGTCCTCGAGTCCGTAGAGCGTCAGCGTTTCGGCTGGCAATCCGTCACGCCCGGCCCGGCCGACTTCCTGATAATAAGCCTCGACGCTGCCCGGCATGTCGGCATGGGCGACGAAGCGCACGTCGGGCTTGTTGACGCCCATGCCGAAGGCGACGGTCGCCACGGCGACGATGCCGTCTTCCTGCAGGAAGCGGTCCTGGTTGCGATTGCGCAAGCCTTGTTCCATGCCGGCGTGATAAGCGACGGCGGTGTGGCCGAGCGAGGCGAAATAGGCGGCGAGATCCTCGGTCTTCTTGCGCGAGGCGCAATAGACGATGCCGCTGTCGCCGCGCCGCTTGGAAAGAAAATCCGCCAACTGCCGGCGCTGCTGGTCCTTCGCCGCGAACCTGAGCTGCAGGTTCGGCCGGTCGAAGCTGTGCAGAAACACCTCTGGCTCAGAGGAAAACAGCCGCGCCGCGATATCGTCGCGCGTCGCCTTGTCGGCGGTCGCGGTAAAGGCGATCACCTGCCCGATGCCGAGCGTCTGCGCCACGTTGCGCAGGTCGCGATAGTCGGGCCGGAAATCGTGGCCCCATTCGGAAATGCAATGCGCCTCATCGACGGCGATGCGCGCGAAGCCGGCGCGTGACAGACGCTCGGCGAGGCCCGGAATGGCAAGCCGCTCCGGCGAGAGAAACAGCAGCCGCAGACTGCGTGCGCGAATGGCGTTCCACGTCGCGCTGGTCTCGGCGTCGCTGCTCAAGGAGTTGAGCGAGGCGGCCTCGATGCCCAACTGCCGCATCTGCGCCACCTGGTCGCGCATCAGCGCGATCAGCGGCGAGATGACGATGGTGGCGCCCTCGTCGAGCAGCGCCGGCAGCTGGTAGCAGATCGACTTGCCGCTGCCCGTCGGCATGACGGCGAGCACCGATTTGCCGGCGATGACCGCGTCCACCACCTGCTCCTGGCCGGGGCGGAATGCATCATAGCCGAAGACCGACTTCAAAAGGTCGCGCGGCGTCGCCGGCTCGCTGCGTCGGCTGACGGCTTGCTGACTCATCCGCGCGAGACCTGTCCGGGTGTGACGGTGAGGAATTCCGTGTCCGGCCCGGAGACGTCCTGGAACAGGTTTGGATCGGCGCCGGTGACCCAGACCTGGGCGCCTAGCGCCCGCAGTCGCGCGAACAGCGCCTGGCGGCGGCGCGGGTCGAAATGTGCCGCCACTTCGTCGAGCAGGATAATGGGACAAATCCCACTCATAGCGGTCACCAACTGGGCATGCGCGAGGATGAGACCGATAAGCAGTGCCTTCTGCTCGCCGGTGGAAGCCTTGGCGGCCTCCATGTTCTTGGGGCCGTGGCGAACCAGCAGATCGCAGCTCTGCGGACCGATCAACGTGCGCCCGGCGGCAGCGTCACGGCCGCGGTTGTCGCGCAAAATCTCGCGGTAGGCATCCTCGGCCTCCAGCGCCGGGCGTTCGGCGGCAAGCTGCTCGACGGCGCCGTCGAGCGCCACTTCGGCCCAGGGGAAGGGAGAGGCGTCGGCTTCATCGGTCCGGCTCAGAAGCGCGCCGAGCCGGGCCACGGTTTCGGTGCGGGCGGCAGCCACCGCGACGGCGATTTCGGCGATCTCTTTTTCCGATGCCTCGAGCCAGGCGCCCTTGCGGATTCCGTCCTCGAGCAGACGGTTGCGATTGCGCAGCGCCCGCTCCAGCGCATTCACCCGGCTGCCGTGCTCGGCATCGACCGCCAGCACCAGCCGGTCGAGAAAGCGCCGGCGATCACCCGCGGGGCCGGCGAAAAGCCCGTCCATGCCAGGGGTTTGCCAGACCATGCGGACATGATCGGCAAAGCCGCGGATCGACGACACCGGCGCGCGGTCGATGCGGTATTTGCGCTGGGACGAACCACCCTCGGCCGCAGGTTCGACGCCGGTGCCGAGCTGGACAGGACCGGTCGGGCCGTCGATCTCGGCTGAAATGGCAAAGCCGCCGGAGCCCGTGTCTCTGGCGAAATCTTCCATGTCGGCGCGCCGTAACCCGCGGCCCGGCGTCAGCAGCGACAGCGACTCGAGGATATTGGTCTTGCCGGCGCCATTTTCGCCGCACAGCACCACAAGCTGCGCCTCGACCTCCAGGTCGAGCGCGCTATATGAGCGGAAGTCGGAGAGTTTCAGGCGTCGCAACGCCGGCCGCGCCGGCGCATGGCGAATCGCTTTGGCCTCGAGATCGAGCATGGCCCTGTGTGCCACAAAATCGGGGCGGCCGGCAAAGGTTTGAAGATGGGCCATTGCCCTTGAATTAATCCCACTAATTTAGTGGGCCATTTTGTGCTTGCATTTCTTTGTGGGACGCCATTAATTTTCTCCATTCCCGGCAGGCCGCACATCAGAGCGGTCGCCGGATGAGGATGAGGGAGGCGTGAGGGATGAGCGCTCAGCAGCTATTGTCGGAGATCAGCGATTTCTGCCGGACGGCGGGACTTGCGGAATCAACTTTTGGACGGGCCGCCATCAATGACGGCAAGCTGGTCAGCCGGCTTCGCAACGGCGGACGGATCACCACCGATACGCTCGACAAGATTCGCGGCTTCATGGTGAACTACACGCCCTCTGGTCGCGCCAAGGGCATTGTGCTCGCGCGCCCGGCGCCGGAGCGCCAGGCGCAGGCTGAAGAGCGGCCGAGCGAATCCCCGCCGCCGCCTCCGTCGGGCGACAAGCCGGCCAAGCCTGAGGCCGACGACGGCCAGCGCAATTTCCGCTTCTACGACAACCGCCAGAAATATCTCCTGTTCGTCAATACGTGCAGCGAGAAATGGGAAGTCGCCAACCGGGTTTCGCTGGAACTCACCAGCGTCCATCCCAAGCCGCCGGCTTTCCGCCTGTTCGATGCCGGCGTTGGCGACGGCAGCGTGCTGGCGCATGTCATGCGGTCCATGCACGACCGTTATCCGACCATGCCGTTCTATGTGGTCGGCAAGGAAATCAGCCTCGAGGACGTGCGCCTGTCGCTACGCCGCATGGTCGACCGTTTCTGCGAACATCCCTCCACGGTTCTTGTGCTGACCAATCTGGCATATGCGGATGCGCCCTGGCTCACCGTCAAATCGCTCAGCGCCGCGTCGAGCCTGGTCTGGCACGAAGTCCGCCTCACCGGCGACACAGCACATACGTTCGACAAGCAGATCACCGATCTCGAACCGTTCCTGGCGGCGAACTGGAACGCGCGCGTCAGCCCGCGCACCGGCAATTCGGTCTATGATCGCCCGGTGGTTCTGGTGATCTACCGCGACGACCATAAATTCGCGCTCGATCCGATCATTCCGCGCCTCGGCCAGACGCCGGCCGATTACGATCTTGTCATTGCCTCGCAGCCCTATCGCGCCCGCGCTTCGGTCGAATTCAAGGCCAAGCGAGTCATCGCGCCGCTGACCCGCGCTCTGCGTCCGGGCGGCCGTCTGATCGGCATTCATTCGTGTGGCGGCGATCCCGGCATGGAAATCATCGACAAGGTGTGGCCGAACGACAATCCCTTCGCCACCAACAACCGCCACGAAATTCTCAAACAGGTGAAGCACGAACTGGGGCCGGCTGCGCGCGATTTCAACTTCAACGCCAACGCCGACACCAAGTCGCACTTCCGCTATCACATGCACACTCTGCCGACGGAGGTCGAAGGCTCGATCGGCACGTCGACGGCCTTCGCGGCATGGAACGCGGCGATCTATGTCGCCCAGGTCGAAGACGACAGACTGGCGCCCGTCGTCGCCAACGACGCCTATCTGAAAGCGACCAAGGACGTGCTCCAGCGCAACAACGGCCTCTGGTTCTACGACGAATCCTACGTCATCTCGCGCCGGCGTGAATAGCATGGCGACACCCGCACCCACGCTGGCGCCGGAAGGAACGGTCGATCAGATCGTCAGCTTCATGAGCGATTGTTCGCTGGAGGCGACGCGTCCGTCGGCAGGCGATATCGCCGCGCTCGGCACGAGTCTGAAGCCGGGTGCGCGTGTCTATCTGACCATGCTGCCGAACCGGCCGCTGGATGAACTGGTGGCGTCTGCGGTCGCCGTTCGCAAGACCGGCCTGGAGCCCGTGCCGCATCTCTCGGCGCGGCACTTTCCCCGCATGGACGCGCTGGAGACGCTCGTCGGCCGCCTGGTCGACGAGGCCGGCGCACGCACGGCGCTGCTGATCGGCGGCGATACCGCAAAGCCCGTCGGCACCGTCGAGACGGCGCTGGCGGTGATCGAGAGCGGTCTGTTCCAGCGCCGCGGCATCAAATCGGTCGGCCTGCCCGGATTTCCCGACGGCCATCCCGCCATGAACGAGGACGAGATAGAGGCCAATCTGGTCACCAAGCTCGCTGCCGTCCAGAACGCTGGCCTCGAGGCCCATATCGTGACGCAGTTCTGTTTCGATCAGCGTCCCATCCTGGCGTGGCTGAACTGGCTCGGCGAGCGCGGCATTCACGCCCCGGTGCGCATCGGCCTCGCCGGTCCGACGAGCCTGATGACCTGGCTGAATTATGCGCGCAAATGTGGCGTCAAGGCCTCGGCCGAGGCTCTGGCCTCGCGCAGCGGCCTCGTCAAACACGCTTTCAAGGCGGTCACGCCAGATCCGATCATCCGGGCGCTCGCCGCCGCCAGGGCCGCGGGCAAGATCGATCATGTCTCGCCGCATTTCTTCGCCTTCGGCGGCATCGGCGCCACGGCCAAATGGGTGCAGGCGCCGCTCTCGGGCGCGATCCGCCTCAATAAAGAGGGCGGTTTCGATCCGATTTGAGGCTTGGCTTAGTGCGTGCGTAGCCCCCCGCCCTTCGAGACGCGCCTTTCAGGCGCTCCTCAGGATGAGGGCTATGGGAAAAGCCTACCAGAAGCCCTCATCCTGAGGAGCGGGCAAAGCCCGCGTCTCGAAGGACGGGGGCGTCAGCCTCCCTCCACCCGGAACACTGGCATTCCCCAGCCTATTTGAATAAGGGTGTCCACTTCCGCGCCAAGGGCGCAATGGAGTGGCGGAGTGCACGGGTTCAATCTTCTTCCACGCGGCATCGGCAGAAATGCCGTCACGGCCCTGGTGCTGGTGGCGCTCGTCTATGCGGTGCTCTTCGTGCTGGTGAACGGGCAGATCGACGTGCCCTTCCTCTACAGCAATCCGGGCAATTGACCGCCTCATGAAAAGGCTGGCCTCCCTCGATCTTCTGCGCGGTGTCGCGGCTCTCGCTGTCGCTATCCCGCATTACGTCATGCTCGGCTCGACGGACTGGCCGGCCGCCAATGTGATCTCGATTCTCGCGGTCGAGATCTTTTTCGTCCTCAGCGGTTTCGTGCTCGCCCCGCAACTGCTGTTCTGTGTCGAATCCGTGCGCCGCTCCGACATCTGGACCTTTCTGGTCCGCCGCTGGATGCGCACCATCCCGCCCTATCTCGTCGCGCTCATCGCCATCACGCTCGTCAGCGGCAATCTCGCCGCCTCATCGTTTCCGCAATATCTGTTTTACGTCCAGAATCTGTTCCGCCCGCTTACCGACCAGCAGGATTATTTCGCCGTCGCCTGGAGCCTGTCGGTCGAGGAATGTTTTTATGTTGTCGTTGCTGCGATCGTTCTCGTCGCGAACATGTTTCGCGCCTCGCGGAAGCAGTTCATCGTTTCGATCGCGCTCTTCGCCGTGGCGATTATCGCTCTGCGCACGCTCGCTGGAGACAATGCGCATTGGGATGCGCAGGTCCGGCGCGTCACCATCTTCCGGCTCGATGCCATCGCCTTCGGCTTCCTGCTCTATTGCGCCATCGACCGGCTTGATGCCTGGTTTGCAAAGACCGGCCGCTGGTTTGCGGTAGGCGCAGCGGCGCTGACCTTCGCGGCAGCCTTCATCTGCGGCTGGCAGGCCACCGTTCATTCGTCAACAGCCGCGCAACATGCCTATCCGTTCATCGCCGCCCTGCTCGGTGCCGGCACCATCACCGCGCTCTATGTATTTCGCGCCGCTTTCAATGGCGCAAAGAGCTTCGCGCCGGTCTGCTTCTTCCTCGGCAAAGTCTCGTACACCATCTATCTGTTCCACATGCTGGCGATCCTGCTGCTGCGGCCGCAGATCGGGCATCTGCCGCTTGTAGTCCAGCTTGTCATCTATGTCGCGCTGCTCATCGCCTTCTGCGCCGTGTTCTTCTTCTCGTTCGAAGCGCCCATCCTGGCGGCCCGGCCGCATTACAAGCGCCGTGCACTTGAAGAAGCAGCACCTGCTCGCCAGGCCATGCTTGCACGCATGAAGGAACGAGGCTCCCTTGCCGGCTTCGCAGGAACGCTCGCCGTGATTGCCGGCAGCGCGGTGCTGACCCGCTATTTCTTTTTCAACGCCTGGCAATGGCCGTTCTACGGCAGCGTGCTCGTGTTGATCCTCGGTCTGGCGGCGCTGCTGATCCTCCTGCGCCTGTGGCGCTTCGGTGGCGTGCGTACGGCGGCGCTGGCGTTGTTTGTCTTCGTGCTGGCGCTGCCCGTCGCTGATTATCTGTTCACCCGCACGTCGATCGGCGCAGTGCTGACGGGTGCCACGCCGGTCTATTCGTTTCGCGACGCCAAGGGCGATCCCGATGCATTCCGCATGTGGTGGGCGCAATATGTCGCCGAATGGGGTCGTGGCGTCCTGGCGAAAATCCAGGGTCCCGATCCGCAAGGACAACTGCCCTTCATTCTGATTCCGAATTCGCGCGGAAAATTCTTCGACGCCGACGTGCCGATCAACAATCTCGGCTTTCGCGGCGCCGATACGACGGTCGACAAGAACGGCCGCTACCGGATTTTCATCGTCGGCGAATCGCCCGTGTTCGGCACCATGTTCCGCGCCGGTGAGACCACTTGGCCGGAAGCGCTGCAGGGGCTTTTCGATAAATCGCTGCGCTGCGACCGCAAGATCGAAGTCATCAATGCCGGCGTGCCGGCAGCAGGCCTGAGCGACAATCTGGTCCGCATCGAGCGCTTCATGCTGCCGCTGAAGCCCGACATGCTCGTCTCCTATCACGGCTACAACGGACTCGCGGTCGTCGATCCGCAGATCGACCTGATGCCGCGCGCGCCGGTCTATCACAAACGCGGTTCGCCTCTCCTGGGCGAAGCCAGTTTCCGCGTCGCCATGCAGGCCTATACGAAGCGGCTCGAAGCCTACAACGCTGATAAGAAGCCAACGGTGTTCAGCGACACCGCCGACAAGCTCTATTCGCAGCTCGTGGCGCTCGGGCAAAAGAACGGCATCAAGGTCGTGCTCGCCAATCTCAGCGCCGTGGTCACGCAATCGTCGCCGCAGGAAGTGATCGATTTCTACGGCCGCGTCTTCCAGCCGATCGAGCGCCTGCTGCCGGCCATCGCCGAGCAGAACCGCATCGTCGAAAACGTGGCGAAGCGCACCGGCACGCCCTTCGTCGATACGCGGCCGGGGCTCGACGGCAAATGGGATGACGACCTCTTCGTCGACATCGTGCACTTTACCCAGAAGGGCTCGAACCGGATCGCTAAGACCATGTTCGACAAGCTTTCAAGCGAACTGGCGCATGAGCCGACGATGAACTGCAGGCCGGCGGAGTGAAGTGAGCCGAGCCTCTCAGAAGCCCTCATCCTGAGAGCCTGACTGAAAAGTAACGCTGTCATTCCCGACGTCCGCGAAGCGGGCGAGCGGGAATCCAGAAGGCTAAGGTCTCCCCTGTTGCCCCTGGATTCCCGCTCTGCGCTTCGCTTGGCGGGAATGACACGCGGAGGCTCGGTTAAAAACTACAAGATAGAATATGTTGGAATATCGACGTTACTTTTCAGTCAGACTCTGAGGAGCACGCGCAGCGTGCGTCTCGAAGGACGGGGGGCGTCAGGCGCGAACCTCTCGACCGTCATACGGGCCTAAACAACAAGCGCGGGCATGACGCGGTTGGCTGGCTACGGCCCGACGCCCCCGTCCTTCGAGACGCGCTTTTCAGGCGCTCCTCAGGATCAGGGCTTCTGTCGGATTTCGCGGTTTTCGAGTAGCGCCGCCTACACCCGCATCGGCATCAGCACATACAGCGCCGCAGCCCCATCGCGGTCCTGGATCACTGTCGGCGAGCCGGGGTCCGCCAGTTTGAACAGCGCCGTGTCGCTGTCGAGCTGCGCCGTGATGTCGAGCAGGTAGCGCGCGTTGAAGCCGATATCGATGGCGCTCGAATCGTAGTCGACTTCCAGCTCCTCGGTGGCCGAGCCTGAATCCGGATTCGTGACGGAGAGCGTCAGCTTGCCGTCGGCGATGGCGAGCTTCACGGCGCGGCCGCGCTCCGAGGAAATCGTCGACACACGGTCCACGGCCTGGGCGAAGGAAGAGCGTTCCACCGTCAGGCGCTTGTCATTGCCCGAAGGGATGACGCGGGCATAGTCGGGGAAGGTGCCGTCGATCAGTTTCGAGGTCAGCACCACGTCGCCGAAGGTGAAGCGCGCCTTCGTCGTCGACATTTCGATGCCGACTTCGGTGTTGGTGTCCTCGATCAGCTTCTGCACCTCGGCGACCGCCTTGCGCGGCACGATGACGCCGGGCATGCCGGCAGCGCCTGCCGGCGCCGGCATTTCGACTCTCGCAAGCCGGTGTCCGTCGGTCGCCACCGCGCGCAGCATGGTGTGGCCGCCGGAATCGGTCGTGTGCATGTAGATGCCGTTGAGATAATAGCGCGTCTCTTCGGTCGAGATGGCGAACTGCGTCTTCTCGATCAGCTTCTTGAGGTCGCCGGCTGCAAGCACGAACTTGTGCGACAGGTCGCCGGCGTTGAGATCGGGGAAATCCGTCTCCGGCAGCGATTGCAGCGTGAAACGCGAACGGCCCGAGCGCAGCAGCAGTTGCCCGCCGTCGCCGGCCTGTTCGAGCGACACCTGGGCGCCGTCGGGGAGTTTGCGAACGATGTCGTAGAGCGTGTGCGCCGGCAGCGTGGTGGAGCCGGCCTGGCCGACATCGGCGGCCACGGTTTCGGTGATTTCGAGATCGAGATCGGTCGCCTTGAGCAGCAGCGAGCGGCCGTTGGCCTGCAGCAGGACGTTGGAAAGGATCGGAATCGTATTCCGCCGTTCGACGACCCTGTGCACATGTCCCAGAGATTTCAGAAGCGCGGCGCGCTCCAGCGTAACCTTCATAGCCGGACCCGATCTTGAACCTTCGGCCGAAACGGCTCGCCCGAAGGGCGCAAACTTTCGCCTTTCGCAAGGCCCAGTGCAAGCACGGCTTCATGCGCCTGGTTGCCTGGCCTTCTCTTTCCCCAGTTTTCACATTGCATTGCGGCATTTTGGCCACGCTGGCGCCGTTGCTTTACCGCCGCTTAATCCCGCCGCTCTACCCTCGCACTCCTGCCGCATTCCTAATCGATGTGCGACAGGAGGGCTAAGAGGGCAAGACAGGCCAGGCGAGACAGGCAATCCCGGCCAGACATGAGTGCAATGCGCGGCTTATTCGGCAGAAAGGAACCGGTTTTCGACGCGCCGCGGCCGCGCGCCACGGATCTGCGCGCCGATCCGGCCGATCGCGTCTCCGGCCCGCGCAAGCGCAAGTCCCGGCAGCGTGACGACGAAGATGTCGAGGACGAACGGCCTTCCAGACGTCGCAAGCGCGGTTTTCTGAGCAGGCTTTTCGGGGGGTCGGACAGGAATTTGGGCAAAAAATCAGACAAGAATTCGCAATCGTCAGGACGCGGCGTCAAGAAATCACGGCGCAAGCGCCGCTCGGTCCTGGGCACGCTCGTCTACACGTCGCTGGTCCTGGGTATCTGGGGCGGCATCGCGCTGGCCGGCCTCATCGCCTACCACGCCGCGCAATTGCCGCCGATCGACCAGCTGGCCGTGCCCAAGCGCCCGCCCAATATCGCCATCGTCAGCGAGGACGGCGTGCTGCTCGCCAATCGCGGCGACACCGGCGGCCCCGCCATGCACCTGCGCGACCTGCCGCCCTACCTGCCGAAGGCCTTCATCGCCATCGAGGACCGGCGTTTCTATTCCCATTGGGGCATCGACATTCCCGGCATCGCCCGCGCCGTCTTCCGCAACGTCACCGGACGCGGCGGCATGCAGGGCGGTTCGACCCTCACCCAGCAACTGGCGAAAAATCTGTTCCTCACCCAGGAGCGGACGATCTCGCGCAAGATCCAGGAAGCCATTCTGTCGGTCTGGCTCGAGCAGAAATATTCCAAGGACCAGATCCTCGAACTCTATCTCAACCGCGTCTACTTCGGCTCCGGCGCCTATGGCGTGGAGGCGGCGGCGCAGAAATATTTCGGCCACAGCGCCCGTCAGGTCACCCTGCCCGAGGCCGCCATGCTCGCCGGCCTGATGGTGGCGCCGACGCGGCTGGCGCCCAACCGCAATCCCAGCGGCGCCTCCGATCGTGCCGCCAAAGTCATCACCGCGATGGCGCAGGAAGGCCATATCACCGAGGCGATGGCGAAGATCGCTTTGGCGCGCCCGGCCCAGGCGGTGCGCGAGAGCGGCTCCGGCTCGATCAACTATGCGGCCGATTTCGTCACCGACATTCTCGACGACACGATCGGAGCGATCGATCAGGACATTGTCGTCACCACGACGCTCAGCTCTGCCCTGCAGTCCTCGGCCGAGCGCGCGCTCAGCGACGAGATCGACAAATACGGCACCCGCTACGGCGTCTCGCAAGGCGCTGTCGTCGCCATTGATCCCAACGGCCAGATCCGCGCGCTGGTCGGCGGCCGCAACTATGCCGACAGCCAGTTCAACCGCGCCGTCGCCGCCAAGCGGCAGCCGGGCTCGGCGTTCAAACCCTTCGTCTATCTGTCGGCGCTCGAAAACGGCCTCACGCCCGACAGCGTGCGCGACGATGCGCCGATCAACATCAAGGGCTGGAAACCGGCCAATGCCTCGCGCGAATATTACGGGCCGGTGTCGCTGACGCAGGCCTTGGCCCTGTCGCTCAATACGGTGGCGGTGCGGCTGGCGCAGGAGGTTGGCCCGAAAGCGGTGGTGTCGACGGCGCAGCGCCTCGGCATCGTCTCCGACCTGCAGCCCAATGCGTCGATTGCGCTTGGCACATCGGAGGTGACGCCGCTTGAACTCGTCACCGCCTATGCGCCGTTCGCCAATGGCGGCATCAGGGTGCAGCCGCATGTCATCACCCGCGTGAAGACCGCGTCGGGCAAGCTCATCTATCAACGCAAGGGCACCAATTTCGGCCGCGTCGTCGAGCCGAAATACATCGCCATGATGAATGCGATGATGCAGCAGACTTTGTTGACGGGCACGGCGCGCAAGGCCGAATTGCGCGGCTGGCAGGCGGCGGGCAAGACCGGCACCAGCCAGGAGTATCGCGACGCCTGGTTCGTCGGCTACACCAGCAATCTCGTCGCCGGCGTCTGGCTCGGCAATGACGACAATTCGCCGACGAAGAAAGTCTCCGGCGGCAATCTGCCGGTCGATATCTGGAGCCGCTTCATGCGCGAGGCGCAGAAGAACGTTGTGCCGCAGCCGCTGCCGTCAGGCACCTGGCGCGATCTCGTGCCGCCGCCCACAGGCATACCGATGGCGAATGCGCCGCCGAATAGTATTCCGGTTGCTTCAGCGGCGCCCGATTCGAATCCGCTGTCCGGGCCGCTCAATGCCATCGGCTCGCTGTTCCAGCCGCCGGCTCCAGTGCCGCAACCGCAGCCGCAACAGCCGCGCGGACCCGGCAACGGACCGATGACGATCAACCAGGCTGGCGAAGCTGCATCGCGCAGTCAGAGCAGGCCGCCGTCGATCCGCAGGGATTCGGGAAATTCACTGATACCGCCGGCGGACATCGGCAACGACCGGCGCAATGCCCGTAACAGCGATCGCACGGGCTCGATCCCTGATCAGGATCGCGGCTTCCTGAGCCGGTTGTTCGGCGGCTGAACGTCAGCCGCCGATACGTTTGGGAATTTTGAAATTACACGCCTGAATCACCGTTGGCTTAGAGCATTTTCGAGCGAAGTGGATGCCGGTTCGCGTGAAGAAAATGCGTCAAACCAAAAACCTAGAGCTCGGTTCTGATTCCATCAGAACCGAAAAAGCTCTAGTGGACACTCACCGTTTGCAGGGAGTTTTCCCAGGCGTTGGCGATGGCGGCGTCCTTCGAATCCGTCAGGATGATCGGCGAACCGTCGGCCGACAGCAGCGCGTAAAGGCTCAGGCCCGGCCGGATTTCACCGATCTGCGGAAACAGGCGCTGCGCGTCTTCCGATTTCAGCGGGCGCACATAGGCGATCAAACCGCCGCCGAGCAGCGCGAGCTGTTCCGGGGTCATGGAAACCGTCTTGGGAGAGGCGGCTGCGGTGTTCTGTTCATGTTCGGTCATTGCACTACTCCTTACTCCACTGGCGTCTCTTGCGAGCCCGCACTGATCGCGCTGACATTCAGTCCCGCGCCGATATGTTGATCTTCTGAACGATCTTCTCCGGTTGCGGCCTGACCAGGTCGACGGACAGCAGCCCGTTTTTCAGATCGGCGCCGAGAACCTGCATGCCTTCGGCGAGCAGGAAGGCCCGCTGAAATTGCCGCGCCGCGATGCCGCGGTGCAGATAGATCCTCTCCTTGTCGTCGGTTTGCCGGCCGCGAATGACGAGCTGCTGCTCTTCGAGGGTCACATCGAGCTGGTCTTGCGTGAACCCGGCCACAGCCAGCGTGATGCGCAGGCGTTCCGGCATATTCTCGCTCTTCGCCAGCCGCTCGATATTGTAGGGCGGATATCCGTCCGCGGCTGTTCTCGACACCCGGTCCAGCGCGCGCTCGATATCATCGAAGCCGAGCAGGAAGGGGGAATTCAGGGTCGGTAATCTGGACATCTTCAATACTCTTGCGAAGCCCCTCAGGCGCCTCGTTCAGGACCCGCTATGGCGTCCCGTGCTTCTTAATATGGACCTGCCTTCGCAAGGTTCAAGATGCCGCAGTTCGCGACGCCGAACCCGGCGGCGGCGCCTCTTCCAGCACGAACCTATGGAAATCAAAGCCTGTTTCCAGGGTCGGCTTGACGATACTGAAATAGGGCGAAATGTCGAAATCCCGCGGTGCGAACAGGCTATGATGCTGAATATGAAGGATTTCGCGGTTCCGGACCGCGACTGGCGTGTCGTCGCCCCGTTCCGCCGCCACCGCATCCGCCACGCCGATCGCCGGCAATATGGGATAACCGATCGAATGATAGGCCTCGGCGATCAAAGTCGAGCAGATGGCCTGGGTCGGCGAGCCGGCGCCGAAGGCCAGCATGCGCCGCCGCAGATAGGTCGGCACCGGCGGCATCGGCAGGAAATAGCGGAACAAGTCTATGAAATTGCTGAGATCGTAAGCATAGCCGATGCGTTCGATGGCGTAGCGGCAGACCTGGTCGATATCGACCAGGCTGACGCCCACCGGCCGGCAGATGCGGGTATGGGCCGCCGCATATTTGGATGCCGGGATCGAGATCACGCCCTCGTCGAGATCGGCCTCGATCATCACATGCGGCTCGCCGTCGGCCTCGGTGCGGCCGGGGATGGGCCCCACGTAAAGGGTCGAATGCGACCAGGTCGACTGGGTCAGGTATTTGATCGCCGTGGCGACGCGGGTATTGCCCTCGACGAGCACGATGTCGCCTGGCCGCAGGGTGCGGATGAAGGCGTCGGGATTGCCGGTCGCCAGTGGCATGAAGCCCTTGAGCGGCTTGCTCAGGTAGCCGGCGATCCAGCGTCCCACGGCCTGCAAAGCCCCGTCGAACATGTTGAACGTCCCTTGGGGCGTTATTGTACAATCTCACCGCCGCCCCCTGCGTAGTTAATCAGCCTGGGGCCGAAACGCCATATGCGAAACGCCAGTTCACAATGGAGATGATCCTTGGTTCAGCAAACCCTCTCCCCGCAAGACGCCGAGGAGATCGCAGCCCAGGTCGCCCGGGCGGTCGAGGCGGTGCCGCCGGCGCGGCAGGTGCTGTTTCTGGTGAAACTCACATTGACCCTGGCCGGCCTCGTCGCCGACCGGCAGAAGATCGCCGCCGCCATCCGGCTTGCCGCACGGGACGATTGAAGAGGCAACAGGATTGACGCGGTTCAGGGTGCGCTCGGCAGTACCCGATCCGGCGGCTTGTGTCCGTCCAGGAACGTCTTGACGTTGATGATCACCTTTTCGCCCATCTCGATGCGGCTTTCATAGGTGGCCGAGCCCATGTGCGGCAGCAGGGTCACCTTGCCCGCCTTGGCGAGGCGCAGCAGTTTCGGCGCCACTGCCGGCGCATGTTCGAACACGTCTAGGCCGGCGCCGGCCAGTTCGTTGGCTTCCAGCATGGCGGTGAGCGCCTTCTCGTCGATGATTTCGCCGCGTGCCGTGTTGATCAGGATGGCGGTGGGCTTCATCAGCTTCAGCCGCCGCGCCGACAGCAGATGGAAGGTCGCCGGCGTATGCGGGCAGTTGACCGAGACGATATCCATGCGCGCCAGCATCTGGTCGAGCGAATCCCACCATGTCGCCTCGAGCGCCGCCTCGATGGCGGGCGCCACGCGGCGGCGGTTGTGATAGTGGATCGACAGGCCGAAGGCGCGGGCACGCTTCGCCAGCGCCTGGCCGATGCGGCCCATGCCGACGATACCCAATCGCTTGCCATTGATTCGCCGCCCCAGCATCCATGTCGGCGACCAGCCCGCCCATTCGCCGGCGGGGATCGTCTTGGCGCCGTCGACGATGCGCCGCGCCACGGCGAGAATGAGCGCCATCGTCATGTCGGCGGTATCGTCGGTCAGCACGCCGGGCGTGTTGGTGACGGTGATGCCGCGCTTCGCCGCGGCGGCGACATCGATGTTGTCGACGCCGTTGCCGAAATTGGCGATGAGCTTCAGCTTCGGCCCTGCGTGTTCGAGCATCGCCGCATCGATCCGGTCGGTGATCGTCGGCACCAGAACATCGGCGGTCTGCATGGCTTTGACGAAGTCGTCGTGGCTCAGCGGCTGGTCTGTGAGATTGAGCTGCGCATCGAAAAGTTCGCGCATGCGCGTTTCGACGCTGTCGGGCAATTTGCGCGTCACGATTACAAGCTTCTTGCTCGCCATTAAAATCCGCCTGCCATCAAAACCATCCTCGGCACTGCCTTTGCCAAGCCTGCCATCAAGCCCATCATCAAGCCTTGCCGCCACCAAGCCATATTTGCAAGGCAAGCGGTGTGCCGCGACCGCTCGATTCACCGCGCATTAACCGTAACGGGCGCAGATGAGAGACTACCAAATCCGCTGGTCTCAGACACTGTCCCTTTCAGCGAATTCGTATGGAAGATTGCGCGTGGAAAATGGCTTGACCGGCCACGACTAGACTGGCCACGACTTGGCTGGCCAAGACTAGACTGGCCAAGACTTGGCCGGCCGCCGCGGCCTGCTCGGTTTATTGGCGTAACGATAGGAGATTTCGGAGTGGTCGCATTGACGTTCGGACGAAGCAGGGACGATCAGGGCAGGGATAAAGGACTGTCCGCTTTCCGCCATCCGAGCCGGCCGCGAACATTCACCCGAACGCTCATGCTCCTTTCCTTCCTGTCGGCGTTGCTGGCGCTGGCGCCGGCACAGGCGCAACAGGTCGGCTCGGTCACCGGTCTGCCGCTGCCGCGCTATGTCAGCCTCAAATCCGACCGCGTCAATTTACGCGAAGGCCCGTCGAAGGATCATCGCGCTGCCTGGCTTTTCCAGCGCGCCGGGCTGCCGGTGGAAATCACCGCCGAGTTCGACACCTGGCGCAAGGTCCGCGATTCGGAAGGGTCGGAAGGCTGGGTCCTGCAGGCGCTGCTGTCGGGCCGCCGCACGGTGATCATTTCGCCCTGGAAGAAGGGCGAAATCATGCCCCTGCACGCCAAGCCCCAGGATAACTCCGAGACGGTCGCCAATCTGCAGGCCGGTGTCATCGCCAACATCAAGCGTTGCGACAAGGGCTGGTGCCGCATCTACGGCGCGGGCTACGATGGCTATATGTCCCAGAAGATGCTCTGGGGCGTCTATCCGGACGAAAAAGTGGAATAAGTCGGCCCACCGACCTCGGCCGGGACCGTTTCCTTGCCGCTTTCAGGCGCATGGCCCCTGTGTTAGGAAGGCGCGCTCCGCCCCAAACGGCCGCCCGAAAGGGCCATCCTCGCGATCTGGAAAGTGAGATAAAATGAGCGAACGTCGCTCCAGTTTTGAATATGAGGACCTTCTGGCCTGCGGCCGGGGCGAATTGTTCGGCCCCGGCAATGCGCAACTGCCGCTGCCGCCGATGCTCATGTTCGATCGCATAGCGGATATTTCGGAGACCGGCGGCGCCAACGGCAAGGGACATATCCGCGCCGAATTCGCCATCAGGCCGGACCTCTGGTTTTTCGGCTGTCATTTCAAGGGCGATCCAGTCATGCCGGGATGCCTCGGCCTTGACGCCCTGTGGCAGCTGGTCGGTTTCTATCTCGGCTGGCTTGGCTCGCCCGGCCGCGGCCGCGCGCTCGGCGTCGGCGAGGTGAAGTTTTCCGATCAGGTGCTGCCCACGGTCAAGCATGTGGTTTATGGCATTGATTTCAAGCGGGTATTCCGCGGTAAATTGATCTTAGGCATTGCCGACGGCTGGTTGGAGGCCGACGGCAAAAGGATTTACGAAGCCAAGGATCTTCGCGTTGGCCTGTTCCAGGCCGATGTTGCCGCCGCGTAATTGTTGAGGGCCTGGGGCGTGGAGCCTTGTGGGGGCCAATCCGGAGAATGCGTATGAGACGGGTAGTGGTCACCGGAATGGGCATCGTTTCCGCGATCGGGAACGATGCGCCGGACGTGCTGACGTCCCTGCGCGAGGCGCGTTCCGGTATCGTCAAGGCCGACAAATACGCCGAGCTGGGCTTCCGCTGCCAGGTTCACGGCGCGCCCACCCTGAAGCCTGAAACCGTCGTCGACCGGCGCGCCATGCGCTTCCTCGCCGAGGGCGCCGCCTGGAACCATGTGGCCATGGAGCAGGCCATTGTTGATTCCGGGCTCGAGACCGCCGACATCGTCAACGAGCGCACCGGCATCATCATGGGCTCGGGTGGGCCGTCCGCGCGCACCATCGTCGAATCCGCCGACATCACCCGCACCAAGGGGCCCAAGCGCGTCGGCCCGTTCGCGGTGCCCAAGGCCATGTCGTCGACCGCTTCGGCGACGCTCGCCACCTGGTTCAAGATCAAGGGCGTCAACTATTCGATCTCGTCCGCCTGCGCCACGTCCTCCCATTGCATCGGCAATGCGGCCGAGATGATTCAATACGGCAAGCAGGACGTGATGTTTGCCGGCGGCTGCGAGGAGCTCGACTGGAGCCTGTCGGTTCTGTTCGATGCCATGGGCGCCATGTCGTCGAACTTCAACGCCACGCCGGCCACGGCGTCCCGCGCCTATGACAAGGACCGCGACGGCTTCGTCATCGCCGGCGGCGCCGGCGTTCTGGTGCTGGAAGAATACGAGCACGCCAAGGCGCGCGGCGCGAAAATCTATGCCGAACTCGCCGGCTACGGCCTGTCCTCCGATGGCTACGACATGGTTGCGCCGTCGGGCGAAGGCGCCGAGCGCTGCATGCGCATGGCGCTGTCGACCGTGAAGGTGCCGATCGATTACATCAATCCGCATGCGACCTCGACGCCGGTCGGCGATCTCAAGGAGATCGAGGCCATTCGCAACGTCTTTGGCTCGGGCGACAAATGCCCGGCGATCTCGGCGACGAAATCCCTGTCGGGCCATTCGCTCGGCGCTGCCGGCGTCCAGGAAGCGATCTATTCGCTGCTGATGATGCAGAACAACTTCATTGCCGAAAGCGCCAATATCAGCGAGCTCGATCCGGCCTTCGCCGATATGCCGATCGCGCGGGCGCGCAAGGACAATGTCCATCTGGGAGCCGTGCTCTCGAATTCCTTCGGTTTCGGCGGCACCAATGCCGCCCTCGTTTTCAAGCAAATCGATGCGTGAGATGCCGCCGAAGAACGAACATAGAAAGACAGAGCGATGCCAGCGGAACTGATGCAGGGCAAACGTGGTCTCGTCATGGGTGTCGCCAACGATCATTCGATCGCCTGGGGGATTGCCCGCATGCTGGCCGCTCATGGCGCCGAACTCGCCTTCACCTATCAGGGTGAAGCGCTGGGCCGCCGGGTCACGCCGCTCGCCAAGAGCCTGGGCGCCACCATCATCGAGCCTTGCGATGTGGAAGACATCGCCTCGGTCGATGCTTTGTTCGCCAAGTTGCGGGCGCACTGGGGATCGATCGATTTCGTCGTTCATGCGGTCGGCTTTTCCGACAAGAACGAATTGAAGGGCCGCTATGTCGACGTCACCACGCGCGAGAATTTCACGCGCACCATGGTGATCTCATGCTTCTCCTTCACCGAGATCGCCCAGCGCGCGGCAGCGATCATGCCGAACGGCGGCTCGCTGTTGACCCTGACGTTCGAGGGCGCGACGCGCGTCATGCCCAACTACAACGTCATGGGCATCGCCAAGGCCGGGCTCGAGGCGAGCGTGCGCTATCTGGCGTCCGACCTCGGCCGCCAGGGCATCAGGGTCAACGCCATTTCGGCGGGACCGATGCGCACCCTGGCCGGTTCCGGCATCAGCGAGGCGCGCTCGATGTTCAACTATCAGACCGCCCATGCGCCGCTGAAGCGCAGCCTGACGCTCGATGACATCGGCGGCGCCGGCCTCTATCTGCTGTCGCCGCTGTCGGGCGGCGTCACGGGCGAAATTCACTTCGTCGACGCCGGCTACAACATCATCTCCATGCCGCGCCCGGAAGACCTGCGCGGCGAGGAGACGCCGGCGCGAGACGAAGCGGCGGAGTAGATCGAACTGGTGACGGGCCACCAGAAGCGTTCTTGACCGGGCTATAAAAGGTCGCTCGCTATCAGTTACTCACGCGCCCCCGTCCTTCGAGACGCAACGCAAGCGTTGCTCCTCAGGATGAGGGCTTCTGGGTATGCCCGACACCGCCAGATACAGAATCCGCTTCTGCTCGACCCTCGAACGCGCCAGGCTGTCCAGAATCAACCCGCAGGTCATCATCAGGCCTGACAGCAGGATGAGACCGGTGCACAGGATCGCTGTCGGCAGCCGCGGCACCAGACCGGTGGCCAGCCATGTTTCGGCGAGCGGGATGGCGAGCACGAACGAGAGCAGCGCCAGCCCGCATGCGAGCATGCCGAAGAAGAAAGCCGGCCGTGTTTCTTTCAGCAGATAGGCGAAGGTGCGCAGGATGCGCAGGCCGTCGTGCACCGAGCGCAGCTTCGAGGCCGAGCCTTCGGGCCGTGCGCCATAGGGCGTGGCGATTTCGGCGGAAGGCAGTTTGAGCTGGCTGGCGTGAACGGCGAGCTCCGTCTCGATCTCGAAGCCTGACGACAGCGCCGGAAAGCTTTTGACGAAGCGCCGCGAGAAGGCGCGATAGCCCGAGAAGATATCGCCGTAGTCGGCGCCGAACAGCGAGCGGTAAATGCTGTTGAAAATGCGATTTCCGACCGCATGGCCGGAGCGATGCGCATCCTGCTCGATATTGGCGCGCGCGCCGATCGCCATATCGAGCCTTTGATCGACGATCATCGAAACAAGTTTTGGCGCCGAGGCGGCATCATAGGTGCCGTCGCCGTCGACCATCAGGTAAACGTCGGCATCGATATCGGCGAACATGCGGCGCACCACATTGCCCTTGCCGGGACGCGGCTCATACATCACCTCGGCGCCGGCGTTTCGCGCCGCCTCCGCGGTGCCGTCGCTCGAGCGATTGTCGAACACGATGATGCGGGCGTCGGGCAGGGTGGCGCGAAATGCTGCGATCACGCCGCCGACGGTTCCTGCTTCATTGAAGCAGGGCACGACGACGGCGACGGACGGCTGCGCCGTGCGTTGCGGTTCGCCCGTCGGCAGTTGATGTTCGAGATGCGGGAACGCCTGCCTCAGCGCCGCCGCCAGTTCGCTGCCATCGGGCATGGAAGCAGCCGGCTTGGCGGCAGGCTTGACGATTCCCTTGGCGCTGTAGGACGGACGCGGAACGACGGACATGGAAACTCCGGGTGGCCGCAGGCGAAAGCTGCGACGGCAGACGGATGATTGGCGACAATGATTGAAACATCATGAAACGATTCCGATGTTTACGGCCCTATTGGGGCAGAAGCTTATCTATGCTGCCGGGTGGATAATCGTTCATCTGCATGGACGAACCTTAATTTGAATGCGCAAGGGGCCGGGCGTAGCCTTCAATGGCGCGTTTCGCCAAAGGAGACATGTCTATGAAGTTGGGATCCTCCAGCGCTCTTGCCGGCTTTGCAGCCAAGGCCAGGGCCAAGACCAGAGCCAAGACTTTCGTGCTTCCTCTGGCGCTCGGCGTCGGAGTTCTGCTCGCCTTCCAGGCCGATGCGCAGCAGTCGCCCCCGCCGCCCGCCAATCCGCCGGCCGCGCCCGAAGGCGCCGCGCCTCCTCCCGGCCCCGATGCCCAGCAAATGCCGCGCTGGGGTGACGGCGGCCGCGGCGGCTGGAATCGTGGTCCGCAGGCCGGTATCTCCGACGAGGATCGCAGCGCCTTCTTCAGCGCCCGCCTCGCCGCCATCAAGGCGGGGCTGCTGCTGACGCCCGACCAGGAAAAGCTCTGGCCGCCGGCCGAGGCCGCCGTGCGCGACATGGTGCGCCAGCGCGCCGCGGCGCGCGAACAGTTCCGCAAGGAAGGCCGTCCCTCCAATCCCATCGACGCGCTGCGCAGGATGGGAGAAGCCCAGGCCGCGCGCGGCGAGGCGATGAAGAAAATGGCCGATGCCGTCGGGCCGCTCTATGCGAGCCTGAGCGACGATCAGAAGCGTCGCCTGCGGTTCCTGACCCGCGGCTTCGGCCGCATGGGCATGAGCCGCATGGGCATGAGCCGCATGGGCATGGGCCGCATGGGTATGGCCGGAGACCATCGCATGGGTCCCGGCGGCGAGCATAGCGGCTGGGGCATGGATCGCGACCGGGACATGCATCGCGGCCCCGATGGCGACGGCCCGCGCGGCTTTGGTCCCCGCTGGCGTCAAGGCATGAATGAGCGTCAGGGTTCGGACAACGGCGACAGCCGCGGCTTCGAGCGCAACCGCAGCTTCGAACGCAACGGTAACGGCTTCGATCGCGGCCAAGCCTTCGATCGTGGCCAAGCCTTCGATCGCGGCCAAGGCTTCGATCGCGGCAACGGCATCGAGGACTGGCGCAACGGTCTTTGAGACATTGATCCGATAATCTTGTCATGCGGGCGGCCTTGTGCCGCCCGTTTCTTTCCAGAAGTCCCCATATAGGAGGCTTCCGTCGGTCTTTGACGAACCTGTGAAGGCCTATCTCGGCTTTCCGTTTAATCGCCCGGCAATGTTTATGGCCGATGGTCGCCTGGTATATCCCGCAGGCGGAAAGTCACGTGAATTCCTTGGCGTCATCGGCCCTGAAAGCAGAACCAGCCGCTCCTCCGGCCCTGAAATTATTTGCCTCGGTGCCGCTGATGGCGTTCATCGCTACCCTGGCGGCGGTGGCGCTCGTGCTGCCGGTCTTCGTCGAAGTCTGGCGCACGACGCGCTTCTTCGACACCGACGATGCCATGCGGCTCGTGCAGGTGCGCGATCTCCTTGCCGGCCAGGGCTGGTTCGATCTCGTCGCCCACAGGCTCAATCCGCCGGACGCCGTGCTCTCGCACTGGTCGCGGGTGATCGACGTGCCGCTTGCCGGCATGATCCTGTTCTTCTCGCTGTTCACCAGCCGGGAGATTGCGGAAACGCTGACGCGGTTGACGTTTCCGCTGCTGGTACAGTTTGCTTATTTCGCGGCGCTGTTCACACTGTTCCGCCGCATGGCCGGTCCGCGCGCCCTCATCGCCGGCTTCTTTCTCGCGGTCCTGTGCTCGTCGACGAACCTGCAGTTCCTGCCGGGCCGCATCGATCATCATGCCCCGCAGATTCTCCTGCTCGTGCTGATGGCGCTGATGAGCGTTCGCTGTCTCGCTGCACAATCGTCACGCGCCGCGATGCTGCTTGGCTGTCTGATCGCTCTGTCGATGGCGATCTCGATCGAGAACCTGCCGTTCATCGTGGCGATCCTGGCGGTGTTCAGTTTCGGCTGGATCTTCGCCCATGAGCCGACGCAACGCGCGCTGCGTCCGCTGGGCGCCGCGCTGGCCGTTGCCTCCATTCTTGCCTTCGCGGGCACGGTGCCGCCGGCGCGCTATCTCGACCCTGTCGCCGATGCGTTCGGCATCGGTCATCTCGCGGTGCTCGTGGCGACGGGCCTGCTCTTCGTCGCCTGCAGTGTCCTGACGCCGCATCTGCGCGGCGGCAATGCCCGCCTGGCGCTGGTGCTTGCCGCCGGTCTCGCACTTGTCGCGGCGCTCGCCGCCTGGTGTCCCTATCTGCTGCACGATCCCCTGTCCGGCGTCGATCCGCTGGTGCGCTCGACCTGGCTGTCCAGGGTCCGCGAGGCGCGGCCGCTCTGGCTTTTGGTCGTGCGCGCGCCGGTCGAAAACATCTATCACGTCGGTCCGCTGCTGCTCGGCATCGCCGCCATCGCCTGGGCCATCCGCGCCAGCAGCGGCGCGGCGCGCTGGCAGTGGATCGCGCTTGCCGCCCTCGCGCTCGCCGGCGCGCTGGCTGCCGCCTGGCAGGTCAGGGCGCTGACATCCGTGCTGCCGATCGTGCTTGTCGGCGGCGCCTGGGCGGTGGTGCAGGCGATCCGCAGGTTCGAGACCCAGGCCATGCCATGGGCGGTCGTGAAGCCTGCCTGCGTCGCCGTGCTGTTCTGTGTGCAGATATGGCAAGGCGTGGCGCAATCCGCGGCGCAGGCTTTGCCGGTACATGCCGAAATGACGCCGGACGAGAGCGCCGCGGCCGACACCTGTTTCGATGCTTCGTCCTATGTGCCGCTGCGCGCCTTGCCCGCGACCAAGGTCTTGGCGCCGATCGATCTCGGTCCCTTCGTTCTCGTCTATACGCCGCATGCGGTGGTCGCAGCGCCTTATCATCGCAACAACGCCGGCAACCGTCTGTTCATCGAGACAATGCTGGCTTCGCCCGGCAACGCGCGGGCGCTGGCGGAAAAATCCCGAGCCCAGGTGCTCGCCTTCTGTCCGTTCGCCCGCGAGATCACGCTCTACTATGCCAAGCTTGCGCCCGATGGCCTGGCCGCGGCCCTGCTGCGCGGCCAACCGCCGGCCTGGCTGTCGCGGATCGATGGCCAGGCTTCGGGCCAGGCTTCTCCGATCCAGCTCTACGTCATCAGGTAGAAAGCGGCCCGCGCGCAACGGCAAGCCTCCCATGCATCGGCGGCGGATGCCGGGCACGGCGTTTGCCTGTAAGCAACGGGTGCACAAGACGCAGGTCTTACTCAGCCGGGTTTTATCCGGCGCTTGCATTCAGCTAGGTTTCATTTCGCCCGCGGTTTCGCCTTGTTGCAGGGCCAATCGGATGCCGGGCTGATCGTTTTACCGGAGACATGATCGGGTGCCGAGCGGGGAAGCGAATAAGACTGCGCCGACAATGACCGAGCCGAACGAAACCGGGCTCAAGACGGGCACACCGAAGAATATCGCGCCGATCATGTTCGGCCTGATGCTGTCGCTGTTTCTCGCCAATCTCGATCAGACCATCGTGGCGACCTGCCTGTCGGCGATCGCCCACGATCTGAGCGGCTGGGAGCTGCTGCCGTGGATCATCTCCGCCTATCTCGTCACCTCGACGGCGACGACGCCGATCTACGGCCGCCTCAGCGATCTCTACGGCCGCAGGCTCGTCCTGCTGACGTCGATCGCCATCTTCGTGCTTGCTTCGGCCTTGTGCGCGTTGGCCAACACCATGCCGCTGCTGATTGCGGCGCGCGTGCTGCAGGGCATCGGCGGCGGCGGATTGCGTTCGATCACCCAGGTCGTCATCGCCGATATCATTCCGCCGCGCAATCGCGGCAAGTACCAGGGCTATATGTCGACGACCTTCCTGATCTCGACTGCGCTGGGACCGGTGCTGGGCGGCTTCTTCGCCGAACATCTCTCGTGGCAATGGGCATTCTGGATCAACCTTCCACTTGGCGCCCTCGCCTTCGTCGTCATCAACAGGCAGTTGCGTGCGCTCAAAATCCCGACCAAGCGGCAATCGATCGACTGGGCTGGCGCGATCCTCATTCTTGCCGCCGCGGTGCCGCTGCTGTTCGGCATCAGCCAGGTCGAGGAAGCCGGAGGCTGGCTGAACCAGCATGTGCTCGTGCCGATCGCGCTCGGCTTTGTCGCCACGGCGGTGCTGATCTTCGTCGAACTGCGCGTGGCATCGCCCATGCTGCCGATGCGGCTGTTCTCCAACAAGATCTTCACGCTCGGCAACATCGCGCTGTTCGCGCCCTCCATGGTGATGACCGCGCTCATCATCATCATTCCGCTCTATTACCAGATCGTCCTCAAGCGGCCGGCCGATACGGCGGGCCTGCAATTGATCGCGCTCACCGGCGGCATGGCGGTCGGCAGTTTCATCGTCGGATCATGCATCGCCAAATTCGGCCGCGCCCGCATCTTTCCGATCATCGGCGCTCTTGTCGCTGCGGGCGTGTGCCTGCTCATCGCCCGTGAGGGGTTTGGTCCATCGATCGCGTTCGATGTCGCCTGCACCATTCTGCTCGGTGCGTCCCTCGGCTGGCAGATCAATCCGCTGCTCGTCATCGTCCAGAACGGGCTTGAGATCCGCGATATCGGCACCGGCGTCTCCGGCATGACGTTTTTCCGCTCTCTCGCAGGCGCTTTCGGAGTCGCGATGTTCTCGACCTTCCTGATTGCAAGCCTGAGTGGGGGCGCCATGCGGGTTCCCGGATATGAAAAGCTTGGGTCCAATCCCGGCATCGGCCTGTTGCGCAGCGATATCGCCAGCCTGTTCGGCGCGGATCAGCAGACGGCGTTTCAGAGGGTGCTGGAGAATGCCTTCTCCTCGGTGTTCGTGCTATCGGCCGCGCTCTGCCTGATCACGGCGGTCGTCGTCCTGATCATCCCGGCGCGCAAGCTGCGTGCGGATAGCGGCAAGCTTTGAGGGTTTGAAGAAGGGGCGTCAAGCCGCCGCCTCTCAACCGTCATGGCCGGGCTTGTCCCGGCCACCCACGTCGTGACGCTGCTGCTGCCTTGCAGAAGAAGCTCGACGGTACAGGCCGTTCTTTCACCGCAACGCGCACCACGGCGTGGGTGCCCGAAGTGCGGGCATGACCTAGAGGAGCACATTAAAAAAACCCGGCGCGATCTGCATCGCGCCGGGCTGATGATGTCCTAAAACCTGGAAAGCTTATTCAGCCGCCGGCTGGTCGTCCGCCTGCGCGGCGGCCTTGCGTTCGGCGGCTTCCTTGGCTTCGAGGTCTTCACCGGTCGTCTGGTCGACGGCGCGCATCGAGAGGCGCACCTTGCCGCGGTCGTCGAAGCCGAGCAGCTTCACTTTCACCTTGTCGCCTTCCTTGACGACATCGGTGGTCTTCTGCACGCGGTTCTTGGAGAGCTGCGAGATATGCACGAGGCCATCCTTGGAACCGAAGAAGTTCACGAAGGCGCCGAACTCCATGGTCTTCACGACAGTGCCGTCGTAGATCTGGCCGATTTCCGGATCGGAGGCGATCGACTTGATCCAGTTGATCGCGGCCTTGATGGAATTGCCGTCCGACGAAGCAATCTTCACGGTGCCGTCGTCCTCGATGTTGACCTTGGCGCCGGTCTTCTCGACGATCTCGCGGATCACCTTGCCGCCGGTGCCGATCACTTCGCGGATCTTGTCGGTCGGGATCTTCATCGTCTCGATGCGCGGCGCGAACTCGCCCAGTTCGGAGCGCGCCGTGTTGAGCGCCTTGTTCATCTCGCCGAGGATGTGCAGGCGGCCGTCTTTCGCCTGGGCGAGAGCGACTTTCATGATCTCTTCGGTGATGCCAGCGATTTTGATGTCCATCTGCAGCGAGGTGACGCCCTGGTCGGTGCCGGCCACCTTGAAGTCCATGTCGCCGAGATGATCCTCGTCACCGAGAATGTCGGAGAGAACGGCGAAACGCTCGCCTTCGAGGATCAGGCCCATGGCGATACCGGCGGTCGGACGCTTCAGCGGCACGCCCGCATCCATCAGCGACAGCGAGGCGCCGCAGACAGTCGCCATCGACGACGAGCCGTTCGATTCGGTGATCTCGGAAACGACGCGGATCGTGTAGGGGAATTCCGCCGCCGTCGGCAGCATCGGGCGTACGGCGCGCCAGGCCAGCTTGCCGTGGCCGATTTCGCGGCGGCCGGGCGAACCCATGCGGCCTGTCTCGCCGACGCTGTAGGGAGGGAAGTTGTAGTGCAGCAGGAAGCGCTCCTTGTAAGTGCCTTCCAGCGAATCGATGAACTGCTCGTCCTCGCCGGTGCCCAGCGTGGCGACGACCAGCGCCTGCGTCTCGCCGCGGGTGAACAGCGCCGACCCATGGGTGCGCGGCAGCACGCCGACCTGCGCCAGGATCGGGCGCACGGTCTTCACATCGCGCCCGTCGATGCGCACGCCGGTGTCGAGGATGTTCCAGCGCACCACCTTCGCCTGCAGATCGTGGAAGGCTTCGCCGACCTTCTGCTTGTCGAACTTCGGCTCCTGGCCTTCCGGGAACAGGGCGGCGTTCATCTTCGCCTTCACCGCGTCGACGGCGGCATAGCGCTGCTGCTTGACGGTGTGCTTGTAGGCCTCGCGCAGGTCTGCTTCAGCTACCGCCGAAACAGCCTTCTCGACTTCGGTCTTGTCGACGACGGCGAGATCGCGCGGCTCCTTCGCGGCCTTCTCGGCGAGACGGATGATCGCATCGATCACCGGCTGGAAGCCGCGATGACCGGTCATCACCGCATTGAGCATGACTTCTTCGGAGAGCTCCTGCGCTTCCGATTCAACCATCAGCACCGCGTCCTGCGTGCCGGCGACGACGAGGTCGAGCTGCGATTCCTTCATCTCGTCGATGGTCGGGTTGAGCTTCAGCTCGCCCTTGATATAGCCGACTCTGGCGCCGCCGATCGGGCCCATGAACGGAATGCCCGAGATGGTCAGCGCGGCGGAAGCGGCGACCATGGCGAGCACGTCCGGATCGTTTTCCAGATCGTGCGAGAGAACGGTGACGACGACCTGCGTGTCGTGGCGATAGCCTTCCGGAAACAGCGGCCGGATCGGCCGGTCGATCAGGCGGGAAACCAGGGTTTCCTTTTCCGAGGGGCGTCCTTCGCGCTTGAAATAGCCGCCGGGAATGCGGCCGGCCGCGAAGGCCTTTTCCTGGTAGTTGACGGTGAGGGGGAAGAAGTCGACGCCGGGCTTCGGCGCCTTGGCGGACACGACGGTGGCGAGAACGGTGGTTTCGCCCCAGGAGGCGAACACGGCGCCGTCGGCCTGGCGGGCGATGCGGCCGGTCTCGAGGACGAGTTTGCGGCCGGCCCAATCAAGCGTTTCACGATGAATTTCAAACATGGATCAGTCTTTCATAGCTGCGGGAACGCAAAACGCCATGAGCAAGACGGCAAGAAGCTGTCGTGCGGGAAACCTGTCCCGCGACACCCGACAGCGTCCGGCGATCCTGCCATGGCGCGATTTCTTTCCCGGATAGGACGGCAGCCCCATGCCGCCGCCCGCATAGAATTCCCCGGCCTGCCCTCAGGCGGAGAATGGAACATATTGATTTAGCGACGAATACCGAGACGCTCGATCAGCGACTTGTAGCGCGCGTCATCGTGCTTCTTGACGTAATCGAGGAGTTGGCGGCGCTGCGAAACCAGCTTCAGAAGGCCACGGCGGGAATGGTTGTCCTTGACGTGGGTCTTGAAATGGCCGGTCAGGTTGGCGATGCGCTCGGTGAGGATCGCGACCTGGACTTCCGGCGAACCGGTGTCATTCGCCTTCGTGGCGTATTCCTTCACAAGCTCCTGCTTGCGTTCTGCTGTAATCGACATCGGATGTCCTTTTGGTGAGAAACGCGGAAAAGTCCTTTAAAATAAGGAGGTTCCGCAACAATCTGCGTCATGGGCCGGGCCGGGATGTCGTCCAGCGCGGTCACATGACTACAGGCCCGGCCGGATCAGTCCGGACGGGCTGGCGCGCTTATACACGAATTTGGCGGAGATGCCAGCGGTTGGAGGGAGGTGCGACCTAGGTCAAGTTACGGTGATGCATAAATCAAGATTTGTGCGGTACGCTAGTGCCGGCTTTCACGTCTACTCGCCAAACAAGGGGTCGGCCAGATGTCCTACACAGTCAAGCTGGCGCTCTTTCCAGCCTGGAAAGCTCCTTCCCCCTACGAGACGCTCGATGAGATTTTTGCCACGATGGCAGACGCCTCCCGAGCGGCCGAACTGGCGCTCGCGCCGATTACGGATCGCGAACTCGCGGAGATCGCCCCCTACCTGCACTCAAGGTTGGAGCGCAACGGCGAGCAACCGGTGACTGCGATTACCGTGCCCGATCGCTCGGTCCACGGCTACTTGATTTATGATGAAGCTGGCGTTGAGGTTAGCAATTGGACGACCTTGGACGTCGCTGTCGAGCGAGCGGCTAGTAGATGATTAGGGCCAGGCTTTCAACGTGGATCGGCGTATGCGTGTGATGATTTTAGCCGATAAAGTTTCATCTCCAAAGACGGCAAGTACGGCCGTCTGGATGAGAGAAACTTCTGAGCGACGAAAGGCAGCCGAAGCTTTTGGGCTTCCAACGCCGCATCTGACCAATTCATTCTTTTCACAGCAGGTCCGGACGTGAGCCCTGATGGCCTGCGCCGACGTTCTTGATATGGTTTTTCTGCACCATCCAGATTGGACTATTCTTGAAATTGTAGGAGCGCGCTTGGCCGGGCCATTGCTCGAAGCATTATCGGCCATCGGGGTAAAGTGCTTCGATTCATCCACCGGCTTCATCGCGGAGCGCCTTCGATAACGTTCGCTGCATAATTCAAGACTTCTGCATCACTCACATCCCTCTAATCAACGACGACGGCGTCGACTTCAGAAACTCATCATGACTGAACCAGACTAATGCGCGTGCTTCTCGAGAAACCACGGCTGCGTCCCAGCCGAAGTTGAGAACAAAGGTGAACAGCGCAGCCCAGTCGTTTGGTTGCGCTCCATGCGAAACGACAGGCCGGCGCAGGATCGTTGCGGCGTCGAGCCCTGTGCGCTCGCGAAACGCTGCGACACGCTCCACGCTCTCGTCAGAACTCCAGATGGCGTTGAGCTTGATGAAGTGCAGGTCCTTGCGATGTGCCAGGCGCTCCGCCAAGAGGCCTCCGATCCGGTCAAGGCCGGTCCTTGGCTCAAGACGATAACCCGCTTCCGCCCACCAACGCGGGCGCAAACCGAAGTGGCGTGCCAAGGCGAGAGGGGCGTCGTCCTGCTGCAAGACCTTTAGTGGGACCTTGTCGTCGAGGACCGAAAACATGGATGCGAACCTAAAATATGCGGCGCCGATGGCGCAAAGACTTATGGACGCGCACCTCACTATTTCGCCTGCACCCCATAAACCACAAGAAACGCCTCCACCGAAACATCCGCATGCCGCTCCAGCTCTGCCTTCGAGCGCGGATTGCTGTTGCCGGTGAACATCGCCTCGTTCATCGGGATCCAGAGCAGCATGCCGAAGAAATGGCTGGCGGCCAGATAGGGATCGGGCGTTCGCATCAGGCCGCGGCTGGTGAGTTTCTCGAAGCATGAGGCCATCGTGGTCAGCATGCGCTCAAAACCCTTTTCGTACCAGTCGCGGCCGAGCTGCGGCATGCGGTCGGCGTTGGCGATGATGAGGCGGCGCAGCTTCAACAACTCGTTGTCCGTCAGCATCCCCATCAGGCGCCGGGCCAGTTGCTGCAGGCCGCCATCGGTGAATTCCGCCTCGGAGAGAAGCCTGGCCACCATCTCGACGACATCATTGGTCTGCGTCGCGGTCGAGCGCACCACCTCGCCGAACAGGGTCTCCTTGTCGGTGAAATGCTTGTAGATGGTCTGTTTGGACGCACCGGCCCTCGTGGCGATTTCCTCCATGCTCGTGCCGTCGTAGCCCTTGCTGATGAAGGCCTGGGTCGCCGCCTGGATGATCTCGCGCTCCTTGCGAGCGGATCTTGATTCGTCGTCGATGGTCATAAGCGGTCCTCGAAGCCAGTACTAGACAGTCTCGTACCCCAATGCTAGTGAAGCCTACAGTACTAGACTGACTAGTACTTAAAAAGCTTGAGGAGTGGGCAATGGCCAGGATGATCTTTTTGAACCTGCCGGTGACGGATCTCGCCAAGTCGACGGCGTTTTACGAGGCGGTCGGCGCGACGAAGAACCCGCAATTTTCCGACGACACCGCCTCCTGCCTGGTGTTCTCGGACACCATCCACGCCATGCTGCTGACCCACGACAAATACCGCATGTTCACCCAGCGCCCGATCGCCGACACCCATAACGTCAGCGCCGCCCTGATCGCGATCTCCGCCGACAGCAAGGCCGACGTCGACACCATGGTCGAGCAGGCCGGCAGGACCGGCGGCATAGGCGATCCCAATCCGAAGCAGGATCACGGCTTCATGTATGGCCGCAGCTTCGAGGATCCGGATGGCCATGTCTGGGAAGTGATCTGGATGGCCGGCCCGCCGCCGGCCTGAGCGTCTACTGCTCTAGAAGCAGCTCACGAATTCGCGGAACACCCAGCCCATCGGCTTGCCGTCCATGGTGCCGACACGCGCCCAGGTCTTGCCGTTGCGGTCGCTGTCGGTTTCGATCATCTGCACCAGGCGGCCGTTCGGCACTTTGCCGAGGATCTTGCCCAGCGGCGCGTCGCGCAGGTTGAGCTGGGTCCCGGTCGGATCGGTGACGCGGCAGCGGTCGGCGGCCTGGGCTGTCGCCGCGAATGCGCAGACGCTTGCGAGGACGAGAATGGAAAGGCTCGGACGGGGCATGACGGTCTCCCAGGGAAAACCCACGGAGACATCCGCGGGTGATCAGAACGGCAGGTTGAATACCCGGCTCGGCACCAGTTCGCCGTGTGAAACCGCACCGAACGCCACCGGCACGCCGCCGCAGGCAGCATATGCCGTGCCTTCGGCGGGCGCGTCGCGACCGCGCAGGATCAGCGACTGGCCGCGCCGCAGCCGCGCCGCAGCATCGCGGTCGACAACGACGCAGGGCAGTTCCGACAGGCCGGCCTCGACCGATAAAAGATCGTCGAACGCGCCGGGCCCGGCCTCGTCGAGGTCCGACAGGATCAGGGAATCTGCTTCATGGAAGGGGCCGACCCTTGTCCGCCTGAGCGCCGTCACATGGCCGTAGCAGCCGAGCATCCGGCCGAGATCGCGGGCGATGGCGCGCACATAGGTGCCCTTGCCGCATTCGGCTTCCAGCACGGCGGCTTCGGGTGTCGAGGAGACCAGGCGCAGGGCGTGGATGGTGACTTCACGCGCGGCGATCTCGACGGTGGCGCCGTCGCGCGCCAGGTCATAGGCGCGTTCGCCGTCGATCTTGATGGCGGAAAACGCTGGCGGCGTCTGCATGATCGTGCCGGTGAAACGGGGTAGCAGCGCCTCGATCTCCGCCGTCGTCGGGCGAGCGTCGGAGGTGCGCGTCACCTTGCCGTCGGCGTCGTCGCTGTCGGTCTCGATGCCCCACGTCACGGTGAAGCGATAGGCCTTCTCGCCGTCCTGCACGAAGGGGACGGTCTTCGTCGCTTCGCCGAAGGCGACCGGCAGGATGCCGGAGGCCAGCGGATCGAGCGTACCGGCATGGCCGGCCTTCTTGGCGTTGAAGATGCGCTTCAGACGCGACACCGCATGGGTCGAGGTCATCCCGACCGGTTTGTCGAGAATCAGCCAGCCGTTGACTTCGGCGCGGTTGGAACGCGGAGCACTCATTCTCGGTCTTATTCCCCGTTTCCTGCGGACCCGTTCGGGCTGTCCGGATTCTCTTCCTTATTTTCGAGATCGCGCTTGACCCGCGGCGAGTTCAGCAGGGCGTCGATCTTAGCCGAATTTTCGAAACTGTCGTCCATGCGGAATCGAATGTCCGGCGCGAACTTCAGGTCGACCTTGCGGGCGACCTCGCCGCGCAGGAATTTCTTGTGGCTGTCCAGCGCGGTGAGGACCGGTTCGACCTCTTTGCCGCCCAGCGGCATCACGTAGATCGTCGCCAGCTTGAGATCGGGGCTCATCTTGACCTTCGGGACCGTCACGACATTGGCGTCGAGGACGGCGTCGTTCAGGACGCCGCGCGTCAGCAGGTCCGACATGGCGTGGCGAACAAGTTCGCCGACACGCAACATGCGTTGCGACGGCTCGCCGCCCTTATGGTGTGCTCTGGACATGACATTCTCCAAAGCGCGCGGAATTGCTCCGCGCGCCGAATCACGATTGTTCTGTTGCTTTCGATGTTTTGGGACAAAGCGCTCAAAGGGAGCGCTTTATTTCCTCCACGCGGTAGCATTCGATGACATCGCCCGCGCGCATGTCCTGGTAATTCTCGAAGGCCATACCGCATTCCTGGCCGACGACCACTTCCTTGACTTCGTCCTTGAAGCGCTTGAGCGTCGACAGCTTGCCCTCATGTACAACGACGTTGTCGCGAATGAGCCGGACGTTGGCGCCGCGCTCCACGCGACCGTCAGTGACGCGACAGCCCGCGACCTTGCCGACCTTCGAAATATTGAACACTTCGAGGATCTGGGCGTTGCCGAGCATATCTTCGCGCAACGTCGGAGCGAGCAGGCCGGACATCGCCGCCTTCACATCGTCAACGAGGTTGTAGATGATATTGTAATAGCGGATTTCAAGACCGAGCCGCTCCGACGCCTCGCGCGCTTCCTTGTGCGCGCGCACGTTGAAGCCGATCATCACCGCGCCGGAGGCTTCCGCCAGCGCGATGTCGGATTCGGTAATGCCGCCGACGCCCGCATGGACGATGCGCGCGGCAACCTCATCGGTATTAAGTTTTTCAAGCGCCGAAATGATCGCTTCGACCGAACCCTGCACGTCGCCCTTGATGACGAGCGGGAATTCCTTCAGGCCGGCGGTCTTGAGCTGGCTCATCATCTCGACGAGCGAGCGTCCGGCGCCGGCGCCGCGCGCGGCTGCCTTGTCGCGCTTCAGGCGTTCACGATATTCGGTGATCTCCCGGGCGCGCGCTTCCGATTCGACCACCGCGACACGGTCGCCCGCGTCCGGCGCGCCGGCAAAGCCGAGCACCTCGACGGGAAACGACGGCCCGGCGGACGTCACGTTGGCGCCCTTGTCGTCGAGCAGGGCGCGCACGCGGCCTGACTGCGAACCTGCGACGATGATGTCGCCGACCCGCATGGTGCCGCGCTGGACCAGCACGGTCGCGACAGGGCCGCGGCCGCGGTCGAGCCGCGCTTCGATGACGGTGCCTTCGGCCGGACGGTCCGGATTGGACTTGAGGTCGAGCAATTCGGCCTGCAGCGCAATCAGTTCCAGCAGCTTGTCGAGGTTCGTGCGCTTCAGCGCCGAGACTTCGACTTCGAGCGTCTCGCCGCCCATGCTTTCGACCTGCACTTCATATTGCAGCAGTTCGGAACGCACGCGCTCCGGCTTGGCGTCGGGCTTGTCGATCTTGTTGATCGCCACGATGATCGGCACATTGGCGGCGCGCGCGTGGTTGATCGCCTCGATCGTCTGCGGCATCACGCCGTCGTCCGCGGCGACGACGAGTACGACGACGTCGGTGACCTTGGCGCCGCGGGCGCGCATGGCGGTGAATGCCGCATGGCCCGGGGTGTCGATGAAGGTGATCGGCGCGCCGTTCGGTGCAACCACCTGATAGGCGCCGATGTGCTGGGTGATGCCGCCGGCCTCGCCGGAAACGACATTGGCCTGGCGGATGGCGTCGAGCAGCGACGTCTTGCCGTGATCGACATGGCCCATGATGGTGACGACCGGCGGACGCGAGACCAGATGATCGTCCTCGCCCGGCGTGTCGAACAGGCCTTCCTCGACATCGGATTCGGCGACTCTCTTGACGCTGTGGCCGAGTTCCTCGGCGACGAGCTGCGCCGTGTCGGCGTCGATCACATCGGTGATCTTGTGCATCTGGCCCTGTTTCATCAGCAGCTTGATGACGTCGACGCCGCGTTCCGACATGCGGTTGGCGAGTTCCTGGATGGTGATCGTCTCAGGCAGGATGACTTCGCGCGCCAGCTTCTCTTTGACCTGGCCGAAGGACTTGCCCTGCAGGCGCTGCTGGCGCCGGCGGAACGAGGCTTCCGAGCGCATGCGCTCGCCTTCCTCGGCGGTCGCGCTGGTGACGGTCAGGCGGCCGCGGTTCTTCTGCTCGCTGCCGCGAACCGGGCGGGGCGGCAGCACCACTTTGATCGGCATGCCGGGCCGGCGGATGATGCGCTTGGTCTCTTCCTCTTCGGCGTCGCCGGCCGGCTTCGTGACCGGACGGGCAACAGCCGCCGCGGGTGCCGCTGTCGTTGTGGTGGTTGTCGTTGCGGCCTCAGCCGCAGGACGCCGCAGGGCGGCCGATGGCGCGGACGGTGGCGCAGCCGGCACCGGATTGCCAGACGCGTCGAGGCGGCGCTTGGCTTCGTCTTCCGACCGGCGCTTGGCCTCGGATTCCTGCAAGCGGCGCTGCTCTTCCTCGCGCTTGCGCGCCTCGGCGGCTTCGCGCTCGATTTTTTCCTGGGCTTCGCGCTCGGCGCGGGCCTTGGCGTCGATTTCCGCCTGGCGGCGTTCTTCTTCTTCGCGGCCACGGGCGTCGCTGAGCGCCCGCTCGCGGATTTCGATTTCGCGATCGGTCAGGGTGCGCAGCACCACACCCGCCGAATTTCTCGGATCGGGCGTCTGGGCGGCGCGGGCGGTCGTGGCGGTGCGCGGTGCGTTTCGGGAAGAAGGCGCCTGGGGCGGCGGTGCGGCGGGCTTGGCAGCCGGCGTCTCGACGCGCGCAGCCGGTTTCACGGCCGGTCCCGGTCCAAGCACACGGGTCTTCACCTTTTCGACGACGACCTGTTTGGTGCGTCCATGCGAAAAGCTCTGACGGACAACGCCCTGCTCCACCGGCCGCTTCAGCGTAAGCGTTTTGGCCGATGCGACATGCAAGGTCTTGTCGCCTGTATCCTTCGTTTCACTCATACGTTTCATTTCCCCGGGACCGTGCCCGACATTCAATCGTCCCTGCCGCCGCCGCTTGATAGTTCGACGTTAGCGGCGTCATTTCTGACCCTGCCCGCGCGCGTATCGCTGGTGAAGACGCCACGATATCGGGCCAACCGCCCGCACCGTGTCAGGAAAGCCTGACTGGCTGCTCCCCGTCGAAGCGCTGCATGTATCACATTTGCCCGCCCCAATGCCAAATCCAATTGCCGAGAAGCGAAAAAATCAATTCGCGGCAGTGGATCGGCCAAAGCATCGGGATTGGAGCCGTATTTTCGCGAAAGTGCCTGACCGATTTTACGGATTCCGTCGGCGCTGCCATCCTGGGCATGGATGAGGGCGGCAACGTCGCCATGGCCGATCTGGGCTTCGACCTTGGCGGCCCCTGCAACGACCAGCCCCGCCTTATTGGCCATGGCCAGACTTTGCAGCGCATCCTTTTCGATCAGGCGATCGAGATCGTCTGCCAGTGAATCTGGCGTTGAAACCGGTTTTTTCAAGCTGCGAGCGAAATTTCCGCCCTTCATCGCCTTGCGGACCGCCTCGGCAGTGGCGGTGACCCAGACGCCGCGCCCGGGCAGGCGCCGGCGCAGGTCGGGCACGATGTCGCCGGACGGGCCGGCGACGAAGCGGATCATCTCATCGGGCGACAGCCGCGCGCGCGTGACGATGCAGGTCCGTTCCGAACCCGTCTCATCGTCCATATCGCGCGGCGCTGCTGCCAAATCCGACGCTCCATCACATTTAATGGGTCTGGGTTGCGTCGGCGGCAGGCTCCGGCTCGGCTTCCGGCTCCGGCTGCTCCTCGACCCAGCCGGCGCGCACCCGCGCAGCCATGATCAGCGCCTCCGCGTCCTCGCGCGAGATGTCCATGCCGTCGAGGAAGCCCGCATGCTTGGTCGTCTCGCCGTCCTTGCGCTCGCTCCAGCCGACGAGATCGTCGGTGGCGCAGCCGGCAAGGTCCTCGACCGTCTTGACGTCGTTTTCGCCCAGCTTGACCATCATGGCGGTGGTGACGCCGGGCACGTCCCTGACCTCGTCGGCGACGCCCAGTTCCTTGCGGCGGGCATCGTGCGCCGCTTCGATCTGCGCCAGGTGTTCGCGGGCGCGATTCTGGATCTCCTCCGCCGTCTCCTCGTCGAAGCCCTCGATGGTGGCGAGTTCGCTGAGCTCGACGAAAGCCAGTTCCTCGACCGAGCGGAAGCCTTCCGAAGCGAGCAGCTGGCCGACGACCTCGTCGACGTCGAGCGCGTTCATGAAGGCATTGGTGCGTTCGACGAATTCCTTCTGGCGCCGCTCGGATTCTTCCGCCTCGGTCAGGATGTCGATGTCCCAGCCGGTCAATTGCGAGGCGAGGCGGACGTTCTGGCCGCGGCGGCCGATGGCCAGCGACAATTGCTCGTCGGGCACAACCACTTCGATGCGCGAGGAATCTTCGTCGAGCACCACTTTCACCACTTCGGCGGGCTGCAAGGCGTTGACGATGAAAGTCGCCGCATCGGCCGACCACGGAATGATGTCGATTTTCTCGCCCTGCAGCTCGTTGACGACCGCCTGCACGCGCGAGCCGCGCATGCCGACGCAGGCGCCGACGGGGTCGATCGACGAATCGCGCGAGGTGACGGCGATCTTGGCGCGCGAGCCGGGGTCGCGGGCGACCGACTTAACTTCGATGATGCCGTCGTAGATTTCCGGCACTTCCTGGGCGAACAGTTTCGCCATGAACTGCGGATGGGTGCGCGACAGGAAGATCTGCGGGCCGCGCTGTTCGCGCCGCACGTCATAGACATAGGCGCGGATGCGGTCGCCGGGGCGGAACATTTCGCGCGGGATCAGTTCGTCGCGGCGCACGATCGCTTCGCTGCGGCCGAGATCGACGATCACATTGCCGTATTCGGCGCGCTTGACGACGCCGTTGATGACGTCGCCGATGCGGTCCTTGTATTCCTGGTACTGGCGGTCGCGCTCGGCCTCGCGCACCTTCTGCACGATGACCTGCTTGGCGGCCTGGGCGGGGATGCGGCCGAAATCGAACGGCGGCAGGGTCTCGGCGATCCAGTCGCCGACCTGGGCGGCGGGGTTCTTCTTGCGCGCGTCGGCGAGCAGGATTTCCTTGGCGTCGTTGTCGATCTGGTCGACCACCAGCATCAGCCGCGAGAACCGCATTTCGCCGGTCTTCGGATTGATCTCGGCGCGAATCTCGGTTTCCTGGCCGTAGCGCGAGCGCGCCGCCTTCTGCAGCGCGTCTTCCATCGAGCTCAGCACGATTTCGCGCGGGATGGATTTTTCGCGCGCGACCGCGTCGGCGATCTGCAGAAGTTCAAGTCGGTTGGCGCTGACGGCCATGGGAAGTCTCCTTGATGGAAGGCTCTGAAATCAAATTAGTGGCGGGTCCCGCCAGGCTTCTTGGTATTCGGTCGGATGGGCTTTGGTTTCAACTGGTTGCGGGCGGCGAACCGGCCGGGACCGCGCTTCGGCAATTCGCCGTCCCCGGCTTCGTCGTCAGGGTCCGACAGGCTGGCCTTGCCGGCGCGCAGCGCCTCGCGGATCAGCGCTTCGGTCAGCACCAGCCGGGCGTCTTCGATATCATTGATCGGCAGCGTCACGTCGGCCTCTTCGTCGGCCTTGGCGTCGATCCGGCGCAGCTTGATCAGGGCATTGCGGCCCTCGCCCTCGACGCCTTCGATCCAGCCGCGGAAACGTTTGCGGCCGAAATGCAGGCTGCCGGTTTCCATCCGCGCCTCGTGGCCGACGGCGCGCACGAAATCGGAAATCCGCACCAGCGGCCGGTCGATTCCCGGTGACGACATTTCCAGCCGGTAGGCCTGCGACAGCGGCTCTTCCAGGTCGAGCACGGGAGATAAGGCGACGCTGGCCTTTTCGCAATCGTCGACGCTCATCGTGCCGTCGAGCTTCTCGGCCATGATCTGCAGGGTAACATCCTGCGCCGTGGAGATTTTCACCCGCACGACCCGGTAGCCGAGATCGGCCAGGACCGGCGCGGCGATGGCGGCCACGCGGGCGGCGACCCCGGTCTCCTGGATCAGCCGGGGTTCGGACAGCAGGGCAGGGTTTTCGGCCGCCGTTTCCGGGGCCGTCTGGCTCTGGGAATCTTCGCCGTTCTGAATGGCCAAAAGCAGCTCCTGCCGGGCAATAAAAAAGAGCGGGTCCCGGCGGGCCCACTCTCAATGGTGATCGTCGGATGACGATCCAGATGAGACTTGATTTATGTGGCTTATATAGGAGCGCCGGCAGGAAATCAAGAATTTTGCTGGCGCGCCGTGCTACGGCAGCGGTGCTCCTTCGCCAGCCAATCCCTCCGGAACCCGCCGCACGTGCATTTAAAGCCGAATACGTTCGCCTTGACCTTCGTTCTCGCGCTGATGACGGCGATGGGGCCTATTTCGACGGACATCTATGTGCCGTCGCTGCCGCAGCTTGCCGAGGAGTTCGGCGCCTCGCCGATGCGCGTGCAATGGACGCTGTCGGCCTATCTGTTTGGATTTGGCGTCGCTCAGATTTTTTATGGTCCGCTGTCCGACAGGCTCGGACGCAAGCCTCTGCTGCTGTCCGGCTTCGCCATCTTCCTGGCGGCGACCCTGGCGAGCATGGTCTCCACCTCGATCGACATGTTGATCATCGCCCGTGCCGTCCAGGGCGCCGGTGGCGCCGGCCCGATCATCGTCGTGCGCGCCATCGTGCGCGACCTCTACGAGGGCGCACGGGCCGGCAGGCAATTGTCCATCATGAGTACGATCATGGGCATCGCGCCGATCGCAGCACCAATCATCGGCGGCGTGCTGGCGCTGTGGTTTGGCTGGCGTGCGAGCTTCGTCGCCATGTTCGTTCTCGTGGCAGCTCTGATGATGACGGCGGCGCTGCTGCTGCCGGAAACATTGAAGCAGAGGCAAGAGGGGTCTGAAGAGGCGCCTTTATCGCTGGGTAGTATCTTCGCCAGCTTCCGTATCATCTTCGTCAATCGGCGCTGGCGCGTCTACAGCACCTTGAGCTGCCTCGGACATACCGGCATTTACACTTTCCTCGCTGTCGCGCCGTTCATTCTGCAGGACGTCTATGGTCTGACGCCTCTGCAGTTCGGCTTCTTCTTCTCGATGTGTTCCATCCCCTTCGTGGCGGGCGCCGGGATTGGCTCGCGTCTGGTTACCAGACTGGGTCTAGACCGGACGATCTCGATCGGCATCGCATGCTATTTCGTCGGCGGCATTTTGCAGACACTGGGCCTTGTGCTGTTTCCAGAAAGCCTTGCGGCACTGCTGATACCTCAAATGATCTTCTTTTGCGGCGTCGGCTTCGTCATGCCGCATTCGATCGCCGCGGCGCTGACGCCGTTTCCCGAGCGCGCCGGTGCTGCCGCCTCGCTGCAGGGCTTTTTGCAGATGACGTTTTCAGCTTGCTTCGGCCTCGTCGTCGCCTCGATGATCGGCACAACGGCGTGGCCGCTCGTCGCCGCAACCTTGCTGCTAGGCCTCGGCGCCAGCGTCGTGTTTCTTGGCTCTGCAGGCCTGCGCCGCCGCCGGGTTTGATCTCACGCGATTGCCTCGATGGCGGCGATGAGCCGCGCGATATCCTCGTCGCGCGACAGGCGATGGTCGCCGTCCTTGATCAGGGTGACGGCGACGGGATCGCCGGCGAGATGTTCGACCAGCTGCATGGCGTGCAGCCACGGCACATCCGGGTCCTGCATGCCTTGCAGGATATGCACCGGACAATAGCTGCGGATCGAACGATCGAGCAGGAGATGCTTGCGGCCGTCCTCGATCAGTTGGCGCGTGATTGCATAGGGCTCGGGTGAATAGTCGGAGTGGCGCAGCCAGACGCCTTTCTCCTCGATGTCACGGCGCGCATCGGCCGGCAGGTTCTTCCACATCAGCGCTTCGGTGAAATCGACGGCGGGGGCGATCAGCACGAGGCCGGCAAGACGGCTTTCTTCGCCGCTCTGCGCCAGCGCCCGCGCGGCCAGCAGCGAAATCCATCCGCCCATGGAAGAGCCGACGAGGATCTGCGGGCCGTCGCTCAATTGCCGGATGACGCTCAGGCTGTCCCCCAGCCAAGCCCCGATAGTGCCGTCCTCGAAACGCCCCCCGGATTCGCCATGGCCAGAATAATCGAAGCGCAAGAAAGCGCGGCCGTGGACTTCGGCCCATTGGTCGATCCGCTCCGCCTTGGTCGATTTCATGTCGGATTTGAAGCCGCCGAGCCAGATCACGCCAGGTCGGGACAGGCCTGCGGCCGTGGCCTTGCGTTTGCGATAGGCGATGCGGTGGGCCTCGTTTGTCGTTCCGATCGTCACAAATTGTGGATTGGACAGTGTTTTCTGCTCTGGATTCATTGCTTTTGTATCGCTCAAAGCCTGCATTGGATATGGATTGCGTACGGATTCGTTTCGCTCGCCGCGCCAGCATGAGTTGTATAGTAACGGAACCATGATGCCATATGGCCTGCCCGACCCGATCGAGACCGGGCATTTTCCAGCCCTTGCCGGCCGCACCGTGCTGCAGATCATTCCCCGCCTCGATGCCGGCGGCGCCGAACGCACGACGATCGACATTGCCGCCGCGCTCCACGAGGCCGGGGCGCGTGCGCTGGTCGCCTGCGAGGGCGGCCGGCTCGTCAGCGAATTGCAGGCCTGCGGCGGCGTCTGGATTCCATTTCCGGCGGCGACGAAGAATCCGTTCCGCATGCTGGCCAACGTCCGGCGTCTGGCGCGGCTGTTCCTGCGCGAGCGGGTCGATATCGTGCATGCCCGCTCGCGCGCGCCGGCCTGGGTGGCGCTCGGCGCCACGCGGCTCGCGCGGACGCCCTTCATCACCACCTATCACGGCGCCTACACCGGCACGTCGCGCATCAAGATCAGCTACAATTCGGTGATGGCGCGCGCCGATCACGTGATTGCCAATTCCGATTTCACCCGCCGGCGCATTGGCTCGGCGCATCCCTTTGCCCAGGGCAGGATCACGGTAATCCCACGCGGCACCGACTTTCGCCTGTTCTCGCCGGCCGCGGTCGACCCGGCGCGGGTGCGCCGCCTGCGCCAGGACTGGGGCGTCGAGCCGGAACAGCGCATCGTCCTGCTGGCGGCGCGGCTGACCGGCTGGAAAGGCCAGGGCGTGCTGGTCGATGCCGCGGCGTTGATGAAGCAGCGCGGCTTCGCTGACGTCAAATTCGTTCTGGCCGGCGATCCCCAGGGCCGCACGTCCTTCGTCCAGGAATTGCAGGCCCGCATCGCCAAGGCCGGCCTGCAGGATACGGTCAAACTGGTCGGCCATTGCGACGACATGCCGGCGGCCTTCCTGGCGGCCTCCGCTGTCGCGGTGGCTTCCACCGAGCCGGAGGCGTTCGGCCGCTCCGCCGTCGAGGCGCAGGCGATGGGCGCCCCCCTCGTCGTCACCGACCTCGGCGCCGTGCCCGAAACCGTGCTGGCGCCGCCCGATGTCGAGCCCGAGGACCGTACCGGCTGGCGCATCGCCCCCGACAGCGCCCAGGCCCTGGCCGACGCCCTCGCCGAGGCGCTCAGTCTTGGCGCCACCGAGCGCGATGCGCTTGCCGCCCGCGCCCGCGCCCATGTCGAACAGAATTTCTCTCTCGGCCAGATGTGTCGCCGGACCCTGGAACTGTATGAGAGCGTGATTCTTGCGCCAAAATAATTTATCGGGATGGTCTTATTTGGCGTCCCGGTTCAATTGCCAAGGTTGACTTCCGAACCGACAACAACGATTCTTATCGGTGGGTCCGGCCCGTGATGAAAACGGGATTGGAAGCATTACGATGCCCGGGTCCGGCTTATTCACAAAAGGAGTTTCGCCATTCGCCGTCCAATGAAAGCACCTGTGGGCCCCCAGAAAGATGGCCCCCGGATTAATCGCGATATCCGCGTCAATGAAGTTCAGCTCATCGATACCGAAGGTCATAACCGGGGCGTAACCCCGATTGCGGAAGCCCTGCAGCTTGCCGAAGAGGCCGGCCTCGATCTCGTTGAAATCGTTCCGACCGCCAATCCTCCCGTCTGCAAAATCCTCGATTTCGGCAAGTTCCGGTTTCTGGAACAGAAGAAGGCTGCCGAGGCGCGCAAGCGGCAGAAGGTGGTTGAAGTCAAGGAAATCAAGCTCCGCCCGGGCATCGACGATCACGATTACGAAGTCAAAATGCGCGCCGTGAAGCGGTTTTTCGAGGAAGGCGACAAGGTCAAGGTGACCCTGCGTTTCCGCGGCCGTGAAATGGCTCACCAGGAATTGGGTTACCGCCTGCTCGAGCGCGTGCGCAACGAAAACGTCGCCGTCGCCAAATGCGAGGTCGAGCCTTCGATGGAAGGCCGCCAGATGGTCATGATCCTGTCGCCGAAATAAGCGGCGCCTTCGCCGCGCCTCGCCTCGCCGTCATGCCCGCGCGCGTCGCGGGCACCCACGAGGGGACGCTGCATTTGTCATCCAGAATCTGAAGAGTGCTGCTTCTCCCGAAGTGCCGCGGCGCACCACGGCGTGCCCGCGACAGGCGCGCGCATGACGCTGCGCAGGGAATTGTTGCGAATGTCATGTCTGCCGCGCGAAAAAGGCTAGAGCAGACAAGCCAATTGTGCGGCTAATCTGCCGGCTGCCCAATCCGGCAATGCAGCTTAAACTCAAGAATGGCCTGAAGAAACCCAACCCGATGTCCGTGGAAACGCTCGACAAGCCAGCGCCTGCAGCCAGACGGCTGACCCACCGCGAGACCATGTGGATCGTGGCGGGCGTGCTGCTGCCGGTGTTCATGGCCTCGTTCGACCAGTCGATGGTCGCCACGACGCTGCCGACCATCGGCCGTGAATTCGGCAGCACCGGGCAATTGTCCTGGGTGGTGACGGCCTATCTCCTGACCTCGACCGCGGCGACGCCGCTTTACGGCAAGATCAGCGACACCCGCGGCCGCCGCTCGACCATGCTCGTCGGCATCATCATCTTCATCGTCGGCGCCGCGGCCTCGGCGCTCGCCCCCAATATGACCATGCTGATCCTGGCGCGCGGCCTGCAGGGCATCGGCGGCGCCGGCCTCGTCGCCCAGGCGATGACCGTGCTCGGCGATATCGCGCCGCCCAAGGAGCGCGCCAAATACTACACCTATTTCTCGATCATCTACACGACAGCCGGCGGCGTCGGCCCCGTGGTCGGCGGCTATTTCGCGCAGCACCTGCACTGGTCGCTGGTGTTCTGGGTCTCGGTGCCCATGGGCATCGTGTCGTTTGCGCTGACCAGTTCGCTGCTGCGCAAGCTGCCGCGCTACGAAAAATATCATCGGCTCGACGTCATCGCCGCGCTGCTCATCGTCGCCGCCAGTTCGACGCTCATGCTGGTGATGAACACCGGCGGCAAGACCTGGCCCTGGTTGTCGGCCGAGATCCTCAGCTTCAGCGCGGCGTCGGCGATTTTGTGGATGCTGTTCTTCCTGCGCCTGCTGCAGGCGCCTGAACCGCTGATCCCGCTCGGCATCCTGCGCAATCCGATCGTGCGCTGCGCCATCGTCGCCAATTCCTTCGGGTGGAGCGCGGTCATCGGGCTCAACATCTACCTTCCCTTGTATCTGCAGACGGTGATGGGCAAGACGCCGTCGGAATCGGGCCTGCATCTGATGGTGCTGATGGTGACGGTCAATGCGAGCGCGCTCATCGGCGCCCAGGTCGCAGCCCGCATGGAGCATTACAAGCTCTATCCGATGGTGACCCTGGTCCTCTGCATCGCCTGCATCTCGTGGCTGGCGGTCAGGGTCGATTCCATTTCGATGCTGGAATTCGAACTGGTGCTGGCGCTGGCCGGCATCGGCTTCGGTCCGGTCGCGCCGGTTTCCAGTGTCGCCCTGCAGAACGCCGTCGTCATGCATCAGCTCGGCACGGCGATCTCGGTGATGAGCTTTGCCCGAAGCCTGTTCGCCGCGGTGTTGGTGGCGGCGCTCGGCGCCGTCGTGCTGCATGCCGTCGGCGGCGAGGTCATGGGGGGCGCGGCCTCGACACTCGCGGCCGACAAGGATGCCGCCACCGCCGCCTTCCGCACGTTGTTCTGGATGACCGCAGGTTGTTTCGTCATCGCGTTTCTGGGCCTGCTGCTGATGGAGGAGCGCCCGCTGCTGACGTCGAACGATGCAAGAATGGGCTGAGAAATGTGACTTGCGTCAAAACGCGGCCGCCGATTGAGCTTATTGAAGACAGGGTAGAGTTATTATAATAACGCTGCGGCTCCCATGGGCCGGCCTGCAACGGACATCCATTTGAAATGATCAATTTTCTTCTGCCGTTCTGCGCGTTCACCAGCGCCATCTCGGCGCGCGCGATGGACCCGCTGGTGTCTTCGCTGGCGCAGGATTTCGGCGTCAGCCTCACTGCGGCGGCGGTCGCCATCACGCTTTATGCGCTGCCCTATTCCTTCGGCCAGCCGATTCTCGGCCCGCTCGGCGATCATTATGGCAAGATCCGCATTCTCAAGACCTGCTTGTGGGTTCAATGCGCCAGCCTCGTCATCGTCGCGCTGGCGCCGTCCTTCAATGTGCTGCTCGCCGGTCGCTTCATCGGCGGCGTCGCCAGCGGTGGTCTGATGCCGATGGCGCTCGCCATCGTCGCCGACAAGGTCGCGCCGGCGCAGCGCCAGACGGCCATTGCCCGCAACGTCACCGGCTCATTGTCGGGCCTCATTCTGGCTGCCAGCGCGGCAGGCCTGCTCGCGGTCTGGTTCAACTGGCGCGCCATCTTCGGCATCGCCACCGCGATTTCGCTGACGGCCGCCGTTCTCTCCGCCATCTATCTCAAGGAAACCGTCGTCGCGACCAGGCACATCCGCTTCTCCGATGCGCTCGACAGCTATCGCGAGATCGTCACCAAGCGCCGCGCCTGGATCTGCTTCTCCGCCGTTGCGTTCGAAGGCATCGCGCTCTTCGGCATGTTTCCCTTCATCGCACCGGTGCTGCAGATGCGCGGCCAGGGCGGTCCTGCCGAGGCGGGCTTCATGATCACCGCCTGCGGCATCGGCTCGCTCGTCTTCACTTTGATCGTGCGCTACCTGCTGCGCATCGCCACGCGCTATCAGTTGATGATTGCCGGCGGCATTCTGGCGATGATGGGTCCGCTGGGGCTGGGTCTTGCCGTGCCGCTGCCCTGGCTGGCGATCTTCTTCGCCACGTCCGGCTTCGGTTACATGATGGTACACAATTCCATTCACGCCGAAGTGGCGGAACTCACCACCACCGCCAGAACATCGGCCTTCGCCCTGCATTCCTGCGCCTTCTTCACCGGCCAGGCGATCGGCCCGCTGGTCTTCGCCTTCGGCATGGCGGCCATCACGGCATCCGGCATGCTGTACGTCTTCGCCGCCATCCTGATGCTGATCGGTCCGACCATCTCGGTGCTGCTGCGCCGCGCCTACGCGACAGGCAGCGGCGCGCTGGTGCATTGACGCTGCTGCAAAGCGCAGCACCCGATCTTCCTATGATTTCTTTGCCTGGGCAGCGCGCCGGGCTGTCCGGGTTTTTGATTCACCGGCGGCTGACTTATGCAGACGGGTCTGTTCCACCCGCCAGGCGATGGAACTGGCGTCGGCGGGGGGCATGCCAAGCATTCCAAGTACTAGTTCGGCTGCCCGCCTCTCGACGGCCGGTGCCCGCGGGTGGCGCAGCCTCTCCCGGACAGCGACACCGACGACAGCCAGCAGACTGGTGAACAGGAAGTCGTCGGCTTCGACGGCGAACCTGCCTTGCGCCAATCCGATGCCGACATCCTTGCGAATGCCTCTTGAGATCTGGGCGTCGAAGGAACCCATATCCCCGACCGCACGAACGACGAGCCAACCCCATTCAGGCTCGGCCGCCGCCCGGGCGATGAACTCCTCGGTGGCGCAGGCCACTCTTTCGGGGCCGTCTTGCAGGGAGGCGATCGCCGTATCCACCTCGCTCACCAAGGCAGCCGCGACGGCGCGGCCGACCGCGTCGACCAATTCCGCCTTGTCCTTGAAGTGGTAATAGAAAATTCCGTTGGAGAGCCCGGCGGTGCTGGTAATCTCGCTGATCGCCGCTGCCTCAACGCCGACTGCCGCGAAGACCGTGACGGCGGCATCCATGAGAAGCGCGCGGGTGCGCGAGCGCTTGCCTTCGTCGCTGGCCTCTATCCTAAACCGCTCGGTTCGCAAAAGCTTCGCCCCAAAACCTGACCGCCCAGCCTAGCAGCAATCGGCTGAAGGAGCGACGGGGACGGATATTGAATTGAGGATAAGCTCAATATTGACAATCTCCTCAATTTTGAATATCAAAAATATGAGAGCATTCTCAATTTTAGCGGGAGGTTGGCCATTGGATTACGATTTTATCGTCATCGGCTCAGGCCATAACGGGCTGACGACAGCGGCCTATCTTGCCAAGGCCGGCCAGAAGGTTCTCATCCTGGAGCGCAACGACTGGTTCGGCGGCGGCGTCGTCACCAAGGAAATTCTGGCGCCCGGCTTCAAGTTTGACCTGCATTCGTCGCTGCACGTCAACATCCAGGCCAATCCGCTGATCCTGAATGACGAGCTTGGCCTGAAATCGAAATTCGGCCTGAACTACCTTTATCCCGACGCCGTCTATTCAACGATATTCGACGATCAGACCAGTCTGATTACCTATAAAGACGTCGACCGGACCTGCGCTTCGATTGCCAGGATTTCACCGCGCGATGCGGAAGCCTATCGGCGCTTCGCCGCGATGAGCATGAAGATCGTGCCTTTGGTGACGCAAAGCCTGTTCGTTCCGGCGCCGCCGCAGGGGCAGTTCTTCGCGCTGCTCGATCAAAGCGTCGAAGGCCAGGAAATCTTCCGCGCTCTTCAGATGAGCAAATTGGAAATTTGCCGGGAATGGTTTGAAAGCGACAAGCTGATCATTCACCTGCTGAAATTCGCCGCCGAGACGCTCACGGCGCCGGAGGAAAAAGGCACAGGTTTCATCCTCTATACGATGCCTGGAATGGTGCACACCTATCCGATCGGTATTCCGGTCGGTGGCAGCGGCGCGCTGGTGGATGCTCTCATCCGGTGCCTGAAATCATACGGTGCCGAACTTCGCGATCAGGCGTCGGTCGAGAAAGTTCTCGTCGAAGGCGGCCGCGCCGTTGGCGTCCGGCTGGCGGCAGGCGAAACCATCCGCGCCCGCAATGGTGTCGTCGGACAGATCCATCCATGGCTGCTCGAATCCATGATCGACGGCCTCGACGCCGGCGTCGCCAGCCGCGCGAAAAGGGTACAGACCGGCGCTTTCTCGATCATGCCGCAACATATCGCGCTCAACGAACCGCCGAAATATCGTGCTGGCGAGAATGCCGGCCGCGTCATCCTGGCCAATTACGCACCGTCGACTCTGGAGAGATTTCTGCGCGTCTTCGACAATTACCGCTTCGGGGATATGTGGGCGCCGGGCTCGACCGATACGATCCTCGCATCCCATATGCAGTGTCAATTCGATCCCACCCAGGTTCCTGCCGGCAAGGCCGCTATCACGGTCTATGGTTTCGGTCCTTTCGATCTGAGAAACGGCGGTGCCGCAGCCTGGGACGAGCGCCAGCAGGAAATTGCCGATTGGTTGCTCGAACGCTATCGCCATTACGCGAGCAACATCACGAATGAAAATATTATCGGACGCCGCTTCGATACGCCGCTCGAGGTCTCCCGTCATTCGTCTATGTTCCAGCGCGGCGACGTGAGCGGAGCTGGGGAATATCTGCATCAGATCGGCGGGCATCGGCCGACGCCGGAGCTCTCGAAACTCAAGGTTCCCGGCGTCGAGCGGCTGTATCTTACGGGAACGGCGATCAACGTCTCGAGCGTGAGCGGTGCGGGACGCGCCACCGCGATCAAGGTCTGCGAAGACCTGCGTATTGATTTCGACAAACTGACCCGGTGATTTGATGAAGTTCTTCACACCCGAACAAGGCGAGTTGATCGAAATCAAGTCGGTCGAACCGCATGACAACGGACTGATGATTCACGGTCGCATCATGGGCGCCATGCCGATGAAAGCGGTGCTTCGCCCAGAGCAACTGCGGGCGGGCTTCAAATTGCTGACCGTTCCGCTTGTGTTTCGCCTGATCGCCATGCTTTTCACACGCTCTAAGGCGCAAGGGTAAGAAGCTGCCGCCAGGCGCACCCAACGGCAGCTTCATCTCACCATTTGTATTTCAGGCCCGCATAGACGGCCCGGCCGGTTCCCGGCTCGAACAAGGGCGAGTTGGCGTTCGCCTTGTCGATGATGCTGGCGCTCGCGATATATTTCGCATTGGCGAGATTGCGCGCTTCGACATAGGCGGACCATGAGCCGCCGCTGTCGTAGCCGGCCTTGAGGCCGAAGATGCCGTAGGCCTGCGTCTTCAGCGTATTGGCGCTGTCGACGAAATAAGCCTGCGGCACCCACTCCATGTTCGGCCCCGCATAGAAGCCGGCCGGATGCCTGTACAGCAGTTCGGCGCGCAGATAGTGGCGCGGCGCGCCCGGCAACTGGTTGTTGCCGTAGAGCGGATCGTTGTGGAACCGGAAGTCGCTGAACGTGTAGGCAAGATTGAGCCAGACCTTGTCCGGCTCGGCCAGGTTCGAGAACAGATTCTTGAAGATCGCCGCGCCGAGCGCCGCCTCGACGCCCTGATGCATGGTGCGGTTGGCGTTTGTAACATTGCAATTGCCGAACGCGCTGTAGAGGCATTGCAGCTCGTCGCGGATATTCGCGTGGTACGCGGTTAACTCCCAGTTTAAGTCCGGCAGGCGGCCGCGCGTGCCGATCTCATAGGTGGTCGCCTTCTGCGGGCGGATGCTGGTCCATGGAATGACCGGGGCGGGAAAGCTTGAACTCTCGCCGAAACTCGGCAGCTCGGCGCTGCGCGAGATGTTCGCATAGGCCTGCCAGCCGGGTCGCACGTCCCACAACAGGCCCGCCTTCGGGCTCCACGGGTTGAAATGCGTCGAGCCCGACTGGTCGCCGTCGCTGAGGAAGCGGTCCTTCCGGTTGCGCGTCGCATAGATAAACTGCGTGCCCGCCACCAGAGCGACGCTCGGCAGCATATAAAACGAATTCTCCGCATAGACCGAGGTGTTGCGCGACCGGTCGACGGAGGAGGACAGCAGCGCGCCCTTGACGCCGCCGATATTGGCGAACTGCCGGTTGTCGATCGAGCCGTTGATCAGGTTGACGCCGGCGACGAAGCGGTTGCGGAAGCCGTCGATGACGCGGTCGTCGGCGATGCGCGCGAAGCCGCCGTAATCCAGATAGTGATAGTCGAGCCACTGGAAGATCGGATGCATCAGGTGCCGGTCGACGGCGAAGAAGCCGAAATCGAGCACCGTATGGTCGAACCGCATCGTCGTCTTGTTGCCGATGCGCATCGTGTCGATGTTGCGCTGCTGGTCGAGGGCGACGTTGTTGGCGGCCGGCGTCTGCGGTGAGGTCAGCGCCGACGCGCGGGAGACAGAACCCGGAATTCGATTGCGCACGCTGTTGGCGTTGAAATAGAAGCGCGTCTCCACATCGGGCGAGATCCGGTAGCCGATGTTGCCGCTCGCGCGTGCCGCAGTGCCGTCGCTATGCTGGCGGGCGCCGTCCTGCATCTGGCCCGAGCCGGTGAAATAACCGTCCCAATTGCCCTTGGCGCCGCCGACATTGAACTGGAAGCGCTTGGTGCCGAAGCTGCCGGCGTCCACGCTGGCGCCGTTGACGTCGCCGTCGCGGCCGGTGGCGGTGACGAAATTGATCGCACCGCCCATCGAATTGGCGCCGAAGCGCAGCGCATTGGCGCCCTTGAACACGTCCACATGGCGGTAGGCGGTCGGATCGATTTCCTGAAAATCGCCGTAGCCGTCGGCTGTGTTGATCGGAATGCCGTCCATATAGAGCTGGACGCCGCGCAGATGGAAATTGCGCGACAGGCTGGAGCCGCGAATGGAAAGCCTGGTGTCGTCGCCCCATTTCGGCTGGGCAAAGACGCCGGGCACGTAGTCGAGAATGTCCTTGATCGTGTTGGAGGGCGTCGAATTGCGATAGGCCGAAGAGGGGACGACAGCCACGCTGCCGGGGGTCTGGTCCGCCTCGCGTTGCGCCTGCGCCGTGCCCGGTGCGGTCAGCGACACACCCTGCTGCTGGCCGGTGACGGTGATCGCAGGGATCGGCACGACAGGGCGGGCGGGCGGTTGTGCGCGCACCGGTCGTTGCGGCCGCGGCTGCGCGCGTGCCGATATCGAGATCGGATGTGTGGCAGATCTTGCGGCAGATCGCGTCACCTGCCGCGCCCGTTGCGGTGCATCGACGGTGACGGAAGGCAGGGCTGACTGGGCCAGCAACGGCGAAACAGAAATGAACATGGAAACGGACGCAAGCCAAAGCCGGCCCGACCGCGCGAAAGCGGACAGCATGAAAAACTCCACAGGACGGAAAGATCAGAATGACGGGATGAAATGCGCCGAAGCGCAGTCGTCAGATGTCTTGTGGAGGTCCGCGCGCGCGATGGGCGGAGACCGGTGCGGACGGCATAACCGGCGCAGCGGGCGCGGCGGCAAGATTGATCCTGATCGCCAGCCGTTCGAAGTGAACAGCCATCTGCGGCGGCATGCCGCCGACCGGCCCGCGTCCCAGGCAGATCGGACAGTGCGTCCCCGTGCCGGAGCCGGAATGCCCGGGGACGGAGCCATCGGGCGCCGTTGTGCCGGGCGACGTGATGCAAAGCACGTGGCTGCCGTCGAGGTCGGCGTAGGCGCGCGGTGCGGTGAGGATGCCGAGCAGGAACAGATTGAAGACAAGCGCATAGGCAGCGGTTCCACCCGCGATCGCGCCCAGCAATCTTCTCAACGATATCTGTTTCAACGCCTCAACCCCGCGCGAACGTTAGCATCGGCATTCCGTGCTGTCGTCGCCCGCACAGTGCGGCCTCATGACGCGCGATTTCGTCGGTGAAACAACTGCGGTCTTTCCAACGCCGCGTCCGGTCAATTGATGCTTGTGCATTCTTCGCGGCTGGGCGACTTTAGGCTGTGACTGGAAACTAAGGACTGTCATTCCCGGCGCGCCGCAGGCGCGAGCGGGAAACCAGGAGTCAAGGGCAAGGGCGTTGGGCCGTCACGTTGTCCCTGGATTCCCGCTCTGCGCTTCGCTTGGCGGGAATGACACACCAAGGTTGAAGCCGAACAATAACATCGCAAGCCCTTCAGATGCGGCCGTGGTTTTCAGAAAGCGAGCAGTCGGAATGAACGATACAGATTTGGCGCCTGATGCGAACCTTGAGGAGGGCACGGTCCGCCGGCAGACGGGCGCCCATTGGGGCGTGTCCTATCTGGACATGAAGGACGGGGAGATCGCCAAGGTCACGTCCTCCAAAATAGACCCTGCGCCATCGCCGATGATCCATAGCCTGCCCGCCGTGGTGCGCCATCCGCTGCGCATCGACCAGCCCTATGTGCGCCAATCCTATCTCGATCACGGTCCCGGCGATAAGCAGGTCGCCCGCGGCGCCGACAGTTATCGCGCGGTCTCCTGGTCCACGGCGCTCGATCTCGTCACCCGCGCGCGCTCGTCGACACCAAAACCAAATACGGCAACGAGGCGATCTTCGGCGGCTGTTACGGCTGGGCGAGCGCCGGCCGGTTTCATCATGCGCCGAGCCATCTCAAGCGCTTTCTCAATCTGTTCGGCGGCTATGTCGACAGAGTCGGCAATCACAGCTTTGGCGCGGCGCTGGGCATCATGCCCTATGTCATCGGGCGGGCCGACATTCCGGCCCTCGTCGCGCCGTGGGAAACCCTGGTCGGCTCGTGCGAACTGATCGTGCTGTTCGGCGGCGCGCATCTCAAGAACGCACAAGTGGAGATGAACGGCCAGGTCAGGCACGAAGCCGCGACCTGGTTTCATAAGGCGCATGCCGCCGGCACGCGTTTCGTCAACATCAGCCCGTCGCGCTCGGACCTCACCGAGGCGGTCGACGGCGAATGGATCAGCCTGCGGCCCAACACCGATGTCGCGGTGATGCTGGGCCTTGCGCATACGCTCCTTGTCGAAGGCCTGCACGACACCGCTTTCCTGCAGCGCTTCTGTGTTGGTTTCGAGCGTTTCGCCGATTACCTGCGCGGCGTGCCCGACGGCGTCATCAAGGATGCCGCCTGGGCGGCTGAGATCAGCAGCATTCCGGCAGAGCGCATCACCGCCCTGGCGCGGCAGATGGCGTCGTCGCGCACCCTGGTTGCCACTGCATGGTCGGTGCAGCGGGCCGATCACGGCGAGCAGCCGGTGTGGATGACCGTGACGCTCGCCGCCATGCTGGGGCAGATCGGCCTGCCGGGCGGCGGCTTCAGCCTCGGCTTCGGCCGGGCCGGCTCGGCGCCGCCGCGCAAGGTGCCGCGCATGGCGATGCCGGTTGGCAAGAATCCCGTCACCACGATCGTGCCGGTGGCCAGCGTCGGCGACATGCTGCTCAACCCCGGCAAGGAAGTTGAGTTCAACGGCCGCAGGATCAGATATCCCGACGTCAAGCTGATCTATGCTGTGGGCGGCAATGCCTTCCACCATAACACCGATCTGAATGCGCTGCTGCGTGGCTGGCAGCGGCCCGATACGGTGATCGTGCACGAGCCGTTCTGGACTCCGGTGGCCCGCCATGCCGATATCGTCCTGCCGGCGACGACGACGCTCGAGCGTAACGACATCCTGGCGGCCGAATCGGCAAGCCATTGGATCGCCATGCAGAAAGCCATCGAGCCGGTGGGCCAGGCGCGCAACGATTTCGATATCTTTGCCGATCTGGCCGAGCGCCTGGGCTTTAAATCAGCGTTCACCGAAGATCGCGACGAGCGGGCGTGGATGGCCTGGCTCTACGAACAGACGCGCGCCCAGGCGAAGGAGCGCGGCTATGCGCCGCCGGATTTCGATACGTTCTGGAACGACGGCGTCCATGCCTTCATCGAAGAAGCGCCTGTCCACCAGGTATTCATGGGGGATTTTCGCCGCGATCCGGACGCCAATCCGTTGAAGACGGCGTCCGGCCGGATCGAAATATTTTCGGAAAAGATTGCCGGCTTCAATTACGCCGACTGCCCGCCGCATCCAACCTGGATCGAGCCGACGGAATGGCTCGGCAGCGCGCAGGCGCGCGATTACCCGCTGCACCTTCTCTCCAATCAGCCGACGGCGCGGCTGCACAGCCAGCTCGACATGTCGCCGCTGAGCCGCGCCTCGAAAATCGCCGGCCGCGAAGCCATCACCATGCATCCGAAGGACGCAGGCGCGCGCGGCATTCGCGATGGCGATGTGGTGCGGGTGAGCAATGCGCGCGGCGCGTTCCTCGCCGGTGCAAGGCTCAGCCCCGATCTGCGTGAGAGCGTCGTTCAGATCGCCACCGGCGCCTGGTATCAGGCCGTCGAGCCCGGCGTGCCCGGCAGTCTCGATACCCATGGCAATCCGAACATGGTGACGATGAGCAAGGTGACGTCGCCCCTTGCCGGTGCGCCGACGGCGCAGACCGTGCTGGTTCAGATCGAGCGGGTCGATGATCCACCGCCGATGACGGCGTTCGATCCGCCGCGCTTCAGTTGAGGACGCAGAAGCCGCCGACGTTTTGCGACGGCGGGCACACGAAGACCGCTTTCTCGATCTTTGGCGCCTGCGGTTGCGGCGGTTGGTAGGCCGGCAAGGCGGCGGCGCCTTGCTGGCGCGCGGCAAACGGCGTCGGGCTCCAGTCCTGCCTGGAACCCGATTTCGTGTCGAGCAGCGGTTGGGAAGAGTTCGCCGACGCCCGCGCGGCGCCGACGCCGGGCAGGATGATGAGCCCGCCGGAGCGCTGCAGCCGGGCCGGATCCGGCACAACAGTCTTTGCCGGGGAGATCGTCGGTGCAACCGAAAGCCGTGGCACCGGCACGCGGATCCGAAGTCCTCTCGCCTCGGCGGTCGAGGATACGAACAGGGCGGCGACGGCCAGCGCAACGAACGGCTTCATCAATGGTCTCCGGGTCTTTGAAGCGGGCGGGTTTGAGTTGCCGCGGAATGTGCGTCGGCAGGCGTCAAGGATCGTCAATTCGGATCGCTAAAATTGTTCGTTTCGGTGGATTACGCGGGGGCGCCGGCCCTGCTCGAAGGGAAACCGATCCGGCGAAACTTTTACGAGGGTTGGCGCGTTACTACGAGGTGTTTGCCAATTCTTGTAAAATATCTAATATATTGAATTTAAACATCTTAATAAAAGCATTCGCTACGGCATTCTGCCGATGCGAACCTGCCTGTCAAAAGCCCGGAGCCAGTCGTGACCAGCCCGAACTCGCAAACCAAAACCTACGCCAAAACCGGCATTGCCGGTCTTGATGAGGTGTTGTGTGGCGGCTTCTCCCCCGGTCATGTCTTCCTTCTGGAGGGAGAACCTGGCGCCGGCAAAACCACGGTCGCTCTGCAATTTGTCCTGGAAGGGGCAAGCCTTGGCGAAAAGACGCTCTATATCACTTTGGCTGAATCCGCCGCCGAACTGCGCCAGAGCGCCGCTTCGCACGGCTGGTCCTTGGACGATCTGACCCTCTTCGAGGTGGTGACGCCCGAAAGCCTGCTCGACCGCGAGCACCAGCAAAGCCTGCTCTACTCGTCCGATCTCGAACTTGGTGAAACGACAAAGCAGATTTTCGACGCGGTCGACAGGGTCAAGCCCGCTCGTGTTGTGATCGACAGTCTGTCAGAGATCCGCCTGCTCGCGCAAAGCTCCCTGCGTTACCGTCGGCAGATCCTCGCGATCAAGCATTATTTCGCCAAGCACAACGCGACCGTGCTCATGCTCGACGACCTCACGGCGGAAGAAGGCGACAAGACGGTGCATAGCGTGGTTCATGGCGTCGTGCGGCTGGAAGAACTGGTGCCGAACTATGGCGCCGAACGCCGCCGCCTCCGCGTGCTGAAATATCGCGGCCAACGCTATCGCGGGGGTCACCATGATTTCACCATTGCTACGGGCGGGGTCCAGATTTTCCCGCGGCTTGTCGCGTCAGAGCATCGTAAAGGCTTCGAACGTCATAAGCTGCCCACGGGAAATGCCGCTTTCGACGCTCTGCTCGGCGGCGGCGCAGACGGCGGCTCCAGCACGCTGATTCTTGGCCCTGCCGGCACCGGCAAATCCCTTATTGCAATCGTGTTCGCGATGGCGGCCATCGCTCGCGGGGAGAAGGCCGCGCTGTTTATATTCGACGAGGAAATCGGCCTGTTGGCCTCCCGCATGAAACAACTCGGCATCGATCTCGACGGCGCGGCAGACGCCGGCCATCTGATGATTCAGCAGATCGACGCGGCGGAGATGTCACCAGGCGAGTTCGCCCATCAGGTGCGCGCCACGGTCGATTCTCAAAATATCAAGACCGTCATCATCGACAGTCTCAACGGTTACCAGGCTGCTATGCCGGAGGAAAACGAACTTGTCCTGCACGTACATGAACTGTTGCAGTATCTGAACCGGCAGGGCGCGACAACGTTTATGACAGTTGCGCAGCATGGCCTCGTCGGGAACATGGATGCGCCTCTCGACATTACCTATCTCGCCGACACCGTCATCCTCCTGCGCTACTTCGAGGCTTTCGGCGAGGTCCGCCGCGCCGTATCGGTCATCAAGAAGCGCACTGGCGAGCATGAATTGACGATCCGGGAATTTTCCATCGGGGCGAACGGTCTCGCACTGGGGGAACCGCTGGTCAAATTCCACGGGGTTCTCAACGGAGTGCCCAGCTACACCGGCGCGGCATCACCGTTGCTTGAACCGCAGCAAACAAATGACGACAAACTGACAAGCCTGTCTGCTAAGTCTGGCAGTGTTTTATGAGTGGATCTGGGCGTTATTCCGAGCGCGCGCTGATCCTTGCCCCGGTGGGGCGGGATCATGCGGTCGCAGCAAAATTGCTGACGGATGCAGGATTTTTAGTCTTCGTCTGTCCTGATCTGGCGGTCTTGTGTCACGAACTCGCCCGCGGGGCCGGCGTCGCGGTGATTGCTGATGAGGCGATCGCTGGCGCCGACCTGCGGCCCCTTGCCGACTTCTTGAACGGGCAGCCGCCGTGGTCCGATTTCCCGATTGTGCTCATGACTCATCGGGGCGGCGGGGCCGAGCGCAATCCCACCGCGGTAAAGCTTGCGGCTGCTCTGGGTAATGTCACCTTCCTCGAACGCCCCTTCCACCCAACCACGATGATCAGTGTGGCGCGCTCCGCGATCCGTGGTCGTCTGCGGCAGTATGAGGCGCGCTCGCATTTGAACGAATTGACGGAGAGCGAAGAGCGCCTCCAGACAGCCTTGAAGGCCGGCAATCTCGGATCGTGGACTCTCGACATCGGCACTATGACTCTACACGCTTCGGAGGCTTTCCGGCATCACTTCGGCGGATTGTCCGGCAAGGAATTCCTGTTCGATGATTTCAGAAAAAGCGTGCATCCCGATGAACGCCATCATGTGACGGGAGCGATCGGCCTGGCGATCGAAACCGGCAGCGACCTGGCGCTTGAGCACAGGACCGTCTGGCCTGACGGGTCCGTCCACTGGATCGATATTCGGGCGCGCGCGACACGCAACGAGAGCGGCAAGATATCCCAGCTCGTCGGCGTGTCCTCCGACATTACCGAGCGCAAGACCTCCGAGCTGGAGCGCGAGCGCCTGCTCGCGGAACTGGCGGAAGAGCGCACGGCCCTGTCGGAACTGACGGCAACGCTGGAACAGCGGGTGCAGGAACGCACACGGGAACTGGTTGCCGAAGTCGCGGCCCGCGAGCATGCGCAGAAGCAATTGCTACAGTCTCAGAAGATGGAAAGCATTGGCCAACTCACCGGCGGCGTCGCGCACGATTTCAACAACCTGCTCATGGCCGTGATGGGAAACCTCGAACTGCTCGCCAAGCGCATTCCCGACGATGCCCGCATGCGGCGTCTTCTCGACGGCGCCATGCAGGGCGCCCGCCGCGGCGCCTCGCTGACCCAGCGCATGCTCGCCTTCTCTCGCCAGCAGGATCTCAAGACCAGCTCCATCGACATGGCCCAACTCGTGCTGGGAATGCGCGACCTGCTGGAGCGATCCCTCGGCCCCCGTTTCGATCTTCGCCTGCGGCTCGCCGATCGCTTGCCGGCGGCCCAGGTCGATGCCAACCAGATCGAACTCGCCATTCTCAATCTGGCGATCAATTCGCGCGATGCGATGCCCAATGGCGGCCAGATCGCAATCGACGTTTCGATGCGCGACGTCAAAGGCGGCAAGCCTGTCCGTGACGGCCGATATGTGCTTGTCCAGGTCGAGGACACCGGCACCGGCATGGATGCAGAAACGCTCAACAAGTCCATCGAACCGTTTTTCTCCACCAAGCCGCTGGGAAAGGGTACCGGCCTCGGCCTTTCGATGGTGCACGGCCTCGTCGTCCAGCTTGGTGGACACTTCGAGCTTGCAAGCGAGGTGGGCAAGGGAACGACAGCCTGTCTATGGTTGCCGGTCGCCAACGAATTGCCGACAACAGAGAAGATCGAAATCTCCGCAGGAGGTGACACAATGGCTGCAACCATACTCGTCGTCGACGATGATCCGCTCATCGCCATGAGCACTGTCGACATGCTGGAAGACCTGGGCCATAAGGTGATCGAAGCGAATTCCGCCAAGCAGGCGCTGGAGATTCTGCAAAGCGGCCAGAGCATCGATCTGCTGATGACGGATCAGGCCATGCCCGGCATGACCGGAACCGAACTTATCGAAATGGTGCGTCCACAGCACCCGGATCTGCCCGTCCTTCTGGCGACGGGATATGCCGACCTGCCGGCCGGAAAATGGGCGAACCTTCCACGTCTCGCAAAGCCCTATCAGCAGGCGCAACTGGAAGCCGAAGTCGGCCGGCTGCTCAGCGGCCGGGCTGCGGCGAAGGCGTCGTAGCGCTTTGGGTGTCATTCCCGCTCTGCGCTTCGCTTGTCGGGAATGACCCCGAGACGGCGGCCCAAGAGCAATCAGCAATCAGCAATCAGCTTCTCACGACAGCGAGCGCAGCTTCCCCGGATTCATCAGGCCCAGCGGGTCGACCTGCTTGCGGAAGGCCATCTTGCGGCCCTCGGGGTCGAACCGGCCGCCGTCCTCCAGCTTGAAGATATGCGGATTGTTGATCATGCAGCCGTCGGCTTCGAAGATGCGCATGATCTCGTTGAGACGCGCCTCAGTGGTGAACTTGATCAGTGGCAGGCCGCCAATGCGCGGCCGGCCGTTCTCCCTGGTATATTCGTGGTGCATCAGCACTTCGTCGCCGAAATACTTCAACTGCTTCTCGGCCAGTTCCGGCGTGAACGGATCGGGCATGACGATCTGCAGATAGGTCCATGAGCGGTCGACCTGCAGCGCCATCAGGGTCGTGTGGTTGAACGCCGTCTGGTGGATCGGCCGCAGCTTGGCGTCTGCGCTCTCGGCCTCGCTGACCGCCATTGAGCGCACGCCGTTGAACTTGGCGGCAAGCGCGAAGAAGGCGTCGACATCCTTCTCGTTGACCATCGAGAACATCGCATCGCGGCTGCCGTCGAAATAGGCCTGCGTGCGCTTGTAGAACGGCGCGAACCGCTTCTCGACCGCGCTGAGCAGGAAGATGTCGAGATCGCTGGCGAAGGCCGCATTGCCGAAGGCGATGGTGTCGCCATAGGTCGGGAAGGTGGCGATGCAATCGATCCACTTCACCGCCGGCACCAGTTTGAGCTGGGCTTCGATGATGATGCCGGTGGTGCCCCAGGCGTGGAACACGAAGCCGACATCGGCGCCCGAGAGCGTCATGATCTTTGGGCTTTCCTCGACGGTCATGATCTTGAGCGACTGGATCATGCCGGAATCGCGGATGATGCCGTGCTTGACCGAGCCGATGCCGGCAAAGCCGCCGCCGAGATAGCCGCCGACGGTGGCCGACTGCATGGTCGAGGGATACATCATGAGCTGCTGGCCCGTGGCCAGGGCGGCGTCGAGCGCGCTCTTGATATAGGCGCCGGCTTCGATGCGGATCGAGCCGTCCTCGACCGCGAGCACCTTGTTGAAGCGGGTCATGTCGAGAACGATGCCGCCCTGCAGCGGCACCGCCTGGCCATAATTGCCGGTGCCGCCGCCGCGCACGGTGATGGGCAGGCGATGTTTCGCCGCTGCCGCCACCACCGCCTCGATTTCGGCCTGTGTCTGCGGCTGCACCACCACGTCGGCCATGCAATCCTTGAGCTGCGGCGTCAGCACCGGGCTGTACCAGTGGAAATCGCGCGATTTCATCGCCCGTTCGCGGTCTTCAACGGTGGAAAAGACGCTGCCGATGTCCTGGCGGAATTGCTCGATGGTCTGGACTGTCATGGTTTCCTGCGCTGCTTGATGCCGCCAAACTAGGCAGCCAAAGAGCCGTGCCTACAAGTATCGATTTGGCAATGTCCCGTTGCTGCAAAGGCAACGCGTAGCTTCACCATTGCGCCACGTCCGGGCTGTCGGGTGCATAGGAGAGGATCTGGAATTCGAAGCCCTGCCCGTCAGTCATGAAGGCGCTGCGCGCCTTCGCCGCGGCGATATCGTTGGGACCGCGCCCGAGCGCCCAGCCGGCGGCGGCGGTCTCCTGCGCGGCGGTGTCGACATCGTCGGACCGGAACGCGATGTGCAGGAACTTCAGCTCCGTGGCGGCCTTGTTTTCGATCAGCTCGATCTTCATCCCGGTCCTGTCCCCGAGCATGGCGATCTCGACGCCGGTTGCGGTGGCCACTCCGCGCCGCAACAGCTTCAGTCCGCCGGTGCCGACAAATTTGTCGATATAATGCGCGATATTGGGGACTTCGATAGCGACATGGTCCATCTTCTCAAGGCTGATCATAGGTGCTCCCTTGCAGCTGCCTGGCGGCCGGCTCGGCTCCCGGTAAGCAAGGCTTGAGCCAGCGCGTTGGCGTAAAACGAGTCCACATGGAATTTCTTGGCAGATTATTGCCGAACGGGCCGGGAAGCGGTGTGAATTTGGCAATTCTCGCCGCGTGCCAGCCGTTAGCGTGCGTCTTCATTGGCTCAAACCGGATCAACAGTGACTCATCGACCGCTCGAAGGCTTCCGCGTGGTGGAGCTTGGAACGCTCATCGCCGCGCCGTTCGCCACCCGCATGCTCGCCGATTTCGGCGCCGAAGTGATCAAGGTGGAATCCCTCAACGGCGGTGATCCGCTGCGCAACTGGCGCATGATGCACGGCGACACGTCGCTGTGGTGGTATCTGCAATCGCGCAACAAGAAATCGCTCGGCATCGATCTGAAATCGGCAGAAGGTCAAGCGGTCGTGCGCCGCCTGCTGCAGGATGCAGACGTGCTGGTGGAAAATTTCCGCCCCGGCACCCTGGAGCGCTGGGGCCTCGGCTGGGACGAACTGCATGCCGCCAATCCGGCGCTGACGATGGTGCGCATCTCCGGCTACGGCCAGACCGGCCCCTATGCCGAGCGGCCGGGCTTCGGCTCTGTCGCCGAAGCCATCGGCGGCATCCGCCACACCACGGGCGAGAAGGACGGCGTGACCGCGCGCACCGGCATCAGCCTGGGCGATTCGCTAGCCTCGCTGCACGCCGTCATCGGCGCCCTGCTGAGCATCGTCAATGTGAAATGCCACGGGCGGCCGGGACAGATCGTCGATGTGGCGCTCTACGAAAGCGTCTTCAACCTGATGGAGAGCTCGGTTCCCGAATATGATCTGTTCAATCATGTCCGCGAGCGCAGCAGCGGCGCCCTGCCGGGCATCTGTCCTTCCAACACCTATCGCTCGAAGGACGGCCGCTTCGTCGTCATTGCCGGCAACGGCGATTCGATCTATCGCCGGCTCATGAACGCCATCGGCCGCCCGGATCTCGCCACGCATCCGGCCTATCAGAACAATGCCGGCCGGGTCGCCGCCTGCGAAGAGATCGACGGCGCCATCGAGGCCTGGACGTCGAGCCTCGAGTTGAACGACGCCCTCGCCCGGCTCGAAGCGGCGGAGGTTCCGGCAAGCCCGATCTATTCGGTGAAGGACATTATGGAAGACCCGCATTACCAGGCGCGCGATATGCTTCTCGACGGCGTGCTGCCGGACGGCACCAACGTCAAATTTCCCGGCGTCGTGCCGAAGCTCAGTGATACGCCGGGGTCAGTCGAATGGCTGGGTCCGAAGATCGGCCAGCATACCGGCGAAGTCCTCGGCGGGATCGGCTATGATGCCGACGAGATCGATGCGCTTAGGGCGCGTGGTGTGATTCAATGACTCTTGAGACGATGACCCGCGAAGCCCGGCCCAGAATCCATATCAACGAAGTCGCCATGCGCGACGGGCTGCAGATCGAACCGGTCTTCGTGCCTACAAGCGAGAAGATCGATCTCGTCAACGATCTCAGCCGCACCGGTGTCGACAAGATCGAGGTCACGGCCTTCGTCTCGCCGAAGGCCGTGCCGGCGCTCGCCGATGCGGCGCAGGTGCTGGGCGGCATCAACCGCTCCAACACGGTGAGATACAGCGCGTTGATTCCCAACTTGCGCGGAGCGCAGGCCGCGGTGGATGCGCGCGTCGACGAAGTGAACTTCGTCATGTCGGCCAGCGAGCAGCACAATATGGCCAACGTCAACATGACGCATGAGCAGTCCATCGACCTGCTGGCGCAGGTGATGCACCTCGTGAAGACGGCCGGCATCGACCTCAATGCGACGATCGCCACCTCCTTCGGCTGCTCCATCGAAGGGGTTGTGCCGCTGGCGCTCACGATGGACATCGCCGAACGTTACGCACGTCTTGGCATCACCAGCGTCACCCTTGCCGACACGGTCGGCATGGCCAATCCGCGCCAGGTGGCGGAGATGGTGCGGATCTTCATGGCGCAGTTCCCCGACACGCGGCTGACCTTGCATTTTCACGACACGCGCGGTCTCGGCCTCGCCAATGTCCTCGCCGCCGTTCAGCAGGGCGCCAGAAGTTTCGACACTGCGCTCGGCGGCCTCGGCGGTTGCCCGTTCGCGCCCGGCGCCACCGGCAATATCTGCACGGCGGACACCGTGCACATGCTGGAAGCCATGGGCTTCGACACCGGCGTCGACCTCGCGGCATTGACGCCGATCGCATCGCGCCTGGCCAAAGCGCTCGAGCGGGATCTGCCCGGGCGGGTGCTCAAGGCAGGCCCTGCCTACGCGCCTGCGGCGCGTCGGGAATGACAGCACTCTCTCAGCAATCGCATTGGCTTCGGAGGCGGAAGATGCTGCGCGCGTTGGTCTCGACGATGGCCTGACGCTGCTCTGGCTTCAGCCCGGCGCTGTCGATGAATTTCAACGGATGTGCTTCGGCAATCGACATGGGCGCATCGGAGCCGAGCAGGATACGATCGGCGCCGGCTTTCATGATGAGAAAATGCAACGTGTCGACATCGTAGACACAACTGTCGAAATACAGGCGCGAAAAGCTGTCCTTCGGATCGGCGGACTTCCGCCCGGCTGCCTCATAGGTTCGCTGGAAGCGTCCGAGGGCATAGGGAATGGCCGCGCCGCCGTGCGAAAGCACCACCTTCAGGTCGGGATACTTCTGCAGCAGCCCGCTGTAGATCACCCGGCCGACCGCAATGGTCGTGTCGGCGAGACGGCCGACCGTGTTGATCAGTTCATAATCCAGCAGGCGTGGTTCATTGCACAGGAACATGGGATGGATGTAGACGGCCATCCCGAGATCGGAGGCCGCCTTCCAGAACGGCTCCAGCGCCGGATCATCCAGGTTGCCGCCGCCGATGCCCTTCGGCAGGGTTCCGATCATGACGCCGCCGAAGTTCTGTCCGGCCGCTTCCTGCAGGACGCTCGCCGCCAAAACCCCGTCCTGCAGCGGCACGCTTGCAAGCGGCGTGAAGCGCGGCTCCTCCTTCACCGCATCATTGATGCAGGCATTGATGAAGCGGCTCCATGCGGCGCCTTCCTCGCTGGGAAGTTCGTAGCCTTCGAGATCGGTCCACAAACTGAGCAGCGCATGGTCGATGCCTTCGGCATCCATGGCCGCCTTGCGTGCGGTCAGATCCGAGAGTTCCGCAATGACGGGCCGGGTCGGGATGGAACCGGGAAAATGGAACCGGAAGGCTTGCTTGCCCTTGCCGTCAACCATGCGTTCCATCCGTACCGACGGAAACGAACCCGCAGCCTCCGCAAATCGCTCGAACACTGTTGTCGGAACGATGTGCGAATGAATATCGATGACCATGAGTTTGTACTTTCCGGACGCTCTAATTGCCGCTCAGGCCGGTCTCTTTGACGACCGTAGCAAAGGTGGCCTGCTCCTTTACCATATACTTGCGAAATTCTTCACCGGAAGGGCCTCCGGCCACGACGCCCAGTTCGAGCAGCCGGTCGATGGTTTCCTTGCGCGACAGCATCGTCTTCATCTGGGCCGCCAGGGCATCGGTGATCCTGGCCGGCGTGTTCGCCGGCGCGAGAAGGCCGTTCCATGCCGGCATGTAGAAACCGGGATAGAACTCGGAAACAGTCGGCAAAGTGGGAGCCTGCGAAACACGTTTGTCCGTCGCAACCGCAAGCAAGCGTATCTTGTCGCCGTTCTGATGCGGCAGGAGCTCGATGGAATTGCCGAAGTAGATGTTGACCTGGCCTGAAAGAAGGTCGGACGTGACTTGTGCTCCGCCTCTGTAGGGCACGTGCACAAGCTCGAGACCGGCCCGTTTGGCGAAGGCCGCGGTGGTGAGATGACCGATCGTGCCGACGCCGCCGCTCCCATAGTTGAGAACGCCGGGATGCTTCTTCGCGTAGTCGACGAATTCCGGCAGGGTCTTGACGGGAAGCGAAGCGTTCACCGCAAGGATCGAGAAGGAATATCCGAACACCGCGATCGGCATGAAATCCTTCAACGGATCGTAGGCGACCTTCTGCATGACGGGCGCCACTGCGATCTGCGCAGTGGTGGCGAAAAGCAGCGTGTAGCCGTCAGGTGCGGACCGTGCGACTCTCTGCGCCCCGACTGCGCCGCCGGCGCCAATGACATTCTCTATGATGAAGGACTGGCCGAACGCTTTCTGAAATTCTTCCGCGGCGATGCGCGCCATCACGTCCGTGTTGCCGCCGGCCGCATAGGGCACGATCATGGTCACGGTGCGCTCCGGCCATTCGGCATGCGCGGCGCTTGTAGCAAGGTCGCATGCTACAATTCCAGATAGTGCGACCGCCAGAAGACGCGCGCCCGTTCTTCCGGCCCATCTGCTTATCGACATTGGCATGGCGTGGCCTCTTGCTTCTGATCTCTGTGCCAATGTCAGGCAATGTACATGCCAATAACGCGCAAACGCAACGACGCGGATGGCGTCATGAGGTGATTTCCCATGAGAAGAACGTCGAAGGTAGATGTGCCGGCGGCCATCGACGTGAGTCGCATCTCGGCAATGGCCATGCAATTAAAGACCCGCACCGGACGGAAACCAATCGATGGCTGGTTTGTTTGTCTTTGAACTCGCGCAGAACAGGCGCATGCTGGCGGATGTGCCGACAGGCAGGATTGGTGCAGGAGTTTACGATGACCAAGGTTGTTTATGAAGTGGTGCAGCATGACGGCGGCTGGGCTTACAAGGTCGGCGACGTCCTGTCCGAGACCTATCCGACCCACCAGCAGGCTCATGCCGCGGCCGCGGCCGCTGCGGGCAGGCAGCAGGTGTCCGGCAGGGCCGAGGGCATCGAATACGAGGATACCAGCGGCAAGTGGCATCAGGAGCTTGCCAAGGGTGAGGATCGCCCGGAAACCGAACTCGACGACAAGGAGTAACGCAGTCCCACAGGCCGCCTTATTGGTTCCCTTTATGTTCTCGTTCTGCTACGCTCCGCCCATGCCGGATTTGCCAGTGCAAAAGTTCATTCATACGCGGGCGGGCTGATGGCACACCGTGCCGGCAGTGCCGATCTTCCCCTGCACGGCGGCCGCGTGCCGAAATGGCTGGCGGAGCGGATGACGCGGCTCGGCGCCGTGATCAGCGAAGCCATCGTCATCGAATATGGCCGCGATGAATTGCTGAGCCGGCTCGCGCATCCGTTCTGGTTCCAGTCGTTCGGCGCCGTGATGGGCATGGACTGGCATTCGTCCGGTATCACCACCAGCGTGCTCGGCGCGCTGAAGCGCGGCCTGACGCCGCTGTCCGGCGAACTCGGCATCCACGTCTGCGGCGGCCGTGGCAAACACTCCCGCGCGACGCCACAGGAACTCATCGACGTCGGCGAGCGCACCGGCATTGACGGCACGGCGCTGGCGAAGGCCAGCCGGCTCGTCGCCAAGGTCGACAGCGCCGCCGTGCAGGACGGCTTCGAACTTTACCTGCACGGCTTCATCGTCACCGACGACGGCCATTGGGTTGTCGTGCAGCAGGGCATGAACGGCGACAACCGGCAGGCGCGGCGCTATCACTGGCAGTCGCAGGGATTGCGGAGCTTCGTGGATGCGCCGCATGCCGCGATCGACGGGGTCGATCAGGGCGTCATCGTCAATCTCACCGACAGGCGCGCCGAGGCGTCGCGGGCGCGTCAGCTCGATCTGTTGAGCGGGCTCGGACCCGACGCAATCCTGCGCGAACTCGGCAAGGCGGAAGGCCGCGAGGCGCCGCTGCCCGCGCAAGCCACCCTGCCGCATCTGCTGCTGCCCGATCATCACGACGTGCGCACGACCGATGTGGTCGCCAGACGCCTGCACGGCAATCTCGCCGCTGCCGCCGATCGCGGGCCGGAGGATTTCGCCGATCTGCTGCTTGTGCCTGGCATCGGCGCGCGCACCGTGCGTGCGCTCGCCATGGTCGCCGAGGTCGTGCATGGCGCGCCTTATCGCTTCAGCGATCCGGCGCGGTTCTCGATCGCTCATGGCGGCAAGGACCGGCATCCGTTTCCGGTGCCGCTGAAGGTCTACGATCGCACCATCGACGTGATGAAGACGGCGGTGCGTCGCGCCAGGCTCGGACAGACGGAAGAACTGGCGGCGATCCGGCGCCTCGACGATCAGGCGCGACGCCTGGAGCGACACGCGACAGGGCCGTCGCTCGATCAGGTCATCGCCGACGAAATGTTCCACTCGCACGATTACGGCGGTCGCAGCGTGTTCGGCGACGAGCCGCCACCGGCAGCGGTACGCCTGCGCGAGAGGCGAGCCCGTTGAAGATCGCCACGTTCAACGTCAACGGCGTCAACGGACGCCTTCCCGTCCTGCTGCGATGGCTTGGCGAAAGCGCGCCCGATATCGTCTGCCTGCAGGAATTGAAAGCGCCGCAGGAGCGCTTTCCGCTGACGGCGATCCGCGATGCCGGCTACGGCGCCATCTGGCACGGCCAGAAAAGCTGGAACGGCGTCGCCATTCTCGCGCGGGGCACGGACCCCGTCGAGCGGCGGCGCTCCTTGCCCGGCGACCCCGAAGACAGCCACAGCCGCTATATCGAGGCGATGGTCGGCGACATCGTCGTCGGCTGCCTCTACCTGCCCAACGGCAATCCGGCGCCGGGGCCGAAGTTCGACTACAAGCTGCGCTGGTTCGACCGGCTGACGAAACATGCGAAGAAACTCTTCGCCGCGAAAGAGCCGGTCGTGCTCGCCGGCGACTACAACGTCATGCCGACCGATCTCGATGTCTACAAACCCGAGCGCTGGCGCGATGATGCGCTGTTCCGGCCCGAGGTGCGATCGGCCTATGCGAAGCTGATCAGGCAGGGCTGGACCGATGCGTTGCGCGAGCTGCATCCCGACGAAAAAATCTACACGTTCTGGGATTATTTCCGCAACGCCTACGCACGCGACGCCGGCTTGCGCATCGACCATCTATTGCTCAATGCGCCGCTTGCCGCGCGGTTGAAAGCAGCCCAAGTCGATCGCGACGTGCGCGGTTGGGAAAAAGCCAGCGATCACGCGCCGACATGGATCGAGCTCGCAGATAAGAAGCGGGCTGCACGCAAGCGGGTGGTGAAGCGGTAGGGTGCTTCAGCCCTAAACCTTCAAACGAAACGTAGAAGACCATCCCAACTCAGCCACCGCCTTATCGCTCACTGCCTCGCTGCCAGGATCGGTGATGTTGTAGATGCCGCGCTCGCCATGGTCGACAGCGAGCAACGCCGCGAAGGCCGCGGCCTCGACATGCACCGGCGACGAACCCGTCGGTCTCTCGGCCCAGGTACCGGGTCCGTAGAGCTGGCCGTAGCGCAGCACCACGCCTTCGATATCGTCATTGTGCAGCACTGCATTCTCGAGCGGCACGACGCCCTGCACGACAGAGACGGCGCGCGCGCCGGTGGCGCCGAGATCGAGCGGGTCGTCCTCGCGATAGGGCGGCGTCTTCGGCGCATAGGCCCAGGCGATACTCTGGGCGATAAATCGCCTGACGCCGGCCTTGATAGCGGCCTCGACAAGATTGGGTGTGCCCTCGCGCCGCAGCCGCGCATTCTGCTGCAGGCTTTCAGGATTGCTGCCTGCTGCCAGCGCGGTCAGTTGATGCATGACGACGTCCGGCTTTGCCACCGTCACCGTCTGCACCAGCGCCGCCTTGTCGAACACATCGACGACGACCGCCTCGCAGTCAAGCGCACGCAGCGCCTTTGCGCTCTCTTGCGAGCGCGTCGTGCCGACGACCTCATGACCCGCCCCGCGCAGCATCTTCACAAGAGGGCGCCCGATCGCGCCCGACGCTCCGGCCAGAAAGATTTTCATCGCCATGCTCTAAACGCTGGACAGGTTGCGCACCAACTTCACTTCGTTCGCCGAGCCCAGCACCACCGCCACACGTTCGTGCAACGCGCTGGGCTGGACATCCAGGATGTCCTCGCGCCCGTTGATGGCCTCGCCGCCGGCCTGCTCGATGAGCAGCGCCATCGGATTGCCCTCGTACATCAGGCGCAGCTTGCCGGGCCGGTCGGGCTCGCGCTTGTCCCACGGATACATGAACACGCCGCCGCGCATCATGATGCGGTGCACGTCCGCGACCATCGAGGCGACCCAGCGCATGTTGAAATCCTTGCCGCGCTCGCCGGTCTTGCCGGCCAGGCAGCCGTCCACATAAGTACGGATCGGTTCGGCCCAATGGCGCTGGTTCGACATGTTGATGGCGAATTCCTTGGTGTCCTTTGGAATGCTCACCCGCTCGTGGGTCAGCAGCCATTCGCCGCTGGCGCTCAACGTAAAGCCGTGGACGCCGTCCATGAGGGTGAGCACCAGCATCGTCTGCGGCCCATAGATCGCATAGCCCGCGGCGACCTGGCGGCGGCCGGGCAGAAGGAAATCCCTTTCTTCCAGCAATTTGTCAGGCGGGGCCGGAAGCACCGAGAAGATCGTGCCGACGCTGACATTGACGTCGATATTGCTGGAGCCGTCGAGTGGATCGAACGTCACCAGAAAGCCGCCCTGGCGGCCGGTCGCCTCGATCGTATCGAGCTCCTCGGATGCGAAGCCCGCTACGGGGGGGCATTTTCTGAGACTGTCGCTCAGCATGTCATTGGTGATGACATCGAGCTGTTTCTGCTCCTCGGCCTGAACATTCATCTGCCCGGCCGACCCCAGATTGCCCGCGATCGCGCCCGCCGACACGACCCGGCTGATCCCGACGCAGGCCGAGGCCACCGCCGCGATAACGGCCTTCAGGTCGGCGGCGGAAGGATGGCCTTTGAGAAAATCATCAAGCGTATTCATGGCGTTCCTTCTTTGGCGCAAGACCCGGATGTGAAAGATTGGTTCATTCTACCGCTGGCGTATGCCTGTTGCGAATGGTGTTGCGAAAATTACAACACGCTCGTAGCCGACAGGGAGGGAACGGTCGAGTAACGACGGCGACGGGAAAGACCAATTTATAGTCAAGATTTAGACCAAACCATCGCTCTTGGAATGGGTTGGTGAGGCGAAAATATGCAACTCACTATGCGGGCCTTGTTTTGCAGGGCGTCCACCTCCCCTCACACCACGGACAGCGACCCGTTGCCGCGCCGCCGGCCCGCCGCCGAAATCCTTCCGGCGCGGAGCAGATCGGTGGCCTGCTGGGCCGTGACCGGCCGGCTGTAGTAATAGCCCTGGGCTTTCGGACAGCCCTCATTGCTCAGGAACGTTGCCTGCGCCAGGGTCTCGACCCCTTCGGCGATCATCTCGATGTCGAGATCGCGGGCGAGATGGATGGCGGCGCGTACCACGGTCGCGTGCCGGCGATCGTTGGTTACCTGAAACACGAGCTGCTGGGCGATCTTCAGCCGGTCGACCGGATAGGTCGTGAGATAGTTGAGCGATGAATAGCCGGTGCCGAAGTCGTCGATGGCGATTTTGAATCCAAGCTGACGCAGGCGCTCCACTACGCTGCGCTGATGCTGGGTCGCCTCCATCAGGACCGTCTCCGTCAGCTCGATCTCGATGCCGTCCGGCGTCAGGTCCCATGTCTTCAGCGATGCCTCGATATCCCGTTCGAACGTCGGCTGCCGGCATTGCAGCGCCGAGACGTTGATGGCGAGCGACTTCGGCGCAATGCCCAGGTCCTTCCAGACACGCAACTGGCGGCACGCTTCGCCGAAAACCCACCCCCCGAGCGGGACGATCGCGCCGGTTCTTTCCGCAATCGGAACGAACGACGAAGGCGGAACCAGCCCGCGCACCGGATGATTCCAGCGCACCAGCGCCTCGAGCCCGTCGATCCGCCCGGTCAGAATGTCTACCTGCGGTTGATAGTAAAGTTCGAACTCGCCCCGCGTCGTGGCGCCGCGCAATTCCTCGCCGATCCTGACACGTTCGCGCGTCTGGTCGGCCAGCCGGCTGTCGTGCAGGCGGACGCAGTTTCGTCCGTCTTCCTTGGCGCGGTAAAGCGCCAGATCCGCCTCCGCCATAGCCGATTCCGGCGTTCCTTTGTCCCCGCTAGAATTCCACACCCCGATGCTGGCGGCCACGAACAACTCGTTGCTGCCGATGCTGAAGGGAGCAGAGAGCGAATCGAGAATCCGTGCCGCCAGCGCTTCGGCCGCTTCGACATCGCTGACGTTCCTCTGCAGCACGGCGAACTCGTCTCCGCCCAGCCGGGCAGCCAGATCTTCGCTGCGAACACTGGCCTTGATGCGCGCGGCAACCTGTTCCAGCAGCCTGTCGCCCACCGTATGGCCAAGAGAATCGTTGATGTCCTTGAACTGATCGAGATCGATGTAGAGCACGGCAAAAGGCCGATCATCGGCTTTGCTGGTCTCGAAGGCCCGCGCAATCTCGTCGAGAAAGGCCCGCCGGTTCGCCAGATGCGTCAGCGTGTCGGTGTAGGACAGCTCCGTCGCAACCTCGTGCGCTCCGGCCAGTTGCGCCGTGTAGCGGCTCATCCGGTGCATGAACAGAGTCGCGATGCCGGTCACCAGAAGGCCGGCCAGCAGAATCGACCACCCGGCGCTGGCCGATTTGAGATCGGTCGAGATTGGCGTCGCGGTCATGCGCCAGGTCGCATCGGCCATGCGCAAAGCGCCGGACCAGACCGGTCCGTTCCGTGGATCGGCTTTGCCCGGTTGCCATACAGGTGGCGCGGCAGCCCGCGAGGATTGGATGCGCAGCGCGTAGGGGGATTCGGAATTGGCTTCAAAGAGGAAGATGTCGATGGGCGTGTTGAGGCCGGCGACGATCCTTTTCATCATGACGTCGGCCTGGAACACGCCCTGCACGAACCCGATGAGGCCGCGCCGGCGCTCCTCCAACGTGTCGTGCGGGATGCCGGCGCGATAGACCGGAAAAACCAGGAAGAAGCCGCGCTTGTCTCCGTCGCCGGACTGGAGCGTAAAGCTCTGCGAGGCGACCGGCCGGTCTTCGTCCCTGGCGATTTCAAGCGGCCGCTGCCGCGGGCCGCCGTCGCGGAGATCGAGGCCCAGAACTCTTTTGGCGTCTGTCTTGTCCAATGTGTAATAGACAGGGAAATACTCGTCGTTCTCCGCGGCGATACTCAAACTGCCGTCCTTGTTGACGGTTTTGATCCGGTAGCCGGCAACCCCGTCCTGGACTGCGATCGATTCATGCGTCAGGCGTTCGGCGCGCGTCACGCGGGGAATCCAGGACACACTCAGCATGGCGGGATGTCCTGCCAGGATTTGCTGCGCGAAATTATCAAACTGGCTGCGCGTCACATCGTGGGCAGCGGTCACGAATAGAGCCTGCACCGCCTGTATTTTCTCGAGATAGCCGTTCATCCCGGTCTGCAGCACCAGGGCGACATTGCGCGCTCTCGCGGCGAACTCGGCCTCGGCGGCCCGATGTTCGCGGCGCTCCACCACGAAAAATGTCAAAACCGAGAGGCCGATGCCGGTGATCGCAATCAGGACGATGGGCAATTGGGACCATCGCTGCTTCAAAGCGGGGAGGCGGCGTGTCGGCATCGCTCACTCCGGCGTTGGCCGTTCAGGCCGATATCTCCACCCATCGCACGAATCGGCCAGCCCATTTGGTGAGCTTATTCGGGAACAACGCCGGAACAAGCATAAGGTTCTCCCCGGCCTGCTAAAATATCCGCGTTTACTCAATGATTTGCTGCATATTAACCAAAAAATCCCGCGTAACTCTCCGGTCTGCACCATCGACCGGCGGGTGAGGCCGCCCCGCTTCGACCTCTCCCACTTGCTTTTCCTGCCTGTTTCCCCTTATAAGCCGGGCTCTGAACCGCCCGGCCAGTAAGGGCTGCCGTGGCGGTTCTTTTCGCTCATTCCGATGCGAACCCGCGGGCCATTTCGGTGGACTGCTGGCAATTTATTGAAATCGGGGCGTTTACGTCCCGCAGGAGAGCAAAATGCCCAAGTTGAAGACCAAATCGGGCGCTAAAAAGCGCTTCAAGATCACCGGCTCCGGCAAGGTGGTCTATGCCCAGCAGGGCAAGCGCCACGGCATGATCAAGCGCACCAACAAGCAGATCCGTAACCTGCGTGGCACCTCGGTCCTGTTCAAGACCGACGGGGACAACGTCAAGAAGTACTTCTTGCCGAACGGCTGAGTAGCCGGTCCAGAACCAATCCCAATCGCAGTTTCCAAGCGATTTCCGAAAGCGGAAATCCGATCTGATTAGTCCAGGAGTTATGCCATGGCTCGCGTCAAACGGGGCGTTACCGCCCATGCCAAGCACAAGAAGACCCTCGATGCGGCGAAAGGCTTTCGCGGCCGCCGCAAGAACACCATCCGCACCGCCAAGGCTGCCGTCGACAAGTCGATGCAGTACGCCTACCGCGACCGCAAGAACAAGAAGCGCACCTTCCGCGCTCTGTGGATTCAGCGCGTCAACGCCGCTGTGCGTGAACTCGGCCTGACCTACAGCCGATTTATCGCCGGCCTCGCATTGGCGGGCATCGAGATCGACCGCAAGGTTCTGTCCGAAATGGCCATTCACGAACCGGCCGCCTTCAAGGCCATCGTCGAACAGGTCAAGGCGGCCATGCCCGCTGAGAAGCAGGCGGCGTGATCTGACCGGACGGCGTTCGCGCCGTCCGCCCTCCTTTCGAGGCCAGTTCCGAAGCGCAGGTTACTGCGCCAGGAAACGCGTGCGGCCCGGAGGTCGAGCCCCCGCGCCGCGTGGAACACCAGGTTTCATTGCACAGGCGGGAACATGTCCGACCTTCTCTCTCTCGAATCCTCCACCCTTGCCGACATCGCCGGCGCGGCCGACGAAGCGCAGCTTGAAGCTGTCAGAGTCGCGGCGCTCGGCAAGAAGGGCTCCATCTCGGCTCTGCTGGCGACGCTTGGCAAAATGTCGCCCGACGAACGCAAGACCGCGGGCGCCGCCATCAATGCGCTGAAGGATAAAGTCGGTGAGGCGCTCAATGCGCGCCGCACCATCCTGAAGGACGCGGCGCTCGAAGTCCGCCTTGCGTCGGAGACGGTCGATGTCACTTTGCCGGTGCGCGATGCGCCGAGCGAGACCGGCCGCATCCATCCGATCAGCCAGGTGATGGACGAGTTGACGGCGATCTTCGCCGACATGGGCTTCTCCATCGCCGAAGGCCCGGATATCGAGAGCGACGATTACAATTTCACCAAGCTGAATTTCCCCGCTGGTCATCCGGCGCGCGAAATGCACGACACCTTCTTCTTCCAGCCCGACGCCCAACCTGGTTCTCTCGGCGAGCGCAAGCTGCTGCGCACCCACACCTCGCCGGTGCAGGTGCGCACCATGCTGTCGTCCAAGCCGCCGATCAGGGTCATCTGCCCGGGCCGCACCTATCGCTGCGACAGCGACCAGACGCACACGCCGATGTTCCATCAGGTCGAAGGCCTCGTCATCGACCAGGGCGCCCATCTTGGCCACTTGAAATGGGTGCTGGAGGAATTCTGCAAGGCCTTCTTCGAAGTGCCGAACGTCAAGATGCGCTTTCGTCCGTCATTCTTCCCGTTTACCGAACCGTCGATGGAAGTCGATATTCAATGCCGGCGCTCCGGCGGCGAAATCCGCTTCGGCGAAGGCGAGGACTGGCTGGAGATTCTCGGCTGCGGCATGGTGCATCCCAATGTGCTGCGCAATTGCGGCGTCGATCCCGATGTCTACCAGGGTTTCGCCTGGGGCATGGGCATCGACCGCATCGCCATGCTTAAATACGGCATGCCCGACCTGCGCCCCTTCTTCGAAGGCGACGTGCGGTGGCTGTCGCATTACGGATTCAAGCCGCTCGACATGCCGAGCCTGGCCGGCGGCCTGAGCGCTTAAGGAGCCAAGATGAAATTCACTCTCTCCTGGCTCAAGGATCACCTCGAGACCGAGGCGGCGCTCGACGAAATCGTCGAGACGCTGACGCGCATCGGTCTAGAGGTCGAGTATGTCGTCGATCCGGCGCAGAAGCTGAAAGACTTCACGGTCGCCTACGTCATCGAGGCGAAGCAGCATCCCAACGCCGATCGTCTGCGGGTCTGCATGGTCGATATCGGCAGCGGCACGCCGGTGCAGGTCGTCTGCGGCGCACCCAATGCGCGCACCGGCATGAAGAGCGTGTTCTCAGCCCCGGGCACCTATATTCCCGGCAAGGACATGACGCTCGGCAAGGGCGTCATTCGCGGCGTCGAATCCAACGGCATGCTGTGCTCGGCCGCCGAGCTGCAATTGTCGGACGACCATGACGGCATCATCGACCTGCCCGGCGATGCGCCTGTCGGCGCGCGCTATGTCGACTATGCCGCGCTCAGCGATCCGATGATCGAAATCAATCTCACGCCGAACCGGCCTGATGCGACGGGCGTGCACGGCATTGCCCGCGATCTTGCCGCCGCAGGCCTCGGCACGCTGAAGGACCATGCGATCAAGCCGGCGGAAGGAAGCTTCGCCTGCCCCGTCGACGTGAAGCTCGATTTCGCGACGGAAGACAAACACCTCGCGCCGCTGTTCGCCCTGCGCCTCGTGCGCGGTGTCAGGAACGGTCCTTCGCCGGACTGGATGCAGAAGCGGCTGAAGTCGATCGGCTTGCGGCCGATCAATGCGCTCGTCGACATCACCAATTATGTGACGTTCGATCGCGGCCGGCCGCTGCATGTCTTCGACGCCAAGAAAGTCAGCGGCGATCTGGTCGTGCGCCGTGCCAGGGACGGCGAACAGGTGCTGGCGCTCGACGGCAAGACCTACACGCTGAAGCCGGAGACCGTCGTCATCGCCGATAACAACGGCGTCGAATCCATCGCCGGCATCATGGGCGGCGAGCATTCCGGCTGCGATGAGGCGACGACCGACGTGCTGATCGAATCGGCGCTATGGGACCCGATGAACATCGCCCGTTCCGGCCGCGATCTCGGCGTCGTCACCGATGCGCGCTATCGCTTCGAGCGCGGCGTCGATCCCGCTTTCTGCATTCCCGGCGCCGAGCTTGCGACCCATCTGGTGATCGAGCTTTGCGGCGGTGAGCCGTCGCAGCTTGTCGTTGCCGGCGAACAGCCCAGGAGCGAGACCGCCATCGACTTCCCCTTGAGCGAAGTGCAGCGGCTGACCGGCCTGACACTCGAAACCTCGGACATGGTCCGCACCCTCGAGAAACTCGGGTTCGGCGTCCTCGGCCAAGCGACCAATGCCGATCGTGTCATCGTCAACGTGCCGTCGTGGCGGCCCGACGTCGAAGGCAAGGCCGATATCGCCGAGGAGATCGTGCGCATCGCCGGCGTCGACAGCGTCATGTCGACGCCGTTGCCGCGTCTCGATGCGGCGGTGGCCAGGCCGATCCTCACCCTGCTGCAGAAGCGCACGCGGCTCGCGCGTCGTGCGCTCGCAGCGCAGGGCCTGGTCGAGGCGGTGACATGGTCCTTCGTCAGCAAGGAACAGGCGCAGGGCTTCGGCGGCGGGCAGCCCGAACTGGCGCTCGCCAATCCGATTGCCGCAGATCTCTCTGACATGCGCCCGAGCCTGCTGCCGGGCCTGTTGAAGGCGGCGCAGCGCAATGCCGATCGCGGTCTTGGCGACGTGGCGATGTTCGAGGTCGGCCAGGTCTTCAAGGGCGCCGGCGAGAAGGACCAGCGCATCACCGCCGCGGCAATCCGGCGCGGCACGGCGAAGCCCCAGGGCGCCGGCCGTCACTGGTCGGGCCGCGCGGGCGCCGTCGATGTGTTCGACGCCAAGTCCGACGCCATGGCCATGCTGGCGGCGCTCGGCGTGCCGCTGGGCGGCCTGCATGTCGTGGCTGGCGGTGCGGCATTCCTGCATCCCGGCCGCTCCGGCACCATGCAGTTCGGGCCGAAGAATGTCATCGGTTGGTTCGGCGAATTCCATCCGCGCACGCTGGAAATGCTCGATGTCGAGGGGCCCCTCTGTGGCTTCGAGATCGTCCTCGACGACCTGCCGGCGCCGCGCGCCAAGCCAACCAAGGTGAAGGGCAAGCTCGAGCTTTCCGAATTCATGCCGCTTGAACGTGATTTTGCCTTCGTTGTCGACCACAGTGTCGCTGCTGCGGAGATTCTGCGCGCCGTGCAATCAGCCGAGCGCAGCATGATCGCGGCGGTCAATGTGTTCGACGTCTATGAGGGCGCCGGCATTCCGCAGGGCAAGAAATCCGTCGGCGTCGCCGTGACCTTGCAACCGCGCGAAAAGACATTGACCGATGTGGAGATCGAGCAGATCGCCGGCCGGATCGTCGCAGAAGTGACGAAGAAGACCGGGGCGTCGTTGAGAGGTTAATTTCGTTCCATGCCTGTATTGCGCGCCTTCGCAGTCGGACTGGTCGGCGTCACCTTGCTGTTTGCCGGCGAGGCGATGGCTGCCGCCAGCCTGTCCGATTGCGACAAGATCACCAACGACGATGCTTTCAACAAATGCCTCGCCTCGTTCGGCCCACGTCCCGGCCACCGCGCCGATCCCAACGATCCAAACATCCCCGACGCAGATGATCCGCCCCCGGGCAAGCCCGCTCGCGATGTGTCAAGCACAGGCACGCCGGTCGACAAGGCCGTGGAAAAGACCGAAGGCAAGACGCCGGGCAAAGGACGCGAGGCCGGCCGCTCTCGCAGCGCCAGCGTGGCCAATTCCGCACGCAGCGCCGCATCCGGCATGGGTGGCGGCCGCAATGCGATCACCGTGACGCGTTTGAGCGGCGGCCGCTATCGTTTCCACATCCCCATGCGTCGCCGCTGAGTGGAGCATCAAGGCCAGACTTTGGCCCGCTGCGGCACTGAGACGATCTCGAATCTTTCGCCGTTGAGATCGGCGACGCGCAGCGGCTTGGGCGCGGAATCGCTCTGGCCTTGCTCGTCCCGCGTCCACTGCGCCAGCGGCAATCTGCAGAGCCATCCCTTGGTGCCATAAAGCACATCGCCATTGGGATCGAGGTCGGCGAAATCGACTCTGCCGAGATCGAACAGCGCTCTGTTCTCTCCATCGACGATCTGTGCGGTCTCAAGATACCAGCGGCCCTGGTTCTCGGCGATCGCATGGTGCTGGAGCTGCAGAAACAGCGGGCCTGACTGATGGCCGCCAATCGCCCGCCGCGCGACGAACGGCTTGTCGAAGACCTGGTAGACGTTGCTCTTCGTCTGCCTGATGTGCGGACCGGGCTTGGCGCCGATCCATTGCCAGCCGTCGCGCTCCATGCGCAGCACGCGGATGGGATCGTCCTCGCCCCGGCCCAAACCTTGGCCCAAGGGCATCGGCAGCGGCTGCATCGACAGATGCGCCGGCAGCCGAAACGCCGGATCGAGTTTCAGGCCGCTTTCCTGCGGGTCGCCCGCAGCTCCGGATCCATGATTGAGTTTCAGCACGCCGCCGTCGAACAGTCCGCCGCCGCCCCAGCAGTCGCCTTTCGGCCACAGCGCCAGCGGCGCGACATAAGGCGGCCGCGTGATGGCGGTCCAGGAGAACAGCGGCTTGCGGAACGAGGCGCAGAACAGCGCCAGCAGCGTCCCGTCGGCGGAAAGATCGCAGCGCCGCTCATAGATGCGGCCCTTGAACCATTGGCCGGATTCGACGGTGTCCGTATCGAGCCGCCACAGCAGCACTTGCGTGCGCCGGGCCGGCCCGCGCCGGAACACCACCGCGATGCGCGCCTCCCGCGCCACCAGGGCGTACAGGTTGACGCCGTCGGTATCGAGCGGTTCGGGCATATCCGATGCGCCAAGCCCTTTGCGGAGAAGCCCGGTCATGGCCATGCGTCTCCGCGAGGCAATATGCTGTCGTGCGAAATGCTTACGTAAAGAAAACCAGATGTCATCGCTAACCCCTTGCGACGGACATATGGGATTATGCTCAACGAGATGGCTGTGTGAATTCACACAAGAGTTATCAGCCTGCGACCTCCCTAAATAGATAGGCGGGCGCTTCAGCCGAGGTTGAGTTCCTTGAAGAAATCGTTGCCCTTATCGTCGATGACGATGAACGCGGGGAAATCTTCCACTTCGATGCGCCAGATCGCCTCCATGCCGAGTTCCGGATAGGCGACCGTCTCGACCTTGCGGATGCAATCCTGCGCCAGCCGCGCCGCCGGCCCACCGATCGAGCCCAGATAGAAGCCGCCGTGTTTCTTGCAGGCGTCGCGCACCGCCGAGGAGCGGTTGCCCTTGGCCAGCATCACCATCGAGCCGCCGGCCGCCTGGAACTGGTCGACGAAGGAATCCATCCGCCCCGCGGTGGTCGGGCCGAACGAGCCGGACGGCAGGCCCTCCGGCGTCTTGGCAGGTCCTGCGTAATAGATCGGATGGTTCTTGAAATAGTCCGGCAGCGGCTTGCCGGCATCAAGCAGCTCACGCAGTTTCGCATGGGCCATGTCGCGCGCCACGATCATCGGCCCCGTCAGCGACAGTCGGGTCTTGATCGGATAGCGCGACAGGGTTGCGAGAATTTCCTGCATCGGCTGGTTGAGATCGATCTTCACCACATCGCCGCCGAGGCTTGCCTCGTCCACATGCGGCATGTATTTCGCCGGGTCGCGCTCCAGCGCCTCCAGGAATACGCCGTCTTTGGTGATCTTGCCCATGGCCTGGCGGTCGGCCGAGCAGGACACGCCGATGCCGATCGGCAGCGACGCGCCATGGCGCGGCAGCCGGATGACCCGCACGTCATGGCAGAAGTATTTGCCGCCGAACTGGGCGCCGACGCCCAGTGACTGCGTCAGCTTGTGGATCTCCGCTTCCATCTCCAGGTCGCGGAAGGCGTGGCCGTCGGCGCCGCCGGAGGTCGGCAGGCCGTCGAGATAGCGCGTCGAGGCCAGCTTCACCGTCTTCAGGTTGAGTTCGGCCGAGGTGCCGCCGATGACGATGGCAAGATGATAGGGCGGGCAGGCGGCGGTGCCCAAGGTCAGGATCTTCTCCTTGAGGAAGGCGATCATGCGGTCGTGGGTCAGCACCGATGGCGTCTGCTGGAACAGGAAGGTCTTGTTGGCGGAGCCGCCGCCCTTGGCGACGAAGAGAAATTTATATTCGTTCTCGCCCTCGGCATAGATTTCGATCTGCGCCGGCAGGTTGTCGCCGGTGTTCTTCTCTTCGTACATCGACACGGCGGAGACCTGTGAATAGCGCAGGTTCTTCTTCTTGTAGGCGTCGCGGATGCCCTCGGCGAGCGCGCTTTCGTCGTCGCCCTCGGTCCACACCATGCGGCCCTTCTTGCCCATGACGATGGCGGTGCCGGTATCCTGACACATCGGCAGCACGCCGCCGGCGGCGATATTGGCGTTCTTCAACAGGTCATAGGCAACGAAACGGTCGTTTGACGTGGCTTCCGGATCGTCGAGGATTTTGGCGAGCTGCTGCAGATGGCCCGGCCGCAGCAGGTGGTTGATGTCCATCATCGCCTGTTCCGACAACAGTCGCATCGCCTCGCGGCTGACGCTGACGATCTCGCGGCCGCCGAAAGTCTCGACCTTGACGCCCTCGGAGCTGATCTTGCGGTAGGGAGTCGTGTCCTTGGCGAGGGGGAACATGGGAGCGTGTTGATAGGTCATGGGTTTTCGGCTCGATCTGGAACAGGATGAGGCGTTTTAGGCCGTGCGCGGCCGGTTTCCAAGGGGTTCTTCCGCCGCCTTGCCAACGCCCTCCAATGCCGTGACAATCGGCCCTGATCCGCAGCCGCGCAAACAGCGGCGCACTCAGGAGGAAGCCATGCTCTCAGTCGAGGACAACGAGCGTCTCACCCGCGTCGGCCCCGGCACGCCGATGGGCGACCTGTTGCGCGAACTATGGACGCCGGCCGTGCGCTCCGCCAGCCTGGAGGCCGAGGGCGCCCCAAAACAGTTCCGCCTGCTCGGCGAGGATCTGGTGGTGTTTCGCGACGCCGACGGCAAGGTCGGCGTAATGCAGCGGCAATGCCCGCACCGCTGCGCCTCGCTGGCGCTGGCGCGCAATGAAGGCGACGGCCTGCGCTGCATCTTTCATGGCTGGAAATTCGGCGTCGACGGCAAGGTCCTCGACGTGCCGACCGAGCCGGCTGATCACCGCGAGGCTTTTGCGCAACGCGTGCCGGTGACGACCTATCCCGCGCGCGAGGCCGGCGGCCTGGTCTGGGTCTACATGGGCAAGCGCGCGACGCCGCCGAGCTTCTACGATTTCGAATTTCACTTTCCCCCGGCCGATGCCCTGGTGCGCTGCGCCATCGTGCACGGCAACTGGCTGCAGGGGTTCGAAGGCCAGCTCGATTCGGCCCATCTCAACTTCCTGCATTCGACCTCGGTGCCGCGCGCGCGGCCCAACAACATCGGCGTCATGTTGGCAAGCGATGCGGCGCCGCGCTTCGAGTTCATCGACAAGCCCTATGGGTTTCGTGAAGCGGCCTTGCGCAGCATGCCCGACGGATCGGTCTACGCGCGCATCCGCGAAGTGGTGCTGCCCTATTATTCGCTGATCCCCGGCAATCATGGCGAGCCGCGTCTCGTCGTCGTCGTGGTGCCCATCGACGACGAATGGAGCGCCCACTGGTATTATTACATGAATCCGTTCGGCCCTGTGCCGCAATGGTATCTCGACCAAGCGATGGACCGCTCCGGTGCCGATCACGACGACTTCGCCGCCGATCGCGGCGATGTGACGAACGCCTGGCACCAGGACCGCAAGGCGATGAAGGGCGGCCACTTCAGCGGCATTATGAAAAACTTCGTCTATGAGGATTTCATCATCGAGGAATCGATGGGCCCGATCATGGATCGCAGCAGAGAGTTCTTGGGCACCAGCGATACGGTGATCGTGCGCACGCGCCGCATGCTGCTCAAGGCGCTTGACGATCATGCTGAGGGCAAGCTGCCGTTCGGCATCGACCAGGAGATCGACTATCGCGCCATCCGCGCGCTGGCGGTCCGTTTTCCCGGCGAGACCGACTGGCGCGCGCTCGACACCAGGAACCCGTCGGAGTTCGGCTTTCATCTGACGGATGCGGCGGAGTAGCGCACCTTCATCTGGCGGCCGGGCTTTTTGAGGGATCGATTTGACGTGCGTAACGCCGCCGATCATGATCCTGCCCAAACAAGATTCTGGGAGGAAATGGATGCGGTTCGTCTTTCGTCGCCTGGCAGCGATGGCTTTTTTCGTCGCGGCCAGCCTCGGCGCGGCGCGCGCGCAAAGCATCGAGAGTTTCTATAAAAACAAGCAGCTCACCATCCTGGTGTATGCCGGCGCCGGCTCGCCCTATGACGTCTATGCGCGCCTGCTCGCCAAATACCTGCCGGAATATCTGCCCGGCAAACCGGCGATCATCATCCAGTACATGGTCGGTGCCGGTGGCCTGAAAGCCGTCGACTATATGAATCGCATAGCCCCCCGTGACGGCTCGCTGATCGGCACAATCGGGCGCGGCCTGCCGTTCGAGCCCATGCTGGGCGCCCATGACGTCAACTGGGATCCGCTGCAGTTCACCTGGATCGGCAGCATGAACAGTGAGGCATCGCTCGCCATGTCATGGAACACCTCGCCGGTGAAGACGCTCGACGATCTGAAGAAGACGGAGCTGCTGGTGCCGGGCACCGGCGTCGGCGCGGATTCGGAAATCATTCCGCGCGCCATCAACACGCTCGCCGGCACCAAGTTCAAGATCATCTCAGGCTACAAGGATACCAACGCCGCCGCGCTCGCCATGGAGTCGGGTGAACTCGGCGGGATTTCCTATTGGGCCATCAGTTCGTTGATGGTGGTGCATCCGGACTGGGTGCGCGACAAGAAGATCAACATCCTGTTCCAGACAGGATCGACGGACATTTCCTTCCTGCCCGGCCTGCCGAAAATCCGCGATTCGATCACCAATCCGATCGACCGCAAGGCGCTGGACTTCCTGCTGGCGCGCGAGATCATCGGCCGCCCCTTCGTCGCGCCGCCCGGCCTTCCGGCCGACCGGACCAAAGCATTGCGCGACGCCTTCGCCGCTGCGATGAAGGATCCGGAGCTGAAGAAAGATGCCGAGCGTGCGCGCATGGGCATCGATCTCGTGACAGGCGAACAGGTCGACGCGCTGCTGAAGGACGCCGCCAATTCACCGCCTGAGGTGCTGGAGAGAGTCAAGCAGGCTCTGGGGCGTTGATTCTGCGGCCGAGACGTATCGAATGAAGGACCGCAACCAACCAACCGGGTCATGCTCGCGCTTGTCGCACGAGTGTCCACGCGGTGACGTGCTTCTTTGTTGAAGAATGCGCGTCATGCAAATTCTGCTGCGCTATAGCGCACCACGGCGTGGGTGCCCGCGACAAGCGCGGGCATGACGTTGCGGCGGTTGCAAGGTCTGCGGCCGGTCAGATATCCAGCACCAGCAGGTCGCTCTTCGAGCCCGAGCAGCAGATCATCATCGTCTTGCTGGCCTTGCGTTCGGCTTCGGTGAGGATGTTGTCGCGATGGTCCGGCGTGCCGGAGATGACGACGGTCTCGCAGGCGCCGCAGACGCCTTCCTCGCAGGAATAGGCGACGTCGATGCCGGCGTCGCGCAGCACGTGCAGCAGGCTCTTGCCCGGCGGCACCACGAATTCCTTGCCCGAGCGTTTGAGCTGCACCTTGTAGCCGCCTTCGAGCGCCGACTCTTCCTTGGCGCTGAAATATTCGATGTGCATGTGCCCTTCGGGCACGTTCTTCGTCGCCGCTTCATAGGCGGCCAGCATCGGCCCGGGGCCGCAGCAGTAGAAATGCGAGCCTTTCGGCGCCGCGGCGACAATGCCGGGAATGTCCAGGAACTTGCCGTTGGATTCCGCGTCGATGTGGATCTTTACCTGCGGCAGCTTGCCGAGCTCTTCGAGGAAGGCCACCTCGGCGCGGTCGCGGCACGAGTAGAACATCTCCCACGAGGCGCCTTGCTTGATCAGCCGCTGCGCCATGCACCAGATCGGCGTGATGCCGATGCCGCCGGCCAGCAGCACCGTATGATCCGCCTTTTCATTGAGCGGGAAATTGTTGCGCGGTCCGCCGATCTTCAGCACCGTGCCGACGCGCAGATTGTCGTGAATGAATTTCGAGCCGCCGCGGCTCGCCCGGTCGCGCTTGATGCCGACCACATAGGCGTTCGGATCGCTGTCGGCGGTGACGAGCGAATATTGCCGCATCATGCCGTTGGGCAGATGAATGTCGATATGGGCGCCAGGTTCCACCGCCGGCATGGCGCTGCCGTCAAGCTTGCGGAACTCGAAGAGATTCGTATCCAGCGCCGCATAGCGGATGGCTGTCAGGCGAACATCGAAAGGGTTTGCTAATGCCTCAGTCACGCGACCGTCCCGTTTGAAATGTCAAAGCATCGTGCGAAAAAGTGGATACCGGCTTTTCGCAAAAAACGATGCGACATCACAAGAATCCAGAGTGCCTGGCGTTTCCGAAGGAACGCCCCGGCGCTCTGGGTCGCGCATAGCACGCCTTACCCCAGTCCTGCGAGAAATTTCAGTGTCCGCTGGTTGAACTCGTCGGCGCATTCGATATTTCCCATATGTGCCGCGTTTTCAAAGAAATGAAGCTCGGCCTTGGGAATCTTCGGGACGAAATCGTCGGTATAGCCAGGGTTTCTCAAGGGGTCGTGCCGGCCGGCGAAGACCAGGACGGGCACTTTGATATTGGCATAGTTGAGGTTGTCGCGCTCGGCCGAGCCGGCCGAGGGCTTGCGGAACGGCGCCTTGAAACGGGCGACGGCGGTGGCCTCCCAGGCGCCTTCGAGATTGGCCATCTCGACCCGGCGGTCGATATAGGCGTCGTTTTTGGCCCAGCTCTTGTCGACGAACATCACGTCGACGATGCGGCGCATATGCTCACTGGTGCCGTCATAGGAGTTGAGAATCTGGCGGGATTCATTCACCGGCGGAAAGCCGCCGCCCGAACAGCAGGTCACCGACAGGATCGGCCAGTCGGGAATATCGCGTGCTGCTACCGTCAGGCACAGCCCACCCGACATCGAACTGCCCATGACGTGGACGGGCCCGACTTCCATGATTTCGATGAAGCGCCGGATATGGCGGATGCGCCGGTCGAACATCTGCAGGAAATCGAAAATCTTGTCGGTCAGGCCGAAGCCGAGATGGTCGGGTGCGAGCACGTGATAATGCTCGCCCAGCGCGCCGATGTTCTGCTCCCAGGTGAATTCGGCGCAGCCACCGAACTCGGCCGAATGCAGCAGGAGGATGGTCGGCTTTTTGCCGCGATGGGCGTCACCCGCCTCGAAATAATGGGTTTTGATCCCATCGACCGAGATGAATTTGGCGCGTTTCATTCTGCTGCCACCTTTGCGTTGAGGGGTTTCGTGCGCGCCAGATCGCGCACCTGCGGGTAGACCTCTTTGGCGAACAGTTTCATGCTGCGCACCGTGCGTTCATGACTCATGTGGCCGGCCTGGCCCATCATGAGCAGGTTGTCAAAGCCGCCGACGAGATCATAGAGACGGTGGATCTGCTTGGCCACATCGTCGGGCTTGCCGTAGATCAGCACGCCCTGGTCCTTGAGGAATTCAATCGACTGCTTGCGCATCGCCTCGGTGCGGCCGGCAAACGCGCCCTTCAGCGCCTGCACGTTGAATTCCACCGGCACATAGCCAGGCGGATTGCGGTATTGCGGCTCGGACTTGGCGTCGAGATACCAGGTCAGTTCGCGCGCGCCGGCTTCCGCTTCCGCATCGCTGTCGGCGGTGAAGACGAGCGGCATATAGGCGGTGCCGCCGCCGCCGGGCAGACCGGTATCCATGAAAGCGCTGCGATAGCCGTCGAACATCCACTTCACCTTCGCATGCGGTTGCAGGAAGGTGGCGAAGACGAAGCCGCGGCCGGCGGCGCGCTTGATGTTGTCGAGATCGCTCGAACCGGTGATCCACACGGCCGGATGCGGCGTCTGATAGGGCCGCGGCCACAGGTTGACGGCGCGGCGATGGGTGAAGCGGCCTTCGAAATTGAATGGCCCCTCTGTCGTGGTCCACGCCTTGGTGACGAGATCGATGCCTTCCCACAGGCGTTCCACCGTCTGCGTCGGATTGGTGTTGGCGGCGAATATCTCATACGGCACGCCGCGCACGAAGCCGACATCGAGACGGCCGCGCGAGATGCAGTCGATCATCGCCATCTCCTCGGCGATGCGGATCGGGTCGCCGCGATTGGCGACCGGATTGCCGAGAATGCAGATGCGCCCCTTGCTCGTCTGTCGCGCCAGCACGGCGGCCGACAGCGGCGCTGCCACATCGATGCAGGTCGCGGTCTGGTGATGCTCGTTGAGCAGCATGTTGAGACCGAGCTCGTCGGCGATCATATATTCGTCGAGATAGCGGTTGTAGAGATCGGCGCCGATCTTCGGATCGTAGTGCTTGCTCGCCAGCGACACGCGCATGGTCTTCAAGGTCTCGAGCGGCGGCAGGTGCGGGTAGGGCATTTCCGTAAAGTGCCAGGCTTGCATCCTGTGTTTCCTTTCGGGCTCAGAGCATTTTCGAGCGAAGTGGCTACCGGTTCGCGTGAAGAAAATGCGTTCTTAAAAAAGCCGTGGGCTTTCGCTGAAGCGTCAGCCGAGAAATTCAGTCAGAATCTTATTGAACGCGGCCGGCTGCTCGATATGCGGATAGTGGCCGGCCTCGGCGATTGAAGCGAATTTCGCGCCAGGAACCAGTCCGGCATAGGCCTTGCCGTAGGCCGGCGTGACGATGCCGTCGTTCTCGCCCCAGATGAACAAGGTCGGCGTCTTGATCCGGTGCAGGCGCTGTTTGAGCTTGGGATTGTGCATATAGGGATCCCAGCAGAAGCGCGCGAAGCTTTCGATGTTGCGCGCCACGATCGACAGTTCGTCGTCGGACATCTTGGTGAAATCGCGCTCGCCCTTTGTCCGGTCGTACCATTTCAGCGCCGCGACCTTGTCGGGATGTGAGGTCCAGATGTCCTGGATATCGACATCGAACGGGCCGCCGATCTTCACGCCATAGGGATCGACCAGCGCCAGCTTGGAGAACGCCCGGTCGTTCTTGACCGCCATCTCCGCGGCGATCCACCCGCCCAGCGAGAAGCCGACGACGGCGAGCGATTTGAGCGCCATGGCGTCGATGAGATCGAGATAGAGATAGGCGATATCGTCCGGATTGGTCATCCAGTCGGGCCGCGCCGATTTGCCGAAGCCGGGCGCCGACGGCACCACGACCTGATGGCTCTTCGCCAGTTCACCGATCAGCGGCAGCGTATTCTCGAGCTGTTCCTCGCCGGCCAGAACGAGGACCGGCGATCCGGCGCCCTGCATTCCGACTTCGATGTCGACGCCGCCAAGTTTCAAGAATCGATAATCAAGCCCTGCGGCACTCATGCGTTCGTTTCCTCCATTTACAAGCGGCCACCGGTTCGCTCCGGCTTTGGGTCCGCCTCTACCAGACCAACTCCGACAAACTACTTCTTGTACAGGCTTTCGGGTATCGGTTGCTGCGCGACAACGGTCAATCCGTAACCTTCCAGGCCGACGATATTATGCTGCGTGTTCGACAGCAGGATCACGTTCTTCAATCCGAGATCGAGCAGGATCTGGGCGCCCAGGCCATATTGGCGCAGTTCCGCGATCGGTCCGGAGCGCGACATGCCTTCGCGTTCCTTCAATGCGCGGCTGATGAAGGTCGGCGCAGTTTCGCGGATGAAGACGACGACGCCGCGGTTGGCAGCAGCGATCATGCGCATCGAAGCGGCCAGCTCGCCGCTGCGCGGGCGCGCCTCGCCGCCGTAAAATTCGCCGGGCGTAATGTCGCCGAGACTGTCGGCCAGGATATTGGCCTGGTGCATGCGTACCAGCACCGGCTCGTCGCCGGAGATGTCGCCGCGGATCAGCGCGATATGTTCGGCATATTCGACCGAGTTGGAATAGACGCGAATGCGGAACTCGCCGCCGTAGCGGCTGTTGATCTTGGATTCGGACACCAGATCGATCAGCCGCTCGTTGCGGCGCCGATAGGCGATCAGGTCGGCGATGGTGGCGATCTTCAACCCGTGCAATTGCGCGAAGGTGACGAGATCGGGCATGCGCGCCATGGTGCCGTCGTCGTTCATGATCTCGCAGATCACGCCGGCCGGATTGAGGCCGGCCATGCGGGCGATGTCGACGGCGGCTTCCGTATGGCCGGCGCGTACCAGCACGCCGCCGTCCTGGGCGACGAGAGGAAAAATGTGGCCCGGCGTGACGATGTCGCGGCGGCCTTTCTTCGGGTCGATGGCGACTGCAATGGTCTGCGCCCGGTCGGCGGCGGAAATGCCGGTGGTGACGCCCTCGCGCGCCTCGATCGAGACGGTGAAGGCGGTCTGGTGCAGCGCCTGGTTTTTCTGCGACATCAGGTGCAGGCCGAGTTCCTCGACCCGGTCCTGCGTCATCGACAGGCAGATCAGCCCGCGCCCGTGCTTGGCCATGAAGTTGACGGCTTCGGCATTTGCCATCTGCGCCGGAATGACGAGATCGCCCTCATTCTCGCGACCTTCGTCGTCGACGAGAATGAACATCTTGCCGGCTTTTGCGTCTTCGACGACTTCCTCGATCGAAGAAAGCCAGGCCATGGTCTGCTGCATCAGTTCCGGTCTCCAAACCGCCTACGGGCTCCCTGTAGCGTTTTCCGATCCATCTGGATCGGAAAGACGCGTCCAGGCTTTAAAGAGACCCGGCATATTGCGCTTCTACGCAGTAAAAAGCAGCTTTTAGCTATAAGCGGCAAGTGGTCAAGGCCCGCGCGTCCGCCAGCCGGGCGCCGCAGTTGCCCTTTTCTGGAACGTTTGCAAGCTGCTAAGTCGTCCAACGAAGCGATCGAATGACCGGAACGGCGCGAGGAACGCCCGGCGTCGTCGTGAAATCATCGTAATTGCCGGTGCAAGCCTCGTCGGGGGGCCGGCAATCGGCGCACTTTGATATATCCGGACGCAATCGGCCGCAGGATAGAGCGGCGACATCCTGCGGCGAGCCAGGCATGGACCAAGCTACTCGCCTTCGAAGCGAGAGGCGGCTATGACGCACACGCAAGGCTTCTGCCTGCGGATCAGGCGATCGCACCGGGAACCGCCGATGTAGCATTTGCCGATACTGTTAGGCTTATGTTCTGGCGCTCCTTGGCGCCATCATGGTCGTTTCGATGCCACACCTGCGACCTTGATCCTCACCCCCGCCCTCTTCCTCATCCGCCAGCCAGCCGCTATGTGTCGCTGGCCGAATGAAGTGACCAACTGTGGCGAGCGTATTTTCAAGCGAAGCGGACATTGGTTCGCGTGAAGAAAAGGCTCTTGCAAGAAACTGGACGCGTCTTTCCGATCCCGGGGGCCGGAAAACGCTATGGAGAGGAAAACGCGGGTGCGAATTTTGAAATCGTCTGGAATTGCCGGGGCAATCGTCATTGCGGGTCTGGCAGCCAGTCCACTTTTTATATCCGGATCGGCGCGGGCGCAGGATGCCGTCGAACAGTTCTACCGCTCCAAGAACAACATCGATCTCATCATCGGCTTCACCGTAGGTGGTGGCTATGACGCCTATGCGCGGCTGGTCGCCCGCTATATGGGTGACCAGATTCCCGGCAAGCCGAAACTGATCCCCAAGAACATGACCGGCGCCGGCAGTCGCATCGCCGCTGCCTATATCCACGGCGTTGCGCCGAAAGACGGTACGGCGATCGGCATCGTCGATCAGTCGATCTCGCTCGAACAGGCGCTCGGCGACTCTGGCGTCAAGTTCGACACAAGGCAGCTCATCTACATCGGCAACCCGATCGCCGATAATAACGTGGTGACGACCTGGCACACCTCGCCGGTGAAAACCATTGACGACGCGCGCAAGATCGAAGTGGCGCTGGGCGCCACGGGCTTCAACACGTCGTCGCAATATCCCCAGGTGCTCAACACCATGGCGGGCACGAAGTTCAAGATCATTCTCGGCTATCCCGGCGGCAACGAGATCAATCTTGCCATGGAAAACGGCGAGGTCGCCGGCCGCGGCTCGAACTCCTGGGCATCGTGGAAGGCGACGCGACCGGACTGGATTCGCGACAAGAAGATGAACGTGATCGCCCAGATCGGCCTCAAGCGTGCAGCCGATCTGCCCGACGTGCCGCTCCTCACCGATCTCGCCACCAACGAGGTCGACCGCGAGGCGATGCGCCTGCTGTCGGCCCCGACCGCCATCGGCCGCCCGTTCTTCACTACGCCCGGCGTTCCGCCCGACCGCGTGAAGGCGTTGCGCTCAGCCTTCGACGCGACGATGAAGCTGCCGGCCTTTCTCGATGACGCCAAAAAGCTCAATCTCGATATCAATCCGGTCAGCGGCGAGGAACTGCAGAAGATCGTCGCCGACATCATCGACGCGCCGCAACCGGTCAAGGAGCGGCTCGGTTCGGTACTGGCACTGATCGAACGCGAGAAGTCGAAATAGGCTGCGGCGCAGGGATTTAAGCTACCCTCACCCGGCCCACGCGCAGCAAGGGCGGATGAGGACGGCTCAAGCACGGCTTACGTGGCGTTGCTGACCGCTCCCGCGTAGGTCGTCGCCGTCGGGCTGGATGCGGTTCGCGCGGCCGCGGTCTCGAAAGCGCGCGCCAGATGCGCGGATGAGGCAAGCGCCCGCTGTCCGAGCGCTGGCAGATCGACGCCCATAAGCTTGCCGTCTCGCTTGCGGATCACGCCGTCGATCATCACCGTACGGACGTCGCTTGGGCGCGCCTGCAACACAATGGTCGCAAGCGGATCGAGGCTCGGCGGCATGTGATGGACGCCATCCATCGCCAGAAGCACGATGTCGGCGCGCTTGCCCGGTGCCAGCGATCCGATCTTGTCCTGCTGACCCATGGCCGCGGCGCCATGGATCGTCGCGAAGTCGAACGCGTCGCGGACGGTCAGGTCGATCGAAACCGGCATCTTGCCGGTCTGCAGGATGCGCTCATTGTCGATGGCGCGCGCCGTCTGCAAGGCTAGCCGCATTTGCGCGAACATATCGCCGGAACAGTCGGAAACGATGTCGATGCCGAACGTCGGCTTGAGGCCGGCAGCGAGCGCCCGATTGGTGATCGGGATGCCCATGCCCATCTGCAGTTCGGTTTCCGGGGTGATCGATACCTGTCCGCCGCTGTCGGCGATCTGGCGCAATTCCTCGTCGCTCGAGGCGTTGCAGTGAACGTGCAGCATGTCGGGACCGAGAAGTCCGGCCTGTCTCAGCTTGCTCACCCCGTCAGGCGTGGACAGCGTTCCCATATGCATGGTGATGGGCAGGCCAAACTCGCGCGCCACCGCGACTTCAGCGCGCGTGCTGTCCATGGGAACGAGGCCGAATTCCGTCAGGGCCACACCCATCGAGATGAGGTCCGAGGTCGCTGTGCTGAACCGGTCGCGCCATGTGGCCCGAGCGTGGTCGAGACGGCTGTCGTGGTCTGCGAACACGGGTGTTTGCTCGGGGATATCGTAAAAGCCCTGATAGAAATGAGCGCGAATGCCCGCATCGCGGAGCCCGTCGACGGCAGCGCGTGTATGGTCCGGCGAGCGGATGATATGACAGAAATCGCAGACGGCGGTGATGCCGGCGTCAATGGCCTCCAGTGCGCCGATATAATTGCTGACGTAAACATCTTCCGGACGATAGCTCGTCGCATATCCAAGCCTGATGTTGCGGATATATTCGACAAGGCTCCAGTCGGCGGCGACACCGCGTATCGCTGTCTGCCACAGATGCCGGTGCGTATCGACGAAGCCGGGCATGACGATCATGCCGTGTGCGTCGATGATCTCGACATCGTCGGCTGCGATCTCGGGTGCGATGGCGCGGATCAGCGTCCCTTCGACAAGAACGTCCGCAGTCGGGGAGGCGGCGCCGATGACGCGCCCGCCTTTGATGAGAATCCTGCGGCTCATGTTCAAGATCCCTTCCGCTTTTTTGTATTGGAGGACGGCGCCGTCTTCGTCGGCATTTTGCGCAAACGGCCGGCGGGTTCGTCGACAGGCGGCGAGGTCATGCCGGCTGTAAGAAACGGGATAGCGTAGCGGACGGCTTCCTCTGCGTTCGACAGCGAAAAATCATCCCCGAAAATATACTGCAGACGGCTGTTGTCGGCGCGGATATACATCATCGCGCCGTAAACACAGGCCGCTCGCCAGAACATCTCCTTCTTCGAAAGATGCGGGCAGGCCTTGTCCAGCGCCGCGAAGAAGCTGCGGGCAACCGAATCGTAAACAGAGAACATCACCTCCCTGACCTCGGGATTGGGATCGGTGGAGGTGCGGCCCGCCAGCAGTTTGAAGCTACTCGTGCCGAGGTCGAGCGTCGGCGCAATAAAGGCCGTCAGGATGTCGGCGACCGAATAATTCTCGACATCCGGACCGATGCATTCGGCAAGCATCGCTTCGCGCCGGCGATTGATGGGTTCGAGGCGTCGTTTGAAAATCTCGTCGAGGACAGCCTGCTTCGAACCGAAGTGATAAAAAATGGCGGCGACATTGACGCCGGCCTTATCGGTGATGTTGCGGGTGGATACCGCGCTATAGCCGCGCTCGGCGAAGAGCACTTCAGCGGCATCCAGAATCTTGTCTCGCGTATCGGCGCTCAACGCCTCGTGTCGGTTTGCAGCAGCAGCTTTGGTCACAGGCTCCTCCTTCTGGTCAGGTTATCTCAATCATCCGCTTCAAGCAACTAGTTCAAGCGATCGCTTGACATATTCGGCCGCCCAGCGTTAGAACTTCGGCCGTCAGCAGCCCGGGGAGGGAACGATGTTCAAGACGATGCGATGGGTTGGCCTCTCGGTGGGCCTGGTTGTGGGAGTGGCGGGCACCGGTTTCGCGCTCGCCCAGTCGAAAACGCCGATCAAGATCGGTGTGATCGGGCCGACCAAGACGCTGGTCGGAAAACAGGGGGTTCAAGGTGCGACGCTCGCCGCCGAGATGATCAACAAGACGGGTGGCGTGCTCGGCGGCCGCCCTGTCGAGCTCATTGTCTATGATACCAATTTTGCCCCCGCCGACGGTGTCGCCGTCGTGCAGCGCCTGCTCACCCAGGACAACGTCAAGATCGTCACCGGCGAAGTGTCGAGCAGCGTCTCGCTGGCGGTTATCCCGGTGGTTCAGGCTGAAGATGCGATCTATATCGCCACCGTGCCGAAACATCCTGACGTGACGAATTCCGGCTACGACAAGGTCTTTCGGCTCAATTCGACGACGGCCATGGACGCCACCGCGTTCAACCAGTTCCTGACTGGCAACGTCAAGCCGCAGAAAGTCGCCGTGCTCGCCGAGAACAGCGATTTCGGCCGGCTGACCATCGACAACCTGAAGCAACTGTTCGGCCCGAAACTCGTCTTCGCCGAGACCTACGGCATGCAGCAGAACGATTTCAATTCCATGGTCACCAATACCCGTGCTTCGGGTGCCGATCTCGTCTGCATAGCCGGCTCAAATATGGAGCAATACGGCAACATCCTGCGCGCGCTTTCTGACCTCAACTTCGCCGGCCGGCGTTGCGTCATGCCGGGGATTCTCAATTCGGAAGGCATCAAGATCGCCGGTAAGTCGGCGGATGGCGCGGTCAGCGCCGATATCTACGTGCCCTCCCTCGACGGGGATATGAATCGGACATTCGTCCAGGCTTTCGAAGCCAAGTATGGCAACAAGCCGGAAAAGATCGAACTGCTCGGCTTTGAAAGCATCTGGCTGGCAGCAAAAGCCATGGACATGGCCGGCAGCGCGACGGATGTCGCCAAGATCGCCGCAGCGATCCGACAGGGACCGTGGGAAACGCCTCGCGGCAAGCTCGTTTTCGAAGCCAATGGCCAGGCCAAGAGCGGCGATCTGATCCGTCTCGAAGTCCGCAACGGCAGCATGGAACCGATCAGGAACTGAGCGGCAAAACGATATGTGTCGCGAGGCCGTCACAGGGCGGCCTCGCGATCTCTAAGGATCAATCGTGACCGAACTTATTGCCCAGCAATTGCTCAACGGCCTCACGCAGGGAATGGCCTATGCGCTCGTCGCCCTGGGCCTCACCATGATTTTCGGCGTTCTCCACGTCATCAACTTCGCGCACGGCGAATTCTATATGCTGGGCGGCCTCGCCGCCGTGTTGGGGGTGACGACCGCCGGATTGCCCTACGCTCTGGCGATTGCCCTTGCCGTCGTCACTGTCAGCATCGTGGCCTGGCTTGTCGACCGCATCGCGGTGGCGCCTGTTCTTGATACGCGTGATGGGCCGGCGACCGTCCTGCTCACCACATTTGCCGTCAGCCTGCTCATCCACCAGGCCGTGTTGCAGTCCTGGGGCCCCGCGCCCGGCCGCATCGACGGTCTGCCTGGCGCGATCAGCTTCGGTTCGATCGTGCTGGGCTATCAGCGCCTGCTCGTGCTCGTCGCCGGCATCGCTCTGCTCGCCGGCATCGAATTCGTCCTGCGTCGGATGGCGATCGGCAGAAAAGTGCGTGCGATCGCCCAGAGCGCCTATGCGGCCCAGGTTGTCGGGATCGATATCATCACCGTTCGCCGCGTCACCTTCATTGCCGCCGCCGCGCTCGCCGGACTCACGGGTGCCCTGCTGGTTCCCGTCACGCTGTTCTCCCCGGCCATGGGCCAGCATGTGATCATCAACGCTTTCGTCATTGTCGTTATCGGCGGCATGGGCAGCCCGATCGGCGCCGTGGTCTGCGGACTGTTGCTCGGCGTGCTGGAAGCGCTGGCCAGCACGGTCGTTCCGCAGGAGATCGGCACGGCGATCATTTATGCGTTGCTGCTTGCTGCCCTTCTCGTGCGCCCGCAAGGCTTGTTCGGGAGCGTGCGGACATGATGCGGTCCGGCATCGCGCTTATTCTGGCGGCGGCGGTCGTCCTGCCGCTGGCTCTGTCCGGCAACGCCTATTACAGCGGGCTTGCCGCCTATGCCGCGATCCTTGGCCTGTTCGGCCTCAGCGTCAATCTCACCGTCGGCTATCTCGGCTACATCTCCTTCGGCCATGCGGCTTTCTACGGTCTTGGCGCCTATGCGGCCGGCCTTCTCGTCACCAAACGCGGCTTCAATTTCTGGCTCGCATTGCTGCTTGCGCCGCTGCCGGCTGCGGCGCTCGGCGCTTTGGTCGGTTTTGCTTCCGCGCGCGTCGGCGGCGCCTATTTCGCGATTGCCACTTTGACTACCGCCGAAATACTGCGGTTGGTCGCGGCAAACTGGATGGATATGACGCGCGGCCCTCTCGGCCTGCTCGTGCAGCGGCCGCGGGTTGCGGCGATCGAAAGCTTCGGCCTGGTCTTCCATCAATACTATCTCGCGATCTGCCTGCTGGTTCTGGCGCTCAGTCTTGAAATCGTGCGCCGGCTGATCAAAAGTCCCGTCGGCCGTTCCTGGGCGACGATCCGCGAATCCAGTGCGCTGGCGGAAAGTCTTGGCATGCCTGCCGTTCGTCAGCGGGTTGTCAACATTGCCCTGTCCGGTGCGTTGGCGGGATTGGCCGGAGCGCTCTTCGTGCCGCGGACGCTGGTTCTGACGCCGGAGCTGTTCAGCCCCACCCTGTCGGCGACCGGCCTTCTCATCGCCATCCTTGGCGGCAAGGCAACTTTGTTCGGCCCGCTGCTCGGAGGCCTCACCTTTGCACTCCTGCCGGAAGTGCTGCGGTTCATCGATGAATATCGCATCGCCATTTTCGCGCTGGTCCTGCTGCTCGTCGTGCGCCTGCAGCCCAGCGGCCTGGTCGCCTTCATTCCGCGGTTGCGCGGCGATGTCGTCAAGGCGCCGGCATTTCCCGCCGGAGATCCGGCACTTCAATTCAGGCCGGCGGAAACTCTGTCGGCCACGGGGCTGACGCGGCGCTTCGGCGGCCTCACGGCGGTGGAAGATATTTCCCTGGCGATCGCCCCGCGCGAACTCGTCGGCATCATCGGCCCCAACGGAGCGGGCAAAACCACCTGCCTGTCGCTGCTCAGCGGCTTTCTCTCGCCCAGCGAGGGCGCCGTCACCTTCGGCGGCGTCACGATCAGCGATGGCGCGCCGCATGCGGCCGCCCGATCCGGCTTGATCCGGACGTTTCAACAGACGGCCGTGACGCCGCGGAATTCGGTTTACGAAAACGTTCTGGCCGCCACCTACAACCGTCAGCCGGAGCATGTCTGGGCCTGTCTGATCCAGAATGCGGCCTATCGCAAGCGGGAGGCGCAGCGGGCGGCGCAAGCCATGGCGTGTATCGCCCTCGTCGGCCTGCGCCACCGCGCTGACGATCTGGCCGGATCGCTGCCTTATGGCGAGTTGAAGATGCTGTCGATCGCGGCGGCGCTGGCGGCAAATCCGCGCCTGCTTCTGCTCGACGAACCCGCGGCCGGGCTCAATCACACGGAAGCAAATCAGTTGTCGGTCCTGCTGCGCAAATTACGCGATCTGGGGCTGACCGTCGGCGTGATCGATCACAATCTGCGGATGATGATGGCGCTTTGCGACCGCATCATCGTTCTTGATCGCGGCCGGTTGCTGGCGTCCGGATCGGCGGCCGAGGTGCGGGCCAATCCCGCTGTCATCAAGGCCTATCTGGGGCCGGGCTGGAACAAGGGAGATGCCCATGCTCTCTCTTGATCGTCTCACCGTCCGCTATGGCGCCGTGACCGCCGTTCACGACGTCAGTTTCGAGCTTGCGTCCGGCGAGGTGCTGGCGCTTGTCGGCGCCAACGGCGCGGGCAAATCGTCCATCCTGAAGGGTATTCTCGGCATCGCGCTGGGATCGGGCGGCATTTCGCTTGCCGGCAAGCGTGTCGACGGCCTGACGACGCATCTGCGCGTCGGCCAGGGCATCGCCCTGTCGCCGGAAGGGCGGCATGTCTTCAACGCCATGAGCGTCGAGGAGAATCTCGATCTCGGCGCACTCAACGCCACGCGCGAGGACGTCGATCAGCGAAAGCGCGACATGTTCGAACTTTTCCCCCGCCTCGACGAGCGGCGCAATCAGCGCGCTGGTTCGATGTCGGGTGGCGAACAGCAGATGCTCGCCATTGCCCGCGCTTTGATGTCGAAGCCGAAGGTGTTGATGCTTGACGAGCCGACGCTTGGTCTCGCACCGATCATCGTCGAACAGCTTATCGATCTTCTTGGCGTGCTGAAGCAGCGCGGGCTCGCTATCCTGCTGGCGGAACAGAACGCCGAAATGGCACTTGAAGCGGCCGACCGCGCCTGCGTCATCGAACTGGGCAGGATCGTCCGCCAGGCCGACAGCGCGGCATTGAGAAACGATCCGGCGATCCGCGAAGCCTATCTCGGCATGTGACGGTCGCTTCATGGCGTTTTTCGATCCGACGGATCGGAAAGACGCGTCTAGTTCATTTAAAAGCGCATTTTCGTCACGCGAACAGGTGTCCACTTCGCTTGAAAATGCGACTGAAAGTCAGCGAGATAGTGTATGGCCCGTAAAATCATAGATCTTTCCATCTATATCGAGAACGACGTCGTCAGCGACCCGCCACTGGCGCGGCCGAAGATCGCCTATCTCGGCCATGATGAAACTTTACCGCGCATGCAGAGTTTCTTCCCCGATCTGACGCCGGAGAAACTGCCGGACAGCGCGGCCTGGGCGATCGAAAAGGTGGAACTGACCACCCACAACGGCACTCATCTCGACGCGCCTTATCATTTTCATCCGACGATGAATCACGCGCTGCGGCCGGGCGGCGAACCGTCGATGACCATCGACGAGGTGCCGTTGGAATGGTGTTTCCAGCCGGGCGTGAAGCTCGACTTCCGCCATTTCGACGATGGCTATCTGGTCACAGCGGACGATATCGTGCGCGAGCTCAACCGGATCGGCCACGCACTCCAGCCGCTCGACATCGTGCTGGTCAATACGCGGGCTGGATCGCGCTACGGCAACGACGATTACGTGACCGCCGGGTGCGGTGTCGGCCGGGAGGCAACACTCTATCTGGTCGAGCACGGCGTTCGCATCACCGGCACGGATGCCTGGAGCTGGGACGCGCCGTTTCATTTCACCCGCGCGCGGGTCGAGGCGACCGGCGACTACGGACTTGTCTGGGAAGGCCATAAGGCCGGCCGCGAGCGTGGCTATTGCCATCTGGAAAAACTGCACCAGCTTGAGGCCCTGCCGGATCACGGCTTCACGGTATGCTGCTTTCCCGTCAAATTGCGCCGGGCCTCGGCGGGCTGGACGCGCGCCGTCGCCATGATCGATTGAGAGCCAGTATCACCCCGACGCGCCGCCGGTGCTACCGGATTCACTCATCCAGGAGGCCGAATCGGGATCGGGATGGCCCTTGATGACGAGCGCGATAGGCGCAGGACGGAACGAAGCTTTGAAAAGATTCGTCTTTCGATAGGCATTGATGCAGCTTCGACGTCTGGTTTCCCGCTCGCGCTTCGCGCGTCGGGAATGACATTGAGGTCCTGTCATCCCCGACGCGCCGCAGGCGCGAGCGGGGATCCAGACCTGAAAATTCAGTGCATCGGATGCCCGCGAGAGATGTGTGAATGCCATAGCCGCCGGCGCGAGCCGGGGATCCGGGGGCGGGTCGCAAAACCGCTTCGCTGCGCAACACCTTATGCCTTGCCCTGAACGGCATTCTACCGCTTGCCCTGCATCCCCGCTCAGCCGCCGAGCGGCTGTCGGGGATGACAGCGAGGGTTTAGGCGCCGAACTTCGCCCCCAGTCGTTCCATCTCCGGCTGAAATGTCGGGAAGCTCGTGGCGATCATCGAGGCGTCGTCGATCGTCATCTTCTGCTGCGAGGCCATGCCCATCACCAGGAAGCTCATGGCGATGCGATGGTCGAGATGGGTCTTCACTGTGCCGCCGCCGCGCACCTTGTCGCTGCCGGTGACGATGAGGTCGTCACCCTCGATGCGGTTCTCAACGCCGGCAGCGGTCAACCCGTCGGCGACAGCGGCGAGCCGGTCGGATTCCTTCACGCGCAATTCGGCGAGGCCGCGCATCCGCGTTTCGCCCTTGGCGAAGGACGCCGCTACCGCCAGGATCGGATATTCGTCGATCATCGCCGGCGCCCGCGCCGCCGGTACCTCGACGCCGGTGAGCTGCGACGGGCGCACGCGCAGGTCGGCGACATCCTCGCCGCCCTCGATGCGCGGATTGAGCACGTCGATACGCGCGCCCATCTCCTGCAGGGTGGTCAGCAGGCCGATGCGCAGCGGGTTCATCATCATGCCCTCGATGGTGACATCGGAGCCCGGCACCAGCAGCGCGGCGGTGAGCGCGAAGGCGGCGGAGGAGGGATCGGCCGGCACGATGACGTCGCGCGCTCGCAGTTCCGGCCGGCCTTCCAGCACGATCCGGCGGCCGTGCGCGCCGTCCGGCTCGGAGACGATGGTGGCGCCGAAATAGGCCAGCATTTTTTCCGTGTGGTCGCGCGACGCCTCGGTCTCGATCACCACGGTGCGGCCCGGCGAATTGAGCCCGGCGAGCAGCACGGCGGATTTGAGCTGGGCCGAGGGAACCGGCGTGCGATATTCGATCGACGCCGGATCGCCGGTGCCCTTCAGGATCACCGGGCAGCGTCCGCCCTCGGCTTCCGCCAGCACCTGGGCGCCCATCAGGGTGAGCGGATCGAGAATCCGCCGCATCGGGCGTTTGCGCAGCGAGGCGTCGCCGTCGAAGGTCGCGGTGATCGGATGGCCGCCGACGACCCCCATCAGCAGGCGCGTTCCGGTGCCGGCATTGCCGAAATCCAGCGTTTCACGCGGCGCCAGCAGGGAGCCGAGCCCGGCGCCGTCGACGCTCCAGCGGCCCGGCCCGAGCCGCTCCACCCTGGCGCCCAGCGCCCGGCAGGCGGCGGCGGTGCGCAACACGTCGTCGCCCTCGAGCAGGCCCTCGATGGTGGTTTTGCCGACCGCCAGCAGGCCCAGAATCAGCGCCCGGTGCGAAATCGACTTGTCGCCCGGCGGCCGCAGCCGCCCGCTCAGCGGGCCGGCGGCCGTGGCCGAAAGGGGGGCAGCGGCAGCGTGGCCGTGGAAGCTGGACGTGGCGGCCATTTTTCCTCGCAAACTCAGGGCGCAGTCAGCCTGCGCGCCGCGCTCCTAACACGCCCAAACCGCCTCTGTCATTATTGACAGCTTAGACCCAACTTCCCATTTGACAGGCGCGCGACAGCCCACTAACGGGTGCGTCCGGATTGAAGTTCATGTTCTTTGCGGCGGCGCCGGGAGCGTCCCTGATTTGAACATCCCCAGATTTGCATGAGGTCCTGACAAGTGGCGAAACCGGAACTCGGCGGAAAACGCCAGTGCCAGAACTGCGGCACAAAGTTTTTCGATCTCAATCATGATCCTATCGTCTGCCCGAAATGTGGCACCGTATTCCAGGCCTTGACCCGCGGTGCTGCGGCGCGGCGCGCCGAGGCCGATGACGAAGAAGCCGAAGCCGATCCCGCCAATGTGGAATTGGTGTCGCTTGAGGATGCCGATTCGGGCGAGGCCAAGACCACCGGCGCAGCCGAAGACGAGATCGAGATCGAAGACGACGACGATAGCGCCGCCGACGAGACGTTCCTTGAAGAAGAGGAAGAAGACAGCGACGACGTGTCGGGCCTGATCGATGGCGATATCGAGGACGACGAGGAAAGTTAAGTTGAAAATCATGTGACGGCAGGGGCGAAGAGCATTTTCAAGCGAAATGGATGCGGGTTCGCGTGAAGAAAATGCTCTCTTTACAAGATCAAATGTATTTTTCGATCCAAGTGGACCGGAAAATACTTTGGGCCTTGTGAAGCCGTCACCGAGGCGCTATACACGCGCCGCATTCGCCTTCGGGCGTCTCAGCCTACGTCCCGGTCCGTACCCATTGGACCGGTTTTGCAACCGCCTCAGAGCCGGTTGCCAAGTGGGGCCATAGCTCAGTTGGGAGAGCGCTTCCATGGCATGGAAGAGGTCGTCGGTTCGATTCCGTCTGGCTCCACCAGTTATTCCGCGATTTTTCGACAGTTCGCCTGAGCCGGTTCGCTAGCAGGTTGCTGAAAAACTCTCCAACTCAGCGCCATTGAGCTATTTTTGGTTTTTTGGGCGGGAGGAGATTTTTCTGTCTGGGCGTCGGGGTGTGGTTC
>JARHVB010000020.1 GCA_029222685.1 Terripilifer ovatus | reverse complement strand
TCCTTCCCCATCGCGTCACCTCAAAACCGCTGACGCAAGGGAATCACGCTGAAATCGTCAGTGCAAATCAATATTGCCAAACATTCACACCCTCTGAGGAGCGCTCGAAGAGCGCGTCTCGAAGGACGGGGGCGATACGCAGCAATCTGCCGACAGCGTCAAGCTGGCCATGACGGTTGGAACACTGCGGCTTGACGTCCCCGTCCTTCGAGACGGCGCTGCGCGCCTCCTCAGGATGAGGGCTTCTGATGGTTTGCGGCCATGGCGCTTCCGTTGGCAACCAACCCACGCACGGCTTGCCGCAGTGCCCGCGCCAGGACGCCGTTCGCCTGAGGCGAGAGATGGAGGCCGTCGCTGGTGAGCTGATCCATCGGCACGGCAGCCAGGGCCGCCGCGCAATCGAAGAAGATCCAGTTGCGGGCTGCTGCGAAAGTGCGCAGCTCTTCAGCGAGACGGTCCATGCTGGTGCTGTGATGGGCGTGGGCTGATGCGAGCCGTGGCAGCGACAGCAGCAATGTGGCTTGCGATCCTTCGACGATCCCGCCGATCTTCCCGACGGTCTCGATGACGCCGGCGCGTTCCGTTCCGTTGGTCATGTCGCGCTGTAAAGCATCATTGGCGCCGATCGAGAGCACCGTCACCACGGGGCGCTTTGCCGACATGATCGGGCCGATGCGGTCTGCGAACTCGCTGCTCGTCAGCCCCGGAAACGCGATGTCGACGACGGCCAGGTTCGACACCGGGGCCAGCAGCAATTGCGACACGAGTGAGTCGCCGGTGACCAGCACGAAGGGGTCATCGATCTGGCTGACGCGGACGGCAGCAGCAAGTGCGATGCGGTTGGTGTCACGGCGGATCAGATTGCGCTTGCGGCGCGGTTGCAGGATAAAATGCTCGACCAGCAGCCATGCCAGCGCGACGGCCGCGAGGCCGGTGCAGAAAACAAGGACGTCGCGCAAGCTGGCCAAGCTCTGCCTCAATCTCCGATCTTCAGGACCGTATCTTTGGTGACGAGGTAATCGACGCGGTCATCGATCAGCGCGATCGCCGCCTCTTCGGGCGTGTTGATGATCGGCTGTTCGTGCACGTTGAAGCTTGTGTTGATGGCGGTCGGCGTGCCGGTGCGGCGCTTGAAGGCGTCGAGAATGTCGAAGTAGAGCGGGTTCGGCTCGCGGGCGATGACCTGCGGCCGTGCCGTGCCGTCGACATGCACGACGGCTGGAATGCGATCGGCCCATTGCTGCTTGACGTTGCAGGTGATGGTCATGAAACGGCAGGCATAGGCATTGACCGGCGTCACATCGAAAACATCCGCCGCGTCGGCTTGCGTCGTGACCGGTGCGAAGGGCATGAATTCGGTGCGGTCGAGCCGCTTGTTGATCGAATCATTGATGTCGCGGCGGTGCGGCGAGGCAATGATCGAACGTGCGCCGAGCGCCCGCGGTCCATATTCCATGCGGCCGAGAAAGGTCGCGACGACGCCGCCGTCTGCGATGAGGCGTGCCGCGGTTTCGGCGGGATTGCCCTCGACCGGCTTGATGCGGCTGTCGTGGGCGAGAATCCGCCTGGTGGCGACGGGGTCGAAATCGCGGCCGGTATAGACGTGATCGAGGCGGCGGCGCTGCCGCAGCCAGGTGGTCATGCCGTCGCGGCGCAACAGATAGTCGAGTGCACCGCCGATGGTCAGGCCTTCGTCGCCCATCGGGGGAACCACGAACACTTCATCGACGCCGTCGAGCTCGGCGATGCGCTGGTTCAGTTTGACGTTGGCGAAGAGGCCGCCGGCCAAACCGATCCGCGAGACTTTTTCACGCGCCAGGATCTTGCGCATGGATTCGAGGATGACGGCTTCCGTCGCCATCTGGATCGAGGCGGCGCAAACCTCGCGCGGCTGGTTGGCGCAGGCTTCCAGATAATAGGCCCGCTGGCTTTCGGCGCTGGTGAAGCGGCTGCCGATGATGCCCTTGTCGTCAACGCTGAAAGGTTCGCGAAACTTGTCGGCAAGGAGAGGCTTGCCGAAGGCGGCGAGGCCGGTGATCTTGCCTTCATGATGCAGCGGCTTGAAACCGAGCGCCTCGGTCACATACATATAGGCCCGGGCGATGCTGTCGTTGCGGTAGTCGCCGAGCAGCCAGCGGTCGTCGCCGAACAGGCAGGAGATCTTCTCATCGCGGAAGATGCGCTGGCTGTAGTTGACGTTGTCGCCGTAGCCGTCCGCCGTGTAGAGCAGCGCATTGTCCCAATCGGTGTGAAACAGCGACGGCAGCGCATGCGCCTCGTGGTGATTGGAAAAATGCACCGTGGTCTTGGCGGGCAGACCGAAGCGAGCGCGCAGGGCGGCGACATTCAATATGCCGTTGGGGTCGGTCGTGCCGGCGCGGTTGAGCCTGGCGGCGAGATCAACAGTCTTGGTCGATTTGCCCTGAATGCTCTCGGCGAGCCGGCGGGGGAAGGACGCCCGCAGCATGCTTCGCTCCACCAGCATGCGGCTGAAGACCGCGACGTCGACGGCGGAGCGGTCGATGCCGGCGATGGACAGAACTTCATCGACACAGACGGAAGGGTCGCCGCCGTCTTTTTTCACCCGTGTCAGGCGTTCCTTCTGCACGGCTGCGACGAGGGTATAATCGTCGAAAAGCGCCGCGCTGGAATCGTGTACGCCCCAGTGAACGCTCAAGATCATCGCCAATATACACCTCACCCGGCGCACTTAGACGGCTGCGCCTATAGAGCCGATACCATTCTGGCGACGGTCTTGGCCTGTTTTTGTGACCAGATCAATGCTTGAGGATCGCGGTGGGCGGATCGAGGTTCTTGGTCGCCTTGCCCAGTTGCGAACGCTCGAACAGCAGAATGACCGGGATCGACATGAGCAGCGGCGCCAGCAGGTAGAACAGCCGCCAGACAAGGAGAGCGGCGAAGACCGAAGTGGCGGGAATCTGCGGCATGATCGCCAGAAACACCGCTTCCATGACACCGACGCCGCCCGGCACCTGGGACAGGAGACCGGCCGAAAACGACAGCAGGAACGCGCCGAGCACGATGGCGAAGCCGGGGTTTCCCTCCGCCGGCAAGGCAAAATAGATGATGCCGGCCGCGCCAGCCAATTCGAGCGGCGCCGCCAGATATTGCCGGGCAACGACGGGCATGCGCGGATAGACGAGTTTGAAGGAGCCGATCTGCAGCGGCTTGAAGTGCAGCCAGGCCCCGATCGTGTAGAGAAAACAAAGGCTCAGCAGGACGACGCCGAAAATACGCGCTGGTGTCTCGCCGAGGTTGAATTTCGGCGACAGGCTGGTCAGCGGCTTGAGGATCTGCGGTTCCCAGATCAGCACCCAGCCGAGCAGGAGCATGGTGCCGAAGGCGAAGGTGAACGAGCAGAGCGCCACCAGCACGGCGACCTCGCCGCCGCTCAATCCCTTGGCGGTGTAAGCGCGAAACCGCACCATGCCGCCGGAAAAAACCGATGCGCCGATATTGTGCGACAGGGCATAGGTGACGAAGGAGCAGATCGAGACGTAAAGCCAGGAAATGCCCTGCTGCCGGTCGAGATGGATAAGGGCGATGCGATCGTACCAGGCCAAAGCCGCATAGGCGACCAGGGTCGACAGGCCGGCAAGCAGGTAGGAATGCGGAGGGATAACCGCCAGTTTTTCGGTGATGGCATGGACGATGATGCCAAGGTCGCTGGTGAAGCCTCCGGTATCGAGCTGAGCCTTGACAGACGGATCGACGGATACTTCGTGAAGCAGCTTATAATACAGTAGTTTGACGGACCAAGCCACGGCCACGAGCCCGATGACAGGCCAGAAGAAATTCTTTAACTGCTTCACACGCCCTCTCGCCCAATCATTCGCCCGTCCGCCAGTCCGGCATCGCAAAACCACGCGATCCGTGCATGTCTTCGTGACCGATGCAAGACATTCCCACGGGGATTTAAGGAATTTGGCCCGCAAAAGCGAAACGCGGCCCAGCCTTCCGGCCGGACCGCGTTTCGCAAGATCGGGGGAGCGTATCAGGCGCCGGCGGGCCGCAGGGTCATCAATTCGCCATCGCGGGAGAGATCGACGATCCGTTCGCCGCTTTTTTCGCGCCCTTCCAGGCTCTGGACCTTGGCGAGTTCTTCCTGGGCTTCGCGGAGCTGGCTCTTGGCTTCGTCGAGCTGGGTGCGCAATTCGCCGGAGGAATTGCTGAGATTGTCCCGGCGGGTGCGCGCCGCGCGCGCATAGGTGGAATAGGCGAAATGAGCGGGGTCGGAATTGCCCGATTTCTGCTCTTCCGTGGCGATCTCGCGGTCGAGATCGGTGCACATGCGGGAGAATTCCGCGATCATGGCCTCAATCTGGGCCACGCGCCGGCGTTTCTCTTCCGCCTGAAATCTCTTGAGTCGAATCAATGTATCCCGCGACTTCATGACGCGAACTCCAAACACTGTTGAACGCTGCGCCGGTGAGACCTGTTGGCTTTCATCGGCTGTTTACTAATGACCGCGAGACAGATTCACCATGCCACAGCAATGTAACTGCTTCGTTACCAGGCAAACGGAATCCGGCATGAATCCTGTCTCGAAACGGCGAATCGCCCGGGACCGCGAATCGGTCCTTTCTTGTTAACGATCGCCAGGAAGGCTCCGTTGCGTCAGGGCACCCCGGCGAGGCCTAGCGTGGCCTTGGCCACAAGTGTTTACGGCAGTGAGTCAAAAGAGTCGGTTGTGAATCTTTCTTAATGCAAAACCTTAATTAAAATTTTCGACTGATGTTACTGATTCTGAAAGATTTGCGCTTTTAATGGTTTTGTATGTATGAAGATGGTGAACCGAAAACACGCTTTGTTAACCAATCGCCGTTAACACTATGAAGCCGGTAGAAGACGGGATTGCTCCGTTGGCCGATTGTCCGTGATGCAGCTCGCCAGTTCGGGGGCGCATCGCGGTACAAGGGTGGGGACCTGACATGCGCGTATTACTGATTGAAGACGACAGCGCGACTGCCCAAAGCATCGAGCTGATGCTGAAATCCGAGAATTTCAACGTCTATACGACGGACCTTGGTGAAGAAGGTATCGATCTCGGCAAATTGTACGATTACGACATTATTCTGCTCGACCTGAACCTCCCGGATATGTCCGGTTACGAGGTGCTGCGGACGCTGCGCGTTGCAAAGGTAAAGACGCCGATCCTGATCCTCTCTGGTCTCGCCGGCATCGAGGACAAGGTGAAGGGCCTCGGCTTCGGCGCTGACGACTATCTCACCAAGCCATTCCACAAGGACGAACTGGTGGCGCGCATTCACGCCATCGTCCGCCGTTCCAAGGGACACGCGCAGTCGGTCATCACCACCGGCGATCTCGTCGTCAATCTCGATCAGAAGACGGTCGAAGTCGGCGGCAACCGCGTGCACCTGACCGGCAAGGAATACCAGATGCTGGAACTGCTTTCGTTGCGCAAGGGCACGACCTTGACGAAGGAAATGTTCCTCAATCATCTTTACGGCGGCATGGACGAGCCGGAACTGAAGATCATCGACGTCTTCATCTGCAAGCTTCGCAAGAAGCTCGCCAACGCCAGCGATGGCCGCAACTATATCGAAACCGTCTGGGGCCGCGGCTATGTGCTGCGCGAGCCGAGCGATGCCGACGAGCGGATCACCGCCTGAGGCGGATTATTTCAGAATGCATGCGAAAAGCCCCGCTTGAGCGGGGCTTTTTCTTGCCGCGGCTCGGCCGAGGTTCAGGCCAGCACGGTGCGTTTGAGATCGGCGTCGAGTGCGACCGGCCGTTTCAAGAGCAGCGAGGGATGCTCCGGCAATGGTTGGAAGAGATGTTCACCGCCGGGAAGGAATTCGGTCGCGCCAAGCATCAGCATGCCGCCCGGTTCCAGCGTCTGCGCCATCCGGGCCATGACGGATCTGCGGGTTTCAGGGCTGAAGTACATCAGCACGTTGCGGCAGAAGATGATGTCGAAGGTGTCGAGCTGATTGAAGCTATGCAGCAGGTTGAGCTGCTGGAAGCGGACTCTTGAGCGAATATGCTCGACGACACGCCATTTCTCATTGTCGCGATGGAAATAGCGCAACAGCAGAGAGATCGGCAGGCCGCGCTGCACTTCGAACTGATTGTACAGTCCGGCGCGCGCGGTCTCGAGGGCTGAGCCCGATAGGTCGGTCGCGACGATTTCGATTTGCCAGCCGGCGAGCCGGCGCGCTTCTTCGTCGAGAACCATGGCCAGCGAATAGGGCTCCTGCCCGGTCGCGCAGGCGGCAGACCAGATGCGGATGCGCCGCTTGTCGCGCTTGGCCTCGACGAGGCGCGGCAGCATGACCGTGCGAAACAGCTCGAAGGGCTGGCGATCGCGGAAGAAGAACGTCTCGCTCGTCATCATGGCGTCGGCCACGAGCGCGATGAGTTGCGGATCCTGCCTGCGCAGCACCTGCTTGATGAGGTCGGCCGTGCTGGCGAAGCCGAACGTGCGCAGGATCGGTGCGAGCCGCGATTCCACCAGATATTCCTGGCCTTCGTGAACGACGACGCCGGTGGTCTTCTGGACGAAGGTTCTGAATTGCGTGAACCAGTCGATCATCCGGCGCGCTCCGTGACCGGGCCGCGGAAAAGCGACGCCACTTTCAGGCCCATGACATCGATCGACAGGATGGCCGAGGCGAAGCCGTTCTCGGCGACGGCGCCGGGCATGCCCCAGGCCGCGCTTGTCGCCTGATCCTGAACGATGACATTGCCGCCGGCCTCGACGACGGCGCGCGAACCGTCCAGTCCATCCTGGCCCGTGCCGGTCAGCACGATGGCGAGCAGCGACGACCCGAAACTCGCGGCGGCCGAGCGGAACAGCACGTCGACGGCGGGCTTGCAGTAATTCTCGCTGTCGCCGTCGTCGAGATGCATGATGGCGCGGCTGGCGCGGCCGTGGAGGCGCAGGTGTCGGCCTGCCGGCGCGATGTAGATATGTCCCGGGAGCGGCGCGAAGCCATGGGTAGCCGTGCTTGTCTGCCGGCCGCTCACCCGTTCGAGATAGGCCGCGACCATGGTGGAGAAGTCCGCCGGCATGTGCAGGACGATGAAGATGGGAACCGGAATGGTGCAGGGCTGAAGCGATTGCAGCAGGGTGGTGAGGGCTTCGGGTCCGCCCGTCGATGCACCGATTACGATCGCTTTGGGAATGGATCGGGAGTAGGCGCGCAACACGGGAGCTGCGCCAGCCAGATCGGTTCTGCCCGCCCGTTCAGATTTCAGAGCAGAGGCACGTTTGATCATCGTTCAGCCTTTTCCGCAGGAATGCACGTCCTCAAACCGGGCTCCTCAAACCAGGCCGATTTCCTCGAATTTCGATCGTATGATGCGGCGATCGAACGGCTTCATGATGTATTCGTCGGCGCCGGCGTGCATGGCGCGGGCGATATTGGAAATGTCATTCTCCGCCGTGCAGAAAATGACTTTCGGAGCGGCGCCGCCGGGCATGTTGCGCAGTGCCTTCAGAAACGTCATCCCGTCCATCACCGGCATGTTCCAGTCGAGCAGGATGGCGTCCGGCATCTGGGCGGTGCAGATGGCGAGCGCCTTCTGGCCGTCGTCGGCCTCGACGGTCTTGAACTCAAGCGTTTCAAGAATCCGCTTGGCGACCTTTCGTATGACGTTCGAGTCATCGACGATGAGTACCTGTTTCATTTTAGTCTCCGGGATATTTCCGGGTTGCGTCGGTCATCAGGCAGCGCTGGCGACCGGCGGTTCCATAACAAGTCGTTCGATGTCGAGCAGGGGGACGATCCCGCCGGCATCGTTGTAGAGGAGGGCGGTAACGCGGGCGCGCGCGTCCGAAACATGCGAGGGCACCGGGATGCGCTGCATTTCGCTGAACTGGACGACATCGTGAACGGCATCGACGATGAGCGCGAAATCTTCGCCGGCACATTCGATGCAGACGGCAAATGGGTTCTTCTCGCTCTGGCTGCCGGGTAGATCTAGCCGCCTGCGTAGGCAGATGGCATTGACCGCCTTGCCGCGCAGATTGATCAACCCGACAATATGCGGCGGCGCCCGCGGCACCGGAGTTACCGCGCCGACGCGGAACACGGTGCGCACGCAATCGATCGGCAGCCCGAAGGTTTCGCCGGCAACCGTGATCGTAAAGACCAGATCGGACAGCACCGCCGTATGCCCCCTGGAGGCATCGTGCATGCTGGAACGGCGGAACAGCTCCGGGCGGTTCATGCGGCTTTCTCTACAGAGGCACTGCGTTCGATGGCGGAATTGCCGAAGGCATTGGCCTCCAGCGCATCGCGCAATTTTGCGATGAGCTGGATGCGATCGAATTTGCCGACGACATCGTGCATGCCGGCTGCGCGGACCGCGGCGATGACGGCGGGGCCGGCATAGGCATCGATGGCGATGATGGTCCGGGCGCCGAACCGCTTGTTCCCGCGCAGCGCGCCAGCGAGCGCGTAGCCGTTCATGTCCGGCATATCGATATCGGTGATGGCGGCGTCGAATTCGACGCCGAGGTTGACGAGGCGAAGCGCTTCGCTGCCCGATTCAACTGCGGTCACGTCGTAGCCGGCGGCGGAGATGACGGGAACCAGCAGATCGCGGAAGAACTGTTTGTCGTCGACGAGAAGAATGTTGAACTTGCGGGCATGGCCGCGCTCAAACGCGTCGGGCCGGGCCTGTTTCATGTAGTAGGCGAGATCGACGATTTCGGTCACCTGGCCGTTGAACACCATCGAGCCGATCACCGTTTCGTTCGAACCGGCGATCTCGATATCGATGCGCTCGTCGACGATATCGACGATTTCGGAAACGATGAGGCCCATCGGCTCGCCGCCGACGCCGATGATGAGAACCGGCCATTTCGGCTGGCTGGCGTAATCCGTGTCCCAGCAACTGGCGAGCGGCATGATCGAGCCGCCGCGATTGAGCACGCGCATGCCGCCGGCCAGTTCGATCTCCTTCGTATCAATGTTCTCAATGCGTGAAACCTGCGACAGCGGCAGGGCCTTCTGGACGCCGGGGCCGGCGCGGAACAGAATGAGCCGCGTTGGTTCCTTGGTGAGTTCGACAAGATCCGGCTGCGCCACGGCGCGGAAATTGCTTGACGTGGCCAGGCCGAGAGATGCCGCCAGTCCGGCGACGTCGAGTATGAGAACGACGGTGCCGTCGCCAAGGATGGTATTGCCGGCAAAGCCCGGCACTTTCGCCAGCGAGGCACCGAGCGGCTTGACGACGATTTCCTGTACGTCGGCGACGCTGTCGACGGCAACGCCGAAAGTCGCGGCGCCGGTGCGCAGAATGACGACAAGGCGATCGTCGTCGAGCGCAAACGGTTCCTCAGACAGGCCAAGATGGCGCTTGAGATCGACGATCGGCAGAACCTGGTCGCGTAGATGAATGATCGGCGCGCCCTGCGCCAGGCGCAGCCTGGAAACGCCATTGCTCCGGCTTGTCACAGCCTCGATGACGGTATGCTGCGGCAGCGCAAATCGCTGTCCCGCGGCCGTGACGAGCAACGCCGGTGCGATCGCCAGGGTCAGCGGCAGCTTCAGTTTGAACGCGGCGCCGAGGCCGGGGGTGCTGGCGATGGTGATCGAGCCGCCGATGGATTCGACGGTCTGCCGCACGATGTCCATGCCGATGCCGCGGCCGGACACTTGCGTGACCTGCCTGGCCGTCGAAAAGCCGGGGGCGAAAATGAAACGATAGACTTCCTCGGCCGGCATGGCGGCGAGTTCCGCCGGCGTGACCAGTCCTTGTGTCAGCGCCTTGCGCTGAATACGTTCGAGATCGAGGCCGCGCCCATCGTCGGCAATCTCGATGGTTATGTGGCTTGCTTCATGGGTGGCGGATACGCGGATGCGGCCGCTGGCCGACTTGCCCGCGGCCTGGCGGTCCCTGGCGTTTTCGATACCGTGATCGGCGCAGTTGCGGACGATATGAACGAGAGGGGTGCGCAGCACCTCGACCAGTTGCCGGTCGAATTCGGTATCGGACCCTTCGACGATCAGCTCAATCTGCTTGTCGAGCTCGACCGACAGGTCGCGGACCAGGCGCGGCAGGCTGGTGAACAGCTTTTCGATCGGCTGCATGCGGACCTGCATGACGCCGTCCTGCAGGTCGGTGGTCACCGCCGACAGGCGTTGCAGAGGAATCGCAAAACTCTCGTTTTCGTTGCTGCGGGCGATTTCGATGAGCTGGTTGCGGGTGAGCACAAGCTCTGAGACGAGACGCATGATGCGCTCGATCGTGTTGACCGCGACGCGGATGGTCGCCGCCTCGCGGGTGTGGACTTGCTTCGTTGTCTGTTCTTTTGCTGCGGGCCGGGGCGTGGCCGGAGGGAGAGGCATGGGGTCGATGGCCGCCTCGGCCATCTCGGGCATCGGCGCCAACACAGCCTCCGGCACAGCTTCCCCGGCCGAGATCGCCTGGCCTTCAAGCGCTTCGATAAGCGCCGTGTCGTCGCCTTCGGGTTCGGCTCCGGTTTTCTCCAGGCCATTGAGAATGGTCTGGACTCTATCGACCGTCGACAGGATCAGAGACACTGCTTCGGGCGCGGCAACACCCTCGTCGCGGATGCGCGAGATCAGGGTTTCGGCTGCGTGGGTGAGATAGGCGAGCCGGGTCAGATCCAGGAAGCCGCAGGTTCCCTTGATCGTGTGGATGAGCCGGTAAATGCTGGCGATGCTTTCGAAATTGGATGGTTCGCGCTCGAACGCGACGAGCTGCGAGGCGGCAGCCTCGATCTGTTCGTTCGTCTCGGCAATAAATTCGCTTAGGACTTCGTCCATTCCGCAACCTGGTGCAACAATGCCAAAAGCATCGCGCCCACAGTGCACGGAATGGGTTAAAGGGTAGTTCTGATTTCGGTAAAAGCCGCCGCCTGAATGTTAGGCAGCAGCAGCGATGGCGGCCGGGCGGGCGCTGAGGCGCACTTTCTCGGGCGTGACCGAAACTTCAAGCTCCATGTCGCAGGCGCGGGCAACGAGGCCGGTGTAATAGGCCTGGATGCCATGGGCGTCGATATTGCCGGTTTCCGGTTCGCCGGCGAGCAGGGCCGGGATACCGTTGGCCAGGCGCATGTTGGGGCCTGAGGCTTCGAGCGAAATCGCCAGGGTCTCGTTCTCGCCAGCAATCGTCACGCGCAGCAGGCCGCCGCGGGGAATGGATGCGGAGGCAATCAGGCACAGGTTGAGGATCAGCTTGACCTTGTTCTTCGGCATAAGCTGGCGGGTGCCGATCCATTCGAAGGTCATACGGTCGTCGGAGAGCAGATTGCGGGCCACCTGTTCCGCGTCGCCGGTGTCGATCGAGGCGCCGGCCGAGCCGGCCGCGCCGAAAGCGAGACGGCAGAATTGCAGCTTGGCCGAAGCCGTATGGGCGCTTTTCTTGATCAGATCGTTGGCGAATCTGCGCATCTCGGCGTCTTTTTCTTCTTCAAGAACTTCGAGGCCGTTAATGATGGCGCCTACGGGGCTGATCACATCATGGCACACCTTCGAGCAAAGAAGGGCTGCCAAATCAAGGGCATCGAGCGAGAAGGTGGTCATGTCCAGAGTTCCATTGCGAGCGTTGCTGAGAATTCCGGCAACGGCCGGACGCATACTGGCAAACTGGCGGCAATCTGGTGAAGATTCCGCTAACGCTTAGAGCATTTTCCAGCGAAGCGGGCCGTCGGTTCGCTTGAAGAAAATGCGCTCTTTGAACGACCAAACGTGGCTTCCCGATCCAAGGGATCGGTAAACGCTATGGGCGAATCGTTGATCCGACCGCTCCTGTAATTGATAGCCGCGCCGCCGCCGGATGGCCAGTCCAAAGGCTGTGCTTCAATCCTGATACGACGGGTCGCGCCGGTCGAGCATGCGCTTGAGCGCCGGCCATTCGATCGACCCCTGCGGGCGCACATTGCCTCTGGCATCGCGGGTCGGCGACACGGCGAGCTGGGCATTCGAGCGAGCGATGATCTCCTGCGGCGGCAGGGCGAGTTCGGAATTGCAGGCCATGGCAAGCAATTGCGTGCGGCAGGCGCGCTCCAGCCGGAAGATATTGTTGAATGCCTGGCCGACTGTTTTGCCGACCGCCAGCAGGCCATGGTTGCGCAGGATCATGACCTCGCAATCGCCGAGATTGGCGACGAGGCGCTGCTGCTCATCGAGATCGACGACGACGCCTTCGAAATCATGATAGGCGATCTTGCCCCAGCGCATCGCCGTCTGGGTTAGCGGCAGCAGGCCGCATTTCAATGCCGAGACGGCCATGCCGGCTTCCGTGTGCGTATGCAGCACGCAGCCAACATCGTGTCGCGCGCCATGAATGGCGCTATGGATCACATAGCCCGGCAGGTTGATCGCATAGTCCGGATTGGAGTTGGCAATCATGTTTCCCGCCAAGTCGACCTTGATCAGCGAAGAGGCGGTGATCTCCTCGTACATCATGCCGAATGGATTGATGAGGAAATGCTCGTCGTTACCGGGGACGCGTGCGGAGATGTGGTTGAGGTGCAGGTCGCACATTCCGTAATGATCGACGAGCCTGTAGCAGGCGGCGAGGTCGACGCGCGTCTGCCATTCCGCTGGCGAGATGCCGGCTTTCGTCGTGTCGATGCGCGGCGCGGTGTTCATGAGCTCCGGTCTTCCTGCAGCGTTCGTTCATTGCTGCGGTATTTTGGCATCCGCAATGACTTTGCGCCAGCGCACAAGATCGGTGTCGTAGATGGCCTGCATCGCCTCGGGCGGGCCGGGGCGGGTGTTGATACCGAGATCGGCGAACATCTTGCTGACGTCGGGTGCGGCCAGCGCCTCGTTGATGGCGCGGTTGAGACGCGTGATGATGTCTTTCGGCGTTTTCTTCTGGACGACGACGCCGTTCCACGAAATCAGCGAATAGGCGGGGATGCCGCTTTCGGCCATCGTCGGGACGTCAGCAAGAAAAGCGACGCGCCTGTCCGAGGAAACCGCCAGGGCGCGCAGGCTTTTCGATTGAATCTGGCCGATGACGCCTGGCAGGGTTTCGAAGCCGACCTGAATCTGGTTCGACAGCAGATTGGAGGTCACATCGCCGGTGGTGCGGAATGGGACGATGGGAATGCTGAGACCGGCCATCGACGAAAACATCAGCGCCGCCAGGTTTTGCGCGCTGCCGACGCTGATCGTGCCGATGTTGAACCCGGCCGGATCGGCCTTGGCGCGGGAGATCACGTCGCTGATCGATTTAAGCGGGCTGTCGTTGTTGGTGACGATGACGAAATCGAAGACGCTGATGGTGGCGACGCTGGCGAAATCGTTCGCCCAGTCGTAGGGCACGGATTTGAACAGCGATGGGGCGATGGCGTTCTGGCCGCTGACCAGCAGCAACGTATGTCCATCGGCCTCACCGCGTGCAACGGAGGCGGCCGCTGTCATGCCGCCGGCGCTCGGCATGTTTTCGATCACCACGGGCTTGCCGAGCGAGAGCGCCATTTTCTGTGCAACAGCGCGCGCCGCGATGTCGCCGAGGCCGCCCGGTCCGAAGCCGACGACGAATTTGAGCGGGCGGGAGGGGAAGTCCAGAGCTTTGGCCGGCGAGCCGGCAAGAATTTGGGCCCTGGCTGGAACACCGGCTAGAAGCGCAAACAAAGACAGAAACACACTGGCCCGCACGGCTTTTTTCACGTTGCCCTCCCTGGCGTCGGCGTAAGAATGGTGAGTTTACTTGATGAAGTATTTGAACATCTCGTCCAGCTCGGCCTTGGTCAAAGGCTTGGTCAGGAATTTCAGCGCCAGTGCGTCCTGCATGGCTTGGTCGAGGCCCGACAGGCGCTTCAGATCAAGGCTTTTGCGCGAATAGAACTGATCGCGGGCGATCGTCACTTCGTTCAGCGGCAGGTCGTAGAATTTGGCGAAAGCCTTGACGGCGTCATCGCCCTTGTACATCCAGTCCAGCGTCTCGCCATAGGCGGCAAGAAAGCGTTTGAGGACGTCAGGCCGCTTGGTGATGAACTGCAGGTTGGCTGCGTCCAGGCGCGCCGTCATATCGCGGTATTCCGGGATGTCGCTGTAACGCCCCACCAGCCGGATCTTCTTTTGCTGAATGAGATCGATGCCGAACGGCACCGCACCCCAGCCCACGTCTATCTGACCCGACATGACCTGGGCGTAGGTCGCCTGTGAAACGCCGGTGGCAACAGGCTTCATCTCGACCCCGGCCTGTTTGATCAGGGTCAAGGTCGCAAGATTTGAGGAAGACCCAAGAGCCGAGAAGGCGATAGTCTTGCCGGCAGCATCCTTCAGGGACTTGATCGGTGAATTGGCCGGCACGTACCAGTAGATATCCTGGGCGCCGGTGATGGATGAGGCAACAGGCCGGATCGGTGCGTTCTTGGCAAAGGCAGCCATGATCGCGGTTGTGCCTGTGGCAACGGCGATATCGACGCTGCCCGAGATCAGCGCCTGCATGGTCTCGCCACCGCCGGATGTGTAGAGCACTTCCGTCTTGATGCCGTGCTTGGCGAAGATGCCGGCCTGCTGGCCGATATCGGCGGGCGCCGTCTCCCAACTGCCGCGCTGGGGAATGGCGACCTTGACGACGTCCAGAGGCTTGTCTTGTGCAATCGCCGCTGTCTGGACGAGAGTTGAAAAAGCCAGGCTGCACGTCAAGCCAACCGCAAGCACGCCAATGGATCGTGTCGCCATCTGTCCCTCCCACTCCGTGTGGCCGCTTTAAAATTGGAGGCGTCTCGGATCCAGGGGGATCGGAAACGCCATCGCGCGGTCCGGAACGAAGTCTGCCCAGTTTTGATCCGTTCGTCGAGGCAATTCAGTGCGGGGCGTCAGATCTGTTCGAGGCCGATAGGCAGCGGGCCACGATCCTTCAGGGTTTCGAGGACGAAGCGGGAGGTGATCGACTTGGCGGCCACGGTTGCGGCCAGGCTTTGGTAGAGCAGATCGAACTCGGCATGATTGCGCACGGCGAGACGCAGTTGGTAGTCGATATCGCCGGCGAGCCGGAACACTTCGACGATTTCAGGAAAGCGGGCGACGGCCTGCCGCAGCGTGTCCTGGCTTTTCTGCGAATGATCGGCCAGTTGCACGGAGACAAGCACGGTCAGCGGCAGGCCGACGCTCGCTGCATTGATGAGCGCCACCCTGCCGCGGATGACGCCATCGCGTTCGAGCCGCTGAATGCGGTTCCAGCACGGTGTTTGGCTCAGGCCGACGCGGCTGGCGATCTGGGCGATCGGCGTGGAGGCGTCATCCTGCAGGATGGTGAGAATCTTGCGGTCGATCAGGTCGAGCTGTTGCTTGCGCGCAGGGCGGATGAGTTCGGCGGTGGCGGTTTTTTCAAGCATCAATCCCTCGCATGTCCGGGGAATCTTGCGCATCGCGCCGTTCGGCGGTCAGCGCCGAACAAACAACACAAGAACCTATCCTTCCTAGCATATCCCACTTATCTTATCAGGTTAATGGGTATCTTTCGTAAGGCAGAGGGAATGTTGTTTCGTAACAATGGGCAAGCAGAGAAAACTATTCTCTGCTGATGCTGATCAGCCGCGTTGTCGGGTGAAATTGGTCCACGGCTGAACGGATGACAATGTCCGATCACATGTATATGCCACTCCATATGGTCAACCTTGCCTCGGCGGAGGCTCGCAAATCGACAGAAACCACAGGAGGAAACCGATGGATGACGATACAAGGGTCAAAAAGGGCGGCGCACAGCCCGCCGAAGTAGGTCACAATTCGGCGATGCTCGAAGAGAAGCGCGCCAATCTCTACCATAGCAAGAAAGACCGCGTGTTCGTGCGCGGCATCCAGGGCGAATATAACGTCAAGCAGGAGCTCGATCGGCTCCGCGCCGTGCCGCGCGTGCGCAAGGCCAAGGAAATCGGCTTCATCGACGGGCCGCAGGCGTTCAGCCGCCATTACGTCGAGCCGAAGGACGGCATCACCCAGACCTTCCACATGCATCTGGAAGAATATGCGCCCGGCGCCTCGTCGCAGAAGCATGGCCATGTCAATGAAGCCGCCTTCTACATCCTCGATGGCGAGGGTTACGAGATCCACGACGGCGTGCGCTATGACTGGAAGGCCGGCGACATCGCCATCGTGCACAACAATTGCGTGCACCAGCATTTCAACGCCTCGAAGACCAAGCCGGCGCGGGCGCTCGTGATCAAGACCAAGCCGATGTATCTCTTCCTCAATATGTTGTTCCAGAAGACGGTGAAGGAACGCCCCGTCGAGGCGACGGTCGAGGGCGAGGGCTTCGAGCCGCGCGAGATCGAGGAAGACTTCAATCATCCCAAGGGAGGTTACTGATGGCTTGGGGTGAAAGTGCAGCCTGGCTCGAAGGCCAGAACAATGAGCGTCTCTATCAGCGCCTGCTCGACGAAGCGCAGGATGCGCCCTCGCGCAACGCGCGCCGCAAGAAAATCGTGCGGCCGAGCGAGATGCCGTGGGAAATGTCGCGCCAGGGCCTGTTGAAGCACCTGATGAACGAGCAGATGAACACGCGCATCGAGACTGTCGACGCTTATATGCAGATCATTCCGCCGGGCTCGCGCTCGGGCAAGCACCGGCATCTGGCCGAGGAATGCGTCTATGTGCTTGAGGGCCGCGGCTACGACATGCATCAGGACTGCGACGTGCAGATCACCGATGTGTTTGAATGGACGCCGCAGCAAGAGGTGAAGAAGCTGGAATGGGAAGCGGGTGACTACATCTATATTCCGCCGAACACGATCCATCAGCATTTCAACGCCGATCCGTCGCAGCCTGTGCGCATCATTTCCTCCACGGCGCGTATCTTCCGGCAGATGGGGCTGAACACGCTCGATCAGATGGAAGATGCGCCGGAATACGATCCCAAGATCGTGCTGACGGAGCAGATCGTGCGCGAGTTCCTGCGCGGCGAGCGCAAGGGTAAGGGGTTGTAAGGCTTAGGCCACCGCCTCGCCGTCATGCCCGCGCTTGTGCGGGCATCCACGTGGTGAAGCTGCATCACCGTTGCGGAAGAGGTCCGATGACGTTGGCCTCTTCCTGCAGCATCAAGCGCACCTCGGCGTGGGTGCCCGGCACAAGGCCGGGCATGGCGTGGTGGAGGACGCAAGGCCGCGGAGAACATTGCCCATGCCGTACAAACGCATAGATCATGTCGCGCTCGACGTCGCCGACCTGGCAAAATCCGTCGCGTTCTACGAGCATCATTTCGGCTTCCGGAAATACAACGACTACGTGACGCCGGGCGGCACTAGCATCGCCTACCTCAAGCTCGGCGACACGGTGCTGGAACTCGTCGGCGAGGAGCGCTTGCCGATGCAGGGCTTTCATTTCTGCCTGATCAGCGACGAGTTCGACTATGCGGTGGCGGCCCTGAAGGCGGCCAACATCGGCGTCGTCACCGAGCCACACAAGACAGGCGCGCGCGAGCCCGGCGAAGAGAACTGGCGGCGCGTGGTGTTTCGCGGACCCGACGGCGAGCACATCGAAATCCGCGGATAAGTCTCTCAGCCCTTGTCGCGCTTCACCCACTTCGCCGCTGCTTCGCCCGCTGCGAACCCCGTCGAGAAGCAGGCCTGCAGCAGATAGCCGCCGGTGGGCGCTTCCCAATCGAGCATTTCGCCGGCGACAAAAACACCCGGCATCCGCTTGAGCATGAGGCCATTGTCGACGTCTTCGAAGGCGACGCCGCCGGCGCTTGAGATGGCTCTGGCGATCGGACGCGGACGCTCGAGTTTGAGCGGCAGATGCTTGATGCGTGCGGCGAGGAGCGCCGGCTCGACAGGCAAAGGACCAGCCTCGCGCAGCAGCGCAATCGCCTGGGGCGTCAGGCCAGCCGCCTTGCGCAGGAAATTCGACAAGGAGGCTTTACCGCGGTCGGCCGCGAGCTTGCTGGTGAGCGCCTCGGCGCTGACATCCGGGCGCAGATCCACATGCAGCGTGGCCGAGCCGTCCTGGGCGATGGCGTCGCGCAGTGGACCCGACAGGGCATAGACGCTGCCGCCTTCAAGGCCATAGCCGGCGATCATCGCTTCGCCGCGCACCGTGCGTGGCCCAAACGATAAAGCGACATTCTTCAGCGGTGCGCCGGCGAAGCGTTGCAGTTGCGGTGACCAGTCGATCTCGAAGCCACAGTTGGAAGGCCGCAGCGGAGCGATGGTCATGCCGGCTGCCGCAAGCGTCTGCCTCCAGCCGCCGTCTGAGCCGAGACGTGGCCAGGATGCGCCGCCAAGCGCCAGCACGGTGGCGTCTGCTGCCACGATGATCTGCTCGCCGGTGCCATTGGTAAACAGGGCGCGGCCCTGTGCATCGAAGCCGTCGAAGCGATGGCGGTATTGCACCCTCGCGCCGAGACTCTCCAGCCGGCGCAGCCACGCGCGCAGCAAGGGTGAAGCCTTGAAACTCTTTGGGAAGACACGGCCGCTGGAGCCGACGAAGGTCGGAACGCCGAGGTCTTCGCTCCAGGCGCGCAGGGCTTGGGGCGGAAACGCCTCGATGAACGGCCGCAGGTGCTCTGCCGCCGCGCCATAGGCCTGCATGAACCGCTCCAGCGGCTCGCTGTGGGTGAGGTTGAGGCCGCCGCGGCCGGCAAGCAGGAATTTACGCGCCAGCGATGGCATCCGGTCATAAACTGTGACGTTTAGATGGTTGCGGGCCAGGATTTCGGCGGCCATAAGGCCCGCCGGTCCGCCGCCGATGACGATTGCAGTGCCGGAATGGGGGTGAGACATCGACGACCCTTAGTATCATTCGCCGCCGCGTGCTATCCCTGTGGCATGAACCAGCATGCAAAACGCCGTCATCAGACGGCCCTCCGTTATCTTCCTGTCGAGAAGCCCGAGCCGGCCGAGGCGGCGCCGCACCGGCTGCTTGCCACGCCGGAGGCGGGCCTGCGCCGGCATGTGGTCGACGCGGATGCGGCCGGGCAGCGGCTCGACCGTTATCTCGCCGGCCTCGCCGACGCGGCGGACGAGGCCCTGTCGCGCACGCGCATCCAGTCGCTGATCGAGGACGGGCTTGTCACGGTCGATGGCCGCACCGTCACCGACACGAAGGCCAAGGTGCGCGCCGGCCAGACCATCGCCGTCGACATTCCCGCGGCGGCGGCTGCGGAACCGATGGGGGAGAATATTCCGCTCAATGTCGTCTTTGAAGACGAGCATCTCATCATCATCGACAAGCCGCCAGGACTGGTCGTCCATCCCGCTGCGGGCCACGAGACAGGCACACTGGTCAACGCGCTGATCGCCCATTGCGGCGATTCCCTTTCGGGCATCGGCGGCGTCAAGCGGCCGGGCATCGTCCATCGCATCGACAAGGACACGTCGGGCTTGCTCGCTGTTGCCAAGACCGATGCAGCGCACCAGGGCCTGGCGGCGCTGTTCGCCGACCATGGTCGCACCATGAATCTCGACCGTGAATATCTGGCGCTGGTCTGGGGCGTACTGCGCCGCCTCAGCGGCACTGTGGATGCGCCGGTCGGCCGTCATCCGGTGCATCGGGAGAAACACGCCGTCGTGCGCAATGATCGTGGCCGCGAGGCGATCACCCATTGGCAGGTGGAAGAAACATTCAACGGCATCAACGGCACGCCGGTCGCGAGCCTCGTGCGCTGCCGGCTCGAGACCGGACGGACGCATCAGATCCGCGTGCACATGACCCATCTCGGTAACCCCATATTGGGCGATGCACTCTACGCCGGCGGCTTCCGCACCAAGGCGGGCCTGCTGAACGAGCCGGCGCGTCCGCTGCTCGAAAGCCTTGGGCGGCAGGCGCTGCACGCAGCAAGGCTCGGCTTCGATCATCCGGTGACCGGCGAGCCGCTGTCGTTCGAGAGCGAGCCGCCGCAGGACATGATGCAATTGATCGAGGCGCTGAGGGGCGAGTAGTTGATGCAGGCCGCCCTCATCCGACCCTCGCGCAGCAAGGGTCGGATGAGCGGCCTACCGCTTCACCTTGATCGCCTCTTTCGTCTTGGCGATGATATCCGGCGGCGAGGCGTAGACTTTTGCCAGCAGCTTCTGCAGGTCCTCGCCCGAGGTCGGATCGGCGTCGAGGCTCATCCGTTTCATTTCGACCAGCAGGTCCGGATCTTTCCAGGTATCCATGAACGCCTTGCGCAGGGCTTCCACCCGGTCCTTCGGCGTCTCGGGTGCGACGAAATAGGGCCGTGCATAGATTTCCTGCGAATAGATGATGTCCATGATGGCGCGCTGTTCGTCGGTCTTGGCGAAGTCCATGGTTCTGGGAATGCCCAGCTTGTTCAGTTCTTCGACGCCGTTGGCGCTCTCCTGCACGATGATGTGAATCTTGTTCTCGCTCATCAGGTTGGCATATTGCGATTTGATGCTGGCGAGATTGATGCCGCACATGCCGTGCAGCTCGCCCTTCTCGATGGCCGCCATGATTTCGCGGCTGCCGGGATAACCGAAGACCGGCTTGAACTTCGTGCCGAGGACATTGTTGAGCATGACCGGCAGGTAGCCGGTGGAGCCGGTCTCGGCGGTGCCGCCCATGACGATCTCCGTCTTGAACGTATCGGGGAATGTCTTTGCGGGTGCCGAGGGATTGGCGACACAGAGGAAATAATCCGTCGTCGCGCTGCCGAGATAGTTCAGCTTCACCGGATCGTAGCGCAAACGCGCCGCATCTTCGAGAATGCCGGACAAGGGCTGCGTCGAGAACGGCGCGCCGATCACGCTGCCGTCCTTCGGCGCAGTGACGGCGACATTGGCGGCCATGATGTTGCTGCCGGCGCCGGGCATGTTGGCGACGACGATCGTCGGGGCACCGGCGAGATGCCTGCCCATGAAGCGCGCGAATGTGCGCGCATAGGTGTCGTAGCCGCCGCCGGCCGATGTGCCCACAATGACTGTGATGGTTTTGCCCTTGTAGAACTGGGCGATGGCTTCCTGCGCCTGCGCGCCGTGTTGTGCGCCGGCGACGAACAGAACCAATAAAGCGGCGGCTATGATCTTGCCCACAGTTGTTCCCTTCCTCAATGTGCCGGTATTGGTCCGGCCTGCCGGCCAAGATAACGGCTGTGGGCTGAACTTGATAGCGGCCTGTCGCAGGCCGGCATATTTCGCTTTTCTCGCCAGATGACCGCCGCTAACCTGCCGCTGCAGCCAGGAGGAACGCAGGGATGGGTCTCGCGCATTCGGAACATTCCAATCCCGAGACGTCAGGCGAGGTCGCCACCGGTACAAGAGTCGTACGCCGCGATGCGGGCGCGGGACCGCAGAAGGTGACATGCGATATCTGCGTCGTCGGCTCGGGCGCTGCCGGTATTTCGGCGGCGATCGAGGCGGCGCGCCTTGGCCGCAAGGTCGTGCTGGTGGATTCGCTGCCGGTGCTCGGCGGGCAGGCGGTCAATTCGATCATCGGCACGTTCTGCGGCCTCTATTCCAACGGCGACTATGGCTATCAGTTCACCCACGGCATCGCCGACGACATCCTTCGTGACCTCGGCGCGCAGGACAAGGCGCTGTATTACCGGCATGGTCCGGTGACGACCGTAGTCTATTACGACGAGATCGCGCTCGGCCGCTGGGTCGAGGAGAGCGTGCGCAAATCCGGCATCGTCACCATTCTCGGCGCGATCATGCGCGGCGTCGTGCGCGACGGCCGACGCGTGAAGGCGCTGGAACTTGCAACACGCTATGGCGATGTGAACGTCGAGGCGACGGGCTTCGTCGACGCCTCGGGCGATGCGGCGCTGGCCTGGCTCGGCGGTTTCGCCTGCCGCGAGCCGGAAGGCCAGCCGGTGTTCGGCACGCAGATGGTCGTCGTCGAGAACATCAACGAAGCGGCGCATCCGACGCGCGCGCAGCTTGCGGCGAAGATGGAAGAGAAGGGCGATGCTTACGGGCTATTGCGCCGCAATTGCGTCTCTTTCGTCATTCCCGGCCGCAACATTGCCGTGCTCAACATGACGCATACGGAAACGCCGCTGGAGCCGCTCGCCGCCTCGAAGTCGACGTTGGAGGGCAAGGCTCAGGCAGACGTCTCGGTGCGCTTTCTGATGGAACAGTTCCCCGACTGTTTCGGCCAGGCGAAAGTCCGCAGCTATGGCATGCCGGGCATCAGGCAGACGCGCTGGATCGTCGGCCGCCATCAGTTAACGCTCGATGAAGTGCGCCGCGGCTATCGTCATCACGACGCCATCGGCCGCACCGCCTGGCCGGTCGAATTGCACGACCAGAGCGCCGGCTATGCCTGGCAGACGTTCCCGCCGGATCATGCTCACTATATTCCGCTCGGCTCGCTGATCCCCGAGGATGCCGACAATCTCTGCGCTGCAGGGCGCTGCATCGATGCCGATCTCGCGGCGCTGTCGAGCGTACGGGTGATGGGGCCGTGCATGGCGATGGGCGCGGCGGCGGCTCACGCGCTCGATCTGGCGGGGGCGGGCAGCGTGCAGCAGATCGACATCGGCGCGCTGCAGAAGCGCCTGTCCGCCAATCTCGATCGCACCGATGGCGGCGGCGCAGACCGCAACAGGCATTGAATTGAAGACAGGGAGGGAAGGGTCGATGAGCCATAAAATGGGGATGCGCGCAGCTGTCGCGATCGTATTGGGCATGCTGGCCGGTTCGGCCGTCGCACAGGATGCGGCCTGGGAGAAGGCGATTGCTGACGCAAAGAACGAGAAGCAGCTTGTTCTCTATACGGCGCTTGTCGGAGACCCAACATTGAAGGCCAACGTCCAGGCATTCGAGAAGAAATACGGCATCACGGTCAACGTGCTCGAAGGCCGCGGCTCCGACATCCGCGAGCGCGCGCGTGTGGAGCAAGGCGCGGGCCGCTTCATCGCCGATGTCACCTATACTTCGGAAGGGCAGGCGCGGCTGATCGCGCGCGAGGACAAGACCTATGTGGTGCATGATGCGACGCCCAATCTCAAGGGTCTGAAGCCCGAGTTCGCCAGGATGACGAGCAACGGCCTGTTCGGGCCGGTAATGACCATTCCTTACGGGATGCTGGTCAACACCTCGATGGTGAAGCCGGACGACGAGCCGAAAAGCTGGGCCGATCTCGCCAATCCGAAATGGAAAGGCAAGATTCTCTCGGACGATATGCGCGCCATCGGCGGCGGTTACCTGATGTTCTTCGCGCAATGGAACGCGCCGGGCCTGGGAGAGAAATTCCACGAGGAGCTGGCGAAGAACGAGCCGTCGTTCACGCGCGACATGCGTGAAGCCGGGCGCAGGGTCGCCCGTGGCGAATTCCCGATCTATGTTCCCTTCATCCTCAACGACATCGCCAACCTGAAGGGCCTGCCGGTGAAGCCGGTGATCCCCACAGAAGGCGTGCCCTTTGTGCTTTACGGCAATGTGCTGATGCGCAATGCGCCGCATCCCAATGCAGCGCGGCTCTATATAGACTTCTCGATGTCGGAAGAGGCGGAGCTTTTATGGGCGAAGAGCGGCATGGGCATCACCCGCGCCGGCCTTGACGACAAGATTCCTGAAGAGGTGCGGCCGTTCGCCAATGCGAAGCTGCTCGGCACGACGGACCCGGACCGGCAGGACGAAGGGCTGGCGCTGGCGAAGAAGATTTACAAGTAGGACTGTTGCATCGGTTGAAGCTGACGCCCCGTCCTTCGAGGCGCGCCTTTCAGGCGCTCCTCAGGATGGAGGCTTCTTCGCTGATTGTACGACGTCAACAAAAGCCCTCATCCTGAGTAGCAACGCTCGTAAGCGTTGCGTCTCGAAGGACGAGGGCGTCCTGTACAGCAGATTACGCCTGTTCTTCTTTCGCCCATTCGGACGAAATCACGCCGGCCTTCTCGGCCTTGCGCAGGTAGTAGTTCCAGAGCTTGCCGACGTGGAATTCGCGCATCTCGGATTTTTCCAGCAGATCGAGTTCCTGCCTGCTCAGCGGCACAGGCTTCTGGCCGGCCTGCAGCACCTGCATCTGCGCCTTGGCGTTCTCGTCGAAATGGACGGCGTCGACAAGAAGGGCGGGTGCAGATTCAGCCACCATGACGACGCCGTGGGCGCGCATCAGCGCCGCGTGATGCGGGCCGAGATCGCGGGCCAGGATCTCGCCCTGTTCCTTCGTCTTGATGTGCGTCGGATCATTGCTGGTGGGAATGCCGCTGACCCAGCGCGCCGCACGCGAGCGCATCGGCACGAGCTGCACGCCCTCCATCATGGTGAACCAGATCGCCAGTTCCATGTGGCAATGGAGGACGGATTGCACGTCGGGGCGGGCGCGATAGATTTCGCCGTGGATCGGAATTTCGAACGGCGGGCGGCGCTCCGCGCCTTCCAGGATATTGCCGTCGAAATCGACCATGATCATGCGGTCGGGGTCGACATCGGAGCGCGGGTCGGTCGAGGGCTGAATGTAATAAGCGTCCTTGCCGGGAACGCGCACGCTGACATGGCCCGAATAATCGAGCAGGCCTTCCATCACCAGAATGCGCGAAGTGATCGCCGCCTCGCGGCGCAGTTTCGCGAGCGAGTTGGAAAGTCCGTTGGTGGAGGCTGCTGTCACTGGTTTCTCCTGGCTTTTACTAGCGTTTTGAACTCGTATTCTGGTCGACAGCACCGATGATCTCATTCAGGCGCTTGGCGATGGCCGGCGGCGCCGCGACGATCTCGGCGACGATCTGCTGCAGCTTCTCGCCGCTGACCGGATCGATGTCGAAATTCTCGGCTTTTGCCTGTGCTAGGAATTTCGGGTCGGCGACCATGGCGTCGAAGGCGGCGCGCAGCACCTTCACCCGTTCCGGGTTCGTGTCGGGCGCGGTGTAAAACGGGCGGCCGATGTCGGTCGGCGCCGACAGAAGTTTCAGCACCGCGCGATCTTCATCGTTCTTCGCAAGATCCATGAGCAGCGGCACGTCGGGCAGATCGGGCGCTTTCTCGAGGCCGATCTGGACGAGAATGTTGATCTTCTTGTCGCGCAGCCAATCGGGGTGCGTCGATTTCCACGACGACCATGTGTTGGAGCCGCGTACGGCGACTTCGCCGCGCTCGAGCGCGATGTTGATGTCATTGCCGCCGGGATAGCCGAGGATGATCTTGAACTTGGTGCCCAGCAGCGCGTTCATCGCCTTGGGATATTGTGAGGACGTCGAGCCACCGGTGGCGCCGGCCGTGACTTCCTGCTTCTTCGCATCCTCGATCGTCTTGATGCCGGATGTGTACCAGGCGACGGTCGTATTGTTGTCCTTGTTGATGTTGCCGATGTAGATCAGCTTGTTCACGTCAAACCGGATCTGCGGATCGCCAAGGGCCTGGGCGATGGCGATCGACTGGTCGCCGGTGGCGAGCACGGTGCCGTCTTTCGGCGCGGCCGAATAGACCCAGGCGGTCGCTGTGCGGCTGCCGCCGCCGGGCATGTTGCGCGGAATGATGACGGGATTGCCGGGAATATAGTCCGGCAGGTGGCGGGCCAGGAGGCGGGCGTAAAGATCATAGGTTCCGCCGCTCGAATAGCCGATGATCATGTCCATCTTTCGGCCCTTGTAGAAGGCCTCGGGCGACTGAGCAGCGGCGGGGGTAGCGGCAATGCCCGCTGCCAGGGAAAGCACAGTGAGGCGGACGATCATGGTTCCTCCGGATTGCTTGGGATGCGTCCTTTTCGTGTAGACGGCTGGGCGCGGTATAGTGCCCAATGGATGCCGACACAATCTGGTTTGAACACCAATCCGGGAGGCCTGAAATGTCGAGGGACAAGCGTTTGCACGGGCGGGTTGCGCTGATCGTCGGGGGCGGCGGGGAAATTGGCGGTGCGATCGCCCGTCGGTTTGCGCTTGAGGGCGCGAGCGTCCTGGTTGCCGATCTGCGGCCGGCGGCGGCGGAATCGGTTGCCGACGACATTCGCACCGCCGGCGGCGTGGCCGCGTCGATCGCGCTTGATGTGGCGGTCGAGCGAGAGTGCGAACGTGGTGTGGCCAAGGCTGCGGATTTGTTCGGCAAATTGACGACGCTGGTGAATGTGGCGGCGGCTGATACGCCGCGTCAGTGCGTCGAGGATCAGCCGCTCAGCGTCTGGAACGAGGCCCTGGCGATCAATCTGACGGCGAGTTTCCTGACCGCCAAATATGCTGCGCCGTTCATGCGCAATGCCGGCGGCGGCGCCATCGTCAACATCGCCTCGCAACTCGGCCATATCGGCGTGCCGCTGCGCGCCGCCTATTCGACGACCAAGGCGGCGCTTATCCAGTTGACCAAATGTCTCGCCGTCGAACTGGCGACCGACAACATCCGCGCCAATACGATTTCGCCGGGTTCCATCGATACCGAGCGCAGCACCCGCAGCTATGGATCTCGTGAAAACGCCAGGCGCATCCGCGGGCCAGCCCATCTCGTCGGCCGCACCGGCCATATCGACGAGGTGGCGTTCGCCGCGGCGTTTCTCGCCAGCGACGAAGCCTCGTTCATCACCGGCACGGACCTGCTGGTCGATGGCGGCTATCTGGCCTTCAAGGGTGAATTGCCGCCGGAGGCGGCAAAGGCATGATGTCATGGCCGGCAGGGTGTAACTGCCAAGAGGTAAAGCGCAAGACATAACCCCCTGGCATAGGCCGACGACATAATCGACATGTTGCGGTTGCGCCGCAGGGCGCAATCCTGCAAGCTGACAAGTCTCGATAAAGGCCTGCGACAGAACTGGCCCGATCGCGCAAAGACGGGAGGATTTGAATGCCGGTCAGATACATGACGGCAGTAGGGGCGATCTTTGGCGCTGTAGCCGTGACGGCCTCGGCTGTCAGCGCCGATCCGGTGGCGGATTTCTATCGCGGTAAAACCGTGTCGATGATCGTCAGTTCTTCCGCCGGCGGCGGTTACGATGTGCTGTCGCGCGCCATTGCCCGCCACATGACCAAACATCTGCCGGGCAATCCGCCAATCGTCGTGCGCCAGATGCCGGGCGCCGGCGGCATTGTCGCGACCAAATATCTTTATTCATCGGCCCCGCGTGACGGGACGGTGATCGGTGGTGTGCAGAATAATGCACCTCTTGAGCCTTTGTTCGGAACCAAAGAGGCCGATTATGACGCCACGCGGCTGAACTGGCTCGGCACGCCGTCGCTCGAAACCGGGACGATTTTCGTCTGGGCGGACAATCCGAAATTCAAGACATTTGAAGACATGAGGCGCAACGAAATGAGCGCCGGCGCCTCCGGCGTGAACTCGGCGCCGGCCTTCTATTCGCGGCTGCTGAACGAATTGCTCGGCACCAAGATCAAGGTGATCGCCGGTTATCCCGGACAGAACGAGGCTTATCTCGCCATCGAGCGAGGTGAACTCGACGCATATGGCGTGACGTTCTGGAGTTCGCTGACCTCCACCAAATCGCAATGGATCCGCGACAAGAAGATCAGGGTGCTGATCCAGTTCGGCCCGGTGAAAGAGGATGCGATCAAGGATGCGCCGTTCGGTCCCGATCTGGTGAAGAACAAGGAAGACAAGCTACTGTTCGAGGCGGCCTACGGGCCGCTGTCGCTCGGGCGGCCATTCCTGATGCCGCCGGACATTCCACCGGACCGGCTGAAGGCCATGCGCGACGCCATGTTCGCCACGTTCAAGGACCCGGAATTCATCGAGGAGGCGAACAAGTTGAAACTGCAGGTCGACCGGCCGCGCCGCGGCGAGCAACTGCAGGCCGATATCGAGCGGCTTTATCGTACGCCGCCGCGTGTCGTCGAGCGCTTGCGCAAGATCGCAAACCCCTGAATGGGCGCGGAGACAAGTCCCATGTCGTTGTCCACGGTCGAGCCCGGTGCAGGCGAAGAAAGAACACCGGTGCAGACCCGCCTCGACCTGCTGGCGCGGGCGCAAGCGCTGATCCCGGCCCTTGAGGCGCGCGCCGCCGAGGGCGAACGGTTGCGGCGCTGCCCTGACGAAACGGTGCGCGATTATGTGGCGCATGATCTGCTGCGCATCTGCCAGCCGAAACGCTATGGCGGTTTCGAACTCGGCTACGACGTCTTGTGCGAGGTGACGCAAACCCTGGCGCGCGGCGACGGGTCGCAGGCCTGGGTGCATATGGTGCTCGCCGACAATCCGCTGAAACTGTCAGCCTATGCGCTGGCGGCGCAGGACGATGTGTGGGGCAAGGACCAGCGCAAGAAGCTATGCGTCGCCGTCGCGCCGGTCGGACGTGCCACCAAAGTCGACGGCGGCGTGGTGTGGAACGGCTTGCATGGCTTTTCGAGCGGCATCGACCATGCCGATTTCGTCATGTGCGGCGGCTTTGAATATGACGGCGATCGCAGGGGCCGCGGCCTGATGGTGCTGATGCCGACAACCGATGTGCGCATCATCGATGATTGGTACGTGGTCGGGCTTGCCGGCACGGGATCGAAGAGTTTTGAAGTCAAGGATGTGTTCGTGCCGGCGCATCGCATTCTCGACAAAAAGGAGAATGACGAGGGCCGTTCGCCCGGCATGCTGTTCTATAACGCGCCGGTGACGCGGCTGCCGCGCGGCGGTGTGTCCGCCGTCAGTTATACCGCTGTCGTGGTCGGCATCGCGCAAGGCTTTTTCGACGAGTTCTGCCGCATCACCGCGCCGCGTACCTCGCGGGGCAATTCCGTTGCGGTCAACGTCGCCATCCAGGCCAGCGTCGGGCAGGCGGCGGCCGAGATCGAGGCCGCCGACCGGATGTATATCGGCGCCATCCGCGAGACGATGGAGACACTGGCGCGCGGCGAAGAGGTCAGCGAGTTGCAGCATGTGCAGGGCAAGCGCAACGCCTGCTATGCGGCGCAGCTATGCCTGCAGGCGGTGCAGCGGCTCTACAATATCGCCGGCGGCCGCGCGATTTTCAGGGACAGTTCCCTGCAGCGGCGGTTCAACGATTGCTTCGCCGCGGCGGCGCATCATTCGCTGGTGTGGGAGACGGCGGCTGCGGAATTCGGCAGAGTCGTGCTGGGGGTCGAGAAAAGCCAGGCCGCCGGCCGCGGCAGGGATGAATAATATCTCATGTTCGCGGTCCTTCCGGCAGTCGCCAAAAGGACCTCGAAACGACATGCTCCTTCGGCTAGTGTGCCGCCCAAGAGTCGTGGTGGTGCAGGGAGACGGTGGATGCTCAGGTGGTCGATCGCGACGGTGTCGATGGGCGGCACACTGGAAGTCAAGCTTGCGGCCGCCGCCCGCGCGGGCTTCCGCGCCATCGAAATCTTCGAGAACGATCTGACCTTCTTCAATGGGCGGCCGCGCGATGTGCGCGCGCGCGCCGAGGACCTGGGGCTGGAGATCGTTGCACTGCAGCCGATGCGCGACTTCGAGGGCATGCCCGAGCCGATGCGCAGCCGCAATTTCGAGCGGGCGCAGCGCAAGTTCGATCTGATGGAAGAACTGGGCACCGGGCTGTTGTGCGTCTGCTCGAACGTGCATGAAGAGTCGCTGGGCGAGCCGGAACGGGCGGCGCGCGATCTTGCCGATCTCGCCGATCTGGCGGCGCGGCGCGGTTTTTCCATCGGCTACGAAGCCATGGCCTGGGGCCGTCATGTGAAGGACTGGATGCAGGCCGACGATATCGTCATGCGCGCGGCCAGGCCCAATCTCGGCCTCGTGCTCGACAGCTATCACATTTGCGTGCGCAACAACCCGCTGGCGCCCATCGCCGACATTCCCGCCGGGCGCATCGCCCTGGTGCAGCTTGCCGATGCGCCGGCCATCCTCATGGACCCGATGTCGCTGAGCCGCCATCACCGCTGCTTTCCAGGGCAGGGCGATTATCCGATTGGCGATTTTCTCGATGCCATTACCAAGTCCGGCTATCGCGGGCCGCTGTCGCTGGAAATCTTCAACGATCAGTTTCGCGGTGCGCCAGCGGCCACCGTAGCGCGCGACGGCATGCGCGCCCTGCAGGTGGCAGGCGAGACGCTCGACGCGCGGCGCGCGGGCGCCGGCCTTCCCGTGCTCAATATCGGGCCGCCGCTGCCGCCGGCGGCGACCATCCGGGGTATCGAGTTCATCGAGTTCGCAACGGGCGCGGCGGAATCATCGCGGCTGGTCGACTGGCTCGGCGCCATGGGGTTTGCACGCGTGGCGCGCCATCGCACCAAGGACGTCGAGCTCTATCGCCAGAACGACCTGAACATCGTCGTCAACCGCGAGCAGGACGGTTTCGCGCATTCCTTTTATCTCGTGCACGGCACGTCGGTTTGCGCATTGGCCATGCGCTTCAACGAGCCCAGGCAGGCGCTGGAGCGCGCCAATGCGCTGGGCGCGCAGACCTATCACGGACGCGTCGGCCCGGGCGAGGCGATCATTCCGGCCGTCGCCGGCGTCGAGAACAGTCTCATTTATTTCATGGGTGAGGCGCGCAAGGACGGGTCGGCGCCGAGCAACTGGGACCAGGATTTCATTTTCAGCGACGAGAAGCAGCATGCGGGTCCGCTGGAGCGGATCGATCATCTCTCCAATGTGGTCCGGCGTTCGGAATTCCTGTCGTGGATCACGTTCTACAAGTCGATCCTGGGTTTCGTCGACGAACCGCAGGTCGAACTGGCCGATCCCTATGGCGCGTTCTACAGCCGGGTCATCGGCTCGCCCGATAAGAGCGTGCGTATCCCGATGAATATCGGCGATGGCGGCTCGACCGGCGTGTCGCGCTTCATCGATACGTTTGGCGGCGGTGGCGTGCAGCAGATCGCCTTTTCGACGCAGGATCTGTTCGGCTTTGTCGAGAAGGCTCGCGCGGCGGGCATGAGTTTTCTGGAAATTCCCGATAATTATTACGAGGATCTATCGGCGCGCTATGATCTGTCCGACGAACTGATCGAGCGCATGCGCGGGCTCGGCGTGCTTTACGATCGCTCGAAAGGCGGCGAGTTCTTTCACATCTATACGCACATGTTCGACGAGCGGTTTTTCTTCGAGATCGTCGAGCGGCGCAATTACGATCTCTTCGGCGCAGCGAATACGCCGGTGCGGCTTGCAGCCCAGATGTCGGAACTCGACGAGGCGATGAAGAGCCGCGCCATGCTCTCAATGTGAGGGCATATCGATATTCACGTGATGCCGGCCTGCAAATGCTGGCTTTCTGCGCTCTGGTGCTCACGTACTTAAGTACGCTGCGCTCCGGTTCTCGAAAGCCAACATTTTCGGCGCGGTCTGACGTGAATCTCGACACGCCCTCTGCGGGTCTTTCTCGCGCGTTACAGCGCGTTCAGTCGAACAGGGCGACGAGATAGAGGATCAGTCCGGCGATGCCGGTGACGAGGGCTGCAAGACGCTCGCCGTCGAGGCACAGAACGGCGGCGGCAGCGCCGATCGCGAGCAATGGCATGCGCCACCATTGCGGGTCTTCAGAGCCCTGATTGTCGCTGTTTTTCTGTTTCATGAAAAAGTGATCGCCGGACTCGCGTCCGGCGATCTCGTCTCTGCTTACATCGAGGGGATGTTGTCGCGGAACCACTGGAAGGTGTCGCCCAGCAACGACCCTGGCCAGGGAATCGACAGCAACTGGTCGAACAGGCCGTAGATGAAGAGCATCATGAATAAGGCCATGCCGAGGGTCAGCGTCCAGCGCTCGCGGCCTTCGACCCGCATGAAGGCAATGACGAAGAGCGGAACTGTGGGAATCAGTCCGATCAGCGCCATGGAGATCAGGAAGCCGACCATCCAGCCGAAAAAGATCGCCCCGCGCAGCAGGATGGTCTTGGTCGGCAAGTGCGTAATGTTGCTGCCGATGTCCATGTGGATTTTCGCGTTCGGATCGTTGACCACAGGAGCGGCGTTGGCGGTCGCAGCAGCAGCGGCGATCTCGGCTTCGTCGATAGGTTCTTCCGGACGCCGGAACACCTCGTTGAGCAGCGAAACCGTACAGAACAGAATCGCGCCCGTGCCGACGATCACCGGAATGATCTTGGCCGAGAAGTTCCACGTTGACGCTTCCGTCATCATGACGGCGAAGAGGCACAGCAGGAAGATCGGGAAGACGTGGGAGGGACGCAGTTTCGGGCGCTGGTAACCCGACAGCATGACGCGGAAGCCGCCGTGACGGCGCACGTCCTGAATGAACGGCCTTATGATACTCAAGGCCGACATGGCGAACATGATGATGACGAGCGGCCGCAGCATCCAGGTCGTTCCATAGCGCTGGATCGAGATGAACATATAGCGTTCGAGAATGCTGCCGAGGATGAAGCCGAGCACCAGCGGCGGACGCGGCCATTTGAAGTGTTTGGCGCCCCAGGCGAAGATGCCGAAGAAGAGCAGCGAAATCAGGTCACCCCAACTGCGATGGCCTTCGAAGGCGCCGATGTAGACGAAGCACAACACGACCGGAAGAATGAGCGTGTAGCGCAAGGTCGCCATTTTCGCGAACTGGCCGGAGAACAGGAAGCAGAGGCCCGATCCCAGGATATTGGCGATGGCGATGCTCCAGACCATCGAATAGGTGAGGCCGAGATTCTTGGTCAGCATGTCAGGGCCCGGCACCAGACCGTGCATCAGAAAGGCGCCGAGCAGGATGGCCATGCCGGCCGAGCCCGGCACGCCGAACACGACGGTCGGGATCAGCGCGCCACCTTCGCGGGAATTGGTGGCGCTTTCGGCGGCAATAACACCGCGGACGTCGCCACTGCCGAAGGTCAGCTGTGCGCCTTTCTCGGTACGGATCGCATGGCCGTAGGAAATCCAGTCGATGACCGAGGCGCTGATGCCGGGGATCGCGCCGATCACGGAGCCGATCCAGGCGCAACGCAGAACAAGGAACCAATTGCGGAAGCAATCCTTGCAGCCAGCCCAGAGGCCGGCGCCGGTATCCATCATGTCCTTGGCGTCTACCACGGCCTTGCGCGCGACGGCCAGGTCGCACAATTCGGGCAGGGCGAAGACGCCGAGAGTGACCGGGACCAGTGGCAGGCCTTCCCACAGATACAGGCTGTCCATCGTCCAGCGCAGCGTGCCGGTCTGTGGATCGGAGCCGATCATCGCGATCATCATGCCGAAGCAGGCCATGGTGAGGCCGCGCAGGGGCGCGTTACCGGAGAGCACCGCGACCATGGAAATGCCGAACACGGCAAGGCCGAGCAGTTCCGGCGAACCAATGAAGAGAATTGCCGGACGAATGATCGGCAGGGTTACACCCATCAGCATCGCGCCGAAAATGCCGCCCATCATCGCCGACATATAAGCCGCGCCGAGCGCCCGGCCACCTTCGCCACGCTTGGTCATCGGATAGCCGTCGAGCGCCGTCGCCGCCGATGCCGCATGGCCCGGCGCGCCGAGCACGATCGCCGAAATAGGATCGGCGGTCGTGCTGGTCGAGGCGAGCCCGAGCAGGAGCGCCATCGCCGTCGTCGGATCGAGGTTGTAGGTGAAGGGAAGCAGCAGGGCTATGCCGGCAACGCCGCCGATGCCCGGCAGAATGCCAAGCGCTAGGCCCATCGTCACGCCGCCGAAAAGATAAAGCAGCCGATGCACTTGGAGCATCTCGACAAGAGCTGAGCCGACGGTTGAAATGATGTCGGATTCCATGGGTACAATCCTGATAATGCGAGCTCCGCTGTGTTGATGCGGAGCTTGGCGCTCGCTGAGATTGCGAGACGCCGGGGAAGCAGATGTTGGAGGAAGGGTCCCGGTTCAGCCAGGCTGAACGGGATTTAGGCGTCGCGGCCAGGACGCCGGCGCATGCGAAATAGGCGCGATGCGGCAGCCGTCGGCACTGTCAGACGCTGAGCGGAGGTCCGCGGGGGTGGCGGGAGTCAGGGGTGTTCGGTCGCGCCGCCTTGTCCAACCCGGACTGGCTGGAGCGCGGTTGTCCGTGCCGCGCAGGGATACCTTCGACGACGGAAATAATTGCCTTGCCGCTGGCGATACGGGGCGTGTCGTCATCGCTGTCGTCGATCGCGTCGGAAAACGTGTATTCGACGCTGGCGAGGGTGGAAATCTTGGTTGTGGAAAGGCGGTCGAATTGCAGGCTGACCAGGGCGACGAGCACGAGCACGACGCCAACGATCCAGGCATACGGCCTGGAGCTTGGCACAGCTCTCCCGCTCATTCCTCCAGCCACAAACATCGCCCCTCCGGCGTTCCTCTTGCGCTTTAGCTTCCTGCGGCACTTCTGCGCCACCTAGCGCGCGTCCGTTCAGCATTGGCTCGATGCCGCAGCGGTCGGACATATTAGCTCTTCGCATGTCTGGCGGGATAAGTCTATGCGCCCACTCTGGTGGATGTGGGAGAATTGGGAGCCAGTCGGCCTGTAAGCCGGGTTCTGTAGGGCCGCTGCGCTTGCGCGCAACGACGTGACGGCCATTCCTCTGGGACGGCTGTTGCCAGCCGCCTCGAGCAACCAACCCGGGCGACGATCCGGAGATGGACCCGGGCTCTTGCGAGCCCATGCCGCCCCTATTCGGTTTTGCTCCCGGTGGGGCTTGCCATGCCACGCCCGTTGCCGGCCGCGCGGTGCGCTCTTACCGCACCTTTTCACCCTTGCCCGCGGATGGGGTTGCCCCCGTGCAGGCGGTTCGATCTCTGTGGCGCTATCCCTGGGGTCGCCCCCGCCGGACGTTATCCGGCACCGTTTCTCCGTGGAGCCCGGACTTTCCTCTGCCTTGCGGCAGCGGCCGTCCAGCCGACTGGCGCAGAAGCCCTAGAATACATTCGTGCGGGGTGGAAGCCCGAATGCGCCCTGCGGCGGCAAAAGCTCCTTGCCGGCTTTTGGCCATGCCAGGACCGCTGCCTATTGCGGCTGAATTCCGGCCGCTTTCACCAGTGGCGGCCAGCGTCCCAATTCACGTTCGATATGAGCGCGGGTTGCCTTGGCGTCGTCATGCAGCGGCGCATTGCCGGATTCATGCATGAATTTGATCAAAGCGGGGTCTTTCGTCGCCGCCAAAACCCATTTTTCCATGGTGGCGGCGATCTGCGGATCGACGCCGACGGGCATGTACATCGCCCACCAGGTCGAGAAGTCGGCGTCCTCATAGCCGAGTTCGCGCATTGTCGGCACGCCGGGAAAGGCCGGATGACGCTCGCCCGTCATCACCGCGATCGCCTTGAACTTGCCGTTCTTGACCGGTCCCGCCGATGTGGTGCCGTCGGCGACCATGAATTCGAGGAGCCCGTTCTGCAGGTCCGGGTAGGCGTCGGTGGCGGCCTTGTAGGCGACCGGCTCGGCGACGACACCGGTTTTCGATTTGTAATACTCGCCGGCGAGCTGGGTGAGCTGATTTGAGAACCCGAACCTGTTCTGCGGCCGCGACTTCAGCCATTTGGCGAGATCGTCCACCGAATTCGCGGGCGTTTCATTGCGCGCCACCAGAACGAACGTGCCTTCGAGAAAAGAAGCGAGAGGTACGAAGTCGCGGAAGACATCGAAGGTGACGTCTTTGTAGAAGAAGCGCGCGCCGACCATGTTGGAACTGGAGCCGATGACCATGGTGTAGCCGTCGGGCTTGGCGGTCGCGGCGAGGCCGATGGCGACATTGCCGGCATTGCCCGGCTTGTTTTCGAGCACGAAGGTCTTGCCCGATGCTGCCTGAAGGCTGGCGACAAACTGACGTGCTATGACGTCGGCGCCGCCGCCGGCGGGATAGCCGTGAATGATGCGAATGGGCCGTGTCGGGTAATCCGGATCGGCAGCATGGGCAGCGGGTGCTGCCGACAGAGATGCAACCCCCACAACAAACGCGAGGCGCAGCACCAGGCGACGTGTCGAATGAACCGGCATGGACGTTCCCTCCCAGGACGTTTCGAGTTTGACGTTTCGAGTTTGACGTGTCGTGTTTTCGGAGGCGGGGCAGTGACGGGCCGCCTCCCGTTCAAGCGTGCCTATTTGGCCACGTCGTAGGGCGCGATGATCTCGAGCTTGCGCCCGTCGTCGGGCCGGCGGATCTGTTCGGGATTGTCGCCGAGTTCGGACTTATAGGTTTCCAGTTCAATGATGCCGTCATGCGGGGGGATCGCGCCGACGGGCGATTTGCCGCTCGCCACGGCATCGATCGATGCCAGCACCATGCGCCGCATCTTGACGATGCCGACATCGCAGGTCGCCAGGTGTTCACGCGTGCGATCGGCGATCAGGCCCTGGCTTTCGATGGCCGCGTCATCCTGATCGCGTTCCCAGAGACCCCACCATTCATCCTCGACGCGCTTGAACGCGCCTGGCTCGGTCTGCTGAAAAGCGCCGGTGGTGATCTTGTAGGGCGGCGGATCGCCTTCCGACGCCCAGATCTGGAACGTCGTGCAATGCTTGTCGTCGTGCGGAACCACCCATTGGATGAATTGATGGGGACGCTGGCCGACGCGGCAGACCTGAATGCGGTTGAGCGCCGGGAACATATAGTGATGGCGGTCCCTGATGCCGTTGGGATAGTCGAGATGCATGTCGATGCCATACCAGGTCTCGTCGAAATCCATCCTGTCGGGCCGCTGCTCCGCAAGTTCGGGATAGAGACTGCCGTGCAGGCACATGACATGCAGCGCATCGAGCATGTTTTCAGCGCGCTGCAGCCAGTTGCCGTGGGCATCGCGGCCTTGCACGACCTTGTTGCAGTTGTCGTCGAAGAGGACGTCCCATTTCGGAAATGCCGGCGGTTCGCCGGGGCCGATATAGGCGAAGACGAGACCGGATTTCTCGATCACCGGATAGGCGCCCTGCTTGTAGTTGCCGCGATGCTGGCCGCCGCCGGGCTCGCACATCTGATCGAGGCAATTGCCTTTCTCGTCATAGAGCCAGCCGTGATAGCAGCAGCGCAAGCCGTTGGCTTCGACCCTGCCGAATTCAAGCGAGGCGCCGCGGTGCGTGCAGTGGAGATCCAGCATGCCGAACTGGCCGTCCGGCTTGCGGAACAGGACGAAGTCCTCGCCGAGCAATTTGATCTTCATCGGTCGCTTGCCGACGTAACCCGTGCATGTCACCGGCCACCAATAATGGCGCAACATGGTGCCGCAGGGCGTGCCCGGACCAATTCTGGTGAGAGTCTCGTTTTCTTCCTTGCGCATGTTTCTATCTCCCAGCGACGGGCGGCTCGTTAACGGCCGTCCTTTAACGCTCATGCTAGGACAAACGGAAAACTCCGCCAACCGATTTTGAATCGTTATTATGTAAGGTAACTATTGCCCACGGTTGCCTTTTTCGAAACCAAATCCTTGAATACGATGCATTCGCCGCCTCCAAATCGCCCATTTGGCTGGAGAAATTGGCGTGCGTGGAGTATCCACAGGGTTGAGTTGAATGGATTGGGAGCGAATTCACCCGGCGCGCGTTGAAGTGCCGGGCGAATGGCCGGGCTGAAACCGCCAGGTTGCAATCAGGCTTTAGGTTGAGTTTTATTTTAGGAGACTGATGATGAAAAAAGTTATTCTCACGGTTGCGGTTCTGGCTTCGGCTCTGTCGCTTGCAGCGTGCAATAGTTATGATCCGGGCGATCGGGCTGCCGGCGGCGCGCTTCTCGGCGCTGCGGGGGGTGCTCTCGTCGGCGCCGCCGTAACGGGACGTCCCGGCGGCGCGCTTGCTGGCGCAGCGATCGGTGGTGCGAGCGGTGCAGTCGTCGGTGCTGCCACGACGCCGCAGCCGGGCGGTTGCGCCAGGGTCGGCTATGATTATTACGGCAACCGCGTCTGCCTGGCCTATTACTAGGAACGCGGCGCTGTTCAACAGCGCGTATTGAGGCTAGCTATCGGGCATGAACGAGTTCGTGCCCGATAGCTTTCTTGTTTCAGGCATCCATGCATCGCCCAATTTCGGCGTGCGCAACGGATGCGACGAACCCGACAGCATCATCCTGCACTACACCGGCCTGCGGCTCGGCGACGCGGAAGCGGCCTGGCGCGCCGATCCCGGCGGGCAGGCGCTGCAATGGCTGATCAACCCTGTCGCGCAGGTGTCCAGCCATTATCTGATCTTCGAAGATGGACGCATCGTCCAACTCGTCGCCGAGGCGCAGCGCGCCTGGCATGCGGGCCGCTCGTCATGGGCGGGCGTCACCGACATGAATTCCCATTCGATCGGCATCGAGATCGCCAACGCCGGGCACGATGGCGGCCTGCCGCCATTTCCGGACGTGCAGATCGATGCGGTGATCGCGCTCTGCCGCGACATCGGCGCGCGGCGGCGCATCGCGCCGCAGCGCATTCTCGCCCATTCCGATATCGCGCCGGGCCGCAAGATCGATCCGGGCGAACATTTTCCTTGGGGCCGGCTTTTTGCGGAAGGTGTCGGTCATTGGATCGAACCGGCGCCGATCTCCGGCGGCCGCTTTCTTGCGCCCGGCGACGAGGGCCAGCCGGTCGCGGCGCTGCAGGCGATGCTCGCCATGTACGGCTATGGCGCCACGGTGAACGGCGTGTTCGATGCGCAGACCGAACAGATCGTGGCTGCCTTCCAGCGGCATTTCCGCCCGTCGCGCGTGGACGGCGTCGCCGACAGTTCGACCATTCTCACCCTGCGCAATCTGATTGCGGCGCTGGAGCCTCCATCCATCGTGTGAGATGCTCATCGTCTATCCCGTTTTCAGGAGAGTTGCATGGCGACCTATTTCATCACCGGCGCCAACCGCGGCGTCGGGCTTGAGCTGACGCGGCAGGCGGCTGCTGCCGGCCACTATGTTTATGCCGTCTGCCGCGGGCCGGGCAAAGCACACGATCTGTCGAAGCTGGCCGCGGCGAACCAGGACAACATCGAGATCGTGCCGATGGATGTGACACAGGCCAATTCGATCGCGACCGCGAAGGCGCGCATCGGCACCAACCCGATCGATGTGCTCATCAACAATGCGGGCGTGATGGGCGACGATCCTCAGTCGCCGCTCGACATGGATTTCGATGTGCTGACGCGGGTTCTGGCGGTCAATACCGTCGCGCCGCTGCGCGTGACCAAGGCCTTTCTGCCGAATCTCGAGAGGGCGAAAGGCAAGGTCATCGTCATTTCGAGCATGATGGGCTCGTTCACCTATGGCGAGACGTCGAAGATGGCCTATTGCACCTCGAAGACGGCGGTGAACCGGCTGTTTCATGCACTGGCGCAGGATCTCAAATCGAAAGGCGTGGCGGTCGGCATTCTTTCGCCGGGCTGGGTGAGGACCGACATGGGCGGCCCGTCGGCGACGCTCACCGTTGAGACAAGCGTCAAAGGGTTGCTGCAGCAGATCGCGGCGCTTGATCTCAAGACGAGTGGCTCGTTTGGAAACTATGCGGGGCAGGCGCTTCCGTGGTGAGCGTCTACTCCGCCGCCGCGCGGGCCATGCTCGCCGGATCGTAGTTGAGGATGGGCGAGAGCCAGCGCTCGACGTCGGCGATGCTCATGTTCTTGCGCGCCGCATAGTCGCAGACCTGATCGTATTCGACCTTGGCGACGCCGAAATAATGCGACTCAGGGTGTGAGAGATAAAGACCTGAGACGGACGAGCCCGGCCACATGGCGAAACTCTCCGTCAGTTTCACGCCGACTCTGCGCTCCGCCTGCAGCAGGGCGAACAGGGTCTGTTTCTCGGTGTGATCGGGTTGCGCCGGATAGCCGGGCGCGGGTCTGATGCCGCTGTATTCCTCCGCCACGCGCTGCTCGTTGCTGAGCGCTTCGTCCGGCGCATAGGCCCAGAATTCACGACGGACGCGCTCGTGCATGCGCTCGGCGAAGGCTTCGGCGATGCGGTCGGCCAGCGCCTTGACCATGATCGAGGCGTAATCGTCATTAGCTCTGGCGAAGCGTTCCGAAATCTTTTCTTCCTCCGCGCCGGCGGTGACAACGAAGCCGCCGATGTAATCGGCCTTGCCGCTCGCCCTGGGGGCGACGAAATCCGACAGGGCTATGTTGGGCCGGCCGTCGCGGCGCTGCAGTTGCTGGCGCAGGGTGTGGAAGGTAGCGAGTTCCTCGTTGCGCGATTCGCCGTTGTAGAGGCGGATATCGTCGCCGACGGTGTTGGCGGGCCAGAAGCCGATCACAGCCTTGGGATTGAACCAGCGTTCCTCGACGATACGCGCCAGCATATTCTGTGCATCCTCGAAAAGCTGGCGGGCCACCGGGCCCTGCTCGGGATGTTCGAGAATGGCAGGATAGCGGCCCTTGAGTTCCCAGGTCTGAAAGAACGGCGTCCAGTCAATGTAATCGACCAGTTCCGCGACGCTGTAGTTCGAGACGATCCGCGTGCCGAGGAAGGTGGGCTTGGGCGGCTGATAGCCCTGCCAGTCGAGTTTCATCGCATTGGCGCGGGCGCGTTCGATGGGCAAGCGCTGCTTGTCGGCTTCCGAGCGGGCATGGGCGTCGGCGACCTTGCGGTATTCGCCGCGAATGTTCTCGACATATTGGTCGCGGCTCGCTGGCGACAGCAGGGCCGAGACGACGCCGACGGCGCGGCTCGCATCGGTGACGTAGATCGCCTGGCCGCGCTGATAGTTGGGATGGATCTTCACCGCGGTATGGACGCGGCTCGTGGTGGCGCCGCCGATGAGGAGGGGAATATCGAAGCCCTCGCGCTCCATCTCGCTGCCGACGAAGCACATCTCGTCAAGCGACGGCGTGATCAGGCCGGAGAGGCCGATGATGTCGACTTTCTGCTCTTTGGCGGTGTCGAGAATCTTCTTCGCCGGCACCATGACGCCGAGATCGATGACCTCGTAGTTGTTGCACTGGAGCACGACGCCGACGATGTTCTTGCCGATGTCGTGAACATCGCCCTTGACAGTGGCCATCAGTACCTTGCCGGCGCTCGAGCGGCCTTCGCCGCCATTGGCAAGGCGTTCGGCCTCCATATGCGGCATGAGTTTGGCCACGGCCTGTTTCATGACGCGGGCCGATTTCACCACCTGCGGCAGGAACATCTTGCCGCCGCCGAACAGGTCTCCGACAACATTCATGCCGGCCATCAGCGGGCCCTCGATGACATCGAGCGGGCGGCTCGCCTCGAGGCGGGCTTCCTCGACGTCGTCGTCGATGAATTCGGTGATGCCGTTGACCAGCGCATGTTCGAGGCGCTTGTCGACCGGCTGGCCGCGCCAGGCGAGATCCTTGCCTTTCGTCTCGCTGCCGGCGCCGCGAAACCGCTCGGCAATGGCGAGCAGACGGTCGGCGCCGTCGGGACGGCGATTGAGCACCACGTCCTCGCAGGCCTCGCGCAGTTCCGGATCGATCTTCTCGTAAATCTGCAACTGGCCGGCATTGACGATGCCCATGTCCATGCCGACGGCGATGGCGTGGTAGAGGAACACCGAGTGCATGGCCTCGCGCACCGGCTCGTTGCCGCGGAACGAGAACGACAGGTTGGAGACGCCGCCGGAGATATGAGCATGGGGGAGGGTACGGCGGATGTCGCGCGTCGCCTCGATGAAGGCGACGCCATAGCCGTTGTGTTCCTCGATACCGGTGGCGATGGCGAAGATGTTCGGATCGAAGATGATGTCCTGGGGCGGAAAGCCGACCTGTTTGGTCAGAATGTCATAGGCGCGGGTGCAGATCGCGATCTTGCGCTCATAGGTGTCGGCCTGGCCCTGTTCGTCGAACGCCATGACGACGACGGCAGCGCCGTAGAGGCGCACCTTGCGCGCCTCGGTGAGGAATTTCTCCTCGCCTTCCTTCAGCGAGATCGAATTGACGACGGCCTTGCCCTGAATGCATTTCAGCCCGGCTTCGATCACATCGAACTTGGACGAATCCACCATCAGCGGGACGCGGGCGATGTCCGGCTCGGAGGCGATGAGGTTGAGGAACGTCACCATCGCCTGTTTCGAATCGAGCAGGCCTTCGTCCATGTTGACGTCGACGATCTGCGCGCCATTGGCGACCTGATCGCGCGCCACATCGAGCGCCGCCGCATATTCCCCGTTCTTGACCAGTTTGCGGAAGCGCGCCGAGCCGGTGACGTTGGTGCGTTCGCCGACGTTGACGAAGCGGATGTCGCTCGTCAGCGTGAAGGGCTCGAGCCCCGACAGCCGCAGCAGGGGTGCCACCTTCGGCACGCTGCGCGGCTTGACGCCCTGCACGCCTTTGGTGAAGGCGGCGATATGTTCGGGCGTGGTGCCGCAGCAACCGCCGATGATGTTGACGATGCCGGCCCTGGCGAACTCCTCGAGCATGCCGGACATGTATTCGGGGCTCTCGTCGTAGAGGCCGAATTCGTTGGGCAGGCCGGCGTTGGGATAGGCGCACACGAGCGTGTCGGCGATGCGCGACAGTTCGGCGATATGAGCGCGCATTTCGCGCGCGCCAAGCGCGCAATTGAGGCCGACGGCGACGGGCTTGATATGGGCGAGCGAGTTCCAGAAGGCTTCCGGCGTCTGGCCCGACAAGGTACGGCCGGACAGATCGGTGATCGTGCCCGACAGCATGACCGGCAGTTCGAGGCCGGTCGTGGCATAGGCATCGCAGATGCCGGCCCAGGCGGCCTTGGCGTTGAGCGTGTCGAAAATGGTTTCGATGAGCAGCAGGTCGGCGCCGCCCTCGATCAGGCCGACGGCGGCCTGCGCATAGGCGGCGCGCAATTCGTCGAAGCTGACGGCGCGAAAGCCGGGGTCGCTAACATCGGGCGAAATTGAAGCGGTGCGATTGGTCGGGCCGAGCGCGCCGGCGACGAAGCGGCGGCGGCCGTCCTTTTCTTCCGCCTTGATGGCGGCTTTGCGGGTAAGCCGCGCGCCTTCGAAATTCAGCTCGTGGACGTAGGCCTCGCAGCCGTAGTCGGCCTGGGCGATCGACGTCGACGAGAAGGTGTTGGTCTCGCAGATATCGGCGCCGGCGAGAAAATATTGCAGGTGGATCTCGCAGATCGCGTCGGGCTGGGTGAGGATCAGAAGATCGTTGTTGCCCTTCACGTCGCGGGGATGATCGCGGAAGCGCTCGCCGCGAAAGCCGGCGTCGTCGAGCTTCAAATCCTGGATCATCGTGCCCATGGCGCCGTCGAGCACAAGCACGCGTTCGCTGGCAGCTTTGCGGATGGCAGCACGGATCTCGGCGCCATTGCGCTGGCGTGTTGAAGCGGTGCTCATGTTACGCGGCCTGTTGAGCGGGTTGCGGGCGCAGGCCCAGCAGATGACAGATGGCGAATACGAGTTCCGGTTTGTTCATCGTGTAGAAATGAAAGTCCTCGACGCCGTGATCGACGAGATCGAGCACCTGTTCGGCGGCGACGGCGGCGGCGATCAGCCGCCGTGTGGCGGCATCGTCCTCAAGGCCGTCGAAACGGTCGGCAAGCCATTGCGGCACATGGGCGCCGGTCTTCTTGGCGAAGGCAGCAGTCTGCCTGAAATTCTCGACCGGCACGATGCCGGGCACGATGGGAATATCGATGCCGGCCGCGCGCACGCGATCGAGATAGCGCAGATAGGCGGTGTTCTCGAAAAAGAACTGGGTGATGGCGCGCGTGGCGCCGGCGTCGATCTTTGCCTTCAGGACATCGATGTCGGCGTCGATACCGGCGCTTTCGGGATGTTTTTCCGGATAAGCTGAAACGCTAATTTCGAAATCGCCGATGCGGCGAATGCCAGCCACCAAAGCCGTCGACGTCTCATAACCGCCGGGATGGGGCTCGTAGGTCGAGCCGATGCCGCCGGTGGGGTCACCGCGCAGGGCCACGATATGGCGCACGCCGACGTCGTAATAAGCGCGCACGACCTCATCGACCTGCTCCTTGGTGGCTGCGACACAGGTGAGATGGGCGGCGGGCTTGAGGCATGTTTCCCTCAGCATGCGCGCCACGGTGGCGTGGGTGCGTTCGCGCGTCGATCCGCCGGCGCCATAGGTGACGGAGACGAAGCTCGGGCCGATCGGCGCCAGCCGTTCGATCGCCTGCCACAGGCTTGTTTCCATTTCCTGCGTCTTCGGCGGGAAGAACTCGAAGGAGACGCGGATCGGGCGCTTGCCGGTGCGGCTGAGACGGGAAATGTCGGCGCTCATCAGGCGATGCTCACTGTTACGGGGACAAGATCGGACAGCAGGCGCGGGTCGCGGGCGACCCATATGGACATGGTCAGCTTTTCGGGATCGCGCGTGCGCGGCGTCAGGCTGCGATAGGCGACATTCTCGAGCCCGGCCTCGCGCATCATCTGCTCGATTTCCTCGCGCGAGAATCCAAGGCGGCGATGGGCGTGCTGGGCGCGCAGGAATTCCAGCATGTGCGGCGCGAAATCGACGACGATCAGCCGTCCGCCGGGACGCATGGTGCGCGCGGCTTCGCGCAGCGCCCGTAGCGGATCGTCGAGATAGTGCAGCACCTGGTGAATGAGTACGAGATCGTAGCTGTCGCGCTCGACCGGCAGGGCATAGATGTCGCCCTGGCGAAGCTGCACGTTGCGCAGGCCAGCCTTGTCGATGCCGGCGCGGGCGACCGCGAGCATGGCGGTCGACAGATCGACGCCGACGGCGCGCTCGGCGCGTGGCGCCAGCAGTTCGAGCATGCGGCCGGTGCCGGTGCCGAGATCGAGCACGGCGCGGATCTGCTGTTTGCCGATAACGTCCTGGAGTGCCGCTTCAAGCTGTTCCTGCGGCACGTGCAGGGAGCGGATGACGTCCCAGTTGGGGGCCTGCTCGGCGAAATAACGCGCCGCCTGTTCGGCGCGGGTGCGGCGGACTTCTGCCAGCCGGGCGCGGTCGGAGGCGAGTTGCTGGTCGGTCGGGTCGATGCGGCCGAGAATGTCGCGGGCGAGGGCCGCCATGGCGCCCGATTGCGCCAGGTGGAAAAACGCCCAGGCGCCCTCGCGGTGCCGGTCGATCAGGCCGGCTTCGGAGAGCAGTTTCAGGTGGCGGGAAACCCGCGGCTGCGACTGGCCGAGGATGGCAACGAGTTCGGTGACGGTGATCTCGGCCTCGGCCAACAGGGCCAGAAGCCGCAGCCGCGTGGTCTCACCACCGGCCTCCAGGGCGCCGAGAACGACAGAAAGGGGGGCGGTATCGGACGTCATGCTACTCGGCCACACAAAGACATAAAGATATCTTTATACTATCCAGGTCAGCAGCGCAAGAATATTTCCCACGAATGTGATTGGGCTGTAGCCCATTAATAAGTGGAGAGTGTGGGCAGGAAGCTGCCGTCGCGTGCGATCAGGCCTCAAGATGTGAGGCGTCGCGGCAGCCTGCAGTGATGTCGGGAATTGGGCGCGTCAGGACGCCGGCTTCTTGCGGCGGACGAACAGGTTGGCAGTGACCGCCTGGGCGATGTGCTCGGCCATGCACTGATAACCCAGATCGTTGAGATGGAAGTTATCGTCGCTGAGCATTTTCATATTGGCTTTGGTGCGGGCGATGAATTCCATCGCCGCATAGCGCTTGACGTAGAGCACGTTCAGATCGGTGGCGATGCGGTTAAGGGCGTCGCGAATAGCGGTAAAATGCTCGTCGCGGGCGAGTTGGGGCGTATACTGGAGGCCCACGAGCACAACGTCGATCTGCTTGCGGCGCAGCGCTTTAATGGTTTTGCGAACGGTGTGCTCGAAGGTCTCGACGTCGACGTGCTGGACGGCATCGTTGGTGCCCAATTGCCAAAGGACGAGATCCGGCTTGATCAACACGGCCTCGGTGCGCAGACGATCGGACGTGGTCTCCGTCGTCTCGCCGGAGACGCCGCGATTGACGATTTCGACGTTCACATCCTTCATCGACTTTTCGAGCATGGTCTCGAGCTGTGAAGGATAGTTTGTCTGGCGCGATGTCGCACCTACGCCCCAGGTGGAGGAGGAGCCGATCGCCAGGATGCGCAGGGTCTTGCCGGATTCGAGTTTGGCGATCATGGCGGGCAGGGGCGCCGGCGCCGCGATCTCCTTATTGGGAACAGCGCATTGGGCGCTGAGCGGATGTTGCACGACGCCGTTGGCGGAAGGCTCGGCGGGGGGAGGGTCAGCGCCGTTCGTATCTCTGGGAGCCGGCGTCCCGGTGGCGTTGGCCGGGGGTTGAGCAGGGGACAGTTGTGCCCACGCCGTTCCCAAGCCGAGAGCGACGACGACCAAGAGGCCTGCTTTCAATCCCTGAGACGTATGCGCCATTCAGACACCCAGGCGGTCGCGCTCATCGCGCTAATACCGACAATTACCACAATTGTATCTATCAACAAGCTAGGCGCAATCGCGAACCTCACTATCTGCCCACTCAGGCTGAGAAGCGAGCCTACGCAAAAGACGTACAGCGAATTTCGTCCGAGCATGGAAAAGAATCTGCAAATCGGACGCAGGTACTTGATGAGCAGCCAGAAACTGCCGCCGAAGAAGGCCACCAATCCAAGCGCGTGAAAGTAGCGAAGCGGCGTCAGAAACGTCTTGTCGGCGACGAAGAACAGAAACGGTTCCGGCACCTCCAGCGGCTCGGGATACCAGAGCTCGATCGTCCCGATATAGCCCAGAAGCACAATGATTCCACCCACCACCCTAAGAGGCACCCGCCAGCGCTCGATTGAGGATTTTACTGCGCCGCTGCCGCCGAGCACGAAGCCGGTAACGAAGATCAGTTGCCATGCGAGCGGATTGAAATACCAGCGCCCCTCAACCGGCCATGTGGGAATGTTGACACCAAAGGTCAAGGTCGCCGTCCAAATGGCGAAGGACAAAGGCAGCAGGGCTGTCGGAACATAGCGGTAGATGAGGCCGATGATCGGTCCCATCATCATCAAGACCACATACAGCGGCAGGATGTCGAAATAGCCGAGCTGGTGGCTGAGAATGACGATGCCGATATGGGTCGTCACCGGTTCCTCGAACACGGCTGCCGTATTGTTCCACTGCAGGATCAGCGCATTGTTGAGCAGGAGCGCCGCTGTCGCGGTCAGGGCGATGGCGATGGTGGTGATGACGAGTTGCGCCGCGTAAAGCGATACGGCGCGTCCGCCAAGGCGCAAGGACAGGCGCAGCGGCGTCAGCGACCGCGGCTGGCTGTCGACGAGAATGCGCAGCGACCAGCCGGCGAGGAGAACGAAGAGCTCGGCCGAATCCGTATAGCCGAAGTTCTTGTGCGTGAATCTCTCGTACCACAAGCCGGGGATGTGATTCATGAAGATCGAAACCAGCGCAATGCCGCGCCAGAAATCGATTTCGTTGGGCGCACGTGTGGTCTTGACCTTACGGCCGGGGAGCGCGGCTGAAACTGCGACGTCGGTCATACCCTCGTTCGTACCCTGCCGGAAAACCACGCCCGTTTCGCCGCCGGACCAGCGCCGATAGCTCTAGGATTTGTCAGGATGCCTGTCGATACCCCTTCGGTCACGAAGCCGTTGGTTCGCATTTGAACGAATGACGGGAACATCCGGACTTTCTCAACCATTCATTAAGGTCAACGAGAGCTAATGCAGGGTGGAGTGGGGTCGTCCCATTTCGATTCACATCCTTCGTTGACGCCCATATTTTCCCATGATATCCCAAATCATACCGCGCGTTTCAGTGATTTGGCGTACCGGAGCCACGAGCCTGCTGTCGCAGGTGCGAGGGTTGCCGCAAAGCCGGTTTGCGGGCGGGCTGTGTGTGCTGGGTGCGTTCCCGGGTGGTCGCGTTGGATCGTTTCGTCTCGAATTTCACCAACCGGCTCGACAGCAAGGGCCGGATCTCCATCCCGGCTTCTTTCAGGACGGTGCTGGCGAAGGATGGATTCGAGGGACTTTACGTGCATCGCGCGTTGGACGCGCAGGCCCTCGACTGCGGCGGGCATGCGCTGATGCGGGAGATCGACGGAGTCCTGGGGCGTTTCGCGACCTATACGGACGATCACGACGTCTATTCGACGGCCCTGTTGGGCACGAGCGAGATTTTGAAGATCGATCCGGAGGGCCGGATCGCGCTTTCGGAGGCGGCGAAGGCCTGGCTGGGGATCGGCGCGGAAGCGACGTTCGTCGGCCAGGGATACAAATTTCAGATCTGGGAGCCGAAGCGCTTCGATGCGTATCTGGACGAGGCCAGAAACCGGGTACGCGAGCATCGAAAGCAGATCGGCGCCAGTCACGCGGGGGCGGCCACGCCCTGGCCTCGAGGAGCAGGGGAATGAAGCCGGGTCGCGGGAACGAATCTTCTGTTCCCGATGGCGGACTGGCCCGGCATGTCCCTGTGCTCCTCGAGGCGGTGCTGAATGCGCTCAAGCCCGAAGCTGGCGGACTTTTCCTCGACGCGACCTTTGGCGCGGGCGGCTACAGCCGCGCGATTCTCAAGTCCCCCGATGTCAGGCTGCTGGCGCTCGACCGCGATCCCTCGGCTATCCGTGACGGCCAGGCGCTGGTCACCGAGATGGCCGGCCGGCTGACGCTCGAGCAGGCGCGTTTCGGCGAGATGGTAGCGGTTGCCGACCGTCTGGGGCTTGGTCGGCAATTCGACGGCGTGGTTCTCGACATCGGTGTTTCGTCCATGCAGATCGACGAAGCCGAGCGCGGCTTTTCGTTTCGTCTCGACGGGCCCCTCGACATGCGTATGGGCCAGAGCGGCCGCAGCGCCGCCGACATCGTCAACACCGCCAGCGCCGAGGAACTGGCGGATATTCTCTATTACTTCGGCGAAGAGCGGCAATCGCGCCGCATCGCCAAGGCCATCGTCGAACAGCGCGCCGTCGCGCCGCTCACGACGACGCGCGCGCTCGCCGATCTCGTGCAGAAAGCAGCGCCCGCCAAGCCGACGCAGATCCATCCTGCCACGCGCACATTCCAGGCGCTGCGCATCGCGGTGAACGATGAGTTGGGCGAACTGGTGCGCGCGCTCGTCGGGGCGGAAGCCCTGCTCAAGCCAGGCGGCCGGCTTGTCGTCGTCAGCTTCCATTCGCTCGAGGACCGGATCGTCAAACAATATTTCGCCGAGCGCTCCAACCGCGGGCGGGCGAAGTCGCGACTGCTGCCAGGCGAAATCGCGCCGCCGCCAGCGGCTTATGATCTGCCGAGCGGGCAACCCGTCATCGCCGACGACGCCGAGACGGCGCGCAATCCGCGCGCCCGTTCGGCCAAGCTGCGTGTCGGCGTGCGCACGCAGGCGCCTGCTTCGCCGGCGCGCGGTGCCTTCGCCAGCCAGGCGGCCCTGCCGCAGCGCGAACCGAAACGAGGCTGACATCATGCTGCGCTATCTCAATGTCGTCGCAATTCTGGCGCTCATCGGCTCGGCGATTTACGCCTATTCGATCAAATACGAGACCATCCTGTTCGCCGAGCAGATTGTTAAAATGAAGAACGCCAATCAGCGCGAGCGTGACACGATTGCCATGCTGCGCGCCGAGTTCGCGTATCTCATCCGTCCAGGCCGGATTCAGGCCTTGGCTGACAAGCACCTCGATCTTAAGCAACTGTCGATCGACCAGATCGTGCAGCCGCAGGACCTGCCGGAAAAGGCGCCACCGGTCGATTCCATCGGCAAGAAACTGGATATGCTCGGGCTGGGGGAAGCAACCCCGATGCCGCGTGATACGACCGGCTCGATACGAGGGACGACGCCATCTGCAAGCACAAGACAGGGGACGCGTTGATCATGGACGACCTGTCGATGCACCATCACCAGATGCAAGAAGCGCAATTCGAGGCAGCGCAGCATGAAGCGCCGCCGCCACGGCCCCTGTCGCGCTCGAAACGGTTCGCCGCTTTCCTGCGCAGCATTTTCGGCACGCGGATCGGCAAGAGCGGTAGTCGCATCCGGATGGTCACGCTGGGCTTTACCGCGGTCTTCGCGGTCATTGCCGGCAAGCTGATCTGGCTCGGCGCCAAGCCCGAGCAGCACGGCATCAAGCGCGCGGCGACGGAAGCGGTGTCGCGGGTTCGTCCCGACATCGTCGACCGCAATGGCGATGTTCTTGCCAGCGACATCAAGATCGATTCGGTTTTCGCCGAACCGCGCCGCATCATCGACAAGGACGAGGCGGTGGAACTGCTGACCGCGGTTCTGCCCGACGTCAATGCACGCGAATTGCGCGAACGGCTCGGCTCGCGCAAGGGGTTCGTCTGGGTCAAGCGCGGCATTTCGCCAAAGGAACGCGAGGAAGTGTTCCGTCTCGGTCTGCCGGGGGTCGGGTTCATTCCGGAAAACAAGCGCGTCTATCCCAACGGCCCGGTGGGCGCGCATGTGCTGGGCTTCACCAATACCGACAACATCGGCATTGCCGGCATCGAGAAATACATCGACAACAGCACCGGTCTTGCCGATCTCGCCGCTTCCGGGTTGCCGATGACGGCGGCCGATCTCAAGCCGATCAAACTGTCGCTCGACATCAAGGCCACCTATGCGGTGCGCGACGAGCTCGTCAAAGGCCTCGAGCGATACAAGGCCAAGGCGGCCGCCTCGGCGATCATGGACGTCAACACCGGTGAAGTGATCGCATTCGCGTCCGTGCCTGATTACGACCCCAACAATCCGGTCGATGCGCTCGATCCGACGCGCATCAACCGCATGACCGTCGGCGTGTTCGAAATGGGTTCGACGTTCAAGGCGCTGACGCTCGCCATGGCGATCGACGCGCGCAAGGTGACAGTGAACACCAAGATCGATGCGCGCGGCGCCTTGCATTACGGCCGCTTCGCCATCCACGATTTCCACGGCCAGAACCGAGCGCTGTCGGTGGCCGAGGTCTTCACCTATTCCTCCAACATCGGTACGGCGCGCATGGCGCTGATGATCGGCGTCGATGGCCACAAGGCGTTCCTGCGCAAGCTCGGCCAGCTCGACCGGATGCGCACCGAACTGCCGGAGAGCGCCGAGCCGATCGTGCCGAAAAACTGGGGTGACCTGAACACGATGACCATCGCCTTCGGCCACGGTCTCGCCGTCGCACCGCTGCAGGCGATGATGGCGGTGGGGGCGCTCATCAACGGCGGTCAATTGATCAAGCCGACGTTCCTGATGCGCAGCGAGGCAGAGGCGCGCAAGGACGCGCCGTCGATAATCCGTCCCGAAACCAGTGAGGCCATGCGTTATCTGATGCGGCTGAACGCCGAGGTCGGTTCGGCGCGGACGATCAACATTCGCGGCTATTTCCCCGGCGGCAAGACCGGCACGGCCAACAAGGTGGTCAACGGACGTTATTCCAACGACCGCGTGTTCAATACGTTCACCGCGATCGTGCCGGCTGACAAGCCGAAATATCTCTTTCTCACCGTTTACGACGAGCCGCAAGGCGTGCCCGAAACCGGCGGCGCGCGCGTAGCGGCCGTCAACGCAGGCGCCACGACTGGACGCATTATCGAACGCGTGACGCCGATGCTTGGCTTGCCGCCGCGCTCGGCCGATCCGGTCTCGTCTCAGGTCTTCCCGACGGTGGCGCGCCTCGGTGTCGGCCTGCCGAGCAGCGGGAGCGCCTGGAGGTGACGGCGCTGCGTGACATTCTGCCCTCTGCAAAGCTTGCGGATGATATCGGTGCGGCACACGTGGCCGGGCTGACGGCGGACAGCCGCGCGGTGAAAAAGGATTTCGTGTTCTTCGCCATTCCCGGCGCCAAGGCGGACGGACTGGCCTATGCAGGCCAGGCGCAGGCTGCGGGCGCGTTGGCGATCGTGTGTGAACGCTTGCCCGAAGCGCCGGTGGCAGGCGCGCGCTATATCCAGGTCGCGGATGCGCGGTCTGCGCTGTCGTCTGCCGCGGCGCGCTTTTATCCGCGCCAGCCTGAAACCATCGTCGCCATCACCGGCACCAGCGGCAAGACGTCGACCGCCTCGTTCGTGCGCCAGATCTGGGCGCGGCTCGGCGCCCAGGCGGCAGCGCTCGGCACCACCGGTGTGATCACATCGGCCGGCGTCGCCTATGGCTCGCTGACGACGCCCGATCCCGTGACGCTGCACCAGGTCATCGACAAGCTCGCAGGCGACGGCGTCACCCATCTGGCGATGGAAGCCTCTTCGCACGGGCTCGAACAGCGCCGGCTCGACGGGGTCAAGCTTGCGGCTGGCGCGTTCACCAATCTGTCGCGCGATCATCTCGACTATCATCCCGACATGGAGAGCTATCTCGCGGCGAAGATGCGCCTGTTCGACACGCTGTTGCACACGGGCCAGCCGGCGATCGTCGATGTCGACGGCGCGTATGGCGCGCGCGTGTCCGCCTTCTGTGCGGCGCGTGGCCTGAGGGTCTGTACGATCGGCGCCAAGGGCGCGTTCATCGAGATCGTGTCGCTGCGCGGCGAGGCGCAATCGACACATCTGACCATCCGTCACGATGGCGGCGGCTATGATATCGAACTGCCGCTTGCCAGCGACTTCATGGCTTCGAACGCGCTTGTCGCGGCGGCCTTGTGCATTGCTACCGGCAGCGCGCCCGAGCATGTATTCGCGGCGCTCGAAAGCCTTGAAGGCGCACCCGGCCGGCTGGAGCGGGTCGGCGAGCGTCATGGCGCGCCGGTCTTTGTCGATTATGCCCACAAGCCGGATGCGCTGGAGAAGGTGCTGCAGGCGCTGCGGCCGCTGGCGCGCAAGAGGCTGGTTGTCGTCTTTGGATGCGGCGGCGACCGGGATGCCGGCAAACGGCCGATCATGGGGGCGATCGCCGTCAAATATGCCGATGTCGCCATTGTCACCGACGACAATCCGCGCTCTGAAGACCCTGCCGCGATTCGGGCCGCCATTCTGGCTGCGGCCCCCGGCGCGGTCGAGATCGGCGACCGCGCCAAGGCGATCGCCCATGGAGTTACGATGTTGAACGAAGGCGATGTTCTGGTGGTTGCAGGCAAGGGCCACGAGACCGGGCAGATCGTGCGTGGCATGGTGCTGCCGTTTTCCGATCATGAGGCTGTGCGTCACGCCCTGGCGGAGGCCGCCTGATGAGCGAATCCGAACTCTGGAGTGGGCCAGAACTTTGGACCGGTCTTGGCCTGTTCGTGCCGCTGCAGGCGCGCATGTCCGGCAAGGTGCCGGCCTTCGTGTCCGGCATTTCGATCGACACGCGGACCGTGCAACCCGGCGATCTGTTCTTCGCCATCAAGGGCGAGAACAACGACGGTCATGATTATGTCGCGGCGGCCTTCGAAAAGGGCGCGGCGGCCGCTGTGATCGACGAGGCGCATGCCAACGACCTGCACGGGGCCGGCTCGCTCTATGTCGTGCAGGACGTGCTGCAGGCGATGGTGCGGCTGGGGCGGGCGGCGCGGGCGCGCAGCACCGCCGGCATTGTCGCGGTAACAGGCTCCGTCGGCAAAACCAGCACGAAAGAGGCGCTGCGCGTCGTGCTGTCGCGGTTTGGGCAAACCCATGCGTCGGCTGCGTCCTACAACAATCATTGGGGCGTGCCGCTGACCCTGGCGCGCCTGCCGCGTGAGGCGCAGTACGGCGTGTTCGAGATCGGCATGAACCATGCCGGCGAAATCACGCCGCTGGTCGATATGGTGCGCCCGCATGTGGCGATCGTGACGACGATCGCACCGGTTCATCTCCAACATTTCGGTTCGGTCGACGCCATTGCCGACGCCAAGGCGGAAATCTTCAGCGGGCTTGAACCTAACGGCGTGGCGATCATCCATCGCGACGTGGCACAATTCGGCCGTCTGCGCGAGGCTGCTCAGGCAGCGACAAGCGGCAATGTCTGGAGCTTCGGCAAACATGAAACAGCCGATGCGCGGCTTGTGTCGGTCACGCGCGCCGGCAGCGGTTCGCAGGTTGTCGCCAATGTGCTCGGCCGTGAGTTGAGCTATTTCGTCGGCGCGCCGGGGGCACATCTGGCGATGAATTCACTCGCCGTGCTTCTTGCCGCCCATGCTTTCAGCCTCGATCTCGACGAAGCAGCGGCGGCGCTTGCCGATTTTGTGGCGCCGGCCGGGCGTGGCCAGAGCCTGTCGCTGCGCGTTGGTGATGGTGCGTTCACGCTCATCGATGAAAGCTATAACGCCAATCCCGCCTCCATGCGCGCCGCCCTGACTTTGCTTGGCCAGACGCCGGTTGCGCCAAACGGCCGGCGTATCGCCGTGCTGGGCGATATGCTCGAACTGGGGCCGGCCGCCGCCGACCTGCATCGCGAACTGGCGTCCGCCATCGAGGCCGCGCATATCGATATGGTTTTCGGGGCCGGCCCGATGACGAAACATCTTTTCGATGCGCTGCCGGCACGTCTGCAGGCGCGCTGGGCGCCGGCTTCGGCCGGGCTGACCGATGCGGTCATCGAAGCGGTGGGCGCGGGCGATGCAATCATGATCAAGGGATCGAACGGCAGCAGGATGGCTCCCATCGTCGCGGCGCTGAAAGATCGTTATACACAGCCGGCGCAAGACGAGGACGCCTTATGCTGACATTTCTTACTGAATTTTCGCCCCATTTCAGCGGGCTCAATCTGTTTCGCTACATTACCTTTCGCACCGGCGGCGCGACGGCCACAGCGCTGCTGTTTGTTTTTCTGTTCGGTCCGGGCATCATCAATGCGCTGCGCGCCAAGCAGGGCAAAGGGCAGCCGATCCGCGAAGACGGGCCCGCGAGCCACCTCCTGACCAAGAAGGGCACGCCGACGATGGGCGGCCTGATGATCCTGTCGGGGGTCGTCGTTTCGACCTTGCTTTGGGCCAACCCGCGCAGCGTCTATGTCTGGATCGTTCTGTTCGTGACGCTGGGCTTCGGTATCATCGGCTTCTACGACGATTATCTGAAGGTGACGAAACAATCGCACAAGGGCTTTTCCGGCCGCATGCGTCTTGCCAGCGAAGCCATCATCGCTGTCCTCGCCTGCTATTTCCTGATGTGCGCCAGCGTCACGCCGCCGGTCAATTCCATCGCCGACTTCTTCAGCGGCTTTGCCGGACCATTCCGTCAGCATGTGCCCGCGGCGCGGCTGTTCGTGCCCTTCGTCAACGAATACATTCTCTATCTCGGCTGGTTCTTCCTGGCTTTCGGCGCCTTCGTCATCGTATCGGCCGGCAATGCTGTCAATCTGACGGACGGTCTCGACGGCCTTGCCATCGTGCCGGTGATGATCACGGCGGGCACATTCGCGATGATCGCCTATCTCGTCGGCAATTCCATCTTCTCGAACTATCTCGGCATCAATTTCGTGCCCGGCACCGGTGAACTGGCAGTGGTCTGCGGGGCGCTCGTCGGCGCCGGCATCGGCTTCCTCTGGTTCAATGCGCCGCCGGCGCTGATCTTCATGGGTGATACCGGTTCGCTGGCGTTGGGCGGCCTGCTCGGCACCATCGCCGTCGCCGTCAAGCATGAGTTCGTGCTCATCATCGTCGGCGGCCTGTTCGTCATGGAAGCACTCTCGGTCATCATCCAGGTCGGCTACTTCAAGGCGACCGGCAAGCGCATCTTCCTCATGGCGCCGTTCCACCATCATCTCGAAAAGATGGGTTGGCAGGAGCCGCAGATCGTTATTCGTCTCTGGATCATTTCGTTCGTCCTGGCGCTGCTGGGGCTGGCAACCTTGAAGGTAAGGTGAGGAGAAGCACATGGGCTCTCGCGCGGAACGCTCATTTGTCTCGGAATGGTGGTGGACGGTCGATCGCTGGACCCTCGCCGCCATCGCGGTGCTGATGGTGGCAGGTATCGTGCTGACCATGGCCGGCTCGCCGGCGGTCGCCGAGCGGCTGGGGCTGTCGACATTCCATTTCGTCAACCGTCAGATCATCTATTTGGTGCTAGCCGCCATTCTCATGGTGGCGACATCGTTTCTGTCGCCACGCATGGTGCGGCGCTCGGCGCTGCTCGTCTTCATCGTCGGCATGGCATTGATCTTCGCCGGGCTGCAGTTCGGCGCCGAGATCAAGGGCGCGCGCCGCTGGATCTTCGGCATTCAGCCTTCGGAATTCGTCAAGCCTGCCTTCGTCATTCTGGCCGCCTGGGCCTTCGCGGAAGGTGCGCAGCGCAAGGACATGCCGGGAACGGCGCTTGCCATCCTGCTGCTGCCGGCGACCATCGTTCCGCTGATGCTGCAACCTGACTTCGGCCAGACCATGCTGATCTCGCTGGTCTGGGCCGGGCTGTTCTTCATGGCCGGCCTGCATTGGTTCTGGGTCGCCGGCATCGGCGGTATCGGCGTCACCGGCGTTTTCTTTGCCTATAAAACCCTGTCGCACGTGCGGATGCGTATCGACAAGTTTCTCGATCCGCCGGTCACGACCATGTCCGGGGGTCCGAGCGCGACGTTCCAGAGCGATACGGCGGTGGAGAGCATCATCAACGGCGGCTGGTTTGGCCGGGGGCCGGGCGAGGGCACGATCAAGCGTATCCTGCCGGACTCGCATACCGATTTTATCTTCGCCGTCACCGGCGAGGAGTTCGGCATCGTCATGTGCCTGGTGTTGATGCTCGTGTTCGCCTTCATCGTGCTGCGCGGATTGAGCATGGCCTCGCGCAATGAAGACGCCTTCTGCCGTTTCGCCACAGCGGGCCTCGTCATGCTGTTCGGTCTGCAGGCCATCATCAACATGGCGGTCAACCTGCATATCATTCCGCCAAAGGGCATGACCTTGCCGTTCATCTCCTACGGCGGCTCGTCATTGCTGTCGATCGCGCTGACGATGGGCTTTCTCATTGCGGTGACACGCAAGCGCCCGCGTTCCGAGATCGCGGAGCGTCTTAGCTGATGGCATCCGACAGGGCGGTTTTCGTCGCGGCCGGCGGAACCGGCGGCCATCTTTTCCCGGCCGAAGCGCTGAGCAATGAATTGACGGCGCGCGGCGTTGCGGTCGAGCTCGTCACCGACGACCGCGCGCTCAAATTCGGCAAGGCTTTTCCCGCCCGCGCCACCCATGCCGTGCGCGCCGCGACGCCGACCGGCGGATCGATCGTGTCGAAAGGCATGGCCGTCCTGCAGCTCGGGCTTGGCGTCATCGAAGCGCGCTCGCTGATCGCCGGGGCGAAGCCTTTGTGCGTTGTCGGCTTCGGCGGCTATCCGACGGTTCCGCCCGTGCTCGCCGCGGCGATGCTGCGGGTGCCGACGGTACTGCACGAACAGAATGCGGTGATGGGACGCGCCAACCGTTTCATGGCCGGGCGCGTCACCCGCATCGCTACCGGTTTTGCCGGCCTTTCGGGCGTCGATGCCGCCGTGCGGGCCAAATCCACCCATACCGGCAATCCGGTGCGTCCTGCCGTCATCGAGGCGGCGCGGCTGCCGTTTCCAGATTTCGCCGACGGCAAACTTCGGCTGCTGGTGACCGGCGGGTCGCAGGGCGCGCGCGTCATGTCGGATATCGTGCCTGCCGCCATCGCCGCGATGCCGCAGGATCTGCGCGCCCGGCTTGTCGTCGTGCAGCAGGCGCGCGGCGAGGACGAGGCGCGCGTCCGCGAGCTTTACGGGCGTTACGCGGTCGATGCGGAAGTCGCGCCCTTTTTCGCCGACCTGCCGGCGCGGATGGCGCAGGCGCACCTCGTCATCGGCCGTTCCGGCGCCTCGACCGTTTCGGAACTGGCGGTCATCGGCCGGCCCAGCATTCTGGTGCCGTTTCCGTTTGCGCTGGACCAGGATCAGGCCGCCAATGCCGAGCATTTGCAGGCAACGGGGGCGGCTCAGGTTGTCAAACAGGCTGATTTCACCACGGATTGGCTCGGCAGCGCCCTGGAACAGGCGCTTGGAGACCACGAGGGGTTGACGCGGCGGGCGCAAGCGGCCAAGAGCGCGGGCATTCCCGACGCCGCCGCGCGCCTGGCCGACCTCGTGATGCAGACGGTTGACGGTGCGGCAGCTTAACTGACCGGAGCTCGCATCGATGAACCTGCCGCGCGAACTAGGCCCGATTCACTTCATCGGCATCGGTGGCATCGGCATGTCCGGCATCGCCGAAGTGCTGCTCAACCAGGGCTATGTGGTGCAGGGCTCGGACGCGAGCGAGAATGCCAACGTGCAGCGCCTGCGTGAACGCGGCGCACATGTCTTCATCGGCCACAACGCCGATAATCTCGGCAAGGCCGAAGTGCTCGTGGTGTCGACGGCGATCCGGCGTGACAATCCCGAACTGGTCGCCGCCCGCGAACGGCGCATTCCCGTGGTGCGACGCGCCGAGATGCTGGCGGAACTGATGCGCCTCAAGCGCTCGGTCGCCGTGGCCGGCACCCATGGCAAGACGACGACGACCTCGATCGTCGCCACGCTGCTGGACGCGGGTGGCTTCGATCCAACGGTGATCAACGGCGGCATCATCAATGCCTATGGTACCAATGCGCGGCTTGGCGCCGGCGAATGGATGGTGGTGGAAGCCGACGAGAGCGACGGCACGTTCCTGAAGCTGCCGGCGGACGTGGTTGTCGTGACCAATATCGATGCCGAACATCTGGATCACTTCAAGACCTTCGATGCGATCAAGGATGCATTTCGCGCGCTTGTCGAAAACCTGCCGTTCTATGGTTTCGCCGTCATGTGCCTCGATCATCCGACGGTGCAGGAGCTTGTCGGGCGTATCGAAGACCGGCGCGTCATCACCTATGGCGTCAATCCGCAGGCAGACGTGCGGCTGCTCGATGTCGATCTGACGGGCGGAAGCTCCCGCTTCAATGTCCTGGTGCGCGACCGCAAGACGTCGCAGGCGACCTATCTCGAAAACCTGGTCATGCCGATGCCGGGCCATCACAACGCGCTCAACGCCACGGCGGCGATCGCGGTGGCCTATGAGCTCGGCGTCGACGTCGCCACCATCGTCAAGGGCCTTGCCGCCTTCGGCGGCGTCAAGCGGCGGTTCACCAAGACGGGTGAATGGAACGGGGCGCAGATTTTCGACGATTACGGCCATCATCCGGTCGAGATCGCCGCCGTGTTGCGCGCGGCGCGCGCCTCGACGAAGAACAAGGTCATCGCCGTCGTGCAGCCGCATCGCTACAGCCGGCTGCATTCGCTCTTCAACGATTTCGCCGCCTGCTTCAACGATGCCGACTACGTCATCGTGGCGGACGTCTATGCCGCCGGCGAAAAGCCGATCGAAGGTGCCGACAAGGCCGGGCTCGTGGCTGCGGCGAAGGCGCATGGCCATCGCAATGTCATGGCGCTCGAATCTCCCACCGTGCTTGCTGAAACGATCGCCGCGATCGCGGGACCTGGCGATTACATCGTCCTGCTCGGCGCCGGCAATATCACGCAATGGGCAGCGGCGCTGCCGGCCGAGCTCGCGGCGCTGAAAGGGTGAATGGCCCATGCGCAGCTGCATCGCTCTCCGGCATGTCGCTTTCGAGGACCTCGGCATATTGGGCGACCTGGTCGCGGCGCGTGGTTATGGTGTGCGCGACCTGCAGGCGGGCGTGGACGACATTGATGCGAACGAATTTGTGGACGGCGAGCTCGCCATTATTCTCGGTGGACCGATCGGCGTCTATGAAACCGACGCCTATCCGTTTCTCGGGGCCGAAATAGCGGCCATCCGCGCGCGGCTTGCGTCCGGCCGTCCGACTCTGGGGATTTGTCTCGGCGCGCAACTGATGGCGGCCGCGCTCGGTGCATCCGTCGCGCCTGGAAGCGTGAAGGAAATCGGCTACGGCCCGGTGACGCTGTCGGATGCCGGCCGGATGTCGGTGCTCGCTGCGCTGGACGGCGTTCGCGTTCTGCATTGGCACGGCGACAATCTGGAGCTGCCGGAACAGGCCGTGCGGCTTGCACGTACGCCCGCGTGTCCGACGCAGGCCTTCGCCATTGGCGCGAACATCCTCGGCCTGCAATTCCATCTGGAAGCGCGGCCCGACCAGATTGAAAAATGGCTGATCGGCCATGCGGTGGAACTGGCCAAGGCCGGAAGCGACCCGCGTGACATCAGACAACAGGCCCGGGATTTCGGGCCGTCCACTTTGCGTGCCGGAACCGGGATTTTCTCGCGCTGGCTCGATGGGATCTCCGCATGAGCTTTCAGGACATCACCAAGGACATTCTCGAACGGGCGCCGAACCTGCGCGGTCGTCTCGTCGCCAATCAGCCGCTGGCGCCCTTCACCTGGTTTCGCGTCGGCGGCGAAGCTCAGGTTCTGTTCACGCCGGCCGATGAAGCCGATCTTGCCTATTTCCTGAAGATGCTGCCGCGCGAGATTGCCGTCACGACCATAGGCCTCGGTTCCAATCTCATCGTGCGTGACGGCGGTATCGAAGGCGTCGTCATCAAGCTGGGCGGCAAGGGGTTCGGCGAGGTCACGGCGCTCGACGGCCATCGCCTGCGGGCGGGCACAGCGGTTCCCGACATGCATCTGGCGCGGGTCGCCGCCGGTGCTGGCATCGACGGGCTGGCCTTTTACCGCGGCATTCCGGGTTCCATCGGCGGGGCGCTGCGGATGAACGCCGGCGCCCATGGCGGCGAAACCACCGACGTACTGGTCGAGGCGCGCGGCGTCGACCGCAACGGCGATATCCATGTCTACAGCCATGCCGACATGGGCTTTTCCTATCGCCATTGCGACGTGCCGGAAGACGTCATCTTCACCAGTGCGGTATTCCAGGGCAGGCCGGGCAAGCCGGAGGACATCACCGCCGAGATGGATCGCATCACCGCCGCGCGGGAGGCGTCGCAGCCGATCCGCGAGAAGACCGGCGGATCGACATTCGCCAATCCAAAGCCGCAAAGCGCGTGGAAAGTCATTGACGCAGCCGGCTGTCGCGGGCTCAGAATGGGCGATGCGCAGGTCAGCGACATGCATTGCAATTTTTTGATCAACCGCGGCAGTGCCACCGCCGCCGATATCGAGGGCCTCGGCGAGGAAGTGCGCCGTCGCGTCAAGGCCAATTCGGGCATCGAGCTGCGCTGGGAAATCCGCCGCGTCGGCAATCCCGCGCCCACACCGGAGCAGATCACATGAGTGAGAATCATTCGCACGATCATGCAGCGCCGCGCTGGAAGCACGATGGCGTGAGAGTCATTCCCGGCAATTCGCTCGATGGCAATGTGCCGTCCACGCCCGGCATGGACCGCAAGGCGGCGATCGATTTCGCCCGCGCCGGGGCGCAGAAACTCTGGGCAGGCACGGTGACGATCCATCCCGACGCCAAGACCGGCGCGCATCACCACGGCCATCTCGAGAGCGTCATCTTCGTGGTGCGTGGCAAGGCGCGCATGCGCTGGGGCGACAAGCTCGAATTCACCGCCGAGGCGGGGCCGGGCGATTTCATCTTCGTGCCGCCCTATGTGCCGCACCAGGAGATCAACGCCAGCCGCGACGAGGTGCTGGAATGCGTGCTGGTGCGCAGCGACGGCCAGGCGGTAGCGATCAACCTCGACATCGAGCCGGTCGAAAAACCGGAAACGGTCAAGTGGATAGATCCCGTCCATCGGGAATAGATGTGCTGATCTTCACGTGATACCGGCCTGCAAATGCCGGTTCTCTGCGCTTCCGGTGCTCACGTACAAACGTACGCCAAGTTTTATAAAGAGCTTGCCGGCTCTCGAAAACCGCCATTTTCGGCGCGGTTTGACGTGAATCCCAGCACACCTTTAGAAGCCCGAGAGAAAAATTTCCATTCCGTTAACCATTCCGTAGACGCATTCGGCGAGATTGGTCCTGAACGATTCGCCGCACGGCGAAGGCGTCGGAGAATATAGATGTCAAAACACGTCGCCGTCCTGATGGGCGGCTGGTCTTCCGAGCGCGAGGTGTCGCTGAATTCCGGCAATGCCTGCGCCAAAGCGCTGGAGAGCGTCGGTTATCGGGTCACGCGCGTCGACGTCGACCGCAATATTTCGGCGCGACTAGGCGAAATGCGCCCCGACGTCGCCTTCAATGCCTTGCACGGGCCGACCGGCGAGGACGGCACCATCCAGGGCATTCTCGAGGTCCTGCGCATCCCCTATACCCATTCCGGGGTGCTGGCCTCGGCGCTCGCCATGAACAAGGTCATGGCAAAAACCATCATGGCGGCGGCCGGCGTGCCGGTTCCCAAGGGCATGGTCGTTAACCGTTTCGACGCAGCGCGGACACATATGTTAACGCCGCCATATGTGCTGAAACCGATCGCCGAGGGGTCTTCCTACGGGGTCTTTATCGTCACCGGGGACCAGCCGCATCCGCCGCAGGAACTGACTCGCGAAGACTGGAAATACGGCGATGAAATCCTTGCAGAATCATTTGTCGGCGGGCGGGAGCTGACCTGCGCCGTGATGGGCGACCGGGCCCTCGATGTGATCGATATCCGCGCCGCGGACGGCGGCTGGTACGATTACAACGCGAAATATGCAAAAGGTGGATCAATTCACATCCTCCCGGCGAAAATTAAAGAAAATATTTACCTAACGATTCAACAGTTGTCGTTAAGGGCGCATAAAGCTCTTGGATGCCGCGGCGTGAGCCGTAGCGACTTTCGTTACGACGATGGACCCGGGGGGACCGGTGAATTGGTCGTACTGGAGGTCAATACCCAGCCGGGTATGACCGAGACCTCTCTTGTGCCCGAACTCGCGGCATATGCCGGTTTTTCGTTCGGTGAGCTTGTTCGATGGATGGTGGAAGACGCCTCCTGCGACCGGTAGGGGAGGTTCTTACCTCTTTGGCGCCCGCAACCCAGGTTGCGGCGGCCGGGATGCATGTAAGCGGAAAAAGCGTTGCGATCGCGCCGCGCCGGCTGCCGGCCGTGCGGCCGCGCCGTCGCGCGCGCCGCGGCGACACGCTCGGGCGTGTCTACCATCTCGTCACGCGGCGCGGGTTCGGCACCTTGCTGGTGCTTGTTTTCGCGGCCTTCGTGGGCATTTACGGCTCGGTGCGCGGCGGCAGCTACGACGTCTTCATTGCCGAGAACGGCAGCCTGGCCGACACCATCGCCCGCGTCTTCGGTTTTGGCCTCCACGCCATCACGATCACCGGCCAGCGCGAGCTCACCACACAGGAGATTCTCGCCGCGAGCGGCGTCAGCGAACGCAATTCGCTGTTGTTCATCAACGCGGCTCAGATGCGTGACAATCTGAAGACGCTGCCGCTCGTCGAGCAGGCCAGCGTCCGCAAGCTCTATCCAGACCGCCTGCTGATCGACGTGACCGAGCGCGGCGCCAATGCCCTTTGGCAGAAGGACGGCGATGTCGCCGTCGTTGCCGCCGACGGCACGGTGATCGACGCGGTGAAGGACGATCGCTTTGCGCATTTGCCCTTCGTCGTCGGCGAGGGCGCCAACAAGCGGGTGGGCGAATATCTCAAGATCGTCGAAGCGGCGGGCGACATGCGCTCGAAGATCCGCGCCGGCGTTCTCATCTCGCAGCGGCGGTGGAACCTGAAATTGAATTCCGGCATCGATGTCAAGCTTCCCGAACAATCACCGGAGATCGCGGTCTCCAAGCTCGCCGGTCTGGAGCGTGATTACCGCGTGCTCGAGAAAGACATCATCACGGTCGATTTGCGCGTTCCCGGTAAACTCGTCGTCCGCCTTTCCGAAGACGCGGCGGCGCAGCGTGCGGAAGCTCTCGCCAAGAAGCCCTCGTCCAAAAGGGGTCCGGCATGAGCGGCTATAGCGTTGCACCTCGCATCAAGCCGTTGTCGGCACGCAAGAGCGCCATCCTCTGTGTTCTCGATGTCGGTACGTCGAAGGTCGCCTGCCTGATCGCGCGGCTGGTGCCGGCTGAGCAATCGGACGTGTTGCGCGGCCGCACCCACCGCTGCCGGATTCTGGGCATCGGTCATCAACGCTCCCGCGGCATGAAGGGCGGCGCGGTCGTCGACATGGACGAGGCCGAACAGGCCATCCGCCATGCGGTCGATGCGGCCGAACGCATGGCCGGCGTGCAGGTCGAAAGCGTCATCGTCAACATCACCGGCGGCCGCCTCACGTCGCATCGCTACAGCGCCGCCATCAACATCGGCGGCAACGCGGTCGGCGACTATGAAATCCATCGCGTGCTGGAGGCCGCGGCTTCGCGCACGGCGGTCGAGGGCCGCATGGTGCTGCACTCGCTGCCGACCAGTTTCTCGCTCGACGGCACGCAGCAGGTGCAGGACCCGATGGACATGATCGGCGACCAGCTCGGCGCCCATATGCATGTCATCAGCTCGGATATTGCGGCGGCGCGCAATCTGATGCTGGCGGTGGAGCGCTGCCATCTCGACATCGAGGCCATGGTGGCGACACCCTATGCGTCGGGACTTGCCGCGCTCGTCGACGACGAGGCCGATCTCGGCACCACGGTGGTCGATCTCGGCGGCGGCACGACATCGATCGCCATTTTCAGTGGCGGCCGGATCGTGCACGTGGATGCGGTCGCTGTCGGCGGCAATCATATCACCATGGACATTGCACGTGGATTGACGATGCGCCTGGCCGACAGCGAGCGCCTGAAGACCTATTACGGATCCTGTATTCCATCGGCGTCAGACGATCGCGAAACGATTGCGGTGACGCATGTGGGTGACGATGTCGATCATCCGACCCATATGGCGAAGTCGCAACTGGTGCGCATCATCAAGCCGAGAGTTGAGGAAATCATCGAACTGGTGCGCGACCGGCTCGCGGCTGCCGGCTATGCGCCGCAAGGCGGACAAATGATTCTGACGGGCGGCGCCAGCCAGCTCACGGGCTTGCCCGAACTGGTGCGCCGCCTGATTCCGGGCCAGGTCCGGCTCGGCCGTCCGCTTGGCGTACAAGGGCTGCCGGCGTCCGCCGACAATCCGGCGTTCGCTGCGGCGGTGGGGCTTCTTGTCTATCCGCAAGTCTCCGGCATCGAACATTTCGAACCGCGCGCGCGCGGACTGATGCAGATGACGGGAACCGACGGTTATATCGGCAATGTGGTGAACTGGTTGCGCAAGAACTTCTGAAGAACTTCTGACCGGAAGCCGGCATGGTGCGGCAGCCATGTCCGGCAGACGGAACGAGCAGACGGCGAATTGAAATGAAACCCGGGCGCGCGGCGTCCAAATATGTGAGGCCAAAAATGTCTATTAACCTGAAGGCGCCCGAACTCAGAGAACTGAAGCCCCGCATCATGGTGTGCGGCGTCGGCGGAGCCGGCGGCAATGCGGTCAACAACATGATCGTCTCCGGGCTGACGGGCGTCGATTTCATCGTCGCCAATACGGATGCCCAGGCGCTGACCGCCTCGCGCGCCGAGCGCATCATTCAGATGGGCCTGCAGGTGACCGAGGGTCTCGGCGCCGGCTCGCATCCGGAAGTCGGCCGTGCCGCGGCCGAGGAAGCGCTCGAGGAAATCCGTGATCACCTGGCCGGTGCGCATATGGTGTTCGTCACCGGCGGCATGGGCGGCGGCACTGGAACCGGCGCTGCGCCGGTGATCGCGCGCTGCGCCCGCGAGATGGGCATTCTCACGGTCGGCGTCGTCACCAAGCCCTTCCAGTTCGAAGGCGTGCGGCGCATGCGCACGGCCGAGACCGGCATCAACGACCTGCAGAATGCGGTCGACACGCTGATCGTCATTCCCAACCAGAATCTGTTCCGCGTCGCCAACGAGCGGACCACCTTTGCCGACGCTTTCGCGATGGCCGACCAGGTGCTCTACTCCGGCGTCGCCTGCATCACCGATCTGATGGTCAAGGAAGGCCTGATCAACCTCGACTTCGCCGACGTGCGCGCCGTCATGCGCGACATGGGCAAGGCGATGATGGGCACGGGCGAGGCCTCCGGCGAGAAGCGCGCCATTCACGCGGCGGAAGCGGCGATCTCCAATCCGCTGCTCGACGAGACGTCGATGCGCGGCGCCCGCGGCCTGCTGATCTCGATCACCGGCGGCAACGACCTGACCCTTTATGAAGTGGACGAAGCGGCAAGCCGCATCCGCCAGGAAGTCGATGAAGACGCCAACATCATTCTCGGCGCGACCTTCGACGAATCGCTCGACGGCATCGTCCGCGTTTCGGTGGTGGCGACCGGCATCGACCAGCCGGCGAACGTCAACGAATTGAACGCCGCCGAAGCGCGCATCGCCGAGGTGGCGCAGAAGCTGCGCGCCCAGTCGGCCCCGCGCGCCGCGGCCCCCGCCGCCGCCCCGCAGATGATGCAGCAGCCGGTCGAGGTGACGACCTATGCCGCGCCGGCCGAGCCCGTGCCGATGGCCCCGGCTCTTCAACCGCAGCAATATTACGCGCCGGCACCCCAGGCTGCGCCGGTTCAGCAGGCGCCGACGCCGCAGATGATCCATGCCCAGCAGCAGGAAGTGGCGCTCGAGGCGCTGCGCCACCGCGCCGCTGCGGTTCTGGCCGAGCGGGCCGCCATCACCGCTGCACCGCAGGCGGAGCAGCCGGCGCCGGCTTTCATTCCGCCGGTGGCCGTGCGTCCGACCCGCATGCCGCGGATCGAAGAACTGCCGCAACCCGTGCAGGACCAGATCCGCGCCCAGCGCGGTGACGCCGCCGGCCAGCAGGGCGGGTTCGAAACGCGCCGTCGCGGCCTGCTCGAGCGGATTGCCGCCTTCGGTCTTAACCGATCCGAAGAGCCCGCCGCACCGCAGCAATGGCAGGCCGCACCGCCGGCGCGCCAGCCGGCTCCGTCGCCGGTGTCTCTGGCTCCGGCGGCTCCGCGCCAGGCTTCGGGCGCGCATCCTTCAGGCGTGCATGCCGAATATGCAAAGCGGGCACCGGCTGCGCCGGCTCCTGCGCGCGCGCCGCAGGCCCAGCTCGACCTGCATGGCCGAATCGCTCCGCAGCCGCGTCAAAGCGAAGATGACCAGTTCGAAATCCCTGCTTTTCTGCGCCGTCAGGCGAATTGAAAAAACAGGCGCTGCAAGGTCTCTTATCAACACCCTGCGCTCTCGTGGCGCAGGGTTTTATCTATTTGATTTTAGTTGTAAAATTTTACCGTACGCGAGCGACTGATCAGAATGGTTAGTTTGTAACAGACCGTAAGAAAGCGTGATTTTGCGACAGGTATGGGGGCGCGTATCCTGAATCAGGAAGTTAGCGCAGTGATTTGTTTCGCTGAAGGCGACTTCGGGTTCCCGTCTGCACATCTGTCTCATCGAAATTTAAAGACAAGGGCATTGTCTTTCGGTCGCTACAGCAGTGTTGGCCATCTTGGTCGCGTTTCGACCGGAGGCAGCGGTAACTTGAGTTTTGGACCGGGCCCGGGAGTTGGGGGGTCCTTAGGGGTATCGGGCATTTATGGTTTATTCTCGACAGACGACTTTGCGCGAAAGCGTCACGTTTCGTGGCGTCGGCGTCCATTCCAACTCTCCCGTGCGCATGGTTCTGCAGCCGGCCGAAGCTGATTCCGGTATCGTTTTCATCCGCCGGTTCGAGGACGGATCGGAAAAAGCAATTCCCGCCATCTGGTCCAGTGTCTGCAAGACCGAGCTATGCACGGTGATTGGCGAGAGCGATGTCTCGACCATCGAACATCTGTTGTCGGCTTTGTGCGGCCTTGGGGTCGACAATGCGACCGTCGAAATCGACGGGCCGGAAGTTCCGATCATGGACGGATCGGCGGCTGATTTCGTCGAGGGGATTGATCTGGCCGGCATCGTCGAACTCGATGCGCCGCGCTCCTATCTCAGAATATTGAAGCCTGTCCGTGTCGAACACGGCCGCATGTTTTCGGAACTGCGCCCCTCGAATCACGGGTTCCGCCTCGAAGTCGAGATTGATTTCGAGCAATCGATCGTCGGCCGGCAGAAAGCCGTCGTCGATCTCGATCCTTCGTGCTTCCGTCGCGATATCGCGCGGGCCCGGACGTTCGGCTTCCTGCGCGATGTGGAACGGCTGTGGAAGGCCGGTTTCGCACTTGGGGCGTCGCTGGAAAATTCCGTCGCTATCGAAGACGATCGCATCCTCAATCCGGAAGGTCTGCGTTTCGCCGATGAATTCGTCCGTCACAAGACGCTCGACGCCATCGGCGATCTGGCGCTGGCGGGAAGCCCGATTCTCGGCACCTACCGCTCCTATTGCGGCGGCCATCGCATGAATGTCGCGGTGCTCGAGGCCCTCTTCGCCGATCCGAACGCTTATGAGATCGTTGAAGCGCCGCGGCGTCGCCGCAGCGGTGCGATGGAAGCGGTTCTGGCCGCAGCGCCGGCTTTCGCCGCCGATCATTCGTGATCGGGCGGCGCGGGCTGTCTGCGTGATCTCGCCGGAACAAACGGAAATGTCAGCGCAAAGCACCGCCACGTTGGCTTTCGGGCTGACTTTAGCCGTATTTACCTTGTCACTAGGGACGCTGCAGGCCTGTGGCGTTCGTCATTGTTTTAAGGTAAAAGCTGCGTGAATTCCGGACCGTCCAGGGAGCCCTCGTTCGGGCTGCCAAGGGGAGGTGCGGCGATACGACGTTTCGAATATCCCGTTTGCATCCCATTCGCATGAGTTTTCCCAATGATGCGTGTCGAGCACCAGCGTTCCCAGTTCTCCGCCGGACAGATGGCGGTCAAGTCGGGAGTCTGCCTGCGGCTTCTCGCACTCGGCCTTTTGCTGCTGCCGGCCGCCGGCTGTTCAACGATCGAATCGTTCAACCCGTTCGGCGGCGAAAAATACGAAACCAAACTGCTGGCCGATGAGCCGGCTGAAGACATTTACGATCAGGGCCTGGTGCGCCTGCAGAAGCGCGACCATGACGGTGCCGCGAAGAAATTCGGCGAACTCGAAAAGCAGTTCCCATTCTCGCAATGGTCCCGCAAGGGCCTCATCATGATCGCCTATTCCAATTACGAAGGCCAGAAATACGACGAGGCGCTGTCGGCTGCGAAGCGCTATGTCGGCCTGTATCCGTCGACGCCCGAGACGCCCTATGCCTATTATCTCGCCGGCATGTCGATGTATAACCAGATTCCCGACATCACCCGCGACCAGGAGCGGGCGGAAGAAGCGGTGAAGATTTTCTCGCAATTGATCGAGAAATTCCCCAAGTCCGAGTACGTTGAAGAAGCGAAGTACAAGATGAATGTCGCCCGCGACCAGCTTGCGGGCAAGGAAATGTCGGTCGGCCGCTTCTATCTCGGCCGCAAGAACTATACTGCGGCGATCAACCGCTTCCGCGAAGTGCTCGGCAAGTACCAGACGACGCGGCATGCGGAAGAAGCACTCTATCGCCTGACCGAAGCCTATCTGGCGCTTGGAATCACCAATGAAGCGCAAACCGCCGCGGCCGTTCTCGGGCACAATTATCCCGATGGCCAATGGTACAAGGACGCCTATACGCTGCTCGCCGGCGGCGGCCTGAGCCCTGCCGAAAGCCAGGGGTCGTGGATTTCGCGGCTGTTCCGCCGCGCCTGAGAAAATGCCAGAGGGCCGGATCAAGAGGATTTTGATAACCGGCGCGGGATTCTCGCGAAAAGCCGGTATCCACGTTTTCGGATCCCGCTTGTTTTTCACCGCGCAGAAATCAGTCCACCTTGACATGAAAATGGTCTAAGCATGGGGTGTTGATCCCATGCTGATTCAGCTCTCCATTCGCGACATCGTCCTGATCGATAAACTCGATCTCGCGCCCAGCGCGGGATTGACCGTGCTGACCGGTGAGACCGGCGCCGGCAAGTCGATTCTGCTCGACGCCTTTGCCCTGGCGCTGGGCGGGCGCGGCGACGGCTCGCTGGTGCGGCAGAGCCAGACGCAGGGGCAGGTGACGGCGGCGTTCGAACTCGCACCTGATCATCCCGCTCTGGCGGTGGCGAAATTCCATGAAATCGACGTCGACGGGGAATTGATCCTGCGGCGTATCCAATTCGCCGACGGCCGCACCCGGGCCTATGTCAACGACCAGGCGGTCAGCGCGCAGACGGCGCGGGCGATCGGCGCGGCGCTGGTGGAAATCCACGGTCAGCACGACGACCGGGCGCTGGTCGATCCGGCCATGCATCGGGCGCTGATCGACGCCTATGGCGGACTTGAGAAAAAGGTCGCGGACGTGCGCGCCGCCCATGCGCGCGTGCGCACCACCCAGGCGGAACTCGCCGAGGAAGAGGGGCGCATCGAGCGCGCCCGCAAGGAAGCCGATTTCCTGCGCCACGCCCATGAGGAACTGAACAAGTTGGCGCCCCAAGCCAATGAGGAGCAGGAACTCGCCGTGCGGCGCACGGGGATGATGCAGGCCGAGAAGGTGACGACCGAATTGCGCGAGGCGCACGAGCTGCTGCACGGCAATGATTCGCCCGCGTCGGCGCTGTCGTCGGCGCTGCGGCGGCTGGAGCGCCGGGCGCCGCAAGCGCCGGCCTTGATCGAGCCGTCCCTGAAGGCGCTCGATGCCGCCCTGAACGCCATCGAGGTCGCGGCGCAGACCGTAGATTCGGCCCTGCAATCCTGCGAATTCGATCCGCGCGATCTGGAGCGTTCCGAGGAGCGACTGTTCGCGCTGCGCGCCGCGGCGCGCAAATATGCGACGCCGGTCGATCAACTTGCCGCGCTGGCGGAAAGATATGCCGCCGATCTCGCGGCGCTCGACGCAGGCGAGGCCAATCTGGTGCGTCTCGGCAAAGCCCTGGCCGATGCGCGCAAGACCTATGAGGCGGCAGCGGCTGCCTTGTCGGCGGCGCGGCGCAAGGCGGCTGCCCAGCTCGACAAGGCGGTGAATGCCGAATTGCCGCCGCTGAAGCTGGATCAGGCGCGCTTCACCACCTCGATCGAGAGCGAATCAACCGGCGGCGCCGACGGCATCGACCGGGTGGAGTTCTGGGTGCAGACCAATCCGGGCACGCGGCCGGGACCGCTCCTCAAGGTCGCGTCCGGCGGCGAACTCGCTAGATTCATGCTGGCGCTCAAAGTGGTGCTCGCCGACCGCGGTTCGGCCCCCACTCTGGTGTTCGACGAGATCGACACCGGCGTCGGCGGCGCGGTAGCCGACGCCATCGGTCATCGCCTGGCGCGGCTGGCCTCGAAAGTGCAAGTCCTGGCCGTAACCCACGCTCCGCAGGTGGCGGCCCGCGCCGGCGGCCATATGCGCATCGCAAAGGCTGCTGCCGACAAGGGCAAAAGGGTTGCCACCCGCGTCGATGCGCTGGATGATGGAGAGCGGCGCGAGGAAATCGCCCGCATGCTGGCCGGGGCCACCATCACCGAAGAGGCGCGCGCCGCAGCCCGGCGCCTGATCGAAAGCGCGAAGTAGCCTCTCTGCGGCTTGGCCCCCGCGCGACGGCGCGCTATTTCTTGGCGATGAAAAAGCCTAGTCCGACCACAGAGCTTTCGCCCGCAGCCCTTTCACCTGCTCGAGCCCGCCGGGAACTGAAGCGGCTGGCGAAGGAAATCGCCACCCACGACGTCGCCTATCATCAGAAAGACGCGCCGACGATTTCGGATGCGGCTTACGATGCACTGCGCCGCCAGTTCGAGGCGCTCGAGGCGGCCTATCCTGATCTCGCCGATGCGGAGAAAGTGTCGAAGAGCGTCGGCGCCGCGCCCTCGGAAAAATTCGCCAAGGTGCGCCATGTGGTGCCGATGCTGTCGCTCGGCAATATATTCGAGGACGAAGAAGCGGCGGAATTCATCGCGCGCGTACGCCGATTTCTCGGCCTTGCTGCCGATGCGCCGCTGGAATTGACGGCGGAGCCCAAGATCGACGGGCTGTCCTGTTCGTTGCGCTACGAACACGGCAAACTGGTGCAGGCGGCGACACGCGGCGACGGGTTCGAGGGCGAGGATGTCACCGCCAATGTGCGCACGATCAAAGAGATCCCTCATGAGCTGAAAGGCCATCACGCGCCGGCCGTTCTGGAAGTGCGTGGCGAAGTCTACATGACGCACAAGGACTTCGCGGCCATGAACGTGCGGCAGGAGGCCGAGGGCGAGAAGGTCTTCGCCAATCCACGCAATGCGGCGGCAGGCTCATTGCGCCAGCTCGATGCAACCATCACTGCCAGGCGGCCGTTGCATTTCTTCGCCTATGCCTGGGGCGAGGTGAGTGACCTGCCGGCGAAGACGCAGACGGGAATGATCGCTGCGTTCAGGCGCTACGGCCTGCCGGTGAACGAACTGGCAACGCTTTGTCATTCCGCCGACGACCTGCTGGCCTTCTATCGCAAGATCGAAGTACAGCGCGCGACGCTCGCCTATGACATCGATGGTGTTGTCTACAAGGTCAATGATCTGGCTCTGCGCGAACGCCTTGGCTTCGTCTCGCGCTCGCCGCGCTGGGCGACGGCGCACAAGTTCCCGGCCGAACAGGCGACGACGATCCTGCGCGGAATCGAAATCCAGGTCGGGCGCACAGGCTCGCTGACGCCGGTCGCCAAGCTCGAGCCGGTGACGGTCGGCGGTGTCGTCGTCTCCAACGCCACCTTGCACAATGAGGACGAGATCGCCCGCAAGGACGTGCGCATCGGCGACACGGTGATGGTGCAGCGGGCCGGCGACGTGATCCCGCAGGTCCTGGGGCCGGTGCTCGACAAGCGGCCGGCGCATGCCAGGCCCTACAAATTTCCGGACCATTGCCCGGTCTGTCATTCCGCCGCCGTGCGCGAACTCGACGACAAGGGCGTGGCCGATGTGGTGCGGCGCTGTACCGGCGGTCTCATCTGTTCGGCGCAGGCGGTGGAGCGGCTCAAGCATTTCGCCTCGCGCAATGCGTTCGACATCGAAGGGTTGGGCGACAAGCAGATCGAGTTCTTTCATGAGAAAGGCCTGATCAAGACGCCCGCCGATATTTTCACCTTGGCTGCGCGCGACGCCGCCCCCAGGAATCTGACGCCGATCCGCAATTTCGAAGGCTTTGGCGAAACCTCGGTGCGCAATCTCTTCGCCGCCATCGAGGCGCGGCGGCATGTGCCGATCAATCGCTTCATCTTCGCGCTCGGCATCCGCCATGTCGGTGAGACGAATGCGCGCCGGTTGGCGCGGCACTTCCATACGTTCGATGCCTTGCGCGCGACGGCGGAAGCGGCGAGCAAGGATGATACGGAGGCGCGCGCCGAGATCGAGAACATCGACGGCATCGGTTCGGTGGTGGCCGAAGCGCTGGTCGATTTTTTTGCCGAGCGGCACAATCTTCATGCGCTCGATGCCTTGTTGAAGGAGGTGACGCCGGAACCGATGGAGGCGGTAAAGTCCGACAGTCCGGTTGCCGGTAAGATCGTCGTCTTCACCGGCGGGCTTGAGCGCATGACGCGCGAAGAGGCCAAGGCAATGGCCGAACGCTTGGGAGCGAAGGTGCAGGGCTCGGTGTCGAAGAAAACCGGTCTTGTCGTTGCCGGGCCGGGTGCAGGCTCGAAACTGGCGAAGGCCGAGGAGTTCGGCGTCGAGGTGATCAGCGAAGACGAATGGTTCAAACGGATCGGGCAGGGTTGAGACTTGGTTGTGATAGAACTCACATCATAGAGTCAGAGAGCCGGGCATAGATTTTTGATGCCGCATCGCTCTTGACGAAAGCGGCGCTTATTTTGTGCACACTGTTTTGATCCGGAGTCGTTTCATGAATCGCCGCTCATTCTGCCTCACGCTCGCCGCCTCGCTTTCTGCTTCGCCGCTTCTGGCGCAGGCGCCGGCGAAGGAAACGCCGGTGCAGATCGTGACCTTGATTTACAAGCAATCGGCCGGCAAAAGCGGCAAGTATGACGTGCCGTCCGCGTTCAGCAGTCGCGCCATCCGCTCCAGGTATTTCTCCAAGGCTTTTCTCGGCGATGTCAATCGCGCCGAGGCTCTGTCGAAGAAACTCGACGAGCCGATCCTTGATTTCGATCCGGTGACCAATTCGCAGGAACCGAGCGTCAACAAGCTGCAGATCACCAGCGAAAGCGAGGACGATAACGCGGCGGTCGTCGCCGCGACGTTCTATTCCTTCGAAGATCCGAAGCCGATGGTCGTGCGATATCTGTTCATCCGCGAAGGCAGCGGCTGGCGTCTCGACGACATGACCGGCGCTCATGACGCGGACAAGTGGGAGCTGCGCAAGATGCTGGCCGATGCAATGGTGCAGGCGCTCAAGGACCAGCCAGCGCCGAAGGGGAATAAGTAGACGCGCTGAGAGTGCGCGCACGACGCCCCCGTCCTTCGAGACGCGCCTTTCAGGCGCTCCTCAGGATGAGGGCTTCTTTGTAAATCCTACATGCAAACAGAGCCCTCATCCTGAGGAGCCTGCGTAGCAGGCGTCTCGAAGGACGGGGGCGTCAGCCTCGGCCTAAAGACTTCGTTGCCGCTACAAGCCACTTGCGCGTCGCCGGGCTCACCAGCGGTGACAGCGCCTTGCGGACACGCGCATGATAAGCATCGAGCCAGCGTAGCTCATCGCGGGTCATCAGCTTCGTATCGACAAGGCGCGTGTCGATAGGCACCAGTGTCAGGGTCTCGAAGCCGAACATGTCGCGTTCCGCGCCGGCGATCATGCGCTCTTCGACCAGCACCAGATTTTCGATGCGGATGCCGAAGGCGCCGGTGCGGTAATAGCCGGGCTCGTTGGAGACGATCATGCCCGGCTCGAGCGCGGTCGAGCCGCGCTTGGAAATATTCTGCGGTCCTTCATGGACCGACAGGAACGAGCCGACGCCGTGGCCGGTGCCGTGATCGTAATCGAGGCCTGCATCCCAGAGGGAGCGGCGCGCGAAACCGTCGATCTGCAAACCGCTCGTGCCTTTCGGAAACACCGCATCGGCGATGCCGATATGGCCCTTGAGCACGCGGGTGAAACAGGCGCGCATGTCCGGCGTCGGCTTGCCGACGGCGATCGTGCGGGTGATGTCGGTCGTGCCGTCCTCGTATTGCGCGCCGGAATCGAGCAGGAAGAGGCCGCGCCCGATGCGGGCATTGGTTTTATCGGTGACGCGGTAATGCACTATGGCGCCATTGGCGCCGGCGCCGGATATGGTTGGAAACGAGACGTCCTTGAGCTTTTTCGTCTGGCGGCGAAAGGTTTCAAGCGCCTTGACAGCATCGATCTCGGTCAATTTGCCGCGCGATGCAGCTTCATCGAACCAGGCGAGAAAGCTTGCGACCGCGGCGCCGTCGCGCAGATGGGCAGCGCGCGCACCATCGATTTCCGCTGCGTTCTTGATCGCCTTCAGCAAAGTGATCGGATCATCGCCCACAACAGCCTTGCCGCCGGCAGCCTTCAGGGCATTGACGAGAGCCACCGGTGTTGTCGCCGCATCGAAGCGCACTGTCGCGCCGTCACGACCGCATTGAGCAAGAGCTTCGAGCAGGTCGGAAGGCTCGTGCACCTGTGCCAGTTTCGCCAGCGCCGCATGGGTTTTTTCGTCGAGCTTGCGGCGGTCGATAAAGATTTGCGCTTTGCCGTCCTGGGCGATGAGCGAGGTGCACAAAGGCAGCGGTGTATGCGAGACATCGCTGCCGCGGATGTTGAACGCCCAGGCGGAATTGTGCGGATTGCTGACAAGCAGCGCCTCGCCCTTGCCGAGCCCCTTGGCGATGCGCACTAGTTTTTTGCTCGCATCGACGCCGGCATATCTTTTGGGATGCAGGTTGACGGCGCCGAGCGGAGCAGGCGGCCTGTCATACCAGACGGCATCAAGCGGATTTGTCTCGACCGCGACAAGCGTTGCGCCAGCCGCATGCGCCCCGCGTTCATAGGCCTCAAAAGCGCTGGGTGTCGTCAGCCAGGGATCGAAACCGATCCGCTGGCCCTTGCCGGCGTTCTTGCCCAGCCATTGCGATGGCGTAGTGTCCGCAATCGGCACCGGTACGAACACGCGCGTGTCGACCTGATCGCGCACCTGCAGGGTATAACGTCCGTCGATGAAGATCGCGGCGCGGTCGGCCAGCACGATGGCGAGGCCTGCCGACCCGGTAAAGCCGGTGAGCCAGGCAAGCCGTTCCGCGGCAGCCGGTACATATTCGTTCTGATACTCATCGGAGCGCGGGACGATGAAGCCATCGAGATCGCGGCGCTTGAGCTCGTCGCGCAGGAGCGCTGTGCGCGCCTTGCCCTGCGACGCGTCGGCTGCGTCAGTGAAGGTCTGGTAGAGGCATTCGAACAGGGGCGTGTCGGCTGGCTCGGTCATGTCGATCTATTCAGTTACGGCGGCCAATGGGAGGTTCTGACATAGGGGCGCTTCATCGGCGTCGCGCCGCCCTGGCGCATGACGAGGGTCGCCCAGCCTTCGAGATCGATGCGGCGGGCGAGATGAAAGCCCTGCGCCTCGAACGAGGACAGCACGCCCGGCACGTCAGGCCCAAGCAGGCCCGACAGGATGATGTCGCCGTTGCGGGCAGCTACTTTGGCGATCTCCGGCGCCATCCGGCGCAGCGGGCGGGCAAGGATATTGGCGAAGATCAGGTCGTAGGGACCGGAACTGCGCAGCACCGGATGCATGACGCCGCGCGCCGTAAAGGCTTCCACCCAGGGCCTGGCGCCGTTGAGCGCCGCATTGGCGCGCGTGGCCTCGACCGAAATGGGATCTATATCGCCGGCGATGATCGAACGGTGCAGGACGCGCGCCGCGGCAAGCGCGAGCACGCCGGTGCCGGTGCCGACGTCGAGGACGCGCTGAGGCCGGCGGCGCTTCAAGATCCAGTCGAGCATGAGCAGGCAGCCGCGGGTGGTGCCGTGGTGTCCGGTGCCGAAGGCAAGCGCCGCCTCGATCTCGAGCGCGATGTCGTTGACGCCGGCCTTGCCGCGGTCATGGGAGCCGTGAACCAGGAACCGGCCGGCGCGCACGGGCACCAGGCCCTCAAGCGACGAGGCGATCCAGTCCTTCTCCGCCACCAGCGAGAATTCGGCGGCGGCGGCGGCCTTCTTGCCGGCGACGGTTTCGACCAGTGAACGGACATAATCCTCGTCCGGTTCGGAGCCGAAATAGGCCTCGACGATCCAGTCGCCAGACTTCCAGTCCCTGGTGTTTTCCTCGATCTCGAACGCCGAGGCGGCAGCGTCGGACGGGTCGAACATTTCGACGATCAGATCGGCGATGGCGCGCGCCTGCGGTTCGTCGCAGACGAGTTGCATCATGTGGGCGGCGTTGTTGGGAGGCAGTCCTTCGAGCATGGTCTTCTCTAGCGCATTTTCAAGTTAAGTGGGCACCAGTTCGCGTGAAGAAAATGCGCTCTTTCAATAAACTAGACGCGTCTTTACCGATCCGCTGGATCGAAAACGCTATAGCACAACGATTTCGTGATTCCCAACTGGAGCGGATCATCTGCCATCTCGACGATGCGCCGGGCCGGATGCTATGAAGCGGCGAAAGTCCGCGATTTTGCGGGGGCACGAAGGGAGAGAACGATGGGAACGACGATCACCTGGCAACGTCCGGACGGCAAAGACGCCTCGGGCTATTTTGTCGCCGCAGGCCGGGCCAAGGCGCCCAGCGTCGTCGTGATTCAGGAATGGTGGGGCCTGCAGGACCAGATCAAGGGCATCGCCGACCGCTTCGCGCTCGCAGGCTACAATGTGATCGCACCCGACCTCTATGCCGGCGTCGTCGTGCCTTATCACGATCAGGAAGCGGCTGGAAAACAGATGGGATCGCTGAACTTCCTCGATGCGGTTGACCAGAGCGTGCGCGGCGCGGCGCAGTTCCTGCAAGGCTTCGGCTCCAAGGTGGCCATCAGCGGTTTCTGCATGGGCGGTGCCGTGAGCATTCTTGCCGCCTGCCGCCTGTCGGAATTCGCCTGCGCGATTCCCTTCTATGGCATTCCGCCGGAAGCCGTGGCCAAGGCGGCGGATGTCAAGATTCCGTTGCAATGCCATTTCGCCAATACCGACGGCTGGTGCACGCCCGAACTGGTCAACAAGTTCGAGGCCGATCTGAAGGCGGCGGGCAAGACGTTCGAGCTTTATCGCTACGATGCCGAGCACGGGTTCGTGAACGAGCAGCGCCAGTCGGCTCACGACCGGGAAGAGACCGAACTGGCCTGGGAGCGCACGCTCGCTTTTCTCAAGAAACACATCGGATGAGACAGATGCGGGGCCGCGCGGTTAGAATGATTCCTATGATTCGCGCGGCCTCGCTTCTCCTTTTCACGGCGCTCGCCGGCGCAGCTTTTGCTGATGCGCCGCGCATGGCGCCCATGCCCAAGCCCGTGCTGAACACGGTGGAAGCGTGGGGTGTGCGCAATGCCTCGTGCGCCGAATGGACGAACGCCTGCCAAGTCTGCAGCCGCGATTCCGCCGGTAAGCCGCAGTGCTCGACACCGGGAATCGCTTGCACGCCGAAGGCGATGATGTGCCTGAAGAAGAAGTAAGCCATCAAAGAATCAGGCTTTGATAAACCGACGCGGCAGCACTCAGCCGCCGTCCATTGCGGATAAAGCATCGTCATCGGCGGACTGTGAGGTGACGCCTGCTCGACCGAGCGCCGCGATGATTTCATTGCCATCGGCCACGAAGCCGAAGCATTGCCGGACGTTATAGATCGTCGCCGCCATGCAGAAGTCCGGCGACGTGGTCGCTGAACAATCGCTCAGAAGGATGCAATCGTAGCCGCGGAAATTCGCGCTTTGCAATGTGCAGAGCACGCATTGATCCGCATTCACGCCGGCAAACAGCAGCGTCGTGACATTCAGGTTTCGCAGAATGCTGTCGAGCGGCGTGTCCTGGAAGCCGGACATGCGGTATTTGGCGACATGAATGTCCTGCGGCTCGACGGGCAACTCGTCGACGATGGCCGCCGACCAGCTCCCCGTCTCCAGTACACGTGCGCCGGACTTGGGCAACGGATCACCAAGGCCGACGCCGGCACCGCTGGGTTTATAAACATGCAGCAGGGACGGGCTGAGATTCAGGCGATCGGGACGATTTCCCCAGTTCAGCCAAACGACTGGAACATCGGCCTGGCGCAACGCGGGCAACAGACGGGAGAGCGGGCCGATCGGCGCGCGCGCGGGCGTGACATCGACGCCGATATGCGCGAGCCAACCGTCCGGATGGCAGAAATCATTCTGCATATCGACGACGATGATCGCCGTCCGGCCGATATCGAATCTGACTTGCTTCGGCCCGGCCTGGACGGTGAGCGGGCGAGGAACGGGTTCATGCCTCACTAGTTCGGCGAACGTCTCCGAGACGCGCCACTGGTTGCGGGGCGTCGAGCCAAGCGGGAGCAGGACCGGATCGCTTCCCTGAGGCCTGTCATCATGGCGATGGTTCATATCAACCCCTGCGTTTATCGCTATGCCCCGAGAACGCGGCGATCTTCATCGTCGAGCTCCATAGGCTGGCCGTTGCGGATCAATTCGGCAAACCCCTCATTGGGCGTCATGACTGTGAGGGTGTAGAGCTTGCTGTCTCCGGTGTTCTCGACGACATGCTCGGTTCCCGGATGCAGCAGCAGAGAATCCCCCTTCTTGATCGGGATCGTGCGGTCGCCACATCGCGCTATCCCCTCGCCGTGCAGGACGTAGAAGAATTCGTGCGCGGCGGTGTGCTCGTTGGGCGGGGTTGCGCCGCCCTTCGTGAATATTTCAACCACGTAAATATTGGCGACCCTGTCCTTTTCCGGATCGAAAAGAACGGCGAAATAATTCGTGTCGTTTGGCGCGATCCGATAGGCCTTGGCGGTTAGTGCATTTTCGAGACCGAATGTGGCCATGGATTCCTCTGAAAGACGTCATATGAATATCATTTCGCAGGCATTTTAGTCGCACGCCTGCCGCGGCGAAATGCAATTTTCAAACCACACTTCACGCCGCCTGGACGAAGCTCTCCAGCACCATCTTGCGGCCGGCCTTGTCGAAATCCACCGTCAGCTTGTTGCCGTCGACGGCAGAGACCGTGCCGGGGCCGAATTTCTGGTGGAAAACGCGCACGCCCTTGGTGAAACCGGAGACGACGCTCGATTTGGCGACGAGTTCGCCTTCGATGGTCTGGCCGCCACGGCGCGAAGGGTTGCTCCACGATGCCTGGCCGCGTTCACTGAATCCGCTGTTGTCGTTACCGTTCTTTTGGCGGTTCTTCTGGGCGCGCTGCCAGCCCGGCGTGTTGTACGACGAACCGAACGTGTCGAGCGAATTGAAGCGCGAGACGCCATAGCCGCCGTAATTGCCCTGCGGCGCTTCCACCACATCCACATGCGCCGCCGGCAATTCATCGAGGAAGCGTGAGGGGATGGTCGTCTGCCACATGCCGCGGATGCGGCGGTTGGTGGCGAAGTAGATCTTGGCGCGCAGGCGCGCGCGAGTGATGCCCACATAAGCAAGACGGCGCTCTTCCTCGAGGCCGGCGCGACCCTGTTCGTCGAGCGAGCGCTGGTGCGGAAACAGGCCTTCCTCCCAGCCGGGCAGATAAACCGTCTCGAATTCGAGGCCCTTGGCGGCGTGCAGCGTCATGATCGACAGGCGCTCGCCGGCTTCCCTGTTGTCGGCATCCATGACGAGCGAGATGTGTTCGAGAAATCCGCCGAGGTCGGGGAATTCTTCCATCGAGCGCACGAGTTCCTTGAGGTTTTCCAGCCGTCCGGCCGCATCGGCCGAGCGGTCCTTCTGCCACATGTCAGTGTAGCCGGATTCCTCGAGAATTTGTTCGGCGAGTTCGTTGTGCGGCTTGGCGTCGATCTGCGACGACCAGCGCGCGAAATCGTCCATCAACGCGCGAATGATCTGGCGCGGACGCGGCTTCAACTCTTCTGTCTCGATCAATTCCCGCGCCGCCTGCATGAGCGGGATTTTTTGCCGGCGCGCGTGGTCGTGCAGGATCTGCAAGGTCGCGTCGCCGAGGCCGCGCTTGGGCACGTTGAAAATGCGCTCGAAGGCGAGATCGTCCGCCGGCTGCGCGACGCAGCGCAGATAGGCCAGCGCATCACGGATTTCGGCGCGTTCGTAGAAGCGCGGGCCGCCGATGACTTTATAGGGAAGCCCCAACGTGATGAAGCGTTCTTCGAACTCGCGCATCTGGAACGAGGCGCGCACCAGGATCGCCACTTCATCGAGCGACTGGCCCTTGCGCTGCAACTGCTCGATGTCCTCGCCGATGGTGCGGGCTTCCTCCTCCGAATCCCAGACGCCGGAGACGGTCGGCTTCTCGCCTTCTTCGCCGTCGGTGAACAGCGTCTTGCCGAGGCGGCCTTCGTTGTGGGCGATGAGATGAGCGGCGGCGGCGAGGATATGCCCGGTCGAGCGATAGTTGCGCTCGAGACGGATGACGGTAGCGCCGGGAAAGTCCTTCTCGAAGCGCAGGATGTTGTCGACGTCGGCGCCGCGCCAGCCGTAGATCGACTGGTCGTCATCGCCGACGCAGCAGATGTTGCGCTGCGGACGCTCGGCCGAAGGCTGCGCCAGCAGACGCAGCCACAGATATTGAACAGTATTGGTGTCCTGATACTCGTCGACGAGAATGTAGCGGAAGCGGCGCTGATATTCGGCGAGGATATCTGGGTGCTCACGCAAAAGGCGCAGGCCTTCCAGCAGCAGGTCGCCGAAGTCGGCGGCGTTGAGAATCTTCAGGCGCTCCTGGTAGAGCGTGTAGAGATGGCGGCCCTTGCCGTTGGCGAAGGCCTCGGCCTCGCCGGCCGGCACGCGCGATGGCTCCAGCCCGCGGTTCTTCCAGTTATCGATCTGGATGGCGAGCGCGCGCGGCGTCCAGCGCTTATCGTCGATATTCTCCGACTGGATGACCTGGCGCAGCAGCCGCACCTGGTCGTCTGTGTCAAGAATGGTGAAGCCGGATTTCAGGCCGACGAGTTCGGCATGGCGGCGCAGGATCTTGGTGCCGATGGCGTGGAAGGTGCCGAGCCAGGGCATGCCTTCGGCGACCGGGCCTGCGAGCGCGGCGATGCGCTCCTTCATCTCGCGCGACGCCTTGTTGGTGAAGGTGACGGCGAGGATTTCATGCGCCCTGGCGCGGCCGGTGGCGATGATATGGGCGATGCGCGTCGTCAGCACCCGCGTCTTGCCGGTGCCGGCGCCGGCGAGGACGAGAACCGGGCCGTCGAGTGCTTCGACGGCGGCGCGCTGTTCCGGGTTCAGGGCCTCGACATAGCGCGGCACGCCCATGCCGGCCCGCATGGCCGCCTGAGCGCGCGCGGCAATGCCGCCTTCGCGCGGCGCAGGGGCGCGGGCGAAGTCGGGCTCGTCGGCGTCTTCAAGCGAAAAGGGGTCAGCCAAGGTTTAGCTCTACTATCCTAGCTCTCTCGGGGCAAATTTATCGCGCTCAGCGCCGAATCATACCCATTGAATGTGGGGTGTCAGTGGCGCGATGTCGATGCCGGGACTGGCCACACCTTAAATCCCCAAGCGGAATCGCGCCATAATCACCAGAATCACGACCTGGAGCACACCCTGGGCGGCGACGATGTAGAAATAGCTGCCAGTCAGCCGGCCGATGCGGGCCTGATCGGGGTCTTGCTTGCGCAATTCGAGGTAGACGCGGATCTGGGTGGGCAGCAGAAATCCGACGCCCTGGATCGTCAGGATGGTCACCACGACCAGCGCCGCGACGACCCAGCCGTAGGCGGGCCAGGGCGCGTCGAGATAGCCCAGCATCTTGGCGAGATACCAGCCGGTGGTGCTGGTAGCGATCGACAGCACGGGCAGCACGAAGATCGTGCGCGGCGTCAGCCGCAGCATGACCGAACGGCGGGCCTCGAACGGTGTGCTGCGCAGAACGGGCCCGACGATGAAACCCATGAACAGGTCGATTCCGGTCCACAGGCCGCCGACGAAAATATGCAGGAAGGTCAGCGCCCACTGATTGTCCCAGACGATGACGCCGGTCATGGCGGCAAGCGCCAGCGCGGCCCAGATCAGATTGCGGAAATCGATGGGGGCGGCTTGAGTTTGTGGTGTTTGGGTTTGCGGCGTTTGGGTTTGCAGCACGGTAGCGTCGGTCAAAGATTGCTCCAGCGGTCGTAAGGTTCCTATAAACCTGTGAACGGATCGGAGCCACAGCGGACATCGGAGAGCTTGTATGATGACGACGCCGAGCGCAGCGGAGATAGTGCGTTTCTGGGAAGAGGCCGGTCCGGATAAATGGTTCGCCAAGGACGAGGCATTCGACGCGGACATCCGCGCGCGATTTCTCGGGGCTCATGAAGCGGCAGCGCGCTGCGAGCTTGCTGCCTGGGAAGACACGGCCGAAGGCGCACTGGCGCTGCTGCTGCTGCTCGACCAGTTTCCGCGCAACCTGTTCCGCGGGTCTGCCCATGCCTTCGCGACCGATGCCATGGCGCGCCGCATCGCCGACGATGCGCTGGAACACGGCTTCGACGGGCAGGTTGCCGAAAGCCTGCGGGCCTTTTTCTATCTGCCGCTGATGCATTCCGAATCGGTCGACGATCAGGAGCGCTGCGTCGCCCTGTGCGACCGGCCGGGGCTGGAAGACAATTTCAAATTCGCCAAGCAGCATCTCGACATCATCGAGCGCTTCGGCCGGTTCCCTCACCGCAACGCGGTGATGGGGCGCATCACGACGGCGGAGGAACAGGCGTTTCTCGATAGCGGCGGGTTTGCCGGATGATACCTAAATCCCGGTCCTGTGCACGACCTTGCCGCCGAGCAGGGTCATCAGCGCCTTCGTGTCGCGGATCTCGTCGCGCGGGACTGTGAGAATGTCCTTCGACAGAACGACGAGATCGGCGAGCTTGCCGGTCTCGATGGAGCCGCGGTCCTTTTCGACGCCCATGACGATGGCATTGTTGATCGTATAGAGCGTCAGCGCTTCGCGCGGCGTGATTGCCTGTTCGGGGCCGAGCGCATAGCCGTTGAGTGTCTGGCGCGTCGTCATCCACCACATCGACTGGAACGGATCGAAGGGGACCACCGGGCCGTCGGAGCCGCCGCCGGCCATGATCCCGGCATCGAGGATCTTGCGGATCGGGATGGCATAGGCGGCGCGCTCGTCGCCCCACCAGCGCCGCTGGTTGTGGCCGAGCAGGACGGCGTGGTCCTGCACCGTCGCCATGATGCCGATGTCGGCCATGGTCTTCAGCGCCGTGTCGCTGGGCAGGAAGATATGCATCACGGTCCAGCGCAGGTCGCGGATCGGGCGTGTGGCATTCACCTTCTCATAGGCGCGCACGACGGTGTCGATGGTTTCATCTCCTACCGCATGGGTCTGCGCCTGCAGGCCGGCATCGGCCACGAGTTGCAGGGCCTGACCCCATTCCTCCTCGCCGCCGGGCGGCAGCAGCATGAGGCCGCGATAATCCTTGTCCGGCTGTTCGCCAGGCACGATGCGATAGGGCTCGCGCATGCGCGCGCCCTCGACGCCGCCGTCGAGCAGGAATTTGAAGCCGACGAAGCGCAGCATGTCGTCGTTCTTCATCGACTTGAAGGCGAGGCCCTTGCGCACCTGATCCGGCGTGATGGCGCGGTAGAGCAGGTCGGTGCGGACCGTGATCTCACCCGCATCGCGCAGGCGCTGATAAAGACCGAACATCCGCTCGTCAAGGCCGGGCTCGACGACGCCGATGATGCCCATGGCGTTGAGCGCCTGCATCTGTGATTTGAGCAGTTCGAGAAAGCGCTCCGGAGCAGGCGGCGGCGGCTGCACCTTGCGGGCGAAAAAGGCGGCCGACTCGAGCAATACGCCGGTTGCTTCGCCCGTGGCCGGGTCGCGGACGATGATGCCGCCGGGCGGGTTCTTGGTTTCCTTGGTGATGCCGGCGATCTCAAGCGCCTTGCTGTTGATGGCCACAACATGGCCGCCGCGCGGAATGAAGACCGGATTGTTCGGCGCGGCCGCATCGAGCTCATAGCGTGTCGGCAGCCGGCCCTCGGCAAGCAGGCTTTCGTGCCAGCCGGAGGAAGCGGTGATCCATTCGCCTCGCGCCGTGTTGGCGGCACGCTCGCTGATGCGTTTCTGTACGTCGGCGATGGAGCGCGCGTCGATCAATTGCACCGCGGGCTGATTGGTGGCGGCGAGCGATTGATGCAGATGTGTGTCGGTGAGGCCCGGAATGACGGTGCGCCCGGCAAGGTCGATCACCTGCGTATTGGGGCCGGCTTCCTTCATCACGCTGGCGTCGTCGCCCACGGCGGTGAAGCGGCCATCGCGGATGGCCACGGCCTGCGCCGTGCCGAAGGCTTTGTCGATCGTGTAGATCCTACCGTTGCGCAGGATGGTGTCAGCGGATTGCGCGAGCGCCGTAGCTGAAGAGAGGCCCGCGAGGGCAAGCACGATGGAACCGGCGCGAACGCCTTGCACAAGGAGACGCATAGTGGCGCCTTTCTGCGACAGAGAAATCGATCAGACCGTGGCGGCTTCGGCGGCGATGATGCGCGGCGCGCGATCGACTGCTGCTTCGATGCGGCCTGCCACCTCGATCATCTTCATCATATTTGCATCGGCCGGCACGCGGGCTTCGACTTCGATGTTGGCGCCGGCATCATGGATCATGCCGCAGAGCTGGCACGGTGCTGCGGGCGCTTCGTAGAGATCGAACTTCACGTCCGTGAGAGCGGGCGCGAAGTAGCCGCGCAAGACGATCTTCGCACCGGAATTAGCCACGGCCCAAGGGCTGGCGTTGCCGTCTGCATCGACGAGGTCGGCGATCTTCGCCTGTCCGTCTGCGGCGCGTGCGCGGATCGGAACCAATGCGGCAAGCGTCGCCATGCCGAGGAGAATATTGCGGCGCGCAACGGGAAGGTTGACGGCTTCGCAACGGAATGTCTGACGATGCATGATGCTTCTCCGACAATGAAGTGTTCGGAGAGTAGAAACCCGGCTGCAAAATCCGTCAACGCTTTCGAAGCAGCGTGTCGAGCTCGTCCACCGCAGTTGCCGGCGGCGCCCATTTGAACTGCGAAAGCTGATGGCGGAACCAGGTGAACTGGCGCTTGGAATAATGCCGCGTGTCGATCTTGCCTTTGGCGACGGCGTCGTCGAGCGACAGCTTGCCGCGCAGATAGGCGATCAGGCCGGGGACGCCGTGGGCGCGCATGGCGGGCAGGGCGGGATCGAGATGGCGTTCAGCCAGCGCCGTCACCTCGTCGAGCGCGCCTTGCGCCATCATCGCATCGAAGCGGGCGTCGATGCGCCGGTGCAGCTCCTTGCGGTCGGGTGCAAGGAAAATGCAGGCGCAGCTCTCGGCATCGAGCAGGGGGGCGCCGCGCCGGTCTTGGAAGTGCCGCAGCGGCAGGCCGGTGGCCTCGAACACTTCCAGCGCCCGCAGGATGCGCTGCGGATCGGAGGGCCGAAGTCTGGCGGCGGTGAGGGGATCGCGAGCCGCGAGGCGGGCATGCAGGACTTCCGGCGCCATGCCTTCCGCCTCGGCGCGGACCCGCGCGCGGACCTCATCCGGCACCTTCGGGATGTCCGACAGGCCGTGCAGCAGCGCCTTGAAATAAAGCCCGGTGCCGCCGGCGAAGATAGGTGTGCGGCCTGCTGCGGTGATGTCGGCCAGCGCCGCGGCGGCGTCAGCGAGCCACAGGCCGGCGGAATAATTCGTGGCGGCGTCGACGTGGCCGAACAGGCGGTGCGGGGCTTGCGCCTCCTCTTCCAGCGTCGGGCGGGCGGTTATGATGCGCAGATCGCGGTAAACCTGCATGGAATCCGCGTTGATCACCGTCCCGCCCAGCCGCTGCGCCAGCGAAATCGCCAGAGCGGACTTGCCGCTGGCCGTCGGGCCTGCGATGAGAACGGCGGAAACCAAGTCTTACTCCCTGAGAGCGGATGTCCTGTGGAATTCTATAGCGTAACATTGATCGCAAAGTCCGGCAGCAAGGCGTTGGCCGGCGATATCGTCGCCAAGGCCGCCAGGATCGTGCCGTTCGGCAAGATCGGGCCCTGGCTGGCGGCGGACGAAGCCGTCGATATTTCCTTCCATCTCGACGGCGTCGATCTCGCGGCCGGTTCAGACGACGAACGGGCGTTTCTGGCCTCCTATGCCGAAGACGTGCGCGATGAAATGAAAAACCTGCCCGTCGATGTGGTCTGCCAGAGAGAGGCGAACCGGCGCAAGACGCTGTTTCTTGCCGACATGGATTCGACCATGATCGGTCAGGAGTGCGTCGACGAACTGGCGGCTTTCGTCGGCATGAAAGAGCATGTGGCAGCGATCACCGAGCGCGCCATGCGCGGCGAAATCGAATTCGAGCCGGCCTTGCGCGAGCGAGTCGCGCTGCTGAAGGGGCTCGACGCCAGCGTCGTCGACAAGGTCATTGCGGAGCGCATTACGTTGACGCCGGGCGGCGAGACCCTGGTACGTACCATGCGCGCCAATGGCGCCTATACGGCGCTCGTCTCCGGCGGCTTCACGCTGTTCACGTCGCAAATCGCCGCGACGATCGGCTTTCATGAGAACCGTGCCAATGAATTGATCGTCGCCGACGGCAAGCTGGCTGGCCTTGTGCGCGAGCCCATTCTGGGACGCGAGGCCAAGCTCGCGAGTTTGATCGAACTGCGCGATGGCCGCGGTCTTGCTCACGATGCGACCATGGCGGTGGGCGACGGCGCCAATGATCTTGCCATGCTGAGCGAAGCGGGCCTCGGTGTCGCGTTCCACGCCAAGCCGGCCGTGGCCGAAGCGGCGCAAGCGCGCATCGACCACGGCGACCTGACGGCGCTGCTGTATGCGCAGGGTTATCGTAAGGAAGAATTCGTTACTGCGGTGCAGTAGGCAGTAGATTATCTCTTCCGACTGCCCGACTGCCTTTATTTATTACTCCACCGGCAAGGCCACGAAGCGCACTTCGCCCTGCGTGTTGGCGACGAGGAAGAGTGCCGACTTGCGGCCCTGTTCCTTGGCCGCCTTCATCTTTGCGGCAATGTCGCCCGGCTGATTGACCACTTCCTGGTTGATCTCGACGATCGTATCGCCGGCCTGGATGCGCTTGTCGGCGGCCGGTGAATTGGGATCGACGTTCGAGACCACAACGCCCTTCACGCCATCCTTGATGGAAAACTTCGTGCGAGCGGCGGCGTTGAGATTGGTGAATTCCATTCCCAAAGCCTTCTGCGCGACGGTGCGATCCGCCGGCGTGTTGTTGCGGGGCGAGCCGAGCGACGCCTGGCGTTCGCCATCCTCGAGGCGGCCGAGCGTGACCTTCAGGGATTGCTCCTTGCCGGCACGCACCACCGAGACATCGACGGCCTTGCCGACCGGCGTGGCGGCGACGAGGCGGGGCAGGTCGGCCGAGGTCTTTACGTCCTGGCCGTCGAACTTGACGATGACGTCGCCGGCCTTGATGCCGGCGGGCTTGGCCGGGCCCTTGTCGTCGACGCCGGCGATCAGCGCGCCGCGCGCCTTGCCGAGATTGAGGCTTTCGGCGACGTCGTCATCGACGGCCTGGATCTTGACGCCGAGCCAGCCGCGGCGGGTCTCGCCGTATTTCTGCAATTGCTCGATGACCGGCTGCAGCACGTTGGATGGCGAGGCGAAGCCGATGCCGACCGAGCCGCCCGACGGCGACAATATCGCCGTGTTGACGCCGATGACTTCGCCGTCGGCGTTGAACAACGGGCCGCCGGAATTGCCGCGGTTGATCGAAGCGTCGGTCTGGAGATAGTCGTCGTAGGGGCCGCTGTTGATGTTGCGGTTGCGGGCCGAAAGAATGCCCACGGTCACAGTGCCGCCGAGGCCGAAAGGATTGCCGACAGCCATCACCCAGTCGCCGACGCGGGTCTTGTTGCTGTCGCCGAACTTGACCGCCTTGAGCGGCTTCTCCGGCTTTACGCGCAGCACGGCAATGTCGATCTTGGCATCCTTGCCGACGATTTCGGCCTTCAGGCGCTGGCCGTCGGTGAAAATGACGGTCACGTCCGTGGCGTCGCCGACGACGTGGTTGTTGGTGATGACGATGCCGGAAGGATCGATGACGAAACCGGAGCCGAGCGAATTCGAGCGGCGCTGCGGGCGCGCCGGGCCGTCATCCTGCCCCTGGCCTTGTCCCTGGCCGCGGCGGCGGAAAAATTCCTCGAAGAGATCGTCGAACGGTGTTCCGCGCGGCAGGTTGGGAGCGGCGCCGGGGCCGGAGCCGCCGCGCCGGTCGGCCACGGTCTGGGAGACGGAAATGTTGACGACGGCGTCGCTGACCTGCGCGGCAAGATCGGCGAAGGAATCCGGAGTGCCGCGCGCAAACGCCGGTTGTATCGTCAGCGGCGCGACGAGAGCCGATCCGGCGCAAAGCGCGATCGTCATCGCCGCGGCGATGCTGCGCGAGCGCGAGAGCGTGCTACGGCTTGCGCCTTTGCCTTTGTTGGAAATCACCGGATAAGACATCGAAACCATCTCCTGGAAAGGCCGTCACCCGTTCTATCTAGCGCAAATTCAGGCGGAAAGGCGGTCGCGCCTGCGAACGATTACATAATAGTCGCTCCTCCGGCGCGAATCATGCGCCGGAGGGACGTAAAGTTCAATTCCCCGGCTTGGCCGTGGCGGCCGGCGTAGGGGCGCCACCGCCGTTGCTCTTGCCGAAATAGCGGAAGAATTCCGAATTCGGGCTGATCACAAACCGGGTATCGGCGGATTTCAGTCCGGTTTCATAGGCTTGCATCGACCGGTAAAACGCGAAGAAATCCGGATCCTTGCCGTAGGCTTCGGCAAAAATCTTGTTTCGCTCGGCGTCGCCTTCACCCCGCGTCTGGTCGGCCTGACGCTGCGCGTCGGCGCGAATCACGATGACATCGCGGTCGGCCTTGGCGGTAATGCGCTGCGCCTGTTCGGAGCCCTGGGCGCGATAGTCGGCGGCTTCGCGGGCGCGTTCCGTCTGCATGCGGCGGAAGACCTGTTCGGAAATCTGACGCGGCAGATCGGCGCGGCGGATGCGAACGTCGACGACGTTCATGCCCAGCTTCGCCGATTCAAGGTTCACCTGATCGAGGATCTTGCGCATCAGGTTGTTGCGGTCGTCGCGCACCAGTTGCAGCATGGTGGCTTCGCCGAGCACGCGGCGCACGGCCGAATTCAAGACGGAGCCAAGCTGGTTGTTGCCACCGTCGATGGTTCGCACGGAGCGGTAGAACTGCAGGATATCGACGATCTTATAACGCAGAAACGCATCCACCTCGATGCGGTTGTTGTCGGAGGCGAGAACCTCCTGCTTCGGCGTTTCTAGGTCGAGGATACGGTTGTCGAAGTAAACGACATTCTCGATAAACGGCGCCTTGAAATGCAGCCCCGGCTGCGACACCACGGCACGACCGGGAACCGGTTCGCCGAAGCGCAGCAGCAGCGCATTTTGCGCCTGATGGACCGTAAAGATCGAGCTATAGCCGGTGAACAGCAGCAGGATCAGAACGATAAGGCCAGCCATGCCGGCGAAGGACTTGGTCATCGACGCGGCCCTCCCTGACCGGATCCTTGGGGCGACGCGGGTTGATCAAGCTGCCCGAGCGGCAGATAGGGCACCACGCCCTGGCCTGCGCCCTGATCGACGATAACCTTGTTGGTGCCGGCCAGAATACGCTCCATGGTTTCGAGATACATGCGTTCGCGCGTCACGTCGGGGGCGCGGCGATATTGCTCATAGACCTGCGAGAAACGCGACGCCTGGCCGCGCGCTTCCGCCACGGTCTGTTCGCGGTAGCCTTCGGCCTCCTGCAGGATGCGCGCGGCGCCGCCGCGCGCTTCGGGAACGACGCGGTTGGCGTAAGCCTCGGCCTCGTTGCGCAAACGGTCAAGATCCTGCTGCGCCGCGGTGACGTCGCGGAAGGCGGCGATGACCTGTTCCGGCGGGTCGACCGACAGCAATTGCACCTGCAAAATCTGCACGCCGGCCTTGTAGTCGTTGAGCACGCGCTGGGTCAGGTCCTGTGCCGCCGGTTCGATGACTTTGCGTTCGGCGGTCAGGATTTTCTGGATCTGGGTGCGGCCGACGATTTCGCGCATGGCGCTTTCCGAGACGGCCTTGATCGTTTCGCGAACGTCGCGGACGTTGAAGGCGAAGTCCTGCGGTTTCGTCGGATCGATCTGCCACACGACGCGGAATTTGACGTCGGCGATGTTTTCGTCGCCGGTCAGCATCAGGCTTTCTTCGGGAACGTCGGTCTGGGTCTGGTTGCCCGGCCGGCGGGGATCTTCTCTGGTGCGGAAACCGATGTCGATGCTGTTGCGGTCGGTGACGCGCAGCTTGATGACACTGCCGATCGGCGCCGGCCAATTGTAACGCAGACCGTTCTCGGTGCGCTGGGTGAAGCGGCCGAAAACCATTTCGAGGCCGGCTTCGTTGGGCTGCACCGTATAGATGCCGCTGGCGAGCCAGATGGCGACGGCTGCCGCGCCTATCAGCGCGATGCCGAAGCCGCCCATGAAACCGCCTGGCATCACCTGCTTCAGTTTGTCCTGACTCCGCCGGAGCAATTCTTCGAGGTCAGGCGTCTGACCGCCACCTCCGCCGCCGCCCGACGGTCCCTGACCCCAGGGTCCCGGATTATTATTGGGCCGCCAGGGTCCGCCCCCGCCGCTCTGATTGTTCCAGGGCATAAAGTCCCTCTTCCCCTCTTTGCGCCACGCGGGAAACCCCACACGCGGGTCTGGCAATTAAGCACTATTTCACTGGTTTTCAACGCTTACCGGGAGCTTTTGTGTCGCGTACCAGCGTCACAAAACTGAAGGCCGCCTCGTCGCCGGGGCCAGGCTCATGGTTCTCGCGGTTGATTTCACGCCATGATTGAGGATCGAGGGCGGGAAAATAGGTATCGCCTTCCGGCGTAAGGTTAACTTCAGTGATTTCGAGCCGCCCGGCAAACGGCAGGGTCTGCGCGTAGATGTCGCCGCCGCCGGCCACGATGATCGCATCGGTATTCATACGGATCGCGAGTTCGGACGCACGCGCGAAGGCGCGATCGATGTCGGGGACGACGTGAACGCCCTGAAAATGGAAATCGGGATCGCGCGTGATCACGACGGTTTCGCGTCCCGGCAGGGGCTTGCCGATCGATTCAAATGTCTTGCGGCCCATGATCAGCGGTTTGCCCAGCGTGATCGCCTTGAAGCGCTTCAGATCGCTGGACAAACGCCAGAGCAACCGGTTGCCGCCGCCGATGACGCCGTTGCGTGCGACCGCGGCGACGATGATGACAGGTATCTGCGGTTCTGCGAAAGCCGTCACACCGCCACCGGCGCCTTGATGAGCGGGTGCGGATCGTAATGCTCGAAGACGACGTCGTCGTAATGGAAATCGAACAGCGACGTCACGCTTTCATTGAGCTTGAGGCGGGGCAGGGGCCGTGGTTCGCGCGTCAATTGCAGGCGCGCCTGATCGAAGTGGTTGAGATAGAGATGTGCATCGCCGAAAGTGTGAACGAAATCGCCGGCTTGAAGCCCGGTGACCTGGGCGATCATATGGGTCAGCAAGGCATAGCTGGCGATGTTGAACGGTACGCCGAGGAAAATGTCCGCCGAACGCTGGTAGAGCTGGCAGGACAGGCGGCCGTCGGCCACGTAGAACTGAAACAGGCAATGGCAGGGCGCGAGCTTCATCGCCGGGATGTCGGCGACGTTCCAGGCCGAGATAATGAGCCGGCGGGAATCGGGATTGCGCTTGATCTCGCCCAGCAGCCATTTGAGCTGATCGTGCGTGGCGCCGTCGGCGCCTTCCCATGAGCGCCATTGCTTGCCGTAGACCGGGCCGAGATCGCCGTTGGCATCGGCCCATTCGTCCCAGATGCTGACGCCATTGGCGTTGAGATAGCGGATATTGGTGTCGCCGGCGATGAACCACAGCAGTTCATGAACGATCGACTTCAGATGAATCTTCTTCGTCGTCACCAGCGGGAAGCCCTGCGACAGGTCGAAACGCAGTTGCGGCCCGAAAACGGACCGGGTTCCGGTTCCCGTCCGATCGGTCTTCTGGGTTCCCGTCTCGAGGACGTGGCGCATGAGGTCGAGATATTGGCGCATGGGATCAATCCAAGCCGGTGGCTGGTTGTAGAATCGGGCCAATTTACCGGGTTTGGCTGCCCGCGTCCTCCCCGGAGATTGTCTTTTCAAGACATAATGGACGGAGAACGAGTTCAGGCGCTCCCTCGATCTGCCGGCTATTTTGGCGGTCAGGTCAGAGGCGGATCGTTTGCTCCCGAAGCTTCAAGTCGCGAAGCACGGAGGTGTTGTGGAACGGTGCCCATGTGTTCGTACTTCGCGAAGCGGGCCGCGATGCACCAGGAACAAACAACCAAAGCCGAAGAATAACTAAAGTTTGTTTCGTCCACGATTGACAGAATTCTCGACCGTGTTTCAACTGCACTGTTTTTACCGGCGCGCGGGCCGTCCGTTTGATCGAGGGGATCGAACCGGCGGTGACCGGGTCCAGGGAGGGTGGAATGAAACGCAGGCTTATTGCGTCCGCTGCGGCGGCGCTCATAACTCTTTCGACTGCGGCCTATGCCGATGTCGTCAAGTTCGGAATCATCGCGCCATTCTCCGGTCCGTTCGCCGTGTGGGGCAAACAGTTCAAGGACTCCGTCGAGGCGTTTCAGAAGCTAAACGGCAAGAGCGTCAACGGCCATGAAATCCAGATCATCTGGCGTGACGAGGGCGCGGGCGATGCGTCGAAGTCGCGGCAGTTCGCCGAGGAGCTTATCCTGCGCGAGAAGGTCAACGTGCTCGGCGGCTTTGCGCTGACTCCGGATGCCCTGGCGGTTTCGGAAGTCATCAGCGAATCGAAGACACCGACGATCATTCTCAACGCCGCCACGTCGATCGTCACCCGCAAATCGCCCTATTTTCTGCGCGTCAGCATGACGGTGGCCCAATATGTCTCACCGCTTGGCGGCTGGGCCGTGCAGAACGGCATTAAAAGCATCTACACCATGGTCAGCGATTATGCGCCTGGTATCGACGCCCAGGACGAGTTCCTGAGCGGCTTCGAAAAGGCCGGCGGCAAGGTCCTCGGCAAGGATCGCGTGCCGCTGAATGTCACGGATTTTGCGCCCTATATGGAACGTGCGCTGCAATCGAAGGCCGATGGACTGTTCATCTTCGCGCCGGCGGGCGCGCCGTCGGTCGCGATGGTGCGTGAGTTCGAGCGGCGCGGCCTTAAGGCGGCCGGCATGAAACTGCTCGGCACGGGCGAGATGCAGGAAATCTTCCTGCCGTCGTTCGGCGATTCCATCCTCGGCGCCATTTCATCGACGCATTACACCGAGTCCAACCAGCGTCCGGAGAATATCGCCTTCCGCAAGGCGTTGACGGAGGTCGCCGGCAAGGATGCCGTGCCGGACATGGCCTCGATCGCCGTCTGGGATGCCCTCGGTCTGGTCTATGAAACCGTCAAGGCGCTCGGTCCGAAGTTCACCGGCGACCAGGCGATCGATTTCATGAAAAGCAAGACGATCAACAGTCCGCGTGGCCCGATCAGCTGGGATCCGAAAGAGCGCGACATCATTCAAAACGTCTATATCCGCGAAGTGAAGAAGGTCGACGGCAAGCTCATCAATGTCGATCTCGCGACCTACGAAAAGGTCAGGGATCCGTGGAAGGATAACCATCCGGACGCCAAGTGAGGCGACCGGATCGTTTGCCGCCGATGCTTGCCCAACGGAGCGCATGACCGCATGCAGGCCCTGACGATACTGCTGGACGGGATCTCCTATGGGATGGTCCTGTTCATTATCTCGGTCGGCCTGACCGTCACGATGGGGCTCATGCGCGTGGTCAACCTCGCGCATGGGGCTTTCGCCATGATCGGCGGCTATATCGCCACTGTGCTTGTGCTGCAGGCCGGCGTGCCCTTCCTGCTGAGCGCTCTCATCGCAGCCGTCGTGGCCGGCGCGCTCGGCGGGCTCGCCGAGCTCACGGTCTACCGGCCTCTCTATCGCAAGGGGGAACTGCCGCAGGTGCTACTCACCATCGGCCTGTGCTTCGTGGTGATTGCCGGGCTGACCCTGTTCGTCGGTGCGACACCGCTGCCGGCCATCGTCCCGGCGTCGCTCGATCGCATGGTCGACATCGGCTTTCGCAGCTATCCCGCCTACCGGCTGTTTCTTATCGTGGTGGGCGCCGTGCTGGCCTTTATCGTCTGGCTGATCGTCGAACGCTCGCTGTTTGGCGCGCGCCTGCGTGCCGCGGTTGATGATCCGCAGATGGCGCGGGCTGTGGGCATGAACGTCAACCGCATGTTCACTGTCACCTTTATCGGCGGTTGCGCGCTGGCCGGCTTCGGCGGTGCGATCGGCGCCGGCGTACTGCCGCTCGAGCCGTTCTATGCGCTGCGCTATCTCGTCTACTTCCTCATCGTCGTCGCGGTCGGCGGCATGGGCAGCTTTCGCGGCTCGCTGGTTGCGGCGCTGGCGATCGGCATTGTCGACACGGCGGGGAGATACATCGTGCCGCAGTTCGGGGGCTTTCTGCTCTATGTGCTCGTGTTCGGCCTGCTGCTGTGGCGGCCGAACGGTCTCCTGCCACCGAAGTCCGTCGCATGACAAACCAGCAGCAAGCTACGACCCAGCAACAGATTCTGGCCCCGGCGGCAATGTCGCGGCCGTTTTCACCCGCAATGCTTTGGCATCTTCTGCCATGGGTGATCGCGCTGATCTTCTTCTTTGTCGGCGACGGCTATCACAGCCTCGGCACCAATATCCTGGTCATGATCCTGTTCGCGCTGTCGCTCGACCTGGCGCTGGGTTATGCCGGCATCATCACGCTCGGCCATGCGGCATTCTTCGGCGCAGGCGCCTATGCCGCAGGCATATTCGCCATCCACTTCAATGCCGATCCGGTGCTCGGCCTGCTGGCGGCGACGGCGATCGCCGGCCTGCTGGGTCTCCTCACCGGCATGCTGATCCTGCATACACGTGGCGAAACCCTGCTGATGCTGACCCTGGCTATCGCCGCGATCTTTTACGAGATTGCCAACCATGCGCGCTGGCTGACCGGCGGCGACGACGGGCTGTCCGGCATCCGTGTGACGCCGGTGTTCGGCCTGTTCCGCTTCGACCTCTGGGGCAAGACTGCCTTTCTCTACGCGCTCTCGGTCCTGTTCATCTGGTTCATCATTGCTGCACTCGTGGTGCGCTCGCCGTTCGGCCGTTCGCTCGACGGCATCAGGCAGAACACGAAACGCATGCGCGCCATCGGCACGCCGGTCTGGTGGCGACTGGTGGCCATGTATTCGCTGTCCGCCGCGATGGCAGGCTCCGCGGGCGCGCTGACCGCGCAATCGACGCGGCTCGTCGGCCTGTCGACACTGGAGCTTCTGACTTCCGGCATCGTCGCCGTGATGCTGGTGCTCGGTGGCGAGCGGCGGCTCTACGGCGCGTTCATCGGTGCGGCCATCTATGTCGTCGTTCAGGACTTTGCCGGCTCGATCAGCCCGTTCATCTGGATGTTCGTCATCGGCTTCCTGCTGATCATCATCGTACTGTTCTTCGAAGGCGGATTGATGGGCATCATCGACAGCGTGGTGGCGAAGCTGAAGGGCAAGGCCGACGCCTCGGGTCAGACGGGGAAGCGGACGTGAACGTCGCCGCCGACAACATCCTCACCGTCCGCGGCCTGTGCAAGAATTTTGGCGCTCTCGCCGTGACGCAGCAAGTCGATCTGGATCTCGCGCGGGGTGCGCGCATCGGTCTCATCGGTCCCAATGGCGCTGGCAAGACGACGCTGGTCAATCTGTTGACAGGCATGCTGAGCAGCGACGCCGGCACGATCGTCATCGACGGGCACCATATCGAGAAAGCCAAGCCGGAGACGCGCGTGCGGCACGGCCTCGTGCGCACGCACCAGATCAATACGCTACTGATGGAGACGAGCGTCCGCGACAATGTCGCCATCGCCGTGGCAGAGCGGCAGAACTATGCCTGGCGTATGCTCAGATACGGGCCGCAATGGCGCGCCTGTCTCGATGAGGCGCAGCACTATCTCGAGGAGATGCGCATCGGACATGCCGGCGATCGCCGTGTGTCCGAACTGCCTTATGGCGAACAGAGACTGCTCGAAATCGCCATCGGCCTGTCGCTGAAGCCGCGCATCCTGCTGCTCGACGAGCCGGGCGCCGGCATTCCCTCGACGGAAGCCCACATCATTCACGAGGCGCTGGAAAGCCTGCCGCCGGATATCGCCATTCTGCTGATCGAGCATGACATGGATCTGGTGTTCAAGTTCGCCAGGGAGATCGTCGTGCTGGTGCTGGGCCGGGTGCTGACGCGCGATGTCCCGGCCAATATTTCTTCCAATGCGGAAGTGCGCTCGGTCTATCTTGGACGGAGCGTCGTATGAGCATCGGTATCGGCGCGGAAAATCTGGTCGCCGGCTATGGGCCGACGGTGGTTCTGGATGGCTTGTCGTTTCAGGCGCCGGCGGGGGCCACCCTGGCGATTCTCGGGCGCAACGGCGTCGGCAAGACGACCCTGCTGTGCACGCTGATGGGCCTGACGAATCTGCGGGGCGGACAGATCAAGCTCGGCGACCGGTCCATTGAAAAGCTGCCGACGCATGAGCGCGTGCATGCGGGCCTGTGCTACGTGCCGCAGGAACGGCGCATCTTCCCGTCGCTGAGCGTGGCGGAAAACCTTGCCGTGTCGGTCATTCCCGGCGGCTGGACAACCGAGGCGGTGTTCGATCTGTTCCCCAGCCTTGCAGCCAGGCGCAACAACGCGGGCAATCAGCTTTCCGGCGGCGAGCAGCAGATGCTGGCGGTCGGGCGAGCGCTGGTCGGCAATCCGGGCGTCCTGCTGCTCGATGAACCGATGGAGGGATTGGCCCCGATCATCGTCGAAACTTTGTTCGAAGCGCTTGCACGCATCCGCGACGAGAGCGGCCTGACCATTCTCCTGGTCGAACAGAAAGTCGATCTGGCCATGGACTTCGCGCGCGACGCCATCGTGCTCGATCGCGGCAAGATCGTCTGGCAGGGCACGTGCGCCGCGCTGAAAAACGACGAGGAGGCGCAGCATAATTATCTCAGCGTCGGCGTCTGAGCTATCACGCAACGGTGATCAGATGCACTTGGGTTTCGCGCCTGTGCAGGCTCGATATTCTCCGGTTCGTCTAACAGCTTGACTATCCACAGGATAAACCGCAGAAAATTCGCGTGAATTTGAAGTCTTTCAGCGGCCGGCTGCACGTACTACATTCATTCTGCCGCATTCGAGCGGCTTTTTCCGACATTCCCGAATACATCTGTTGTATTCGGGCGCTGTTCCTTCGGAGCTTCGCCATGCGTTGCACATTCGCTAATTTTGTTCTGGCCGCCGCCATGATCCTCGCCGCGCCTGCCATGGCGGCAGCGGCGGAGCCGCTGGTCGATGTCGAATGGGCGAAAGCCAATATCGACAAGCCAGGTGTCGTATTCGTCGATATTCGCAGTGGCGGCGGCGTCACCAAGGAAGTTTATCAGGCAGCGCATATGCCCGGCGCGATCTTTACCGATTACGCCAAGGACGGCTGGCGCGAGAAGATCAACGGCGTCGAAGGCATGTTGCCGCCGCCGGAAAGGGTGGCGAAGCTGATCGGTTCGCTCGGCATCGACAACAACACCCATGTGGTTCTGGTGCCGCTGGGCCGGGCGGCGATCGACATGGGCGCTGCGACGCGCATCTACTGGACGTTCAAGGTGATGGGCGACGACAACGTGTCCATCCTCGATGGCGGCTACCAGGCCTGGACCAAGGACGTCGACGCGAAGACCGGGAAGCCGGTCAATCCGCTGGCATCCGGCGGGGTGGAGCTGCCGCCGACGACCTTCGTGGCGCATTTCCGCAAGGACATGGTTGTTGACCGCAACGATGTGAAGAAAGCGATGGAGGCCGGCGTTACACTCATCGACAACCGGCCGAACGACTTCTATCTCGGCCTGTCGATGAGCCCGGCGGCGAAGCGGGCCGGCACGATTCCCGGCGCCAAGAACCTGCAGGAAAGCTGGCTGACCAGGAACAACGGCGGGTCGTTCCGCTCGAAAGCGCAGCTTGCCTCGTTATACAAGCAGGCTGGCGTGCCGGTCGAGGGCGAGCAGATCGCCTTCTGCAACACCGGCCACTGGGCTTCGCTCGGCTGGTTCGTCTCGTCGGAAATCCTCGGGAACAAGAACGTGAAGCTCTACGACGGCTCCATGGCGGAATGGTCGCAATACCCGGATCTGCCGGTCGAGCAGAAGTTCAAGCTCGACTGAACGCCGCGCCGAATTCCGCGACCGGACGATCCGCCACCCTGCGGCCATGAAATCGGCTATAAATAAGGCCTTCAAGAGATCAGGAGCGGGTGCGGGCGGCTTTGTCGTTTTTTCGGGAAATTCTTACGATCGTTGCGATTGCGCTGGTTGCCCTGCTGTCGGCGGCGCTCGTCGGGCCTTGGTTCGTCGATTGGAACGGTCAGCGCGCCCGCATTGAAAGCCTGCTGAGCGAGGCGTCCGGCCTCGACGTTGCGGTCTCCGGCGACATCGACGTGAAGTTGCTGCCGACGCCGCATCTCTATCTGCAGGGTGTGACGGCGAAGGCTCGGCGTTCCGGCGGCGGCGCGGAGCAGGTTCTCGGAACAGCCGATGTGATCCGCCTGGAATTGGCCGTGGCGCCGCTGGTGCGCGGCGCCATGCGCTTCACCGATGCGAGTCTCGGGCATCCGCGTGTCACCCTTGTGCTGGAAAAGGATGGCAGCCTGCGCTTGCCGCGTCTGCCCGTCCGCATGTCGGGTGATGTGGCTTTCGAGCGCGCTTCGTTAACCGATGGCGAGCTCACGCTGTCTCGGCCGGGCCAGGCACCCCTGACGATCGACGGCATTGCGCTCGATGCGGAGAGCCCGGCGCTGGCCGGCCCCTATAAAGGCCAGGGGCGCCTGCACGCCGCAGGGCAGGACATTACCTTGCGCTTCGCCACGGGCGTCCAGGAAGACGACAGATTGCGCGTCAAGATCGTCATCGACGAGACGGGGAGCCTGCCGCGCACGGAACTCGAAGGCGCTGTCGTCGCGTCGTCTTCGGCTACGGGCTCGATCCGCTTCGCCTTCGATGGCGCGGGGACCTTGTCGGGCCGCCTGGCGCTGGCCGATGGTTTCGATGCCGGCTGGCGCGCCACCGGCCCGGCCCGCATCGATCTCGACGGCGCGCAGATGGAGCCGCTGGAATTTCGGCTGGGTCCTGACGATCGCACGCTCGCTGCGACGGGATCGGCGCGTCTGGTCGCCGGTCCGAATCCTGCCCTGTCGGTCAAGCTCACCGCGCCGCAGATCGATTTCGACCGGCTGGCCAGCGAGACGAGAGACGCTGCCAGCGGCATGGCTCTGGCGAAGGCGATCGCCGGCAATCTAGCCGCGCGCAGTGCGGCAATCGATGGACCTTCGGCTCTCGCCGGTCTCGCCGTCGATGTCGATATGTCCGCGCCCGCCCTCAGCCTCGGTGGCGAGGTCCTGTCCGAGCCCAAGGTGAAAGCTTCGCGCAAGCCGGGCGCGCCCTGGCAGATCGCCTTGTCGACCGGCTTGCCGGGGCAGGCGCGGGTGAAATTATCCGGTGTCATCGAGAGTGGCCCGGCGGCGCGTTTCACCGGCCGCGGCGAGGCCGGCATGCGCGATCCCGCGCGGCTGGCCGAATGGCTTGCACGCGCTTCGCCGGAACTCGCAGCGCGGGTCGCCACATCGCCGTTCCGCGTGTTCGACGTGGACGGCGCGGTTGAACTGTCGGCCGTCGCCATCGTCGGCCGCGAGCTGACGATCCAGGCTGATCGATCAACCCTGAACGGATCGGTCATTTTCACCAATGCAGTTGCCGGCGAGCGGGCGCGTTTGTTCGCCGATCTGCGCTCGGCCGCGCTCGACCTCGATGGATTGCCGGACCTGAGCAGCCCGGCGCAGGCCGCGGCCGATTTCGATCTCAATCTTGCGCTCGACGCGCGGGCGGTCCGCATCGCCCGTTTCGGCGCCGGCATGGTCGATGCCGGGCGCATTCGCGCCAAGCTGACGCGGGACGGCAATGCGCTGGTGCTGGAGAATATCGCCATCGAAAATCTCGGCGGCGCCAGCCTGACAGCGCGCGGCGAAAGCAAGCCGGACGGCGCGCGCATCGAGGCCCGTCTCGATGCGGACCGGCTTGTCGACCTTGCCGCGCTGGCGCGGCGTATCGCGCCGGGCGCATTGGCCGATGCGTTCGTGCAGCGCGCGGTGGCATTGTCGCCGGCGCGCATCACCTTGAGCGCCGAGGCTCCGCGCCTGGAGGCCGGCGCGATCTCGAGCCTCAAACTCGACGGCACGGCGCGCGGTACGCGCATCGCAGGCGTGGTGAAGCCCGACGCTTCGCCGACTTCCGACGTCTCGGCGCAATTCGTCTTCGAGAATCCGGATGCGCATATGCTGTTGCGGCAGGCAGGGTTCGAGACGGTCGCCCTGTCGCGCTTCGGCGCGGGCAGGCTCGAGTTGCAGGCGCAGGGCAACGCTCAGAAGGGTTTTACGGCGAAAGCCAGCGGCATCCTGGCTGGAACATCCCTTAGCTATGATGGCACGGTGACGCCGCGCAACAGCGTGCTCGATGCCGGCGGCCGGCTGCGGATCGCCAGCGCAAACCTCGCGCCGCTGATGCAGATTCTGGCGCTGACCCTGCCGGATGTGGGCGCCGCCATGCCCGTCGATGTCAGCGGCACGTTTGCCATGGCTGCATCGGGATCGAGCTTTTCGGATATCACCGGCAATATCGGCGGTTCGAAGATTTCCGGCCGGCTTGCAAAGCCAGTCGGTGCGGCGCGCGTTGAAGGCGGGCTCGATATCGACAGCCTGTCGCTGGCATCGCTGGCGGCGCTTGTCCTGGGGCCGCGGCAACCGGCGAAGGCCGGACAACGCTGGGCCGATCTGAAATTCCAGCCGGCGATGATCGATGCGCCATTGTCGCGCATCGCCGTGCGCGCCGGCGCGTTCGATCTCGGCGGTATCAGCGGATCGAACGCCCGTTTGCAACTTGGCCTCGAACCAGGCGCGGTGCGCATCGAGGATCTGCATCTCGATGTTGCCGGCGGTAACCTGACGGGAGGGGTGACGATCCGGCGCGATCGCGATCAGGCTTCGATTGCCGGAAAGATCAGGCTCGACGCACCGCTTGTCGGGCGAATGGAGATGACCGGCAAGGCCACGGCGGAATTCGACTTCGCCGGATCGGGCACGAGCGAGAACGCGCTGGCCGCAGGCCTCGCGGGCCGCGGCAGGCTGCGCCTCGATGATCTGAAGATCACGCGTGCCGATCCCGGCGCGCTCAATCGCGTGGTGGTCGCTGCCGAGCGCGAACAACTGGCGGTCGAGCAGAGCAAGATTGCGGCTGCGCTGCAAAGCGAACTGGCCGCGGGTGATTTCAAGGCCGGGACCGTCGCGCTCGAAGGCTCCATCGCCAGCGGCGCATTGCGCCTGCAATCTGAACCTTTTGCTGCGGGCAATGATGTGCAGGCGCAGCTTGGCATGTCGCTCGATCTGCGCTCTTTCGCCACGGAGAGCGGGCTCGATCTGACATCGTTGCGACCGCCCAAGGACTGGAGCGGCACGCCGCCGAGGCTGCGCGTGGTCTGGCGCCAGGCCGACGGAAAGACCGATCGAACGCTTGAGATCGCCAGCCTCGTCAATGGGCTGTCGGCGCGCGCCATCGAGCGGGAGGCAGCCAGGGTCGCGGCGCTGGAAGCCGATATCCGCGAACGCGCTTTCTTCAACCGGCGCCTGCGGGCGCAGGAATTCCTGCGAAGGCGCGATGCTGAAATCGCGGCCTATCAGGCCGAGCAGGCGCGGCTTGCGGAAGAAGAGGTGAAGCGGCAGGCGGCGGAAGCCGCACGCCTCGAGCGTGAGAAGGCTGAGCGCGAGAAGTTGGAACAGCGGGAACGCGCCGAAGCGGAACGGCGAGCGCAGGAAGCGCGCCGGGCTTCGGAGCCGGGCCGCGATTCATCGGGGGCGCCGCTCGAAGTTGTGCCGCGTCCGCCGGTGCGCCCGCCGACTGTGGCGCCGCCGCCGCGCGCGCCCGTGGTGGTAACGCCACCGCGCCGCGATCCGTCGCCGTCGGGAATTTACTGAGAGACGTCAGCGCGGCGGCGTCATCGTTGCTTTCGCCTGCGTCTCCGCGAGCACGAAAACGCGCAAAGCCGAAGACAAATTGGCCGCGCCGCGCCGCGAATCGACCTCGCTGACGAGCGCTGCGAGAGAGACGCCTTGATCGCGCGCGATGTCTTTCAAGGCATGCCAGAAGGCGGCTTCCAGCGAGATCGATGTGCGATGCCCGGCGATCACCAGGGAGTGTTTTTCGACGCCCGAGAAAGACGCGCCGTCATCGTCCGGCGTGGCCGGATCGCCGACGGGGGGGTCAATCATCACGTGGTTCTTCGCGCTTGTCGGGCTGCAGGCGATGGGCGTCGATGCGCTTGCGCTCCAACTCGCGCTCGGCTTGCGTCAAGCGGACCTCAGCCTTCGTGCGTCCGAAGGCGAGGCGATTGGCGGCTGCGGTCTTGGCGCTGTCGTCGCGACCCTTCAGCTTGCGCGCGCGGCGCAGATTGACGACGTCGCCCATAAGACCTCAGGTCTTCTTGCGGAAAGCGTCGATGGAGACGATCTTGCCGTCGTTTTGATCGTCCGTTGCCGGCTTTTGGCTGGCTGCGGATTTGTCGGCAGCCGGCTTATCGGGCGCGGGCTTTTCCGCCTTGTCGGCTTTGGGCGATTGCTTTGCACCGGGCGACGGCGCCGCCGGGGATTTCTGCTTTGCCGTCATCGGAGTCGGCCTGGTCTGGCTTTCGGCCGATATTTCGGCAGGAAGCTCGGCCGGAGCTTGTTTCGCCTGCCGGGGGCTCCGCGGTTCGAATTTCAAGCCGAAGGGCGCCGTCGGATCCTCGAAGCCGGTCACCGCATCGAACGGGATGATGAGCTTTTCGGGAATATTCTTGAACGAGAGGCTGACTTCGATCTGCTGGTCGGAAACCGTCAAGTCCCAGTACTGGTGCTGCAGGACGATGGTCATCTCATCGGGATATTCGGCCTTCATCCGGGTCGACAGCTGGACGCCGGGGGCCTGGGTCTTGAAGGTCACATAAAAATGATGATCGCCAGGCGTCCCCTCGCGGGCCGCATCCATGAGCACTTTCCGTACGACGCCAAGCAGCGCATCCTGAACAAGCAAATCGTATCTGATAACCGGACCTGTCATGCATCGAACTTTCATGGGACCTTCAAAATGAAAGTGGAGGCTTCTGTTGCCAGGCGCCTCCGAGCCCCGCCTGAAAGTGCTACCCCTCAGGACTTAGTACCAGTACCGGCACCGCATTACGCGGCGACAGCCACCGGAGCATAGTTGTCATTGGCAACTATAGGTTTGACCCGATAACGGCGGTATCATGCCGGGCAAAAGAGCACTTTTTACACCCCCGTCGATCCTATTTCGCCCCCGCCGAAACCCGCAGCGATTTGCGGGCTTTGGTGGAGGCGCCGGGTACCGCCCCCGGGTCCGGATGGCTTATTGTAATGTCCGTTTATCACCATAGTCTCCTTGCGGAGACAGGATGAATATAGGGCCTTGAAACGGATAATGAAAGGCCGGCAAACGAAAAGCCCGCCGTGAGCGCATTTTCAAGCGAAGTGGACGCCGGTTCGCGTGAAGAAAATGCGCTCTTTTAAAAAACCAGACGCGTCTTTCCGATCCAAACGGATCGGAAAACGCTATGGGGGAGCCGCGGGCTGAGTTGAGTGCAGTTTTTCAACCGCATTCGTTATCCGGCTGATTTTTGGCGCCGGTAAATTTGGGCCACGATCACGATGGCGAGCATGGCAATAAGTCCTATCCCGGCCGCCGGCAGCCAGGCGGGAACGCCGGATTTGGCGCTCAGGAGCGCCAGTTGGCCGGGGAACTGGAATACGAAGGGTGCGACCTCGCTCCAGCCGCGCCACATCATCTCGACCGCGACGTAGACGATGATCGCCAGGCCGACGAAGCCGATCCAGCGGTGCTTCTGCAGCAATTGAGCGATCCAGACGGCGGCCAGGCCCATCAGGGCGATCGACAACGCAAGACCGAAGACCAGCACCCAGGGATGTTCGCGGGCGGCGCCGCCGACAGCCAGCACATTGTCGAGCGACATGGAAAGGTCAGCGATGACGATCTGCCAGACGGCTTGCTTAAAGGTCTTGCGCGGCGCGCCGGGCGCGATCGCATGCGTCTCGCTTACCGTTTCGACGGCTGCGTGATCACCGTGTCCGCCGGCGCGCAATTCGCGCCACATTTTCCAGCTCACCCACAGCAGCAGGATGCCGCCAGCGAGCATGAGGCCGACGACCTGCAGCAACTGCGTCGTCATCAACGCCAGCACGATGCGCAGGATCGTGGCGGCAATAATGCCGATGAGGATGACCTTGCCGCGCTGTTCCTTGGGCAGGCCCGCCGCAGCCAGGCCGATGACGACGGCATTATCGCCGGCTAGCACGAGGTCGATCATGATGACCTGAAACAGGGCCGTCAGAACGGAGGCGGAAAACAGTTCCTCAAACATGCGATAACAACCCGTACTCTCTTTTAACGATGGACATCCGCGCCGTGCTCATGCGCGGCGCGGTGTTGGGGACGGTGATGATCAGAGCAAGAGCGCGACCTGGTCCGGATCACCGAGCATGCCGGCCGCCAGACCAATGAAGGTTAATGTCGCGGCAAAGATCAGGATCGATCTGCGCTGCCCGGCGGGACGCAGAAATGCATAAGCCCCGGCGAGCGCCGCAATGGCGATCATCCCGAGGCTGAGAACTGGAAAGAAAAGTGTTGTTGGAACGGCCAGCGCCGTCACGACGCCTGCTGCAACCGCGATGCCGAGCGCCGGCGCCCATGCGGCCGTCGCTGGTGACAGATCATTGTTGCTCGCGGTGTAACCGGCTTTGCCACCCACGCCCGGCGAGGGGCTTGCTGATCTGGACGACATGTTACGCTCCCTGCTGCGAAGTGCATGCCGGCAAGCGATTTGCCGTATGGCTGCGGCGCAGCGTCCACCGCCGCGACAACGCGCCAGCTTGGCGTATGATCGCGGCCAAAGAAGAATCTATGTGGCGAAAGGGGAGTTGAGTATTCGCAATAGCCGGGGCGTTGAATTACGGATCGACAATTGTGGGTATGCCGTCCGTATAATTACGGTGTAATGCGGCCAAGCCGGATTGCGAGGCGAACCAGCGCGGCAATATTGTCGATCTGCAATTTATCCATGATCTGAGCACGATAGCTTTCGACCGTGCGTGAGCTGATGCCGAGTTTCTTGGCGATGACCTGGCTTGTCTGTCCCTCGGAGACGAGATCGAAGACTTCTTTCTCGCGCGCCGTCAGGCTGTCGAAGCGGGTTTCGCTTTCCATAGCGTGCCGGCTGCTGGCATTGAGGCTCGCCACGCGCGACAGGCCGCGATTGATGGCAGCCACGAGCTTGATGTCGTCCACCGGCTTTTCGATAAAATCCTCAGCTCCAGCCTTGAGCGCGGCGATCGCCATGGGAACATCGGCCTGGCCGGAAATCAGAATCGCAGGCACGGCAGGCTGACGGCCGGCAAGTTCGCGGGCCAATTGCACGCCATCCATGCCCGGCATGCGCACATCGCTAATGACACAGGCGAATTCTTCTTTCGCAGCCGCTTCGAGAAAAGCATCGCCAGATTCGAACAGTGTGCTGGTGTAACCATAGGCGTCGAGCAGTTCGCCGAGCGCCTTGCGCACCTCGATCTGATCGTCGACAATTGCGATCTTCGTATTAGCCAATGCTCTCTCCTTGCGGCTCAGCCGGTAGCCAGAAGCGGAATTCCGTATCACCGGGCTTGCTTCTTTCAAGCCAAATGCGGCCAGAATGTGCCTCCACGATGTTGGCGCAGACCGCAAGCCCGAGGCCAAGCCCTTCGGAGCGCGATGTCATCAGCGGTTCGAAAATGTGGTCGACGATCGAGCGGGCAATGCCTGGTCCGTTGTCGCGGACGAAGACTTCGATCCGGGGCGGATCGGCAAGCGCACGCGCGCCGATGGTCACCTGGCCGTTTCTGATCCCGCGCGTGGTGATGGCTTCGACCGCGTTGCCGATGAGATTCATGATGATCTGCTGGATCTGGATGCGGTCGCACGACAGCGTCAGATCCCCGACGAGCTCGGTGGCCTGAACGCGTACGCGCTTCTGGTCGAGCAAAGGCTTGAGCAGCGCCAGCGCATCCTCGACGATCAGGCGCAGATCGGCGTGCGTCTTTTCCGGTTCGCCGCGTTGCAGGAACTCGCGCATGCGGCGCAGGATTTCGCCGGCGGTGTCGATGTTCTGCACCACGCCATTGAGGTTTTCGCGCAGGCGCTCGGTATCGCCCGGTGTCGTCAACTCGCTGCGCATGACGGCCGAGCGGGCAAGGGCTCTCGCAGCTGTCAACGGCTGGCTGATCTCATGGGACAGCGCGGAGGTCATGCCCGAAACCAGATGAAAGCGATCGGCCCGCGCCGCGCTGCTTTCGATCTGCTTCAACCGCTCGTCGGCGACTTTGGCCGCGGCCGCAGCTGCGTTCTTCTCGGTGACGACGGCACCGACGAGCAGGGCCGTCGCCGTGAGGACGATCATGCTACTCTGATACATGGTGAAGACGCTGGCCGTGATGCCCGCGTTGCTGACGAAGACGACGAGGGCGATCTGCACGCTGGCCAGCGTCATGCAGGCGCCGTCGAGGCCGAAGCGCAGGGCGGCGGCGATGACCGGCAGGAAGAAAATATAGAAATAGCGCGTGCCGATGGCATTGTCCTCTCTCAGCACCAGCCAGATCGCGATGCCGATGAGGGCCGCGCAGGCGGGCGCTTTCAGCGAAGCTGCACGCAAGGATGCGTCGGCAAATCCTTCCGTCAGGGTCGGCCAGCGCAGCACGAGGGGCGTGACGACGCCGATGCCTATGACATCGCCGACCAGAAGGGGAAGGGAGGCCGGCACGACATCGTCGGCGATAAGGTGGCCTGTCAGCGTCAGCGCAGCGGTGAGCAGCAGGCAGCTCAGGGCCGCGCCGGCAATGCCGACCAGCAGAAAGGTGCGGATATCGCCGATGCGGTTGAGCGACGTATCGAAGGCCAGCAGCGACTTGGCCGCCAGGGCGGTCGCGCCATAGCAGAAGGTGACGGTGCCGGCGATGACGACGGTCGCCGGCCACGCCAGCGCGCTGTTGATGACGATCGGTCCCGACAGAGCCATGCCAAGGAACATGGCGACGCAGCCGCGGAACAGATTGCGGAACATGAAGCCGAACATCAGGCCGAGGCCAGGGTTCCAGGCTGTTACCGGCAGGCCCTTGTGTTCATGGATGTCGCTGATCCGCTCGAACGCCAGATAGGCGACGATCAGGACGAGAATATAGGGCAGGTCGCGTTTCGACGGCCGGGCCAGGAAGTGGTCTGTCTGCTGCATTGGTGTGGAGTCTGGACCGGTCACGCGGCCGGAAGCAAGGCGATTTTATGTTTGGGCGACGTTAATCGGCGGATTTCCATATGCCGTCTGCCTCTTGCGTCCCGGTGGTGGTTCGCGCATATGCTGCGAGCAATCAAGCAAGCAAAGGGAGAGAGCGATGAAGGGTCTTGCGGTGTCCAGTCTGGTGATGGCGTTGTCGCTCATGAGCGTGCAGGCGGGGGCGGCGCAGGAAGACATCGCCAATTTCTATCGCGGCAAGACGGTGACCATCATCGTGGGATCTTCGGCAGGCGGCGGTTACGATCTCTATGCCCGGACAATCGCGCGCTTTATGCCAAAGCATCTCCCCGGCGCACCAACGATGGTGGTGACCAATATGCCCGGCGCCGGCAGCAACGTTGCCGCGGCCAATATAGCCAATGTCGCAGCCAAGGACGGCACGGTCATCGGCGCCTTGTTCATGGGGTTGGTCGTCGAGCCCTTGTTCTCGGACGTCAAGCGGCTGACGCACGATGCGAGCAAGTTCAACTACATCGGCAATGCCAACACCGACGTCTACGTCTGCCTCGTCCGCGGCGACGCGCCGGTGAAGACATTTGCCGAGGCCTTCGACAAGGAGCTCGTGCTTGGCGGCACGGCCGGCGGTGCCTCGACGCGCGACTTTCCGGTCATGCTTGCCAATGTGCTCGGCGTGAAATTCAAGGTCGTCTCCGGCTATCCAGGTTCGCGCGAGATGAATCTCGCGATCGAGAAAGGTGAGGTGCAGGGTGGTTGCGGACAATCGTGGTCGAGTGTCTACGCCACCTACAAGCAGCGCATCGATTCCGGCGAATTGCGCGTGCTCGTGCAGGAAGACACGGCGGGCTATCCGGATCTCAACCGCCAGGGCGTGCCGCTGTCGGTAAGCTTCGCGAAGACGCCGGAGCAGAAACAGATTCTCGATCTGGTCTACAGCCAGACCGTGTTCGGCCGACCCTACGTGGTCGCTGCCGAAGTGCCGGCGCCGCGTGTGGCGGCGCTGCGCAAGGCGTTTATGGAGACGATGGCCGATCCGGGGCTGAAAGCCGAGGCGCAGAAGATGCTGCTCGATGTGGACGCGACATCCGGTGAGTTTCTGCAGAAGAAGATCGCCGAGATTTATGCGACGCCGAAAGACATCGTCGCAAAAGCGAAGAAGGCTTTCGAACTTAAGTAAGCGGCTAGAAGTCAGCCTCATCCGGCTCTTGCGTAGCAGAGGTCGGGTGAGGGTGCAGTGTCAGAATACAGGCAAAGCTTTACCAGCAAGTGTTTCAATCAGGCTGCTGCGCCTTGCGCGCAAGAACGGCGACGGCGGGCGGCGTGGCGATGAGCTGGGCGATCATCTTTTCGAGGTCCGCACCGGACACCGGCGTCAGCGGCGAGTTGAGCCGGTTGAATTCCGATTTCATGTCCGGGTCGGCCACGGCGGCATCGAAGGCCTTGCGCAGGATTGCGATGCGCGCGGCCGGCGTGCCGGGCGGGGCGATATAGGGGCGCGAGAAATCCTGCTGGGCGATGATGAGATCGACCGCCTTGCGGTTATCGCCTGAGACGAATTTCACGATGTCGGGCGCGCCGAGCGCCGTCAACTCCTTGTCGGGCCGGGTTGCGAACTGGACGAGGAAATTGATCTTCCTGTCGCGAAACCAGTCGGGCTTTTCGGCGCGCAGCGCTGCGAGGCCATAGCCGCACATGCCGTCGATCTCGCCGCGCTCCATCGCGAGCTCGAGGTCGGGCGTGCCCTTGTAGCCGGCGACGACCCTGAACTTCGCGCCGGTAAGATTTTTCACCATCCAGGCATAGTCGAAGGTCGAGCCGCCGCCGGCGGAAGCGCCGATGATGGTTTCGCGCTTCTGCGCATCCTCGAATGTCTTCGTGCCTGAGGTCGCATAGGTGACGCACATGCGCGCACCAGAATCGGCGCTGCCGATGTATTTGAGTGTCGCGGGATCGAAGCGGAATTTCCGGTCGTTCTCGATGATCGGCTGCGTCAGCGCGCCAGGATAAAGCGCAACAATGGCGCTGCCGTCCTGGGGCGCGGCCGTGGCCGCCCATTCGGCGGCCTTGATGCTGCCGGCGCCCGGCATGTTCTGGATGACCATGGTGGGCGCACCATCGATATATTTCGGCATGTAGCGCGCGAGCGATCGCGCGACCACGTCATAAACGCCGCCGGCATTGCCGCCGACGACAATGTCGATGCGGCGTCCTTTGTAGAAATCATCGGCGAAGGCGGGGAGAGAGGCTGCAGTGCAGATCGAAGCCATGCAGGCGAGCCGCCAGTCCTTGCGCATGTCCGTTCCCCTGATCTTGAGCCGATGTTGGGTGGCTCTTTCAGGTGATCATGGGGCAGGGGCTTTAGGCTTGCAAGGATTTATAGCTCATTGCCGAAGCCCTCATCCGACCTCTGCTTCGCAGAGGCCATCTTCTCCCATAAATGGGAGAAGGGTTCGCGCGTGCTTAGACCTGCACGACTTTACCCGGATTCATGATGTTCAGCGGATCAATGGCGCGCTTCACGGTGCGCATCATGTCAAGCGTCGCTTTGGGATGTTCCTCCAGCAGATACTTCATCTTCGCCTGGCCGACGCCATGTTCGCCGGTGCAGGTGCCCTCCATCGCGAGCCCACGCCGCACCAGGCGTTCGAGGAATTTCTCGGTGCGCGCGATCTCGGCCTTGTCGTCCATGTCGACCAGCAGGGTAACGTGGAAATTGCCGTCGCCGACATGGCCGACGATAGGGCCGACAAGATGCGACTCCGCGATATCGCGGTGGGTCTCCTCGACGCAGTCGGCGAGGCGCGAGATCGGCACGCAGATGTCCGTCGCAAGGGATTTGGCGCCGGGCCTCAAGGTGAAGCCGGCCCAATAGGCATCGTGCCGCGCCTGCCACAGTTTTGAGCGGTCCTCGGGCCTGGTCGCCCAGGCGAAAGGTCCGCCGCCGAATTCTTCAGCGATCTCGCCGAAGCGCTCGGCTTGTTCTTTCACACTTGTGTCGCTGCCGTGGAATTCGACCAGCAGCATCGGCGTCTCGGGCAGCTCCAGTTTCGAGTGCAGATTGACCGCGCGCACGGTCAACTCGTCGAGCAGTTCGATGCGTGCGATGGGAATGCCGGACTGGATGGTCATGATCGTCGCGTCGCAGCAGGCGCGGATCGACGGGAAGGGGCAGACGCCGGCGGAGATGGCTTCTGGAATGCCGTAAAGTTTTAGGGTGATTTCGGTGACGACACCAAGCGTGCCTTCGGCGCCGACGAACAGCCGCGTCAGATCGTAGCCGGCCGATGATTTTTTGGCGCGCCGCGCCGTCTTGACGATCTCGCCATCGGGCGTGACGACAGTCAGCGACAGCACATTGTCCTTCATCGTCCCATAACGCACCGCATTGGTGCCGGAGGCACGCGTCGACACCATGCCGCCGAGCGAGGCATCGGCGCCAGGGTCTATGGGGAAGAACAGGCCGGTGTCGCGCAGATGTTCGTTCAACTCCTTGCGGGTAACGCCGGGCTCGATGACGCAATCGAGATCTTCCGCATGGATGGCGACGATGCGTTTCATCAGCGATGTGTCGATGCAGATGCCGCCATAGGGCGCGTTGACATGGCCTTCCAGCGACGTGCCGGTGCCGAAGGGGATGACGGGAACGCGATGCTGGGCGCAGAGCTTGACGATGGCGGCGACTTCCTCGGTCGACTGGGGGAAGACGACGGCATCTGGCGGCTGCACAGGAAGCCAGGTCAGGGTATGGCCGTGCTGTTCGCGCACGGTGGTGTTGATCGAGAAGCGGTTGCCGAATTTCCCGGCCAGCGCCGAAGTGGCGACGTCGATCTCGGTCTGCGGCGGACGGATCGAGAGAGGTGTGGAGGTATGCATGTTCAATAGTCTTTCTCCGCTCGGCGTGAGACTATACGCGAATAGGCGGAGTTTCGAGTATTAGTTTTTTAAAGACAGACGAGAGTTTTAATTATATTTCAACACGACGTTCTCAATTAAATCATCGACAAAATCGATGACCCTGCTGGGCTTCACGACAATCCCGGAAGGATGCGCGCAGGAATTGCGGACACTAAGTTTTTCGTCCAGAATTTTTCGAACGTCATTTGAAATGACACCGGAACTCCGCATTAGCTCTATCAGCTTATTCTCGGGAATATCCGAAAAGTCATCTCGAGTTCTAATCTGCGAAGCTTTAACACGCTTGTCCGTAACTTTCGCTAATTCGGCATTGAACGTAGAAAGGTGTTTGGCGAAGATATGTTCGCATAAGTGATCAAGCGCCAGAATCCAACACATGATTATGGTGGCTCTGTTCGCGCCGGCTTCAAAGCAATCAATAGTTTCTGAGAGAAAAGCCTTCTTCAATCCGGTAACTCGGGCTTCTAACTTCCGGAGTTCCGGATAGGATTGTATTTTGGGTTTTGTTGCATTCAGGCGTGTAGCTAATTTTTCGAGATAGTGGCGCTGCAAACGATATCCTTTGTAATGCTTCACGTACTCTTTCCGTGAAATACCTTCGGATAAATATTGAGATATGCGGCCTGGAGGGGTTAGGTTGCAATCATGGAAACACTTTTCGATCATCCCCGCAGTGGCCGCATCTTCGTTCTGATTCTCTGTTAGGAAATAAACAAAAAAACTTACAAGTTCGCGGGTGCCGACGTCTGAAACGTCAGTTATCGAATCGTAAAAATGGTTTGGTGTGAAGCTCACTTAGATGTCCGCTATCGGGTCTTATTGCTCAAAAAATTGTCGCCAGGAATTGCAACTTCGACTTCGGTGGGTGAGGTGTATTTGATGTAGTGCGTTCGTGTCTGACAATTGTGAAAGGCCTGAATAAAAGCCTCTGGAATTTTCGTCTTGTTCTTCATTGTGAAGTAGCAAGTGAAGATATCGTCTGCTGTGCAAGACGCTTTTCCAAGCTTGTCGCGCAAGAATGCCGCAAAGATCAATATTTTCTCATTGTGGCCGGTTGGCTCGATTTTATCGTAGAATTCGGCCAATCCTGTCAGATTCAAATCATTGTTAAATTTCGGCTTATATTCCGCCGCTTTGCCCGCCGTATTTACTCGGCGCATTTTAGCCTTTGGGTTTGAGACCTGAGTGTCGGTCTTCTCGCAGTTTTCGACTTGATCAGGTTGAGTGATTGGGGCTGGGCTCAATGCGAAAGGTTTCGAGATGTGCTCCTTAAAGTCACCATAGACATCTCGAACGAAGTCTTCGCTGCCTTCGACTTGCACGACACCTTCTTTGAGGTTGATTAGAAGCTTGCTTAATCCTTCCATTGCTCCCTCTTCACGATAATGTTTCTGAGTCGGAATTAGCTGCAATCATCGTATTCACGCGGCGTATGCCTTCCTGCGTCAGCTTGTAGGTCTTTCGAGCCTGTTTCGTAGTTCCGCTCTTTTTTAACTGAAGGACAAGTGCAGGCTTCTCAATTTTAAGTCTGGTGAGAGCATCGGTGATATTGCTGATTCGATGTCCTAAGTCTTTCAATTGATCGTTGAGCATTTGAGACGGAAAGCTTTCGGCGTTCATGCAGACCTGTGTCCAAAAGGCCGCGACGAGGGCTTTGTCGCGATCACCCGCTGGCTGTGCCGCATCGAATAATTCCGCGAAGGAATCATAAGTACCTGATGAGTTGCTGTGCGGGCCATCGGCAGTTGAATTGGACGGAGAGATTCGAGCCGCCATTGGCCTAGCCAGTCCATATTTGCTCATCACCCAATCGAGCGCTCGGATGCGCGCACTTTCGTCGAGCTTTTCCATCAATTCGGCGATCTGTTTCATCGCGTCGATCTCATCAATCTCAGGCATGTCGCTGACTCCTTAGAATCGTATTCTAGCAATGTCCTCATAAAACACAACATGAATTATGAGTGCATCTGAAAATTGCACTGAATAGTCAGCATAATATTCAATACATATATCCAATATAATCTCATTACATGAGTAGTTTGATTTTATCATATGATGTGTCGCCTGTATCCAATCCTATTCGGCGGACGGGGTGAGGCGTCTCGATTTATTTAATCGTAAAAATAATAGTAATATCATATATATAAGTAATACATTATGAAGCTGTTTGGCTTCCTTGTTCCGTCCGCTGAGCGGGATCGGAGGTGGGAGGATCGTAGAGTTGGCATGGATATGTAATAATGATGATGTTGTGCCTGTTCTGCATGTGTCCTTCTTCTATGATGAGGACGAAGAAGCTGCGCAGCCCTACATCGACGATGAGGCGGATTTCGCCGCGATTCGGGCACCGAGATTAGTTGGCCTAATCCCGTTGACCTCTGATTGTCCCTCGTTTACAAGTAGCGCCTTCATTAGGAGCGCCATCGTGGCCCGTAAGCTTATTGTAGTATTCGCAGCGCCAGACACGGGACGGGGATAGCCCCCGCATCCTGCAACTGGCGCTGTCCCGAAGGCCCCTCGAGGGCCTTTTTTGTTGTCTAAATTCCTGAGCATTCAAGAAAAACGCCTCGTAAAACAGTTCAAGCCGTCGGAGTGTTCCATGTCTAAGCAAATGACCGGTGCGGAAATGGTGATCGAAGCCCTGAAGGATCAGGGCGTCGATACAGTCTTCGGATATCCCGGCGGCGCGGTGCTTCCGATCTATGACGCCATGTTCCACCAGAACTTCGTCAAGCATGTTCTGGTCCGCCACGAGCAGGGCGCCGCCCATGCGGCGGAAGGCTATGCCCGCTCGACCGGCAAGGTCGGCGTTCTGCTGGTGACGTCCGGCCCCGGCGCGACCAATGCGGTCACCGGCCTCACCGACGCCTTGATGGACTCTATTCCGCTGGTCTGTCTGACCGGCCAGGTGCCGACCCATCTCATCGGCTCGGACGCCTTCCAGGAGGCGGATACGGTCGGCATCACCCGCCATTGCACCAAGCACAATTACCTCGTCCGCTCGATCGAGGATCTGCCGCGCATCCTGCACGAGGCCTTCTATGTCGCACGGTCCGGCCGGCCGGGCCCGGTCGTCGTCGATCTGCCGAAGGATGTTCAGTTCGCGCTGGGCACCTATGCGTTCCAGCCCAACATCCAGCACAAGACCTATCAGCCGAAGCTGAAGGGCGATGGCGACAAGATCACTGCCATGCTGGAGATGATGAAGCAGGCCAAGCGGCCGGTGTTCTACACCGGCGGCGGCGTCATCAATGCCGGGCCGAAGGCATCGGAGCTGCTGCGCGAACTCGTCAAGCTGACGAATTTCCCGATCACCTCGACCCTGATGGGTCTGGGCGCCTATCCGGCGTCGGGCAAGAACTGGCTCGGCATGCTGGGCATGCACGGCACCTACGAGGCCAACAATGCCATGCACGACTGCGATCTGATGATCTGCGTCGGCGCGCGGTTCGACGACCGCATCACCGGCCGGCTGGACGCGTTCTCACCAGGCTCGAAGCGCATTCACATCGATATCGACGCCTCGTCGATCAACAAGAACGTCAAGGTCGATCTCGGCATCATCGGTGATTGCGCCTATGTGCTCGAAGATGTCGTGCGCCTGTGGAAGTCGGAAAAGATGAAGGCCGACACCGCTGCGCTCGGCGACTGGTGGAAGCAGATCGACCTGTGGCGCGAGCGCAAGTCGCTGGCGTTTCGCACGTCGAAGTCGGTCATCAAGCCGCAATATGCGATCCAGCGTTTGTACGAACTGACCAAGGGCCGCGACACCTACGTCACGACGGAGGTCGGCCAGCATCAGATGTGGGCGGCGCAGCACTTCCATTTCGATGAGCCGAACCGCTGGATGACGTCGGGCGGCCTCGGCACCATGGGCTATGGCCTGCCGGCGGCCGTCGGTGTGCAGATGGCGCATCCCGATGCGCTGGTCATCGACATTGCCGGCGAGGCCTCGATCCTGATGAACATTCAGGAAATGTCGACGGCCGCGCAATATCGCCTGCCGGTCAAGATCTTCATCCTGAACAATGAATATATGGGCATGGTGCGCCAGTGGCAGGAGCTGCTGCACGGCGGCCGTTACTCGGAGAGCTATTCGGCGGCGCTGCCGGACTTCGTCAAGCTGGCGGATGCCTACGGCGCCCGCGGCATTCGCTGCGACGATCCGGCAAAGCTCGACGACGCCATCCGCGAGATGATCGATACGCCGCATGCGGTGATCTTCGATTGCCTCGTCGACAAGGAAGAGAACTGCCTGCCGATGATCCCGTCGGGCAAGGCCCATAACGAGATGATCATGCCCGATTTCGCCGACGACATGGGCTCGGTCATCGACGAGAAGGGCAGGATGCTCGTCTGAAATAATAGGCTTCAACCTTGTGAGCGTCCTCTTTCAAGGTTTTCCAGCAGAAGCCCTCATCCTGAGGAGCGCCTGAAAGGCGCGTCTCGAAGGACGAGGGCGACAGGCAAGAACGATCAATAAGCGTGCCGTGATGTACATCGATGTATCAATTTAGGCAGTTAAATACGTCGTGGACGGCTGTGGCATCGACTGCGGCGTGACGCCCCCGTCCTTCGAGACGCACGCTGCGCGTGCTCCTCAGGATGAGGGCTTTAGATAGGAATGGAAAGCCCAACGGGCATTATTTTTCGGCCATACTCTAAGGATATCAAACTATGAACGCTCCCGCCTCGCTGTCTCCCTATTCGTCCGCCACCGGCAAATCGAATGTCGAACGCCATACGCTGTCGGTGCTTGTCGACAATGAACCGGGGGTTCTCGCCAGAGTCGTCGGGCTGTTCTCGGGCCGCGGCTACAATATCGAGAGTCTCACGGTTGCAGAAGTGGCGCATGCGGAGCATTGGTCGCGCATTACCATCGTCACCACCGGCACGCCGGAGGCGATCGAGCAGATCGGCCATCAGCTCGAACGCATCGTGCCCATCCACAAGGTGACAGACCTGACCCTGCGCGGCCGCAGCATCGAGCGTGAGCTGGCGATGATCAAAGTGCGCGGCAAGGGCGAGATGCGGGTCGAGGCTTTGCGCCTGGCGGAAGCCTTCAAGGCCAAGGTGGTCGATGCGACGACGGAAAGCTTCATCTTCGAGCTGACCGGCGCGCCGTCCAAGATCGACGATTTTCTCGATATCATGCGGCCGCTCGGCCTCGTTGAGCTGGCGCGCACGGGCGTGGCCGCCATCACGCGCGGCGCGGAAGCGGGTTAGATGCGCTGATCTTCACGTGAGACCGGCCTGCAAATGGTGGTTCTCTGCGCTTCCGGTGCTCACGTACAAACGTACGCTGCGCTCCGGTTCTCGATAACCGCCATTTTCGGCTCGGTCTGACGTGAAGCTCAACACATCTAGAGAAACCCGTATCGGTCCGAAGATTTTACGCCAGCTTTCCGGTTCCCCAGAAGCGCAGCACATTGGCCGTAAAGGCCAGAATGCCGAGGAACACGCCCAGCGAGCCGATCATGACCGGGACTTCCTGTCCGGTGGTGAGGGTGAGGGCGATGCCGATCATCAGGATCGGCGAGAAGATGATGAAGAGCCAGAAATGAACTTTCGCCAGAATGGTATCAGCGAGTGCCGGCCAGGTGCGGTAGATCAGCGCGAAAGCGCTGTGCAGCACGAAGCCGACCAGATTGATGTGGGCGTGGACGGGGGCGAACTTGAATTCGTGGCTGGCGCCCATGTGAAGGCCGAGCGCGAGCCCGATCACCAAATAGATGGCGCCGAGTGCAAGAAAATGGCTTTGAATCCGCTGCATCTTTGGTCCTTTATTGATAATGTCATTGAAGGCGGGCCGCGATGCCGCGAGACGGGCGGAATCACAATCGTTCCAATGATGCCTGGAATAGAGCAGCTATTTCAAGATGCTGGCCGGCCTGATCCCCGTTATTTCGGTGGGGCCGAAGGCAGGCGGACGTGACCTTCGAACTCGCGCTGGCCGCGGCGGCCTTCTGTTTCGCCGGGGCGCTGACGCCTGGACCCAACAATGTGATGCTGCTCGCCTCCGGCGTGAATTTCGGTTTCGTCCGCACGGTGCCGCATATGGTCGGCGTCGTCTCCGGCTATGCCTTCTTGATCCTGGTGGTCGGGATGGGGCTCGGACAGACGGTGGTGGAGCACCCGGTCGCCTTTCAGGCGCTCCGCATCGGCGGTGCGCTCTATATGGTGTGGCTGGCCTGGAAGGTGGCGACGGCCAGCGGCGGACCAAAGGCCGAGGGGCGCGGCTCGCCGTTGACCTTTTTCGAGGCGGCGGCTTTCCAATGGGTCAATCTTAAAGGCGTGCTGGTGGCGATCAGCGGTGTCGCGGCTTTCACTCGTCCCGGTGCCTTCGGCGTAACCTTGGCTTCCCTGATCGCGATTGCGACCGTAGCGACCGTGACGTCGGCGGTGGTCTGGTCGGCCTTCGGCACCGGCCTGCGGCAGTTTCTGACCGATCCGCGCAAAGCGCGCATTTTCAATGTGGTGATGGCGGTGCTGTTGCTGGCTTCGCTGTATCCAATGCTGGTGGAGGTGTAAGCGAACGAAACTGGAACCGAACCAGCAGACAGCGGCCCCGTGGCTGCGAATTTGACTGCCTTTGACGGAGGCCCCGGGGGCGCATAGAAAGGCGCCCGAATGGGCAATTTTAGAAATCCTGCGCGGCGCTGCCGTGCTTCAACCTGAGAAAGTCGCTGACAATGCGCGTTTATTACGATCGTGATGCGGACATCAACCTGATCAAGGGCAAGAAGGTTGTGGTTGTGGGCTACGGCTCGCAGGGCCACGCCCATGTCCTCAACATGCGCGACAGCGGCGTGAAGGACGTCGTCGTCGCCTTGCGCAAGGGCTCCCCGACCGCCAAGAAGGCCGAGGGCGAAGGCCTCAAGGTCATGGAAGTCGCGGAAGCGGCGAAATGGGCCGACGTCGTCATGATGCTGACGCCGGATGAGTTGCAGGCAGACATTTACCGCAACGATCTCGAAGCCAATATGAAGCCCGGCGCGGCGCTGCTGTTCGCCCACGGCCTCAATGTGCATTTCAATCTGATCGAGCCGCGCAAGGATCTCGACGTGCTGATGGTGGCGCCGAAGGGCCCCGGCCATACGGTGCGTGGCGAATATCTGAAGGGCGGCGGCGTGCCTTGCCTGATCGCGATCCATCAGGACGCATCCGGCAATGCCCACGATCTCGGCCTCAGCTACGCTGCCGCGATCGGCGGCGGCCGCGCCGGCATCATCGAGACCAACTTCAAGGAAGAATGCGAGACGGATCTCTTCGGCGAGCAGGTCGTGCTCTGCGGCGGCCTTGTCGAACTGATCCGCGGCGGCTTCGAGACACTGGTCGAGGCCGGCTATGCGCCGGAAATGGCCTATTTCGAATGCCTGCACGAAGTGAAGCTGATCGTCGACCTGATCTATGAAGGCGGCATCGCCAACATGAACTATTCGATCTCGAACACGGCGGAATATGGCGAATATGTCACCGGCCCGCGCATCGTAACCGCCGAGACGAAGGCCGAGATGAAGCGCGTGCTCGCCGACATCCAGTCGGGCAAGTTCACCCGCGACTGGATGCTGGAAAACAAGGTCAACCAGACCTCGTTCAAGGCCACGCGCGCCCGCAACAATGCCCATCAGATCGAGGAAGTCGGGGCCAAGCTGCGCGGCATGATGCCGTGGATCGGCAAGAACAAGCTGGTCGACAAAGAGCGCAACTGATCGCGTTGAAGGCTTGATCGGGAGATCGCGATGACTATTCGCATCGCGACCTTCAATGTCGAAAACCTGTTTTCCAGGTTTGATTTCTCCGGGCGGACGCGGCGTGAGCGGCGCCTGCTCGGAGGCTACGATTTCGAGAATCCGGCGCAGTTCGAGCTGGCGCGCATGGTGTTCACCGCCGTCCACGCCGACGACATGCGCCAGCTCACCGCGCTGGCGCTGGCGGATACCGATGCCGACGTCGTCTGCCTGCAGGAAGTCGACAGCGAGGATTCGCTCGAAGTCTTCTATGAGAATTACCTCAAGCCGGTGCTGCATCAGCGCTTCGCCGCGGCGGCCAAGGGTTTGCCGCCGCCGGACAGGCAGGCGATCTCCTCGCGTTTCTTTTATGACCGGCGCCATGTGGTGAGCGGCAACGACACGCGCGGCATCGACGTTGCGCTGCTGTCGCGGTGCGCGGTGACGTTACGTTCGCACGCGGGGCTGACCTTCGATTTTATCGCGGACGCCGGGCTCGACTGGCCGGCGCTCGTGGCCATCGGCGAACAGCGCGACAAGCGCGTCTTTCGCCGCGATTGCCTGGAGGTCGATGTCGATCTCGGGGCGCGGCAACTGACGATCTTCATCTGCCATTTCAAGTCCATGCAGACGGGCACCCCGCAAAGAGAAGATCCTGCCGCGACACGTCCGATCCGCCACGCCGAGGCATTGGCCGTGCGGCGCATCATCGAGCAGAGGTTCGCCGATCGGACCGCGACCGCGCACTGGATGATCTGCGGCGACCTTAACGACATCGCCTATGCGGATGGTAAGGCCGTGGCCTGTCCGGCGCTGGCGCCGCTGCTCGAGGGCGGCTTTGCCATCAACGCCATCGAACGGCTGCCGGCGGAGGAGCGCTGGACCCATTACCATCCCGAATCGGACGAGCATGTTCAACTCGATTACATTCTGCTTTCGCCGGCGCTCGCGGCGGCCAATCCCCGCGCGGTTCCCGAAGTGATCCGCCGTGGCCAACCGTGGCGAGTGCCCGGGCTCGCCGACGTTCCGCGCTATCCGCGCGTCGGCTGGGACCGGCCCAACGCGAGCGATCACTGTCCGGTCGTGATCGAAATCGATATTCCCGGCTAAACCGATGCTGCCTCTTGTTCGCGCTCGCGCGATGGGCCAGCTTGCGTTGATCGGACAGAGGAGTGGGCGGTGTCAGCGGAGGCAGGGGGACAGGCGGCGATCGAGCTGACCGGCGTGGCCGTGTCTTTCGGCGCCGGGCAGCAGATCTACCGGGCCGTGGCCGACGTCGACCTTACGGTGGCGCCCGGTGAATTCGTCGCCATCGTCGGTCCGACAGGCTGCGGCAAGTCGACCCTGCTCAATGTCGCCGCCGGCCTGCAGGCACCGAGCGCTGGCCATGCGCATGTGCGCGGCCGCGCCGTGTCGGGGATCGTCGCCGAGGCCGGATACCTGTTCCAGGCGGATGCGCTGATGCCGTGGAAGACGGCGCTCGCCAATGTCGCCGTGGCGCTTGAAGTAAAGGGCGCGTCGAAGCGGGAGGCGGAGGAGCGCGCGCTCGCGTGGCTGGCGCGGGTCGGCCTGAAGACCTACGTGCACCGCTATCCGCATCAATTGTCGGGCGGCCAGAAGAAGCGCGTGGCGCTGGCGCAGGTGCTGATCCGCGATCCCGCCATCCTGCTGATGGACGAGCCCTTCGGCCCGCTCGACGCGCAGACGCGCACCCTGATGGGCGACCTGCTGCTGGCACTGTGGCAGGCCGACCGCAAGGCGGTGCTGTTCGTCACCCACGATCTCGACGAGGCGATTGCCCTGTCCGACCGTGTCGTCGTCATGTCGGCGGGACCGTCGTCGCACATCATCGCCGAGCACAGGATCGACCTGCCGCGGCCGCGCGAGATCGGCGACATCCGACTCGATCCACGCTTCCATGCGTTTCAAAGCGCCATCTGGCGCGATCTCAAAGCCGAGGTCATGCGCGCCTATGGCGACGAATTCGCCGGGCTGAAGGTTTGACATGAGCAGAACAAGACTTCTCACCTGGCAGATATCGCTCGGCCTTGCCATGCTGCTGATCTGGCATGCGGTCTCGACCTGGCCGATCCTCGGCGACGTCAAGCAGATCAAGTTTTTCTTTTCGACGCCGACGGACGTGATCGCGCGCATCTGGCGGTTCTTCGCCACGGGCATGATCTGGAAACATCTCTGGATTACGCTCGTCGAAACCCTGCTAGCCTTCTGCATCGGCTCGCTGGCGGGCATCGTCATCGGCTTCTGGCTGGCGCGCCAGCCGCGCGTGGCCGCGGTGCTCGACCCTTATGTGAAAATGGCGAACGCCCTGCCGAGAGTCGTGCTGGCGCCGATCTTCATGCTCTGGTTCGGCCTCGACATCTGGTCGAAAGTGGCACTCGGCGTGACCCTGGTTTTCTTTATCGTCTTCTTCAACGTCTATCAGGGCGTCAAGGAAGTCAGCCCGGTCATTTTGTCCAACGCACGCATGCTCGGCATGAACGAGCGGCAATTGTTCCGGCACGTTTACTGGCCGTCGGCCTTGTCGTGGATGTTCTCGTCGCTGCACACGTCGGTAGGCTTCGCACTCGTCGGCGCGGTGGTTGGCGAATATCTCGGGTCCGCCGCGGGCCTCGGCTATGTGATCCACGAAGCCGAAAGCACGTTCGACATGACCGGCGTCGTCGCCGGCATGGTCGTGCTCTCGGCCTTCGTGATATTGATCGACTGGATGGTGACCCTGGTCGAGAACCGGCTGCTGGCCTGGCGGCCGCAGGCCGGCGACAGGACAAGCTGAATCACGTTTGAGGGAGAGCGATATGAGAAGATTTGCAGTTCTAGGCGCAGCGCTGGCCGCCTTCGCCATGTCCGGCTTTGGCGCTGTCGCGCAGGCGCCTGAGAAAACCAGGATCACGCTCGGGGTCGGCGGCAAGGCGCTGCTCTATTACCTGCCGCTGACGATCGCCGAACAGAAAGGCTTCTTCAAGGACCAGGGGCTCGACGTCACGATCCAGGATTTCGCCGGCGGCTCGCGCTCGCTGCAGGCGCTCATCGGCGGCTCGGTCGATGTGGTGACGGGTGCCTACGAACACACGATCCGCATGCAGGCGAAGGGGCAGGACGTACGCGCCGTGATCGAGCTCGGCCGGTTTCCCGGCATCGCGGTGGCGGTGAAGAAGGGCGTCAAATGGGATGGCCCGGCGGATTTCAAGGGCATGAAGATCGGCGTCACCGCGCCCGGTTCCTCGACCAACATGCTGATGAATTTCATCATGGCGAAATCCGGACTGTCGCCGTCGGATGCCGCCTATATCGGCATCGGCTCGGCGCAGTCGGCGCTGGCCGCCATCCAGAAGGGCGAGATCCAGGCGATCTCGCATCTCGAGCCGGTGCTATCGTTCCTTGAGCGCACCGGCGATGTGCGCATCGTCTACGACACGCGCACCGAAGAAGGCACGCGGGCGCTGTTCGGCGGCTCGAATCCGGCCGCCGTCCTGTATCTCAAGGCGGACTTCGCCGAGAAATATCCGCGCACGACGCAGGCGCTGGTGAACGCCTTCTACAAGACGCTGGTCTGGCTGAAGACGGCGACGCCGGCCGATATCGCGGCAACCGTGCCCGAGCAATATCTCCTTGGCGACAAGGACCTCTACATGCTGGCCGCGAAGAATTCGCAACCTTCCTATTCGCAGACCGGCCTCATTCCCCGCGAAGGCATGCAGTCGACGTTCGACATGCTGGTCAAATTCGATCCGGAAATGAAGGATGCGCAGGTCGATCTGGCAAAGACGTTCGACGACCGGTTTGCCAAGCGCGCCGCCGAACTGGTGAAATAGCCTGGGCCAGCCATCCTCCGGGAATTGGATTAATCTATCTTTCACGCCCACCGCCTAGAGTTTTCATGGCGGCGGGCGAAGCATGGCCAGACCGCGTCCAGACAGAATGGCGGACCGTGCTGTGCTTCCTAATGCCATCCTCAATCGGTCCGCTCCGCAAAGCCATGAAAGTCGATTGCAGGATCTGCGCGTTACGCCGGCTTGGCTGAATATTGCGCTGCTTACTGGGCTGGCCGCTTTCGCGGTGTGGATGCGCATGCTCATGCCGACGACCTCGGATACGAGCTGGTTTATCACCGCTTCCGAATTCCTGCTCGACGGCAAGAAACTCTATATCGATATCGGTGAGACCAATCCGCCGGCATCGATCTGGCTCTATGTGCCGGCGGTGGCGTTTGCCCGCCTGATCGGAATGAAGCCGGAGATCGCGGTCGTATCCTGGATTTTCATGATCATGGCCGGATCGTTTGCCTGTGCCGCGGCAATCCTGGCGCGGAGCGGATTGTCGCGCCGCTTCGACATGGTGATGATGGGCGCAACCGGTCTTGCTCTTTTCGCAATTCTTCCCGGCGATACGTTCAGCCAGCGCGAACACATCGCCGCCCTGCTGATCCTGCCGTTTCTGGCGGCGACCCTGGCGCGCGTGCACAACCTGCAGATCGGATTTCCATTGATGATCGCTGCGGGCCTGTGTGGCGGGGTCGTTGCCGTCATCAAGCCGCATTTCGTGCTTGCACTCGAATTGCCGGTCCTGGTCGCATTTGCGGCAAGGCCGGGATGGCGAACGATTTTCAGTGCTGAGAATGTCACCGCTGGCCTGGTGACGGTGGCTTATGTCGCGAGCACCCTGATCTTCCATCCGCTGTTCTGGCACGAGGTGATGAGGGTCAATGCTGTCGTCTATCTGCCGCTCGCCGATCGTGGACAGGGCCTGTGGATTGCACTCGCGCTTGCCGTGGCACTGGCGCCGGCCTGCGGTATCTACTCCGGACGCAAGTTTCTCCGGCGCCCGGGTGCCTTATGTTATGCGGCTTTCCTCGGGTTCAGCGTGGCTTTCGTGCTGCAGGGCAAGCTGTGGGTCTATCATTTCTATCCGGCGATCACGATCGGCATCCTGGGCGTCGCGCTCGCCGTGCTTTACCGGCCGGCGGAATTACAGGATGAGTCCACGGCCTTCGGCAAGGCTGCCTTTGCGAGCCGGCAATGGCTGACCGGCATATTCATTCCCTATCTGGCCGCGCTTTTCGTCCTGCTGACTTTCTCGGTCTTTTTCTTTCGGCAGAGAGATTACGAGCCGCTGGCTGCCGCGATCACGCGGATCAAGGCGGCGCCTTCCATTGCAATCTTTTCGGGAGAGATCGCCGTCGGTCATCCGGTTACGCGCATGGTTCGGGGCCGCTGGAGCATGACGCAGCCTGCCTTATGGGTCCAGACAAATGGGTTGGATTTGCGCGCACGAAGCGACTTCGATGCGTCCACGCTCCCGGTTGTCGAGGCGATAGAAAATGCGGATATGGCCGTTTTTCTGAGTGACCTGCGGCGCAACCGGCCAGACATCTTGCTGGCAAAGGAGGGCGATGAGACGTTGCGCGCCCGCCTGCAGGCTTATCCCGGCATGGCGCAGGAACTCGACCGCTACAGACTGGTCGACACCGTGGTGGTGGAGCGCGATTCGCTGGTCGTCGATATCTATGCCCGGCAGGACAGGTTAAGCCCGCGTTAATGGCCGCACGCTAGACTTGGCTCGCCCCGATGAATGCAGAAGTGTGATCCGGCAACAGGCCGTTTGGCGGCAAGCGACGGTTCGGGAGACGGTGGTGTCGGTTTCACTCGCTTCACAACAGACCGGTCGGCAGGGCGAAAGCGGCTCCGCCGATGTCCGCATCGGCTGCGCGGTCGTCCTGCTTCTGCTGGGCGTCGCTGTCTGGACGCGCTTGCTGCTGCCGATGAATACAGACACGAGCTGGCTGATGACGGTCGCGGATATGGTCCTCGACGGCAAGAAGCTCTATGTCGATGTCAGCGAAACCAATCCACCGGCTTCGATGTGGATTTATCTGCCCGCCGTGGCGCTGGCGCGCCTGTTGAAGATGGCGGCCGAGCCCTTCGTCATCGCCTGGATCTTCGGGCTCGCGGCGGCGAGCCTGGGGGTGAGCTTCCGTATTCTTGCGATGACCGATTGGCTTCAGCGCTACGACCGGCTGGTGCTGCTGTCATTTGCAATCGTGGTCTTCACTATCCTGCCGGGCAATACGTTTACCGAACGGGAGCATGTCGCGACCTTGCTTTGCCTGCCGTTCCTGGCCGCGACCGTGGCGCGCGCCGAAGGATGCGCTGTCAGCTGGCCCCTGCTTGTCGCGGCCGGCTTGTGCGGCGGCATGGTCGCCAGCATCAAACCGCACTTCGTGCTCGGTCTCGAACTGCCGGTTCTGGTCGCCTTATCCGTCCGGCGGCGCTGGAACACGCTTTTCAGCATAGAGAACGTGATCGCCGGCATGGCGACAATCGCCTATCTGGCGAGCATCTTCGTTTTCTATCCGGACTATTGGACGATCACGGTGCCGGTCAACAAGGCGATCTACCTGCCGGCGGCGAGGCAGGGTGAAGCCTTGCAGTCGACCTATGTGCTGCTCGTGGCCGCGCTTGTTCTGACGTCGTGGATGGTCTTGGGAAGCCGCTTTCGGCAGCATCCGGCCGCGATCGTGCTGGCGGCCGCGGTCGGTTTTTGCATCGCCTTCATCATCCAGGGCAAGTTGTGGCCCTATCAGATTTATCCCGCCATCGCGCTTGGACTGACGGGCGCCGCGCTGGTGGTGATGGACCGGACCAGCGGGCATGCTGCGGGCGCCGGAACGCTGCTGGGCCGGCATTGGTGGCTGGCTTTTATCTTCCATCCGATCATCGCGATGGCGGCGACAGTCGCGTTCTGCGCGCCCGGGTTCTTCATTCATCTGCGTCACGACAGACTGGCGGAGGCCATTACGAGGATCCATCCCCGGCCGACGGTCGCCGTCGTGTCCGGCGATATCGCGCTCGGACATCCGGTCACCCGCATGGTCAACGGACACTGGGGGATGACGCAATGGGCCTTGTGGATCGAAACCTATGGTCTTCGGTTGCGCAAGCAATTCGCCGGCCGCGCCGAATTTCAGACCATGCTGCCGGCGATCGAGGCGATCGAAAAGTCCGACATGACGGCATTCCTCGCCGATCTGCGCCGCAACCGGCCGGATATCCTCCTGACGTTTCGATCGGAAACAGCGTTAAGGGCGCATATCCGCAGCTTTCCCGGTATAGCGGAAGAACTTGACCGGTATGATGTTGCCGGTAGTGTGGCGTTGACGGATCAGAACGAGGGAATAGTGGATATTCTGCGCCGTCGCCCGGAGGCGCAGGCTACGTCGGGATCGCAACTGTAAGGGCGCCTGGAAAGGCTTGCGGGCGCATGTTTGGCGTGCGTTTATGAGGCCTCACGGAATCAACGCATGCGCCGCAGGTTTCATACTCTCGATGTGTTCACGCAGGAGCGCTTTGGCGGCAATCCGCTGGCGGTGGTGCGCGATTGCCAGGGCCTCGATACGGCGCTCATGCAGCGCATCGCCCGCGAGTTCAATCTGTCGGAGACGGTGTTCATGCTTGAAGCGCGGGATCCGGTGAATACCGCCCGCATCCGCATTTTCACTCCGGCGAGCGAATTGCCTTTCGCCGGACATCCGACGATCGGCACAGCCGTGCTGATCGGCCTGCTGCAGGCGCCGAAGCTGATCATGGCCCAGGACGTCGGCCTCGTCATCGAGGAAGAGATCGGCCCGGTCTCCTGCACCGTGCGGCAACGCGGCGGCCATACGCGGGCCGAGTTCGCTTTGCCGCGTCTGCCGGAACGGGCAGGGACTGTGGGCGAGAGCGCGCTCATCGCCCAGGCGCTGTCGCTTGAGGAAAGCGACATCGGGTTTGACCGGCATGAGCCGAGCGTCTGGTCGGCTGGTTTTGCGATCAGTTTCGTGCCGGTGGCCTCGCGCGCCGCGATCGCGCGTGCCCGTGCGGATCTTGCCTATTGGGATGCGGCTTTTGCCGGCGCCACGGGTTCGGCGGTTTTTCTCTATACCAACGATGTTGTCGACGAAGGAAGCCATGTCCACGCCCGCATGTTCGCGCCGAAACTGGGTATCGTCGAAGACCCGGCGACAGGCGCTGCGGCTGCCGCCTTCGCCGGGGCCTGCATGACCTATGAACAGCCCGAGGATGGTGAACATTTCGTCGTGATCGAACAGGGATATGAAATGGGGCGGCCTAGTCAGATCGTCCTCAAACTCAATGTCGGCGATGGCGCACTGCTCGGCGTCAGCATCGGCGGCGCGGCGGTTCTGGTGAGCGAAGGCACGATCGAGGCATGACATCGTTTCCGCCCACCTCCGTCGAACCGATCGACGATATGGAAAGCGTCTTTTTCGCGCGCGAGTGGGAGTTCGCCGTGCAACGACGCGATGACATCGACCGTCACTGGAACGAGCTGCTTGCGCAAAAGCCGTTGCTCTATGACGGGATTGTTCTGCTGATCGATCGCTGCGAGATTCTGCAGCGCGACGGCCGGCGCGTTCTTTCGACGCGGCATTTTCCAACCCGCTATCGCAACTTTCTGGCCTGGCGTGATTTCGGTTTTCCCGATGCGAGCGTCAGAAACTGTTTCGCCGCCGCCGCACTGATGTCCGCCGACAGCGCGTTCGTGCTGGGCGAAATGGCGGCACATACGGCAAATGCGGGCAGGGTCTATTTTGCCGCCGGAACACCGGATATGGGCGACGTCAACGGCAGTTCGGTCGATCTCACCGGGAGTATCCTGCGCGAATTGACGGAGGAAACCGGGATCGGCGCGGATGAAGTCGTCTGTGCCGATGACTGGAGCGTCATCTTCGAGGGGCCGCGGGTCGGCTGCATGAAGATCGTTCGCTCGCCGCTGGCGGCTGACCCGCTCGTCGCGCGGATCGAAACGTTTCTTGCGGGCGATGAAAACGCGGAACTGGCGCGCATGCATGTGGTGCGCAGCGCTGCCGACCTGAAAGCGGACGCCATGCCCGATTTCATCATCGCTTATCTTCAGGGCCTGCTGGAGCGGGTTTCCTCTTAGCCCCCCGGGTAGCCATGGCGTGCGCGGCTGGCGCGCACGATCGAGCTTGCCTCGGCGCTACGGCCGGCCTGGCATGCGGCGGCGGCGCGATCGATGTCGGCCTTGATCTGGTTGTAGACCGACTGATTGACGTTGCCGGTGCTCAGATCATTGTCCTGTACCGCCTGCCAGCGCGCCACGTCACCGGAACAGCCCGAACCTTCGGGCATGCGGAAGTTCGACGGTGTGATGTTGGAGCCGGAATAGGCGGGAGGGGCCGCTGCCGTCACGTTTGCCTGCGGCTGCGTGCTGTTGCAGCCGGCCAGAAGAACGGTCGTGCCCACAGCGAGCAACAGGGTGGGAAGCATCATTCTGGCAGAGCGTGTCATCGTCGTCATCCTGGCCGGCCTCTCATTCGCTTGGCGCGGCAAAGGTAAGCCAAGCGTGGCCTTGCGACAATCGGGATCATCGAAAAGAGTCGATGATTCTGATGCCCGGATCACGGCTCCAAAAGCTGCTTCCACTTTCCCGAAAACGCTCTAGGCTGCGCCCGATAGGGAGGAGTCCGTATGCGTATCGTCAGCGCAGCCATCACTGCATTGTGGCTAGGCTTGCCCGGGGGCTTATCGGGCGGGCGTGCCCTTGCGCAGACCTACCCCGATCATCCGGTCAAGATCATCGTCCCCTCGAGCCCCGGTGGCGGCTTCGACGTGGTCGGCCGGGTCATCGCCGAACGGTTGCAGCGCCAGTATGGCCAGGCCTTCGTCATCGAGAACCGTACGGGCGCCGGCACGCTTGTCGGCACGGAGGCGGGGCTGCAGTCGCCGGCCGACGGTTATACGTTGATGGTCGGTGGACTTTCCAACATGGCACTCAATCCGGGCCTCTATGCCAAGATCGCTTACGATCCGGTGAAGGACTTCACGCCGTTGGGCCTGGTCGTGAGCTGGTCTTATACGCTGATTTCGCGCAAGGACCCGCCCTATCGCGATCTGCGCAGCATGATCGACTATGCGCGGGCGAATCCGGAAAAGCTGACGGTGGCCTACGGCAAAGGCTCGGGCCAGCATATCGCCATTGCTGCATTGGAGAACGCGACCGGGGTTAAATTCCTTTACGTTCCCTATCGCGGCGCGCAACCGGTCTATCAGGATCTTCTGTCGGGCCGCATCGATATGTATTTCGACAATTCCCAGACGGCTTTGCCGCAGGTGGAAGCGGGAGCGGTGATCCCGCTGGCGGTGTCCTCGCGCATGCGCCAGGCGTTTCATCCCGACGTGCCGACTGTGAGCGAAACGGGCCTGGCGCAGATGGATATGGAAACCTGGTTCGGTCTCTATGCGCCGGCGGCGACCCCAAAGCCGATCGTCGAAACGCTGCGTTCATCGCTCAGCAGGATCGCGACCGATCCGGAGGTCATGGCTTTGTTCCGCAAGATCGGCGGCCGTCCGCTCAACATGACGCCAGAGGAGACGGTAGCTTTCGTGAAGGTGGAACTCGATCGCTGGACGAAACTGCTCAAGCAGATCGGTGTCACGGCAGACTGAGATATCGGGAGAGGGCAGATGAGGAGATTTGCATGCAAGGCCTTGTTTGCGATTGCGATGCTCAGTGCATGGGCCGCGCAGGCGCAGACGTTTCCCGATCATCCGCTGAAGCTGATCGTGCCGCAACCGCCCGGTGGCGGTTTCGATACGGCGGCGCGGATCGTCGCCGACCGGCTGCAGCCATTGCTCGGCCAGGGTGTCGTTGTCGAAAACCGCACTGGCGCGGGCACGTTGGTTGGCACGGAAGCCGCCGCTCGCGCGCCTGCCGACGGCTATACGATGCTGCTGGGCGGGCTGGCGAATATCGCGCTCAATCCCGGTCTCTATGATAAATTGAGCTACGATCCGTTGAAGGATTTCAAACTTGTCTCCCTGGTGGTCAGCAATCCCTATATGCTCATTGGGCGACCGGACCTGCCGCAGAAATCGCTGAAGGAGGTCATCGATTATGCGCGTGCCAATCCGCAGAAGGTGACCTATGCATCGGGTGGCCGTGGCACAGGACAGCATATCGCCATGGCGGTGACGGCGCAGCTTGCGGGCGTCAAGCTTACCCACGTGCCCTATCGCGGTGCGCAGGCGGCCTATCAGGACATTCTGGGCGGCAGGGTGGACCTCTTCTTCGACAATTGGGGCACGGCGCGTCCGCTCGTCGAAGACAAGCGCGTGATCGCGCTCGCGGCCTCATCGGCCAAGCGCATTCCGGCAGCGCCAGACGTGCCGACGGTGGCGGAAGCCGGTATCGGCGACCTCGATATGGAGACCTGGTTCGGCATCTTTGTGCCGAGCGCCACGCCGCAGCCGGTGCTCGAGCGCCTGCGCACGGAGGTGCGCAAGGTCGCGGCCATGCCCGACGTGATCACGCTGTTCGAGAAGACCGGCGGCCGGCCGCTCTATGCCATGCCCATCGCGGACATGGAGGCGCTGATCGCCCGCGATGTCGCCAATTTCACCAGGCTCATTCGCGCTGCCGGCATCACGGGAGAGTGAAGGGGCAGGTCTGCACAAGTAACAGGAGGGATTGCAATGAAACTCTCGAGACGGCGGTTCAATGCCGGCGCTGCGGCGCTTCTGCCAGTCGCGGCATTGTCCGGGAAGGCACGGGCGCAGACGTTTCCGTCGCAGGACCTGCATTTCATCTGCGGCTTTGCGGCGGGCAGCGGCGCCGATGTGATCGTGCGCTTCTTCGCCGAAAAGATGCGGCAGAGCGCCAGGCGCAATGCCATTGTGGAGAACAGGGTCGGCGCGCTCGGCAATATCGCCACCGAATATACGGCGCGCTCGAAACCGGATGGCCACACGATCCTGGTCACCGGCGGCAGCGCATTGGCAGCAACGCAGAATATGATGAAGCAGCCGACCTTCAATGTCGGAGACGTGCTGCAACCCATCGGCACCATCAACAAGCAGCCGGTGATGATCGCGGTGCGCACCGACGCGCCATGGAAAAATCTCAAGGAATTGACCGAGGCGATGAAGATGAAGGGCGACAAGGCCAGTTATGCCACCGCCAATTCCTCGGCGCGCGTGGTCGGCGCGCTGTTCAAACAGAAGGCCGGGCTTGAGACGGTTGAGGTGCAGTATCGTACCGGCGCGGATTATCTCAACGATCTGGCCTCCGGCAATATCGATTTCGGCATCCCCGACAACGTGATGGCGGTGGCGCAGGAGAAGGCGGGTCGGCTGCGCGTGCTGGGCGTCAGCACGCCGCAACGCATGCAGGCGGCGCCGGACTATCCCACCATCATGGAACAGGGATATGACGTGAACCTGAGCGCCTGGTTCGCGGCTTTCGTCGCGGCGGGAACGCCGAAGCCGGTCGTGGCGCAGCTCAATCAATGGCTGAACGAGGCCGTCAACAGTCCCGAAGGCAAGAAATTCCTCAACGACTTCGCCTCCGATCCATGGGCGAATTCGCCGGAAGACGCGCAGGCGCTGTTCCTCAAGGAGATCAAGGCCTGGGCGGACTATGTCACCATCGCCAAAATCGAAAAGCAGGGCTGAAGGAAGGGGCAGAGGGCAAGGGCTGATCGGCACAAGAGCGACAGCACTCAGGGAGAGGCACATGATGACGCGAAGACAGGCGCTGGCGGGATTGTCCGCCAGTGCGGCAAGCCTCAACGCGGGCTTTGCGCGCGCGGCGGATTTTTACAACGGCAAGACCATTTCGATCATCTGCGGCTACAATCCCGGTGGCGGCGTCGATCTTGGTACGCGGCTGATCGGCGAGAACATCGGCCGCTTCATTCCCGGCTCGCCGACCGTCATCGTGCAGAACATGGAAGGCGCCGGCGGATTGATCGCCGCCAATCATGTCTACACGAAGTCCGCGCCGGACGGGCTGACGCTCGCCGTGCCGGGGCGCGACTGGGTGTTGAAGCCGCTGCTGAACTTTCCCAATGCGCGCTTCGATCCGCTGAAATTCCAGTACATCGGCTCGACCGGCGCGATCAATATCGTCGCCTATGTCAATGCGGCAAGCGGCATGCGCGAGGCCATGGATATGAAGGCCGCCAAGCGCAAGATTATTTTCGGCGGCCTGCCGGGCACCAGCATGAACACCGCGGTGCCGGCGCTGCTGGGCCAGCTCGGCTGGCAGGTGGAAATGATCCGCGGCTATGATTCGACGCCGCGCATCATCCACGCCATGGAGCAGAAGGAACTCGACGGCATCTATACGCCCGACAGCTCCTTCGTGCGCCGCCGCGATCTGATCGACAGCAAATCGGTCATCCCGTTGTTCCAGAGCGATCCGGTCGTGCCGGGTCTGCCGACGGCCGCTTCTCTCGTCGAGGCGAAGGATCGCGCGCTGATGGAGCTGGCGCATGGGCAGGTCTCGGTCGGCATGCCGCTCGTGGCGCCGCCAGGAACGCCGGCCGCGCTGGTCGAGATTTTGCGCCAGGCTTTCATGGTGATGTCGAAGGATGCCGCCTTCGAGGCCCACGCCCGGCGGGTCGAGGAACCCGTGGGAGCGGCGATTTCGGGGGCTGATCTCGAGCAAAAGGTGCGCAAATTGACGGCGAACATCACGCCGGAGACGGTTCAAGCCTACGCGCGTTTGTGATATAGACAAGCCAAAGCAGGAGGAAACCCATGAAGATCGTACATGCGGACGACATCGAGTGGAAACGCGGACTTGAGCATCGCGGCGGCACGTTTCACTACCGGCATTATTTCGACGGCGAGCCGAACACGCCCGGCAATTTCCAGTTCAACATCGGCCGCACCCAGGGCGATTTCAATTCGCCGCGCCACCGGCACAATTTCGAGCAGTTCCGCTTTCAGATCGACGGCGCGATGGACTTCGACCGCAACGGCAGGATGAAAGCCGGTGCCTTCGGTTACTTTCCGGAAGGCGCGCCCTATGGGCCGCAGTCGTCGGAAGGCACGTCGATGACCGCGGTGCTGCAGTTCGGCGGCGCCAGCGGATCGGGCTATCTGTCGCGTGCGCAGGTGAAAGCCGGCCAGGCGGAGCTGGAAAAAATCGGCAAGTTCGAAGGCGGCATCTTCCGCCGCAACGACGATGTGGAAGGCCGCCGCCAGACCGACGGCTATCAGGCGATCTGGGAAACCCATAACAACCGCAAGCTCGAATATCCCAAGCCGCGCTATCGCGATCCGGTGATGGTCGACCCCTCGCATTATGAATGGGTGCCGGTCGGCAGGGGCGTCAGCGAAAAGCTGCTCGGCGTTTTCACCGAGCGCCGCACGCAGGCGCTCCAGATCAGGCTCGAGCCGGGCGCCACCTGGCAAGGGCCGGGCCGCAGCATCTATCTTGTCGTCAATGGTGCGGGCAAGGTTGCGGGCGAGAGCTACAAGACGCTGACCGGCGTCTATGCGAACGAAGGCGAAGCGCCGGAGTTCGCAGCATCGGAAGAAACTGAAATCATCGTTCTGGGCTTGCCCAATCTTGCAGGTGTCGAACTGCCGGCACGCGAGACGATGATGAGCGCGGCGGAGTAGAGGCCTTCATCCGGCCCTTGCTGCGCAAGCGCCACCTTCTCGGAGCGAAGGCTTAGCGCCTGATCGTTGCGGCCCGAGCCAGAAGGCGCTCGGCCTTGCGCAGATGCGGCCTATCGACCATGGCATTGTCGATGGATAGAACGCCCGCATCGGGTTGCCGCTCAAATGCTTCGACAATCTGCCTTGCCTTGCGGACCTCGTCGTCCTGCGGTGAGAAGACCTCGTTGATGATGGCGACCTGATCTGGATGGATAGCCATTTTGGCGACGAAGCCATCACGACGGGCGGCAAGACATTCGCGGCGGAAGCCTTCGCTATCCCTGAAATTGGCGAAGACCGTATCGACGGCATCGACCTCGGCGCTGGCGGCGCCAAACAGCATCAGGCTGCGGGCGAGCGCGAAAGGCGGCGTATAGGACATATCCTCAAAGCGATTGGTCTCGGCGCCGATGTCGGCGGCCAGGTCTTCGGCGCCCCAGGTGAGGCCGATCAACCGACGGCTGGCGCCCCGATAAGTGCCGAGTTTGAAGATCGCGACGGCGGTCTCGGTGGCGATCGGCAAAATCCCGGTTGTGCCGATGTCGCGGCCGGATTCCGCTTCGCGCACGCCGAGCTTCACCGACAGATGCTGCACGTCCTCGCCGCCTGTGGCCTTCGGCAGCATGATCGCATGGGGGCGATGGGGCATGACGGCGTCGAGATCGGCGTCGGTCATGCCGGTGTCGAGCGCGTTGACTCTCACGATGAGCTTCGGACCCTGCGCGGCGGCATGAGCTGCCAGGAAAGTCGCGGCGCCGTCGCGCCCGGCCTGCTTCGCACTCGCGGCAACCGAATCCTCAAGATCGAGGATGAGCGCGTCGGCGTTTGAGAGAAGCGCTTTCTCGAGCTTGCGTGGGCTGTCGGCTGGAACGAAGAGGAGGGAGCGCATGCGTCGCCTAGGTTGCCGGCCGCTTGAGGATGAAGGCCTGCCGCCTGGTTTCGGCGACGAGCTTGCCGTCCTGCTTGAAGGCGCGGTGATGGAACTCGACGATGCCCGCATTCGGCCGCGACTTCGATTCCCGCTTGCCGAGCACTTCGGTGGTGCAGGACACGGTGTCGCCCTCGAACAGCGGATTTGGAAAGCGCGTTTCCGTCATGCCGAGATTGGCGATGGTGGTGCCGTTGGTCAGGTCGTTGACGGCGACGCCGATCATCAGCCCGAGAGTGAACAGGGAGTTCATCAGCGGCTGGCCCCATTCGGTCTCGGTTTCGCAGAAATGCCGGTCGACGTGTAGGGGCTGGGGGTTCATCGTCATGTTCGAAAACAGCATGTTGTCCATCTGGGTGACGGTGCGCGTCAGCCGGTGACGCCAGGTCACGCCGGCGGCGAAGTCCTCGAAATAGATGCCACCGCGCCAATGGCGCCGGGAATCAGGGACTGAATCGGCGGCAGTCATGATCGATTGTCTCCATTTGGCACAGGTTGCGCTGGGGGAAAAATCACCGTCTTAAAGGGGCATTTACCATAAAAATACATCCTGCAAGGGTGGTTGTTCCAGAAGTTTGCGGCGCGGGCTGACTTCTCAGGCAAGGTTGATTTTCCATGATTGTGCGGTCGTTCGTTGCGTGGTCCGAAACCGCATGTGCCTCGCAAAAGGCGCTGGCTACGGCGGCACTGGCAAGAGCCTACCTTCAATCTGAACTCGGCGATAGCGAACGCGGTGACGCCGACATTGCGATGACGTCCCTGCTCGACGATGGCTCGCCCGTCGTGCGCCGGGCGCTGGCGGAAGCCCTGGCGGATTCCGATGCGGCGCCGCATCACATCATCGTCGCGCTGGCCAACGATCAGTCGGACATCGCCCTGCCGGTGCTGCGGCGTTCGCCGGTGCTGACCCAGGGCGATCTGATCGATTGCGCGGCCATCGGCGACACGTTTGCACAGTCGGCGATTGCGCTGCGCTGGGACTTGTCGGCCCCCGTCTGCGCGGCGCTGGCCGAAATCGGCGGACGCGAGGCGCTGATCGCACTCGCGGTCAACAGCGATGCCCGCATCGCGGAAGCCTCGCTGGCGCGCATGCTGGAACGGTTCGGCGATGACGGCGAAATGCGCGAGGCCATCCTGTCGCGACGCAATCTGTCGCCGTGCCTGCGGGCCCGCATCGTCGATGCCACCGTGCGTTCCCTCTCGGCCTTCGTTACCGGCTGTGACTGGATGTCGGAAGAACGCGCGGCCCGTGCCGGCCGCGAAGCGCGCGAGAAGGCGGTCGTCATCATCGCCAGCGATCTCGAAGACCGCGTCACCGATATCCGCGACCTGGTGTCATACCTGCGCGGCAGCAGCCAATTGACCGGCGCGCTTGTGCTGCGTTCGTTGCTGAGCGGCGATTGCCGCTTGCTGGAAGCCGCATTGGCGGAACTGTCGGGATTTTCCGCAGCGCGTGTGGCGGGCCTCGTCAGAACGCGGCGGGGCGCCGGCTTCCGCGCACTCTTCGGCCGCGCCGGCCTGCCGGACTGGCTGTTCGCGCCAGTCAACGCGGCGCTCGCGGTCATGGAAGAGCGGGGCGATCGCGGTGCGGCAAACCGGGATGGCGCATTGCACCGCGGATTGATCGAGCCGGTGCTGGCGGCCTGCGAGGGGCTGGACGACCAGGATCTTGCGCCGGTGATAGCCATGCTGCGGCGGTTTCAGGCCGAGGCGGCGCGCGAGGAGGCGCGGGTTGCGACCCGGCATTTCCTGACACCGGTGATGATCGCGCCGCAGCCAGTGCGGCCGCGCGTCGACATCGATCTCGACGCCATCGAGGCGGAAATCCTGCGCGACGCGGCCTGACGGTCGTTACGCTGCCGCTTTGCCGCACCATTCAATCCACATGGTGCGATAGGCCGCTTCCAGCGCCCGGGTGAAGCCTGCGACATCCATCAACGGGCTCGACCGCAACCGTGCCCGCATGCCGGCGCGCAGGTCCTGCAGGGTTTCCAGATCGCTGCTGGCTGCGACAGCGCGGGCGACATAGTCCTGGCGCGTGTCGGTTACCCAGTCGGACAATCCCGCCGGAGTGAGGATGGCATCGCCGAAACGGCCGAGCGACGGCCTGTCGCGCAGGCTGATGACAGGCACGCCCATCCATAAGGCATCGTAGGTCGTCGTTCCCGCATTATGGGGAAACGGATCAAGGGCGATGTCGATATCGTGATAGCTGTTCCAGAACGGTTTGGAATTGCGCAGGACGAGGCGGTCGGCGCCGACGCCATGCCTGGCAAACAGCGTCAGGAAATTTTCCTTCGTAGCGGCTTCCTCGAAGTTGAGCTGATCGAGGATCAGGCGCGAGGTTGGAACGGCATTGAGAATTTGCGCCCAGACCTCGATGACACCCTCGTTGAGCCGGATGATCCGTGAGAGGCAGCCGAAGCTGATGTAACCGTTCGCGCGGGCAGGTAACAGCGAAACGTCGGGCGTCGGCCTGGGTTCAGCCAGCGGAACGATAACCGGCAGATGAACCGGCTTTTCGCTGAAGTAGATCTCGCAGCCCGGTGGCGTCTGCTGTTTCGAGCCGAGGAAATAATCGATCGACGTCAGTCCGGTCGTGTAACCGGTGCCGAGCCACGTCGCCTGGATCGGCGCCGGCTTGCGCGCGAAGATCATCAGCCGCGATCCGGCCGTATGGCCGGCGAGATCGACAAGAATGTCGATCTGGTCATGGCGGATACCGTCTGCCGCAAGCTCGTCCGAGGGGCGCAGGAAGCGCCATTGGTCGACATGACGCTGCATGCGTTTGGTGGCTTCATCCGTAACCGCCTCCGTCGACAGGCAGGTGATGTGAAAGTTCCTGCGGTCGTGGTGCGCCAGCACGGGCTCAATGAATTTGCCGACCACATGGCCGCGGAAATCCGGCGAGAGATAGCCGATTTTCAATCGGCGGCCGGGATCGCGCGTATTACGCCACGGTTTGCGCTCCTTCAGCAAAGGCGATTCAAACCGCTGCGCGAAGGCGACGTATTTGGAGAAAAGATCGGCCGCCGAAAGGCTTTCGTCGTAATTCGCGCAGAACAACCCAACAGTCTGCACGCCGGCGTTGGCTGGCTCGCGGCTGGCCGCTTCCCGTTGGGCCGCCAATCCCTCTTTCAGCCGGCCCATTTCGATCAGGCAGGATCCGCGCACGGTTAAAGCCAATGCGTCCGGCTTGATGGTGATGGCGCGGTCGATGGCGGCGAGTGCTTCGACGTGACGGCGCTGGGCCGACAGGATTTGCGACTGGCAGATGTAGGTTCGAGCGTCGTTCGGATGCGCTGCTACCGCTCGGGCTGCCAGTGCCAGCGCGCGGTCCAGATTGAAGAGCGACCGGTGGATATTGGCGGCATTGAGCAGGGCGTCGAGATGATCCGGGACGGATTTGAATAAAAGGTCATAGAACTGCAGGGCTTTCGTATGTTCGCCCAGGGCCTCGTGGGCGAGGGCGAACACAAAACAGCCATAGGGTTCGGCGATGACGGCTTTGTTGCGGGAGCGGAGCAGTTTCACCGCCTCAAGCGCCCGTTTGTTGCGGACAAGCTCGCCGGCTTCCATGAGAAGGCCGTGCACGGCGATATCAGGAAGCGAACTGTTCATGGGCATTGCCGCGTCGAAGCGGGAAAAATGGGGGGAAATACCCGGGCGACCCCGGAAACGACGGTTTCGGGCCGTTCTTTCGCACATAGACCATGAGCGCTGCAATTCCGCTTTTTGTCGGGCTCCGACTGAGCGGAGGACGACCAAAAATATCCGGAATATCATGTTGTTACAAGAAGCTGCTGATGGGCATATCGCAATGTGGCCATAAAGCCACACAGTCGGAAAGATCGACTTAATTGGACACATTTGAGGCATTCTATCGTTCGCGGTCCATCACATTTAGGTTAGATTGTGGCATGCGATCGGAATCACCGGGAGCGCTTCATGTCTATCCGCTGCTCAGAGGGAGCGGATTGGCGTGAATGGGGTAGGGACGAAGGAAAGGTTTCGGCCGGTAGGGATTGCGCCCCGCTGGTCTGGCCGGATCCGGATCCTCTTCCTGAAACTTTAATCTGGAGGTTTTAGAATGACGCTCACAAAGAGCCTACTGCTCGGATCAGCGGCGGCCCTGCTCGCTGCTGCCGGCGCACAGGCTGCGGATTTGCCGTCGCGCAAGTCCGCCCCTGTTGAATATGTGCGAGTTTGCGACGCCTACGGCGCGGGCTTCTACTGGATTCCGGGCACCGACACCTGCCTGAAGGTTGGTGGCCGTGTCCGTATCGATACCTGGTACACTCCGTCGAAGAATTCGGTCACGCTGCGTTCCGCCGGCGGCCCGAACTATGCCGGTCTGGCCGCTCCCGCCGGCACCAGCATCGCGCCGTTCCAGAGCTCCAACGGCATCGACCAGCTCGGCTGGTATGCTCGCGGCCTGTTGATGATGGATGCTCGCACCCAGTCCGCTTGGGGCACGGTCCAGACCGTCGTCACTCTGCGCCTCGCAGTCCAGACCGGTCTCGCCCAGACGTCGCCGTTCGGCGCCACGGCTGCTCCGGCTGCCGGCGCCACCGGCGCCACCATCGAAGCCGCCTACATCCGCTTCGCCGGCTTCACCATCGGTGACGCGGCCTCGAACTTCACGTTCCTGCCGCCCTACCAGTATCACTCGATGTTCACGCCGGGCTATCCGAACGGCATCCGTCAGTTCGCCTATACGGCGACCTTCGGCGGCGGGTTCTCGGCGACCATCGCTCTCGAAAATCGCGGCGACAGCTCGACCACGACGACTGCCAACTCGCTCGGCTTCAACCCGACGGGTCTTGTCGGCTCAACGGCGACCGCCGTCGGCCCGCAGCGTCTGCCGGCAGTCGTCGGTAACGTGCGCGTCGATCAGGGCTGGGGCTCGGCGATGCTGTCGGGCGCTGTTCTGCAGAACACCGCCAACTTCGCCACGCCGGCGATCAATGCCGTCACCAACGGCCTTGGCCCGTTGATGACCAAGACCGGCTGGGCTGTCGGCTTCGGTCTCAAGATCAACCTGCCGATGCTCGCCGCTGGCGACAGCCTCCATGCCTGGGTCGGCTACAGCAACGGTGCGCTTGACTACGTCGGCTTCTCTAACGCGAACGAAAACTCGGCAGTTACCGCCAACTATCTTGGTGGCTACCTCCGCGGCGATCGCAGCATGACGATCTTCTGCACCACGGCTGCGTGTATTCCGAACTCGGAAACCACGAAGGCCTTCAACCTCGCCGGTATCTTCACGCATTACTGGACTCCGTCGCTGCGGTCGAACTTCATTGCTTCGTGGATCCGCATCACGCCGGGTGCCGTGACGCAGAATACGGACTGGACCAACGGTGGTCTGTCGCAGGCGACTGCTTGGGACATCAAGCACAACCTCGTGTGGTCGCCGGTTCGTAACTTCGATATCGGTCTGGAACTGTCGTACGCACGTCTGTCGCAGCGCCTGACCGGCCTTGCTGGTGCGTTGCCGACTACGCCGGCCTGCACCGTGGCGAACCCGCAGTGCCTTGCCAGCGTCAACTCCAACAACTGGACCGGTCGTCTGCGCGTCGAGCGCACGTTCTGATCCATTTGCTGGTCGCTTCGGCGATCAGACGGATAAAAATAAGAACCCCGGTGCGAGAGCGCCGGGGTTTTTCGTTGTTTAAGTAGTAGGCAATCCCGACTGCCGGCTGCCCTCTTAGTCCTTCAGCAGTTCCGCCGTCTTCTTGATGATCTCCGGCGGCATGGCATAGGCGTCGGCGACGACCTTCTGCAGCGCTTCACCGGAAACAGGCGTTATTTCGAGCTTGGCGCGCTCCGCTTCGGCCAGAAGTTCCTTGTCCTGCATTGTGTCCGCGAACGCCTTGCGCAGGTTTGCGACGCGGTCCGCCGGCATGCCCGGAGGAGCCAGGAACGGGCGCCCAAGCACCTGACGCGCGAAGACGAGCTGAAAGACGCCCTTCTGCAAAGGGGTCTGGGCAAGATCCATGATCAACGGCACGTCCGGCAGATCCGGGTGTTTCTCGAGCGAGAGCTGGACCAGCACGTTGATCTTTTTGCTGCGCAGCCATTCGGGTTGGGTCGACTTGACGCTTGACCACGACCAGCCGCAGCGGCCCTGGACCTCGCCGCGTTCCATGGCAAGGTTGATGTCATTGCCGCCCGGATAGCCGACGACCATTTTATATTTCGTACCCAGCACGCCGTTGAACACTTTCGGAAACTGGTCGGTGTCGGCGCTGCCACCGGTGCCGCCGACGATCATTTCCTTTTCCTTGGTCTGTTCGAACGAGGTGATGCCGCTGGTATGCCAGGCGACGCAGACGCTGACTTCATTGTTGGCGCTACCGATCCAGTTGAACTTGGTGGCGTCGTAGCTGGCGCCCGGCAGGCCGAGCAATGTGTCGAAGGCGACGCCGCGCGCCACGATGCCGAACGCAGTGCCGTCTTTCGGCGCGACGGAATAAAGCCAGTTGGCGAGCCGCACGCTGCCGGCGCCGGGCATGTTCTGGACGACGATGGTGGGATTCCCAGGAAGATGCGCACCCATGTAACGCGCCACGATACGGCCGTAGACATCGTAGCCGCCGCCTGCCGTATAGCCGACATAGAGGCTGACGACCTTCTCCTGTGCGACGACAGGCGTGCCGGCCGCAATGGTGACGAGCATAGTCGTCGCCGCCGCGCATCGCATACGGGTCATGGGAGTTCTCCTTGGTTACCACCCTGTTTGGGGTTCTTCTAGCTGATCGCAGGCCCTGAGGAAACGGCAATCCGGAAAAACCTGATCTTGGCTGTCTGCCTGATGTTCGCAGGAGCGGCAAGTCGTGCAATAAAGTGCAGCTGTCGAATGACGTGGACCTGGATTTGTCAGAAACTCCCGATATCGATTGTCTTGTGATCGGCGCCGGCGTCGTCGGTCTCGCTGCGGCGCGCGCGCTGGCGATGGCGGGACGCGAGGTCGTGGTGGTGGAGCGCGAGACGGCGATCGGCCAGGGCATTTCTTCGCGCAACAGCGAAGTCATTCACGCCGGTATCTACTATCCGCCCGGTTCGCTGAAGGCGCAGTTGTGCGTCGAGGGCCGGCGGCGCTTCTACGATTTTTGCGCCAGCCATCACGTCCCGCATGCCCGCTGCGGCAAGATCATCGTGGCAGCCGGCGAGGATCAGCGCGACACGGCGCTTGGAATCATGGGCCGAGCCCATGCCAATGGCGCGACCGACGTGCGCCTGGTCGATCGTACCGAAATGAAGGCGATGGAGCCCGAGATCGAAGGGGTGATCGGTCTGCACTCGCCTTCGACCGGCATCGTCGATAGCCATGCCTTCATGCTGGCATTGCAAGGCGAGGCGGCCGAACATGGAGCGAGCTTTGTGTTCGCGACCCATTTCTTCGGCGCGGAGACGGGAGCGGATGGCATTCGCGCCCTGCTGGGCGCTGAGGTGGGTTGCTTTTTTCGCGTCCGCACATTGATCCTTGCCGCCGGTCTCGCCTCGCCGCGTCTGGCAGGTACGATCAACGGGATTTCCGAGACGAGCATTCCGACGCCTTATTTCGCCAAGGGCAGCTATTTTTCCCTGGCGCGCCGGTCACCGTTTTCGCGGCTTGTTTATCCCGTGCCGGAGCCGGGAGGGCTGGGCACGCATTTGACGATCGACCTGGCGGGGCGAACTCGCTTCGGGCCCGACGTGGAATGGCTCGACACGCACGCCGATCAGCCGCTGGATTTCCGTGTTGATTCCAGGCGTGCCGATAAATTCTATGCTGCGATTCGTCGCTATTGGCCGGGCCTGAAGGATGGCGAACTTAACCCCGATTACGCAGGTATACGGCCGAAGATTTCGGCGCCTGGCGCGCCCGACGCGGATTTTCTGCTGCAGGACGAGGCGGTGCATGGGGTGCGGGGGCTGATCGCTCTTTATGGTATCGAAAGTCCGGGATTGACCGCCGCGCTTGCCATAGCAGAACGCGTCGTACAGCTTGCGGCAACGAACCGGCGCTGACAGGGGCTGACATGGCAGGGGAAAAGATGGGGCCGGGTATCGACTACGAGGCAGCAAAGGGCGTCGCCTGGCTGACCATCAATCAGCCGGCAAAGATGAACGCCATGACGTTCGATATGTGGAGCGCGCTGCCGGGGCTTATCGCGCGGGCGGAAAACGATGCAGAGGTGCGCGTCATCGTTCTTACCGGCGCCGGCGATCGGGCGTTCTGCGCCGGCGCTGATATTTCGCAGTTCGGTGAAAAGCGCACCGGCGAGGATGCCGTCAAGGCTTACGAACAGGCCGTTGGCGCGGGCATGGATGCGGTTGCCGACGCCAGGAAGCCGGTCGTCGCGCGCATTCGCGGCGTTGCTTTCGGCGGCGGGCTGGCGCTGGCGCTGTGCTGCGATCTGCGGATCGGCTCGGCCGACTCGCGGTTTCGGATTCCGGCGGCGCGCCTGGGGCTCGGCTACGCCTTCGCGAATGTGGAGGCGCTGGTGCATCGCATCGGTCTTGGTCCAACCAGTGACCTGTTGTTGAGCGCGCGCATTGTCGATGGCGCCGAGGCGGAACGGCTCGGTCTCGTCAACAAGACATGGCCGGGCGAGACGTTCGATGCTTCGGCGCGGGACTATATCGCCGCCATCGCCAGCAATGCGCCGCTGACCTTGGCCGCGCTCAAGAAAAGCCTCGTCGAAACGGCAAAGGCGCATAGCGAGCGCGACCGCGCCGGCGCCGACGCGCTTGTCGCCGCCTGTTTCCGCAGCGAGGACTACAAGGAAGGGCAGGCGGCCTTCAAGGAGAAGCGGGTTCCGAATTTTAAAGGCAAGTGATGAGGGTGAACCCTAATTCAGCTTCAAGGCCGCGCGCGCCTTCTCAACCAATTCAGGGGGCGTGCTGTAGAGCTGGGTGACGATGTCCTGCAACTCTTCGCCGTTGACGGGGGCGAGCTCGATTTTGAGTTTCCTGGTGTCGGCGATCAGCTCTGCATCGCTCATCGCTGCCATGAAACCCTTGCGCAGCACGGCGACACGATCGGCCGGCACATCGCCGCTAAGGACGAAGGGACGGCCGAAAGCCTGCTGGCTGTAGATGAGATCCATGATCCTGCGCATTTCCGGCGTCTTGGCGAAATCGGTGGCGCGCGGCACGCCGAGTTTTTCGATCTGCGGGTTGGAGCGACCGTTCTCCTGGAACAGAACCTTGATCTCGCCCTTTGCCAGCGGTTCGCCCACGGCGATCGTCGCCGCGCTCCAGCCGACGCCGCACCACCCCTGTATTTCGCCGCGCAGCGCAGCCAGCGTGATTTCGCGCGAACCGGGATAGCCGTTGATGACGCGGAATTTCGCGCCGAGCAGGTTTTTCAGCAGAGCGGGAGACGCGAGCGTCGAAGCGCCCGAGGCGGAGGCGCCGACGATCAGCTCCTTGGTGAAGATGTCTTCGAATTTCTGTACCGGCGCATCGGCGCGCACGTAGCAGTTGTAAGGCTCGCCGTTCATGCTGCCGAGATACTGAAATTTGACCGGGTCGTACTTCAGCGTCTCGCGATTGCCGAACAGGCCTTCGGTGATGTTGCTGGGCAAGAGGCCGGCGATAGTAGTGCCGTCTTTCGGTGCAAGATTGGCCAGATTGGCGGCGGCCGTCATGCCGCCGGCGCCGACCATGTTCTGGACGACGATAGTCGGCGTGCCTTCGATATAGCGTGGCATGTGGCGCGCCAGCAGACGCGCGTAAGTGTCATAGCCGCCGCCGGCGGAACTGCCGACGATGATGTTGATCTGCTTGCCGCGATAGAAATCCTCAGCGCGGGCAGATGCGGTGAACAAGGCGGCCGCAATCGCAATCGCAGGCGCCATGCCGATGGCCGCATAGGCTGCATGTCGTCCAGTTTTCCTGAACATGCGTTTCTCCTCCCATTTGGTTTTATTTCGCATTTTCAAGCGAAGAGGATGTCGATTCGCGTGAAGAAATGCGCTCTTTCAAGAAACTGGACGCGTCTTCCGATTCCAGGGAATCGGAAAACGCTATGCTGGCCGTCAGGTTTCCGGCGTCGGCGCATCCGCGGCGAAGCGCGTGCGCCGCGCCGCCGGATCGTTGCGCAGATGCGCGAAGCGCGCATCCTTGTCGATGATCTCGTTGCAGACCTCCACCAGCCGGGCGTAGTCGGGATGGTCCTTGGCGTTCTCCGGCTCGATCGCGGTCGCCAGCATGGGAAATTCGGGGAAGCCGAGGAGGTAAGGGATCGTCGGCGTCATCTCGCGCGGCGCGCCTTCGGGCTTGCGGCAGGCGAAGACGATGCAGGAGCGCTGCGCCTTCGTCGTATCGGCCTCCCAGGCGCCGATGGCGACGCCGATCAGAACGACCGGCATATTGGCCATGCCGCCGGATTCGGCATAATAGATCGCCAGCGGGTCCTCGCCGTCATAGACGAAGCCCCTGACGCCGCCGTCGCCGCCGCAGCAGGCGCAGCCGTATCCGAGCATGTCTTCGCCGGGTTCAACCTTGATCTGGCCCATCGCTGCTTTCCGTCAGGGCCGGCGCTCCGTGCGCCAGCCTCTCAGTATATTGGTCCGCAGGGCCGCCAAGTCAAACCGAGAAGGCAACACCGCGGCGAGGCGTCAAAGATCGAGCAGGCTGGGTGCAAACAGCTCTTCAACGCTGACCTGGCGGTCGGTCAGGCCCTGTTCGTGAACATATTGGGCGATGGTCTCGACCACCTTGCGGCTGTTGCGCAGGCCGTAGCCTTTGGGATCGCCGCGGAACATTTTTTGCGCCGCCGGCTCGACGAGGCCGCAGGCGACATAATCCTTGAGCGTGTCCTGGGCGCTCTTTTCGACGTCCGCCTTCGCCGCCATCATGGCATGATAGATGTTGACCGCCGCCCACGGAAATTTCTCGTGCACCTCGCGCTTGATGACCATGGCGTGGTTGATCGGATAGAGCCCGGTCTTGTTGTAGAAGCGCGTTGATTCCGCCACCTGGTCGGGGAACAGCGGTTCGCAGATTTCCGAGATATCGGCGGTGCTGCGGTCGACGAGATTGGGCTGGTTGAGATAGAGGAGGGCGCCGTCGAGCTCACCCTTCATCAGCATGTCGCCGATGTTGGTGGACAGGGGGATCTGATTGATCTTGACACCCGGCGGCGCCTTGAAGCCGGTCGAGCCGCCATGGCTCATGTCCGGGGTGCGCTCCATGAACCATTCGATGTCCTTCGGATGTACGCCGAATTCATGCTGCAGCACGCCGCGTGACCAGATGGCGGAGGTCTGCTGGTATTCAGGCACGCCGATTTTCTTGCCCTTGAGATCGGCCGGGGTTTTGATGCCGCGATCCTTGCGCACCATGATGCGGGTGTGAAAGAACATGCGCGCCGTATAGATCGGCAGGCCGACGAAGCGCTTGTCGCCCTTCGAAATGGCAATGAAAAACGACGACAGCGACATTTCGGAAATGTCGAACTCGGCGAATTTGAGCTGCCGCCAGAACATTTCGGACGGGTGCACCACTGTCGGCAACAGGCGGATGCCCTGCGGCTGGTAGCGGCCCTGGATGACCGGACGCGTGCGCTCGTTGTTGGACAGCGCGATGCTCATCGGCAACGGATCGATAGACATGTTTTTCTCCTTGGCTGTGATCGATAATTAACAGGAGCCCTCATCCTGAAGGAGCGCCTGAAAGGCGCGTCTCGAAGGACGGGGGCGTCATGCAGCGGCCTTCTGGCTAGCCGCTTGTTACAATTCCTCTCGCCCAGTCCTAAAAGAACACTTTGCCTTCGAGACGCACGCTATGCGTGCTCCTCAGGATGAGGGCTTCCGGCAGATTATTCCGCTTGCTCCGCTACCACTTGGCGACGACTTCGTCGGCGAAAACCACCTGCCAGTCATCGCTCGTTTTCATGAAGCCGTCGTAGGGGCGAACACCGCCGTGTGATGCGGGATCAAGGCCGCGGGGGTCTCTGCCTTCCGCCACATCGGCGATCGCTTCCATCATCAGGCGGCGCATGGTGACGATCGCCTTGTCGGAGGTGCCGAGATGTTCGAGCGAACGGTCGACGATCTTTCCCATGCCTTCCTGCAGCGCGAAGTCCTGGGTGTTGACGCCTTCGATGCCGGTGTAGGTCTTTGTTTTCTGCACCTGGCGGTCGATGAAATAGTCGTTGCTCTTGTTGGCCTTCAGCTTGAAGGTGCCGGGAATCAACTGGTCGGGGCCGCGGCCGTAGAAATATTCGCGTTCGATGATGTTCTCCTCGCTGAACGCGGCATTTTCATCGTAGGCGCAGGCCCAGTTATAGACATAGGTGGTGGTGTCGTCGATCGGCACCCAGATATGGCCGTTCAACTCCGGGAACTCGCGGCGCGATCCGTCAAATTTGTGAATGCCGCCACGGAACTGCTGGAACGGCATCACATAATGGTAGATGCGCATGTAGTAGTTGCCGTCCTTCAGGTCGCGGAAGGAGACATAGCGGTAACCGTAGTCCGTGCGCTCCACATCGAGGCGCGGCGAGCGATCGCGCTGGCGCGGCTCGTTCTTGGTGGCGAGGTTGTTATTGTGGGCATAGGACGAATGAGCGGTGTCGAGGCCGCCTTCCATTGCCTGCAGATAATTGCAATCCTCGAAGGTCTTGGAGACATGCCGGTGCGTCTGCGGCGCGCGCATCCATTCATAGTCCGGCGGCGCGGGCATTTTGTCTTTCGGACCCATATAGGTCCAGATGATGCCGCCCTTTTCGATGCAGGGATACGAGTTGATCTTCGCTTTGTCGCGCAGGGCTGAGCCTGCGGGTTCCGAGGGCATGTCGACGCAATCGCCGTGGGTATTGAATTTCCAGCCGTGGTAGACGCAGCGCAGGCCGGCCTCTTCATTGCGGCCAAAAAACATCGGCGCGCGGCGATGCGGGCAGAAGGCGGCGACGAGGCCGATCTCATTATTGCTGTCGCGGAAGGCGATCAGGTCTTCGCCGAGCAGGCGCACGCGCACCGGCGCGCCGTCCCTGTCGGGCATTTCAGATGACATCAGCGCCGGCATCCAGTAGCGGCGAAACAGATCGCCGCCCGGTGTGCCTGCGCCGACGCGGGTCAGCCGTTCGTTGTCTTCGGGTTTCAGCATGGTCTCCTCCTGTGCTCTTGTTCTGCCGTTTTATTTCCAATGGTCTTATTTCCAAGGGTCGATCGAAACGTGGATCGAACGCTCTTGTGTTTTGCCGCCGACCATATGCAGGGCGTAATCGAGATCGCTTAAGGCCAGCAGATGGGTCGACATGAGTTCGAGCGGCAGCTTCTTGCTGGCCATGGCGCGTAAGGCCATTTCCACCGCTTCGTAGCTGTGGCCGCGCAGGCCGCGCAAAGTCAACTGCATGCCGATCAACCGTTCGGCGTCGAAATTCTCGGCCGAACCTTTGCGCGAGATCGTCGCCAGCGTGCCGCGCTTGCGCAACAGCCGCATCGACGGATTGAGGTTCTTGGGGCCAAGGCCGCTGGTGTCGATAACAATGTCGGCCATGCGGCCGCCGGTGATGTCGGCCACCGTCTCGAGCAGATCGTGCTGATCGACGGCAATGGTGTGATCGGCGCCGAACAGGCGCGCCAGGCGGAAGCGGTCTTCATCCCTGGAAAGGCCGGTGACGATGATGAGATCGGCCCCGGCGGTCTTGGCGCCGATGACGCAGCCGAGGCCCTGCTGGCCGGGTCCCTGGATGACGACGACCTTGCCGGGGCCGGCGCCGCAGTCGAAATAGGACCACTGGAAGCCGTTGCCGATGGGGAGCGCCATGGCGGCGATCTTCGGCGCCACGCCCTCGGGCACCTTATGGATGACGGTGCGCGGCGGCATGTAGACGAACTGGCTGTAGCCGCCCCACAGCGACGGCTGCACTGTCAGGGGGGTGGAGCCGTAGCGCACGGCGCCGGGCAGGCGCTGGTCGGTCGCCATGCAGGAGCGGATTTCGCCCGAGCGGCAATATTCGCAATGGCCACAGGGCAGGTACTCTTCCAGGGCGACAAGATCGCCCTGCTGCACGCCCCAGCGATAGGCGGCGGCGGAGCCGAGCGTCTCGATGCGACCGACCATTTCGTGGCCGAGAATGCGCGGACCCGGCTTGTCGTTGTTGTACATGTTCCAGTCGCTGGAGCAGATGCCGGTCACTTCGACCCTCAGCCAGCCGGCGTCCGGCGCGACTTCGGGGACATCGAAGTCGCGGATTTCGGTCGCAAGCGCGCCGGTCATGACCGCGGCGCGGGATTGAGTTGCAGGCATTTACGTCCTCCCGGGACACGATCGGCGCAGCGTTTTGGCGGCGTCTGGTTCTTGAGCCGGCGGCGGCAGCGGTTTCGCATTAAAAGTGCTGTGCTCCGGCGATTTCAGGTTTTTCTTAAGGCATCCGGTATGAAATGAGAATGCATTTACATCGGCAAATCGCTATAGCGTTTCCCGATACCTCTGGATCGGAAAGACGCGTCCAGTGTATCTAATGAGCGCATTTCTTCACGCGAACCGGTGTCCACTTCGCTTGAAAGTGCACTCTCGCCGGAGAGCAACGGGTATGAACAAACGTCCGCCGGTCGCCCCCTATCTGACGGTTACGCCGGCGGCTGCGGCCATTGCCTTCTATACGCAGGTGTTCGGCGCGACCCAGAAGGCGTTCATGCCGTCGCTCGACGGCATGCGCATCATGCATTGCGAATTGTCGATCAATGGCGGCTCCGTCATGGTCGCGGACGCCTTTCCCGAATTCGGGAAAGCGCGCACGCCGCTGCCGGGAGAACCGGTGACGATGTCGGTCAGCCTGGAATTCGCCAGCGGGCAGGAGGTCGACGCGATCGTCGAACGGGCCGCGAAATTCGGCGCGACCACGGAAATGGGCCCGATGAATTCGTTCTGGGGAACGCGGTTTGCCGTGTTGCGGGACCCGTTTGGCCATCGCTGGATGCTGAACGGGCCGGCGGTCTGACAGGTCACCTGGTTGGGCAACAAAAAACCCGGCCGGAGCCGGGTTTTCAGCAAACGCTGGTCTGGTATTCAGGCTTTGGCGGCCTTGGCTTTGGGCGCAGCAGCCTTCGGCGCGGCCTTGGCAGCCGCCTTCTTCGGCGCAGTATTGTCCACGCGCTCGGCGATCCGGGCGGACTTGCCGCGGCGATCGCGCAGGTAATACAGCTTGGCGCGGCGAACCTTGCCGCGGCGCACGACGGTCAGCGAATCGATGATCGGCGAGTAGATCGGGAAGACGCGCTCGACGCCTTCGCCATAGGAAATCTTGCGGACCGTGAAGCTCTCGTTGATGCCGGCGCCGGCGCGGGCGATGCAGACGCCTTCGTAGGCCTGAACGCGCGAACGCTCGCCTTCCTTGACCTTCACATTGACGATAACCGTGTCGCCGGGCTGAAAATCCGGGATTTTGCGGGTTTCGCTCAAACGCTTCATCTGCTCGGCGTCGAGCTGCTCGATAATATTCATAAAAACTCCTGCCGTTTCACCAGGGAGATCGTCGGTGCGACTATCTTCTGGCGAGCGTTTCGGGACGCTGTTTTAATTGGAGCCGCGCAGATACACCGGCGAGGCCGGTTTGTCCAGCGTGCGCTCATAACCACGCGATACCGGCCAGCAATGCCGGTTCTCTGGGCTTCCGGCCTCAGGCCATATACTGGCCGCCGTTGGCGGTCAGGGTCGAGCCGGTGATGAAACCGGCGTCGTCGGACGCCAGAAACAGGACGCAGCGGGCGATTTCCTCCGGCTCGCCGAGGCGGCCGACCGGAATATGCGGCAGGATCGACTTTTCGATGATGGCCGGGTCGATCTTTCTGACCATTTCGGTGCCGATATAGCCGGGGCAGATGGCGTTGACGGTTATGCCGGCGCGGGCGCCTTCCTGGGCCAGCGCCTTGACGAAGCCAATCTCGCCGGCCTTGGCGGCGGAATAATTCGCCTGGCCGGCCTGGCCCTTCTGGCCGTTGATCGAGGAAATGCAGATGACGCGCCCAAATTTCCGCGTCCGCATGCCTTCCCACGCCGGGCGGGTCATGTTGAACAGCGAATTGAGGTTGGTGTTGATGACCTCGTACCATTGCTCCTTCGTCATCTTGTGGAAGAAGCCGTCGCGGGTGATGCCGGCATTGTTGACGACGATATCGATAGGGCCGAGATCCTTCTCGACCTGAGCCAGGCCGGTGGCGCAGGCATCGTAATTCGAGACATCCCATTTGTAGACCGGTATGCCGGTTTCGGCCTTGAACCTGGCTGCGGCTTCGTCATTGCCGGCGTAGTTGGCCGCGACGGTATAGCCGGCGGCCTTCAACGTTTTGGAAATCGCCCCGCCAATTCCGCGTGTCCCACCAGTCACAACCGCAACGCGTCCCATCGACTCCTCCCGGTAACGTCCTTTGCAGACTGTATCGATAACGCTTGCGAGCGCCAGCCTCTATTGATCTTTAGCAGCGCGACAAATGGCCTATACACTTTGTCGCGCTGCTGTTTTGCGCCGGCGTCTGCCTCGAAAGGAGGCAGCAAATGATGTCAGTACTGCGTCAACGCTCGACGCACATGGCGACGCCCATGCCGCCGCCGATGCACAAGGTCGCGAGGCCCTTGGAGACGCCACGGCGCTGCATCTCATAAAGCAGGGTGGTCAGGACGCGGGCGCCGGATGCGCCGATCGGATGGCCGATAGCGATGGCGCCGCCGTTGACGTTGACGATCGAGGGGTCCCAGCCCATGTCCTTGTTGACCGCCAGGGCCTGGGCGGCAAAGGCCTCGTTGGCCTCGACCAGTTCGACGTCGCTGACCTTCCAGTTGGCCTTCGCCAGCGCCTTGCGGGACGCCGGGATCGGCCCCGATCCCATGACGGCGGGATCGACACCGGCGGTGGCCCACGAAACGATGCGGGCGAGCGGCGTCAGTCCGCGCTTCTTGGCCTCCTCGGCGGTCATCAGCACGACGGCGGCGGCGCCGTCGTTGATGCCCGACGCGTTGCCGGCGGTCACCGAGCCTTCCTTGTTGAAGGCGGGTTTCAGCTTCTGCAGGGCCTCGAGCGTCGTTCCGGCGCGGATATATTCGTCCTGATCGACCACCACATCGCCCTTGCGGGTCTGGATGGTGAACGGCACGATCTCATCCTTGAACCTGCCGGCCTTCTGGGCGGCTTCCGCCTTGTTCTGCGAGCCGAGGGCGAATTTGTCCTGGTCTTCGCGGCTGATCTGCCATTTGGTGGCGACGTTCTCGGCGGTGACGCCCATGTGATAGCCGTGGAAGGCGTCCATCAGGCCGTCCTTGAGCATGCTGTCGACCATCTTCAGGTCACCCATCTTGGTGCCCGAGCGCATGTGGGCGACGTGGGGGGCCATCGACATGGATTCCTGGCCGCCGGCGACGATCACCTTGGCGTCGCCGTTGGCGATCTGCTGCAGGCCGAGAGCGACGGCGCGCAGGCCCGAGCCGCAGAGCTGGTTCAGGCCCCAGGCGGTCTTTTCCTGGGGAATGCCGGCCTTCATGGCCGCCTGGCGGGCGGGGTTCTGACCCTCGCCTGCCGACAGGATCTGGCCCATGATGACTTCGTCCACATCGGCCGGATCGACGTTGGCGCGCGCCAGGGCGGCCTTGATCGCCACGGCGCCGAGTTCATGGGCGGGGGTATTGCCGAAGGCGCCGTTAAAAGATCCCACTGCGGTGCGCGCAGCCCCGACAACAACGATTTCGCTGGCCATATTGAAGTTCCTTTCCGCGTTGCGGCAGGCGGCAACGTATCCACCACCCCGGCCGTTGCGTTGCTTCCTATCAGCAGATCGACAGGGCAGACGTCAATAGTCCAATAAGCCAGCTTTTTCACGACCTAATGAAGACGTAGCCTAAGTGGCTAAGATTTCACCGCGTTGCGCAAAAATGTTTTTACGCGGCGCAAAAAAAGCTTATCTTGGGTGTTATCGCGCGGGGGTTGAAATCAACCCGCGGCGGAGGTCGGGCTGAGGTGCAATGACGAGCGAAAAGCAGCCGATTAAAATCAAGAAATACGCCAACAGACGTCTCTATAATACTGGTACGAGCACGTATGTGACGTTGGAAGACTTGGCCAAAATGGTCAAAGAAGGGGAGGATTTCGCCGTCGTCGACGCCAAGTCGGGCGACGATATCACCCGGCCGGTATTGACCCAGATCATCTTCGAGCAGGAAGGCAAGGAAGGGCAGGAAAACCTGCTGCCCACCGCTTTTCTGCGCCAATTGATCCGATTCTACGGCGACAGCATGCAATTGCTGGTGCCTCGTTACCTCGAATTCTCGTTTGGCAAGTTCGTCGAGGAACAGCAGAAGCTGCGCGAACACGTCAAGTCGACGATGGGCAGCGGCATGATGGGCGGGGCGATCCCCGGCAGCCAGATATTCGAGGCTGTCGAGGAGCAGACGCGCAAGAACATGGCGATCTTCACCCAGGCCTTCAGCCTGTTCAATCCGTTCGGAATCAATGCAGCGGCGAAAGGCGGGGAGGCGAGTTCGGCTGAGGTGAATGCGGGCGAAGCTCCGGCCCCGGCAGCCGGCTCCTCAACGGACATCGATGTCCTGAAGCAGCAGCTTAACGAGATGCAGCAGCGGCTGGAAGCCATCTCGAAGCGATAATGGCCTTTGGGCCCGTCAGCCTCTCCGTCGTGCCCGGGACAAGCCGGACATGACGCAGCTCTAAGCCTTTGAAGCGATCTCGGCGCCTTCGCGCAAAGCGCGAAGCTTGGCCCAGACGATCGACGGGAAGACCTGGACATTACCGGTTGCAAACGTGCCGAAGCCGCAGTCGGCGCCGGCGATGACGCGATCGGCGCCGACGATGTCAACAAAGCGGGAAATCCGTTCGCCGACCAGCCGGGGATGCTCGACGAAATTGCTGACGCTGTCGATCACGCCGGGGATCAGAACCATATCGTCGGCAAGGTCGGCATGTTCCCAGTCGCTCCATTCATGCGCGTGGCGGGGATTTGCCGCCTCGAACGACAGGCCGCGCGCTTTCAGATTTCTCAGCACCGGGAACAGCGCCTTGACCTCGACATCGTCGGTATGGGGGCCGGCATAATTGCCCCAGCAGAGGTGGATGCGAACCCTGTGGGCGGGAAGTCCGGCGATCGCGATATTGATCGCCTCGATGTTGCGGGCGGCGATTTTCATCGGATCGACGTCTCCGGCCAGATATTTCATCCGGTGGGTCAAGGGCAGATCGGGACAATCGATCTGCAGGACAAGGCCTGACGAGACGACGGCCTCGTATTCGGGCCGCAGGGCGTCTGCCAGACCGAACACATAATCGTCCTCGCGCTGGCTTCCGCGACCTTTGCCGCTTCCATTCCGATCAGCCGGTCCTGCACATAATAGGCATAGGAGACCTTCGACATTTCGCCATCGGAAACATAGTCGATGCCGCACTCGACCTGTTTAGCAACGCAGTCCGTCACCGCTTCACGGCAGTGCGCCTGGAAATGCTTTTCGTTAATGGCCGCATTCTCGTGCCGCGATCGTAGCAGTTCGATCAGGTCCGGGGGCCGCGGGAGACTGCCGACATGCGTGGTCCGAATCCGTTCGGCCATTTCGTTTCTCCCTGCTGTCCCGCTCTACGGCCGGATCTGCCTTTTCTGACGCATGCGCTCTTCACATGCGGGATGTCATCATAGGTTTTGCGGCGCGAGCTGGAAAGGACATGGCTGTATCTGCCATAACGCAAGCCTAGGCCATCCAACGATGAGCGCATCTGCTTGCTATGCGGCCGACACCTGGCTTTGGGCGCGGCCGCGGGCCGCATCTTCGGAGGCGGCGCCGAAATAATCGCCCTGGAAATAATCCACCTGCCATTCGGTCAAAAGGTCGGCGGTTTCGCGGTTCTCGATCCATTCGGCCACGACCGGGATCGACAGATGCTTGGCGAGCTCGATCAGGGTGCGCACGAAAAAGCGGTCGTCGGCGGAGCGCGTCAGGTTTTCAATGAACGCACCATCGATCTTGATCATGTCGACCTGCAGGCGACGCAGATTGCGGAACGAGGTGTGGCCGGCGCCGAAATCGTCCATCGCGACTTTGACCCCCAGGGCCTTGATGTCGCCGATCGCCCGGCAGGTCGATTCGATATCCTCGATCGCACAGGTTTCGGTGATCTCGATGACCAGGCGCCCGGCGGTACCGGGATGCATGGCGAGCAGGGCCTGAATCTGGTCGACCCAGCCGATGTCGTGGAGGGTCATGCTGGAGACATTGACCGTCAGATGCAAGGTGGGATCGGCGCTCATGCGCTCGAGGGCAAGTTCGAGAACCCGGCGATCGAGCAATTGCACGAGGCCGGTCTTTTCGGCGATCGGAAAAATTGCTGCCGGCGACATGACGTCGCCGTTCTCAAGCCGCAGGCGCAGCAGGGCTTCGTAGAGCGCCGGCTGGCCACTAGCCGCATTGATGATCGGTTGCAGCGCTATCGAGATACGGCGGTCGTTCAAGGCGGATACGATCGCGTCGGCCATGGCCTGCGTGCGACGTTTCCGATCGTTGAGAGCGAGGCTCGGTTCGAAGGCGACGAAGCGCTCCGCCGAGCGGGACCGCGATGTCAGCAATGCTTCTTCGGCATGCTGAAAAATCGTCTGCACGCTGCGCGCGTCGGTGGGGGCGACGAGGCCGCCCATGCGTACGCTGCAGGACATGGGACCGGCTGAGGTATCGAATTTCCGGTCGCCGATGAGCTTGCCGAGCCGGCGTCCGGCAGCCAGCATTTTCTGCTGGTCGCAGGATTCGAGCACGAGGGCGAAGCGGTTGCCGGCGTAGCGTGCGATCGCATCGGTTATGCGAAGCTGGCTGCGCAGATAGAGGCCGAGGCCGGCGAGGAGTTCGTCGCCGACGTTGAAGCCGAAGCGGCGGTTGATCTCCGACAGTTGCTCGATGCCGAGCAGGATGAAAGCGAAGTTGGAGTGGCGGCGCTTGGCATTTTCAAGCTGACGGCTAACCTGTTCAGCAAGCCGCGTGCGGCTGAGGGTGCCCGTCAGCGGATCGAAATTCGCGGCCAGTACGCTCGTCTGACCGTCGTTTCGCATGGCGCTGAAATTGCGCAGCACGCCATGGGCGCGCACCGGCTTGCCGTTCTGGTCGGCGAACCAGCGGCCGGTGTCCTCGATCCAGGTGGTGGGCGCTCTTTCGCCTGACGGCAGGTCGATCCGCATGCCGTATTGAATGTTGTAGCGCACGCCGGCGCCTTGATCGCGAAGCTGCGATTTCATGATGGTTTCGAAACGCGACGCGCGCGAATCCGGTGCATGCAGATCGTTGAAGGCAGCGCCGCTGGCGACTGCCGCCGCCGGCAGGCCGAGAACGTCGCGGACATTCGGCCCCCATTCCAGCCGATCGGACGGAATGTCCCAGGTGTAGACGACCTCGCCGATCGAATTCAGGATCGCAAGCGGATCATTCGGTGCCAGCGCATTTTCTTGGGCAACCGGAGCCGGGCGTTCGTTCACATCATCACCGCAATGTCTGGCCGCGTGCCGGAGGACCGGCAGGGCATTGGCGACGCGACAGATCAGGATCCGAAGCGAGGGGCCTTCAGCCGCGACTATGCCAGCGGGCTGTTAAGGAGTCGTGTAGGGAGTTGAAAGGCTTATTTCGATTGCGACGGGCGCCATTGCGGCGGCGCCAGTTCGAATGCCGAAAACTCGAAACCCGGCGCGACGGTACAGCCGACAAGCGTCCAGGCCCCCAGGCTGGACGCCGCCTGCCAGCCATGGGCCGGCACGACGCCCTGGGGCCGCTGGCCGGCCGGCAGATCCGGCCCGAGCAGGATGGTCTCGATGGCGCCGCCGTCGGCCGAAATCTCCAGTTGCAGCGGTGCGCCGGCATAATAATGCCAGATCTCGGTCGCATCGACGCGGTGCCAGGCGGAGCGCTCGCCGGCCGCCAGCAGGAAATAGATCAAGGTCGAGCAGGCGCGGCCTGCGGCATCGGCCCTTGGATCGCGGAAGGTTTCGCGGAAATGCCCGCCTTCGGGATGCGGCTGCAAGTCAAGCAGCCGAATCACATCCTGGGCGCTCATGGCAGCCTGCGCATTCATCTGCGTTCAGAACTTGTTCTTGCGTTCGCGCAGTTCGGTAAAGACGGCGGCCGGATCGGCGCCGCTCATGCCGAGATTTTTCTGGATGCCCGGATCATCGGCGCGCAGGAACGGATTGGTCACCATTTCGAGCGATAGCAACGAGGGAAGGGTCGCGGCCTTTTTCTCGCGCAGGGCCGCCACTTCTTTCATGCGATCCTGCAGACGCTGGTTGTGCGGATCGACGGCGAGCGCAAACTTGCCGTTTGATTGCGTGTATTCGTGGCCGCAGTAGAGCCTGGTGTCGCCCGGTAAGGCCGCGAGCTTCATGACAGATTGGTAAAGCACTGCGCCCGGCGCCTCGAACGCGCGGCCGCAACCGAGCGCGAACAAGGTGTCGCCGGCAAACAGCAGACGGTCGGCGTCGAAATAATAGACGATGTGTCCGCGCGTATGGCCCGGCGTTTCGATGACGCGGGCCTCCAAGGTGCCGACGCGCACCTTGTCGCCTTCGCCGACATAGACATCGGCGCCGGGCACACGCTCGCGATCCGGCGCGGGACCGACGATTCGCGCCTGCGGAAATTTTTCGCGCAGGCCGGGAATGCCGCCGATGTGATCGTTGTGATGATGGGTGACCAGAATGTCGGTCAGCGTCCAGCCGGTCTCAGCAAGGGCGGCCAGGATCGGGCCTGCTTCCGGCGCGTCGAGCGAGGCGGTCGCACCGCTTTCGGGATCGTGAATCAACACGCCGAAATTGTCTTCCAGGCACATGAATTGATGAATTTGAGCGGACATGCGGACACCTCTGTTTTGCGGTGACGCTAGACAATGGGACCGGGCTGGTCAAACGGTTGCCGCGCGCCGTTATTTATGTCTCGAATTTACGCATTGATATATCGGGCCGGCCGGTGGCAGATTGCGACCATGGCGCTCGACGTGATTGATCTGCGTGGTTTTTACGGTTCCGTGCTCGGCGGCGTCGCCAGACGGTTCATCGGACAATTCGTGCGGTCGCGCTGGGAGGCCTGCACCGGCTATTCGGTGCTCGGCGTCGGCTATGCGACGCCTTATCTTGATCCCTTCCTCAGCGAAGCCGTGCGCGTGCTGGCATTTATGCCGGCGGAACAGGGCGTCGTGCATTGGCCGGGCAAGGGACTTTCGTCGACGGCGCTTGTCGATGTCACCATGATGCCCTTGCCCGACGCCAGCATGGACCGTGTGCTGCTGGTCCATGCGCTGGAAACCAGCGACCAGCCTTACGATCTGCTCAATGAAGTCTGGCGCGTGCTGACGCCGGGCGGACGGATGATCGCGGTGGTGCCGAATCGCAGAGGGATGTGGGCGCGCGTCGATACGACGCCGTTTGGATATGGTCGGCCGTATTCGCGCAGCCAGTTGCGCGAACTGATGCGCGAGGCGCAGTTCTCGCCGCTCAACTGGGCTGAAGCGCTTTACGTGCCGCCGTTTGCGCGACGCTATCTGCTGCGCTCCGCGCCGGCGTTCGAATCGATCGGCAGCAAGCTCGCGCTGCCGGGGGCCGGCGTACATCTCGTCGAGGCGACCAAGCAGCTTTACAGCCCGGTGATGACGCGCCGCGTGCTGCGGCGGAAGGTGCCGCAATTGCAGCCGGCGCTGGTCTCGGCGCACCGCATGCCCGGCGATGCGAAGCGCGAGACGGATGACTGACCTAGCCGCGCCGTAACTGAGCCGGATAGGGCAGGCCGAAGCAATTGCTCAGATAGAGCGCGCCGTAGGTAATCTCCTGTGCGTCGATATTATGTTCCAGGCCGACGGTGAGATGCCATTGGCTGGGAATGCCCGCCTCGGCCAGCGCATTGGCCGACATGAACATGGATTGCACCGGGACGACACCGTCGGCGCTGCCATGGAGCATGAAAATCGGCGGCGCCGTTGCCGCCGTGTGTGTCACCGTCTCGGCCAGATGTTCGGGGCCGACGAGCAGGCCGGAAAAACTGAGAATGCCGGCAGGCGCCTGCTTGCGGCGGAGGCCGGTGTGCAGCGCCATCATGGCGCCCTGGCTGAAGCCGACGAGCGCGAGATCCTTGTCTGTCAGTCCGAGCTTCGCCAGTTCAGCGTCGAGAAAATCGTCGATCACCGGGGATGCGCTGCAGGCGCCTGTCCAGCGTTCGTTGGGATTGCGGTCGGACAGGCTGAACCATTGCCGGCCCATTGGCATGTGCTCGCAGGCCTGATGGGCGTTCGGCGCGACGCAGGCGGCATCCGGCAGCACCCTTTGCCATTCCTTGCCGATGGTGATGAGGTCTTTTCCATCCGCGCCATAGCCGTGAAGGATCACGATGAGTTGCTTTGCCTTGCCCGAAGGCGCGTCCAGTCGCGGTCCGTCAATCGTCGATTGCGCCATGTTTCAGCTCCGTTGCGGCAAAGCATTTTCGTGAAGAAAATGCGTTCTTGAATAGCTTGCGCGTCTCTTAGGCAGGTCGCGGCGGCTTCGCAAGGTCAGCTTCCGGCAGCCGTAGCGGGCTTTCGCGGCCGCGGTTTTGCTTCGGGCAGGCGCTGCGCCTGTTTGATGCTGGCGTAATAGGCCCAGAGCAGGCGTGCCGCGGCAGCCCGCCAAGGCCGCCAGCGCTCGCCGATGCGTTCAAGGCTTTTATGGTCGGGACGCTTTTTCAGGCCCAGAGCGACGCGTGCTGCCTCCTGCAGGGCGAGATCGCCGACGGGCCAGACATCGGGATGGCCGAGGCAGAAAAGCAGATAGACATCCGCCGACCACGGGCCGATGCCCTTGATGGCGACAAGACGGGCATGGGCTTCGTCGGCCGACAGGGAGGCCAGGCCGTCGAGGTCGATATGTCCGCCCACGATCGCCTCGCAAATCGCGCGCATGGCGCGCACTTTCGGCGTCGACAGGCCACAGGCTTTCAGATCGTCGTCGCCGGCGGCGACGATCTCCGCCGGGTCAAACCGGCCAAATCGGGTGCTGAACCGGGCGAAGATCGCCAAAGCGCTCGCGGTCGAGACCTGCTGGGCGATGACGATCCAGGCCAGGCCTTCGAAACCGCCTGCGCGCTTGCGCAGGGGCGGCATGCCGCAACTCGCCGTCATGTGATCGACGGTCATGGCGTCGATGCCGCGAAGCTGCTCGATCGCCTGGGCGAGTGTTTCATCGGAAACGATCATCAGCGGCGGTTGCGGGGGCAAGGGAGGCAACTTTCTTTTGGTGGCGCGCGTTTTGCTGTTGCGAGCAGCCAGCCTTGCCTTGTTTGCGGGCTTTTGCGCCATGAGACCCTTCGTATAGTGTTGGCTGCATTCGCGATTGAATATGCAATCGTGCAACTGAGATGATCCGCAGATCAAGATGACAACGCAAGATAACAGGCAAGATAACCGGCAGATTTCGCGCCCGGTTCTGAGATTCGCACCCTCTCCAAACGGTTATCTCCATCTCGGTCACGCCTATTCGGCGCTTCTGAACTACAAGATGGCGAAGGAGCTTGGCGGCAGGTTTCTGTTGCGGATCGAGGATATCGACCTGCAGCGATCGAAGCCGGAGTATGAAGCGGCGATCTTAGAGGACCTTGCCTGGCTTGGCATCGAATGGGAAGAGCCGGTGATGCGGCAATCGCAACGGTTCGCCGACTATGAGTTGGTGCTGGACAGGCTGGATTCACGCGGACTTGTCTTCCCATGCTTCTGCAGTCGGAGCGATATCGCTGCGAAGGTTGCGGAACTTGGCATCTGGCAGCTCGATCCCGACGGCCAGCCGCTTTATCCGGGTACATGCAAGCATTTGAGCGAAGCTGAACGCCGCAGCAGGCTCGCGTCGGGACGATACGCGGCTCGCCGGCTCGACATGACGCGCGCCCTCGCCAACGCCGAAGGCCAGTTCGGCTGGAATGAATATTCCGAAGGCAGGGAGCTGCGCACGATCAACGCTGAGCCGTCGCTCTGGGGCGATGCGGTGATCGGGCGCAAGGACGTGCCGACGAGCTATCATCTGGCGGTGGTGGTGGACGATGCGGCGCAGGGCGTGACCGATATCGTGCGCGGCCTGGATCTGTTCAACGCCACGAGCCTGCACCGGCTGCTGCAGGAATGGCTCGACCTGCCGGCGCCGAGCTATCACCATCATCATCTGCTGACGGATGATGAAGGCCACAAGCTGTCCAAAAGTCTGAAAGCCAAATCTCTGCGCCAATTGCGCGCGGAGGGCGTGACGGCGGCGGATATCAGGCAGCGCGTCGGCTTAGGATAAAAATAGCGCAGGCTCTCAGTTCGTCCGCTGTGCCACCCGCGTGGCATTGGGCGCTTTCGCCATCAGCGCATCGATGCGCTCGCGTTCGCGTTTGAAATCGGCAACCTGGCGGCCGTTCAGCTCCTTGGTGCGGGCGAGACGAATGCGCAGCGGATCGACGAAGCTGCCGTTGACGATGACTTCGTAGTGCAGATGCGGACCTGTTGCCAGGCCGGTCGCGCCGACGAAGCCGACGACCTGGCCCTGTTTGACGCGGACGCCTTCAGTGATGCCGCGAGCGAAGCCGGTCATGTGGTTGTAGGTGGTGATGTAGCCGTTGGCATGCTGGACTTCGACGCGATTGCCGTAGCCGGATTCGCGCGCGGCTTTGATGACGGTGCCGTTGCCGGCGGCGACGATGGGGGTGCCGACGGGAGCTGCCCAATCGACGCCCGTGTGCATGCGCGTATATCCCATGATGGGGTGGCGGCGCATGCCGAAGCCGGAGCGTTGTTCGCCGACAGCAATGGGTTTGCGGATCAGAAAGCGCCGCGTCGAGCGGCCATTGCCGTCGAAATAGTCGATCGAATTATCGTCGGGTGAGACGTAGCGATAGTATTTGTAGGTTTCGTTGCGTGCGGTGATGGAGGCGTAGAGAAGGTCGTAACGGCCCTCGGTTTCTTCGCTTTCCTCGTAGAAGACTTCGAAGCTGTCGCCGCCGGTGGCGGAGCGCTGGAAATCGACATCGTTGGCAAAAATGCGCACGAGATCGTCGATGACGCTGCGCGGAATTTCCTGTTTGAGCGCGGTCTCGAAAAAGCTGTTGTAGAGACGGATGCCGCCCGAATCTTCATCGTCTTCATCGTCGTCGGATGGCTTTCGCACCGGCTTGCGCTGCGGTGCCAGAACAGCCTGCGCCACCGGAATAAAGTCGCCGTTGTCGGCGATCGCCGCGGTGCTCTCGAGAGATTCATCCGTGTAGACGGAGATCCGACAAACCTTGTTGGCCTGGCCGCTTCCATCGGAATCACAGAGCAGAATGCGGACGCGCTGGCCTTCGTTCACCACCGCTTGTCCGCGGCGCGAGCCGAGCGCGGCGGCGATCTTGCGAATCTGATCCTTCGATGTTGCCGTGTCGCGCAAGACGTCGTCGAGCGTGTCGCCGCGCCGCACGGTCACAAGCCGTTCCTCGACATCGCGCGATGTTTCGTTCTTCGGAATGACCGATACGTTCTCCGCCACCATTTTCACGGCGATGGAGGAGAAGGGCGATATCATCGGTGATTCAGAGGGATTGGCGTAAGACAAAACGCCGGGGTCGAAATTCGCGCGGCTGGTGCGCATCAGCAGCATTTGTGAGGGCAGCGGAAGCGGCGGCTGGGCGCCGGCCCGCTGGGCATTCTTCACGTGCTCGGAAATCTGCGCCTGGACTTCAGCGTTCGACAGCAGAAAATTTTCGTCGGTAATCGGGCCGATGTCTTCGCTCGTGAACGACACGTCGGCATCGTCGCGCGTCAGATCGAGTTCGGCCGGCTGGCTGTCGGTCTGCGAGGGCGAGCCGGCGAGCAGGCGCAGCGGATTGAATGCGGGAACATCATCGGCGAAGCCCGAGCTGTTCAAGGCGAGGGTCGTGGACACTTTCGTGAAGGTGCGGGTCTTGACGATCTCGCGATCGCCGATCTTGATCGTCGTCGGCGTGCGGAATGTCTGGCGCGCGGCGACGATGTCGACAGGCCGCACCAGCCGATCGCCGCGATGCGCGCTATCTATGCTGCGGTCCGACGAGCGTGGTTCGGCGATGGCGAACTGCGGTTCCTCGGCAAAATTCGATCGTTGATCGAGCGCCGCATAAACTGCCGAGCCGATGAGAAGCGCACCGGCGAAGCCCGTAAGCGCCGTTCCCGATAGCCAGCGCAACGAGACGCGGCGATGGTCTTCTTCGGAATGACGGCGACCGTCGGCCTCAATCGGCGGTTCGAGGCCAAGATCAACCACGGCGGTGCCACGATCGAGTCGTCGGTCGTTGGCGCTCCACCGGGTGTCTGAAGCTGATTGTATCGAACCGTGCACTCGTCAATCCGTGTTTATCGTAGGCGTTTTGGCTCGCGACGAGGCCGTGTGCTTGCGCACTCGATTCGAGAACGACGCCGGAATCATGGCTTCTGACGCTGGAAGCGTCAATCCTGCCAGCCGGCTTTGGGCGATCTGCAAGCCACGGGCCGGCCGGCCTGTCGATACCGCCGGTTCGCGGCCAATAGTCTGTTTTCCACGAAGCCTCTCCATCGTGGCGCAATTGGGGCCAATGGGTTGGGGCAGGAATGGCTAATCTTTGGTCAACGGACCACGACAGTGGTAAGATGTTAGAAAGCCGCATTTTTTCAGTTACTTAGGACTAAATACCAAAGTCGGGAGAAAGTTTTTTGAAATCCTGTGTTGACAGTTTAGTGAAGGTCCGCCTATAAACCGCTCACACCGACGGCGCGCCGTTATTTAACGGCAGCCGGAACTCGGGTTTTTCGAGCTTCACGGGGCGTACCAAATCCGATTGTTTGGCTAAGTTGGCCAAGGGATCGGGTCGATTTCGGTTCTGCTATTTAT
>JARHVB010000002.1 GCA_029222685.1 Terripilifer ovatus | reverse complement strand
CATGAACCACACCCCGACGCCCAGACAGAAAAATCTCCTCCCGCCCAAAAAACCAAAAATAGCTCAATGGCGCTGAGTTGGAGAGTTTTTCAGCAACCTGCTAGTCCGCGCCTTTCAGGATCGTAATCCGCGTAATCACCGGCCCGTCGGCGCCACGTACGCCCTGCGCGCGGATCTGCACGCCATTCGTCACCATGCTTTTATCGGCCGCATCGATGCGTGTGACCGGAACGCCGGGATCAAGCACGAGTTCGGATTCACCGCCGGCAAATTTGACCTTGATGGTGTTGCTGCCGCCGGCAATCACCGCGCCGGTCACCGTCGCATTGGTCATCGTCTGGCCGCGTGCATCATTCATCGGACGCTGGCCTTCGCCAAGGCCGCGCAAGGCTTCGGGAAAGATGCGCAATTCCGTCGAATGCAGCTTGCCGTCTTCATGCGGCACAGCCGCTGAAGCGACAAAATCGTTCGGCTTGATATCGGCGAGCGAAGCAGACTTGTTCTGCAGAACGACCAGTTTCGGCGCCAATGCATAGCTCTCGACCGCACCGCTATCGATTGTGATGGCCACCGACGTGTCGTCGACCCTGCTTACCGTGCCCGAGATATTGATCGCGTTGCTGCTTTGCGCCAGTGCCGGGGTTAGATTGAAAGCGAGGAGCGCCCCAAGGAACATGGATTTGGTCGTCATCGATCATGCCTTCTCATTGTTTGATCGCGCCATTCGCCGCGAGCCCCCCGCCCTTGCGCGGCACCTTACGGGACAGTGGCGGTCATGGCTCCTCAATCCGACGTGATCGCACAGCCAAACGCCCTTTTCTGCCCCGTCTTGCCCCCGCCACGCTTTCCCGCTAACATTTGGATAGCCAGGGGTGCTGCCGGATTGTCCGGCGGCTGAGATCACACCCTTAGAACCTGATCTGGTTTGCACCAGCGGAGGGACGGCGGCGGCCAGGGTCAATGGATCTGCGGCTCCTCATTCCTCCTCGGGATTCGAAAAGCACGACGATGCGCGTTCGATCCGGCGCGTAAGGAGGAACGCTATGAATATTCAGCCCAAACGCAGCTCGCTCATCCCCGAGACCGTCACCACGGGCCCGCTGACCGGATCCAGGAAGGTCTATTACACGCCGCCGAGCCATCCCGACATCCAGGTACCGTTCCGCGAAATCGATATCACCGATCCGAACGAAGAGAAGCTCCGCGTCTATGACGCCTCCGGCCCCTATACCGAGACCGATATCGGCGTCGATCTTTCCAAGGGCCTGAAAAAAATCCGCAAGCCCTGGCTCGAGCGCCGCGGCTTCTCGGCCTATGCCGGCCGCACCGTCAAGGACGAGGACAACGGCGGCGTTACCGAGGACAAGCTGGTTCCCGCCTGCCCCGCTAACACGCAGCCGCTCTCCGGCGAAGCAGCGAAATACGTCACCCAATATGAATTCGCCCGCGCCGGCCTCATTACCGAGGAAATGATTTATGTCGCGCACCGCGAAAATCTCGGCCGCGAGAGGATGCTCGGTTGCGCCCTCGAAAAGATCGCCGACGGCGAAAGCTTCGGTGCCGACATCCCCGCTTTCGTGACGCCGGAATTCGTGCGCGATGAAATCGCCCGCGGCCGCGCCATCATTCCCGCCAATATCAATCACCAGGAACTCGAGCCGATGATCATCGGCCGCAATTTTCTGGTGAAGGTCAATTCCAATATCGGCAATTCGGCTGTCACCTCATCGGTCGCCGAGGAGGTCGAGAAAATGGTCTGGTCGATCCGCTGGGGCGCGGACACGGTGATGGACCTTTCGACCGGCCGCAACATTCACAACATCCGCGACTGGATCATCCGCAACTCGCCGGTTCCGATCGGTACCGTGCCGATTTACCAGGCATTGGAAAAGGTCGGCGGCGATCCGCTGAAACTCGACTGGGAAGTGTTCAAGGACACGCTCATCGAACAGGCCGAACAGGGCGTCGACTATTTCACGATCCACGCCGGCGTCCGCCTCAAATACGTGCCACTCACCGCCAAGCGGGTCACCGGCATCGTCTCGCGCGGGGGCTCGATCATGGCGCGCTGGTGCCTCGCCGGCCATCGCGAGAGCTTCCTCTACGAGCGCTTCGACGAAATCTGCGACATCATGCGCAAATACGATGTGTCGTTCTCGCTCGGCGACGGCCTGCGTCCCGGCTCGATCGCCGATGCCAACGATGCCGCCCAGTTCGGCGAGCTGGAGACGCTCGGCGAACTCACCAAGGTTGCCTGGGAGAAGGGTTGCCAGGTGATGATCGAAGGCCCCGGCCACGTGCCGATGCACAAGATCAAGGTCAACATGGAAAAGCAGTTGAAGGAATGCCACGAGACCCCCTTCTACACGCTTGGACCGTTAACGACCGACATCGCGCCGGGCTACGATCACATCACCTCCGGTATCGGCGCGGCGATGATCGGCTGGTTCGGCACGGCAATGCTCTGCTATGTCACGCCGAAGGAACATCTGGGCCTCCCCGATCGTGATGACGTGAAGACTGGCGTCATCACCTATCGCATCGCGGCGCACGCCGCCGATCTCGCCAAGGGGCACCCGGCGGCACAGCTACGCGATGACGCCATGAGCCGGGCGCGCTTCTCGTTCCGCTGGGAAGACCAGTTCAACATCGGGCTCGATCCGGATACCGCCCGCGCCTATCACGACGAAACCCTGCCGAAAGACGCACATAAAGTGGCGCATTTCTGCTCCATGTGCGGCCCGAAATTCTGCTCGATGAAAATCACGCAGGATCTGCGGGTCGAGGCCGCCGCCATGCTCGAGAACGAGAAAGCGGTGCTCGAAGGCATGGCGGAAAAGAGCAGGGAATTCCTCGATCAGGGCGGCCAGCTCTACGTCAAGCAGTAAGCCCTGCAACAGCCCGTCCGCACCTCGCGCGCGGACGGGCTCCGGTTACGGCATCATCCGAATGGCCGTGACCTGCGAATGCGCGCCGCAACAGCGCAGACCATATCCAGAGGAAATGATGACCAAGCTTCGCTCAACCCGCCGCATGTTTCTGGCGAGTTCAGTTACCGCCGGGGCTCTGGCCGCGCCGCATGTCGCGCGCGGCCAGGCGCCGATTGTCTGGCGCATGGCGACATCTTGGACGAAGGCTCTGCCCGGTCCCGGCGTTTCGGCCGATCGGCTTGCCGAGCGCATCAACACCATGAGCGGCGGCCGCATGCGCATCGATGTCTTTCCCGCCGGGGCGATCGTGCCGGCCTTCGGTGTCCTCGACGGCGTCTCGTCAGGCGCCGTGGAAATGGGACATACCGCCTCATTCTTCTGGGATGGCACGTTGCCGGGGGCGGCCTTCTTCACGACGGCGCCCTTCGGCCTCGGTCCGCTGGCGCACCAAACCTGGATCGAGCATCGCGGCGGCCAGCAGCTCTGGGATGAGTTGTACAGACCGCGCGGCGTGCGCGGCTTGCTCGCAGGCAATACCGGCCCCTCCATGGGCGGCTGGTTCCGCAAGCCCATCGAAAGCGTCAAGGACATTGCCGGACTGCGCATCCGCGTCTCCGGAATCGGCGGCGAAGTCTATGCCGCCATGGGCGCGACGCCGCAGAACATTCCACCGGGAGATATCTATTCGTCGCTGGAGAAAGGCGCCATCGACGCGGTCGAGATTCTTGCGCCGGTGAACGATCTGCCGCTCGGCCTGCACCGCATCGCGCCTTACTATTATATGCCCGGCTTCAACAAGCCCAATGGCGCCGCCGAAGCCCTGATCTCGCTCGCAGCCTTCGCCAAGCTGCCGGCTGACCTGCAGTGCATCATCGAGAATGCCTGCGCCGCCGAACATTCCGCCGGTCTTGCGGAAGCCGAACAGATGAATGCCAAGGCCATCGTCGAGCTGGCCTCGCTCGGCGCCAGGGTCACGCCGTTTCCGAGCGACTTCGTGAAGGAAGCGCACGACAAGGCGGCGGCCGTGATCGAGAACAAGAGCAAGGCCGGCCCGGTCGCCGCAAAGATCGTCGCGTCCTACCGCGATGCGCTGGGTGCCGGCGGAGCCTGGTCGAGAGTCGAAGCCTATATGGAACAGGCCTTGCGCGCCCAATGAAAACGCCGGCCTTTCAGCCGGCGTTTAACTGATCCGAAGTTCGATCAGAGACTTGCGATCAGAACTTGTACGTCGCCGAAATCGTCGCCAGTCGTCCCGGCGAGATATAGGTAAACGGCGTGTTGCTGCGATAGAAACCTTCGTACAGATTCTTGTCGAAGATGTTGTAGACCGCAACCTTCACGGCAAAGTCCTTGGTGATATGCGCTTCCGCGAAGGCGTCGAAACGCCAGCCCGGCGGCAGCACGTTGCCCGTGGTCGCAGCCAGCGTGCCGCCATAGACCTTCGAGATGTAGGTCGCGGAACCGCCGATCTCGAACATCCGGTTGATCCGGTATTTCGACATCAGATTGAACGACTGATGCGCGATATTGGCGAGCTGCTTGCCCTGGTTTGCCGCGATCGCCGATTGGGTGACCTTGGATTCCATCAGGACAAGACCGCTGTAGATGCTCCAGGCGTCGGTGATCTTGCCGTTAAGGCCGAATTCGACACCGCGCACCCGGTAGGCCGCCGAGCCGACGACCGCGCCGCTGACGGTCTCGCGCGCGTTGGTTTTTTCCGTCTGGAACAGTGCGGCAGTGGCCAGGAGCTTCTGGTTGAAGAACTCCCATTTGGTTCCCACTTCATAGCTCTTGTTGCGCTCAGGTCCGGCATTGACGTTACCGGCGACAAGCCCGCCGTAGTCGCTGGCGCCACCGTCGACATCCGCGCCCACCGGATTGGAAGACGTCGCCACGGCCGCATAGATGCTGGCGTAGGGCAGCGGCTTCACCACGACGCCGGCGTTGTAGTTTACGAGCCCGTCGTGACGCTGCAGATAGGCGCCGGTCACCGGCCGAAGCTGCACGTTATAATCGTCATAACGCACGCCGGCATTGACGATGATAAAGTTGTTCCAGTTGGCGTTGTGAATGACATAGGCTGACTTGGTGTCGGTGCCGATCGTCGGGCCGGTATAATTGCGGCGCGGCTTGTTCGGGAACGCCACGTCGTTGTTCGGGTCCCACAGGTTGAAGGTATACGAACCCGTCGTTGTCGTCGGTGACGGGAAAGCTTCCGACGCAAGGCCTGCATAGGTATCGCGCATGGTGGTTTCGCGCGAGACTTCGACACCGGCAACCGTCGTGTTGTTGACACCGCCGACATTGTATTTGAGAGTAACGTCAGTCTGGTTGGTGATGAAATCCGTCACCTGATAGCGGCTTTTCGGATTGCCTCGCACGGTCCACAGCGCCGGGTTCGGATTGGTCGTGTCAACCGATTCCGGCGGCGTCGCGACATAATCCAGGATCGATTGACCGACGCGAACCTTGGAATTCAAGGTTGCGAAGTCCGTCAGCTTCACTTCGGCCGCCAGCGACCCCACATTCTGCGTCGCCTTCTGGAAATCGCGGTTGACGAGACCGTAGTAGTTGCTGCGGCGGACCCCTGTCTCCGTCCACGGCGTCAGGGCGGCGCGATTGTATGGCACGCCCCAGTCCGGAAGCCCGTCAAACTTGACGTAGGTATAGTCGGCTGTGATCTTCAACCGGTCGTTCGGCGTAAACGTCGTTGCGAGCGCGACGCCATAGCGGTCGTCTCTCACGCGGTCGCGGCCGGCGACGCCGGATTTCTGGCCCATGGCGTTCAGGCGCACAGCCCATTCCGGCGTGATGACCTGATTGATATCGACAGTCGCGCGCTTCGTCTCGGCGGTGCCGACAGTCACATCGACGCGGCGGAAGCTGCGGTCGGTCACAGCCTTCTTGGTGACGATGTTGAGCGCGCCACCGGCGGTGCCGCGGCCGGCGAAGCTCGAAGCCGGCCCCTTGAGGATCTCGACCTGCTCGATATTGAAGCTTTCGCGAATGCCGACCGTGGGATCGCGGACGCCGTCGATAAAGATATCGCTGCGGGCATCGAAGCCGCGAATGAAGATGCGGTCGCCGAACGCATTGCCGCCTTCGCCGGTACCCAATGTCAGGCCCGGCGTGGTGCGCACAATGTCGCGCAACGAGGTTGCGCCCTTGTCTTGGATGACTTCCTTGGGAATGGTCACGACGGTGCGGGGCTGATTGATGATCGGCTCGGCAAATTTCTGCGACGCCAAACGGTTGACCTTATAGGGAACGCCGGGCTGTCCGTATGGGTTGGCATCGACCTCCTGGGCGAAAATCGGCAGCTGGCCGACACCTTGCGGACTCGCCACAACCGGCGCCGGCGTTGCGACCGGACGCGGCGCCCGGCGCCGCTGCGCGGTGGCGACGGCGCGAACCGGGCGAACCGCCGGACGGGCGGCGGCAGGACGCGCCCGCTGCTGGGGCGCATCCACCGTAACGGCCGGAAGTGCGGAACCACCCTGCTGCGCCATGGCAACGGAAGCCGGCGTGACGGCAAGAATGCAGGCAGCGGTCACCGCCCGCGCCGGAGCGTCCAATTTCTTTTTGGACCGCACGCCCGTGAGTTCAGGCAAACCCCGTAATGAAAATGGTGCAATTGTGGCACTCATTGAATTGTATTGCCTCCGTACCTTGGAATTAAAGCAAAAACAGTGCTACTTCCGACTTTTGACACTAAATCACCTATTTTGACTCCCAATTTACTGTCAACGTTTTTATGATTATGATTATTTATTATTATTCTAAAATATAGAGCCGCCTAAACCGGCTTTTTTGAAATTGTTGTAAATCTAAACCATGCTCCATTTGCCAGATGTTGCAGGCCTGGGCGGAGCAAAGGCCCGGGCTCAGCCGGCTATTGTTAAGGTGAGAAAGAGCGCAAGACCGTTCGTCCGCGCGCATCATTTTGGCGCTGGCTACGACATAATTGCCACAATGGGCCGCCCTGAGCCGCCTTCGCGGCGGACAGCCGAAAGCGCCTGCAACAAGGCGGATCGAATAAATAATATGTAACTTGCCAGCACTCCGCCCTGCCGTCAGTTTCCCGAACTCTTGCAGGCATCGCGTTCTGTTTCGCGTTCCAGTAAGAAGAACTATCCGGCGCGACGGGCTTCGCGGCGACGTGGATGCGTGATTTTGACGGCCCCGAGGCGGCAGGTTTCAGGCGTGGTGTTGCGTTTCCACCAACTTCATAGCGAACGGAGCGCCCGCGCTCCGGGACTGCTCATGCTTGCTCTGGCAATCCCTCTGTTCACCGGCTGCACCCTTGATTCGGAACGGATCGACGGCGCCGCGCCGGCGCTTGCCGGAAAATTCCGGGAGGCCGCCGCGCGGCCTGCATCGGCCGTCGCACAGGACTGGTTCCAGGCCTTTGGCTCTTCTGAACTGACCTCCCTGGCCCGCCAGGCACTCGACGGCAATTTCGACCTCGCGGTGGCGCTTGCCCGATTCGCCCAGGCGGACGCACAGATGCGCATCGCCGAATCCGCATTGTATCCGCAGTTGAACGGCACCGGCGATGCTTCGCGAACGCTCAGCCCCGGCACCGCGCGCTCGAAGTTCCCGCCCTTTACGTCGTCGGTCAGCAACCGGTTCGATGCCGGCCTTTCGGCCAGCTATATGCTCGACTTCTGGGGCCGCAACCAGTCGCTGGCGGAAGCCGGCCGTCTTGGGCTCGCCGCCAGCCATTTCGATTATGATACGGCAGCGGTGGCCATGCTCGCGAGCCTCGCCAATACCTACTTCCAGGTGCTGGTCGCTCAGGACCGTCTCCAGATTGCCCGCGAAAACATCCGCGCCGCCGAAAACGTGCTCGGCGCCATTCGCGGCCGGGTCGAGGTCGGAACCGCCACCGCGCTCGATGTCGCCCAGCAGGAAACCGTGATCGCCAATCTGCGCGTCAACATACCCATCCTCGAACGGCAGATGCTGCAGCAGAAAAATCTTGTCGCGGTGCTGGTCGGCCGGACGCCCGAAAGCATCACGATCAAGGGCGGCCGGCTGCGCAGCCTGGCCTTGCCCACCGTACGACCCGGCCTGCCGGGACAATTGCTGTTGCGCCGCCCGGATATCGCCAGCAATGAAGCCCGCCTGGCGGCAGCGGAGGCGAATATCGCCGCCGCCCGCGCCGCCTTCTTTCCCAGCATCGCTTTGACCGGCAGCGGCGGTCTTTCCAGTATCGCCCTGCGCAATCTGTTGCGCGCCGACGCCATCGCGCTTTCGGCGGCTGCAAGCGTGACCCAGCCGATTTTCGACGGCGGTAATCTGCAGGGCCAGCTCGACGCCGTGCGCGGCAGCCGCAACGAACTCCTTGCCGACTACCGCAAGTCGATCGTCACAGCCTTGTCCGATGTCGAAAATGCGCTGATCGGCGTTCGCAAATATGCGGAACAGGAGCGGGCGCAGGCCGTCGCCGTGGAAACCGCAAGGCGCGCCTACCAGATTACCGAGCAGCGCCTGCGCGAAGGCATCATCGATGTCGTGACCCTGCTCAACACACAAACGACACTGTTTTCCGCCCAGGATGCGCTGACCCTCGTGCGCTATCAACGGCTGCTTGCGATCGTCAGCCTCTATCAGGCGCTGGGTGGTGGCTTTACCCGTGAGTATAGCGATCCGATGATCTATGAAGGACGCGCGACGACGGCCTCGACGATACCTGTCGGTTCGACCGTCGTACCCGCAACGGCCGTACAGGAGCGGCCATGAAGAAGTTTCTGTTTCTGGCGGCGCTCGTCGTCGCCGGCCTTGTCTACGCGCATTATGCGCGCTGGATCACATTGCCCGCCGGCGTCGGCGGAGCCTATCTGCCGCAGCGCGCCGAGACCGAGGCAAACGGCGGCCCTGGCGGGCGCGGCGGCCAGCCGCCGATCCCCGTCATCGTTTCGCGCGTGCGCAGCCAGGATGTCCAGGTGACCGCCGATGCGGTCGGCACCGTGCAGGCGCTCAATACCGTGACCGTGCGCCCGCAGGTCGACGGCACCATCGTTGAAATGACCTTTCGCGAAGGCCAGGATGTCAAAGCAGGCGACGTGATCGCCCGCATCGATCCGCGCACCTATCAGGCACAATACGACCAGTCCGTGGCGAAGAAGGCGCAGGACGAAGCGACGCTGCAGAACGCCCGCCTCGATCTTGAGCGTTACGTCAGGCTGGCGCAAACCAATTTCGGCTCGAAGCAGCAGGCCGATACGCAGCGTTCCACCGTCGCCCAGCTCGAAGCCCAGGTCCGCGTCGACCAGGCGCTGATCGACAGCGCCAAGGTCACCCTCGACTATACGACCATTCGCGCGCCCATCGACGGGCGCACCGGCATCCGCCTCGTCGATCTCGGCAATCTCGTTCAATCCTCGTCCCAGACCGGCATCGTCACCATCACCCAGGTGCGGCCGCTGAACGTGATCTTCAATCTGCCGCAACAGCGGCTGCGCGCGCTCAACGCCTCGCAGGCGCGCGCCAAGATCACCGTGCAGGCGCTTGATGCCGACAATACGACACTGATCGAAACCGGCGCGGTCGAGGTCGTCGACAACCAGGTCGACCAGACCACCGGCACGGTGCGCATCAAGGCGCAGTTCGCCAACCCCGAACTGCGGCTTTGGCCCGGCCAGTTCGTCAACGTGCGCGCCTATATCGATGTCCTTCACAACGCGACCGTCGTGCCGCCTGCCGCCGTCCAGCGCGGGCCGCGCGGCGCCTATGTCTATGTTCTGCGTGACGACAACACCGTCAAACTGACCGACGTGACCGTCGGCCGGCAGGACGAGAAGACGGCCGTCATCGACAGCGGCGTCAGCGCCGGTGCACGGGTCGTCATCACCGGTTTCGGGCGCCTGACCGATCAGGCGAAGGTCAACCCCACCATGGACGACGAGGTGAAACCTGCCCCCGCCGCCGAAGAGGTGCCGCAGCGGCGACGTGGCGGCGGCCCCGGTCGCCGGGGATGACAATATGAGCGAAGCGGCGGCATGAATATCTCCTCGCCCTTCATCCTGCGGCCCATCGCAACCGGTCTGATGGCAGTGGCGATCCTGCTGTGCGGGATCCTCGGCTATTTACGCCTGCCGGTTTCGTCCCTGCCGCAGGTCGACTTCCCGACCATTCTCGTCAAGACGCAATTGCCCGGAGCCAATCCCGAGACGATGGCCTCGACCGTCACCGCGCCGCTGGAACGCCTGCTCGGCCAGATTCCCTCGCTCGTCTCGATGTCGTCGCAGTCCTCGTTCGGCCTCAGCCAGATCACCCTGCAATTCGATCTCGATCGCGACATCGATGCCGCCTCGCAGGACGTGCAATCGGCGATCTCCGCCTCGTCCGCGCTGTTGCCGAAGACCCTGCCCTATCCGCCGACCTATTCGAAGGTGAACCCCGCGGACGCGCCGATCGTCTCCATCGCTCTGATTTCCGACAGTTCGGAACTGCGCGCCATGAGCGACCTCGCTGATACCTTGATCTCGCCGCGCCTGTCCGAGATCACCGGTGTCGGCCATGTCACCATCCAGGGCGGCATTCGTCCTGCGGTGCGCATCCGCGCCGACCTTGCGCGCCTCGCCTCCTACAAGATCGGCATCGACGATCTGCGTCTGGCCATCGTCGGCTCCAATGTCGCTGGTTCCAAGGGCACTTTGGACGGCACGCACCAGTCGTGGATCATTTCGGCCAATGATCAGATCGCGCTGGCGGAGGCCTATCGCAATATCGTCATTGCCTCGCGCAACAATGTATCCGTCATGCTGCGCGACGTCGCCGAAGTGGCCGACGGTCTCGAGAACGTCCGTGTCGGCGGCTGGTACGACGGCCAGCAGGCGGTCATTCTCGACGTGCAGAAACAGCCTGGCGCAAATATCATCCAGACCGCCGACCGAATCCGCCAGGAATTGCCGCGCCTGCAACGTCTCATCCCGGCGAACATCAAGCTCGAAGTCGTTCAGGATCGCACCCACACGATCCGCGCCTCCGTCGACGAAGTCGAATTCACGCTCGTTCTCAGCGTCATCCTCGTCGTCCTGGTGGTTCTGTTATTCCTGCGCTCGCTGCGCGCCACCATCGTGGCGGCGATCACCCTGCCGCTGTCCATCATCGCCACCTTCGCCATCGTCTATCTGGCGGGCTTCAGCCTGGACAATCTGTCGCTGATGGCGCTGACGGTCGGAACCGGCTTTGTCGTCGACGACGCCATCGTCATGATCGAAAATATCGTGCGCAATCTGGAGAAGGGCAAGAACAGGCTCGACGCCGCCCTCGACGGCGCGCGCGAGATCGGCTTCACCGTCGTCTCGCTGACATTCTCGCTAGTCGCCGTCTTTATTCCATTGCTCTTCATGACCGGTCTCGTCGGACGCATGTTCCGCGAATTCGCGCTGACATTGACCATCGCCGTCGTCGTCTCCGCCATCATCTCGCTCACCGTGACGCCGATGCTGTCGGCAAAACTTCTCGCCGCCGGTATTGGCGAAGGCGAGAGAAAACGCGAGAACCTGCTGGCGCGCTTCGCCGAATATCCGATCGAGCGGATGGCAAGCGCCTATGAGACGTCGCTGGAGTGGGCGCTGAAGCGCCAGGGCCTGATGATCCTGCTGACGCTTGCGACCCTGGCGCTGACGGTCCATCTCTATATCGTCAGTCCGAAGGGCTTCCTGCCCGACCAGGATACCGGCCTCATAAGCGCCGTGCTGGAAGCATCCCCCGACGTCTCGTTCCGGGAAATAACCGATCTCCAGGAACAGGTCGTGCGGCGGCTGCGCGAAGACGGCGACGTCGCTAGCGTGGTGTCGGTTCTCGGCATCGGGCCGCTCAACGCCACGGCCAACACCGGCCGCCTGACGATCGTCCTGCGCCCGCGCGAGCAACGCACGGCGACGGCGACGCAGATAGCCGACCGCCTGCGCGCAACGGCCGCCGCCATCCCCGGCGCGAACCTCTATCTCGAGCCTGTACAAGACATTCTGATCTCGACGCGCAACAGCCGGTCGCAATATCAATACACGCTATCGGGCGCGGACCCGGACGAAGTCACCCAATGGAGCAACCGGCTGCTCGAAGAGATGCAGAAGGAGCCGATTCTCCGCAATGTTGCCAACGAAAGCCAGGAGGGCGGCTTGCGCGCCTTCGTCGACATCGACCGGGAAAAGGCCGGCCGCCTTGGCATTTCGATCCAGTCCATCGCCGACACCTTGAACAGCGCCTATGGCCAGCGCCAGATTTCGACGATCTACAGCCAGACCAATCAGTATCGGGTCATCCTCGAAGCGGCGCCCATCTACCAGGACGATCCGTCTTCCCTGTCCAAGCTCTATGTGTCGGGGACCGGCGGCGTGCAGGTGCCGCTCGACAGTTTCACCCGTCTCGTGCGCACCACGGCGCCGCTCGTCGTGGCCCACCAGGACCAATTCCCGGCCATCACCATCAGCTTCAATCTGCGGCCGGGCACCTCGCTCGGCGACGCCGTGACCGCCATCTCCGGCGCGCAACGCCGTATCGGCATGCCGGGAAATATCTCGGCGAATTTCCACGCCGACGCATCCGAATTCCAGAGCTCGCTCAGGAACCAGCCCTGGCTCATTCTCGCTGCCGTCGTCTCCATCTACATCGTTCTCGGCGTCCTCTATGAGAGCCTCGCCCATCCGTTCACCATTCTCACCACCCTGCCGTCCGCCGGCGTCGGCGGCCTGCTCGCGCTGCAACTAACGGGACAGGACCTGTCGATCATCGCGCTGATCGGCATCATCCTGCTCATGGGCATCGTCAAGAAGAACGCGATCATGATGATCGACTTTGCGATCGCCGCCGAACGCAACGACAATCTTTCGCCCTTCGACGCCATCGTGCGCGCCTGCCATCTGCGCTTCCGCCCGATCATGATGACGACGCTCGCGGCTTTGCTGGGCGCGGTTCCGCTCGCCTTCGGCACCGGCACCGGCAGTGAGCTGCGCATTCCGCTCGGCGTGACGATCATCGGCGGGCTGCTGCTGAGCCAGTTGCTGACGCTCTATACGACACCGGTCATCTATCTCGCCGTCGAGCGCATCCGGCTTCGCCTCGGCGGGGGGCGCAAGCTCAGCACGGAGGCGGCCCTGGCCGAAGCCCGCGCCGGCGAGCTGAAACCACGCTCCCACGAGGCCGGAGAATGACGAATCCGTCCGCGGTTTTCATTCTCAGGCCGATCGGAACCGCGCTGCTTGCCGCGGCGCTTATGTTTGCCGGGTTGGTGGCCTATCCGTTTCTGCCCGTGGCGAGCATGCCCTCCGTCGAGTTTCCAACCATCGTGATCAGTGCAGGCCGGCCTGGTGCCGATCCCGAGACCATGGCAGCCAGCGTTGCCGCGCCGCTCGAGCGGGCGCTCGGATCGATCTCCGGCGTCACCGAGATGACCTCTTCGAGTTTTCTCGGACAGACCCTCATCATCATGCAGTTCGATCTGTCGCGGAAGGTGGAGAGCGCGGCTCGCGACGTACAGGCTGCGCTCAATGTCGCGGTGCCAGACCTGCCAAGCGATCTGCCTGCCTTTCCTCGCCTGCGAAAATTCAATCCCGCGTCGCGCCCGGTGATGATCCTGGCCATGACATCCGACAACCTGGCCCCGTCAGCGCTCTATGACATCGCCGACACGCTGATCGCTCAGCGCATCGCGCAAGTGCGCGGCGTCGGCGAAGTCACAGTCAGCGGTGCCGAACAGCCCGCCATCCGCGTGCGCGTCGATCCCGCCCGGATCGCCGCCATGGGCCTCGGCCTTGAAGACGTCCGCACCGCCGTCGTCAATTCATCCTTCATCTCGCCCGTCGGCGCATTCGATCATGGCGGCAGCGCGGAAACGCTCGGCATCGACGGCCAGCTCAATACCCCCGCGGACTATCAGAACGTCGTCGTCAGCGTCAAAAACAGCAAGATCATCCGTCTCGGCGATATCGCCTCCGTTATCCCAGGCACCAGGAACAGCCGCACCGCCGGATGGTACAACGGCAAGCCCGCCGTCATTCTCAACGTCACCAAGGAAGCGTCCGCCAACATCATCGAAACGATCGACGGGGTGAAGAACATCCTGCCGGAACTGCGCAAGTGGATGCCCGCCGGCGTCGATTTTTCGATCATGTCCGATCGTTCGACCACGATCCGTGCCTCGATCCTCGACCTGCAGAAGACGCTCGCCATTTCCATCGGCCTGGTGACGATGGTGGTGTTTCTCTTCCTGCGCCGCGTCTCGTCCACGGCGGCGGCAGCCATTGCCGTGCCGCTGTCGCTATCGGGCACGTTCGGCGTCATGTGGCTTGCCGGCTATTCGATCGACAATCTGTCGCTGATGGCGATCACGGTTGCCGTCGGCTTCGTCGTCGACGATGCGATCGTGATGATCGAGAACATCCATCGCAATATGGAAAACGGCGTCGGACGCCTGGAGGCGGCGCTCGCCGGCACGCGGCAGATCGGGTTCACGGTCGTCTCGATCAGCGTCTCGCTGATTGCGGCCTTCATTCCGCTGCTGTTCATGGGCGGCATTCCCGGACGGCTGTTCCGCGAATTCTCGATGACCCTGTCATTCGCCATCGTCATTTCGATGATCGTTTCGCTCACCGTCACGCCGATGATCTGCGGCCATTTCATGCCCAAGGACACCGGCAAGCGCAACCGGCTCGACGAGATGATGGACGGCTTGTTCAACCGCCTCACCGAGGCCTATATCGCTTCGCTCCGCGTTGCCCTGCGGTTTCCCCGGCTCGGCCTGGTGCTCTTCCTGCTAACGATCGCCTTGACGGTCCAGCTCTATCGGACAACCCCGAAAGGCTGGCTGGCGCAGGACGATACCGGCCTCCTGGGTGGCTGGACCGAGGCGTCGCAGGACAGTTCCTATGAAGCAACGCTTATCCTGCAACAGAAAGTGGCCGACACCATCATGGCCGACCCTGCCGTGGAGTCGCTGGCTTCTTTCATCGGCAACGGCAGCGCGGTCAATTCCGGCCGCCTCAATGTCGCGCTGAAGACCAGCGGCCCGGACAAGGCGGCATCGCGCGATGTGATTGCCCGGCTGCGGCCGAAACTCGCCCGGATTATCGGCATCGACTCCTACCTGATCGCCATGCAGGACGTGAACGTCGGTGGCCGCGCCGGACGCTCTCCCTATCAGTTCACGCTGACGAGCAGTGATTTCCAAACCCTTATCGGCCAGGCCGATATCGTCCTCGCGCGTCTTCGCCGCGTGCCCCAGCTTGTCGATGTTGCGAGCGACCGCCAGCAGGGCGGTCTTCAGGCCAGTGTCGTCATCGACCGCAATGCCGCATCACGGCTTGGCATCAAGATTACGGATATCGACAACGCGCTGTCGAACGCCTTCAGCCAGCGGCAGATCTCGACCATCTATACCGAGCGCAACCAGTACAAGGTCATTCTGGAGATCTCGCCGTCGCGACAGCGAGAACCTGACGACCTGACCGATATTTATGTGCCGAGCGCCGGCGGCGTTCAGGTCCCGTTGTCGACCGTCGCCAGGGTCGAGCGTGGCGCCGCGGTCCTGTCGGTCAATCACCAGGGGCCGTTTCCGGCCATCACCTTCACCTACGATCTGGCGCCTGGCGTCAGCATCGACGAGGGGTCGCAGGCGCTCCGCGCCGCCATCGGCGAACTGCATCTGCCCGACGTCATCACGGCCGATTTCGCCGGCGACGCCAAGGCCTTCCGCGACAGCAACCAGAACCAGATCTGGCTGATCGTCGCGGCGCTGGTCTCCGTCTACATCATTCTCGGCATTCTTTACGAAAGCCTCATCCACCCGCTGACGATCATCTCGACCCTTCCGTCGGCCGGCCTCGGCGCCCTGATCGCCCTCAATCTCACCGGCACGGAGCTGTCGCTGGTCGCCTTCATCGCCATCATCATGCTCATCGGCATTGTCAAGAAGAACGGAATCATGATGGTCGATTTCGCCATTGCCGCCGAACGGGCGCGCCGGCTTGCGCCGCGCGAGGCCGTCATCGAAGCCTGCCGCGAGCGCTTCCGGCCGATCCTGATGACGACGCTCGCCGCCATGCTCGGCGCGCTGCCGCTGGCGCTGGGCCATGGTCCGGGCGCCGAACTGCGCCGCCCGCTCGGCATCGCCATCGTCGGCGGCCTGATTCTGTCGCAGATCCTGACGTTCTATTCGACGCCGCTGATCTATCTGCTGATGAGCCGGTTCAGCCGGGCGAAACACGTCAGCGTCCTGCAGGAAGCAGCCCTCGCTGACCTTTCCGGAACGCATTAATCGGCGCGCACGCTTCTTGCTCCGGCAGATCGGCAGAGAGAATAGGCCTCTCCTTTGTTTCGAATTGGCACAGCCTGGTCCGACCTGGAGCAGACTGTCCGTCGGACCGTATCCTGGAATTCTGACGCGCGGTGTCCATCATGAGCAGCAGACAGCCATCCTCCAAGCGTTCCGGCGGGAAACTGACACGCCGCACTCTGATCGTCGGCTCCGTGGCGCTGACCGGCGCCGCGGCCTATCTGGCGGCGAGTTCGCGTTACGCGGACGGCATCGAAGCCATGGCCCGTCCGCTTTCCACGCCGGCCATTCTGCGCCGTGGCGGCTCCATTCATACGATGATGAACTGGGCCGATCTCGATCCCGCCAATCCGGCGCGTTATGCGTGGCCGCCCTTCGCCGCCCCGCATTTCGGCGTCGACCCTGCCATGCTGCGGGCCTTCCGCGAGAGCGGCCTCGATCATATCCGCATGACGGTTGATCCGGGTCCGTTCCTGCAGGCGACGCCTGAGCAATTGGAGCAGGCGAATGAAATCCTGCTGCGCCGCTGCCGCGAGCTGATCGCTGCGGACTTCAACGTCATCATCGATTTTCATCCAACCCAGCAGATCGCCCGCTTCGCCCCCGAGCGCATCGTCGCCGATCAGACGAGCGAGCAGTTTCACGCCTACACGAACATGCTCGCCAGCGTCGCCCGCGCGGTGAAGGCGAGCGGGGAATCGCGCATCATCCTCGAAATGATGAACGAGCCCCCCTACGGCTACGATGCTCACAGCGCCGCGCGCTGGCAGAAAATGCAGTCGATTTTTCTCGCTGCCGTCCGCAAGGAAAATGCGAACCTGCCGGTGATCCTGACTGGCGCCTGCAGCGGCGGCATTCTCGGCCTCCAATATATCGATGGAGGCGCCTTCGCCGATCCGAACATCTACTGGTCGTTCCACTATTACGATCCGCACACGTTCACCCACCAGGGCGTTGTCACCTCGCAATCCAATATGCTCTACTATCGCTATCTGGCCGGCATCGCCTGGCCGGCGGCAGAGACCCACGTTCAGCCCATTCGCGATCTCATCGCCGCCAGGATCGATACCGACCGGGCGCCCCCCGACCCGGATCGCGCCAAACTCAAGGAGCAGGCGTTTGCAGCCGTCGATGCCTATGTGAAGGCCGACTACAGCGAGAAGTCGATCCAGCAGGATTTTTCGACTGTCGCCGCCTGGGCGGCGAAGAACAATGTTACGCCCGATCGAATCTATCTCGGTGAATTCGGCGTCATGCGCGACAGCTCCACCGCCTCCGGCGCGCGCGCGCATTTCCGCGAAGCCTGGATGCGCGCCGTCAGAACCGCAGCCGAACGCCGTGGCTTCGCCTGGTCGCTCTGGGACATCAATGACACCAGCATGGGCCTTGTCGAGGAGAAGAACAAAGCGGCGCTGCATGAAGGCACCGTTCATGCGCTTGGGCTGACCTTGCCCGGGATCGACAAGTTCCAGGCGAACCGACCGGGCGGCTAGAGCAGCCCGAAAGAACGATAGATATCCAGAATATTTCGCGCAAAGACAGGCACGGTGAATTGCCGCTCGTAAAGCGCCCGCGAGGCCACCTGCATCCTGGCAAGAACAGCCTGATCGGCGATCAGGCGGCGCAAGGCAGCCGCAATATCGCTGGCATCGTGGCGCACCACGATGCCGTTGACATCGTCATTCACGACATCGCGCACCGCGCCGACATCGGTCGCCACGAGTGCATTGCCCGCCGCAGCACCTTCGATCAACGATAGCGGCAGCGCCTCGGCGCGGGAAGGCAGCACCACGACATCGGCCGCTCGCATCAGCTTGTGAACTTCCGGCAACGACAGCCAGCCGGTGACCTTCACATGATCCGCAATTCCAGATTGCGCCATGGCTTCGCGATACGGCTCCATGGAGCCGTTGCCGGCGATCGTGCAGTCCCAGGAGGATTGCTGAGCCTGCATCTGCGCCAGCGCCGCAATCAGCAGGTCCACGCCCTTACGGTCGCCGACTTCCCCGCAGAACAGCAGCGAGAGCGCCTCCGCACGCAGATGCGGGACCGCCGCATCGTCGCGAATATCCGGCACGCCGTTATGAATGACGGCAATCCGTTCATCGGCAACGCCCAGCACATCCCGGAACGGACCGCGAAACGCCTCGCCCAGAACGATCACCCTGGCAGCATCCCTTGCCAGCACGCCCAACGCGCGCAGCCAGGGCGGATTGTTCCTGATCGCTTCCGCGCTGACCATGCCGTGGAAGTGGATGATATATGGCGTACCGAATAGTTTTGCGATCTTGCCCAGCACGACCTTGCGCAGGGCGCTGCCGTCCGTCGACACATGGATATGCACCAGCGCATATTTCCTGGTGAGCAGCAGCCAGGTGAACCTGGCTATCGCGCCAAGAAAATGCAGCACCCACCACGGGCCCTTCCATTCTCCCCGCGCGCCGACGTGATCCATCGTCAGCGGGATATTGTTCGCCCGCACCCAGTCGAGGAAATAGACGAGCAGACGGTCGATGCCGCCCTGGCCTTCGACCCCAACCGGCGTGACGATCAGCAGGCGGCCTTTGGAGGACGTCTCCACAATCGTCATGCGCGAGGCGCTCCCGAGCCGAGAAGCTCGCAGAGAATTGCGCATCCCTCCGCACCAATCGCACCCGTGAAGACCAACTGGCTGGTAGCGGCCAACTCACCGAAAGAGGGCGAGTAAATACCGCGACAGGATTTGAAGTCGCCCCGCTCGACCCGACAGTTCAACTCCGACGAGCCGGTAAGGCGCAAAACCGCCCCCCTGTTCTCGTCGCGCAACACCACGATCCGCTTATCTTCGACATCGACAGATAAATGCGGCGCGATCAGGAATGCGATCTCGCACGAGACAGGGCGGCTTGCTCCGACAAGACGATCCTGGATCGAAAATCCATCGTCCCGCCGCTCAATACGCCGGACATGACGCACGCCGGCCCGCCTGACGAAGCCGTCATGCTCCCCCTCAAGCATCCAACTGTCGCTGGAAACAGAATGGGCGAGCAAACGCGCCGCGGCCTTGTTGGCCCAGGAGAAGGCGCTCGACGGCTCGCTTTGCGACTGCACCGGAAACGACAGGGTATTGTGGACGAATGACCGGCGCAGTTCGCGGCGGGCATCGCGGCCTGAATGATAGAGCCAGGTCCCCGCATCGATGAAGACAGGCCTGTCGTCCACATTCAGCCAGACGGAAAGTGCATCCGCATGCCCATGCGCGGCCAGCGAAAGGTATCCCAGCGGGCCATGATCGAATATCAATTGATAGCGGTGATCCGCTGCCCGGTCCCTGACGACCGTATAGCCGCCGTCCGCGAAGACCTGTACGACGGCACTGTCCGGCATCGCCTTGTCTGCCGCCTTCGGCGCGTGAAAGAGAAACTCGCGCAGATAACCCGGCCCTTTCGAAGAAAGACCGGGCTCGCCTAACAGGCCCATGATCGATTGAATGACGGAAGCCACATAGAGCGGCTCGGCGACGCCGGTGCAGGTGATGGCCCGCCCTTCGTCATCATCGCCGATGGCAGGGACCCGCCCCTCGCCGTCCTGGAGTGCCGCCAGGAAATGCGCTCCCGCGCGAAGCCGGTCATCGACATTGCGCCCCAAAGTCTTTCCCAGCCCCCGCGCCACCAGTTGCCCGAACGCGATCAGCTCCATCGTGAACGCCTGATAGGTCGGCGATTGCTCGGCGCCGACCCCATCCGGGTAGATCTGCAGCAGCGCTTCCTGCTGCAGGATACGTCGCCCTTCCGTCTCGAAACCGACCTGCTGCGGCGACGGCGGCAGGATCAGCCCCGCCAGAAACAGACCCAGCCCTTCGGCGACTCTATGGTTGTTGGCTGACGAATAGCGCGACGGAAACTGCGCCAGCCAGGAGGCATGCGCCATGACGAACAGGTTCAGCCGCCTGCCGTCCTCATCGCTCACGCCCATTTCGCTGCGGGCGGCGATCAGCAGGGTGACGGAAATAATTCGCAGCGCAATCTCGATGCCTGAAATCCAATGGATGCCGCGCCAAGGCGGATTGCTGTCCATCCACGACCGAACCCAGGACATGGCCGTCGCATAGGCCAGTTCCGATCCATGAGCCGCTTCGACGGCCAACCAGTGCAGAACCTGCAAACGCGCTGGTTCCCAGACATATTTAACATCGCCAAACCGATATTGATCGTCTGGCCTGGCGCTCGTCATCCGCACTTCGATATCGAAACCGGCCTTCTCCGCGCCGGGCCATGCCTTGCCCGACACGGGATCGAACCGCCACAAGCCCGTATGTGGCAGGATCGCATTGCGACCGGCCTCATCGAAACGGGCAGCCGGCCATTTGCGGCCCAGATAACTTTTCGCATCGAACGAAACGCCGCAATCCAGCGGCACGGAGCGCAGCAGCGCCAGCAAATCCCCGAGTTTGGTAAACGATCCGCCGCAGTCGACCTCGATGGCATCCCAGCCGCGCTTTTCACCGCGAAACCGGGATTTCCTTGAGAGTTCAGCAACGCGATGCGCGATCTCCGGCGCACTCATGGCGGCTAATCGCGCACCATACCATTGAATGCGATTCAACATTCCCGCTTCGCCCAAATTCGAGCCCGATAAGGGCGACCTTCGGAGATCGTAGAAGCATTCTGTAAATGAGACGTATGGCACAACGTTTGAAGCAATGAAATTGAGCGACCGGCGCTGTGCCAGATTGGCACAAACGAACCGGGAGCATGTAACAGGTACCGGCGCGATCGAAGGCTGATAGCGGCACAAACTGCCCTGTCGGCACGTAAATCCAGCATGTCGCCTGGTTAACAAAAGCTTAAAAGCGGGACGATGTGACATGTGTGGAATTGCAGGAATTGCGCTGCGCCAGCCCAAACCGCTCTTGCGTGATCGCTTCGTCGAACTATCGCTGAAACATCTGGCCCGACGCGGCCCGGATGCCCAGAACCGCATCACCTATCATCCGACACCCGATGTCGAAGTCGATCTGATCCACACCCGCCTGTCGATCATCGATCTTGCCGGCGGCGTGCAGCCGATGTCCGACGACAACGGCGCCTTGGTCTTCAACGGCGAAATCTACAACTATCGCGACGTCCGCCTGGCCGGCGAGAGCTACCGCACCTCGTCCGACACGGAAGTGCTGCTCAAGGGCATGGGCCGCGAGAGCCTGTCCTTCCTGAACAAGACCGAAGGCATGTTCGGCTTCGGCTATCTCGATCAGAAGGGCAAAAAGCTCATCATCGCCCGCGACCAGTTCGGAATAAAACCCGTCTATATCTACAAGGACGAGACGAGTTTCGCCTTCGCCTCGACGCTTGCGCCGCTCATGGCCATGTCGCGCAAGGAAATCAATCCGGATTCGCTGGTCGAATACTACACCTCGCGCGGCATGCGCTCCTCCAACACCATCTTCAAGGATGTCATCGAGGTTGCGCCGGGCTACGCCTTCATCCTCGATCTCGACACATGGTCGGTCGAAACGGTGAAGTGGGCGCTGCCGCGCAAAATTGAAAACCTGTCCGGCTCCGAGGAAGATCTCATCGATCAGCTCGAAAGCATCCTCGACGCCTCCGTCAAGCGCCATCTCATCTCCGATGTGCCGGTGGCGGCCCTTCTTTCCGGCGGCATCGATTCCGGCCTGATGACCGCCTTCGCCGCGCGCCATACCGATCATCTTTCCGCCTTCACCATCGGCTTTCGTGATGCCGCCTATGACGAGAGCCAGCATGCTGCTGCCGTCGCCCAGCGCTATGGCCTCAAGCATCACGTCATGTACTGCGAAGACGACGAGTTTATCGATCTCATCGCCGACTGGCCGCTGATCATGGACGACGCGGTCGCCAATCCGTCGACGGTCCTGCTCTATGCGCTGTCGCGCTTTGCCCGTGAGGCCGGCTACAAGGTCCTGCTCGCCGGCGAAGGCGCCGACGAATTCTTCGGCGGCTATCATCAGCAATGGCGCTTCGCCATGGCAAAGAAGCTCAACCCGGCAGCGCGGTTCTTCCCATCCATCGCCGATGGCATCGAGCGATTCGCGCCGCATCGCACCAGGCTCATTCATGCCGCGAAACTCGCGACCGGCGATTGCACCTTCCACGGATCAAGCATGATCGTCGAGCCGTGGCTGGCGCGCGAACTGTTCGCGGTCCCCGTCGGCGATGCCCCCTTCGCCAGCACACTGAACGAAGCGCTGCTGCTCGATCAGGATTATCGCCTGCCCGATGACATGCTGACGGCGGCAGACCGCGCCACCATGCATGCCTCCGTCGAGGCCCGCGTACCGTTCGTGACAAGGGCCGTGGCGGACTTCGCCGCCAGCCTTGACGAACGCCATCTCATTTCCGGCTTCTCCCAGAAGGTGCTGCTGCGCAAGCTGGCGCGCCGCCACATTCCGGCCTCCTGCATCGACCGCCGCAAGGTCGGCTTCGACCTGCCGCTGTCGCGCTGGTTCCGCACCTCGCTGAAAGAGCGCCTGCTCGATGCCCTTGCCAACACCTGGCAGCGCGAATTCTTCAAGGACGGCGCGCTCGACAAACTCGTCGAATGGCATCTCAGCGGCCGCGCTAATATTCCCGACAAGCTCTGGGCCTTCTATCTCCTCGAACACAATGTCCGCGCCCTGCGCGCGATTTCGTGACGTCATGACCTTTATCGACAAGCTCAAACACACCGCTTTGACCGACCGTCTCCTGAGGCGGCCGCCGGGCCTGTACGATGCGGCGAAGCGCACGATTGCGCTGGTCGACAGCTATTCCGACACGCAGCGCGCGGCATGGGCCGATGCTCAACTGAAGAAGACATTGGCCGCGGCACGCAGGCTGCCGGCCTACAACAATGCTCCGGCAAGCAACGTCCTCGACGATTGGCCGATCCTGACCAAGGCCAACGTGATGGGCCGCGAAAACACGCTCGTCACGCCGGGTCTCTTCCCGAAGTCCCCTGGCGCAACCGGCGGCACCACCGGCCAGCCGATGCGCGTGGCGCGAAACCAGAGCGGCGTGGCCTTCGAACAGGCGACGCTCGACACGCTCTGCCTCAAGGCAGGCGTGGATCTGGCTTCCGCCCGCGTCGCCGTGCTGCGCGGCGATTCGATCAAGCCACCCTCTGATACCACGCCGCCATTCTGGATCGACGAAGGACCGCGCAAGCGCATTTTCTCGGCGCACCATCTCAGCGCCGCTTCCATCGGGTCTTACACGCAGGCTCTGCGCGATTACGCACCCGATGCCCTCTTCTGCTATCCGTCTTCGCTGACGAACCTGCTCAACCTGCTCGGCGACGACGCCTCGCAGATTCCCCTCGTGTTCGCCTCCTCCGAAATACTCGCCGACGATACGGCCGCCCTTGCAAGGCGCAAACTCGGCGCCAAGGTCATCAACTATTACGGCCATGCCGAGCGCATTGTCGCGGCCGCCGATATCGACGGCGCAGGCATGCGCTTTCTGCCGGCCTATGGCCATGTCGAATTAATTCCCGATGGCGAGGGTGCCGCGAAGATCGTCGCCACGTCGTTGTGGGACCATGGCCAGTTGTTTGTCCGCTACGAGACTGGCGATCGCATCCGCGTGCCGGCGCACGATCCGCAAACACTCGGCCTCATCGCCCGCGGAAGCCTGCCATTCCTTGGCGTCGAGGGCCGCGACAGCGAATATGTCGAACTGGCCGGCAACCGGCGCATCATCGGCCTTAACCATATTCCGCGCGATGTGGTCGGTGCCGCTTCCATTCAGTTGTTTCATGCCGGAGAGCACACGCTCGACATCTTCATCGTGCCGAACGCCGACTTTGGCGAGCACACCAAGGATGTCATTTCCGCCAATCTGGCGCTCAAATTCCCGAAGGATGTGACGGCACGTTTCGTGCTGGTCGATGGTCCCGTGCGGGAGCCCAACGGCAAGGCGCCGTTGCTCCTGCGGCGGCCGATCCTTGCGCAAGTGAAGCCGCATACAAGTCCGGAGTTGGTCTGATGTCCGCTAGAAGTCTGGAAATGAACGCCATTTCCGCCGATGAATGGGAACGCATCGAGCGTGAAGAGCACGATAAGGTGTATACCGGCATGCGGCCCTTCGGCCTGAAGTCCGCCCGTATCGATCCGGCCCATGTCCTGAAATGGGAAGACTATTGTTTCAATCCGGGCGCCAGACCCGATCGCGGCCATCGCACGCGCCGCGTCTTTGAATTGATGGACATTGAAAACATTAAGGGTCTGCGCATCCTCGATGTCGGCTGCGGCATCGGCCAGTATGGCGTGTTCTTCGCGCTGAAAGGTGCCGAGGTCAGGGGCTTCGACCTGTCGCCCGTCGGCGTCGAGACCGCGCGGCAGATGGCGAAGGAAAACGGCGTCGCCGACCGCTGCCATTTCGCCGTCGCCAACGCGACCGCCATGCCCTATCCCGACGGGCATTTCGACATCGTCCTCTTCCATGAAGTCCTGCATCACGCCATCAAATATCCCGGTGTGCGCGAGGAAGCCCTGCGCGTGCTCAAGCCAGGCGGCAAGGTCATCATCAGCGAGACGCTGCGCGGCAATGCCGTGCTCGATCTCATGCGCAAGGTCAGCATGCGCGGCGAAGAGGCCAAGGGCGATGTCATCCTTGAGCCCGAGGATATCCGCCGGTTCGCCCGCGGCTTCAGCTCGCACAGAATCGAGCAGATGTCGCTCCTGTTCATGGGCAAGCGGATTGTCCAGAACCACACCGCCAATCCGGCGGTGCGCGCCGGCCTGCGCGCGCTGAAGAGTGTCGACGACGCCGTTCTCGGCGCCTTTCCCAGCCTCAGGCAATATTGCGGCGAATGCGTCGCCGTGCTGCAGAAATAAGGTCACGATCATGCGGACCACAGTCCTGGATTGCCCGGTCGATGTTCTGACGCTCGATGAAACGATCAACGCCGCCGTGCGCGCCATGCGTGAGCATACGCCCATTCAGCATGTCGCGCTGAATGTCGCCAAGCTGGTCTCGGCGCGCAGCAATCCGGAACTCGATCGCGACGTGCGCCAAGCGGAATTGATCGGCATCGACGGCGCCGGCATTGCGCTGGCGCTGAAACTGTTCGGCCACGGCAATGTGCCGCGGGTTGCCGGCATCGACCTGTTCGAGAGCCTGATGTCGGTCTGCACCGCATCGGGCTTCCGGCCATACCTGCTCGGCGCGACGCAGGAGATCCTGGTCGAAGCCCGCAAGCGCATCGAAGCCCGCCATCCCGGCCTCGTTCTCGCCGGCATGCACAACGGCTATTTCAAGGGCCGCGAGAAGGAGATCGTCGAACAGATCAAGGCGGCGAATCCCGATTGCCTGTTCCTCGCCATGCCGACGCCGATGAAGGAACGGTTCATGGCCACCTATCGCGCCGAGTTGGAAGTCCCCTTCGTCATGGGCATCGGCGGCACGCTCGATGTCACCGCCGGCTTTGTCGATCGCGCCCCCTTGCGCTGGCAGAAGCTCGGCCTCGAATGGCTCTACCGGCTCATCCAGGAGCCGCGTCGGATGTGGAAGCGCTATCTCGTGACAAATTCCATTTTCGCCGGCCTGCTCGTCGCCGAACTTTCCCGGCGCACGGTCGGCCGCAGCAAGCCCCGCAATTTTTCGCCGCCTCGTTCTCCCCTCACCCATGGGACAGCCGATCAGACCAATCGCCGGTAAAGATGACTATCGTTTCGGACACGCGCACGGCAGGCTTTCTCGAAAGGGCGGAAAGCGTGCAATATCTTTGCAACGTCGCCGGCAGCATCAGCTCCCGGCTGGCGACGCTGGCTGTCCTCATTCTTCTGCCCGCGCAGCTTGGCCTGCATGACTACGGTCTTTTCGCCCTGGTGATCACCCTGGGCGAAATCATCGAGATGACCTCGTCCAACTGGTTTCGCCTGCTGCTCGTGCGCCAGAGCATCCAGGAGCGCGCAGCCGATCATGCCCTACCGACAGACGCAACCGGATGGCGGCCGAGCTTCGCGGCCATCGCAATCGGCGTTTCGATCCTGGGCGTTCTCGCAGCCGCTATCGTTTCGCCGCTGATGGCTGACACGCATTCATTCGACCTTTCCGTCGCCGTCTCCATATATGTCGTGAACTTCGCCGTGCTGCGCCTGGTGCTCACCTTGCTTCAGGCGGAGAACCGCCAGGGTCTTGCCGGCATCGTCGAATGCATTCGCGGCGTCGTCATGCTGATCCTGGTCTTCGGGCTTATCTTCGCCGGCTGGAAAAGCTTTTATTTCGCGGCTATCGGCTTCTCGCTCGCATCCGGCCTCGCCGCGCTGATCTCTGCGCCGGTGCTTCTCGGCGGCACCGACCGTTTGCTTGGCCGGCGGCTGGCGGCCGGCAGCTTCACCGCCATCGCCGTACCGACGATCATCGTGACGGCTCTCACCTTTCAGTTCGGCTGGATGGACCGGCTGATCCTTCAGACATGGCTGGGGCCGAGCATGGTCGGCCTCTATGTCGCGGCTACGGCTGTCGCACGGCAACCTGTCGATCTCGTCCTGTTTGCCCTGAACCAGCAGGCCTTCCCTGTCATGCTGTCCCATAGCAGCAGTGAAAGCCATACTGCCGATCGGCAGATTGCCGGCATTCTGATCGCCAGTTGCATCCTCGGGTTCGGCGCGGCCGGCGCCTGCATCGCCCTTGCGCAACCGATCGTGGATTGCATACTGCCGAAATTCGACCGGACGATCGCCGTCGCCTTGATCGGCCCTATCGCCATCGGAGCTGTCGCGCTCGGCATCAAGCATGTCGTCTTCGACAATATTTTTCATACGCACGGCAAGAACTGGCAATTGCTTGGCTACCTCAGCATCGTCTCCATCGGCACGTTGCTGCTCTCGATCGAAATGGTCAAAAGATTCGGTCCCTTCGGCGCCTCTGTCTCCTTCATGATCGGCAGTGTTCTCGCCGTCATCGTCTCCGCGCGCGTGTCGCGCAGTCTCTGGCGCTTCGCCTTTCCGGCCGACGCGCTTCTACGCATTCTCATCTGCGCGATCGTTGCCGGCGCGACGACCGAATTCAGTCTCCACTGGCTCTCGTCGCAAAACCCATGGCTGCTGCTGATCGGCGGTGGCAGCATCTATGCTTTGAGCTATTTCATCGGTCTCGTACTGCTGATGCGCTTCAATATCCGCCGTTTCATGTCGTCGCCGTGGGAGCATGACATCCTTGCGAGGCAACACGCATGACGCTCACCTCTGGGTCGCTTGCCTTTCAATCCTCGAGCACCGGCTTGGACCCGGGCAACAACCGGCGCGAAACCTCGTCAGGACCGATCGCGCAAGCACCGGACGGCCAGAAGCCGCTCGTCCTGATCAATCACCTTGTCGAGCCGCCGGGCCGCATCACCGGCATCACGCGCTACGCCTTCGGACTGATCGAAGCCCTCGTTGCGCGTGGAACCTATCGTTATGCCCTGGCGACCGCATTCTCGCGCGAGCAATTGCCCGAGACCATGGCGAACGGCCTGGATCGCATCCTGACCTTCCCCTATGTCGAATCGACGCCGCTCAATTTCATCCGTCAGCACGCCATGCTGAAGGCCGCAGCAAGCGAGGCCAGCCCGCAGTTGATCTACGCGATCAATCCCATGTGCCCGTCGGTCAACGGCCTGCCGACGATCATCACAGCGCATGATCTTTATATGAAGACCCTGCCGGATATGTATCCCTTCCGCCATCGTCTGTGGTGGTCGGTGTTCTTCAACAGGGCCGCGCGGCAGGCGGCACGGATCGCCTGCGTCTCCCGCAATACGCAAAGCGACGTCATCCGCTTTTATCCCTCCGTTGGCTCCAAGACATGTCTCGTTTCCGGCGCCGGCGTGTTGCCGCGCCGGTCTCCGTCCTCTCCTCCGGAGCAGTTGCGCGCGCCCTACATCCTGCTTCTCGGCAATCTCACGCCCAACAAGAACGCCGGCTTTCTCGTTGCTGCGCTCAAACAGCTGCGGGCAAAAGGCATCACCATCAACGCCTATCACGTCGGTCGCGATGCCTATGGCGCGCTGAACGATGTCGATGGCCTGATCGAACAGCTCGGCGGCATCGACGACGAGCGGCTGAATGCGATGCTCGGGTCTGCCCGCGCGCTCGTCACCTGCTCATCCTACGAGGGCTTCGGGCTTCCCATCATCGAGGCGCATGATCGCGGCGTTCCCGTCATCGCCTCCGATATCCCGATATTCCGTGAAGTCGCCGGCGACGGCGCGCTCTTCATCCAACTCGGTGATGTGGCGGGCTTCGCGGCCTCGATCGAGGCAATAATCGCAAACGACACCCTGCACGCCAGCCTCAGCAAGGCGGCCATCGTCAATGCGAAACGCTATACCTGGAACAATTCCGCCGCCGCCGCGGAAGCGCAGATCGCCGCGCTCGTGGCAGCGCACGCCTGATTCTGGAATAAAGCGCACCAAAAGGCCTTCGAGAGCCGCGCTACATCAGAATCCTGAAACAAAATTAACCTTTCTGAAATATTAACGTCCCAGTTTGTCATACGGCTCATTCATCGGGCCGCGTGCGCGAAATCGGGACGTTTGCGGGATCAGCTTGAGATGGAAAGAAGAGGCGAACCGGCTCATCTGGATGCTGCCGAGTGGTTTGCCACTGCTCCGGGCGCGGAGCCCGCATCCCCGCCCATGCGTGTCTTCGAATTACGCGATTTCACCGCCGTCATCTCTCACCGCTGGAAATTGATCGCGTTCTGCGTCATTGCCTGCGCCCTAGCGGCTGGCGCCTACGGCCTGGCATCTGCCAAGCGCTATGTCGCCACCTCGGAGATCCTCGTCGACACCCGCGGCCTCAAGGTCGTCGACGGCGACGTCAACCAGCGATTCGAAAATGCCGAAACCCTGAATGCCGATCTCGAAAGTCAGATCCGCATTATGGGCTCCAGTTCCGTGCTGCGCGGGGTGGCGGAACGCGAAAATCTCATCTCAGATCCCGAGTTCGTCAGCCAGCCCGGACTGCTGGGCCGCCTCAGGGCGCTGATCACCGGTAAGCCAGCCGGCCCGCTCGATCCCGAGGGTGCGGCGGTCAGCGTGCTGGAGAAGACCGTCACCATCCGCCGCTCCGAGCGCAGCTTCGTCGTCGATATTTCCGCCACCGCCAGCACGCCGGAAAAGGCCGCCCGTCTCGCCCAGGCGATCGCCGAAGTCTATATCGAGACCCAGTTGCGCACGCGCCAGATGGCGGCCAAGCGCATCGGTGAGGAAGTCGCCGCCCGCCTCAAGGATCTGCGCACCCAGCTCGAAGCCGCCGAAAAGCGCCTGGAAGACTATAAGAACGCCAACAACCTGGTGTACGCCAACGGCAAACTGGCGCTCGACCAGGACATCACCGAACTCGCGACCCAGCTCAACCAGGCCCGCGCCCGCACCGCCCGCGCCCGCGCCCGCGTCGATCAGATCAAGGCGCTGCCCGCCAACGCCTCCGTCGAGGCGCTGGCGGAAATCCTCGATTCGCCGACCATCATTCAGTTGCGCGTGCGACTTGCCGAAGCCAGCCGCCAGGAATCGGAATTGCGGCAGAGCCTTGGTCCACTTCATCCCGAGATCGCCGCGGCTGCCGCGAGAGTGGCCGATGCGCGCCGCGCGATCGACCAGGAAATCGTGCGCCGACGCCAGGCCGCCGACGCCGAGCTGGTCCAGGCCAGCGGCGCCGAGCGGGCCATGGCCGCCCAGATCGAACGTGCCAAGAAACAGTCCGAAACGGCCGGCCAGTCCCTCATCGGCGCAAGAGAACTGGAGCGCGCCGCCGACGCCAACCGCAAGGTCTATGAACAGTTTCTCGTCCGCGCCCGTGAAATCACCGAACAGTCGGGCTTCCAGCCCAACCTCTCGCGGGTGATCTCCAACGCCACGGCGCAGCCCAACCCTGTTGGCCTGTCGGCGCCGGTTCTGACCGTTTTAGGCGGCCTTGGCGGGCTCCCCATCGGCGTCGGCCTGGCTTTCCTTCTGCATCTGCTGTCGGCAAAGCCGGTCGAAGCGCAACCCGCGGCGCGTCAAGCCAGCCGAGATGAATTGAAGCGCGTTGGATTGAAGCGCACGGTGGTCGGCGAGATCAACCGCTCCTTTGTCCATCACTATGTGGCGCGGCGGAAATTTCAGCGGCCGGCGGCGCCGCCGCCGGCGATGGTCGAACTTGCGAGCCGCATCGGTCGCAGGAGTTCGGGCGATCCGCTTCGCATTCTCCTCGTCGCCGCCGTCGCCGACCGCGAGGCCGGCTCCGAATTCGCCCTGGCGCTGGCCAGCAGCTTCGCCTGGCAAGGGCTCGATGTGGTTGCCGTCGACGGCGACGCCCAGACTTGCGGCCTGACACGCCTGGCGGGACAGACCGGCAAGCCGGGGCTTTTCGACAGGCTCGACTCTCGCATGATCATCGACGATCTGGTCATCTGGAACCGCAGCGGACTGCCGCATCTTCTGCCCGCCTCCATCGTGCCTAACAAGCCGGTCGGCGGCGAAACGAGACGCGACATTGTCGGCCGCATCGAACGCCTGTGCGCCGGCGTCGACATGGTCATTATCGATGCGGGACGCGCGGTGTCCAACCCGTTCATCTCGCTGCTGGCGGAAGCCGCATCGGATTTCGTCATCGTCACCGATGTCGCCAGGGATGATCCCGCCGGCATCGACGCGGCCTGCGAGACAGTTCAGCGGACCGATGCACCGGCGCCCATGCTCGTCTCGCTGACGGGCGAAGCGCCCGCCCAGGAGCGTTCAGATAATATTGCTTCCATCGCGCCGGAGATGAAACGCGCGGACGCCGACGATCATGACGATAACGGCAAAAAACGATGGCACTTTCGTCGAAAGCGTATTGTTGGTGAGCGCAAGCCCGAGAAAGCATAGCATCGCAAGCGGCAGCAGAATGTGCGAGCGGCGGCTCAGCACATGGAGCAGCCAGAGCAGCAATCCGAAGAAGATAAGAAACCCGAACAGTCCCATATCGAAAATAAAGAAGACGATGGCGCTTTCGATGAACTGGATGCCGAGCTTGTCGTTGACGATCCGCTTCAGGTTCAGGAGATCGCTGCCGAACAGGATTTCGTTCCAGCTCACATAATCAAACACGCGGTAGATTTCGATACGGGTCTGCGCGCTGTCGTCCAGGTAGCCGCCTTGGAAGCGCGCCAGAAACCCCAGTTCGCTCGCGACGATGAAGATCAGCGGTCCGGCGATCACCGCCGCCAGCAGGATCGTCACCGCCGTCACGCCGGCGCTCATGCCTTCCTTGCGCTGATAGGCGGCAAGGACCAGGGCCGTCGGAATGATGACGCTGGAGACGAGCATGGCAGTGCGCGCGCCGGCGATGAAAATGCCGATCGCCAGCAACATGACACCTGCGGCTTTCAGCAGCGCGTTCATCCGCAGCGAAATCAGCAGCACCGCCGTGGAAAGATTGAGCACGCCGACCGTCAAGGGCGTTCCCAGAAAGCCGGAGGGGCGGAATTCCGCCGCCTCCAGGGCCTGCGGCAACAGCACATGGCCGACGCCAAATTCGAGCATCATGAAACCGGAATTGAAGACGATGAGACCGATGACGAGAAGCCCCGCCTTCTCGCGCCACGAATGCGGCATGGCGTACAGCAGCATGCCGATCAGCAAGGTGGCGATATAGGTGTCGATGACGTAACCGGCCGAGGAACCGCGCCCCAGCGCGATATTGATCGCGCCGAGCGCCGTCAGGAATCCGGTCAGCAGCAGCAGCGCCCGAATCTCGTCGCGCTCAGCCTCATAAAACCGCAGCCCGACCGAGACATAGATGACGAAGCCGCAGAGGAACATCAGATAGATGGCCGGATGAATCTTCTCGACCAGGCTGCCGCCGTCGCTGGTGTAACGTTCGACGAGATTGAGAATGCCATCGCCGATCAGCACGCGGATGGCGATGCCGATGCAGAAAACCACGAAGGTCCATTTCGCGATCGCGTAATTGCGCGGCAACCGCGCTTCGTCGGCAGCGCGCGCGCGGCTCCCCGACGGGCCAGCTCCAGCCCCGTAGGTGCGCGCGATAATGGGCCCGTCGATTTTCACAAGGCGAATCTACCGCAGAATCGGGTGATTCGCACAGGACGGCACGTCTGTCATTCCCGACGCACCGAAGGTGCGAGCAGGAAACCAGGAGCCAAGAGCCGCAACATTCGTCGCGTTGCCCTTGGATTCCCGCTCTGCGCTTCGCTTGGCGGGAATGACACCGGGACAGCCCCCTTTACAAAACCGCCCGAGGATCGGTGCGCGCCACGCGCGTCAACAGATAGTCCACCTCCGCCCGCGCCGCGGCACTGAGCGCGCTGCCGGGTTTGCGCTGGGCATCGGAGGCGATCGCCCCGCGCTTCATCAGCACATATTTGCGCACGGCAAGGCCGATCCCCTGCTGCTGCTCATAGCGCACCAGCGGCAGATGCGCGTCGAACAGATCATGCGCCCGGTCGCGCTCGTCATTCCGCGACCATTTCACCACATCGACCAGCATGTCGGGGAAGCAATAGCCCGTCATGGCGCCGTCCGCGCCGCGCTCCATCTCGAAATCGAGGAACAGGCCGCCATTGCCGCACAGGATCGAGATGTGGCGCATCGAGCCGTCCTTCTCGAACCCGCGCATGGCCGAAATCTTTTCCAGGCCCGGCCAGTCTTCGTGCTTGAGCATCCGGCACGAGGGATGATCCATGACGATCTGGCGCAGGACCTTCGGCGTCATGATGACGCCAAGCAGCAGCGGATAGTCCTGGATGACGAAAGGCACGTCGTCGCCGATCGCCTCTATCGCCTGACGGTAATAGGTGACGATCTGGTCGTCGGTGCGCAGATGCGGCGGCGGCGCGATCATCACGCCGGCAGCGCCCAGGTCCATGGACGAGCGCGCCAGCGAACGCATGGCTGCAAAACCCGGCGCCGAGACGCCGACGATGATGGGCGTTCCGGCAGCACGCGCCACGACGCCTTTGACGACGGCGAGCGATTCATCCGCATCGAGCTTCGGCGCCTCGCCCATGATGCCCAGGATGGTGAGGCCGGTGACGCCGCAGCGCAGATAGAAATCCGTCATGCGACCAATGGAGTCGTGGTCCAGCGTTCCGTCTGCATGAAACGGCGTGGCGGCTATGGCGTAAACGCCGTGGGCATTCTCGTTGAAGGACATATCTGGCTCACCCGCCCGGCAAGGATTTCTTCCAGGCGTCATAGCGCGCCTTGGTCTCGACATTCATCGGATAGAGGCCCGGCAGTTTTTCGCCGCGCTCGACCTCCTTCATGATCCAGCCTTCCATGCGCTCCTGCTCGGGACCATGCTCGAGCACGTGATCGACGAAGGCCTGCGGGATGACGACGGCGCCGTCCTTGTCGGCAACGATCACATCGCCCGGAAAAATCGCCACGCCACCGCAGCCGATCGGCTCCCCCCAGTTGACGAAGGTGAGGCCCTGCACGGAGGATGGCGCCGCCCAGCCTTGCGACCACACCGGCAGGCCCGTCGACAGTACGCCTTCGATATCGCGCACCACGCCATCGGTGACGAGGGCCGCGACATTCCGTTTGGCCATGCGCGCGATCAGAATATCTCCGTAGCAGCCGGCGTCGGTCACGCCCATCGCATCGATGACGGCGATGTCGCCTCGCTCCATCGCTTCCACGGCCGCCCGTGTCGAGATCGGATTGCCCCAGGATTCGGGTGTCGCAAGATCTTCGCGCGCCGGAATGAAGCGCAGCGTGAAGGCCGGCCCCACCACCCGTTCGACGCCGGGACGCAGGGGCTTGGAGCCACGGATCCACAGATTGCGCAGACCCTTCTTCAACATGACCGTGGTGATGGTTGCCGTCGATACCCCCTGCAGGGTTTTGACGATCTTCGGATCGAGGGCCATGAAGATTCTCCTGAATCCTTCTCCCGCACGGCGGGAGAAGGTGGCCCTTGCGCAGCAAGGGTCGGATGAGGGTTGCAGCTCGCCTCGTATCAGTTCTGCGGGATTTTGGCGATCCTCACGTAATCGCCCCACTCCTTGATCGCGGTCAGGAACATGGCCTGCGCCTCATCGGGCGTGCGGATCATCGGATCGGCGCCCGACAGCGCCAGAAACTTTTTGGTTTCCTCGGTGCTGAGGATGTCCTTGAACCAGGCGTTGATCTTATCGATCACCGGGCGCGGCGTGCCGGCCGTCGTCATCACGCCCCACCAGATGTTCAGGTCCATCGGCACACCCGATTCCTTCATCGTCGGCACGTCGGGGATGGACTGCAGCCGGTCGCTGGAGCTGACCGCGAGGATGCGCAGGCGTCCTTCGCGTGCCTGCGCCAGCGCGAAGATCGGGTCGTGCATGCCGTAATCGAGCTTGCCGCTGACGAGTTCGTTCAGCGAATCCGGCGCGTTGCGATATTGCACCTCGACCGCCTCGACGCCCGTCGCCTCCTTGTAGAGCGCGCCCATAATGCTGCCGGGATTGGCCGCCGTCGCATAGGTTGCCGTGCCACCCTTCTTTTTCATGGCCGCAGTGAGGTCGGCGACCGTCTTGTAGGGGCTCTTCGGATCGACCACGAGCATGAAGGCCAGGTTGCTGGTGGTGGCGGCGACCGTGATGGTCTTGCCGACATCGACCGGCGGCTCCTTGAACAGATGCATGGTCGCGGCGACCGTCGTGCCGGCGAACGGATACAGCGTATACCCGTCCGGCTTGGCGCGCGCCACGTAAGTGGTGGCGATATTGCTGTTGGCGCCGGTCTTGTTCTCGACGATTGCGTTTCTTCCAGTCACGACTCTGAGCTTGTCGGCGAAGTAGCGGGCAAAAATGTCGGCGCCACTGCCTGGCGGAAAGCCGCAGATGACCTTGAAATCCTGGCTCGGGTACTCTTGCGCGAAAGCGCCCGTGCCTCCGATGACAGCCGTCGTCGCAACGGCGGCCGTGGCGCGTAGAAATTCTTTGCGGGTAATAGTCACGTTCCCTCCCATAAATGCCTCAAGGCATCCACGGCAGGATATGTCATTGGGAAACATTTTCAATACGATGCGGGACCGCAGGCGCAGACGCGCGGCATCAACCCATAAAGGTCTTGCAGGCGATTTGCTCAGGCTCCTGGATTCGATGGTGGGCGCACCAGGGCTCGAACCTGGGACCCGCTGATTAAGAGTCAGCTGCTCTACCAACTGAGCTATGCGCCCATCGAAAGCAATGCGCCGGCAACGGTCCGCTGAGAGGACGTGTCCGACGCGAGCGGGCGGGATTTAGCAAAGCCCGCCTGCCCTGTCCAGCGTTACATGACCGCCTGATGTCGATTCACAGGCAAACCTCCGGAAAGCTCGGAAATCTTGCGTTCCGGGCTGTCGTTCACGGCTTCAGGCGCGCCGCGATCGGCTCGGATTTGCCCTTCAGCCCCTTGACCATCAGCTTGTTCAGCGCCGCCACATAGGCGCGCGCCGAGGCGACGAGCGTATCGGGATCGGCGCCGCGGCCGGTCACCGAACGGCCGTTGGCGGCGAGCCGCACCGAGACCTCGGCCTGCGCATCGGTGCCCTCGGTCACCGCATGCACCTGGTAGAGTTCGAGCACCGCCTCGTTCGGCACCAGTTCCTTGATGGCGTTGAAGATCGCATCGACGGGACCGTTGCCGACCGCCTGCTTCGTCACCTGCCGCTCGTCGACTTCGAGCGTCAGGGTCGCCGTCTGCGGCCCCATCGTACCGGCGATGACGGTGAGCGACACAACCTTGATGCGATCGTAGGCGGAGGCAATCTGCTCATCGACCAGCGCCTCGATGTCTTCGTCATAGACGTGCTTCTTGCGGTCGGCCAGTTCCTTGAAGCGGGTGAAGGCATCCTGCAGGGCATTCTCGCCGAGTTCGTAACCCATCTCCGACAGCTTGTCGCGGAAGGCCGCGCGGCCCGAATGCTTGCCCATGACCAGCGAGGTCTTCGACACGCCGACCGAGGCCGGAGTCATGATCTCGTAGGTCTCCTTGTTCTTCAGCATACCATCCTGGTGGATGCCGCTTTCATGCGCGAAGGCATTCTTGCCGACGATCGCCTTGTTGTACTGCACCGGGAACGAGGTCGCCGCCGAGACGAGGCGCGACGCGCGGGTGAGCATTGGTCCCTCAACGCGTGTCTCGTAAGGCATCACGTCGCCGCGTACCTTCAGCGCCATGACGATCTCTTCCAGCGCCGCATTGCCGGCGCGCTCGCCGATGCCGTTGATGGTGCATTCGATCTGCCGCGCGCCGCCCTCGATGCCGGCGAGCGAATTGGCGACCGCGAGCCCCAGGTCGTTGTGGCAATGGGTCGAGAAGATCACCTTTTCCGCGCCGGGTACGCGATTGATGATCTGCCGGAACATGTCGCCATATTCCTGCGGCGTCGCATAGCCGACCGTATCGGGCAGGTTGATGGTGGTGGCGCCGGATCTGATCGCGGCCTCGACCGCGCGGCAGAGATAATCGATCGGCGTCCGCGTCGCGTCCATCGCCGACCATTCGACATCGTCGACGAGATTGCGCGCCTGCTTGACGGTAGCGGTGATGATCTCCAGCACCTCCTCCTCGGTCTTGCGCATCTGGTGAGCCAGATGAATCGGCGAGGTGGAGACGAAGGTGTGAATGCGCGGCCGCCTGGCAAATCTCACCGCCTCGCCGCAACGGGCGATATCGCCCGAGATCGCGCGGGCGAGCCCGGCGATCACCGCATTTTCCGAACGGCGGGCGATTTCGGCCACGGCTTCGAAATCGCCGTTCGAGGCGATCGGAAAGCCCGCCTCGATGATGTCGACGCCCATCTTGTCGAGCATATGCGCGACATCGAGCTTTTCCTCGAAGGTCATGGTCGCGCCGGGGCATTGCTCGCCGTCGCGCAGGGTCGTGTCGAAAATCAGCACGCGGGCCTTGTTGGTGGCGCGCTCGGTGGAAATCCGGTTATCGTTGGACATGGTCTGATCCTGAATTGCTGGCGCCGGCTGATGTTTGATCGCTTAGGCGCGCGGTTGCCTCGTTCGATGCAATCCCCTGAGCGCCCAGGCAAAGCCCGGCCGGCCCTCAGGGGCGAATAAGAAGCAGACCCGTAAGAAGGAGCGCGAATGCAGCCGCCGACAGGGCGTCGAAGCCCGTCCGGTCTGCAATTCTGATGGCAGCGATGCTGGCCACGGCGTCCTCGTTGCTGGCCACAATGGCCAAGACGTTCCTCATAACGCGTCATGTCCGGTCCTGGCAAGGATTTCCGGCAAGTATTTTTGGCAAGTATTTTTGGCGAGTATTTTGGGGCAAGGGCTGAATTCGCAGCAATCGGGTGGCGGCAACGCCCTGCCCACCCGATAGCCGGACCTCTCGCGCCAAATTGGGGAAACGCTGCATGACGTCGCTCGCCGGTCCGCTTCTCATTCTGCTGTTCTGCGTCTCGCAGGCGCTGCGCGATGTCTATTTCGGCTTCATTTTTCAGCGGATCGACTTCTTTACCATTCTTTTGCTGGCCTTCGGCCTGTCGACGCTCGGTTTCGGCGCCTACACGCTGCTGCGTGAACCCAAGCAGCTTGCCGTGCTCCGGCGCGACCTCAAGGCCGTGGTGGCCATGAATCTCGCCACCGCGCTGGCCTGGTCCTGTTTCTTCTTCGCGCTCAGCCATATCGAGCCCGCCGTGGTCAATACGATCCACAGCGGCATGGCGCCGCTCACGGTTCTGGCGCTGGCGGCCTTCGGCATCAAGCTCGGCGGCGCCGGCACCTCCAACCGTCTCGAACAGGCGAGCTACATCGCCATGACGGCGGCACTCGCCGGCCTGTGGATCGTGGTCCTGTCCGGTCATTCGGGGGCTCCCGGCCAGGATCGCACGGTCCAGTTCGCGGCGCTCTGCGCCCTTCTCGTCAGCGGCGCCTCGATCACCCTAAGCCTGCTTTATTCCAAGCGCCTGCACGACATCGGCGCCACCTCGGCCAGCATCACCTCGGTCCGCTACTGGCTCACCATCGCATTGGCGGCAGCCATGACCTGGCACGGCGGCGTGCATGGCATTGCCGGGGCCGCGGACTTTGCAACCATCGCGATCGCCGCCGTGGCGCTCATCGTCATTCCGCTATTCTCATTGCAGGCCGGCATCGGCCGCACGCCGCAATTGACCGGCCAGGTCATCCGCGCGCTCGGGCCCGTGCTCGTCTTCGCGGCTCAGCCTTTCGACGCCCGCCTGTCCTGGTCGGCGGCGACCTTGATCTGTATTTTCGTCTATTCGATCGCCATCATCGCGGCGAACGTGTTTCACGGCTGGCGTTCAAAATAGCGATCATGCCATCTCCGGCTTGCCGCGATACATCAGCGTCAGAATCAGCGCGATCACGCTGGACGCCAGCATGATGGCAAAGGCGATCGCATAAGAGCCGCTGCTGTCGAAAATCCGTGCGCCGATGTAGGCGCCGAGCCCGCCGAAGCTGTGATGGACCATGGTGATCAGGCCGCTGATGCCGCCCAGGTTCTTGGTGCCGAAGGCGTCGCGCACGAACAGCACCGTCAACGGCGCGGTCACCAGAAAGGTCAGCCCAAAGACCAGGGTGAAGATGGCGATCGACGCCGTCGAATTCTCCACCAGCACGAGTCCGAAACAAGCGATGCGCAGGACGAACGACACCGCCGTCGGCCAGGCCGGGCCGGTGCGGTCGCCATAGGCGCCGGCGAGCAGCACGCCGATCAGCGCCGCCAGCCCCATCAAAGCCAGCAGGTTGCCGGCCAACAACTGATCGACTCCGCTGTCCTGCGCGAAGGCGACGAGATGCGTGGTGACGAAAAAATCATCGAGCCCGCAGACGGCGAAAATGCCGATCAGCATCCAGAATCGGCGCGTGCCCATGGCCTCGCGGATCGTCATGCCGTCGCGGACGACGGCCGCTGCCGCGGAGCCTGCCGCCGGCATGCGCGGCACCGCGAAAAAGATGAACGGCAGCAGGACCACATGGGCGACGGCGACCCAGAAATAGACCGACCGCCAGCCGATCTGCACCAGGACGGCTGCGAGCACCGCCACCATGAGCAATTGCCCCAGGCTCATGCCCGAGGTGACGAAGCCGTTGGCAAACCCCGTCCGGCCCGGAAACGCGCGCGATACCATCACGCCGACGGTAATCGTCGAGCAGCCGCCGTTGCCGATGCCGTAGATCAGGCCGAACAGAACCAGCACATGCCAGGGCTCGGTCACGTAGCCCATCAGCCCGATGCCCAGCGCGCAGATCGCGATGCCGCCGCCGATCAGCAGCCGCAGGCTCATGCGGTCGGCGAGCGTGCCGACGAAGAACATGGCCACGGCCGAGGCGACCTGAAACAGCGCCACCGCGCTGCCGATATCGGCCCGCGTCCATTTCATATCCTCGACCATCGGCCGCAGGGTCAGGCCGACGGCAAGCCGCCCGCTGCCGTTGATGAACAGCGTGAAAAACCCGGCGGCCAGAATCAGCACAGAGGCCATGGTCAAGCGATAAGTGGATGTCGGCACGGGCGTTTCCGGTTTGGAGAACTTGTTGCCCAAGAAATAACCACAAATCCGCGCACTGACTATTGCCAAAGGTCAAAACAGCGCCGGAAGCCACAAGGCGATGCCCGACAAGCAGTTGTGGGTGCCAAAGCGCCTCAGGCTGGACTTGCGGAGCGATTTGCCCGATGTATCGCCCGTGCGAGACAAAGCGGTTTGGCCGCTCGAACGATCCGCCGGGATCGTCAGCCTACTCTCCCTGCCTTTCGCGCACGCGGGCGCCACCCGGCGCAGCGGACCTATGCGGCCTCAGCCGGAGCTTGAAATGGATAAATCGCAACAGAGGCTCGAGCTTCTGCGCCGCTTTCTCACCGACGCGCACCAGCGTCTCGGCCTGGAATTCGGCATTCAGCTTTGGGACGGCACGCGCATTCCAGCCGATTATCCCGCCGATGGACTGGCCGTCTCCATTGCCGATGAAGGCGCAATCGCTGCCCTGATGCGCAAACCCAAGCCCGAGACCATGGCCAACCTATGGGCCGCGGCGCGGGTCGACATCCGCAACGGGACCATTTTCGACCTTGTGGCCAAGCGGCCCAAGGTGAAGACGAAACTGTTCCTGAAATCGCTGAACAAAGCCAGCGTCCTGAGGCTGGCTTCCAAGTTCCTGTTCGTTCCGCGCGGCGGCCCATGGCCGCTTGAATCGGTCGGCACCGAGAAGCAAAGCGACGGCAGCGCCGCCGAGAACAAGAAGAACATCTCCTATCACTACGACGTGTCCAACGCCTTCTACGAGCTCTGGCTCGACAAGGAGATGGTCTACACCTGTTCCTATTTCACCGACTGGAACAATTCGATCGACCAGTCCCAGCACGACAAGCTCGACATGGTCTGCAAGAAGCTGCGGCTCAAGCCCGGCGAAACCCTGCTCGACATGGGTTGCGGCTGGGGCGCGCTGTCGATGCATGCGGCGCGCTACTACGGCGTCAAGGCCTATGGCGTCACCCTGTCGGAGCAGCAGGTCGCCTATGCTAACGAGAAGATCAAACGCCTCGGCCTGCAGGACCAGGTGCGCATCGAGTGCAAGGACTACGCCCATGCCGAAGGCGTCTACGACAAGGTCGCGGCCATCGGCATGCTGGAACATGTCGGCATCGACAACTTCCCGACCTATTACAAGACGGCCTGGCGGTCGCTGAAGCCCGGCGGCCTGTTCCTGCACCACGCGATCACCCGCCCCGGCAAGAGCGAGGCGGCCCGCACCGGCAAGCGCCGGCCGGAATTCGCCGCGCTGACCCGCTATATCTTCCCCGGCGGCGAGCTCGATTATATCGGCCGCACCGTCACCAATCTGGAAGTGCACGGCTTCGAGGTGCGCGACGTCGAGTGCTGGCGCGAGCATTACATGATCACGTGCCGGCACTGGCACGACCGGCTCGTCGCCAATTGGGATGCGGCGGTGAAAGAGGTCGGCGAAGCGACGGCGCGGACCTGGCTGGTCTATCTTGCCGCCTGCTCGATCACCTTCGAGCGCAACAACTGCGGCCTCTATCAGACGTTGTCCGTTAAACGCGTCAAGGGCCCCACCGGTTTGCCGCCGACCAGGGCCTATCTTTATTCCTGAGACCTCAACAGTGTCGTCGCTGCTTAGATAGCGACGACCGGGGTACCGATGCTGACCCGATCGTACAGATCGATGATGTCCTCGTTCAGCATGCGGATGCAGCCGTAGGAGGCAGCCGAGCCGATCGAGGCACGCATCGAGGCGGCGGTGCCGTGAATGGCGATCTCGCTGAGGTTCAGCGTCAGGGCGCGCACGCCCATCGGGTTGTTGGGCGCGCCGCCGCGGATAAGGTTCGGCAACCGCGGATTGTCATGCTTCACGACGGCGGGCGGCGCCCAGTCCGGATTGACGTATTTGCCATTGACCTGCGCCCAGCCGGACCAGGCCTTGCCGGCCTTGCCGACGGCGACCGGATAGCGCATCGCCATGCCGTCGCCCAGGATGAAGAAGAGCTGGCGCTGACGCAGCGAGATCACCATGGTGCCGGCAGGATATTCCATCGGCATCCGCACAAGACCGTGCGCCGCCAGGGCGGGCGTTGCAACCGTGAGCGCGGCTGTCGCGCCGGCGCCGATTTTCAGGAAATTACGGCGAGTCTCGCCGTTGCGCAAAATACCGAACGCAGATGTCATAACCCAACCCCGTAATGCAGAAGATGCCGTCGTATTATTGATTTAGGAATCGGCGCGATGTGCCATTTCCCACATTTCAAGCATAGCATCTACAACGATGTACGGGTGCAACACCCTACCGAAAAGGTGAATGAAAAGCTGTCTATCACCTACCTGTGATACGTTTTCTACACATTGGCGAGGCCGCGCGAAACGCACGGCCAGATGGGTCTTATGCCGATCCTTTTATTCGAGCGGCGCGACCGGCACGGAGCTCAGCGGCGGCGTCGGCTTGAGCCCGGTCCCATCGGACGGAGGAGCGGGCATGGTCTCGACCGGCGCCTTCGTCTGCGCCGCATCCGGGTAAACCACGCGGGGCTGTCGCACGGCTTGGGCGACCGGTGCTGCCGGCTTCACTGCTTCCGGTTTGGCTTCCGCAGGCTTCATCAGTTCCGGCTTGGCGACTTCAGGTTTGGCCACTTCAGGTTTGGCCACTTCCGGCTTGGCAGCCTCGGGGCCCGGGCTGGCGACCGTCGGCGTGACCACCGACCTGCTGTCATCGGGCGCTATCTTGGTGACGCGCTCCTGCGGCGGCCGCGTGGCCACCGATGAGCCGTCGGGTCGGACCACGGTCCTGGCGGGCTCGGTCTTGGCTGCCGGCTCACGCCGTGCGGAAGCTGCCGGCGGCGCGCGGCGCGGCGTCGGCTCGGCACGCGGCCCGTGCCGCTGCGGCGTCACGGACGGCGACGGCAGGCGCGGCGGATCGAAATAGTCTTCCCCGCCCATCGAGCCGCGCGCCAGAGCCTCCGGCGGACGCGCCGGCGTGGCGCGGGCGAAGCGCTGCAGGACATTGCCGTCTATTCCATCGACGACAATCCGGAACCCTTGGCCCCGCCGGTCGCGCACATTGGCGATATAGACCCGGCCATTGATCTGCAGGCCGCCGACAACCTGGTAGCCCTCTTCGCTCAAGCTCATCCGGATGTCACCCGGCGACATCATCGGCCTGAACCTTCGCGGCATGTACACCGGACCGCCGTCGATCTCCGGCAACATCCGGTACTGGTAAGGCATGTAGCCCCAGGCGCCGAAAAACTGCGCCTGCGCCGGACCGGCGACGGCAAGACCTGCGATCGCTCCGGACAAGCCGCCAAGCAGCAGCTTAAGGGAGAGGTTTCGCTTCAGATCGGACATTCATGCCTCCTTCGGGGGCTGGCGTAGATCTGGCGGCATGAAGAAGACGCGCCGCTGACTGAACGCAAGTTTGAATGGGCGATTGCGGCAAGGATTGGACCGTACGGAGTTATTTAAACGCCACTAAGCAGCACTGGCTTTCGCAACTATGGCGGCGAAACGGTCGATATCGTCCTCCCGGGTGATGAACGACGTCACCAGCCGCACGAAAATAGCCCCATCGGCGGGCCGCTCCGGCGGCGCCAGCCGCTCGGCCGACCACTCATAATAGCGCGCGCCGGCAGCCTTCAACGCCACATCGGCGCGGCGCGGCATGACGACAAAAAGCTCGTTTGCCTCGACCGGCCAGGCAATTCGCACGCCTTCGATGAGGCCGAGGGCACCAGCCAGGCGCTGCGCGCAGGCATTGGAATGGCGCGCCAACTGCAGCCAGTGCCCGTCATCAAGCCAGGCCAGCATCTGCGCGGCGAGAAATCGCCCCTTCGACAAGGTATGGCCGCCGCGCTTGCGCCGATAGCCAAAATCCACAGCCTTCGCCTTGTCGAAAAAGACCACGGCCTCGCACGCCAGGGCGCCGTTCTTCGACGCTCCGAGCGATACAACGTCGACGCCGGCACGCCAGGTCATATCGGCCGGCGAACAATCCAGCGTCACCAACGCATTGGCGAAACGGGCTCCGTCGAGATGGACGGAAACCCCGGCGGCATGGGCCATGCGGGCAAGCTCGGCGATCTCGGCGCAGGTATAGATCGTGCCGGATTCAGTCGCCTGCGCCAGCGACAAGGCCGCCGGTTGCACCTGTTTGACGAGCCCGCGCGGATAGGCGGCGAGAGCCGTTTTCAAATCCGAAGGCGCGATCTTGCCGGCGACGCCCGGCATGCCGACGAGCTTGGCGCCGGCGGAAAAAAACTCCGGCGCGCCGCATTCGTCGTCCATCACATGGGCATGGGCATGGCAGAAGATCGCTCCGAACGGCGGCGTCAGCGCCGACAATGCCAGGGCATTCGACGCGGTGCCGGTGGCGACCAGAAACACCGCGCAGTCACGCTCGAAAACCTCAGCCAGACGCTGCTCGGCAGCCTGCGTCAGTGGATCGCCGCCATAGGCGGGAAACGACCCCTCGTTGGCGGCGACAAGCGCCTCAAGCACTTTGCGCGATGCGCCGCTGGCATTGTCACTGGCGAAATCCATGCGCAACAGATGCGCCGATTCCAGCGCAAATGACAATACACCAACTAGGAACTGAAATAGCTGCGCAACGCCTGCTGGAATTCGCGCGCCAGCCGCGACGGCTGCTCGTTGCGGCGTCGCAGCAGCCCGATCCGCCGCGTGATCCGCGGACCGCGAAGGGTGACGACCGCCAGGCTCTTCGGCAATTGGCTGGAGGACAGCCGGGGGACCAGCGCCAGGGCAAGACCGCTCTGCACCAGCATCAGCGCCGTCGCCGTATGTTGAACTTCGAAATCCCAGCGATAACGCTCGGCGCGGGCGCCAAGCCCGCCATCCCGCACGATGCGGTTGGCCGTCGCCGGCGTAAACCGCACCAGGGGCGTATCGATCAGCTCGCTCCAGCTTATCGCCTCAAGATTGGCGAACGGATGTTTCCTCGGACAGACGCAGACGTAGTCATCCGCGAACAATGGCTCGGACATCAGGTTCCAGCGATTGGACGCCAGGATGGCGATCCCGAACTCCGCCATCCCCGAAGACACCGTCTCGCCGATCTCGGTGGCTGACTTGTCGAAGAGGCGCACACGCGCATCCGGCTGCCGCCGTTTGAACTCCTCGAACACGGGCGCAAGAATGTGAACCGCAATCGTCGGCATGCAGGCAAAGGACAGTTCCTCGGTCATGTCGCGGTGCTTGCTGCAGACCAGCGAGACCTGCTGCTCGAAGTCGCGCACCAGCACGCGCGCCTTCGGCAACAGCTCGGCGCCGGCCTCCGTCAAGGTGACCTGACGTGTGGTTCGATTGAAGAGCTGCAGGCCAAAATTCTCTTCCAGCTTGCGCAGCCGGTGGCTGATGGCCGTTTGCGACACATTCAGATGAGAGGCCGCACGGCTGAAACTGCCTTGTTCAGCCACACTCAGGAAGGCTTCGATACCCAGCACGTCGAACTTCATCTGTCTTCTCACTCATGAACAATTTTCATAAGTCTAGCACAAACTTCCATTTGATTAATCAGTCGTGAGCACGTGAATGTCCCGCCAGTGTGATGACCCATAAGGGAGGAAAGTCATGATCTGGTGCCGGTTTCAGTCCGGAGGCGCCGTTTCTTTCGGTGTGGTCGAGGATGACAAAATCAAGGAAGTCTCCGGCTCGCCGTTCGGCAGATGGGATTACACCGGGCGAACCTTCGCTGTTGGCGATGTCGCCCTTGACGTCCCCGTTATTCCCGGAAACTTCTACGCCATCGGCTCGAACTATGCCTCGCATGTCGAGGAGCGCGGCAAGGTGCGCGGCACCGGCGCGAAATATTATGATGTGCCGCGCGTCGGATATCGCGCCAACTCGGCGCTCATCCCGCACGGCCACAGCATCATGAAACCACGGGGGTCCGGCGAACAGTTTCAATACGAGGGTGAGCTCGTTGCCGTCATCGGCAGGAAGGCCCGCAACGTGACGCCGGAGGAAGCACGCGCCTGCATCTTCGGCTGGACCATCGGCAACGACGTCACCGAGCGCGACTGGCAGAAGAACGATCCGACCAATCTGCGCGGCAAGAACAGCGACACCTTCAAGCCCATGGGCCCGTGGATCGTCACCGGCATCGATCCGAAAGACATGCGGACCACGGTCGTCCTCAATGGCGAGAAGCTGCACGACTTCGCCACCGGCAACATGCTGTTCGACGCCGGACAGGTGATCAGCGCCATCTCGCAGACCAATACCCTGCATCCGGGCGATGTCGTCTGGCTCGGCACCGATGAACTGCCCGTCAACATCAAGCCTGGCGACACACTCGACATCACCATCACCGGCATCGGCACACTCAGCAACAGCGTCGTCGCGGAATAGGAAACCATTCATGAAAATCATCGATACGCAAGTGCATATCTGGGCCGCCAGCACGCCTGAGCGGCCGTGGATGGAAGGCATGGAGAAGCGCGCCCATCGCGACAAGCCGCTCTCGGCCGAGATGGTGCTGCAAGCTATGGATGAGGCGGGCGTCACCCGCGCCATCCTCGTTCCCCCGTCTCTCGACGGAGACCGCAACGATCTCGCACTCGCTGCCGCACAAAAATATCCGGAACGGTTCGCCGTCATGGGACGTCTGCTCATCGACAAGCCGGGTGCGCCGGCGCGCCTCGAGCGATGGAAAGACGATCAGGGCATGCTCGGCATGCGCCTGACGTTTCATCGCGACAACGATCGCCCATTGATGACGAACGGCGCCGCCGACTGGGTCTGGCCGGTCGCGCAACGGCTCGACATTCCGGTGATGGTGCACGCCCCCGAACGCATCGCCGAAGTGGGCGAGATCGCCAAAAAATATCCGCGCTTGCGGCTCATCGTCGATCATATGGGCTTTGCGCGCGAGACCATGAACGGCGAGGCCAAGGCCGCCGTCGACCGGTTGCTGAAGCTGGCACCCTTGCCGAATGTGTCGGTGAAGGTCTCGGCCATGCCCTGCTTCTCGACCGAACCCTATCCGTTCCGCAACCTGCATGACCCGATCAAGCGCGCCATCGACGGGTTCGGTGTCGGCCGCTGCTTCTGGGGAACCGACTACTCGCGTCTTCCCGACAATTGCACCTACCGCCAGGCCGTAACGATGTTCACGGAGGAACTCGGCTTATCCGCCTCGGACCTCGAAGGGGTCATGGGTGAATCGTTCGCGCGTGCAATGGGGTGGCCGCAATGAAAATAATTCAGATGTCCAGGCGCGACCTTCTCGCGCTGACCATGTGTCTTGCTGAGCTTCTTGCCGGCAGCATCGCGCAGGCGCAAACGGTTGACGAGTTTTATCGCAACAAGAACATCGATCTCTATGTCGGCTTCTCCGCCGGCGGTGGATACGACGTCTATGCGCGCATGATCGCCAGGCACATGGGACGCCACATGCCGGGCAATCCTAACATCATCGTCAAGCAGATGGAGGGCGCCGGCAGCGTACGTCTCGCCAACTGGCTCTACGCCATCGCGCCCAAGGACGGCACGACGTTCGGCACTTTCGCGCGCGGCGTTCCGCTCGATCCGCTGTTCGGCAACCCCGGCCCTCAATTCAAGGACGGGTCGGCCTTCACCTATATCGGCAGCGCCAACAACGAAGTCTCCGTCTGCGGCGTCTCGGCGAAGTCGGGAATCAAAAGCTTCTCGGATCTTTTTGACAAAGAGGTCATCGTCGGCGGCTTCGGCGCCGGCACGGAATCAGAACAGCATGTGAAGCTCTCCAACGCAGTGCTGGGAACAAAATTCAAGCTGGTGAAGGGTTATCCGGGCGGCAACGATGTGAACCTGGCGCTTTCCCGCGGCGAAGTTCAGGGCCGCTGCGGCTGGTCATGGACGAGCATCAGAGGCGCCGAGCAGATGGGGCAGGTCAAGGATGGCTCATTGCTGATCATCGTGCAGAACTCGATTGAGAAACATGCAGACCTGCCGAACGTTCCGTTGATCACCGACTTCGTCAAAAACGAAGATCAGCGTAAGATGCTTGAGCTGGTTCTGGCGCCGCAGAAACTCGGCCGTCCCTTCTTTGGTCCGCCGGGAATTCCGGCAGATCGTCTGGCCGCGCTGCAGAAGGCCTTTGCCGATACGATGACAGATCCGCAATTCCTGGAAGCCGCCGACAAGATCCAGCTCGAGATTTCGCCGATCTCCGGCGCCGAAATGGAAAAGATCATCAGGGACGCCTACGCCACGGACCAGGCGCTGGTGAAGCGGACCGGCGACGCCATCAGATGATGCACTCCGTCATCCCCGCTCGCCCGCGCAGCCGGGTGAGCGGGGAATCCGGGAGCTATCACGTTGCCACTGGATTCCTGCACTACGCTTCGCTTGACGGGAATGACATCAAGGCTGCGGCACAACGACAGAACTAAGCCGCCGAACGCTCAACATTCTCCAGTTTCATCCGCGTCTGCGGGAGAGACTGGGGATATTCGCTCTGCAGATAGGCCACGAGCTTTTCGCGCACTTCGCAGCGCAGGTCGAACGTCCGTCCGGATGTCGAGGCGCTGACGAGAACGCGAACCTCCATCGACGCTTCCTTGAAATCCGTCACCTGGACATTGACGACCTTGCCGTCCCAGAGTGGCGATGCGCGCGCAATCTCATGCACCTTTCTGCGCAGGGCTTCGACAGGTACGGTGTAATCGAGATAGATCATCACCGTTCCGATCAGCGCCGCGCCTTCCCGCGTCCAGTTCTGGAACGGTTTCTCGATGAAATAGCTCAGCGGCAGCACCAGCCGCCGCCAATCCCAGATGCGGATGACCACATAGGTCGAGGTGATCTCTTCCACATTGCCCCATTCGCCTTCCACGAGCAGCGCATCGTCGATGCGGATCGGCTGGGTGATGGCGAGCTGAATGCCGGCGAAGAGATTTTTCAGCACCGGCTGCAGCGCCAGACCGACGACGATGCCGGCGACGCCCGCCGAAGCCAGAAGACTGAGGCCGTACTGGCGGACACTTTCGAAGCTCGTCAGCCCCGCCGCGATGGCGAGCACGATGATCAGTGTGTTGACAACGCGGCGCAGGATATTCGATTGCGTCACATGTTTGCGCGCCAGCAGATTATCTTCGGCGTCGAGCTTGAACCGGCGCAGATAGACCGTGGTCCAGATATGCACCGCGATTCGCGCCATCCAGGCGATCAAGGTGATGAACGCCAGGGTCAGGAAATGCACCAGCGCCCGCGTCTGGCCATCCGTCAAAGGCAGAACAGTCTGGACCAGGCTCAGCGCAACCATCACAAGGAAAAGCCGCGTCGGTCCATGGGTCCGCGCGACCAGCGAGCGCCAGAATAGGTCCCGGTCGGCAACTATTCTGGTCAGGAATCGGAAGACCGCCCCGTGAACCGCCAGTGCCGCCAGAATGGCCGTGACGAGACCGACGATATTGACTGCCCAGGCGGGAAAAAAAGCGATGAACCACTGGAAATGGTCCAACGCGGCGTCAGCTACGGGCATGGGGGCGCTCCACGGTCTGGAGCCTAACCGGCTCGCCGGGCGCCCGGTTCCACGAAGCCGGAAAAACCAGCAATCGCAGAGACAAAGACCTCCAACGAAACCTTATGGAGGGGAAAACGTCATGGCTCTGCCCGTCTTTTCAGCGAATTGCCAAGATATCCGGCCATTTTTCGCCACAATTATCATCGTGCCGAAAGCTTCGGCTACTTGTACACTGTCGGCAAATCTGCGATGGTCCCGCCGCTCTTGATAGGACAGCCATGCTGACCATTTAGAGCGGGAACCTTGAAAGCGCTGACATTTGCATCCGGACCCGCCCGCGTGGCAAGGCCCGATGCGGCAACAGCGCTGACGGCAATAGCAATTCGGGAAACCGGACGCGGAATTCCGGTAGTCAGTCGCATCACCGGTTTGGAGAGGGCGATGGTTGGGCGTGGGTGGAATAGGCAGAAACGGACAGTGACGCGCCGGCGAAAACGCGGCGCGGCCCTGCGAACGCGCGCGGGTTTTTGAACAGTTCCTATTCTGATTTTTCACCAGTAAAGCGAATTCCGGAGTTTTTTGCCCATGAGTGGCCAGTATTTTGACCCCGCCCTGCCCGTCGCCCAAGGCCTCTACGACCCGTCGAAGGAACATGATGCCTGCGGCGTCGGCTTCGTTGCCCGGCTCGACAACGTCCAGTCCCATGACGTCGTCGAAATGGGTCTGCAGATCCTGCTCAATATCGATCATCGCGGCGCCGTCGGCGCCGACCCGAAGCTCGGCGACGGCTGCGGCATTCTTGTGCAGATCGCCCATAATTTCTTCTCGGAAGAATGCGCCAAGCTCGGCTTCACCCTGCCGAAGGCTTTTGAATACGGCATCGGCCAATTGTTCATGCCGCGCGATGCGGGCGTGCGCGCTGAGATCGAGGCCATCGTCGAGCGTTCGATCGAGGAAGAAGGGCTGACCCTGCTCGGCTGGCGCGACGTGCCGCTGGACAATTCCGATCTCGGCGAGGCGGTCAAGGCGGTCGAACCGGTCATGCGTCAGGTGTTTGTCGGCCGTGGCCCCGGCGTCGGCGACGAGACCGATTTCGAGCGCAAGCTCTATCTGGCCCGCAAGGTCATTTCCGGCGCGGTGGTGGCCATCAACACGCCGCAAGCCGCGGAATTCTATGCCGTCTCCATGTCGTGCCGCACCATCGTCTACAAGGGCATGGTGCTCGTCTCGCAACTCGGCACATATTATAAGGACTTGAAGGACCCGCGTTTCGGCAGCGCGTTGTCGCTGGTCCACCAGCGCTTCGCCACCAACACCTTCCCGTCCTGGCGGCTCGCGCATCCCTATCGCCTTGTCGCCCACAACGGCGAGATCAATACCCTGCGCGGCAACGTCAACTGGATGGCGGCGCGGCAGGCGTCGGTCGAATCGAAGCTGTTCGGCAACAACATCTCCAAGCTCTGGCCGATCTCCTATGAAGGCCAGTCGGACACCGCCTGCTTCGACAACGCGCTCGAATTCCTCGTGCAGGGCGGCTACTCGCTCGCCCATGCGGCGATGATGCTGATCCCGGAAGCCTGGTCCGGCAATCCGCTGATGAGCGACGATCGCCGCGCATTCTACGAATATCACGCCGCCCTGATGGAGCCGTGGGACGGCCCGGCCGCCATGGCCTTCACCGACGGTCACCAGATCGGCGCGACGCTCGACCGCAACGGCCTGCGTCCGGCCCGCTACATCGTCACCGACGACGGCTATGTGATCATGTCGTCTGAAGTCGGCGTGCTGCCGATCCCGGAAGAGAAGATCATCACCAAGTGGCGCCTGCAGCCGGGCAAGATGCTGCTCGTCGATCTCGACAAGCACACCATCGTCTCCGACGACGAGATGAAGGCGCAGATGGCCGGCGCGCATCCCTATGAAGCCTGGCTCGAGCGCACGCAGATCGTGCTGGAAGACCTGCGCCCGGTGGAACCGCGCGCGCCGCGCACCGATGTGTCCCTGCTCGATCGCCAGCAGGCCTTCGGCTACACCCAGGAAGACATGGCCATCCTGCTCGCGCCGATGGCGGTGACGGGCGAGGAAGCCACCGGCTCCATGGGCACCGACACGCCGATCTCGGCGATGTCGGATCAGGCCAAGCTGCTCTACACCTATTTCAAGCAGAACTTCGCCCAGGTCACCAATCCGCCGATCGACCCGATCCGCGAACAGCTTGTCATGAGCCTCGTATCCTTCATCGGTCCGCGGCCGAACCTGTTCGATCTTGAGGGCGTCTCCAAGCGCAAGCGCCTGGAAGTGCGCCAGCCGATCCTGACCAATGAGGATCTCGAAAAGATCCGCAACATCGGCATGATCGAGGATGCGTTCGATACCCGCACGCTCGACATCACCTATGCGAGCGATCGCGGCGCCGACGGCATGGAAGCCATGCTCGACCGCCTGTGCCAGCGCGCCGAGGATGCCGTGCGCGGCGGCTACAACATCATCATCCTGTCGGATCGCCTCACTGGCCCCGACCGCATTCCGATCCCGGCGCTGCTGGCGACGGCGGCTGTGCATCACCACCTGATCCGCAAGGGCCTGCGCACCTCTGTCGGCCTCGTCGTCGAGACGGGTGAAGCGCGCGAAGTGCATCACTTCGCCTGCCTCGCCGGCTATGGCGCGGAAGCCATCAACCCCTATCTCGCCTTCGAGACCCTGGCCGCCATGTCGGTCGACTTCCCCGAGGAAGTCGATGAGGACGAAGTGGTCAAGCGCTTCATCAAGTCGATCGACAAGGGCCTGCTGAAGGTCATGTCCAAGATGGGCATTTCGACGTACCAGTCCTATTGCGGTGCGCAGATCTTCGACGCCGTCGGCCTGTCGCAATCCTTCGTCGACAAGTATTTCACCGGCACGGCGACGCGCATCGGTGGCGTCAGCCTTGCCGAGATCTCGCAGGAAAGCGTCAGCCGCCATGCCGACGCCTTCGGCGATTCGCCCGTCTACCGCACCATGCTGCATGTCGGCGGTGACTATGCCTTCCGCTTCCGCGGCGAGGCGCATTCATGGTCGCCGCAATCGGTTTCGCTGCTGCAGCACGCGGTGCGCGGCAATTCGCAGGATCAATATCGCGCCTTCGCCAAGCTCCTCAACGAGCAGGATGAGCGCCTGCTGACCATCCGCGGTCTGTTCCGCATCCGCAGCGCCGAGGAAGACGGCCGCAAGCCCGTCCCCATCGAGGAGGTCGAGAGCGCCGCCACCATCGTGCGCAGATTCGCCACCGGCGCCATGTCCTATGGCTCGATTTCGCGCGAGGCGCATACGACCTTGGCGATTGCGATGAACCGCATCGGCGGCAAGTCGAACACCGGCGAAGGCGGCGAGGAGACCGATCGGTTCACGCCGCTGCCGAACGGCGATTCCATGCGCTCGGCGATCAAGCAGGTGGCCTCGGGCCGCTTCGGCGTGACGACGGAATATCTCGTCAATTCCGATATGATGCAGATCAAGATGGCGCAGGGCGCAAAGCCCGGCGAAGGCGGACAATTGCCCGGCCACAAGGTTGATGCCGTCATCGCCAAGGTGCGCCATTCGACGCCGGGCGTCGGCCTGATCTCGCCGCCGCCCCATCACGACATCTATTCGATCGAGGATCTGGCGCAGCTCATCTACGATCTGAAGAACGTCAATCCCGAGGCGCTCGTCTCGGTGAAGCTCGTTTCCGAAGTCGGCGTCGGCACGGTCGCAGCCGGCGTCTCCAAGGGCCGTTCCGATCATGTCACGATCTCAGGCTATGAAGGCGGCACCGGCGCTTCGCCGCTGACCTCCATCAAGCACGCCGGCAGCCCGTGGGAAATCGGCCTTGCCGAAACCCATCAGACGCTGGTGCTCAACAAGCTGCGGTCGCGCATCACCGTCCAGGTTGACGGCGGCCTGCGCACCGGGCGCGACGTCGTCATCGGCGCCCTGCTCGGCGCCGACGAGTTCGGCTTCGCCACCGCGCCGCTGATTGCTGCCGGCTGCATCATGATGCGCAAGTGCCATCTCAACACCTGCCCGGTCGGCGTCGCCACCCAGGACCCGGTGTTGCGCAAGCGCTTCGTCGGCCTGCCGGAACACGTGATCAACTTCTTCTTCTTCGTCGCAGAGGAAGTGCGCGAGATCATGGCCTCGCTCGGCTATCGCACGATCAATGAAATGGTCGGCCAGATGCAGATGCTCGACAAGAGCCAGGTCGTTGAGCGCTGGAAGACCAAGGGTCTCGACTTCAGCAAGCTGTTCCACAAGCCGGAAGCGCCTGCCGGCATGACGCTCTACAAGTCGATCGATCAGGACCACAATCTCGGCAAGGTGCTCGACCGCAGGCTCATCGCCGCCGCGCAGGAATCGATCGACAGCGGCAAGCCCGTCTCGATCCAGGAGACGATCCGCAACGTCGACCGCACCACCGGCGCCATGCTGTCGGGAAAAATTGCCCGCAAGTACGGCCATGAAGGCCTGCCGGAAGACACGATCCATGTGAAGCTCGACGGCACCGCCGGCCAGAGCTTCGGCGCATGGCTGGCGCGCGGCGTCACGCTCGAACTCGAAGGCCAGGCCAACGATTACGTCGGCAAGGGCCTGTCGGGCGGCCGTATCGTCATCTATCCGTCGGCCAAATCCGCGAAGATCGTGCCGCATCAGTCGATCATCGTAGGCAACACCGTGCTCTACGGCGCCATCGCCGGCGAATGCTATTTCCGCGGCGTCGCCGGCGAGCGCTTCGCCGTGCGCAACTCCGGCGCCATCGCTGTGGTCGAGGGCACCGGCGATCACGGCTGCGAATACATGACCGGCGGCATCGTCGTCGTCATCGGCCAGACCGGCCGCAACTTCGCGGCCGGCATGTCGGGCGGCATCGCCTATGTGCTCGACGAAGATGGCGACTTCGCCAAGCGCTGCAACCTGGCGATGGTCGAACTCGAATCCGTCGAGGAAGAGGAAGAGCTGAACCAGCGCATCCATCATCTCGGCGGCGACCTGCAGGTGCATGGCCGCGTCGATGTGATGAACGACATGACGCGCTTCGACGCCGAACGTCTGCACCAGCTCGTGTCCAATCACGCGCGCTACACGGGCTCCACCCGCGCACGCGAGATTCTCGACAACTGGGACGCTTACAAGAGCAAATTCCGCAAGGTCATGCCGGTCGAATATCGCCGCGCGCTTACTGAAATGATGGCGCTCGAGGCAGACACGGCCATGGCGGCGGGGGAGTAATCCGATGGGTAAGGTAACCGGCTTTCTCGAAATCGACCGGCAGGACCGCAAGTACGCGCCGGCCTCCGATCGCATCCGCCACTACAAGGAATTCGTCATCCCTCTCTCCGAGGAGGCGACGCGCGACCAGGCCGCGCGCTGCATGAACTGCGGCATTCCCTATTGTCACAACGGCTGTCCGGTGAACAACCAGATCCCGGACTGGAACGACCTCGTCTACAAGGCCGACTGGCAGGAAGCCCTGCGCAACCTGCATTCGACCAATAATTTTCCCGAGGTTACCGGCCGCATCTGCCCGGCGCCGTGCGAGGAATCCTGCACGCTCAACCTCGAGAGCACGCCGGTCACGATCAAGACCATCGAATGCGCCATCGTCGACCGCGGCTGGAAGGAAGGCTGGATCAAGCCCGAGCCCGCCAAGCAGACGACCGGCAAGAAGGTCGCCATCGTCGGGTCGGGCCCGGCGGGCCTGGCTGCCGCGCAGCAACTCAGCCGCGCCGGCCATGACGTTCATGTCTATGAGAAGAACGCCAAGGCCGGCGGCCTCATGCGTTACGGCATCCCCGACTTCAAGATGGAGAAGCACTACCTCGACCGCCGCGTCGCGCAGATGACGGCGGAGGGCGTGACCTTCCATTACAACGCCCATGTCGGCGTTACATTGCCTATCGAGGATCTTACGGCATCCTATGACGCCGTCGTTCTGGCCGGTGGCGCCGAGAAGCCCCGTGACCTGCCGATCCCCGGCCGCGATCTCGGCGGCGTGCATTTCGCCATGGAGTTCCTGCCGCAGCAGAATCGCCGCGTCGCCCACGAGCCGGCGACCAACGATCCGATTGTCGCGTCGGGCAAGCATGTCGTCGTCATCGGCGGCGGCGACACCGGCTCCGACTGCATCGGTACCTCGATCCGCCAGGGCGCATTGTCCGTGACGCAGATCGAAATCATGCCGCGTCCGCCTGAAAAGGAAGACAAGCTGCTGGTCTGGCCGGACTGGCCGCTGAAACTGCGCACCTCGTCGAGCCAGCAGGAAGGCGCCGAGCGTGACTTCGCCGTCAACACGTTGGAATTCGTCGGCAATGGGAGCGTCGTCAAGAAGCTGCGCTGCGTACGCGTCGACGGCAAGTTTCAGCCGATCGCCGGCACGGAATTCGACCTCAAGGCCGATCTCGTTCTGCTCGCCATGGGCTTCGTCTCGCCCGTGCACGAAGGCATGATCGACATCCTCGGTGTCAAGAAGGACGGTCGCGGCAACGTCGCCGCCGATACGCTTCAGTACAAGTCATCGGTCGAGAAGGTTTTCGCCTGCGGCGACATGCGCCGCGGCCAGTCGCTCGTCGTCTGGGCCATCCGCGAAGGCCGCCAGTGCGCCCATTCGGTCGACAAATTCCTGATGGGCGGCAAGACGCTGCTGCCGAGGTAGGACGCCGCTGCACACGGGGCTATGCGTCACGCACCGCAGGTGCGAGCGGGAACCCAGGAGTCAAGGGCGGCAGGTCACGTTGTTTCTGGATTCCCGCTCTGCGCTTCGCTTGGCGGGAATGACACACCGAGGTTGAAGCTTAAGACAAGCGATCCGGCAGCGTTAACCAACCCGAATCGTACTGGCGTGCGAGGCAACCCTCGCAGCCCTGCCATAGCCTCCCCATATTGTAGGGAACTGCAATATGAGACGCGTATGCCACGCCCCAAATTCCTTGTGCCGCTGACCGCAACTGCCATGGTCGCTGCCGCCACCGTGGCCGGCGGTTCCTGGCTGCTGCCGCGCACGCTCGCCTCATGGACATGGCTTGAGGCGCGCAACGACCCATTGGCGCTCACTGGCCTTGGCTTGCACAACGAGTTGACCCCCGCCCGGCTGGAGCGCGAGCTCGACGTAGCCCTTGCCGCTGGCGATATCGACCTCGCCGGCAGTTTCGTGGCCCTCGCCGGACAGCAGAACCTTCCTGTGCCGGCCATCCTGCTGGCCCGTTACCAGGCCGAAACCACACCCGCGGCCGAGACCCTGCGCGCGGCCCGCGCCTTCTATGAAGGCGCCCGCGACGGCGAAAGCACCTCGGGCGCCGGTTTGGCCGGCGTGATCGCCAGCGATCTCACCGGCATCGGCGATGTCCGCGATCTCATCCATGAAGGCCAGAAGGCGCAGCGTGGCGAAGAAACCGACAACCTGACATTGGGCCTTGCCGCCGTCGGCCTGGCGATCACCGGCGCCACCATCGTCTCGCTCGGCATGGCGATGCCCGCCCGCGCCGGCGTTTCGACGCTGAAAGTCGCCGTCAAGACCGGCCGAATCTCGCGCCCGCTGGCGCTCACCCTGGGCCGCGCCGTGCACGAAGCCGTCGACACCAAGGCGCTGACCGCTGCCGCTGGCGCCGCCTCGCGACTGGAATTGTCGAGCGCACGGGCTGCTGCATCAAGCGCCATCCGGCCAGCCTCGCTGGCGCGCCTGCGTGGCATGGCCGAGGACGTGACTGTCATCGGCCGCAAGGCCGGCGTGCGCGGCGCGCAGGAGGCATTGACCGTCGCGCGCGATGGCGCCGACCTGCGCCGCGTCGCCCGCCTGTCGGAATCCCGCGGCCTCAGCACACGCGCCGTCCTGAAGGTGCTCGGCCGCGGCGCCATCGCGCTGACATCGAGCGCCGCCATTCTCGCCGGCTGGCTGATGGCTGGGGTCAGCTATCTATGGCTGGCGCTGCTGCTGTTTCTCGCGGTGATGAAGCGTATCACGCGCCTGATCTGGCGTCGCGGGCGCAAGGATGGAGCCGCAAGGGTGCGGCATCTCAAGACGCCGTCGAAACGCGGATTTGCAGAAAGTGACGAACGTCAGGCGAAACCCTCATACTGAGCGGCCTCCGTAAAGAGAAACTGGCATTCCGAAGGAAAGCCCAGTTCCGCTTCGAGACCTATCCGGTGAGAATGGGCTTCAGTGCATCGCCTTCGTCCTTGATGAAATCAAAGAAAGCCGAGACCCTGCGCGTGCGCCGCAGGTCGGGATGTGCGAGCAGGCGCCAGCTTCGCGCCAGTTCGGGCACCGGGCCCAACACGCGCACAAGACCCTCCGCATCGCCGATCGCCGTCGGCAGCGCTGCCACACCGACACTCGCCTTCACCGCATAGATGAGCCCCAGAACGCTATTGTTGCGTGCGACCACCCTGGCGTTCCCAGCCACCTCGCGCAGCCAGGTCGCGGCCCGGTGATTGGCCATGGTGTCATCGAAACCGACGATGGCATGATGCTTGAGGTCTTCGATCCGTTCCGGCTTGCCGTGCCGTTCGATATAGCTCTGGCTCGCATAGACCGCCCACAGCGAATCGGCGATCTTGCGGCCGACAAGCACGCCGTCGTCGGTATCTCCCGAGCGCAGCGCCACGTCGGCGTCGCCCTTGGCTAGATCGAGATACTTGTCACTCATCACGAATTCGACGCGGAAGGCCGGATACCGCATATGGAAGCGGTCAAGCAGGCCTGATTGCATGATGCGGGCGATGATCGGCTCCGGGCACGTCACCCGGATAATGCCGCCGGTGTCGCGATTGGACTGTTCGACCTGTTGCTCGAAAGAGAGCACGGCCTGCTCGACGCGCTGGGCATGGGCCAGCATCTCTTCGCCGAAGTCCGTCAGGCGATAGCCGGTGGGATGTCGCTTCATCAGCGGTCGCCCAATCCGCCGTTCAAGTTCAGCGAGCCGGCGCTGCACGGTAGACTGGTTCAATCCCAGCGCCCGTCCCGCCGCATTCGTGCTGGAATGACGGGCGACGGCCAGGAAATAACGCAGATCGTTCCAGTCGAACATCGCCTAGTTATGCACGTTTGCGGCCCCCTCGCGCAATCCTGCGGCTGCCATGCACGGCTACGGGGGCGTAGAAGAAGGACGGTCCCGTTCCATGCCGATGGAGATTTCGATGACCGATGAGCCCGCTTTCGATCCGCAACTCTTCAAGGCCGCCACCGGCCGACAATGGCAGGAGGCCGCCCAGGGCTGGAACGACCATGGCCCCATGATCCGGGCCTGGCTGAAGGATGCCACGCAGGCCATGCTCGATATGGCAGGCATCGCACCGTCCCAGCGTGTCCTCGACGTCGCCGCCGGCGCCGGCGACCAGACGCTCGACATCGCAGCCCGGGTCGGACCGCACGGCCATGTTCTAGCGACCGATCTTTCGCCAGCCATCCTCGCTTTCGCCAGGCGCAATGCGGAACGTGCGGGCTATCGGAACGTCGAGACACTGGTCGGCGATGGTGAGACACTCGACGACGCGGCCTCGATCGGGCCGCAGACTTTTGACGCTGTCGTCTGCCGACTGGGCCTGATGTTCTTTCCCGATCCCCTTGCCGGCCTGCGCGCATTCCACCGCGCGCTAAAGCCCGCCGGGCGTATCTGCACGATGGTTTTTGGCGCGCCGCAGAACAATCCCTGCATTGCCATACTGGTGTCGACGGCGCTCAAACACGCAGGGCTGCCACCGCGCGATCCCTATCAGCCCGGCGGCCTCCTCAGCCTCGGCAAGCCGGGCCTGATCGAGGGCCTGTTCGCTCAGGCAGGTTTTGCCGAAGTGGCGACGACGAAAATGAGCGCGCCCTTCAGGCTGGCCAGCGTTGCTGATTATCTTGGCTTCGTCCGCGCATCCGCCAGCCCGATCCAACAGATCCTCGGCGGATTGGATGATGACGCAAAGCAAGCCGCGTGGAACGAGATCAAGCAGAAGCTGAAAGCCTTCGACACGGCAACCGGTTGGGAAGGACCGAACGAGCTTTTGCTGACTGCGGCGAGGCGCATATAGCGCCTCGCACAAGCTGTCGCCTGAACCCTTTACCGCACCAGCACGTTGCGGAACTGCCAGGGATCGCTCTCATCGATATCTTCCGGGAAGAAACCCGGACGATCGACCAGCGGCGTCCAATCCGTATAGACGCCGACCACCGGCCCGAGATACGGCAGTTGCACTTCGAGGCAGCGCTTGTAATCCATCTCGTCCGCCTCGACGATGCCGGCCGTCGGATTTTCCAGCGCCCACACCATGCCGGCGAGCACTGCCGACGTCACCTGCATGCCGGTGGCGTTCTGGTAGGGCGCGATGCGGCGCGTTTCCTCGACCGAAAGCTGCGAGCCGAACCAATAGGCATTCTTGCCGTGGCCATAGAGCAACACGCCCAGTTCATCGATGCCGTCGACGATCTCGTCCTCTTCGAGGATGTGATGTGCGTCCTGCACGCGGCCTGCCTGGCCGAACATTTCATGCAGGCTCAACACCGCGTCGTTGCACGGATGATAGGCGTAGTGGCACGTCGGCCGGTAAACCGGCTGGCCGGCCGCATCGCGCACCGTGTAATAATCGGCGATCGAAATCGACTCGTTGTGGGTGACGAGGAAGGCATATTGTGCCTGCGCCGTCGGCGTCCACGAGCGCACGCGCGTGTTGGCGCCCGGCTGCAGCAGGAAGATCGCCGCGCCGCAGCCTTCCGCATGGGTGCGGCCATTGTCCGGCATCCACTTTTCATGCGTGCCCCAGCCGAGTTCCGCCGGCTGCATGCCTTCCGACACGAAGCCTTCGACCGACCAGGTATTGACGAACACCTGCTGCGGCTTCGGCGTCTTGGCGCGCTGGGTATCGCGTTCGGCAATGTGCACACCCTTGACGCCGAGGCGCTGGGCGAGCTTCGCCCACTCCTCGCGCGACGACGGCGCAGTGACGCTTTCGCCGAGATCAGCGGCGAGGTTGATCAGCGCCTGCTTGACGAACCACGAGACCATGCCCGGATTGGCGCCGCAGGTGGACACAGCCGTCGGCCCGCCGGGGTTGCGACGCTTGGCGGCAAGCAGGGTTTCGCGCAGCGCGTAATTGGTGCGCGTCTCCGGTCCCTTGGTCTTGTCGAAATAGAAGCCCGGCCATGGCTCGATCACCGTGTCGACGTAGAGCGTGTTGATCTCGCGGCAGAACTCCATAATGTCGACCGAGCATGTGTCGACCGAGAGATTGACGCAGAAGCCCTGCCCTTTGCCGGCGGTCAGCAGCGGCCCGAGCAGATCGCGATAATTTTCCTTCGTCACCGCCTCATGGATGAAGCGGATGCCGCGCTCGTCGAGCAGCGCACGGTCCGCGTCATCGGGCGCGATGACGACGAACCGGGACTTGTCGAACTCGAAATGACGCTCGATGAGCGGCAGGGTTCCACGACCGATCGAGCCGAAGCCGATCATCACGATTGCGCCGTCGATCCGTCCATGCACGGGCCAATCCGTCATTCATTCTACTCCTGATGTTGAAAATCCGGGCTCGCCCCCGGCGTAGCCATTCACGGTTGCGGCCAACAAGCAAACCGCGCCGTCACGGTCAATCGAAATTGACCGTGACGGCGCAAAGCTACAAGCCTGTGAAATTATGCGGCGCGGCGAACATCCCTCGCAGCCGCCGGAGCGGCCAACGGGACTGTGATGCAGCCGGAAGCCGCATCCAGGGCTCCGGCCTGCAATTCGAGGCCGAGAAACCGGTTGCGGTCGACCGGCCCCGGCATGTCGAGCGCCCGGGTCACGGCAGCCGAAAAACCGAACCGCTCGTAATAGGCGGCATCGCCGACGAGCAGGATCGCCCGATGGCCCCGGCCAGAGGCGCGCGCGATCGCCTCGCGCATCAGCATGCCGCCGATGCCAAGCTCCCGGTGATCCTGCGACACAGCCAGCGGCCCCAGCAGCAGGGCCGGCCTGCCCGCGGCGTCGCAGACGTGCCAAAGCCGCACCGTGCCGACGATCTGGCCGTCGACTGTGGCGACAAGCGCCAGCCCGCGCGCCGGCGCGCGCCCCTCGCGCAGCCGTTCGCTGGTCTTGAGGACGCGCTCGGCACCCATGGCGGCATCGAGCAGCGCTTCGCGCGCGGCGCGATCGCCGCTGCGTTCTTCGCGCACGACGACGCGGCGGCGATCGGGCAGCGACCGCAGTGAGGCGATGGAAGCGGAGTGGCGGTGTTGGGCGGCAGACGCAGACAAGGTCATCCGATCCTCCTTCTGGAGATCAGGCGACCCTCGCACCCCCGCTTGCGCGGGGGCCGATCGGGACCAGAAACGATCTTTACAGATCAGCGATTTGTTACAGGAACTTGTTTAAATGACGTGGGTTTCGAGCGGCGGAAAGCCGTTGAACTCGACCGCCGAATAAGTGGTCGTATAAGCGCCCGTCCCCTCGATCAGCACTTTCGCGCCGATCTCGAGCGACACCGGGAGCAGATACGGCTGCTTCTCGTACAGCACGTCGACCGAATCGCAGGTCGGGCCCGCGATCACGCATGGTTCCATTTCGTCGCCATCGACCGCGGTGCGGATCGGATAGCGGATCATCTCGTCCATGGTCTCGGCAAGGCCGTTGAACTTGCCGATGTCGAGATAGACCCACTTCACCTGGTCATCGGCCGACTTCTTCGAGATGAGCACGACCTCGGCCTCGATCACGCCGGCATTGCCGACCATGCCGCGGCCAGGCTCGATGATCGTCTCCGGAATACGGTTGCCGAAATGCTTGCGCAGGCTGCGGAAGATCGACTGGCCGTAGGCCTTCACCGCCGGCACATCGCGCAGATACTTCGTCGGGAAGCCGCCGCCCAGGTTGACCATGGACAGGTGGATGCCGCGCTCGGCCAGATCCCGGAAGATCGCGGCCGACGACTTCAGCGCGCCGTCCCACATGCGCGGGTTGCGCTGCTGCGAGCCGACGTGGAAGGAAATGCCGTAGGCGACCAGGCCCAGGCGATGGGCGTGCTCGAGCACGCCGACCGCCAGCTCCGGCACGCAGCCGAACTTGCGCGACAATGGCCATTCGGCGCCCGCGCCGTCGCAAAGGATGCGGCAGAACACTTTCGAGCCCGGCGCGGCGCGCGCGATCTTCTCGACCTCGGCTTCGCTGTCGACAGCGAACAGACGGATGCCGAGTTCGTAGGCGCGCGCGATGTCACGCTCCTTCTTGATGGTGTTGCCGAAGCTGACCCGGTCGGGCGTGCAGCCGGTCGCCAGCACCTGCTGGATCTCGACGACCGAAGCGGTGTCGAAGCAGGAGCCGAGCCTGGCGAGCAGGTCGAGCACTGCCGGCTGCGGGTTCGCCTTCACCGCGTAGAAGACGCGCGTGTCCGGCAACGCCTTGGCGAAGGCGCCGTAATTGTCGCGAATGACGTCGAGGTCGACCACGAGGCAGGGCCCCAGGTCACGGCCTTCCGCACGTCGCTGGCGGAAAAATTCCTGAATGCGATCAGTCATCGCGGCATCCCTTCCAATTGCGCGATACACGCGCCAAACAACCGGAATAGATAGACGACGTGCGCGCTCCAGCCGCCGCGTTGGAGACGCGGCTGGGATCACGAACATCATCCGCGACCGAAGCAAACACGCAGGCTCGCGCCAGCGAATTCACCCCAGTCAGGTGCTGCGCCGTTAGCCACGTCGCCGCATCAGGCCAAGGCCATCAACGGTTCGGTCAGCCACGCTTGGAAAGGGAAATCCCGTTCCGCACGCCCGGCAAGATAGACAAGCCTCTTCGGTACGCCAGTTTTGGAGATCTGGCAGAGACGAAAAAGCCCGGTCCGTCGTTGCTTTAAGTCGCGTCCCCCGTTTGGCGGGGTTCGCCGGTTCGCTCCGGCTGCCGGTTTTTCCTGACGGTTAACCGGCCTCTTGTCCGGATCCCCGCCAACCGACACACGACCACAGGCACGTGCGATTTGGGCAAGGCGGAAAATACGCATAAACAGCCGGGGTTCAAGTGATATTTTCGTAATCTGCGGATTTTTTCACCCCTGTTGCACATCAGCATGCCAGCCAGCGCCACCGGATGCGCTTGCCGCCATCTGAAAACCCCATTACTTCATGCGACGACATTCCAATTGTTCCACCGTCGCATTGGTAAGAGCCGCCATGAGTGTAGTGACCCGCCGTACGATCGTCGCTGGAATGGCCATCTCGGCCGCCGGACTTTCGGCCCCGGCCGAGGCCCAGCAGCCACCCGCCCAGTCGTCAAAACCTCCGGCGCCGCAGCCGCAACCTGCCCAGCAGCCGCAAACCTTCGGCTTCGAGGACGTGGTCAAGCGCGCGCGGGAAATCGCTTCTGCTCCCCACGACGCCAGCATTCCGGTCCTGCCTGAACAACTCACCAAACTCGACTTCGACGCCTGGCGCGAGATCCGGTTCCGCGCCGACCGCGCCCTGCTCGGTGCGACCGGCGGTCGCTTCAGGCTGCAGCTCTTTCATCTCGGCCACCTGTTCCTGCGCCCGGTAACGATCAACACGGTGCGCGACGGCGTCGCGACGCCGATCCCTTATTCGGCGAATCTCTTCGACTACGGTCGCGCCAAGTTCGACAAGCCACTGCCGGTCAATCTCGGCTTCGCCGGCTTCCGCATCCATTTTCCGCTGAACGACCCGCGCAACAGCGACGAACTGCTGTCCTTCATCGGCGCCAGCTATTTCCGCTGGCTTGGGCGCGACCAGAAATACGGCCTGTCGGCACGCGGCCTGGCGATCAACACCGGCCTTCTCGACAATAACGAGGAATTTCCGTTTTTCCGTGAATTCTGGATCGACACGCCGGACGCCAATACCGATCGCGTGACGATCTACGCCCTGCTCGACAGCCCCTCGGTGGCGGGAGCCTATCGTTTCATCTTCCAGCCGGGCCCCGAAACCCCGGTCGACATCGAGGCGACGCTGTTCCCGCGCAAACAGATCACGCGCCTCGGCATGGCGCCGCTGACGTCGATGTATTTCCTGGGCGAGAACGATCGCCACATGAACGATCGCAACAAATACGACGAGTTCCGCACCGAGCTGCACGATTCGGACGGGCTGATGATCCGCACCGACAAGGACGACTGGATCTGGCGGCCGCTCCACAATCCGCTCATCCAGGAAGTCGATAATTTTCCGGTCACCAACATTAAAGGCTTCGGCCTCATCCAGCGCGACCGTAACTTCGCCAACTACCAGGACATCGAGCTGAACTACGAGCAGCGGCCGAGCTATTGGATCGAGCCCCAGGGCAATTGGGGTGAAGGCCGCATCGAATTGATCGAACTCGCCACCAAGGACGAGACGTTCGACAACATCATCGTCGCCTATGTTCCCAACGCCCCGCTCGATCCGGGCAAGCCGTTCACCTTCTCCTACCGCATGCGCGCGCTGCACGACGGCGCCGATCTCAACACGCTCGGCCGCACGCTCAACACGTTCAACGCGCCCGCTTATGCGCTGGGCTCGGCAGAGGCGGCCGGCCACAATACCCGCCGCTTCATGATCGATTTCGTCGACGGCGAGCTGGCCTATTACCTCAACCAGCCGAGCGCTGTCGAAATCGTCGCCGGAGCGACGAACGGCAAGGTGCTGCGGAAATTCCTGGTGCCTAACCCTGCCATCAAGGGGTTCCGCGCCATGATTGACGTCGAGGTCAGCGATACCGAGACGACGACGATGACATGCTTCCTGCAGACGGGCCGCCGGCGGCTGACGGAAACCTGGAACTACACCTGGAAGATCTACAACCTCTGAGTCTTCAATTTCCTCGCAAATTTACCTTGCGCTCCTGTCCCGGACTGGCGACAAAAGCTGACCGGCAACGCAGAGGGCCCGCATCGGCCGCAGGAGGTAGCGTGAGAAGTTCCATGGTGAAGGCAGCCCTTCTGGCGGCTGCGGCGGCAATTGTTTCAGGCAGCGGCGCCAGCGCGCTCGATAAGATCACCTTCGGCACCAACTGGCTGGCGGAAGCCGAGCACGGCGGCCATTACCAGGCCCTCGTCGACGGCACCTATGAGAAATACGGCCTCGACGTGAAGATCCTCCCCGGCGGCCCGCAGGCGAACAATCGCCTGCAGCTCGTGGCCGGCAAGATCGAATTCTACATGAACGGCAACATGATCCCGTCGTTCACCGCGGTGGAAGAAAAAATCCCGGTCGTCGTCGTCGCCTCCATGTTCCAGAAGGACCCGACGGTCTTCATGTCCCACCCCGGCCAGGGGCTCGACAAATGGGAAGACCTCAACAAGGCGACCATCTTCGTCGGCAAGGAGTTGCTGGCGAGCGCCTTCCAGTGGATGAAGCAGGCCTACGGCTTCCGGGAAGAAAACGTGAAGCCCTACACGTTCAATCCGGCCCCCTTCATCGCCGACAAAAAATCCGTTCAACAGGGCTATGTCACGTCCGAACCCTATGCCGTCGAACAGGCCGGCAAGTTCAAGCCGAACCTGTTCCTGCTCGCCGACCACGGATTCGACACCTATTCGACGACCATCGAGACGCGCACCGATCTCGTCGCCAAGAACCCCGATCTGGTGCAGCGCTTTGTCGATGCCTCGATCATCGGCTGGTACAACTATATGTACGGCGACAACAGCAAGGCGAACGCCCTCATCAAGCGCGAAAATCCGGAGATGACCGACGAGCAGATCGCTTTCTCCATCGCCAAGATGAAGGAATACGGCATCGTCGATTCGGGCGAGTCGCTGACCGCGGGGATCGGTGCCATGAACGATCAGCGTATGAAGAGCTTCTTCGACAAGATGGTGAGCGCCAAGGTCATCAACGCCAGCATCGACCTGCGCAAGGCCTATACGCTGCAGTTCGTCAACAAGAAGGTCGGGCTGGAACTGCGTCCCAAAAACTAGACGCAGGAGACTGCACGTATGAGACTGCAGGCATGAGCGTTCTCGCCACGCTTCGCGGCATCAGCAAGACCTTCGCCAACGGCACGCTTGCCGTCGACGGGCTCGATCTCGACATTGCCGATGGCGAATTCCTGACCTTTCTCGGCCCCTCCGGCTGCGGCAAGTCGACGGCGCTGCGCATGCTGGCCGGACTGATGCCGCCGACATCGGGAACCATCGGCTGGACCGGTGGAGCGCGGCCGCAGGTCGGCTTCGTCTTCCAGGAGCCGACCTTGATGCCCTGGGCCAGCGTCTTCGACAACGTCTGGCTGCCGCTGCGCCTGCGCCATATTCCGCGCAGGGACGCCGCCAGGTCGATCGACGAGGCGCTCGATCTCGTCGGGCTCGGCGCCTTCGCCAAAGTCTATCCGCGCGAATTGTCGGGCGGCATGAAGATGCGCGTTTCCATCGCCCGCGCCCTGGTGACCCGCCCGCCGCTGCTGCTGCTCGACGAGCCTTTCGCCGCGCTCGACGAGATCACCCGCTTCAAGCTCAACGACGACCTGCTGGCCTTGAAGACCGAACTTGGAACCACCGTCGGCTTCGTCACCCATTCGGTGTTCGAGAGCGTCTATCTGTCGACCCGCATCGCCGTGTTCTCGCCGCGGCCGGGCCGCATCGTCGCCGGCATCGATATCCCCGAACCGCTGCCGCGCAACGAAGAGTTCCGGCTCAGTGCTGTTTATGCCGATCATTGCCGCATCGTCTCCGCGGCGCTGCACAAGGCTATGAATGCGCCACAGCAGCAAACGGTGGCCCAATGAGCGAACCACGCGCCAACGGCCGCGCCACAAACGCGTTGCCCGACTTCGTGCTTCCGGTCGCGATCTTCATCGCCGCGCTCGCGGGCTGGGAGGCCGTGGTCAGGCTCAACGACATTCCGCCCTATCTGCTGCCCTCGCCCAGCCTCATCGGCGAAACCATCGTCAAGGACTGGCCGCTGCTGTCGGGCTCGCTGTGGGTGACGTTGAAGATCACCTTTTCGGCGCTGTTCCTGGCGATCGCCGGCGGCCTGTTTCTGGCGATCCTGTTCGCGCAGTGGAAATGGGTCGAGCGGTCGTTCTTTCCCTTCGCCGTCATCCTGCAGGTGACGCCGGTGATCGCCATCGCGCCTTTGCTGCTCGTCTATCTCGACGCCCAGACGGCGGTGCTGGTCTGCGCCTTCATCGTCGCCTTCTTCCCCATCCTGTCGAACACGGTGCTCGGCCTCGCCTCCGCCGACCACAACCTGGTCGAGCTTTATGAGCTCTATGGGGCGTCGCGCTGGCAGCAATTGCGGCTGCTGCGCCTGCCAGGCGCCCTGCCTTATTTTCTCGGCGGCCTGAAGATCGGCGGCGGCCTGGCGCTGATCGGCGCTATTGTCGCCGAGATCGCCGCAGGCTCCGCCGGCCAGGGCACCGGCCTCGCCTTCCGCATCGCCGAGGCAGGTTACCGGCTCAACATTCCCCGCATGTTCGCAGCCCTGGTGCTGATTTCGGTCACCGGCATCGCGATCTTCCTGTTCTTCTCGATTCTGTCCCACCTTTTGCTGGGACGCTGGCATGACAGCCAGCGCAGCCGCGAGGCTTGAGGCGCAAGACTTGAAGCCGAAGACTTGAAGCTGCTGCGATTCCGTGCAGGATGCCGCCAATTCTAGGCGTGATATTTCAAATTAAAGGAGTGCTTTCGATGGGAAGCAGGCAGACAATCACCCGCCGTGCGGCAATCAAGACCTTGGCTGCTGGCGCAGTTGGCCTCGCCGCAGCGCCGGGCTTCGTCTCCGGCGCCATGGCCCAGGCCAAGTGGCCATCCGGACCGATCAAGTTCGTCGTGCCCTTCGGTGCCGGCGGCGTCGGCGACCTCACCGCCCGCATCGCCGCCGAGAAGATCAGCGACAAGCTTGGCGCACGCCTGTTCATCGAAAACCAGCCGGCCGCCGGCGGCATCACCGCCGCCCGTTCGGTCGTCACCGCCGAGCCCGACGGCAATACCCTGGCTCTGTTCTCGAACGGCACCGCCATCAGCGTCGGCCTGTTCAACAAGCTCCCCTTCGATCCGGTGAAGCAGTTCAAGCCGGTGTCGACGATCAGCTTCTTCGATTTCATTTTCGTCACGTCCGCCAAGACGCCCTACAAGACGCTCGGCGATGTCATCAAGGCGGCCAAGGAAAATCCGGGCAAGCTGAACATCGGCACGATCGCCATCGGCAGCACCCAGCATCTGTCGGCTGAACTGTTCAAGTCGCAGGCCAACATCGATTTGCGCGTCGTCAACTTCCGCACCACGCCGGATCTCATGCTGGCCGCCATGCGCCAGGACGTCGACCTGATCATCGATTCCTACGCCTCGCTGAAGACCAATGTCGAGGACGGTTCGTTGCGCGCGCTGGCGACCTCTTCAGGCACACGGACGATCTGGATGCCAAACCTGCCGACCGTGCAGGAAGCCGGCGTTCCCAATTTCGATGTCCTCTCGTGGAACGCCATCTATGTGCGCGCCGAGACGCCACAACCGATCATCGACAAGCTCAACGCAGTCATGGTCGAGGTGCTTGCGGAGCCCGAGACGAAGAAACGTATGCTTGAGATCGGCGTCGAGGCGCGCGGCGGCACACCCGCGGAAGCCCTCAAGCGCCTGACCGACGACATCACCAAATGGACTGCCGTCATCGACAAGGCCGGCATTGAAAAGCGCTGAGAGCGGCATGAGCCAGATCGACAATCTGACACCGGCGCCGCACGGTGCCGGTCGCCACCGCCTCACCCGGCGCGCGGCTGTCATGGCATTGGCTTCTGGCGCCGGCCTTGCCGCCGCGCCGGGGTTGGTCACGCATGCCGTTGCGCAGGTCCAATGGCCGAACCAGCCGATCAAATTCATCGTGCCTTTCGGCGCCGGTGGCGGCGGCGACCTGATGGCGCGCATCGCGGCTGAAAAGATCAGCGACAAGCTCGGCCAGCGCCTGTTCATCGAAAATCAGCCGGCTGCCGGCGGCATCACCGCGGCCCGCTCGGTTCTCTCGGCCGCGGCCGACGGCAATACGCTGGCGCTGTTCTCGAATGGAACCGCCATCAGCGTCGGCCTGTTCAAACAGCTTCCCTTCGATCCGGTGAAGCAGTTCCGCCCCGTATCGACGATCGCCTTCTTCGATTTCATTTTCGTCACCTCTGCCGAGCTTCCCTACAAGACGCTCGGCGATGTGCTGAAGGCCGCCAAGGAAAATCCGGGCAAGCTGAATATCGGCACGATCGCCATCGGCAGCACACAGCATCTGTCGGCCGAGCTGTTCAAGGCGCAGGCGAATGTCGACCTGCGCGTCGTCAACTTCCGCACCACGCCGGATCTCATGCTGGCCGCCATGCGCAAGGATGTCGACGTGATCATCGATGCCTACGCCTCGCTGAGGGCGAACGTGGAAGACGGCTCCCTGCGCGCGCTGGCGACATCCTCCGCCACGCGGACGCCATGGATGCCGGACCTGCCGACCGTGCAGGAAGCCGGCGTTCCCAACTTCGATGTCCGCTCGTGGAACGCCATCTATGTCCGCGCCGAGACGCCGCAACCGATCGTCGACCGGCTCAACGCCATCATGCGCGAGGTGCTTGCCGATCCGGACACGAAAGCGCGCATCCTGGCCGTTGGCGCCGAGGCACGCGGCGGCACCCCGGCAGAAACCTTGCAACGCCTTACCGATGACATTACCAAGTGGACGGCCGTCATCGACAAAGCCGGCATCGAGAAGCGCTGAGAACATACGTGAGCCAGATCGACATCCTGATGCCCGTTCCGCTGCCGCAGCTCGTGCGCGACGCGCTGGGAAGCCGCTACAAAGTCCACCAGCTCTGGCTCGATGCGGACAAGGAAGCGACCCTGGCGCGTGTCGGAGGCGACATTCGCGCCATCGCAACCGGCGCACCCATTCTCGCCGAGGACATGGTCTATCCCATCTCCCCGGCGCTGATGCAGCGTCTGCCGAAGCTCGAGATCGTTGCCAATCTCGGCGTCGGCTACGACAACGTCGATGCGCAATGGGCCGCATCGCAAGGCATTTGCGTCACCAATACACCCGATGTCCTGACCGAAGAGACGGCCGACACCGCCTTCGGCCTCACCCTCAACGCGATCCGCCAGTTTCCCCGCGCCGAGAAATATCTGCGCGACGGCAAATGGCTGACGCGCCCCTTCGAATTGACCGCCTCACTGCGCGGCCGCACCATGGGCATTCTGGGCCTGGGCCGGATCGGCAAGGCGATCGCCCAGCGCGCCGAGGCCTTCGGCGTCAAGGTGATCTATCACAGCCGCAACCGTGCGTCAGACGTCAGCTACCCTTATATGGACAGCCTCATCGCCCTGGCCCGGGCCTGCGACATTCTCATGATCGTCGTGCCCGGCGGCCCTGCCACCCGCAACATCGTCAACAAGGAAGTCCTGGAAGCTCTGGGCCCGAACGGCGTGCTGATCAACATCGCGCGGGGCACCATTGTCGATGAGCCGGCCCTGATCGAGGCACTGCGCAACCGCACCATCCTGTCGGCCGGCCTCGACGTCTTCGCCGACGAGCCCCGGGTGCCGCCGGAATTGATCGCCATGGACCATGTGGTCCTGCTGCCCCATGTCGGCTCAGCTTCGCAGGCGACCCGCGATGCCATGAGCCAGCTTCAGGTCGACAATCTCGACGCCTGGTTTGCCGGAACGGACGTTTTGACGCCGGTCGCCGAAACCGCGGACCGAAACGCCTTGGCGGCCGCCCGTCAAAAAGGCAAAATGACAGGATGAATTGATTCTAGGCTGAGGTCACGGGTGGGACTCGGACTTGAAACGAATTCATTTAAGGGACGGAAGTCATGTTGCGGACCGGCAAAGTTCATACGCTTTTTGCATCCCGTGCCGGCCGCGCGGCGGTGATGATCGGCTTCATCTGCCTTTCGGCGGCGGCCGGCGCCGCCACGGATATCAACGTGGTCGCCGGCACGTCCGGCGCCTGGGACATGTCTCTGAACGACACCAACCGGAAATGCCGGCTTTATCTGCGGGTCGATACCGAAGCCGCCGGCCATGCCCTCGGCATGCCTTCCGGCTGCCGCCGTGCCCTGCCGATCCTGATGGATGTGACTGCCTGGAACATGCCCGACGAAAGCCGGATCGAACTCGCCGACAAGGATGGCAAGGCAATTCTGAGCTTTGCTCCGGCCAATGAAAACGCCCTCGCGGCCAAGGGGCCGGAGGGCGAGACCTACGAAATGGTCAATCTCAATCCGGCCTACCGCACCAAGGTCGCGCAAGCCCAGACATCGACGCAGACGCTGGCGCAAGCCCAGCCGCGGACGCCTGCTGCCACCGCTGCAACGCGTCCCGCCGCCCAGCCGCAGCAGCCCGCATTGCCGCCTGCCCGTATGTCCGACATTCCCGGCCGTTACGCAGTGCTGCGGGAAAACGGCCGTGACACCGGCTGCATGGTGACGCTGATGGAACAGTCGCGCGGCCGCGGCCAGAACCGCGCACAACTGGCGCCCGCCTGTCGCGATCAGGGCATCGTCATTTTCGATCCGCTCGGCTGGTCGCTTGAACGCGGACAAGTGGTCCTCACGGCACGCAAGGGCCACAAACTCCATCTCGATCACCAGCCCGACGGCTCGTGGATGAAGATGGATACCAAACCGATCGGGCTGAAGCGAATTTAGCCTTCTAGCAGGCTGCTGAAAAAGTCGGATCGACCGTCTGTTTGGGCCTAAAAATTGAGTACGGACTGGAATCGAACCGTGAACGGATAGGAATCAAAAAGTTTGAATTCCAAGGTTCAAAAACCTTTTTCAGCAGCCTGCTAGAGCATTTTCGAGCGAAGTGGATGCCGGTTCGCGTGAAGAAAATGCTCAAAAACAAAAACCTAGAGCTCGCTTCTGATTCCATCAGAAGCGAAAAAGCTCTAGATCGATCCGATGCCGTTCAGCGCCGACAGCGCGACGCGTTGACGGCCTGACGCATCGAAATTGGCGGGGTCCAGCCAGGCCTCGAAGGCGGCGCGCCGTGCCGGCCATTCCCCGTCCAGCATCGAGAACCAGGCCGTGTCACGGTTGTTGCCGCGCACCAGCATGTGCTGGCGGAACACGCCCTCGAACGTAAAACCGTAGCGCAGCGCCGCCTGCCGCGACGGCGCATTGAGATCGTCGCATTTCCACTCGAGCCGGCGATAGCCCATCGTCTCGAACGCATATCGCGCCAGCAGATAGACGGCCTCCGTCCCGGCGCGGGTATGCTGCAGGGCCGGTGCATAGAACACGTCGCCGATTTCGATGCTGCGATGGGCTGGTTCGTCGCGGATCAGCGCCAGATAGCCGCAGGCTCCATCGGCTCCCAGGGGCACGCAGGCATAATAGCGGCGCGATGTCGCTGTCGCGCGCTCGGCGATCATGGCGGCGAAGGCGGTCGGATCGCACAGCGGCGGCTCCACCACATAGCGCCCGAGTTCGCCGATATCGACGTCTTTGAGCGCCGCGGCCAGCGCCGGCGCGTGACGGCTCGCCAATCGCTCGAGCGTCACATAGCGCCCTTGCAGGGTTTCATCCGAAGCTTCCATTGCACACCGCCGCCACAGCGTCTCCGACCAACCCGATCGGAAAACGCAGGCAGCTTATCAAAAAGGTGTCCGCGTCGCTTGAAAATGCTTCCGCCACCGACCGTCTATTCGGCGGCCAGACGGCTATCACCGGCTTCGCGCACCCGGACAATGGGCGCCGCGGCATGGGAAACAGCCTCTTCGGGCTCGTCACGCGGTCCGACGATACCGGAAAACAGTCGTCCGACGAGCTTGGACGCGTCGTCCATGATGACGAACACCGCCGGGACGAAGATCAGCGACAGCAAGGTCGAGACGATCAGTCCACCGATCACGCCGATCGCCATGGGCGCGCGGAACTCGCCGCCGTCGCCATGGCCCAGGGCCGAGGGGCCCATGCCGGCGACCATGGCGATCGTGGTCATGACGATCGGGCGCGCCCGCTTGCGGCCGGCATCGACGATGGCGTCGATACGATCGACGCCGCGCGCGATCTGCTCGATGGCGAAATCGACCAGCATGATCGCATTTTTGGTGACGATGCCCATCAGCATCAGCATGCCGATCACCACCGGCATCGAAATCGCCTTATCGGTGATGAACAGGGCGAAGATGACGCCGCCGATGGACAGCGGCAGCGAGAATAGAATGGTGATCGGCTGCAGCACGCTGGCGAACAGCAGCACGAGCACCGCCAGCACCATGAGAATGCCGGCGCCCATCGCCTTGGCGAAGCCCTGGAAGACCTCGACCATGATTTCAGCGTCGCCGGATTCCTTCAGCGTCAGGCCCGGCGGCAGCGACTTCGCCGCCGGCAGCGCCATGATGGCGTTAACGGCTTCGCCCAAAGCATCGGTTCCGCTCAGGTCCGCCTCGACGGAAACGCGCCTGACGCGATCGTAACGGTTGATGCTGGCCGGCCCCTGGCCGAAGCGGATGTCGGCGACCGCCGAGAGCGGAACCGAACCGCCCCGGCTGGTGGCAACACGCAGGTTGGAGAGAATGTCGAGGTCGCCGCGTGCATCGCGCTTGAGCGCGACGCGGATCGGCAGCAGGCGATCGCCGGCATTATACTTGGCAAGGTTGACGTCGAGATCGCCGATGGTGGCGACGCGAACGGCTTCTGCCAGTGCATCGGTGGAAATGCCGAGATCGGCGGCGCGGTCCGTGCGCGGCACGATGAGAATTTCCGGGCGGTCGAGGGCGGCGCCCGAAGTGACATTCGAGATGATCGGAATGCGCTTCATCTGGCTGGCGATCTCGGCGCCGGCATGTTCCACCGCGGCATTGTCCGTGCCCGACAGCACCAGCGACACAGCACGCTGGCCGTTGTCGTTGATGAACCAGCTACGGATATCGGACATCTTCGCGACGTCTTCGCCGATCTCGGTCTGCAACTGCTTCTGCGTTTTCTCGCGCTTGCTCTTGTGCAGCAGATGCACTGTCAACTGCGCCTTGCGGATTTCCGGCGCGCCAAGGCCGATCTTGCCACCGTCGACGAACACGCCCGTCACTTCCGGGCGCTCGCGCAGCCTGCGCGCGATTTCGTCTGTGACCCTTATCGTGTCCTCAAGTTTGGAGCCGGGCGGCAGTTCGATGCTGAGCAACAGGCGGGCCACGTCCTCGCTCGGCAGGAAGCCTGAGGGCAGCAGTTTTGTCGCCATGATCGAGCCAGCGAAAATCAGGAGTCCGGCGATGATGGTGACGAACCGGTGGCGCACAGAGGCGCGCACCAGGCCGCTGTAGGCGCGCATCAAGGCGCCTTCCTTTGCGACATGCTCCTTGTGCGGCCGCAGGAAATAAGCCGCGAGCATCGGCGTGATCAGGCGCGCCACCAGCAGCGAGAACAGAACCGCCACGGCAACGGTAAGGCCGAACTGCTTGAAATATTGTCCGGCGATGCCACCCATGAAGCTGACGGGCGCGAACACGGCGACGATCGTCAGTGTGATGGCGATGACCGCAAGGCCGATTTCATCGGCGGCCTCAAGCGCGGCACGATAGGGCGATTTGCCCATATGCATGTGCCGCACGATATTCTCGATCTCGACAATGGCATCATCGACGAGGATACCGGTCGCGAGCGTCAGCGCCAGCAGGCTGACCAGGTTGAGCGAAAAACCCATCGCGTCGAGCGCGAAGAATGTCGGGATCACCGACAGCGGCAAGGCGATCGCGGTGATCAGGGTGGCGCGGAAATCGCGCAGGAAGATCAGCACGACGAAGACGGAGAGCGCGGCACCTTCGAGCAACGATTGCATCGCCGATTCATAGTTGCCGACGGTATAGTCGACATAGCTGTCGATCAGCTCCATCGAAACGTCGGGATATTTTTCCCTGAGACTGGCGATCCGCCTGGCGACCTCGGCCGACACCACGACATCGCTGGCGCCGGTCGCGCGTGTGACGCCGAAGGCGACGACGGATCGGCCGTCGAGCCTGGCGAAGCGGCGCTGTTCCGCCGCCGTATCGGACACGGTTCCGAGATCGGCGAGTTTGACCTTTCGGCCGCCGGCCAGAACGATGGTGGTCTGCGCCAGGTCGTCGACCGTGCGCGTGCCGGCCAGGGTGCGGATCGATTGCTCCTGTCCCGACAACTCACCGCGGCCACCGCCGATATCGACATTCATCGACCGCAGCTGGCGGCTGACTTCGCCCGCGGTAACGCCAAGCGACAGCAAGCGGTCGGGATCGAGATCGATATGGATCTCGCGATCGACACCACCGATACGCGACACACCGCCGACGCCGCGCACGTTCTGAAGCGTGCGCGCGGCGACGTCGTCGACGAACCATGACAATTGCTCGATCGACATCCCTGCCGAAGACACCGCATAAGTGACGATGGGCAGGCCGGTGATGTCGACACGCTGGGTGATCGGCTCGAGGATATCGCGCGGCAGATCCGCCCTGATGCGTGCAACCGCATCCTTGACGTCGTTGAGCGCGCGATCCGAATTCACTTCAATGCGGAATTCGATGGTGGTCGTCGACAACCCATCGGATATGGACGAGATGATATGGTTGATGCCGACGACGCCGGAGACGGCATCCTCGATCTTCTTCGTCACCTGGGTTTCGAGTTCCGACGGTGCCGCGCCGGGCTGGTTGATCGTCACCGAGACAATGGGAATATCGACGTTGGGAAAGCGCGTCACCGGCAATTGCGAGAACGAGAACAGGCCGAGGATCGTCAGAACGACGAACAGCACCAGCGCCGGAATCGGCTTGCGGATCGACCAGGCCGAAATGTTCATGGACATTACAGCGCTCCGGCTTTCTGCTGCACGGGCACGACGGCATCGCCGGGCCGCAGAAATGCGCCGGCCCGCGTCACGACGTCCTCGCCGACCTCGAGCCCGCTGCGCACTTCGGCGCGTCCGGCATCGATAAGACCGAGTTCGATCGGCTTGGAATGAACGACACCGTCGAGCGCGGTCAGCACGTAGGGGGCGCCGTTGTCATAGAGCAGCGCGCTCGCCGGGATCGTCAGGGCGTCGGCCTGCCTGATCTCGATCTGACCGCGGGCAAACGAGCCGATCTTTACATTCTCCGACGATGCCAGCGAGATGCGCACGCGCCCGAGCCGGGTATTGCGATCGACCTCGCTGGCGGCCAGGCGCACCTTGCCGTCCACGCTCGATCCATCCGCCGTGGTGACAACGGCCTTCTGCCCCACGCGCAAACCGCCGATACGCGCTTCCGGCACCTCTGCCTCCAGTTCGACATTGCCGTTCTCGATGATGCGGAACAAGGGATCGCCGGCCGAGCTGGCGACGGCGCCGAGTTTCGCCGACCGGCGCGAGACAATGCCGGCCGCAGGCGAACGCACCTCGGTGCGCGCGATCCGCACCTGCAGCTCGCGCCGCTGCGCCTGCAGATTGGCCTTGTCAGCCTGGGCGACATTGAGCGCGTCCTGGGCCGCGCGCATCTGCGCCTGGGCGCCGATCGCGGAGGCGTTCTTCTGATCGACGGCCGCCTGCGTCGAGGCGCCGCGCGCCAGCAGCGACTTCGCCCGTTCGAGATCGACCTTGGTCCAGCCGACATTGGCATCGATCTGCGCGATCTGGCTCTTCGCCTGCGCGATGGCGGCATCGGCCTTCAGGAGCGAGGCATCGGACTGCGCCAGTTGCGCATCGAGCGCATCGCGCTGCAGGCGGACGAGCACGGCGCCGCGCTCGATCCGGTCGCCTTCTTCGGCCAGAATCTGGACGATGCGCAGACCTTCGATTTCCGGCCCGATCAGTACTTCGTTGCGTGGCACCAGCGTGCCTGTGGCCAGAACGGTTTCGACGATACGGGTGTGGCGCGCCGAAGAAACCGTGATTGGCTGCGCAACGATTTTAGCAGCAGCCTTCCCCTCGGGGCGCGCTGCCTGCGCGGTGCCGAATTGCCATGCCGCGGCAAGGCCGACGATGGCGATTGCTGTTAAACCGGATGCGATCAAACCACGCTTGATCATTGGAACGTTTCCTTCAAGACGCCGCCGGAGGCAGCACGAACATCGGCGCCGGCGTTCTGCGTTGGCCGCAGCAGCGCCGCGATCATCAGCAGAACGGTGTTGCCCGCCGCCGCTACATCGAAACGAGGCTGGGTGGCCGACCGCCAGAACAGGCCATCGGCAATGACCGACATGGCGTTGACCGCCTCCTCGATGGGAACGGAGGGATTGATCTGTCCCGCGGCCTTGGCGCGCTCCAGCAATTCGACGAGCGAAGCGGCGATGACGGCATCGCAATGGGTGAGGGTCTTGGCGACGGCAGGATTGCGGGTCGCCTCAAGGCCTATTTCCAGGAACAGGACGATCTTGTGCGGCGGCCGGTTGACGACGCATTCGTCCATCAGCGCCGCCAGCCCAGTGAACAGATCGCCCTCACCTGCGATGGCGGCAAACGAAGCCAGGAACTCGTCGCGATCGCGCGCGACGATGCCCTCGATCAGCGCTTCCTTGGAATCGAAATATAAGTACAGCGCGCCTGCCGAAATCCTGGCCTCCCGGCAGATATCGCTCATCGTGGTGCGATGAAAGCCGGAGTGCGCGAAACAGGTCTCTGCTGCTTCGAGGATATGATCACGTCGTTCCTGCTGCTTTTCATTAGAAATCTTGGGCACTTGAGGTCGCTCTCGGCTGAAACTGGGCATTTATAAAAAACGAACGATCATTCATTATGATGTTAAGTTCCGAAACATGTCAAGATCCGCATCCAATCCGACATTTATTGCGTGAGCATTGCGCGAACGCGCCGATCGCGAGATAGCGAAGACAGAAAAGACGGGAGGACCCAAGGATGACGCTGATTCTTTCCAACGCCGATGTCGCATCGGTGCTGAACATGGCCGATTGCATCGCCGTTCTGGACGAGGCCTATGCCGAGCTGGGCCATGGCCGCGGCATCACGCGGACGCGCTCCGATACCATCACCGAGACAAATCGCGGCGATGCGCTCTACAGCCTGAAATCCATGGACGGGGTCGCCCCGGCGCTTGGCGTCGGCGCCGTGCGCATCAATTCGGATATCGTCACCTGGCCGAAGGTCGGCAACAACATGCGCAGGGTCAAGGTTCCCGCCGCCCCCAATGCCCGATTCACCGGCTTGGTCCTCTTATTTTCGAGCGAGACCGGCGAACCGCTCGCCATCATGCCCGACGGCGTGATGCAGCGCATGAGAGTCGGCGCCGCCAACGGCCTGGGCATCAAATATCTTGCGCGCAACAACGCCCGCTCGATCGGCATTCTGGGGTCCGGCTGGCAGGCCGGTGCGCAATTGCTCGCCGCCTGTGCCGTGCGCCAGATCGACACGATCCGCTGCTACAGCCCGAGCGCTGAAAACCGCGAGAAATTTTCAGCCGAGATGACGCAGATGCTCGGCGTGGATGTGATCCCCGTCGCCCAGCCGGAAGAGGCCATCGCCGGCGCTGACATCGTCATGTGCGCCAGCAACACGGTCGATCCGATCTTCTTCGAAAAATGGATCAGGCCCGGCATGCATCTCAGTTCGATCAAGCGGCCGGAAGTCGAGCCCGCCGCCATCTTGCGCTGCGAACGCGTCTTCGTTCACACCCACGACGGCAAGCCGATGCATACCCTGTCGAAAGGTCTGACCCTGCCCGAGGACGAAGGCAACAAGGGCTGGAAAAACGCGTCGCAGATCGACTTCGCCAAACTGCCGTCCCTGCCCCAATTGATCATCGGCGAAGCGCAAGGCCGCCAGAGCGACGACGAAGCCACCTGCTTTCTCAACAATCTCGGCCTCGGCTATCAATTCGCCGCCGTCGGCGCGCTCATCTACCAGAAGGCACGCGATCAAGGCCTCGGCCACGATCTGCCGACCGACTGGTTCACCGAGGACGTGCATCCGTAGGGGTCGACGCACCAGATTGCAGCGTCCGGGAGTCGCGCACGAATCTCTCAACCGTCATGGCCGGGCTTGTCCCGGCCACCCACGCCGTGGTGTGCTTCACCATCGAAAGAAAGACCTGTACCGTCGGCCTCTCTTGCAACTAAGAGGCAACGTCACGGCGTGGATACACGCGACAAGCGCGGGCATGACGCGGTTGGTTGATTGTGGCATTTCGCCTACGACCCCTCAATGGCAACCTCGTCACACACTATGTTCGACGCTCTGGCGAATTCCGACGCCGCATCGAACGTGGCCGACTGAAAGCGAGCCGGCGTCTTCCGCGCGCCTTCGGTGAAATGCGCGAAGAAGGTCTGCATCGCCATTTCCACGCCGACGTCCGTCACCTCGCGCTGATCCTCGGCGAAGGCGCGCGCTGCGTTGAAGGGCGCGGTGATGATTTCATACGACGGAAAATAAGCGATGCTGGGCCGTGCCCGGCAGACCTCTTCGGCGACAACTCGCAGCGCCGATTTGGTGTAGCAATTGGCGACAAGCGCGTGCCTGTCCTCATAGGTCGCCAGCAGCGACACCGGCGACACCGACAGAATGACGCGGCTCTTGGGATTGATCGCACGCAGGCTGTCGATGAAGGCCAGCATGTCATCCAACGCTTCGGTGGCGCGCGCATTGTGAAATTCATACGTACTCTCGTCGAACGCGCCGCCCGAAACGCCAGGGGCGACGGGAACGACGACGCCATCGCTGCGCGCCCGCCAATGCTCCGTCTGGCCGAGCGTGAAAACGAACACATCGAGCCGTTCGAACATCTCGCGCACATGGCGTAAGTGCTCTTCGCGAGCGGCATGCATGGCTTCGATCGTTTTATAGCCGTCCGGCTCGATCAGCGGACGATAGGGATCGACGATCCGCCCGTCAGGACGGGTCCAGGCATCAATCTCCGGCGTCAGCCGGCCGAACGCGCGATCGAACGTCTGCCGCAATTGCGCCGTTGTGTAGATGTTTCCATAACGACAGGAAAACACGCTGAAATTGCGCTGCGCCGCTGCGCTTGCGGAGAGGCCTGGTGGAGCTGATTCCGGCACGTAATAGACATATCCGCTGGCCTGAAGCCGTTTTGCCACATGCTGGGCAAAACAACTGCCCGCGGACGCGACGCGATCGGCGGCGCCGATGGTGAACGGCGTAGAAACAATCGGATCGACCGCGAAGGGGGGCACCGACGAGACGGCCGCACGCCAGAACCGGTGCGGCGGCAGATTATTGTAAGGACCTCTCGCCATTGGCAACACCATCTATCCGAGCTTGATCTGAACCTAGCTCACCACACCAGGAGTCTTGATGCTTTCTGAATATGATCGTCGTGTGCTCAAAATGCGGCTGCGACAGCTCACCGGCCCGCGGCCGTCTGGTCCCCGCATCGCGGTCGTGGCGAATTGTCAAACCTTCGGAATCGCTTACGCGATGGACATGCTCGTTGCGGGCGCGACCGTCGAGCCGATCCAGATCCTGCTCGGCAATCGCACCACGCCCGACCTGCTGGCCAGGGTTCTGCGCGACTACGATTATGTGTTCGGTTTGCGCCATATCTCCAATCATCTGAAGGGCAACGATTCCCTGGCGCTTGAACGGCTGCTGCCGCAGGCGCACTGGTTTCCGCTCTTCTACTTTGGCGGCTTCCATCCGGATTTCATTCATCTGCAGGCCGAACACGCGCCGCGCCCGATCATGAACGTGTTCGGCGTCGCCCATTCCGCCATCGTCGCCACCGCTTTCCGATTGGGTCTCCCGCAATCGGCCGCGATCGCACTGCTGCGCGAGGATGTCTACGAAGCGCTGGGCTATTTCGATGTCTGGCAGGCATCCTGGGACGAAATGATCCGCGTCAGCAAGGAATGCGGCCTCGATTATACGCGCGATATGGTGCGCTGGATGCGGACCGGCTGCTTCATGCACGCGCCGATCCACCCCAAGGCGCATGTGATGTTCGATATCGGCCGACAGCTTCTCGACAAGGCCGGCGTCGCCACACGCGATGTGGAATTCCCCCATTACGCGGTCGATCGCCTGGCCGACGATGTGGTGCTTCCGGTTTATCCCGCTATTGCGCAGCGGCTTGGCCTGAAGGGCGATCATGTGTTCAAGCGGGCCAGTCATCCCGGCCCCAAGAACAAGCCTTACTTCTACGCGCTCGAGGACTTCGTCGCGATCAGCTATGAGTCCTATATCAAAGCGGGCGCTGCGGCGGTCAGCCATCCGCGCATCGAAGGCTGGCTCAAATCGTCGGAGATCTGCGATCTCTTCCGCTCACGCGCGAAAGCCTGATCAGCTTTTGGCGCGGAAGATGATCGGCATCGTGAAGCTGAGGCCTTCATCAGCAACCAGCGGCGGCGGCGGCGGCACCGGATCGGACCGCCGCATCATCGACACGGCGGCCGCATCGAAGGCGGCATCGCCGGAGCCCTTGGCCACATCCACCGATAGAACGTGACCCAGCCTGTCGAGCGTGAATTGGAGCGTGATGACGACGCTGCGGCGTGCACCGCCGGCGGGATAGCGCTTGTGACGGTCGATATGCGCGACAAGCTGTTTCTGCCAGGTCGTGCGGATGCGCTGGGCGCTCTTGCCCGTGCCCTGAACGGGCGCGGCCGACTTGGTCGCCTCGGGTTGATCCTCCACCACCGGCGGCGCGGTCGCCTCGGATGCCACGGATTCGCTCGATTGCGTCGCCTGCACGGTGACTTTCGTCGGCTCGTCTTCCTTCGGCTTCTCCTGCGCGTCAGGCGAAACCAGGCGGTCCGGATCTTCCGTCTCGGTGGCCTCGGCCTTCGGCAGATCGGTCTTCTCGACCTCGGCCTTCTGTTCCATCACCGCCTGCGAGGCGGCAGACGCCTCTGCCTCCGGTCCCGGCGGCAGATCGGTCGGCTCGAGCTTCGGCGACGCCAGCTCAAGCCCGATCTCGATGGCCGGCGCGCCGAGTTCCTCCTCCGACGCATCCGACTGCGCATAGCCGATCGCAAAGGCGATGCCACCCGCATGCAGGGCGACGGCGCCGATGGCCGCGCACAGCCACAGACCGATGGTCGCTTTCGGCTGCGAGAGCGTGTCGGTGAGCATGCCCAGCAACCGCTTCATGGCGCGGCGCTCCCCGAAGCCGCTGCCGCATCGGGCACGCCTTCAAGCGCTACGAGCGCAACCTTGAGATAGCCCCCTGCCCGCAGCAATTCGAGCACGCTCATCAACTCGCCATAGGGCACCGCCCGGTCGGCGCGCAGGAATATACGACGTTCTTTCGAAGTATCCGGCAGGGCGTCAAGCTGGCTCACGAGATCGACCCGCTTGACCATGTTTTCGCCGATGGCCACCGAGAGATCGGATTTGATGGTCACATAGGTCGGCTTGTCCGGCTTTTTCTGCGGATTGGCGGTCGATGTCGGAAGATCGATCGGCAGATCGACCGTCGACAGCGGCGCCGCCACCATGAATATGATCAGCAGAACCAGGATGACGTCGATGAATGGCGTGACATTGATGTCATGCACTTCATCGAAGTCGTCGCTATCTCCGTCTCCAAGCGATACTGCCATAATTCAAACCGATGTGTTGGCAACAGCGCGGTCGAGATCGCGCGACAGCAGCCGTTGAACGAGCCCCGCCGCAGCGCCGACTAGTTCGCTGTAAGCTTTGGTTCCGCGCGAGAAATAATTGTACAGAATGACCGCAGGGATGGCGGCGACAAGTCCGATGGCGGTGGCCAGAAGCGCTTCGGCAATGCCCGGCGCGACCACCGCGAGATTGGTCGTCTGCGATTTCGAAATCCCGATGAAGCTGTTCATGATGCCCCAGACCGTGCCGAACAGGCCGACGAACGGCGCTGTCGAACCGATCGTCGCCAAGAGGCCCATGCCGCGCCGCATGCTGCTTGCCTCGCTGCGCATGATCTCGGCGAAATGCGAAGCCGCGCGCTCCTTGATGCCGCTGTCCAGGCTTAGGTCGGAGGAAAGATGGGCTTCCTGCTCTGCCGCGGCCAGCAGCGTCGCCAGTACATTGCGCTTGCCGCTCAGGCCGGCTTTCGCGTCTGCCAGGGTACGCGAACCGGAGACGCTGGCGATGGCGCGACGCAATCCACCGCGCGCCAGAGCGAGCTCGACCGATTTCGCCAGAAAGATCGTCCATGTCACCAGCGACGCAAAGGCAAGGCCGACCATGACACCCTGCACGATGATATCGGCCGACATGAACATCGACCATGGCGACAGGTCATGCAGCACCGGAACGGTCGTCGGACCTGGACGAGGCGGCGCGGCCAGATCACCGGGCGCCGGGGCAGTCTGAACCTGCTGCGGCGCTTGCGCACCCTCTGTCTGCGCCAGGGCGGATTGAATGGCGGGTTGCACGCCGGCCGGAACCGCCAGGCACATGAAAACAGCAAGCAAGAATGCGTTGAATGCCCCGCTCATAGACCGCCTTGTCATAGTTGCGCCCAATGCCTGATGAGATTGTGATAAAGACCGGTCAATCGCACGATTTCCGGATCGTCGACGCCGAGACGTGTCGCAAGCGCCTGGATCGATTGATCCAGATCGAAGATCATGCTGCGCGCCTGCGCATCGTGGACCATGCTCTGGATCCAGAAGAACGACGCGACGCGCGTGCCGCGCGTGATCGGCGTCACCATATGCAGGCTGGTCGCCGGATAGAGCACCATGCTGCCGGCCGCCAGTTTCACTTCGTGCGAGCCGTAGTGATCTTCAGCGATCAATTCGCCGCCGTCATATTCGTCCGGCTCGGAGAGAAACAGCGTCGCCGACAAATCAGTGCGGATGCGCTGCCCGGTCAGCTTGTCGCCCCGCACCGCATTGTCGACATGCAGCCCGAAATGATTGCCGACGCCATAGCGATTGAACAGAGGCGGAAAAATTCGCAGCGGAATCGCCGCCGAAATGAACAGCATGTTGGCGGCAAGCGCCGTCAGCACGCGTTCGCCGAGCTTGCGGGATATCTTGCTGTCGGGTGGAAGCTGAGTATTGTCCTTGACAAGCGCCGACTGCGAGCCGGCCGTCGAACGGCCGTCTTCCCATTTGGCGTTGTCCATGAGGCGGCGGAAATCCGCCACGTCATCCTTGGTCAAGACATCGGGTATACAGATCAGCATACGTCACTCAGAAGTCGCAGTTAGAATTGCCCGATGGGTCGCGCCGATACATCGCCGCGATCAGCGGCGCCAGCCGTCCCATGGCAGGCAATGCTCGGCGTGCAGCCGATCTGCCAAACGCCACCGGTGCTCTACGAGCGCCACCTGTCGTTGTCAAAATATATTAGCTGGAATTCTTCTGGATATAATTGATTTCAAACGGTTTTTAAGAATTCTAAACTGCGTTGCGGCCGGCCTCTATATTGGAATAATTATAATTAAGAATAGAGACGCCATGTGTTTGAAAGCGCGGGCCAAGTCTTCCGCGAAAAATCCGATAGTTCGCCGGTCGGGCTCTTCCGGCGACCATAAAATCGCGCCCGGCGCGCGTGCAAAGCTCTCTTGTTTTCGGGCCGGAAGATCAAAACAAGCTAAAACTGCATCGCCAAATCAACAACCCATGCGCAAATTGCAAGACATAAGACCTAAAGCCCGCGGATATCGCATGCTAAGTCCCGCCCCAACTGACCGTGTTTTTCGACTGGTTTTTGACGGCCATCGTTCGTAGGTAGGTCGACCCACCGATCGCCCCGCATCCGTTTCCGGTAAGGCAAAGTCTGAATGTCGCAAGTGCCGTTGAGCAATCGTCTTGATCGTCCCGTCGATGACGCTGTGGACCATGTTCTAGGTCCCAGCAATGCTGAAATCACTCTGGTCGAATACGGCAGCTATGCCTGCCCCCATTGCCGCGCCGCCAATGAACGAATTGCCGAAGTACGTGAACAATTCGGCGACAGGTTGAAATATGTTTTCCGGCATCGACCGCTCACCAACAGCGAAATAGCGGAACGCGCCGCTGAACTCGTCGAATATACCGAAGACCCGGAACATTTCTGGGATGCGCACATCAAGCTGATGACCCGCTCTCCCAGCCTGACCGAAGACGACCTGCGCGCCGTCGCGACCGATCTTGGCCTGGCTTATTTCGACGCCGACCACACCGAGGAAGTTGCACATCGCGCCAGGCTGCGTGTCGAGAGCGACATTCAAAGCGCCCGCGCCAGCGGTGTCATGTACACGCCGACCTTCTTCATCAACGGCCGCCGCTACGATGGACCCTGGGACGAGAGTTCGTTCTCCGACGCCATGCTCGGCTCGATGGGGCATCGCGTTCGCTCCGCCGCGCTCGACTTCGCAAGCTGGGCGCCGTCGACGGGCCTGCTGCTGCTGCTCGCTTCGGTCGTCGCGGTGCTGGCGATCAATTCCGCGATGGGACCCGGCTTCACAGCTTTCTGGGAGAAATATCTCGGCCTTTCGCTCGGCGACGCCGGCTTCAACATGTCGTTGCTGCATTGGGTGAATGATGGGTTGCTCACGATCTTCTTTCTGGTCGTCGGCCTTGAGATCAAGCGCGAGTTCACCGTCGGTCATCTCGCCAGCTGGCGTTCGGCAGCCCTGCCCATTGCCGGCGCGGTCGGCGGCATGGCGGCGCCCGCCCTGCTCTATCTGCTCGTCATCCCCTCGGGCCCCTGGATGCATGGCTGGGGCGTGCCGATGGCGACCGACACGGCCTTTGCCGTCGCGCTCATCGTCATGATGGGTTCGCGCGTGCCGATCGAACTGCGGATATTCCTCACCGCCGCGGCGATCGTCGACGACATCGGATCGATCATCGTGGTCGCCATCTTCTATTCCGGCGCGTTGCACATCTGGTATCTTGCCGCTGCCGTCGCTGTCGTCGCGACGCTGGCGCTGTTGAACCGCTGGGCGGTCTATCAGACGACGCCTTACATCCTGCTCGGGATCGTGCTCTGGGCCTGCGTGCATGAGGGTGGATTGCATGCCACGCTCGCCGGCGTGGTGCTGGCGCTTTTCATCCCGACGCGGCCGCCGCCGAACCTGCGGGCGCTCGTCACCCAGGCGAACACCATCATCACGGCGGAAGCCATGCGCGGCGGCGAAGCCCTGCGACTTGGTCCATCGACGCCCGCCTTACGGGCACTCGACGCCATTCACGATCGCCTGGAATCCCCCGCCGACCGCATGCTGCGCCAGGTTGCGCCGCGTTCGAGCTATGCGGTGCTGCCGCTGTTTGCGCTCGCCAATGCCGGCGTGCTGGTTTCAATGGATGTGCTCGGCGGCCACTCGCAACTGATGCTGGCGATCGTTCTCGGCCTCGTGGTCGGCAAACCGCTCGGCATGGTCGGTGCGGCGGCCCTCGCCGTCTGGCTCGGCATAGCGGTCAAGCCCGCCGAATATTCCTGGCGGCAGCTTTGCGGCGCCGGCGCGCTTGCCGGCATCGGCTTCACCATGTCGCTGTTCATCGCAGGCCAGGCCTTTCCCGTCGCGGCCGATTTCGCCGCGGCGAAGATCGCCGTATTCACCGCCTCCGTATGCGCCGCCATCATCGGCGTGGCGATCTTGTGGACGTCGAGTGCCGGGGAAGTTGAAGATACCGCCGCAACTTCGGCGGAGCCTACGTCTGCTACGATTACTTGAGAAGAGCCATCATCCCGACCTCTGCTACGCAAGGGTCGGATGAGGGTGAGAGTTCGCGCTCACCTCACCGCAATACCTTCGCATGACCATCGACAAGCTGATCAAGCGGCAGCGCGCCAGGAACCTGCTTTGTCTCGACCAGATACCCCTGCTGCCGCTCCAGATCGCGAAGGTCGATGGCGAGATCCTTGTCGAACGCATAGGGCCTGGTCTTGGCGATGACAGCAGCCGGAATGTCGGTGTATTTGGCCCAGATCGCCAGATTGGCCGGTGACATCGTGCGCTGGCCGGAGGCGAGTTCGGCGCTGGCGCGCCGGAGCGCCCGCAGAAACGCCTCCGTCGTCGGCCCCCCTTCGGGCGCCATGAGATTTTTGCCGATGGTCGCGACAGTCAGCATCGCGCCCGGACCGGGATTGCCGACAAGACTGACGACAAGCCCCTTCTCAATCGCCGATGTGGCAAGCGGCTCGGGAACGATCGCGGCATGGACAACGCCGTTCATCAGCGCCGTAATCATGTCGGGGAAGCCGAGCGTGACAATCTCGACATCATTGATCGAAAGACCGGCCACCTTCAAGGCGGCGGCGAACTGGTATTCGATGATGCCGCCGCGCGTGTTGACCGCAACCTTGCGTCCCCTCAGATCTGCCGGCGAACGGATCTCCTGCTCGCGCGCCTTGGCGATCACGATCGGGTTGGGAGACGGCTGCGCCGCATCGCTCGCCGCATAGGAAACGCCGGCCAGCAGGCGCACGTCGAAGCCGTTGCGCACACCGTTGAAGAACGGCACGGCGACATTGCCGAATGCCACATCGATCTGGCCGCGCGCCAGGAACGCAACGACTTCCGACGAGCTCTGGACGATCTGCAACTCGATCTCGAGGCCTTCATCGGCGAAATACTTCTTCTCGATCGCGGCAAACAGCGGACTGAAACTGAGGCTCTTGAGGTAGGCGACCTTGATCGTCTTTCCCGCTCCGGCCGGGGCTGCCGTCTGCGCCGGAGCGACGCCCGAGCAAACCATTGCGAGCGCCAGAGACGCGATAACCCTCAACATCCTGAAAGGCATTTGATCCCCCCTAGAGACCGATCTGCAGTGCCGGTCGTCAGTGCGTATCCATAAAGCCGATAAACCCATACGGCGACGTCAGGCTGATTCTTCCCTGCTCTACAATTTCACCCGGCCGGTGAGAACCTGCCAGAACATCATCCAATCGCCCATCAGCGAATAGATCGGGTGTGTGAATGTCGCCGGACGGTTCTTCTCGAAGAAGATATGACCGATCCAGGCAAAGCCGTAGCCGCAGACCAGCGCTGCGAGAAGCCACCATGCATTGCCGCGAAAGATCGCGACCGCGACCAGCACGAGCACGCCACAACTGCCGATGAAATGCAGACGACGCGACGCGCGATTGGCGTGTTCGGAAAGATAGAACGGATAGAATTCGCGAAAACTGGCGAAACGGCCCATGACATTCCTCCTGCTCCTCATGGCAGGATACGTCAAAGTGGCGGCGGTGAAGATGGATAATGGCGCTTAGACGCCCAACGCCTGCTTCTCGGGCAACGGCTCGATCGAATTCGTGGAGGCTTTTGCCGCCGCGTCCGGCTTGCTGTTGGCGAACGCCTTGATTACCGCCTCGGCGACCATCACAAAATGAGCGCTGGGTCCCAGAATACCCACGCTCTGGCGGCTTACCCTAGCCCCCTCGACCAGAAGATAAAGCGCATCGGCGAGCAGATCTGCCTCGACGATGCCGGCATCGTGGCAAAGCCGCACCAGCCGCTCGCGATGACGCGTCTTGAATTCCAGAATGACGCGCCTGGCCGGATGATCCATTTCCGTCAGTTCGATGGCGGTGTTGGCCATGTCGCAGCCGCGTCCGTCGTCCACAGCGCATTCCGCCGCCATGCCGACCCAATCATAGATGCGCGCCATTGGATCGTGCGGATGTGCCGCCTGCAGATCGTTCCAGGCCTTCTCACCGGCCTGCTCAACTTCGCGCAACCAGGCGACGACGAGGTCGTCTTTCGAGCCGAAATGCCGATAAAGTGTCATTTTATTCGTATCTGCTGCCTCGGCGATGGCATCGACACCGACGCCGCGAATGCCATGCTTTCGAAACAAATCGCAAGCCGCCTCGATAATCCGCTCCCGGGGCTTTCGCATGGCTCCAATCGTTGTTTCCATGATGGTCACTCGCTCCTTTGGAAAAAAACTTGCCCGGCAGTCCCTTGACTAATGTTACCGATCTGTACCATAGTTACTTACCGGTAACACCCTGGCCGGCAGGTCGTCAAGACCTCAAACAATTACAAAATGCTCACAAACAGCCCACAAGGACAGTCAGATGCGACGCTCTCGCACCGATCTGCGGATCAATGAACGTATCGACGAGCTTCTCGCCGATTCCGTCATTCAGGCCGTCATGCGAGCCGACCATATTGATCCGACCGATTCTCGTGCTATCTGGCGCGCGGCGGCGGACAAACTTCAGCATGACCGTTCACAGGGCGGCGTTCCGCCCGATGGCGGACAGCGGCCCGACACCGAGCAGACCAAGACTCAGTTAACCAAGACTCAGCAGGCGACAACCCAGCGGACCAAACCCTGGGGTGCGGCCTGGCGAAAACGACTAACTTCGGGACCGGCCATGCGGTCGCAGTTCTGCGGACAGGAATGATCAATGGTCGGATATTTCATTCAACGCCCGATTTTCGCGTCGGCCATTGCCATCATCATGATGATGGCCGGCGCGATTTCCTATTTCTCCCTCCCTGTGGCGCAGTTTCCCGATATTTCGCCGCCGCAGGTGGTGGTGAGCGCAATCTATCCGGGCGCCAGCGCGCAGGTGGTGGCCGATACGGTGACGACGCCGCTCGAACAGCAGATCAACGGCGTCGAAGGCATGGAATACATGTCTTCATCGAGCTCGAATGACGGCTCTGCCCAGATCACCATCACCTTCAAGGTCGGCTACAACATCAACACGGCCGCCGTCGACGTGCAGAACCGTGTCTCGCAGGCCTCCGCCGTGCTGCCCGCAATCGTCAACCAGGCCGGCGTGACGATCAAGAAACAGAACCCGAACTTCGTTCTGATCGTCGACCTGACCTCGCCGGATGGCTCCGTCGATCCGGTGCAGCTCAGCAACTATGCCTTTTTCCAATTGGTCGACCCGATCAAGCGGCTGCCGGGCGTTGGCGACACGCAAATTTTCGGCGAGCGGCGCTATTCGATGCGCATCTGGCTTGATCCCGACAAGCTTGCCAATCTCGGCATCACCGCCACCGATGTCCAGGCGGCGATCGCCGAGCAGAACCTGCAGGTCGCGGCCGGCAAGATCGGCCAGACGCCGGCGCCGGCCGGCACGGCCTTCGAAATGCAGGTCAATGCGCTCGGCCGCCTGAGCGATCCGGCGCAATTCGGCGACATCGTCGTGCGCGCCAATGCGTCCAATGGTTCGGTCGTGCGCCTGCGCGATGTCGCACGCATCGAGCTCGGCTCCCTGCTCTATTCCTCCACGACCATGTTCGGCGACAAGCCGACGGTCGTTCTCGCCGTTTTTCAGGCGCCCGGGTCGAACTCGCTGGCCTTGAAACAGGCCGTCGAAAAGAAATGGAGGAGTTGAAACTCCGCTTCCCCAAGGGAATCGAGTACAACATCCATTACGACACGACGCGCTTCGTTTCCGCCGCCATCCACGACGTTCTGATAACCCTCGGAGAGGCGCTGCTTCTCGTCGTGCTCGTCGTCTTCGTCTTTCTGCAAAGCTGGCGCACGACGCTCATCCCAACCATCGCCATTCCCGTCTCGCTTATCGGCACTCTGGCGATCATGCATGCCTTCGGTTTTTCGCTCAACATGCTCAGCCTGCTCGGCATGGTGCTGGCCATCGGCCTCGTGGTCGATGACGCCATCGTCGTCGTCGAGAACGTCGAGCGCCAGCTCGAGGCCGGCCTGCCGCCCCTGGAAGCTGCCCGCAAGGCGATGTCCGAAGTGACAGGTCCGATCATTGCCACCACCGCCGTGCTGATGGCGGTGTTCATCCCGGTCGCCTTCATTCCCGGCGTATCCGGCGCGCTTTACAACCAGTTCGCCCTCACAGTGGCGATCTCGGTCGGCGTTTCGGCGTTCAACTCGCTCACCCTCAGTCCGGCACTGAGCGCAGCATTCCTGCGCCATGGCGGACCGCCGAACTTCATTCTGTTTCGCTGGTTCAATGCGGGCTTCACCAAACTGTCGCATGTCTATTCCGACATGGTGCACGTCCTCATTCGCTGGCGCATCCTGCTGCTTGTGCTGTTCGCGGTGATCATCGGCCTGACCTATCTGATCTCGACACGCATCGCGTCGACCTTCCTGCCGGTCGAGGATCAGGGCTATTTCTTCGCCATCGTTCAGCTCCCTGACGGCGCTTCGCTGGAACGCACGGACGCAGCCACCAAAAAGGTCCGCGACATCATCGCGGCGGAACCAGGTGTCGACATCGTCGGCTTCGTCAGCGGCCTCAACTTCCTGACCAATGCGGCGCAATCGAACTCCGCCGTCGTCTTCGCGATTCTCAAACCGTGGAGCGAGCGGCCGCCGGAACAGGCTGCGTCGCGGATTGTCGCCGGCGTCCGTGGCAAGCTTCTGCAGATTCCCGAGGGTATCGCGCTGAGCTTCGATCCGCCGTCGATCCAGGGTCTCGGCACCCTGGGCGGTTTCGAGTTCCAGGTCGAGGATCTCGCGGGTCGTGGTTCCATTGCCCTGAACGAAGCGACGCAGGCTGTGATCGCCGAGGCGCGCAAACAACCGGAACTCGATGGACACCAGTTGTTCTCGGCCTTTTCCACGTCGACGCCGCAGTTCAACTACGACCTCGACCGCAACAAGGCGAAACTGCTCGGCCTCAACCTGCCGGATATTTTCGGTACGTTGCAGATCTATCTGGGCTCGCTCTATGTGAACGACTTCAACTTCTTCGGTCGCACGTTCCGCGTCACCTTGCAGGCCGAGAAGGATGCGCGCGCCGATGCCGCCGACATCTCCAAACTCTATGTTCGCAACAACAGCGGCGGCATGGTGCCTTTGAGTACGCTTGGCACGCTGAAACCGATCATCGGTCCGGAAAGCGTGCCGCACTACAACAACTACACGTCCTCCAAGATCAACGGCGCCCCGGCGCCGGGGTTCAGCTCCAGCCAGGCCGTGGTGGCGATGGAACGCGCTGCGCAGGCAGCTTTGCCGAAGGATTTCGGCTATGAATGGACCGGTATCACCTTGCAGGAACTCAGGGCCGGCTCCATCGCGACCATCATTTTCGCGCTGGCGATCGTCTTCTGCTTCCTGATCCTGGCGGCGCAATATGAAAGCTGGACCATGCCCTTCATGGTTCTCCTGGCGGTGCCGTTCGGTCTTTTCGGCGCGCTGCTCGCCATCTGGATCCGCGGCCTGCAGATCGACGTCTATTCGCAGATCGGCTTCGTAATGCTGATCGGCCTGGCCGCGAAGAACGCGATTCTGATCGTCGAATTCGCCCGGACGCGGCGCGAGGAAGGTCTGTCCATCGTCGATGCCGCGGCGGAAGCCGGACGCCTGCGTCTGCGCCCGATCCTGATGACGGCCTTCGCCTTCATCCTCGGCGTCGTGCCGCTGATGATCGCCGAGGGCGCCGGCGCTGCCAGCCGTCAATCGATCGGCACCGCGGTATTCGGCGGCATGCTCGCCGCCACGTTCCTGACCTTGATCTTCGTTCCGGTCTTCTATGCCGTCATCGAGCGCCTGCGTGAAGGCCGCGAAGGTGACGAGAAGGCCGGCCACAAAGTTTCACACCAACATGCGACGGCCGAACCAGCCGAATAATTGGAGTTTTCAGATATGCCAAACCGTAAGTTAGTTGTGAGCGTCGCGCTAATCGCAGTGGTCGCCGCTTCAGCCTACGCCACCAAGGATAAATGGTTCCCGGGCGCCAAGCCCAACCAGCAGGCCGCAAACGCGGCGCCTGCGCCCTTCGCCATGCCCGTGCCGGTGGCAGCCGTCGTCAAGAAGTCCATCCCCATCTATTATGAATATTCCGCCCGTACCGAGGCGATCAGCAGCGTGACTCTGCAGGCCAAGGTTGCCGGCTATATTCAGGCCCAGCCGGCCGCCGATGGAAGCGATGTCAAGAAAGGCGATCTTCTCTACCAGATCGACCCGCGCGATTATCAGAGCGCACTCGACCAGGCGCTCGCCAACCAGAAGCGCGACAAGGCGGCGCTCGACTATGCGCGCGCCAACACGCTACGCGGCCAGGATCTGATCAAGAGCGGCTATCTGTCCAAGGATCTCTACGAACAGCGCCTCAGCGCCGAGCGGCAGGCGGAAGCCTCGCTGATCGCCGACGATGCAGCCGTTCGGGCCGCTCAGTTGAATCTCAGCTACACCGAAATCCGTGCGCCCTTTGACGGCCGCCTCGGGCGTAACCAGGCCCCGGTCGGCACGTTGATCAGTTCCATCGGCACGGTGCTGAACACACTGGTCTATCTCGACAACGTTTATGTCACGTTCAATCCGGCCGAGACGGAACTCCCGGAAATCCAGAAGGCGCGTAACGCCGGCAAGGTGATCGCTGAAGTGTCCTTCCCTGGCGAGACCGAAGCCCGTCACAAGGGCGAACTGACTTTCATCGACAACAGTATCGATCGCCTGACTGGCACGATCAATGCGCGCGCTACGATCAAGAATGCCGACAGGACCTTGCTGCCCGGCCAATATGTCCGCGTCCGCCTGCTGCTGCGCGAACAACCGAACGCATTGCTTGTGCCGCAGGTGGCGCTGGGCTCGAGCCAGTTCGGCAAATTCCTTTATGTGGTCGGCGAAGGCAACAAGGTGGAAATGCGCAACGTTACCCTCGGCCGCACCGAGGGCGACCTGGTCGTCATTCCGACCGGCCTGAAGGACAGCGACCAGGTGATCAGCGGCAATCTGCAGAAGATCGGCCCGGGCGCCCTGGTGCAGCCGCTGCCGCCGCAGGCTGGCAAGCCGCCGCAGAACGGCCAGAAGACCTGAACAGAATAACCAGCCTCGCGGCGATGTCGTCGCGAGGCTTCAGACGCCGAGAAAACGGGCCTTGATCTCGCTGTCGGCGGCCAGTTCCGACGGCAGGCAATGGTGGACGACCTGCCCCTTCGAAACGATGTAGACGCGATCGGCATATTTGAGGACGAACGCCAATTGCTGCTCGACAAGCAGCACTGCCGTTCCGGTTTCCTTGAGCGCACCCACAAGGCGGCCGAGTTCGCGCACCATCAGCGGCGCCAGGCCTTCCGTCGGCTCATCCATCAGCAATAAGGACGGATTGGCGACAAGCGCCCTGCCCGCCGCCAGCATCTGCTGCTCGCCGCCGCTGAGCTTGGCGCCGGATTGGTCGAGCCGCTGTCCCAGGTTTGGAAACAGCTCGATCATCTTGGCGAAGGTCCATTGATTGGCCGGCGCCTCGCGGGCCGTCACCTGCAGATGTTCGCGCACCGTGAGCGAGGGAAACACGCGGCGGCCCTGCGGAACGTAGCCGATGCCGAGGCGCGCGATCTTGTGCGATGGCATGTGGGTGATATCGGCGTCACGGAACGAAATGCGGCCGCTCTTGGCCGGCGTCAGGCCCATGATGGAGCGCATCAAGGTCGTCTTGCCGACGCCGTTGCGGCCCATGATGCCGACGATCTCGCCGGGCTTCACCTTCAACGAAATCCCGTGCAGGACCTGGCTCGCGCCATAGTTGGTATGGATGTTCTCGATGGCAAGCATCGCCTCTTGCATCGGTTCACTCCACTCCCAGATAGATATCGCTGACCTGCTGGTTGCCGCGAATGGCGGCTTCATCGCCCTCCGCGATCACACGCCCCTGATGCATGACGGCGATCCTGTCGGCGATTTCAAAGGCCACATCCATATCGTGCTCGATCATCACAATCGTCATGTCCCGCGGCAGTTTGCGGACCATCTCCATGACGCGAAGCGTTTCCGCCGGCGACAATCCGGCCGTCGGCTCGTCGAGCAGCAATATTCTTGGTTCACCGGAGAGCGCCATTACCACCTCGACCTGGCGTTGCTCCCCATATGAGAGGTTGCGAACGAGCCTATCGGCGGCGTCCACCAGGTTCCATTCTTCGAGCAGCGCGCGCGCCCGCTTCTGAATGTCGTCGTAACGATCGAGCGGCCGGACGAACTTGAACGTCAGCTTCTGCGCGCCGCAAACCGCCAGCAGGATATTTTCAAGCACGGTGAGCTGGGCGAAGAGGTTGGTGATCTGAAAGGTGCGGGCAAGTCCGAGCCGCGCCCGCGCGTCCGGCGGCAATTGCGTGATGTCGTCGCCGAAGAGGCTGATGCGCCCGGACGAAGCGAGGATATTTCCGGAGATCGAATGAAACAGGGTCGTCTTGCCGGCGCCGTTCGGCCCCAGCAGCACAAGCCGCTCGCCCTCGTTCAGCGACAGCGTCACGCCGGTGAGCGCGCGCACACCACCGAAGCTTTTCGTTACGTTCTCGATATCGAGCGCAATCATCGTTTCCGATTCCGCGAGAAATAGTCCCTGTAAAGCCCGACCAGACCGCGTGGCGCGAACAGCGTCGTCACCACATAAACAATGCCAAGAATGAGCAGCCATCTCTGGGTCAGCGAGCTGACGAAGTCCTCCAGAAGGATGATGACCGCAGCACCGATCGCGGGGCCGAGCAAGGTGCCGACACCGCCCAGAATGACCATGATGAGGACTTCTGCCGAGCGCACCACATGCAGGACGTCGGGGCTGACGAAACGGGTGTTATAGACGAACAGGCAGCCGGCAAGCCCCGCGAAGGCCGCCGAGATGACGAAGGCCGCGAATTGGTGCCGCCAGACATTGAAGCCGAGCGCCAGCATGCGTGTCTCACTCTCGCGGATCCCGCGCAGCGCGTGACCGAACGGCGACCTGACGATCGCAACAAGGGCCAATGCCGACAGGCCGACCATCAGCAGGACGAAATAGTAGAAGGAGTTCTCGTCGGCCAGCGACACGATAAACGTGGGACGCTTGACGCCCGGCAAGCCGTCGTCGCCGCCCGTCAGCGTCCGCCAGCCGAAGGCGATGCCCCAGACGACTTGCGCCAGCGCCAGCGTGATCATGAGGAAATAGCTGCCGCGCGCACGCAGGGCGAGCACGGCGAACAGCGCCCCCAGCGCTGTCGCCAGAGCGACGCCTGCCGGCAGGGCGATCCATTCGGAAACCTGCCCGCGCACGACGAGCAGGCCGACGACGTAACCGCCAAATCCGAAGAACGCCGCGTGCCCGAGCGAAGCGAGACCCGTGTAGCCGATCAGCAGATCGAGGCTCATGGCGAACAGGACAAAGATCAGGATCTTCGTGGTAAGGCTGAGATAGTATGTCGGCAAGACATATGGCAGCGCCGCGAAGATCGCGATGGCGAGAAGAATGACGAGGGAATAACGACGCATCAGGCCCGCCCGAAAAGGCCGGTCGGCCTGAAGGAAAGAATGACCGCCATCGGCACGAAGATCGTGAACAGCGCGAACTCCGGAAAGAATATCTTGCCGAAATTATCCAGCAGGCCGACGACGAGACCGCCGACCAGTGCCCCCCGCAGACTGCCCAGCCCGCCGACGATCACGACGACGAAAGCCAGCAGCATGACGTCGAAATCCGTTCCCGGCCCGGCCCCGATGATTGGCCCGCCAAGCACACCGCCGAGCGCCGCCAGCAGCGCGCCGACCGCGAAGACCAGCGTGAACAGGAGCGACACATCGATGCCCATGGCGCGTGCGATTTCGGCATCGTCGACGCCGGCGCGCAGCATGGCGCCAACCCGGGTACGCTCCTGGAACCACCACAGGATGAGGGCAACCAGTAGGCCGACGCCGATCAGCAGGAGGCGATAGGTCGGGTAGCCCAGCCCGCCGATGTCGATGGAGCGGGAGAACAGCGCCGGCTTCGGCAGCATGATCGGATCACCACCCCAGATCCAGAGACTGAGATCGGCAAAGATGAACAGGAAGCCGAAGGTCAGCAATGTCTGCGGCAGTTCGTCGAGATGAAACTGCCGCAGGAAGAACCGCTCCATCACCGCGCCGAGCGCCGCGACGACAATCGGCGCGATGATCAATGCCAGAATGAAGCTCCCCGTCGTCGCGATGACAGTCGATCCGATATAGGCGCCGACCAGATAATAAGACCCGTGCGTCAGGTTCAATATCTTCATCAGGCCGTAGATCAGCGACAGACCCGCTGCGAGCAGGAACAGCAATATCCCGAAGGATATTCCGTTCAGCGTATGAATGACCCAGATCATTGCGGATGTCCGGCTGCGTAGCGGAAAGACTGCGCCCAGACGACAGACGCGCGAGATGGCTCGAACACGCTATTTCTTTTCCAGCACCTTCTTGCAATCGGTCATCGACCCTTTCAGATCGACATAGCGGTATTTGTAGGATTCGAACTCTTCCAGGGAGAACGGCCAGAACTGGTCGACATTGTTGAAAGTCTGAATGGGCGTGTTGACGTAGTCATTGCCGACCTTCTCGACCTTGCGAATATACATCGAGTGGATCACCTGGCCGAACTTGTCGAAGGCGATCGGCCCCTTCGGCGAATCGAACTTCAGCGCCTTGAAGGCGGCGAGGAATTTTTCGGTATCTTCGACCTTGCCGCCGACTGCCTTCGCCGCTTCGGCGATCGCCTTGGCGCCGACCCAGGCATCGGGACCGTTGTCGCTCGGCAGACGCTTGGCGCGTGCCACATATTCCTTGACGAAGCGCTCGTTCTCCGGCGTCTTGATCATCGGCGTATAATGAAGCACCGAATAGATCCCGACACCGTTGGCGCCAAGTTGCGTCAGATAGGGCTCATAAGCGATCTGGCCGAAGATATCCATCAGCGGCATTTTGTCTTTCACGCCCAGCTCGATGAACTGGTTCGCGAACTTCAGGCCATTGGCGCCCGGCAGGAATGTCACTACGGCATCGGCGTCACGCTTGATGTTGGTGACGTAGGGGCCGTAGTCGTTTGTCGTCAGCGGCGGATATTGTTCCTGCGTGATGCTTCCGCCGAGCTTGCAGAAAGCCTGGGCGAATCCGCCGATCGTATCGAACCCGCCGGCATAATCCGACGTGATGGCGGCGACCTTGCGCCATCCCTGCTTGAAGACGAATTCAGCCGCCGCCGCAGAGGGCGTACGGCCGTTCTGAGAGGTACGCACCAGATAGGGATTGGACAGCGGCCCCGGCGTCGTCAATTCGTTCGCGCCTCCGTCGGCGGAAACCACCATCGGAATCTTCTTTTCGCGGGCATAGTCGTTGACCGCGAGCGCGACGGCCGAAGAAACGAACCCGGTGAGAATCTGCACCTTGTCGCCTTCGACAAGCTTGCGCGCCTTGGTCAGTGCCACGTCCGGCCTGCCCTGCTCGTCCTCGACGATCAACTGGATCTTGCGGCCCGCCACTTCATTGTTGATCTGGTCGAAATAGATGCGGAGACCCGTCAGCGCGTCCTCTCCAGCGGGCGTAAAGTTGCCGGATAACGGCAGGATCACGCCGATCTTCAGTGGCGGGGCCTGCTGGGCAAGGCTGACGCTCGAGACCAGGGCCAGAGGGGCGGCACAGACCAGCGTACTTGCTACTACACGACGGCTTATGGAGCGGCCTAGAATCGTGGCTGCGCTGATCACCATGACGTCCTCCTCGTTACGTGGAATTGGATTCTCGCGTCCGGCGACTCCAAATTCCATCTTTGCAAAACGTTTCCAACCTTGGTTGCAGAGGAGATTACCGGTTTCCGACTTGATGACAATAGGGGATCCCGTCAGACAATCTTTGTCGGAAGGCGCAAGACCTTGTTCCAATGTCGCGAAACGACTCATACTGATGGGCACAGCGACTTTTCTGGGCATTTTCGATGATGCGCCGCAAACCGCCGAATACTTCCTGATCCGGAAACACGGCCCACAACCTCAAGATTAAAGGAAGACGGCACGTCGCGGGTGTGCGATGACGATGTTCCTTGCGCCGGAGCTGAGATTTCTTGGCCGTCGTTGGGTCATTCTTGAAAGGACACCACGATGGTAGACGCCAGCTTGGGCGTAAAGCGCCGATGCCTGACTTGCAATGCGCCTTTTTACGATCTGAATCGCACGCCGATCCTCTGCGTCAAATGCGGCGCGCCTTTTCAGGTCGTGGAATATGCGCATTCACCGCCAAGGCGGGCTCAGTTTCGGCCAAACCCGATCCCGAGCCCCGCGGCGGCCGAGGAAGCTACTTTTCCTGTGGGCGAGGAAGCCGGCGAAGAGAACACCATTCCGCCGCGCGAAGATGAAGACGACGATGCGGGATCGACGAAAGATCTGCTCGGGATCGACAGCGACGACAAGATGCCGCAAGCTTAGTCATCCGTGAGCTAGCAGAAGCCCTCATCCGGAGGAGCGCCTGAAAGGTGCGTCTCGAAGGAAGAGGGCTTCCGGGGAGTTTATAGTTACTTCGGCAGTGAATCGTCGATGCCCTTGACGTACCAGTTCATGCCGAGCACCTGCTCGTCCGACAGCGCGGTGCCGCCCTTGCAGTCGACCGGTTTGCCGGTCTGGTCCATGATCGGGCACTTGAACGGATTGAGCTTGCCGGAAGCGATATCAGCCTCCGTCTGTTCCGCCATCTTCTTCAAGTCGTCGGGCATATTGGTGAAGGGCGCCAGGTTGACCATGTGGGCGCCGATGCCACCCCATGTGTCGCCGGACTTCCACGTGCCGGCCAGTTCCGCCTTGACGCGCTCGATATAATAGCCCGACCAATCATCGACGATCGCTGTCAGCTGCGCCTTCGGCGCGAAACGGATCATGTCGGACGCCTGGCCGAAGCCGAACTTGCCGGCCTTCTCGGCTTCCTGCAGTGGCGCCGCGGAATCGGTGTGCTGGGTGATGATGTCAGCGCCCTGCGCCAGCAGCGCCTTGGTGGCGTCGGCTTCCTTGCCCGGATCGAACCAGGTGTTCGCCCAGACGATCTTGATTTTGACGTTCGGATTCACCGATTGCGCGCCGAGCAGGAAGGCATTGATACCAGACACCACTTCAGGAATGGGGAAGGACGCCACATAGCCGATGATGTTGGACTTCGTCATCTTGCCGGCGATCTGACCGATGACATAGCGGCCTTCGTGAAACCGCGCCGAATAGGTCGCCACATTCGCGGCGCGCTTGTAGCCGGTCGCGTGCTCGAAGTTGATTTTGGGAAATTTCTTCGCCACCTTCAGCGTCGGCTCCATGAAGCCGAACGACGTGGTGAAGATGAGCTTATGGCCGGAGCGGGCAAGCTGCTCGATCGAGCGTTCGCTGTCGGCCTCCGGCACGTTTTCGAGGAAGGTCGTCTCGACCGCATCGCCGAGCGCCTTCTGCATCGCCTGGCGGCCCTGGTCGTGCTGGTAGGAATAGCCGAAGTCGCCCACCGGGCCGACATAGACGAAGCCGACCTTCAGCTTTTCAGCGGCCATTGCGCCCGTGGCCATTCCAAACGCAATTGCTGAAAGAAGAGCCAGTTTCAAATTGAGTCTGCTCATTCCCGTTCCTTTCCCCAAAAAATCGATCGCAGGCTTATACAGCAGGTTATGAGGTCGCAAGGCATATGCCAATTGCGCTGCTCAACGCGGCGCCACGAACGGCTGGCCGAGCGCCGCCGGCGCCGCCGATTTGCGTCGCGCGCCGATCGAAAGAACCATAAGCGCCGCTATGGTGGCAAGATAGGGCACCGCCGACAGCAGCTGGCCCGGCAACCCGAGCGAGGCGGCCTGGGCATGCAGTTGCAGCACCGTGGCGCCGCCGAAAAGCAATGCGCCAAGCACCACACGCCACGGCCGCCAGGACGAGAAGACGACCAGCGCCAGCGCGATCCAGCCGCGCCCCGCCGTCATCCCCGGCGACCAGAATGGCGTATAGGCGATCGACAGATAGGCGCCAGCCATCCCGGCGCAGGCGCCACCGAACAGGATGGCGAGAAAGCGCGTGCGGCGCACGGGCAAGCCCAGAGCATGAGCCGAATGATGATTATCGCCGATCGCCCGCAGCGCCAGTCCGGCGCGCGTGCGTGTCAGATACCAGGCGACCGCCGCGACAAGGACAAAGCTGCCATAGACAAAGGCGTCCTGGCCGAACACCAGCTTGCCGACGAACGGCAGATCAGAGAGATAAGGGATATAGAGATGCGGCGGGGCATCGCGCTTCAAGCCGACATAGCCCGCGCCAAGAAGGCCCGAGAGGCCAACGCCGACAATGGTCAGCGCCAGGCCTGCCGCCACCTGGTTGATCGCCAGGCCGACCGTCAGCAGACCGAACAGAGCCGCCAGCACCATGCCGGCCGCCATGCCCGCCAGTGCGCCGATCAGCGGAGAGCCTGAGAGATAGGCGGCGGCAAAACCCAGCGCCGCGCCGACGATCATCATGCCTTCGACGCCGAGGTTGAGCACGCCGGCGCGCTCTGTCACCAGTTCGCCGATGGCCGCGATGATCAGCGGCGTCGCCGCCGTGACGATGGTCATCAGAACCAGTTCGAGGATCGCCGGTGTCATGCCAGGGCTCCCAGCCGGAAACGGATGCGATAGCGCGTCGCCGCATCGGCAATGAGAACGCACATCAGCAGGAGGCCCTGGAAGGCGCGGGTCATGTCATTGGGCAATTTGAGCGCCACCTGCGCTGATTCTCCGCCGATATAGGTGAGCGCCAGGACGAGCCCTGCGATGAGAATGCCGAACGGCGACAGCCGCCCCAGAAACGCGACGATGATGGCGGTGAAACCGTACCCAGGCGAAATCGTCGGCTGCAACTGGCCGATCTGCCCCGCCACCTCGCAGATGCCGGCAAGTCCGGCCAGGCCGCCGGATATGGCAAAGACCGCGATCGTCAGCCAGCGGTCGCTGAAGCCGGCGAAACGCGCAGCACGCGGCGCATCGCCGACCAGCCGCACCTCGAAGCCGAACAAGGTGCGAGAGAAGATGAACGCGGCGATCAGCACCGCCAGCACCGCCAGGATGACGCCTGCATGTAGCCGGTCGCCCTCGGCGAGATAAGGCAGATGGGCGACATCGTCGAACGTCACGCTCTGCGGAAAATTGAACCCCTTGGGGTCGCGCAGTGGCCCGCGCGAAAGATAGTCGAGAATGAGCTCCGCAACATAGACGAGCATCAGGCTTGTGAGAATTTCCGAGACGCCGAGCCAGACCCGTAGCAGCGCCGGGATCATCGCGTAGAGCGCACCGGCCAAGGTGCCGAGCACCAGCATCGCCGGCAATATCCACCAGCCGCCGATGACCGATTGATAGGCGCCGTCATGGGTGGCGATGGCAAGCCACCCTCCGACCAGGCCGCCGATGACGAACTGGCCCTCGGCGCCGATGTTCCACAGGTTGGCGCGGAAACAGAAACTCAGTCCAATGGCGATGAGCACCAAAGGACAGGCCTTCACCGCCAGTTCCTGCAGCGACCAGCCCTCAAGCAAGGGTTCGATGAAATAGACCGAGAAGGCGCGCGTCGGCGACTTGCCCATCAGCCAGACGACGAGGCCGCCAAGCAGGATCGCCGCGATGAGCGCAACGATCGGCGCGCCGATATCAAGCGCGAGCGAGCGTGACGGACGTGCCTCGAGATCAATGCGCATGCGCGGCCGCCGTCTGGTGTCCCGTCCCGGTCATAAGCAAGCCGATTTCCTCGCGCGTCGCGCCCCTGGCATCGAGCGCTTCCGACAGACGCCCGTCGTGGATGACGGCGATGCGATCGCAGATTTCGAACAGTTCGTCGAGGTCCTGGCTGATGAGGAGCACGGCCGCGCCACGCGCCGCCAGATCCACCAAAGCCTGGCGAATGGCGGCGCAGGCGGCAGCATCGACGCCCCAGGTCGGCTGGTTGACCACCAGAATTTTCGGCTCGCTGAGGATTTCGCGGCCGACGACGAATTTCTGCAGATTGCCGCCCGATAGGGTCCGCGCCGCCGGGTCCGGCCCCGCCTTCCTCACGTCGAAGACCGAAATGATCGATTGGGCCAGCGCCTTTGCACGATCGAAGCTGACCAGGCCATGCTGCGCAACGCCTGCCGTGGCATGACGCGACAGGACGACATTTTCCGTCAGCGAAAAGTCCGGCGCGGCCGCATGGCCGTTGCGCTCCTCCGGCACGAAGGCCGCGCCCAGGAGCCTGCGGCGGGTGATGTCGTCACCGCCGGTCTCGGCGCCGTCGATCCGGATGGCTTCGGCACGTGTTCCGATGCGCTCGCCCGACAGAACGGCAAAAAGTTCCGACTGTCCGTTGCCGGCCACGCCGGCGATGCCGAAGACCTCGCCGGCGCGCACGGCGAGCGAGATATGTTCGAGATCGACGCCATGGATTTCCTCGGCCTCGATCGAAAGATCGTCGACGACGAGGCGCTGCGGCCCGGCGGCCCGCGCAGTCGGCGCGTGAATATCTGAAATCTGCGTTCCGACCATGAGGGCGGCCAGCGAACGCGCGCTTTCCTTGCGTGGATCGCAATATCCGACCTTTTTGCCGAGCCGCAGGATCGTCGCGCGCTCGCAAAGCCGTTTCACTTCGTCGAGCTTGTGGGAAATATAAAGCAGCGACCGGCCCTCCGACTTCAGGCGGTCGAGCGTCTCGAACAACCGGTAGGATTCCTGCGGCGTCAGCACCGAGGTCGGTTCATCCAGAATGACGAGGCGCGGATTCTGCAGCAGGCAGCGCGCGATCTCGATGCGCTGCCGTTCCCCGGCCGACAGCGACCAGACCTCCCGGTCAGGCTCCAGCGGCATTCTGTAACGCTCCGCCACTTCGGCGATGCGTCCGCGCAGGCCATTGAGGTTCTGGTCGCGCGGCAGCACGAGGGCGATGTTTTCGGCGACAGTGAGATTGTCGAATAGGGAAAAATGCTGGAACACCATGCCGATGCCCCGGGTCCGGGCGTCTTCCGGCCCGCTCAGCCGGACCTGCTCGCCAGCAATCGCAATCGTGCCCTCGGTGGGCTGCAGCAAGCCATAGATGATTTTGACCAGCGTCGATTTGCCGGCGCCGTTTTCACCGATCAGCGCGTGCGCCTCGCCCTCGTGAATATCCAGGTCGATGTGGTCGTTGGCGACAAAATCGCCAAAACGCTTGACGATGCCGCGCAGCGACAGCAGCGGCCCGCCCTCCGTTACCTGTACGTCCACCATCGCCTCGCGCGCCCTTCGATCGATCGGTCCCATGCAAAAAATGGGCTAGCCCGGCCATCTCATGACGACACCTGGGCCGGCGTCAAGCGCCGCCGGCAACGTGGACACCGTTTCCCGCACCAATCCGATGATGGACTCAGCTAATTCTTGACCGAGAGCAGCAGCCGCGACGGATAGCGCACAGAGTGGTGCAGCGTGTCGCGCCCCACCTTGTTGGGCGTATAGCTGTGGGAGAAGATCGGATCGGTCACGGGCGAATCGCCGTTGGCGATCTCGATCCGCAGCCTGGCGCCCGGCTCGACGCGGTAATGCGCATGCATCAACGGCACACGGCATTCGACGATCTCGCCGGCCTTCAGTGGTTGCTCCGAGCGATGATCGAGTACCGGCGCACGCGGCCGGCTCCGCTCGGCATCGATCTGGCGGTGCGATGCCTTCAGCCAGCCCTTGGTGATGACCGCGGGCCGGCGCTTGCTTTCCGGCGGAGGCATTTCCGACACCCGCACGATCAGGTCAGTATCCGGAGCAGTGGAAGAAAGATAAGTCACCAGTTCCGATGCGCCCGCAATCGTCATCGGCGCGTCGAGCGGGTCGGATGTGAACGTCAGGATCGCTTTCAGCGGGTCGGGCCCTGCCTCGCCCAACGTCGAAACGCCGATCGTCCAGTCCGGGTTGGGATAGTCGTAGGATGTTTCGGCATGGTCCGCTGTCGGCGCGGCGTCGGCAAGCCGTCCGTCGTTCAGGGACTGGACGACGCCTCTGTGTCCTTCGCTGAGAAAGAAACGGCGTTCCTGCACATCCGACGGCGGCCATGCCTGGTGCGGCTCGTAACGACCGGCGCCGCGCAGGAACATGTCGACCGGCGGCCGGCGTTCGAAACCATTCTCGATGCCTTTCAGATAGCGATCGTAGAACGGCAGAAGATATTCCTTATGGAACGCTTCGTGCTCGAATTCGGCGCAGGCTTCGAAGGCATTCGGCGCGCCCGTGACCATCAGCCATTTCGGGCCTTGCACGGTTTCCCAGCCGAGAATATTGCCGCCCAGATGCAGATCCATCTTGGCCCAGACGCCGATGGAGAACACCGGAATTTTCACATCCGCGAGCTGATCGAGGATCGCCCGCTCCTGCCAGAACTCATCGAACGTCGGATGCAGGCCGACCTGATAAGGCACGTCATAGGCGATCGCGCGGCCCTTGGCGTTATTGCCGGGACTGCGGTTGATCGGCCGCACATTGGCGTTCCACCACACGCCCATGAATTCGCTCGGCACGCCGCCGGTATAAGCCCAGCCGTTGTAGATATCGACATGCCCGTCATAGGGCGCGATACAGGCCAGATGCGGCGGCTGTTCCGCCGCCATGCACCATTGCGACGTACCGTAATAGGATTCGCCGATACCGCCGACCTTGCCCGTGCACCAGGATTGCGCCGCAATCCATTCGATCACCTCGTAGAGATCGCGACGCTCGCGCGGACTGAAGAATTCGTATTCGCCGCCGGAACGGCCGGTGCCGCGCACGTCAAGCCGCACATAGGCATAGCCCTGCTCGACATACCAGTGGATCGGGCCTGTCTCACGCCACAGGAACATCTTGGTGTCGGGCACATCGTCATTGTCGAAACGATACGGCGAAACGCCGAACAGCGATGGCCATTTTCCTTCACCCTCCGGCCGGTGCACGCGCACCGCCAGTTCGACGCCATCGCTCATTCTGACAAACAGATCTTCTCTGACCGCCATGACCTATGCTTCCATCATACAGAGAATAATTATTTCGCCGTCCGCTCGCCGGCCACGAAGCGATAGGCGCCCAACTGTGTGAACAGCAGCGCGCAAACCACGCAGACGCCAACAAGCACCATCATCGCCGGCGCATAGGACCCCAGTTGCGAGCGACTGTAGCCAACGGCGAAGGCGGCGATGGCGCTGGCGAACTGGAAGACGGCGAAGATCACGCCGTAGATGCGGCCGAAGGATTTGCGGCCGTGATAGCGCGGGATGATGTAGCTCAGCACATCGAACTCGGCGCCGACCACGAGGCCGACCAGCGCCGCGCTGAGAATGGCAAGCGGAAGGTCCGGGCCGCGGGAATAAAGCCCCGCCGCCACTGCACCGCCGACCAGGAAAATCGCCATCAGCCAGGAGGCGGGAAAACGATCGAGCAGCCAGCCGGTAAGCAGCCTCGCAACAACCAGCGAAGCGCCGAGCGCCGCCGGCAGCACGGTGGCGGTCGCCGGCGGTATGCCCGCGTCGATAAGAATGCGCACGTGATGCACGAGAATGCTGGCGCTGAAGATGCCGAGCAGGAAGAAGCCGGCGACGGCAATCCAGAACGGCCTCGTGCGCGTAGCTTCGGCAAGCGTATCGCCCTGCATGTTCATCGGCGACGCCTGACGTCCGGACTCTTTCAAGAACAGGAAGGCGATGGGCCAGACAAGCAGCGCGACGACGCCGAGACAGACAAAGGCCTCGCGCCAGCCGTATCTGCTGATGAAGAAAGCCGTCAGCAGAGGCACCACGACCGCGCCGACGCCGATGCCGGCATTGGTGACGCCGAAGGCCAGCCCGAGATTCTTGTCGAACCATCCGGCCGTCAGGCGCAAATACGAGATCGGCCAGATCCCCAGGCCGCACAGCGGGATCACGACCCAGGCGAGATAGAACACGAGGAGGTTGTTCGGCAGGAAATACATCGAGCAGAGCGACAGGCCGAAGGCGGGTATGCTCCACAGCACGAGCCGCCGCCCACCGAAACGATCGACGAGAAGCCCCTGCAGCGGCGCCAGGATCATGATCATGATGGCGACGATGGTGGCGCCCAGCGATATGGAGGAAACCGACCAGCCGAATTCGCGATCGAGCGGATTGATGAATGCGCCGAAACCGAAAACCGTGATGACGCTCGGGCCGAAGGTCAGGCCTGCGGCGCAGGCAAGAACTGTCTTCCATCCCGTCGCCTGCTCCGCCGCCGATTGAGAGGCCGCAGCGTCTAAGCCCCGCTCGGGCAAGCCTGGTTGTGCCAGCGTCATCGTCATCCCCCCTCGAAAAAGCCTCGCAATCGGGCTTCCACTCCCCGGCCACGTCAGTGGCCTTAAATATAAACTACCAAGTTTATATTCGGGAGCAAGCATTTTTCATCTGGCCCACGATGCGGGCGAGTGCAGCTGTTCGAGATGTGGTGAGGCAAATGACTGCGCTGCAACAGCTCCAACGCTCCGCATTCAAGTCGCTTGCTTAAAACGTCGCGTTGCGGAGCAGATGCGGTTGCAATAGAAAGCGATCATCAGATCAGGTCGAAATCGAAATGTTCAATGAAACCATGCCACCCGAAGGCCGGCTGACCCGCCGGGATTCGCAGCGGAAGTATCGGGCCATCCTCGCTGCCGGAACGAAACTGTTTATCGAGCGCGGCTTTGTGCAGACCAGCATGGATGCGGTGTCGCAGGAGGCATCCGTTTCGAAGCGGACCGTCTATGTTCATTTCAACAGCAAGGAGGAATTGTTTTCTGCCGTCGTGCGCGGCCTTTGCAATGAGGTGGTTCCCGAGGAAGTCTCCCATCTCGGTTCTCCCGATGGCGGCCCGCTGGAAGTCCTGACCGAGCTGGGAACCGTTTTCCTGACCAGCATCTACACGCCGGAGATGGTGTCGCTGTTTCAAATGGTCGTCTCGGATTCGCGGCAGTTTCCCGAGATCGGCAAGATGTTTCTTGACGGCCCCGTCCGGCGTTCGCAAGGCATCATTCACGCCTATCTGCAGGCGCAGATGAAACTGGGGAAACTCCACTTCAAGCAGCCGGATCTGGCTGCGGTGCAATTCATGGGAATGCTGAAGACCGACCTGCAGATGCGCCTGCTCTTCAGCCAGAAGATCAAGCTGCCTCGCGCCAAGCTACGCGAGATCGCAGCCTGCACCGCCGATCTGTTCCTGCACGGGGCCGTGCCACGCCGCTAAGCGACGTGGCTACAGGTAACTGCCTAGAATAGCGTCTTCGGCAGATCGTCAGCCGGCGGCAGAAACGCCGGCGTGAAGATTTCGCTGACGGCGGGCGTGCGCGGCAGGCTGTTGGCGTCGACCAGAATGTCGATCGATTTCTTCAAGCGTTCCATGTCGACATTGCCGAGGCCGATGCGCTTGATCTCCGGGTGATTCATTTCCGATCTGAGCGTCGCATCGAAGCGCGCCCGCTCGATCGGCGTGTTGAGCAGGGGTTCGCGCTTGACGACGGAAGCAACCGACGCATCGGGATCTTTCAGCGAGTCGACGAGGCCTTTGTTCAGGGCGCGCAGAAAGCCGGCGATCGCCTTGGGATTGTCCTTGACCATTTTCTGCGAAACGATGATCGCGTTGGAATAGAGGTCCATGCCGTAATCACCGAAATTGATGAAGCGAAGCTGCTCGTCCTTGACGCCCATCAGCTTGGCGGAGAACAGAATGGTGTTGACATAACCGAACACGCCCTCGACCTGGCCGGACATCAGCATCTGCTCGCGCAGGTTTGGCTGCATCGTCGTCATTTTGACGGTCGAACAATCGATCTTGGCGATCTTGCAAAAGGCGGGAAACAGTTTCAGCGCACCGTCATTGGCGGCACCGCCGAGTATGCGTCCTTCCAGATCCTTCGGCGTCTTGATCGGCGATTCGGACTTGACCGCGATCGTGAAGGGCGGCTGGTTGAACATGACATGCACGGCAATTGGCGCATCTTCCGGCTTCTTTGCCGCCAGTTCGATCAGCGCATTGATGTCGCCAAAGCCCATGTCGTAGGAGCCGTTGGCGACGAGCGGCACGGCGGCGCCGGACCCGTTTCCCTGGTCGAAGGTGACGTCCAACCCCTCGGCTTTGAAATAGCCGCGATCGTCAGCCAGGAAGAACATGCCCTGCGGACCCTGGTATTTCCAGTTGAGCATCAGCTTGATTTTGGTCTGTGCCGCAGCCGGCGTTGCCGCGGCCATGCCCACCGAAACGGCAATGGCCAAACCTGCTTGCAGGAAAGTCCGGCCAAGAAACCCACCAAGCTGCTGCGTCGCTACGATGATCATCACTCATTCCACCTTTGGTTGAAGAAACGTCCTCAAGCGTTCGGCTTCTGAGAGTGACAGCTAGACCGTGCAGGGCACCGTCGAGATGTTAGGCCAAACAAGCAGGGCAAGCACAACGCATGCCAGAACGGAACAAGCAGATCGCTGACGCGATCACGCGCCGCTATTGTCTTCAATGCCTCCGGTTGCGCGGTCTAGGCCGCGGATATGGCGTTGCAGCAGTACGACCGCTTTGGCGACAGGGACGTGGCTGATGCCCGAATCAGCGCTCTTCGAGAAATAGTCGGAATAGTGTCGTCCATGCTGACCCCGTTGAGCAGACAGGAAGCATTGAGGCTAGCACGACATGCGGCAGCCGAAACATGCGTTTCGGCACAACGCAAGAAGTGTCTCCGCTAAGAAGCATCTGTGCCGATATGACACCCAAAGCCGGATTACCCCTCCGCTTGAGCGCGCTTCGGTTCCGCGAGCATCCGCCCGTATACAATGACGAAGCCGGCGAACGCAGCGACCCAGGCGATCGCCGCCATATACATCAGCGGCAACATCACGATCGGGAACAATTCCATCGCGATCCGTGCAAACATCGCCGCGATCACCGCAAGATAGACGAACTGTGTGCCACGGGACGCGGTGAGCGCCCGCCCGACATGGCCGAGCGTCGCGCGAGTCATCATCGCAAGGGTCATGGTCCCAATGGCGCCAATTGCCCAGACATGAGTGGCAGTGGCCGGTGAAACGAGGCTCGGCGCGAATACGCGAGCACCTGCGAAGAGAAAGCCGAGAGCGGCCAGGAAGAAGCCGGCATGAAGCACGAGGACCAGCCGATCCGATCGCGTCGTCCAGCCTCGCCAGCGGGAGAGCCGCCAGAAATTGGCGGTGCCGGCGGCAAGAAGCAGCGTGCCGGTCAAATTCCATTCGGCATTGACGACCCACAGCAGGAGGGCGAGAGCCGAGAGCGCCATCACTATGCCATCCGGCCTGCCGAACGGCACCGGACGCACCGCCAATTCTTTTCTGGCAAGCCAGTTATGCGTGAAGCTCGGCACCACGCGGCCGCCGATCAGCAGGATCAGGAAGACGATGACGGCAAGACCTGCGCGAGCCGAGATCGAGGCGGTTCCAATCATCGCCGCCTCGATGTGGAAGCCGGCATTGGCGGCCGCGAGCATGAGCACCAAAGCGACAACCTTGACGTTGCGCCGGTTCTTTCCCGCGATGACCTCGCGCGCGGCAACTGCGGCAAATATCAGAAGAAAGCCCGTATCCAGCAGTGCGGCCGGCATCCATCCCGTTTTCGCGGAAAGGAAAACCGCCGCCCGACCTGCGGCCCACAGTATGGCGAGCAGAACGAGCGGCCAGCCGGCAACAGGCAGGCGCCCCGTCCAATTCGGGATTGCCGTCAACAGAAACCCGGCGACGACGGCCGAACCATAGCCATAGATCATCTCGTGAATGTGCCAGTCGACTGGTGAAAAAGCCGTCGGAATTTCGATCTCGCCCGTGAAGAACGGCGGCCAGATGGCGATCGCCGCCGCGGCCCAGAGCGCGGCGCCCAGGAAGAAGGGGCGGAATCCATAGCTCCACAGGGGCGGACCGCTCCACGACCTTCGTGTCTTGGCTGTGCGTTTCATGGCCGGGCAGCTCCAACGGCTTGTGCCGCGTCAGAAGAAATTGAATCCATGAGCTCCGGCAACCACCCCGAACGCCGTGATGGCCGCGAGCAGCAGAAGGAATTCATGAAGACGGCTCATGCGGCCGAATGTGGCGGCCGGATCTCGGCGGGCGCTGTTCTCGAACTTTGTGTGCGCAAGCGGTTCGATCACGAAAAGCATGAGCATGAAGACGAGCCACAGGCCGAGCATTGCGCCCATCCACCAGAAATTCGGATCGATGAAACGATCCCAAAGGTCCAGCCGATAGGCCATCCAAATCCCCGTCACGCCGACAAGCGGAATGGAGATGCGCACCTGCGCCGAGAAACGCCGTTCCACGCTTTCGAAAAGCGCCAGGCCTTCCTCCGCGGTGCGACGCGACCTGGCCAGCGGCAATATGATCAGCGTTACGAAGGCCAGTCCGCCGATCCAGTGGATCACGGCAAGGACGTGCAATGCGCGCGCCAGTGTCACATCATCCATCGCTCACCTCCTGCAGATAGCTGGACCGACAGGCGGTCTCTTTTCCGGCGATCAGTTCATGCAGCCCCGTCATTGGATCGCGCGTCGGTAAGGCGTCGATCTCCACTGCAGCGAGCGGATCGGAACCGAACTCGGACAGTTCGATCACGCGCGCGAACTCGCCGGAGAACGCGCGAAATGGCAGAAGATTGACCAGCGGGACACCGATCAGCACCGGAACAGACCGTTCAAGCGCCTTGGCGATCAGCGCTCTGAAACCGCTGCCTTCAACCTCGGCCTTTCCGAATTTGCACAGGACCAGGAGATCGGTCAGGCCGGATAAGCCCGCTTCTGTTTTTTCGCAGGCGCGAAGCAAGCGATCCATGTTCAGGACGCAACCGCGAGCATGAGGGCCGCGGTCGTCGGATATGCGATGACCTTCGCCGCTCGCGAGATCCAGCAGATGCATGTCGCATTTCGGGCGACCGGGTCTCGGCTCGCTGCGCTGGATGAGACCGGCCAATCGCATGCCGCGACCGGCCATGGCCGCGGTCGTTTCCTGCAGAAAAACCTCGAATCGCGCGCTGTCGGAATAGACGATCGCGGTGATGGGATGGTTACGATCAGCGAACTGCATGCGAGATCTCCTTTACCATCGCGCCTGATGACAGGCACCGACGGCCCAGGCATCGATACGGAAGCAGATGCTTTCGCGCGCGTCGGGCCGCAGTCCTCGATGGCGGGCTGGATCGGACATTTGCCTCATCCGCCGAGCGTCGACATGTGACGTGCGAGCGCCGGCCGCCCACCTCGATCGATCTGAAAGTCATGACCGCGCGGCTTCGTTTGGATTGCCTTGTCGATGACGGCGTGGAGTGCATCGTCCGCCTCGGAACCACGAAGCGCTCTCCTCAGGTCGGCACGGTCTTCCTGGCCGAGACAGGTGTAAAGCACTCCCGTCGCGCTCACCCGCACGCGGTTGCAGCTTTCGCAGAATGCGTGGCTCATCGGGGTGATGAAGCCGATCCTGCCCCCCGTTTCGCGGACGCGGGCATAGCGCGCGGGCCCACCGGTACGCTCCCGCGTATCGGTCAGCGTCCAGCGCGTCTCGATCAGGCGCCGCAACTCCGTCAACGGCAGATACTGGTTGGTGCGGTCTTCGCCGATATCGCCGAGCGGCATGGTCTCGATCAGCGTCAGATCCATTGCCTGACGGTGAGCGAAGACAATCAGATCATGGATCTCGCTCTCGGTGATTCCTTTCAGCGCGACGGTGTTGAGCTTGACATGCAGGCCGGCTTCGCGCGCGGCCCGCAGTCCGTCCATGACGACGCCGAGCGTACCTCGCCGCGTGATCGAACGAAACCGCGCCGCGTCGAGCGTATCGAGAGAAACATTGATACGCCGGACGCCGGCTCGCGCCAGAGCTTCGGCATGCCCGGCAAGGAGCGTTCCGTTCGTGGTGAGGGTCAGTTCCTTGAGCATACCCGTCGCGAGGTGGCGCGACAACCCTTGCACCAGGGTCAAGATACCCTTGCGCACCAAAGGCTCCCCGCCCGTGATGCGGATCTTCGAAACCCCGCGGACGATGAAAGCCGACGCCAGCCGATCGAGTTCTTCCAGAGTGAGAAGTTCACGGCGCGGAACGAAGGTCATTTGCTCCGCCATGCAATAAACACAGCGCAGGTCGCAGCGGTCCGTCACTGATAGACGCAGGTAGCTGATACGGCGCCCGAAATTGTCGACCAGAGAACAGGCCATGCCAGCTATCCTCCAATTCGCGGCTGATCGAACGGAAGTACTTCGAGGCAGGTGCCAGCCTGTGCAGGTATTGATGAGCCGGGCACGACCGCGATGGCGTCGGCGGACACCATTGGCATCATTCTGTGGGAGCCATCCGGTCCGCAGCGATGGGCAGTCAATCGGCCTTGCTCGACGCTCAGGCTCACCGGCAGCAGTTCCGTGCGATCCGGTTTGCGAGCACATGTGAAGGCGATCTCGGCCGTGATCGGGTCCGCGGGAGCCTGACCGAGCAGCCGTCTCATCATCGGGCGCACGAAGGCCAGCGCGCCGCAGGCGGCAGCCTGCGGGTTGCCCGGCAAACCGACGAAATACGCGTCCCCGATCTTGCCGAACGCCAGCGGCTTGCCGGGCTTCATCGCCACTTTGACGATGTCGAGCCATCCACCGGCGCGAGCCGCGGCATTGCGTACGTGATCCTCGTCTCCAACCGACATGCCGGCAGTGGTGATCACAAGATCAACCAATCCCGCCTGGGTTTCGAGCGCCTGCGCGGTGGCGGCCAAGTCGTCAGGAACGCTCAGCGACGTGATACGCGCGTTTGGCGCCCCCAGAAGCGCGGCCAGCATAGGCCCGTTGGAGTCGTAAATGGCGCCTGCAGGCAGTGGCTCGCCGGCATCGCGAAGTTCGGAACCGGTCGTGAGAACTGCGATCTGCAAAGGGCGGATAACCGGGACCGTCCTGATGCCGAGGGCTCTGAGAAGCGCAATCTCGGCCCAGCCGATCGGACGGCCCGGTTGAAGAACAGTCATTCCTTGCGCGACGTCCTCGCCAACCCTTCGGATATGGGCGCCAGGCTCGATATCGCACCCGACCTGCACGAGGTCGCCCCTGAGCGTGACGTGCTCCTGCATCACGACGGTATCGGCGCCGCGCGGCAAGGCCGCGCCGGTCATGACGCGATGCGCCGTGCCGAGCGCCAGTACGCCCGGCGGATCTCCGGCATTGGTACGGCCACCCAGGGGAAGGACCAACGGCACGCCCGCCCTGCCCGACAGGCGAACGGCATATCCGTCCATTGCCGCCTGATCGAAGGGCGGGAGGGCACGCGGAGCCTCGATCCCCGTCGCCAGGATACGGCCGACGGCATGAGCCAGCGGCACCTCTTCCGACCGATCGAGCGGCCGAGCGAGGGCGGCGGCGGCACGCCGCGCGGTATCGAAGGATACCATGTGCATGCCTGGATCGAAGCAACCATCGCGATCGACGGCACGCATCTTCATATTCCTTTTGTCTGCGGCAGGGCTTTTTCGAGAATCGCGCGCATGGCCGCGAGGCCCGGATCGTCCGCGCGGTTCATGATGCCGATGAGCTGGGTCCACAGATCATCGGACGCGGTCTCCATGAAATTGCGTACGGTTGAACCAACGATATCGGCCGGCGTGCGACCGGATTTATCGGCAGCCGCAGCCAACCGCGCCGCGAGCGCCGGCTCGTCGAAGGCTGCGACGAGGCTCATGGCGACTTTCGGATCTTCCAGCGAAGCAATGAGGTTTCCAAGCATCGCATCCCCTCACTGCACCAGCGGCGACGACGAACCGTCGATCGCAATTCCGCTGATATCGGCCTGGCCGACAAGGAGAGACAGATATTGTGCTGTCGCTTGCCGTTGGACGTGCTCGACCAGATACGAGGCGATGCGCTCCCGCACGGCTTCGAACGGAAGCTGGCAGCCGTCAATCCGCCGCATCAGGCGAATGAGGTGGACGCCGTAGCGCGTCTCCACCGGCGCCGAGATATCGCCTGGAGCAAGCTCGATGAGAGCGGCTTCGAACTCCGGTGTCGTGTCGCCAGGCCCGATCTGGCCCAGGCTGCCTCCAATGGACGCCGATGGGCAATCCGAGCAGTCGCGTGCCAATGCCGCGAAACGCTCCGGTGCACTCGCCAAGGTGGTTCTCAGCGATGAGGCCCTTTCGCGGGCCGCCATGAAAGCTTCATTATCATCGCGGCGCGCACCGATCAGGATGTGATCGGCTTCGTAGAGCGACGGCGTTACGAAGCGGCGAAGGTTGTTGTTGTAGAACCGGCGGACCGTCTCGTCGTCCGCCTCCGGGATGCGGACTTCGCGTTCGATGAGGGTGCGCACCTGCGCGTCTTCTTCCGTCTCCCGACGACCGTCCGCGTCGGCTTTCTGTTCTGCGCAAATATTGAGACGCCGCGCTTCCTGCAGAAGCAATTCACGAATGACCAGAGCGCGTGTCGCCGCCCTCCAGCCCTCGCCGGGATTGCGGGCCGGGAAGTTCTGCACCTCGGCGGCAATTGCCTTACGCGATATGGTCACGCCATTGACGGTCACCGGTGGCATCGCCACGCGTTCACGCGATGGCTTCGTGTCGGGTGTCGCGGGGCGATGATCGTGCGGATGCTCGGAGGATGGTTTGCGTTTGGCCGCGTGGTTGATGATGAGCACGGTCATGATCTACTCCGCAGGCTGGCGGATGGGAGCCGTGGCGACCGACCGCCCAGGCGCAGGGAACCGGACCGCCGGAACAGGTGTAGATGAGCGACGCCCCGCAAAGCGCGTGCGCACAACCTGATAGCCCGGGCGGCCGAGATACCAGACCGGCGCGCTCCAGACATGGACCAGCCTCGTGAACGGAAAGACCAGGAAGATGGTCATCCCCAGAAAGAGATGAGCCTTGAAGATCGGATGCACGTCCGACACATAGGCGGAGGCCGAAGGCTGCAAGGTGAGAATCCCCTGTGCCCAATTCATGAATTTCACCATTTCATGGCCGTCCATATGGCCGAGCGAAACGAAGATGGTGGAAAGGCCGAGCGTGAGCTGGAGCCAGAGCAGCAACAGGATGGCGATGTCGCCAAAACTGGAGGTTTTTCGGATCCGGGCATCGAACAGCCGGCGATGGGCAAGAAGCGCGATGCCGATGAAACAGGCAATGCCGGCAATGCCGCCGACAACGATCGCGAGCCCCTGTTTGAAGCTGTGTGAGATGCCGAGCATGTCAAAGATCCAGATCGGCATCAGTAGGCCGACGAAATGTCCGCCGAAGATCGCCAGGATGCCCACGTGAAAGAGATTGGAACCCCAGCGAAGCTGGCGCCGTCTCAGGAGTTGGGAGGACCCCGTCTTCCACGTGTACTGCTCGCGGTCGAACCTGAGGAGGCTGCCGAGGAGAAACACCGTCAGGCAGAGATAGGGATACCAGCCAAAAAGCGCGTAGTTGATGGCATTGGACATTGCATTTCCTCCGCTAGGCTGCGCCGTGCCGCACGTCGCGATTGGCGGCACGCATCTGGATTCTCAACCGATCGACAGAACAGCCATCGGTTGCATTTCCAGGACCGAAGGTGACAGCCGTTTCTTCCCAGGCGGCGTCGATCGCAGCCAAGTCGTCCGGCTCGTCGTCGGTTTCGACCGCACCGGCGATCACGGCAGTACCGCCGACGATCGAAAGTATGGCCGTGAATACGGCGGCGTAGCCTGCGTTTCGCTTGGCCAGTCTTTCCTCGAGCAACGAGAGGATATGAGTCGTCTCCTTGAGCAGGCCTCGCGCCTCTTGAAGCGGCCGGGCGGAGAGAAACTCCAGGAAGAGCGGAATGAAATCGGGCAATTCATTCGCGGCGATGAGAAGTCCGCCACGCTCATAATGCGCGACCAGATCGACCATCGCCTGGCCCCGATCACGGCTCTCGCCGTGAATATGCTCGAAGAGATGCAGCGAGTGACGCCGCGTCTTGTCGAACAATGCAACATAGCGTTCCTGCAGATCGTACAGGTCTGACGTACTCAGGTCTGCAAACAGAGGCTGCAACTGCCGCACCGCTTTCTGCGATACCAACCGCTCATCCCGGATCGCCGCTGCGATTTCCGGAACCGCCATCGTAAGTTCCCCGGTAGGGTAGGTCAGGAGCGCCGAAAGAGCCTTGAAAGTTTTGTTTGAAGGCTGTGCGGTCATCACGCGATCTCCATCGGATTCGTCGGCCGCTTGGCCTGCTTGGTTCCGAAAAGATTGGTCTCCGTGGAGCCGCCCGAGCAGCCGTTTCCGAAGGAGAAGCCGCAGGAGCCGCGCATGTCTTGCGCATCCTCACTCCATTCGCGGTGTGCAGTCGGGATGACGAAGCGATCCTCGTAGTTCGCAATGGCCATCACCTTGTACATCTCGTCGATGGCGGCCCCTGTCAGGCCGACCCGCGCCGCGATCGCCTCGTCGAGGCGGCCGTCGATCGTCTTGGCCCGCATGTAGCTGCGCATCGCGAGCATGCGTTCGAGCGCCAGCGCCACCGGCTCTTCTTTTCCGGCGGTCAGCAGATTGGCCAGATATTGAAGCGGGATGCGCAGGCTGCGCACGTCCGGCATATCGCCGTCTACGCCCATTTTACCTGCCGCGGCTGCAGACTGGATCGGCGAGAGCGGCGGCACATACCAGACCATCGGCAGCGTCCGGTACTCCGGATGCAGCGGAAAGGCGATCTTCCATTCCATCGCCATCTTCCACACCGGCGAGAGCTTGGCGGCTTCCAGCCAGTTGTCGGGAATGCCATCGGCGCGCGCCTGGGTGATGACCGCAGGATCGTTGGGGTCAAGGAAAACGTCGAGCTGGGCCTGGTAGAGATCCTTCTCATCGGGCGTGGTAGCGGCCGCCTCGATGCGGTCGGCATCATAGAGGATGACGCCGAGATAGCGGATGCGCCCGACACAGGTCTCCGAACAGACCGTCGGCTGCCCCGCCTCGATGCGGGGATAGCAGAAGATGCACTTCTCCGACTTTCCGGACGACCAGTTGTAGTAGATCTTCTTGTAGGGACAGCCGGAAACGCACATGCGCCAACCGCGGCACTTGTCCTGGTCGATCAGGACAATGCCGTCCTCTTCCCGCTTGTAGATGGCGCCTGACGGGCAAACAGCGGCGCAGGCCGGGTTGAGGCAATGTTCGCATAGCCGCGGCAGGTACATCATGAAGGTGTTTTCAAACTGTCCGTAGATATCCTTCTGGACACCTTCGAAGTTCACATCTTTCGAGCGCTTTTCGAACTCGCCGCCGAGGATCTCCTCCCAGTTCGGGCCCCACTCGATCTTTTCCATGCGCTCGCCGGTGATGGCTGAACGCGGGCGAGCCGTGGGGAAGGCCTTCGATTCCTTCGCCGTGTGCAGGTGTTCATAATCGAACGTGAACGGCTCGTAGTAGTCGTCGATCTCCGGCAGATCGGGGTTGGCGAAGATGTTGGCGAGGATACGCCATTTGGCGCCCATCTTCGGCTCGATGCGGCCATTCTTCTTGCGCCGCCAGCCGCCATTCCACTTCTTCTGGTTTTCCCACTCCTTGGGATAGCCGACGCCGGGTTTGGTCTCGACATTGTTGAACCAGGCGTATTCGACGCCCTCGCGATTGGTCCAGACGTTCTTGCAGGTAACCGAGCAGGTGTGGCACCCGATACATTTATCGAGGTTCAGCACCATAGCGATCTGAGCACGGATTTTCATTCTGCGGCCTCCTTCGGCGCTTCAGACACGAGCGGCCCTTCGAGCCAGTCGATATTGGCCATCTTGCGGACGACGATAAACTCGTCGCGGTTGGAGCCCACGGTTCCGTAGTAGTTGAAGCCGTAGGATTGCTGGGCGTAGCCACCGATCATGTGGGTGGGCTTCAGTACGGTTCGGGTGACCGAATTGTGGATGCCGCCGCGATTGCGGGTCATCTCCGATCCCGGCGTGTTCATGATCTTTTCCTGAGCGTGATACATCAGCATCATGCCGGGCTTGATACGCTGGGAGACGACGGCACGTGCCGTCAGCGCGCCGTTGATGTTGAAGACCTCGACCCAGTCATTGTCGACGAGACCGGCGACCTTCGCGTCGGTTTCGGAAATCCACACCACCGGACCGCCGCGGTTGAGCGTCAGCATCAGCAGATTATCGGTGTAAGTGGAATGGATGCCCCACTTCTGGTGCGGCGTGATGAAGTTGAGGACGATCTCCTTGTGCCCGTTGGGGCGGACATCCTTGATGCCTGGAATCGTCTTCAGATCGACCGGCGGCTTCCAGGTGACGAGCCCCTCGCCGAAGGCCCGCATCCAGAGGTGGTCCTGATAAAGTTGCTGGCGGCCAGTCAGCGTGCGCCACGGGATCAACTCGTGGACATTGGTGTAGCCGGCGTTGTAGCAAACCTTCTCGCTCTCGATGCCGGACCAGGTCGGCGAAGAAATGATCTTGCGCGGCTGCGCCTGGATATCGCGGAAGCGGATCTTCTCGTCTTCCTTCGGCAGGGCAAGATGGGCATGCTCACGACCGGTGATCTTCGATAAGGCTTCCCAAGCTTTGATCGCCACCTCGCCATTGGTCTCCGGCGCCAGCATGAGGATGACCTCGGCTGCGTCGATATCGGTCTCGATCTTCGGCAACCCCTTGGCGGCACCGTCGAGCCGCACGCCGTTCAATGCTCCAAGCGCCTCGACCTCGTGCTTGGTGTTCCAGGCAATGCCTTTACCGCCGTTGCCGACTTTCGCCATCAACGGCCCCAGCGCCGTGAACTGAGCATAGAGATTGGGATAGTCGCGGGTGACAAGCGTCACTGACGGCATGGTCCTGCCGGGGACGGGCTCGATTTCTCCGAGCTTCCAGTCCTTCACGTCGAAGGCCTGCGCCATCTCGGCCGGGCTGTCATGCTGGATCGGGCTGAGAACGACATCCTGCTCGATGCCCAGCACTTCGGATGAAACCTCCGAGAAGGACTTGGCAAGACCCTTGTAAATCTCCCAGTCGGACCGTGACTCCCATGCCGGATCCACCGCCGCGGAAAGCGGATGGATGAAGGGATGCATGTCGGATGTATTGAGGTCGTTCTTCTCGTACCAGGTGGCCGTTGGAAGCACGACGTCGGAATAGACGCATGTGGTCGACATGCGAAAATCCAGCGTGACGAGGAGGTCGAGCTTTCCCTGCGGCGCGGTCTCGTGCCACACGACCTCGGTGTTGCGAACGGCCCCCTCGGCGCCGAGATCCTTGCCCATGACGCCATGGGTCGTGCCGAGCAGATGCTTGAGGAAATATTCATGCCCCTTGCCGGATGAACCCAGCAGGTTCGAGCGCCACACGAACATGTTGCGCGGCCAGTTGGCGGGATCGTCGGGATCGTGGCAGGAGAGCTCCAGCTCGCCGGATTTCAACGCTTTGGCGACATAGTCCTTCGGGTCGAGACCGGCCGCCTTGGCCTTGGTCGCGATCGTCAGCGGGTTCTGCTTGAGCTGAGGTGCCGAAGGCAGCCAGCCCATGCGCTCGGCGCCGACATTGTAGTCGATAAAGCTCTTGTTCCAGTCACCCTCCGGTGCGGTGGGCGACAGGATTTCGGCAGCCGTCAACGTCTCGTAACGCCACTGGTCCGTGTGGGCGTAAAAGAACGAGGTTGAGTTCATGTGCCGCGGCGGACGGCTCCAGTCGAGGCCGAAGGCCAGCGGCGTCCAGCCTGTTTGTGGGCGAAGTTTTTCCTGTCCCACATAGTGCGACCAGCCGCCACCGGACTGTCCGATAGCGCCGCAGAAAACCAGGAGATTGATGATCCCCCGGTACGTCATGTCCATGTGGTACCAGTGGTTCACGCCGGCGCCGAGGATCACCATCGAGCGGCCGTTGGTCTTCTCCGCGTTGGTGGCGAATTCACGGGCAACCGTGATGATCGCATCGCGCTTGACGCCGGTGATACGCTCCGCCCAGGCAGGGGTGAACGGCACGTCCTCGTCATAATTCTTGGCCGCATGATTGCCGCCAAAGCCACGGTCGAGGCCATAGTTGGCCATCATCAGGTCGTGAACGGTGGCCACCGCTACCTCCGCGCCATCGCTCAACCTGATCCGGCGGACCGGCAGATTGCGGGTAAGGATCTCTCCATGGTCGGTCGAAACGAAATGTTCCGTGGCGCGGCCGCCGAAATAGGGAAAATCGATGGCTGCGATCTCGGCGCCTTCACCGGCAAATGTGAGCTTGAGGCGGAGGTCATGGCCTTCGCCATCCTTCTCCTCGAGATTCCACTTGGCGCTTTCGCCCCAGCGATAGCCGATCGAGCCGCGCGGGGCGACGAGAGCATCCGTGCCCTCGTCGATCGCAACCGTCTTCCACTCGGGATTGTTGGTCTCGCCCAGGCCACCCGCCATCTCGGAGGCGCGCAGAAGGCGTTCGGGCACGAGGCGGCCGTTGCGCTCGGTCAGGCGAACCAGGAAAGGCAGGTCGGTATATCGACGGGCATAATCGTCGAAATAGGGAACCGTTCGATCGAGATAATATTCGCGCAGGATGACATGGCCCATGGCCAGGGCCAGCGCCGCATCCGTTCCCTGTTTCGGGTTGAGCCAGATATCGGCGAACTTGGTCGCCTCGGCATAATCCGGGCTGACGACCGCGCTCTTGGTGCCCTTATAGCGAACCTCGGTATAAAAATGCGCGTCTGGCGTCCGCGTCTGCGGCACGTTGGAGCCCCAGACAATGATGAAACCGGCGTTGTACCAGTCGGCGCTTTCGGGAACGTCGGTCTGCTCGCCCCAGGTCTGAGGGCTGGCCGGCGGCAGATCGCAATACCAGTCGTAGAAGGACATGCATACGCCGCCCATCAGCGACAGGTAGCGTGCGCCTGCAGCGTAGGAGACCATCGACATGGCGGGGATCGGCGAGAAGCCGATGACGCGGTCGGGGCCATGAGCCTTCACTGTATGGGCATTGGCCGCCGCGATAAGTTCGTTCACCTCGTCCCAGGTGGCGCGCACAAAGCCGCCATGGCCGCGGATCGACATGTAGGATTGCCGCTTGTCCGCATCGTTGACGATAGAGGCCCAGGCCGCGACAGGCGACATCGTGGCACGCGCGGCGCGCCACAGCTTCAGCAATCGCCCGCGGATCATCGGATATTTCACCCGCGCGCCGGAATAGAGATACCAGCTATAGGAGGCGCCGCGTGCACAGCCGCGCGGTTCATGGTTGGGGAGATCGGGCCGTGTCCGCGGATAATCGGTCTGCTGCGTCTCCCAGGTGACGATGCCGCCCTTGACGTAGATCTTCCACGAACAGGAGCCGGTGCAGTTCACGCCATGCGTGGAGCGCACGATCTTGTCGTGCTGCCAACGCTTGCGGTAGCCCTCCTCCCAGGAACGGTCCTCGTTCGTGACGATGCCGTGGCCATCGGAGAAGTCGCCTACGGTCTTGCGGAAGAAAGTGAGCCGGTCGAGAAAATGCGACATTGCTTTGCCCCTGATTATTCGGCAGCGGACGGACGGATGGACGCGCCCTGTCCGGCGCGCTCGATATCGTGGAGAAGAGCGCCCCTGCGGGTGTAGACGGCCCAGGTGATCGCCAGACAGCTCACGTAGAAGAGCAGGAAGCCCCAGAGAGCAGCCTCGGGGCCACCCGTGAGGACGATCGAACTGCCGTAGGCCTTCGGAATGAAGAAGGCGCCGAAGGCAGCGATCGCCGAGGTGAAGCCGGTGATGGCGGCCGCTTCCTTCTCCGCCTGCCGGCGGCGCGTTTCCGCATCGGCGGCGGGCATCAAGCGGCCCATCTCCTTCGCCATGATCACCGGGATCATCTGGAAGGTTGAGGCATTGCCAACGCCGGTGGCGAAGAACAGCACAAGAAATGCGGCGAAGAAGCCGAAGAAGGCGCCGGGCTGATCCTTGATGCCGATGAACCACAAGACTCCTGCGACACCCGCCAGCATCAGGACAAACGCCCAGAAGGTGACGCGCGCGCCGCCGTATTTATCGGCGAGCCACCCCGTTCCCGAGCGCGACAGGGCGCCGACGAGCGGTCCGAGGAAGGCGAACTGAAGTGCGTTCACGTCCGGGAACAGCATCTTGGACAGCAGCGGGAAGCCGGCGGAATAGCCGATGAACGACCCGAACGTGCCGGTGTAGAGCCAGCACATGATCCAGTTGTGCTTGCGCTGGAAGATGACGGCCTGTTCGGCGAACGACGCTTTGGCGGAGGCGATGTCATTCATGCCGAACCATGTCGCGAAGGCGGCGATCGCGATGAACGGCACGAAAACGAAGCCCGCATTCTGCAACCACAGAGGCGCAGGTCCCGACGCTCCCTTGACCATGGCCGGATCGCCGCCGAGCCAGCCGAATATCCCCGCGGTGATCGCGAGCGGCACGACGAACTGGACGACACTCACCCCGAGGTTGCCGAGCCCGGCGTTGAGCGCGAGCGCATTGCCTTTTTCGGCCTTCGGGAAGAAGAAGGAGATATTGGCCATCGAAGAAGCGAAGTTGCCGCCGCCGAAACCGCAGAGCAGTGCCAGGATGAGCAACACGATGTAGGGCGTGTCCGGGTTCTGCACGGCATAGCCGATCCCCATCGCCGGAATGATCAGCGACCAGGTCGTGAGCGTCGTCCAAAGCCTGCCGCCGAAGATCGGCACCATGAAGGAATAGAAGATCCGGAGCGTCGCGCCCGAGATGCCGGGCAGAGCCGCGAGCCAGAAGAGCTGGTCCGTGGTGAAGGTGAAACCGACGAGCGGGAGTTTGGCGACGACGACAGACCACACCTGCCAGATGGCAAAGGACAACAGCAGCGCCGGGATGGAAAGCCAGAGATTGCGCCTGGCGATCCGACGTCCTTTCGTCTCCCAGAATGTGGGGTCTTCCGGACGCCAATCCGTGAGAGCGCCGGCGTTTTGCGGCACCGCCACGGGCTTGGGCATGCCCTGCATTTCGGGAAAGGGTGGAAGCGCATCGAGCGCCTCACCGACGGTTCCGCGTTCCATCTGGCGGATGGCGGCGTGCATCCACAGGAGTGCACCGGAGACCAGGACAAAGAGCGCCATAAAGCAGCTTGTCCAGAGGCCTGTGAGATCGAGCAGCACGCCAAACAGGATGGGCAGCAGGAAGCCGCCGAGGCCGCCGATCATGCCGACGAGGCCACCGACCGAGCCAACATGCTCGGGATAGTAGACGGGGATGTGCTTGTAGACGGCCGCCTTGCCCAGGGCCATGAAGAAGCCGAGCACGAAGATCGTGATGATAAAGCCAACCAGGCCCATCTCGATATGAAAGGCGGTTGCGCCCTTGAGACCGTGAACCACGTAGTCGGTCGGCGGATAGGACAGGATGAAGGTCGCCGCGACCGAGACCATGAAGGTCCAGTAGAGCACGCGCCGCGCGCCAAAGCTGTCCGAGAGGTGGCCGCCATAGGCGCGAAAGAGACTCGCCGGCACTGAAAAGAAGGCTGCAATCATGCCGGCCGTCTTGATGTCGAGGCCGTAGACATTGATGAGGTATTGCGGCAGCCAGAGCGAAAGTGCGACAAAGGCGCCGAAGACGAAGAAATAATAAAGTGAGAAGCGCCAGATCTGCACGTTCTTCAGCGGTTCGAGTTCGAGCCAGGCGCTTTTCGGCTTGATGCCGGAGCGCTTGCGTTCAACCAGGACCGGATCGTCGCTTGTCGTGAACCAGAAGACCGCAGCCATGAGGACGAGGCCCGCCGCCCAGACCTGCGCCACGGCCTGCCAGCCGAAGGCGACAAGCACAAAAGGTGCAAGAAATTTGGTGACCGCGGCGCCAACATTGCCGGCGCCGAAAATGCCGAGCGCCGTTCCCTGTTTCTCCGCCGGATACCAGCGCGACACATAGGCGACACCGACAGCAAAAGAGCCGCCAGCGATGCCGACGCCGAGCGCTGCCACCAGCATCTGGGGATAGGTATGGGCATAGGACAGCAGAAATGTAGCGACCGCTGCCGCCAGCATGTTCACCGTGAAGACAATCCGGCCGCCGTAGATATCCGTCCAAATGCCCAGCACGACCCTTATCAGGGATCCCGTGAGTATCGGCGTGCCCACCAGCAAGCCGAACTGCGTTTCGCTGAGGCCGAGCTCTTGGCGGATGCGAATGCCGATGATCGAGAAGATGGTCCAGACGGCGAAGCAGACCGTGAACGCAGCCGTGCTCGCGCCCAGGATTTGGCCCGATTTTGGATAGGCGGTCGTCTGCATCGCAGGCAGTCCCTTCGACAGATAGCTCCAAGGAACGGATTCGGTCCGTCCGAAGCGGAAACTGCCAAAGCTGGCCTCGCGTGACATTGATACACGTCAAAGGTAGTTGTGATATTTATCACATACAGTAAAAGGCGATCGAGACCTCAGTCGCGGAGATAATTGGTTGGACGCAGTGACAGATAAGGAAATGGCGCCGGAGGCCTTGCCGCTCTTTCGGGCAATGTCCGAGCTGAAGCGGGCAGACCTGCTACGAAATGCCATTGTCCATGGTGTTGCCGCGGGCACCGTCTTGTTCGAGCAGGGCGAAGTGCCGAACTTCCAACTGGTGGTTCTCTCGGGATCTGTCCAATTGTTTGGACGATCCACCGAGGGCCGCGAGGTGCTGATCGAAGCCGTCCGCGCCCCGGACCTTGTAATTCCGGCTGCTGTCGTGACAGGCGCGCCTTATCTTATGCAGGCGCGCGTGCCAGAGCCGTCGCGCCTCTTGCTGATTCATGCGGCATCGTTTCGTGCAGCCGTCGAGGCAGACCCTCTATTGGCGCACGCAGTGATTGGAAGTCTGGCGCAGCAATTTCGACGCATGGTCCGGCAGATCAAAAACCTGAAGCTCAGGTCTTCAACGCAACGCGTCGGCTGCTACATCCTTGCCTTGTCCCGAAAGCAAGGCACTCCGAATCAGGTCGTGCTTCCCTACGAGAAGAACCTCATCGCATCGGAACTTGGCATAGCCCGGGAATCGTTTTCGCGTGCTCTGTCGAGCCTGGAGAAGTCAGGCATCAAGGTCGAAGGCCAGACGATCACAATTCACGATAGTACTCGGCTTGCTGCGGAATGTATGCCCGATCCGCTGATTGATGAGATGGACGCGGAAGACTTTGCGCCGTGATCGATCCGCCTTCGGGCTAGCCAGGGCCCGATCGCAAGCGTTCGCGGAGTTCGACCTGGCCGCGATCCTTCGGCCAAGAAAAAGAGAAACCCCGACGTTTTTTCGGACGTCGGAATTTTGAGTGTCTGGCTATTTCAAACGCGAAAAGCCCGCCGGTTTTCACCGACGGGCTTTTGAGATTTTTGGTTGCGGGGACCTGCAACCATCTCAAATTGCGAAATAGTCCCCCGCTTCTCTCGACGCTGGCAGTGGGGGCTCTGGCGTTGAAGAACGGGCTCTTTCGTGCAGCAGCCTAAATATGCTTTCGGGCCAAGATCATCGAGCGCAGGCCGGCGCAGAACCGTTGCCCTCCGAAGGCAAAGCTAAGTCAAGCGCGTTGTGTGTGTAGGTCGAGAAAATCGAGGGAAACCAAGCGATTGGAGAAACTCGAAGGAAGCAGGAAAATCGCTTCCGTGGCCGCGGAAGCACCGCGGAAGCAAGTAGTGGGGAGTGTGTAGAGGAAGAACGGCGACAATCGGTGGGGCTTTAGCCCGTGTCGTTTGCCCTAAAGAGAATTACGGATTCGAGGTTGACCTCTGTCGGTCTCGGACACTAATTGACGAGCAATGCACCCGTAGCTCAGCTGGATAGAGTGTCGGCCTCCGAAGCCGAAGGTCACAGGTTCGACTCCTGTCGGGTGCGCCATCTCTCAGCCCAGAGAGATTAGCGCTTTCTGCGATCTCCTTGCTTTTGGATATTTGCTCTTCAAGGATGCGATCGTACGCTCATGGCGACGCGAGCCGTCATCTTCTGTTTGGAGAAATTGTAAGACGCAGCAGATTCAAAATCCACCGGTTCGAGTCCGACCGCCCGCACCATCTCGCTCCTGTTGGGTTGCGATTTGATTTCGAATAGCTGTATCCAATAAATTCGGCACCATCTGTCGTAGCATGTTTCAAGTCCACGTCCGTTCGGCCGCCTCGTCGCCGAGAGCCGCTTGCACGGGCACTCCGCCTTCAAGCTTCTGCTCCGCAGGCTCCGCCGCCCGCGAATACTTGCGATCAATGACTATTTTCTTGTCCTCGGCATAGTTAACGGCTCGGCCTGCCTCTCTCGGCGAGGCGCGCAGAAGTGCGTCCACCCTCGTACCAGCTCTTCGAGCGGTTCACGATCCAGACGACGGAAAGCGTGACCGGCAGTGAGGCTGAGCGCCCCCGCGCGTCGGACGCGTCATGCAATCGGGCTCGGATCCTGGATGCGAAACACGACTGAATGAATGGTCCATGCACCGCCGAATTTAACACTTGACCCCAAAACGCCCATGCGAGGTCTCATAAAGTCGGTGCGACGACAGTAACCTTTCCGAAGCTCGATCGAACTGTCCCTATAGATGCCACATGATCCTTCGGGTTACTGCGGCGATCGAAGGTGCCTGCGACGATGAGTTACTTCCGCCACATCGCCTTCGCTGTCTCAGTGGCCAGCACAGCCGCGATGTTCTACGTCGGGCTGTACCAGAGCCGTCTGGTCGGGCGCCTCATCTGTCCGTTCCTCGGTCAGCAATGCGAAGGCGTCGCCGACGCCCCCTTCGCGCGGCCCTTCGGGATTCCGGACGGTTACATCGGGGCGGCTCTGTACATCGTGATCGTAGGCCTGTTGCTCGCTCCGCCAGCCCGCTGGGTCTGGATCGCGCTGCTCATCCTCGCGGCCGTGGCGACGGCGGCCAACGTACTCGGCCTCCGCGATATGATAAACTTCGGCGGCTACTGCTTCTACTGTCTTACGACCGCGGTATTGTCCCCAGTGCTACTCTACTCGATCTGGAAGCTCGGGTGATGTCGGAGAAGTCGGCCATGGATGCCAAGAACCTTGCTGCATTCGCCCGTGGTCAGGCTTCGGGTGGAGGCTCTTCCGGTCGGCGCGTGGATTCGGACTACGTCTTCCACGAACTCACCCGCAGTATCTGCCCATCCTGCAAGATGGTGATCGATGCCAAGATCCTGCTTCGCGACAACAAGGTCTACATGAGCAAGCGGTGTTCGAATTGCGGGCCGTTCATGGCGCTCGTCTACGACGATGCGCGGGCCTACGTGTCGTTTGCCCGCTTCAACAAGCCCGGCACGATCCCGCTGGCGTACGGCACGCGGCACGACGAGGGCTGCCCGCACGATTGCGGGCTCTGTCCCGACCACGAGCAGCACACCTGCCTCGGAATCATCGAGGTGAACAGCGCGTGCGACATGGACTGTCCGCTCTGCTTCGCGGACGCCGCCCCCGGCTTCAGCCTCACGATAGAGGAAGTCGAGCAGATGCTCGACGACTACGTCCGCACGGAAGGCCAGCCGGAGGTCGTCCAGTTCTCCGGTGGCGAACCAACGATGCATCCGCGGATCATCGACTTCGTCCGCGCCGCCTACGCCCGCGACATCCGCTTCGTCATGCTAAACACCAATGGCAAGCGCATCGCCCGGGACGACAGGTTTCTGACCGAACTCGAGAAGGTCCGCCCCTCGTTCTACTTTCAGTTCGACGGTTTCGAGCGCGAGACCTATCGCGCGATCCGAGGTGAACCCGATATCTTGGAGGAGAAGCTCCGTGCCCTAGACCGCCTCGCGGCAATCGGACTGGACGTGACCATCGTCCCCGCTATCGAACGCGGCGTCAATGAACATGAGATCGGACGAATCGTCGAATTCGCGATCGCGCATCCGGCGGTCCGCGGCATCACCTTCCAACCGGCGTTTCACGCCGGGCGGCACTCCACCCACGACCCAATGCAGCGCATGACGATTCCCGAGATCGTCCGGCTGATCGAGACGCAGACCGCCGGCAAATTCGTCGCCTCCGACTTCGTGCCGGTGCCGTGCTGTTTCCCCACTTGCAATTCGGTGACCTACGCGTTCGTCGAGGATGGCAAGGTGACACCGCTTCCGCGCATCATCGACGTCGGCGACTATCTCGACTATATTACGAACCGCATCGTGCCGGACTTCAGCCGAGAAATCAGGACGGCGCTCGAAGGACTCTGGTCCTCGTCCTCCGTCGCCGGCTCCGATGCGTCGAACCGGCGGGTCGCGATTTCGTGTCAGACCTGCGACCTTCCGGACGGCCTGGCGATCAACAGCATCGCCAAGAACATGATCATGATCATGCTGCAGGACTTCATGGACCCTTGGACGTTCAACCAGAAGAACGCGATGAAGTGCTGCAAGGAATTCCTGCTGCCGGGTGGCAAGCAGATCCCGTTCTGCACATTCAACACCGTCGGTTACCGCGAGCAGGCGCGCGCACAACTGAACGCAATGGAGCCGGAGCGCCGCCGGGCCCGGAAGGAGGGTCGGCCCTACGAACCGAAGCCCATCGTCTTCGACTTCGGCGACAAGCGCGCGCGATGACCGGCTTCCAAGTCTCGCCAGAGACGATCAAGCGCTGCTGCGCGGCGGCGTACGACCACGCCGCCGTCCGGACTCTGGTCGGCGACGCCCTTCACCCCGGCGGGGCGCAGCTCACCGAGCGGCTGGGTCGGCTCCTGAATTTGACGCAGACTTCCCGCGTGCTCGACGTCGCGTCCGGACGCGGAGACGGCGCGCTGGTGCTCGCCGCGCGTTTCGGCTGCGAAGTCGTCGGTCTCGACTTCGGACGGCGGTGCGTGGAGACGGCGGCAAAGGAGGCAAGAAACCTGAGGCTCGCCGACAGGGTCGCGTTCTACTGCGGCGATGCCGAGAGATTGCCCTTCGCCGACGGGACGTTCGACGCTGTCGTCTGCGAATGTGCGCTATGCACGTTTCCGGACAAGCCGACGGCGGTGGCCGAGTTCGTGCGCGTATTGAAGTCCGGTGGAACGGTCGGCATCAGCGACCTCACGCGCAGCGGCCGCCTGCCATGCGAACTCGAAGGGGACGCCGCCTGGATCGCGTGTGTCGCGGACGCGCGACCGCTCGACGAGTATCGGGCGTTGCTCGCCAGCGCCGGTCTGGCTGTCGGCGTGACGGAAGCGCATGATAGCGCTCTGATCGACTTCGTGGAGGCGATCAGGTTGCGGCTTTTCACGACCGAGATCATGGTCGGGCTGAAGAAGATTGACCTAGCCGGCATTGACCTCGCTGCGGCCAAGGACATCGTCCGGCACGCGCTCGCCGCAGCCAAGTCCGGCGTCCTCGGCTACTCGATCGTGACGGCCACAAAGGATGCTGGCCCCCGCACCGGAGACCTCAAGGAACGACCTTGACGCCCTTCCAGAAAGCGACCTTGCCAGCGATGTTTCTGGCCGCCGGCTTGGGATTCGGATAGTACCAAGCGGCATCAGGGTTCACGCTGCCGTCCACGTCGATCGTATAGTAGCGCGCGATGCCCTTCCAAGCGCACGTAGTGACGGTGTCGCTATTCTTGAAATATTGCTCGGACAGCGAATCCGGGGGGAAGTAGTGGTTTCCCTCCACAACTTCGGTTTGCTCCGCTTCAGCGATCACTTTGTCGTTCCAGATAGCTTTCGGCACGAATCTCTCCTTCCCTCCGAGCGCCCCCGCAATGCCGGCATTTCATTCCGCAGAGGCCGCTGTGCTTTCCTGGACTGTTCGTTGGTCGTGGCGGTTGGTTACGTCGATTTGCCCCGAGGCAGGCCCGCCCCGACTTCTCCGAGCATCTCGATCAGCGGGCGATTACCACGGTCGGCCAGGCGCTGCGGGGCGACGTCCACGTAGGCTTGATCGAGCTCAAATACCGAGGCCTTCGACGTGCCGGTTCATGTAGTTGAGTTGAAGGGCGCCACGGTCGCGACGAGGTGATAGTAGGCATCGCCGTCCTATCCCGCAGCTAAGTCCGCATCGACGTCAGACTTGGTCAGGCCGTTGGTGCGCTCCGTCAGCTTTGCGGCGAGTTCCAGCACCGGCTGCATCTTCGTAGGCACGTCGGCCTTGGGATCGCCTACATGTAGCGCAGCAATTTGCCCCTTGCGGAACCGCCCAAACGCTCGGCCGTCGCGGCGTGCATGCCCTCAATACCGGCAGCCGTTCAGGCCCGATAGTGGGCCGCGATCATCTCGCGTTCGGCCTCGGTGAACGGCGATGGCCCGCACAGCAGTGCTTCGCCTCCGGTAACGTTTTGAAGAGGCCGATCAGCGTGGCCTTGGCGAGCAACGACGGGAGGTGGGACCATGGAGATCCTTTCCGGCTAATCGCGAATCGCCGGGCGCGGCGCGATCCATTGCATAATGCGGTGCCCAAACAGGCCCCCGAGACCGACGAACATCACAGCCGTCCCGATGTTGAACATGATTATCATGAGTGTCGCGTCTCCCGAATGGAAGAGCGACAGGGCCGTCGCCGTGATCGCTGCCACTGACAGGCTGCCCATGCAGGTCACCGCGGTCGGACGCAGCGGCGCCGCGTAGCGCAGCATGACGAGCATCGCGAGCGACAGCGGCAGGCTAGTGAGTACCAGCGTGGCGAGGCAACGCGTCGCCTCTCCGATCAAGACGCCGTCGGTGCCGAACGAGACCCAATCACCGAGGCACTGATAGCCGACATTCGTCAGCCAAAGGGCGACTGCCGGCGCTGGCAGAAGGAGCCACAAGCGCGAGCGGTCTGGCAGGCTCACCAGGAAGGCGGCGACCGCGGCGAGCACGCCCGTCAGGATCGCTCCAATTATGCCGGCGGTGAACGATGGATCGTAAATCCGTGTCGCTAGATCCGGACGGAACCCCTGGCTGACCGCCAGGAGACCAACGACCACTGAGGCGAGCAGAAGCCAGCAGGCGGCGCGCGTCACCGGAGGACGCAGCCGGCGTATCGGCTTCAAGTTCTTCGAGAGAGACTCGATGAGATCGGGTGTCGCAATCATGACTCGCTCCGATCGCCCAATATCTTCCGCAGACTCTTTACCGCCCGATGGACGTTGACCTTGAGCGACGCGATCGACATACCGCTCGCCATCGAGGCCTCCTTCAGCGACATCTCCTTGAGCTTGAGTAGTTGTACTGCCTTGCGCTGCATAGGGGGAAGCTCGTCGAGCGCCTTCTCTAATTCGTGTCTATCCAGTCTCTCTTCCAAGTTCGCTTGAGGCTCGGAAAAGGTTTCATGCTCGGACGTCAGGGGCGTCTCCCGGTCGCGCCGGCGCCCTTGCCGCCGCAGCCGGTCGATGAATCGCCGGTTCGCGATCGTCACGAGCCATGGACCAAACGGCCTGGTCGGATCGAATGTGTGCCGGATCGCGTGAACGGTCAGCAGGATGTCCTGCACCGCATCCTCGACGTCGCTCGGGTCGCGATGTCGGCGCGTTGCCAGCGAACGCAGGTAGGGAGTAATTTCCCACAGCAGGCGCTGATAGGCCGACCTGTCGCCGTCTTGGGCATGAGCCATCAGAATTGCCCAGTCGGTGTCGCGGATCGTGGGCTCGGGACCAGCCGATCCCGCCTTGCCGCCGCCGACGAGTCTGAGTTGCGGAGGGTGGCCGTTACGCTCAGTCATTGACGGCCTCTGCTAGAGACTGCTCGGGGCGGGCAGAGCGAGGCGACGAGATGGTCGAGCGAAAGCTTGCCGGGACCGAGCGCCATAAGGGCAACGGCGAGCGCTGCCCACGGCAGATGGAAGTTCGCCCAACCCTCCGGTACGACGAGTTGGATCACACCCGTCATGACCAAGAGCGCAAGCGCGCTGAAGCGCGTCGCGAATCCCAGGATCAGCAAGACCGGTAATACGATCTCCGCGATACCGTCGAAGTACGCGAACACAGTGGGAAAGGGAAAATTGTACACTTGTCCAAAGATATGCAGCTTGAACTCGTCTTCGAAAAGGAAAGACGCCGCCGGCGATAGGGACAGGAAGCCGTTCCACTTCGTCAATCCCGATTTGAAGAACGGCAGCGCCAGAGCGATGCGAAGCACCGGCGGCGCCACGACGAGGGCAACCTGCGCGAGGCGCTGGATGAGGTCCCGCACGACATCTTCGACAGTCGACATGGCCGAGAAGGAACTCATGACCGTAGCAGCTCCTGTGCGAACCCGTAACTGACAACGGCGCCCGCCTGGATCAGATCCGACAAATTCGCCGAAAGATCGAAGACCGGATCGGCGGCAATAGCCTCCTTTAAAGCGGCCAGCACCGGCCTTCCGGATCCGAGCGCGTGGATGAACTCCGGACTACCGTTCGGAATCGATCGAACCTCCACGCCGGCCTCCGGCCGGATGACGAGCGCGTTTTCGCCCCCGGCCGTCAAATCGACCGGACCAGGAACGCCACCGTCGACGTTCATCTGCCAGATCGACAACGCCGGAAACCGAGAACGTACGATCCGGACCGACGGATGCAGCACCAGAGTGATAGCCGGAAGCCGGTCCGGAGCGATCTCCGCGAACTCCGAAACACTGATCGGCGAGGCCTCGGCCGCATGATAGGCCTCCGTCCATGCGCGCTCGATGCGCGCCACGTCGGCCAGATACGGCAACACGGAAGCGGGTTCGAATCGGCCGATGAAGTTCGGAAGGCCCGCGCCATAGTCGAAAAGCATCGGCGACCGGGGCAAATCGCCGACGACGTAGGCGCGGGCCAAGGCGAGGAAGAATTCCGATCCGACGATGCGATGCACGACGGGATAGGAATCCTTAAGTGTCTGCGTCAGGCCGAGTATCACGTTGTTGCGGTAAACGGCGAAGCGCCTCGAGCTCGGCTTCCCGTCCGGCCCGACCAGACCTGCCGGCGCCGGAAGTGCGGGATCGAGCAACGCGGTCGCGAAGCTCCGCTGCAGTTCAGCAAGCGACTGCATGGCGTCGTCCCTCCGGTCGGTTCGCGGACATGATCGACTCGGCCCGCTTCGCTTCCATGGCGAGGATAGACCAGGGCGGCACCTGTGCATCCCACTCGATCAGCGTTGGTACCGGGCCGACCAGCCGCACCGCGAGTTCGTAGAGATACCAGACGGCATCCTCAACCGGCCGGTCGTGGGTGTCGATGAGAAGTGGCCTGCCGGCCTCGTCCGCCTGTCGGTCGTTACCGGCGAGGTGGATCTCCATCACGCTCGCGAGCGGATAGCTTTCGATGTAGGCGACCGGATCCCACTGCTGATTGGTCGACGCGACGAAGACGTTGTTGACGTCGAGCAGCAGCCCGCAGCCGCTGCGTCTGACGACTTCAGCGATAAAGTCGGTTTCCGCATAGGCACTTTCGGCGAACGCGACGTAGGTTGACGGATTCTCTAGAAGCATCTGGCAGCCGAGGGCCGTTTGGACCTGGTCGATGTGCTCGACGACGCGCTGGAGCGTCTCGAATGTGTAGGGTACGGGAAGCAGATCGTTCAGGAAGCCGGCGTCATGCGTCGACCACGCCAAGTGTTCGGAAAAAAGGCCGGGTCTGTAGTGGTGCCGGAGCAGTCTCAGCCGCGCGATATGATCTTGGTCCAGAGGTCGGTCTGCGCCGATCGAGAGTCCGACACCATGAAGGGACAACGGATAGCGCTCCCTAATGGCCGACAAGTACCGGTGCGGCGGGCCTCCCGCCCCCATGTAGTTCTCCGCGTGCACCTCGAAGAAGCCGATGTCGGGCGCCGTATCGATGATCGTACGGTAGTGCTCGGCCTTGAGGCCGACGCCGGCACGCGCCGGTATGCGATCTTCTGGTAACGACGAGTGAAAGCGCATGGCGATCTCGATGATGGAGGGCGGGCGGGCCGCCGCGGCCCGCCCGGGCTTCGTCAGGCCTTCGGGGTGAGGCTTCCGGCGCCCTTCGGCGTGTTCATGGTGGTGCAGGTGCCCTTGGGCTCGAGCTTGAACGCGTTGCCCTGATAGTCGACGGTGCTGGTGCCGGCGCAGGTCGTGCCAGCTCCGGCGTAGCAGTCGTTCTGGCCCTTGAGAGCCACGCCGAAGCACTTCTCCATCTTGCCGCCCTCCATCGCCTTCATGGTCTGGGCCTGCTTCTCCTTCATCATCTTTTCCATGTCGGCCTTGCTTTGCGCGGTCGCGGACGTGGCGGCGAGCGCCCCGACGGCGACGGCGAACGCGCCGGCGACCATTGCGTTGAGCGTGCGATTGGACATTCGAGTTCCTCCGGTGTTTGGGGCGACCTAGCGGAGTGCATAGTCGCAAGTCCGACGGGCCGTTCTTCCCGTCTGTACTGATGTTCGTCGCAGCGCCCGAAAGGTTACCCCCGCGAACGCGCGTGGGGCGTCACACACAGCCTTCCAATCGCGCGTCGAGCCACGCGATGTGCGCCTCGAGCGAGATATCCGTCGACGACGTGATCTCGAGACGCCGATCCTCGAAGACGTCGATGCCGGGATACGTTGCACGCCAACGATCGACTACGGCATCGCGTTCGTGAAGAAGCCGTACGATCTGCGGCCTGAACAGGACCAGCATCGAGGTGATCCAGCGGTCCAGAGACCGCACCCCGCCGACAGCAAATCCGTCGAGCATCGCGATCACGTCGCCCGCGCAGTACCACGTCTCCGCCGTCACCCAGCGGTTCGTGGTGAACAGTCGCTCCGGCATGCCCGTCGGCGTCATCGAGATCGCGACGAGATGAGACATCGCTGCGGCATCGTCTCTGGAGCCATCGAGCTCCGCCGGAACGACGCCAGGCGGCATTCCCCTGGCGCCCATAAACGTGTGGAAGTGGGCATAGTCGGGCCGCTCCCGGTCGTCCGGAGCGTGCGCGTGAAAGTAGAATTGCGAATGGGTATCCGGATCGCGCACGTCGTCGAACGGATAGTGTTCCCACTCAACGAACTCCTCGCTGCCGCGCAGCGCCTCCACGACCAGGTTGCTCCCGCCTTCATGAAGCTCGCGCATGCAATCGACGACGGCCTCCGCTGCGGTCGCCATGCGCGACAGCATCTCTGGCGAAAGCATCGGCGCCTCGTCAGCAGAAGATACCTTCGTGCGTCGAACGATCATGATGAACCTTGAAAGCTTGAATGGCCGAAGACGGCGTCATCTTGCGATGCCCGCCGTCTTCTCCATTCGATCCTGCAACATCGCTGAACGAGATAGGTCAACGAACCCGCGTTCGTTACTTCCTGGCGGCGCAGGGGTTTCCCTTCGGCGCACACGGATTCCCTTTCGCCGCGCACGGATTGGCGGCTTTTTTGGCCTTCGGCCCACACGGATTGGACGACTTCGTCTTGGGAGCGCAGGGGTTCGCCCCCTGGGCCGCCGCCGGGACCGGGGTCGCCGCAATCATGCCGCCGACGGCAGCGATCGATCCCAGGGTCTGTAGCGTCTTCTTCAGCGTAGGCATGCGTTTTCTCCTTGGGTTGAAAATGGACGCGCGTCACAGACGCGTCGTCACGTTCGCCAGCCATTCCGGCATGGCGTTCGTCAGCGAGGTCTCGACAATCTTGTCGAGACCGGTGAGTATGAAGAGTCCGATGCCGAAGAAGGCGGCACCCATCAGAGGTTTTCCGATGCGCGACGTTCGCGCCATCCAATCCCGCCGCGCCATGATCGCCTGCCGCGAACCGTAGGCGAGCAGAAGAATGGGCGTCGCCGCTCCGAGCGCGAAGGCGGACATCGTCGCTGCTGCCCTGCCGAGATCGTCGCCCTGGGCCGCAAGACCGATAGCCGCGCCGAGCGTCGGCCCCGAACATGGTGACCAGATCACGCCAAGCGCGGCCCCGAGCGCGAACTGGCCCCAGATACCGGTCGGCTGAAGGCGGTCGAGCAGGATCTGGCCTTTGCCGGCTACGGGAGACACCATCGCGGCCACCCTGCCCTGAAGCGCCGGCACAAGAAGGATCACCCCAGCGGCGCCCATCAGCGCGGCCACGGCAAACCGCAGCGTTTCAGGGTCTATGCCGACGCTGAAACCCACTGATGCCAGCGCGATGCCGACGCCGGCGAATGACGTCGCCAGTCCCGCAGCGAGCGCGACCGGCCCCCAGAGATGCCGCTCGAGCGCGCCGAACAGCACGATCGGTAGGATCGGGAGCACGCACGGCGAGAGCGTCGATAGGGCGCCGGCGGCGTAGCCCAGCGCAAGATTAGCGGACACTTCAGAACGCCTTCGCCACCAGCGCGCGCAGCGACGCCGGATCGGTCTCGCCGGTGGAGCGCGCGACTTCCTTCGATCCCTTAAACATGATCAACGTGCTCTGGTACTGGACGCGAAACTGTTTCAGGACGTCCTTGGCGCTGTCGAAGTCGACTTCGAATACGACCAGATCGGGACGCTCCTTTTCGATCTGCTGCACGATCGGACGCTGCTGCTTGCAGGTCGGGCACCACGGCGCGGTGACGTCGACGAGGATCGACTTGCCGGCGGCCTGCGAGGCCTGGAAGGCCCTGGCGTCGAAAGGCTGCCCGGCGTTCGCCAGCGAAGGCATCGCGATGACTGCAGCGATAACGATGGCCTTAAGAAGGAAGCTCGAGGACATGACGGGGGCTCTCCGTGGGATGCTGAGACGTCTCGAGGTCACGGTTCGGCGATAACTAAGAAAGGTTACGCGGGCCCACGAAAAATATTGGACGTGCCTTCGGGCGCAGCGCGCTCTACATGACCGCATGCGCTTTCCGCAAAAAAGGACCCGCACAATGACGGATATTGCTCCCCTCTTTCCGAACCAAACGGTCCCGCCGCTCGGCATCGAACTCGCCGGTGGCGGCTCATTCGATCTCGCATCTGAGAAGCCGACCAACTTCACGCTCGTCGTGTTCTATCGCGGGCTTCATTGTCCTATCTGCAAGACGCAGCTCAAGGAGCTTGAATCCAAGCTCGAAGATTTCGAAAAACGTGGTGTCGCCGTCGTGGCCGTATCGACGGACCCTAAGGAACGTGCAGAACAAACACGGGAAACGTGGGGATTGTCGCGACTGCGAGTCGGTTACGGTCTCGCCCTCGCTGCCGCTCGTCGCTGGGGACTGTACGTATCATCGGGGCACGGAAAGACGTCGGCTGGCGTCGATGAGCCGGCGCTCTTTTCGGAGCCTGCCATCTACCTGGTGAGACCGGACGGCACCCTCTACTTTGGCAGCGTACAGACGATGCCGTTCGCGCGTCCGCATTTCTCCGACATTCTTGCCGCGATCGATTTCGTCGTGAAGAATAGGTATCCCGCTCGCGGCGAAGTGGTAGACCTCCGGAAGGCGGTGTAGCAGGTCGCCGTGCCTACGTTCTGCTCAGATAGGTGATGAGGTCGTCCGCCGCCGCGGACGACCAATCCGCGTCGCCCGGCATGTAGCCGACGACCGCGCCCGAGCTCGAGACGGCGTAGGTGATCGGCATACCGTAGAGTGCGAACGGTGCCTTCTTGGCGTTGTCGGCGTTCGAGTGCGCAACATATCCGTTGGGATCGAGAAAGATTGGAAGCGCCTTCAGATCGAGCGACTTCACGAAGCGCGCGACGGCCTCGCGCGGCCCGCGATCTTCCGAAATGGCGGCGACATGTACTCTGCCGCGCCAGGCGTCCCGATACAGCCTGTCGAGAGCAGGCAACTCCATCCGGCAAGCCGCGCACCACGATGCCCAGAAGTTCACGAGGATCGGCTTGCCGAGCAGCGACGATAGGTCGGTCGTGCCGCCATCGAGACGGAATAGCCTGACCGAAGGCAACTGCTCTCGCGGGCGGAGGATGGCGAACTGGTATCGTCCGGATTCGAAGTTGGGAACGTCGTCTTCGACCGCAGTCGCTTGGTCGGCTGCGATTCCGGCCGCCAAGCCGGCCAGGCAGCGCATCAGGATCGCGCGTCGCGAGGGCATCCGCGCTGCGCCAGGATCGGCGACGATCGCTTCTTTTTTCAATTTGACTCCTGCACCAACAACGCCGGCGACGACTGAGGGACGGCCGGTCGAAACGCGGTGAAAAAGAACAGCGGATTGGGCAGCCAGTACAACCATCCAATCGACCGTTCGCGGGTCCCATCCGGAAGACGTAGGTCGAGCCACACGTATAGGAATTTGTAGACGCAGAACCCCGGAATCCAGTTCGGCTTCAGCCGCGAAGTCTTCAGATACCTCCTCGCGATGTAGTAGTTGCCTTCGAAGGGTGTGATTCCGAAGAGGCCGACCGGTCCCTCCGCGATGAGTTCGCCACTCGCTCGATGCGTGATCCGGACATGACGCGACATGCTTCGACTTTCTGTGCGATACTTGCGGATCGGTTCGCCGCATCCAGCGAAAGGTTACCTGTCGCCGCGCGCGAAGTGTGGCGTAACCATTCCGCCTCTCCCGCCGAACGGTTCGGTGACGGTCCGTCGCCAACGGACAGATGGAGGAGATGCGATGACTACAGGAAATTGGATGAAGGGACTGGGGGCGGGCTTCGTCGCCACTGTCATTCTTTCCGGCCTCATGGCGATGAAGGCGATGATAGGCGTGATGCAGGAGCTTAACCCGATCAAGATGATCGCCGACATGCTCGGCGCTCCGCCGGCCGTCGGCTGGGTGATGCACTTCATGATCGGAACCCTGTTGTGGGGTACGCTGTTCTCGTGGCTCGATCCCACTCTCCCCGGCGAAAGTCACTGGTTGAAGGGCATCGCATTCGCCGCTGGAGCCTGGCTCATCATGATGATCGCCATGATGCCGATGGCCGGCGCCGGCCTCTTCGGATACCATCTCGGGATGACGGCACCAGTCATGACGCTGATGCTGCACATCGTCTTCGGCTTCGTTCTTGGTGCCGTCTATGCGCTCGAGCGACCGGATTCCACGCATGAGTTTTAGGAAATGCGTACCTAAACTCAGTGATGACTCGCCGCGAAAACAATCGATTTTCCTAAAGCGCGCGACCAATAGTCGAAAGGAACTGTGCTTTTCGTGTGTAGCGGCCATCCGAAGGAGAGTGAGCATCGTGACGACAAAATTTGGCGAAGTTCGGGCTTGCGTCTTTGACGCCTATGGAACCCTGTTTGATATCGCTTCCGCGACGCGCGGTTGTCGCGATCTGCTTGGTGACGACGATATCGACAAGTTGACCTCTCTCTGGCGCGACAAGCAACTTCAGTACACCTGGCTGCGCGCCATACAGGATAGGCATACCGATTTTTGGCAAGTCACTGGAGATGCCCTCGACTTCGCCTTGGACACGCTGAAGCTTGATCAACGGGGACTACGCGACAGGCTAATGGAGCTTTATCTGACTCTCGACGCGTTCTCCGAGGTGCCCGACGTCCTCCGCCGACTGAAAGCGGCTGGTATAAGAACTTCGATCCTCTCGAACGGATCTCCAATCATGCTCACATCCGCTGTAAACCATGCTTGTCTCGGCGACCTTATCGACTGCGTCCTGTCGGTCGAAGAGGTCGGAGTGTACAAGCCGCATCCGCGCGTCTATCAGCTCGCGGTCGACCGGTTGGGCATTCAAGCCTCACAGATTTCGTTTCAGTCCTCAAACGCGTGGGATGCCTATGCCGCGTCATCCTTTGGCATGAAAGTGGTCTGGTGCAATCGTTATCAACAGCGCGTGGAGCGCCTCCCCGGCCAACCCGACTGCGAAATCGAATCGCTGGTGGAACTGCCGGAGATCGTCGGAGCGATCTGATAAGCGCGGTTCAGGAGACGGACAATGACATTGAGGCTCACCTGCCACTATGCGCTCTCGGACGGTGTACCTCGCCGGTCGTTTTTTGCGGCCCTAGTTGTTGGGACTATGTTGAACTTCATCAACCAAGGCGACGCATTATTCGGCGAGGTGCCTGTTAACTGGCTCAAGATTATCCTGACTTATTGCGTACCATATGCAGTCAGCACCTACGGCGCAGTTTCGGTCCAAATTCGCCAGGCTACGCCTACGGGCACAATCGGCTCTATCGACGCACCATCACGATAGGTGAATATACCTCCGTTCTGCCGGCCCGGCGCGGCCGCTCGAAAGTAATGCATTCCTGATCGCTAGGATTCTATGGTGTTCGACATGATAATGGAATCCGTTATCCGCTGCCCGAATTGCGGTTGCGAGTCGACCGAGCGCATGCCGGCCGACGCGTGTCAGTTCTTCTACGACTGTAAGCGGTGCGGCGCCCGGTTGAAGCCGAAGGATGGCGACTGCTGCGTGTTCTGTTCGTACGGGACGGTTCCATGCCCTCCGGTTCAGGAAAGCGGCGGCCGTTGTAGATAAGTTCCTCTCGTTGGCCGCAAAAAAGGGGTCCCCAGGTAACCTTGAGGCGAGAAGCAGCGAATTAGGGGTCGAGCCTCCGCGTTTGCCTGGTGCCGTTCTGGCGCCGGGCGGGCGGGCGGGCTACTCCGTTTGCTCGGTCACCTAGAAAGGCAATGATCCCAAATGCAGAAAACGCACGAACGACGTCTGAACCTATCGATCGCAGTGGCCGGACTGCTCATCGCTTCCGTCGGAAGTGGCTTCGCGGCCTCGCCCCTGAAGCTCGAGTTCGTCACTCACGCCGCCTTCTTCTCGGCGGAAACCAAGCAGCCGAAGACGCTCGACCCTCAGGTTTTCGTCGAGGATGCGTCCGCAACGGAGGCGACCGGTCCGCAGGGCATCAAGCACGTCGTCGGCGTCCGGCCACCGTTCATCGACCAAGACCCCATGACGTCAAAGCTGTTCAACGCCGAGCACAAGCCGCTTGGCTTCGATCTCCAGTCGTGGCTCTCCGCTACCGGCACCGTCACGATCGCGGAGAAGGATGGCAAGGTGACGCTCGATGCGACGTTCAAAAACCTGCAGCCAAACGCGAGCTACAGCCTCTTCGAGAACCATTTCGACACGAAGCCGATCACGTTCACGCCGATGGACGGTGTCGGGAAGACGAACAGCTTCACCACGAAGGCCGACGGCACTGCCGGCGTCACCGTGACGTTGCCGAGCATGCCAACGCACGTCAACGCCGTCCTCCTCATCTACAACAGCAGCGGCCAGCCGCACGGAATGGAGCGTGGCCACATCGGGACGGACGCCCATCACCAAATCATCGCGCGGCCAGAGTGATCCGAAGATCCGCTTTGCGGCGACTAGGCATCACCATGGGAGGCGGGACGAACGTCGCATCGGAGGTCGCGGACGCGACTATTCTGAAAAGCCGCGTCACCGGTGTTGCCGAGTTGATCACCCTATCGCGCGCGACGCTCTCTAACATCTGGCAAAACATCGTGCTCGCACTCGGCCTCAAGAGCGTTCTTCTCATCACGACGCTATCCGGAGCGAACCCGCTCTGGATGACGATCCTCGCCGACACTGGTGCGACCGTATTGATGACGGCAAACGCTTCGCGGCTGCTGCGCTTCGGACGCATACCGTGATGGCCCTTGTCGCTTCCCTGCGTGAAGATACCGCAAATGGCAGACAGATTTCCGCGATCGAACTTCGGCACCTGCGTTATTTTGTAGCGGCGGTCGAACATGGTAGCTTCCGCAAGGCCAGCGTTGCCCTCCGCGTTCAAGAATCGGCGATTAGTCGCCGCATTCGCGATCTCGAGGGCCATCTCGGCGTCGCCATTTTCAAGCGATGCAGTTGGGGCGTTCAACTCACAACCGCCGGCGAGCGTTTTTTACCGCGAGCGAAGCGCGCGCTTCGTCATGTTCGGGAGGGAGCCGGAGATGCCACCGTCGTCGCGCACGGGCGAGAGGGACGGATCAGGACTGGCATTTTCTCCTCGATCGCCTCCGGCTTTCTGCGCGAACTTCTGAATGCTTTCGAGAAAGCACATCCAGGGGTCTATGTCGAACTGATCGACGGAAATCCTTCCGAACATATCGCGGCAATTCGACAGCTTCGACTCGACCTGGCGTTCATCACCGGGACGATCCATTGGCCGGAATGCGAGACCGAGTATCTCTGGACCGAGCGCGTGTTTGTCGTGCTGCCGAATGGACACCTACTCTGCAAGCATGAGGAGCTGGAATGGGCGGACCTGGCAGGCGAAAAGTTCATAGTCAGCGACACGGCGCCCGGCGAGGAGATCCGCGACTATCTGGTCCAGCACCTAGCCGACTTGGGCCGGCATCCGGAGATCAATCCGCAATTCGTCGGGCGGGACAGCCTTTTGGCGTTGGTTTCCCCCGAGCGAGGCCTGACGCTGACCAGCGAGGCGACGACCGCGATGCAGATGCCAGGGATCAGCTATCGGCCGATGCGCAACGAAATCCTGCCGTTCAGCGTCGTGTGGTCGCCGATGAACAGCAATCCCGCTGCCGACCGGCTGTTGAACCTCGCGCGTTTGATGGCCTCGAAGATACGGACATAGCCCGCTCCGATAGCGATAGGATTGGAGCGAGAGCGATCGAGGGGCAGGAAATCCGACGCCAATGCAGGTCAAAGTTTTTCGGAACTGGAGATGCGCCGCGCCTTCGCGAATCCGCGATCCGTGGCGATGAAGCGCTCCAGCATTGGCGCGATCAGTTTTGCAGGTTCGATCGGCGCCGCGCCATCGGCCAGCAGCCGACCATATTCCGTGAGATCGCGATGCAAGGCCGCCGGCAGCTCCAGCGCGATCTTCACCGGCCGGTCGTCGGCGATGGGACCGAGTTTCAGCTTGGTCATGACTATCCCCTGTATGCCTCGAGGACCAAATCTCGCGTCACGACAATCCTGACCGGGAATCCCGGCCGAATGGTCAGCGTCGGCGCGACATTGAGCTGACGGCGGACGATCTGCTGGCCGGCGTCATTGATGGTATCCTGCCCGCCGCTACGGATCGCGCGCAGCAATCGGTTCTCGTCGCTGATGGCGAGTTCGGAGCCGACCGCGAGCAAGGTGGAGAGGCCGGCGGCCTTGGCGAGCTCCCACCAGTGGTAATCGACGCCATCTTCAAGCCCGGCATAGCCTTGCGTGTCGGCGCCGGGCTGGCGTTCCAGCACGATGGAGCGGCCATTCGGCATGATGAGGCGATTCCAGACGAGCAGCACACGGCGCTGGCCGAACTGCACGTTGCTGTCATATTGGCCAATAATGCGGGTGCCCTGCGGCACGAGCAGGATGCGCCCCGTGGGGCTATCGTAGATGTTCTCCGTGACCTGCGCGGTGATCTGACCTGGCAGATCGGAACGGATGCCAGTGATGAGCGCGGCCGGAATGACGGCGCCGGCCTGGAGCACGAAGGGCGAGGCTGGCGCCATAACGCGATCCTGTGAGGTCGTGCGGCGATCGACGGGCGCGTTCAGGAATGCGAGTTGCTTGTCCTGTGCCGTCTGCTGACCGGGCAGCCCTGACAGGCCCACCATGTCGAAGCCGGCAGGGCCTGGCGTTGGTGTTCCGGCCGCGACCGGCGAACCTGCCCGCGACTGGAAGAACACGGTGCTGGTGCGGGCGGCTTCCTCTTCGGCGCGGCGGCGTTGCTCGGCCTCGTCAACGCCGGGCGCCGGAACGACAGGCGGTACGACGGGTTGGCCTGCATTCTGTGCGGACAGGATCGGCCGTCCGAGATCGCCCGGCAGCGGCGGCCCGAGAACGGGGCCGGTATAGTCGCGCGGCAGGCCAGCGAGACCGTCGGCTGGCTGCCGGTTGCCGGTCGAATACAGCTCCTCGCCCTCCTTGCCGGCATTGCGGATCTGAAGGGCGTAGATCAGCGATCCGCCGATGCCGACCAGCGCGACGGCTGCGACGCTGGCGAGCACCTTGCGCGACAGACGGGTGACGCGCAGGGGCTCGGCACGAAGACGCATCGTGGCGGCGGTATTGGTTGAGTTGTCGCTCATGATGACGGCCTCCCGTCGGTCCGAACGATGCGGACGGTCTGCTGGCGGTCGCCGCTGCCGAGGCGCAGCTCGGCCGCGCCGAACAGGCGGTCGACGATCAGAATGTGTTGATAGATGCGTGTATTGGCGATCTGCGCTTCGCCCTCCGGGCCGATGACGAAGATCGGCGGCATCTCGCCCTGCACGATGGCACGCGGGAACTCGACATAGACGCGGCGGCCGTCGTCATAGACCGCGACCGGCTTCCAGGGTGGATTGTCGCCGGTGAGGCCATAGCGATAGTTGCGCACGGCAGCGGCCGGAATGACCGGCGTCGCCGGCATGGCCTGCCGCTGGCCGGGAGCTTGCGGATAGGTCCAGGCGACGGCGGGCATATAGGGCTTCTGGCTGGAGCGCAGTTCGAGCATGTAGGTGCGCCGGTCGGTGGTGATGACGAGATTGGTGGTGATGTCGGCGCGCGAGGGCTTCACCAGCACATGGACGCGCCGGGTGACGCCGCTGCCGCTCTCGGTGTCGCCGATGATCCAGCGCGCGGTGTCGCCAGCGGCGATCGGGCCTGCGCCGGTCAGGCTTTCGCCGGGTTCGAGCGCGATGTCGGTGATCTGCCCCGGCGCGGCATAGACTTGGTAGAGCGCGCCATCCGACCACGGATAAACCTGGATGGCGTTGTAATAGCCTTCGCGGCGTGGCTGAACGCGGGCGGCGGCGTTGGCGTTCTCGACGCGGGAGGTCGGCGCGCCTGCGGCGGCGCCTCCGCGTGCAGGCGTCCACGCTGGCGGGACATGCAACGGCTTCGGCCGATCATCGGTGACGGCGGCCGGAACGGCGGGCAAAGGCGGCACGCTTGAATCGTAGCTGATCTCCGGCGGCTTGCTGGCGCAGCCCGCAAGCCCGCTTGCGGAAAGCAGCAAAGCCGCGATTGCGGATTTACGGAAAGACGGCGTCCCGCCTTTGCGGATCCTCGGCCCGGTCATTGGCTCATCTCCCGCGACCATGAGATTGCGTTGATGTAGATGCCGAGCGGATTGGCCTTGAGCCGTTCGGCGTCGTGCGGTGGTTGAACCACGATGGTCAGGATCGCGGTCCAGCGCTCGGTCGCAGAAAGTTTGCCGTCCTCGTAGCGACGCTCAGTCCAGGCAACGCGGAAGGAATCCGCCGAAGCGCGGATAACCGAGGAGACTTCCACCGCGACCTGCTGCTTGCCGACCTTGGCGAAGGGATCGTTGGCGCGGGCATAATCGTTGAGCGCGGCCGCGCCGCGATCGGTGGTCCATTCATAGGCGCGCAGCCAGTTCTGCCGGACGATGATCGGATCGGCTGGAATGCTCCTGACCTGTTCGACGAAGCGGGCGAGATGCCAGGCCACTTGCGGATCGGTCGGGCGATAGTCGGCCGTAGCGGCTGCGACGGTTTGCGTCTGGCCGAGATTGTCGACCTGCACCACCCACGGCACGACGGTCCCGCGCGCGGATTGCCAGACGAGCGCGACGGCGAAGCCGGCCGACAGGATCAGCGATCCGAAGGCCATATAGCGCCAGTTCTTCGCCTGCACGCGGGCCGAGCCGATGCGCTCGTCCCATACTTGGGCAGCGCGCTGGTACGGCGTCTCGGGTTGCGGTGTCTTGCCGTAATGCGCGGCGGGGCGTCTGAAGGGGTTCATGAGCGGTCGCTTTCGGAGAGGTTGACGGAGGAGCCGGAGCCGTGGCTGTCGCCGGAGCGGACGGCATGAGCAGCGGCGCTGACGCCGTGACTCACGGCCTGATGGCGCTTCATGCGCCTGGCCCAGTCGGGCGCGCCGCCGCGTACGGTTGCCTGGCTTTCGACGGATGAGGCATCGGCTGCAGGGGCGCTCCCGACCGTTCCCATGGTCGAGGCGCCGCCTGTCATGCCGAATCCGGCTTTCGCACCATCGGCGTTGCTTGATTTGACGCTCTCGCCGGCGCGGGCGGCGGCGCGGCGTAGCGGTGACGCAACGGCAGAGCCGGCGGCGCGCGCGACACCACCAAGGCCGGAGGCCACGCCCGATGCGCCAGACTGCCCGAGAGAACCAAGGGTGTAGGCAGACGAAGCAGCCCCGGCAGCCGTGGCGCCGCCACGAACGGCTGCCGCGCCGCCCGAGATGGCTGTTGCTCCTCCCCTCGCGGCCAGGCCCGCCGCTCCGGCGGCAGCCACTGCCGCACCCCCGACAGCGAGGCCGGTTCCCACAGCGGCGCCCGCGCCAAGCTGCGGACCGCCGGAGACGAGACCATTGGCGATGCCGGGACCGAAGATGCCGAGACCGAGCAACGATAGCGCGGCCAGCACGATGGCCATGGCCTGATCGACGGTCAGCGTCTGCGCGCTGGCGCTCTGCGTGAACTGGCTGAACAGCGTCGAGCCGATGCCAATGATGACGGCAAGGACGAGAACCTTGATGCCGGAGGAGATGACATTGCCGAGGACGCGCTCGGCCATGAAGGCGGTCTTGCCGAACAGACCGAAGGGGATCAGCACGAAGCCGGCGAGTGTCGAGAGCTTGAACTCGATCAGCGTTACGAAAAGCTGGATCGCCAGAATGAAGAAGGCGAGGATCACCAGCGCCCAGGCGAAGAGCAGGCAGGCGATCTGAATCAGGTTCTCGAATACCGAGATCCAGCCCATCAGAGGCGAGATCGCTTCGAGCAGCGGCCGGGCGGCGTCGAGGCCGGTCTGTGCGACCTTGCCGGGGCGCATCAGGTCTTGCGCGGAAAACCCCGTTCCGCTCGCCTTCAGCCCCAGCCCGGCAAAGCTGTCGAAGACGATCTTGGCGAGGTTATTCCAGTTGGAAATCAGATAGGCGAAGACACCGACGAACAGCGTCTTCTTGACGAGGCGCGCGATGATGTCGTCGTCCGCACCCCAACTCCAGAACAGGGCCGCCAGCGTCACGTCGATGACGATCAGCGTGGTGGCGATGAAGCTGACCTCGCCGGACAGCAGCCCGAAGCCGGAGTCGATATAGCGGGTAAAAACCCCGAGGAAATTGTCGATGACGCCGCTCCCCATACATCACCGCCCTTCCGGGGTGAGAGGCGCGGTGGGCGCCGGCGTCTTCCCGAGGAAGCGGTCGCGGGTCTCGGCCCAGACACGCAGGCATTCGGCGTCGTTCGCGGCGGCCTGTCCGAGCTGCTGACAGCGGCGCTGCGCGTTGCGCAGCGGATCGGTTGCAAGGTGGAGCTGCGGCATCGGCGAAGATGCCGGCGCGTCGTCCTTGCGGGTCAGCTCGATCGCCGTCACTGTCAAGGCGACCGCGACGAACGTGATTGCTCCGATGCGCGCCAGCATCTTGCCGTCCATGACGATGCTCCCTTCTGGCTGTCAGTTGCCGTTGAACATCTGCGCGTTGCCGGGCTGGTAGCCGCTGCCCGGCGTCAGAAATCGGCGACGCTGCTCGCGGCCCTGTTCGGCGGCAGCCGTGCGCTCGGCTTCGGTCAGCATCTGCGCGCGACCGTTGGCAGCTCCAACAGCGGTGAGATCGGCAAGCTGCTGGGCGAGAAGTGCGAGGAGCTGGTTGCCGGCCTGTGTCGCCTGCAACGCGCCGGTCGCCGACTGGCTCTGGCTGACCAGCGCCGACATCTGCGTGCGGTTGGTGTCGATATTGCTCACGACACCGGCCTGCACACGCATGGCGTCCTGCAAACCGCCGACCGTGTTCTGCCAGCGCGTGCGCGCGTCGGCAATGAGCTGCTGATCGGTCGCCGACATCGAGACGCTCCCGTATTTTTGGCTGAACATCTGGTCGATCTGCTGGACGTTGAAGGCGATGTTCTGCGCCTGGCTGAGAAGCTGCTGGGTGCGCTGGACATTCTGCTGAAGTTGCTGGAGCGCGGAATACGGCAGGTTCGCCAGATTGCGCGCCTGGTTGACGAGCATCTGCGCTTCGTTCTGAAGCGAGGTGATCTGATTGGTGATCTGTTCGAGCGAGCGTGCGGCGGTGAGCACGTTCTGCGCATAGTTCGATGGATCGAACACGATGATCGCGTGCGCGGGTGTTGCGAGCATCGGCGTGAGCGCAATGGGCGCTGCGAGCATGGTCGCGGCCATGAGAACGGCGCGCGAACGGGAAGTACGGATCATCATGGTTGAAGCTCCTCTTCTGTCAGGGTGATCTGCGTGGAAAAGTTCGGAAGAAGATCGACCGCCCAACCGGCGTCGCGGGTCTGAAGCCAGGCCGCGAGGAATCCTTCACGGCCATGCTCGGCAAGGAGGTTTGCGATCAGGGTCTGGTCGGATTTGGAGGACGCGGCGCAGAGCGCGAGACCGACTTCGGCGAGGCCCAATTCAAACAGACGATTGCCGCGCCTCGACTGGCAGTAGTAGTCGCGCTTGGGTGTCGCCCGCGCCAGGATCTCGATCTGCCGGTCATTCAAGCCGAAGCGGCGATAGATGGCCGTGATCTGCGGTTCGATCGCGCGCTCGTTCGGCAGCAAAAGCCGTGTCGGGCAACTCTCGATGATGGCGGGCGCGATATTGCTGCCGTCGATGTCGCTGAGCGACTGCGTGGCGAAGATGACCGACGCATTCTTCTTGCGCAGCGTCTTCAGCCATTCGCGGAGCTGACCGGCGAAGCCGTCATCGTCCAGCGCGAGCCAGCCTTCATCGATGATGAGCAGTGTCGGGCGGCCGTCGAGCCGGTCGCCGATGCGGTGAAACAGATTCGCCAGCACGGCCGGAGCCGCCCCGGTTCCGACAAGGCCCTCGATTTCAAATGCCTGCACAGCGGCGCGGCCAAGCTGTTCGACCTCGGCATCGAGCAGTCGGCCATAGGGACCGCCAACGCAGTACGGGCGCAGTGCCTGTTTCAGATCGTTGGACTGAAGCAGGACGCAAAGGCCGGTGATGGTACGCTCCTCGACCGGCGCGGAGGCCAGCGAAGTCAGCGCCGTCCAGATATGTTCCTTGGCTTCGGGCGTGATCGTGATGCCTTCGCGCATCAGGATCGCCACGATCCAGTCGGCTGCCCAGGCACGCTCATAAGTGTCGTGAATGCGGGCGAGCGGCTGGAGCGAAACGGAGAACTCGTCCCCTTCGGTCAGCCCGCCGCCGAGATCGTGCCAATCACCGCCCATGGCGAGCGCGGCGGCGCGGATCGAACCGCCGAAGTCGAATGCAAAGACTTGGCTGTTCTCGTAGCGGCGGAACTGCAACGCCATGAGGGCGAGCAGGACCGATTTGCCCGCGCCGGTCGGGCCGACGACCAGCGTGTGGCCGACATCGCCGACGTGCAACGATAACCGGAACGGGGTCGAGCCTTCCGTTCTGCCATAGAGCAGCGGGGGCGCATCGAAATGCTCGTCCCACGCCTCGCCCGCCCACACGGCAGAGAGGGGAATCATGTGGGCGAGATTGAGCGTCGAGACCGGCGGCTGGCGGACATTGGCGTAGGCATGTCCGGGAAGCGAGCCGAGCCAGGCATCGACGGCATTCACACCTTCGATCATGGCCGTGAAGTCGCGGCCCTGAATGACCTTCTCGACGAGGCGTAGTTTCTCGTCGGCTAGACGCGGATCGGCATCCCAGACGGCGATGGTCGCGGTGACATAAGCCATGCCGGCGACATCCGCGCCGAGTTCCTGCAAGGCCATATCGGCGTCTGCCGCCTTGTTCGACGCATCGGTATCGACCAGCACGGATTGCTCGTTGGTCATCACCTCCTTAAGGATCGCGGCGATGGACTTGCGCTTGGCAAACCACTGCCGTCTGATCTTCGTCAGCAACTTTGTCGCGTCGGTCTTGTCGATCAGGATCGCCCGCGTGGACCAGCGATAAGGGAACGCCAGTCGGTTCAGATCGTCGAGCAGGCCGGGCGTGGTCGCGGTGGGAAAGCCGGTGATGGTGAGGACGCGCAGATGCTCGGCCCCAAGGCGCGGCTCCAGCCCGCCGGTCAGCGGCTGATCGGCCAGCAGCGCGTCGAGATAGATCGGCGTCTCGGGAACGCGGACGCGATGACGTTTCGTCGAAACGCAGGAATGGAGGTAGGTCAGCGTCTCGCTATCATCGAGCCAGGCGCATTCCGGCATGAAGCCGTCGAGCAACGCGATAACGCGATCGGTGCGGTCGGTGAAGGCGCGCAGGATTTCATGAGGATCGACGCTGCTGCGCTCACGACCTTCGTAAAGCCAGGCTTCGGTACGTGCTGCTTCCTCGGCCGGCGGCAGAAAGAGGAAAGTGAGAAAATAGCCCGATACGAAATGGCTGCCTGCTTCCTCGAACGCCGCTTTGCGTTCGGCGTCGACCAAGCCGGAGGCTGGATCGGGGAAGGTGCTGTCGGGATAGGTCGCGGCCTCATGGCGCTGCGCTTCGACAAAAATGCTCCAGCCCGATCCGAGACGGCGGAAGGCGTTGTTGATGCGGCTGGCGACGGCGACCAGCTCGGCGGCAACAGCGCTGTCGAGATCGGGACCGCGAAACTTCGCGGTGCGCTGGAATGAGCCGTCCTTGTTGAGCACGACGCCCGGTGCAACGAGCGCGACCCAGGGCAGATAGTCGGCAAGGCGGCTGGCGGAGCGGCGATATTCGGCGAGGTTCATCATGATTGCGCCTCCCTCAGACCGACAGGTGGCCGGGGATGCGCAGATGCCTGCGCCCGACCTCGACGAAGAGCGGATCGCGCTTGGCGGCCCAGACCGCCGCGAAATGGCCGACGGCCCAGATGAGGAGGCCGACCAGCCAGAGGCGCAGGCCGAGGCCGACGGCCCCGGCCAGCGTTCCGTTGAGGATCGCGATGGAACGCGGTGCGCCACCGAGCAGGATGTGCTCGGTCAGCGCCCGGTGGACCGGGACGGAATATCCCGGAACGGCGTCGAGTTGCTCGAAGGCGACCGCCATCAGATGAGCGCCCCACCGCCGAACGAGAAGAAGGACAGGAAGAAGCTCGACGCGGCGAAAGCGATCGACAGGCCGAACACGATCTGGATCAGCTTGCGAAAGCCGCCCGACGTGTCACCGAAGGCGAGCGCAAGGCCGGTCGCGATGATGATGATGACGGCGATGATCTTGGAGACCGGCCCCTCGATCGACTGAAGGATTTTCTGGAGCGGCGCTTCCCACGGCATCGACGAACCGGAGGCGTGAGCGACTGGTGCGAGAATGAGATTGATGGTGGCGACGGCGATAGCCGTCGCGAGGGTGCGACGGATACGGATGGCTGTACGGATCATGCGGACTCCATGAGGTTCGAGATGGCAGGGGTGATGTGGTAGTCGCCGTCCGGACCGAGCCCTTCGACGCGGGCGAGTTCGGCCAGCCGGCGCGCGGAACCACGGCCGGAGAGAACAGCAACGAGGTCGATAGTCTCGGCGATCAGCGCGCGGGGGACCGTGACGACGGCTTCCTGGATGAGCTGTTCGAGCCGGCGCAGCGCACCGATGCCGGTCCCGGCATGGATCGTGCCGATGCCGCCGGGATGGCCGGTGCCCCAGGCCTTGAGGAGATCAAGCGCTTCGGCGCCGCGCACCTCGCCGATGGGAATGCGATCGGGCCGCAGGCGCAGCGATGAGCGGACGAGATCGGAGAGTGTGGCGACGCCATCCTTGGTGCGCATGGCGACGAGGTTGGGCGCGGCGCATTGCAGCTCACGCGTGTCCTCGATGATGACAACGCGATCCGCGCTCTTGGCGACTTCGGCGAGCAGCGCGTTGGTCAGCGTGGTCTTGCCGGTCGACGTGCCGCCTGCGACAAGAATGTTGGCCCGGGAGGCGACCGCGATACGGAGCGACGCAGCCTGATCGGCGGACATGATGCCGGCGGCGACATAATCGTCGAGCGTGAACACCGCGACAGCGGGCTTGCGGATCGCGAAGGCAGGCGCCGCGACAACGGGAGGCAATAACCCCTCGAAGCGTTCCCCAGTTTCGGGAAGCTCGGCTGAGACACGCGGGCTCCGCGCGTGAACCTCCGCGCCAACGTGATGCGCGACCAGACGCACAATGCGTTCGCCATCGATCGCCGACAGTCGCTCGCCCGTATCAGCCAGCCCTTCGGAGAGACGATCAATCCAGATGCGCCCGTCCGGGTTCAGCATCACCTCGACGACGGCAGCGTCTTCCAGAAACCGCGCGATGGCTGGACCGAGCGCCGTGCGCAGCATGCGCGCGCCGCGCGCGTGACGTTCCGAATGTTGATGCACAGCCGCCATATCGCCCCGATTTCCAGCCGGGACTGACAGACGCACCCCCATGCGGGGCTGATTAAAAGAGCCAGATCTGAGGCGACTTCAACAAGAAAACAGCGGCGTAGTAGTGTAGCGCGCAAATACAGGAGATCGGCGGAATCACAGATCCGAGGTGAGCGAGAAGAAGGTCATCGGAAGGAAGGTTCGATGATCGATGGACAGATTCGTCATTGGTGCTGCGCCATTTGTTTTTGCCGACTGCGTCCGTTCGTCGGGCAATGATCGAGATCGGTTTTCAACGCGGCACTTTGGTCGACGGGCGCAAGGGCAGCAGGCTATTCCGACACTTCGCTCGGCGCGGCGCCCGGCACATCGTCCGGGATTTCGCGCAAGAAGCTCTGGCCCTTCTGCAATCGCTTGCCTAGCGTCTCCACGAAGCCGTCAAACCGCTCGCGGCCTTTGGCCTGCGCGGCAGCGTGGGCGTCCGGTGGTACGGGCGGGGTGATCGACAGCCAGAAGCGCACATAAAGTGCCAGTGTTTCCGCGGTAACGCCGAGATCGCGCTCCATCCGCTGGATCTGTCGGGACAACCTGTCGAGCCGGCGTGCGAAGGCTGCCTCGCGCGCGTCCGCGTGGTCGGGCGACAGGAACGAACTGACGGCTGCCTCGACGATCGCCGATCGAGGCAATTTCTTGCGATCGGCCAGCTCATTGATGCGTCCGATCAATTCGACGGGCAAAGTGAGATTGAGACGGTCGCGCATGGTGTCACAACTCCATGCCGTCGCCGGGATCGAGCGAGACCTGGCGGGCGATGCCGGTCATTTGGCGACGAAGCGCCTGACGCTGGCGCGCGACGTCTTCCGGCTCGTCGTCGAGAATGCGCGTGAACTCCTCGGCGGGACGCATTTCGGTCGTCTCCTTGACGATCGCAACATGGTCGGGAAGCTCGGGTTCGCGGCGCAAGCCTGCATTGGCCTTGTCGGGGTTGTGGGCGGCGATCAACGCGAGATCGGGTTTTTGCGGCTGGAGCCTCGACCAGCCATCTTTATGACGGGTGCGCCCGGATTTCGTCGGATCGGGGGGCGGCAGCACGCGCTCGCGGAATCGCGCATCCTCGTAATAGCGCGCCTTCTTCGCCCGCACCGGCGGCGTGCCGGCGGCCATGACGATCTCGTCGGTCGGCGGGAGCTGCATGATCTCGCCTGGGGTGAGCAGCGGTCGCGCGGTTTCCGAACGCGAGACCATCAAATGGCCGAGCCAGGGGGAGAGCCGGTGGCCGGCATAGTTCTTCATCGCCTTCATCTCGGTCGCGGTGCCGAGCGCATCCGAGACGCGCTTGGCGGTCCGCTCGTCATTGGTCGCGAAACTCACGCGCACATGACAATTGTCGAGGATCGAATTGTTGGCGCCGTAGGCTTTCTCGATCTGGTTGAGCGACTGGGCGATGAGGAAGCTCTTGATGCCGTAGCCGGCCATGAAGGCGAGCGCCGATTCGAAAAAGTCGAGGCGGCCGAGCGCCGGGAATTCGTCGAGCATCATCAGGATGCGGTGCTTGCGCTCCTTGGCATGCAGGTCCTCGGTGAGACGGCGGCCGATCTGGTTAAGGACGAGGCGGATCAGCGGCTTGGTCCGCGAGATGTCGGACGGCGGCACGACCATATAGAGCGTGGCGGGCTTTTCGTCCGTGGTGAGGTCGGCGATGCGCCAGTCGCACCGGCTTGTCACCTCCGCCACGACGGGATCGCGATAGAGGCCGAGGAAGGACATGGCGGTCGAGAGCACCCCGGAGCGCTCATTGTCGGATTTGTTGAAGAGTTCGCGCGCCGTCGAGGCGACGACGGGGTGCGGACCGGCTTCGCCCAGATGCTTCGTCGCCATCATCGCGGAGAGCGTCGCCTCGATCGAGCGTTTCGGATCGGAGAGGAAGGCTGCGACGCCGGCGAGCGTCTTGTTCTCCTCGGCATAGAGGACGTGCAGGATCGCGCCGACGAGAAGCGAGTGGCTGGTCTTCTCCCAGTGATTTCGCTTGTCGAGCGACCCCTCAGGATCGACCAGGACATCGGCGACGTTCTGCACATCGCGGACTTCCCATTCGCCGCGCCTGACCTCGAGCAGAGGATTATAGGCGGACGATTTCGGATTGGTCGGATCGAACAACAGCACGCGGCCGTGCCGGGCGCGAAAGCCGGCGGTGAGCTGCCAGTTCTCGCCCTTGATGTCATGGACGATGGCCGAGCCCGGCCAGGTCAGAAGCGAGGGCACGACCAGGCCGACGCCTTTGCCGGAACGCGTCGGCGCGAAACAGAGGACATGCTCCGGCCCGTCGTGGCGCAGATAGTCCTGCTCCAGCTGCCCCAGTACCACGCCGTCGACGCCGAGCAGTCCCGCCGCCGACACCTCCTTCTTCCTGGCCCATCGCGCCGAACCGTAGGTCTGGATATTCTTGGCCTCGCGGGCGCGCCAGACCGACATGCCGATGGCGACGGCAATCGCGATGAAGCCGCCGGACGCGGCGATGAAGGCGCCTTCCGTGAAGATGCCCGGCGCATAGGCGTCGTAGAAATACCACCACCAGAAGAAGGCTGGCGGATAGTAGACGGATACGCCGCCGAGCTTGAACCATGGCGTGCCGAGCTGCGCCTGAAACCCGAGCTGCCAGGCGACATATTGCGTGGCGCCCCAGGTGGTGGCGAGCACGATGAGGGTGACGACGAGAATCTGCCCCCAGAGGATTTTGGTCGCGGACATGGCGGGATCCTTTCTACGATTGTCAGATGCCGAGATCGCGCTTGCGGCCGATCGCCCATTCGATGCCGCCCCCGTCCTTGGCGACACCGGCGACGTGCTGGCCGAGCTTGTGTTCAAGGTCGCGTGACCAGGGGACGAGCTGGAAGCCGAGCCCGTCATCGATCATCGCGAAGCGGCCGGAAGACAGCGTCAGGCGCTGGCGCACGGTGCCGGCGACATGCTCGCCTGCTCGCGCCTTCACATGCGACAGGCCGGTTTCGGCCACGAGCTTCTCACCGACGGCATCGAGTTCGCGCCGACGCAGGGTGTTAAGAAGATCGCGCTGCATGACGATGCGATTACCCTCCCGAAGCGCCAGTCCCTGATCGGCGAGATGATCGGCTCGTGCATGTATGGCGTCGCGCACCTCTTGCCCGAAGCCTGATTGTGCGAGTGGCATCGCTTCGCGCTCGACAAGGCGATGGTCGAGCCAGGTCGCGCCGGGTGCCGTAACCTGCGTCTGGAGATCAAGATCGGAGCGCGTCGCGAGCACGAGAGTCGGACGTTCGTCGTCGGGGCCGCCGAAGCGGCGAACCTCGACAATGCCGCCATTGGCCGGAGCGCGCTCGAAGGCGTCGATGTCGCGAAAGCGAACGTGATGCGCACGCCCGTCGACGCCATCGATGACGGCGTAGGCCTCACCGTTTAGCTCGTCGTGCAGGCCGCGATCGACGAGCCGGCCGATGATCGGAGCCTCAGTCGCGCCGCCATCGATCACGAAATCGGAAAAGCCGCGATCCTGGTCGCGCCCGGCGAAGGCGCGGTGCATGGTCTTGATGATGTCGCCGCGGATGGCGAGATCGCGCAGCGTGCGTTCGGCTCCGAGTCCGACCGTCCACTGGCCGGGCTCACCCTCGAACGCGAGATCCATCTTCTCGAGATGCTGGAGGCGGCCGACCATGAGGCGGCGCAATTTGGGATCGGAGGGACCGCGCTGATCGGGGCGCAGATCGATGAAGCCGGTTTCGTCGGCGGCGCGCTGGATTTCGCCATCGATGCGGGTCCAGCGCTCGGCGGTGATCTCCTTTCCCAGGGCGCTCCGGATTTCGTGTTCGGGCTTCGGGCCGAGTTCGATGTCGACCAGGTTCATGGCGCGAGAACGGAGGCCCCGGCTGATATAATCGCGCGAGATCACGAGATCGGCGCCGGTCTCGTCGACGCCGCGCACCAGGAGATGGACATGAGGATTGTCGGTGTTCCAGTGATCGACGGCGATCCAGTCGAGGCGCGTGCCGAGATCGGCTTCCATCTGCCGGGCGAGGTCGCGGGTGAACGCTTTGAGATCGGTCATCTCGGCCGCGTCCTCGGGCGAGACGATGAAGCGGAAGTGATGTCGGTCGTCCTTGCACCGTTCGGCGTAGGCGAGATCATCGGCGCGATCGGTTCCGGCGTCGAACATGACGCCTTTCTCTCCGTCGCGGCTCACGCCCTCGCGTTTGAGGTAGCTGACATGGCTGGTCAGGGGCGCCGAACGATACGCCTTGCCCTGATGGCGGGCGATGCGCGCCTTGATGACGACGCGGCGCTGCGGCGAGAAGATGCGCGAGCGGCCGAAGACGTTGCGGCCACGTCCGAAGGTCGAGTGGCCAAGGCGCCGGCCAGCTTTGCCCGCAGGCGCGCCGCCAGAGGTATGGCCGGCACGCTGCGCGGCGGCGAGCACCTGATTGACGAAGCTCTTTGTCCTCGGCGCGCGTGTCGAACGAACGCGGCCCGGCTTGATGCGGAGGTCGCTGTCGCGCTCGCTCATGCCGGCGCTCCGATCGGCGCGCAAATCGCGGCGTGCATACGAAAACGTTGAAAACGCTCGCAAAATCCGGGCAGTATGCCCGCGACCGACCGCCATGCCCATGGAAACACAAGCCATACCAATGGCTTGCGTTGATCCGGGCATGGGCTTTTACCTTGCCCTCTTCCGGTCGTTTTGCCTGCCTCCCCCCTCCCTGCACGCCACGACACGCGGGAGCCCGAGACCATGCGACAGATGCCGAACAGGCTCATGGCGTGGTCCTGTCGCCCGACCGCGTGACGAACAGGCCGCCCAATCGTGGAACGATGGCGGAGAGATCGCGCGCCGGGACTGCATTCGGAGCGGTGACGGATGAACGTTCAGCCGGAATGGAATCGACGGCTGATCTGCGATCTGGCTGCGTGATGAACAGCGGTGCGCGGGTCCAGGCGAGCGGATCGGCAGCCGCCATCACTGTCCCGCCGGAGCCGATGGCCGACGCGACAGCGGCGACATAGGCGCGGGTCTCGGTGGGTAGACGGCGGCCGTTCAACGCCTCGTCGTAGCGGCCGGGACCGGCATTATAGGCTGCGATCCAGCCCGGCGATCCATAGCGATCGAGCAGCTCGCGGATATAGCCGCTACCTGCGATGATATTGTCACGCACGTTATAGGGATCGGCGCCGAGACGATGGCGAGCGCGCAGCTCCGCCCATGTCGCCGGCATGATTTGCATCAGCCCCATCGCGCCCTTCGGCGAGATGGCGCGCGGATCGCCGGCGCTTTCCGTGCGCATGACGGCGCGAATCCAAGTGGCCGGCAAGCGGAAGCGCGTCGCGGCCTCGGTGATATGCGCGGCGTAGGGATCGCTGGCCGAGGCCGATACGACGGCTAAGCTCTGCGCCATCGTGACCGCCGGCATGACGCTCACGATAGCAAGGCCGGAAAGGAGAAGAAGGGCCATGCGCCGGGCCGCACGATGCAGCCCGGACACATTCAGATGGCGCCTCGGTGAACGGCGAGCAGGCATCGCTCAATCCTTCTCGCCGCGATCGCGCTGACGCGACCAGTGCAACGACCAGGCGTTGCCGGCATCGTCGTCACGGAACAGGTTGGCGCGGATCGGCTGCGCCAAACCCGGATCGTCGATCACCAGCGCGATGTATTCGCCGGCTTTCTCGCCGGTGCGTTTCCAGCCCGCGCCGATCTCCGGGCCGATATCCCTGACGCCGGGATCGTGGTCATGGACGCGGTAGTCCGGCGCATTCTCTGCATCCGAGGGATCGGCCGGAACGATGACGATGTCGTGGAAAAGCGTAAATGTCTCGATGCGCCCGACGATGCGGGACTCCTCGCGCGTGAATTGTCCGATTTGCGGCATGATGGTCTCCTTGGCGGTGAAGTTGGGAAAGCCATCGGCGAGCACCGCTCCCGCCGAAGCAAAGGCGGTCAGCGCGTCGGTGCGCGCCATTGAAAGCGGCCGTCGCCATCCTCGTCGGTCCACAGCGGGACGGCGCGGCCGATGATCTGGTCGGTGGAGGTCAGGCCGAAATAGCGGCCGTCGAGACTGTCGTTGACCTGCCAGTTCATGAGAAAGACTTCGCCGGTCGCGATGCGGCGGCAGCCCTGCCAGACCGGAAGATCTCGGCCAGCGCGATCGCGGTCGAGCGCCACGCCGACATTGACACCATCGACGTTGATGGCGAGGTTCGAGCGGCAAACCGTCTGCCCGGACACGGCGAGAATACGCTTCAACAGCGGCACGCCCTTCGGCAGATAGCCGCGCTCGGCGAGGAAGGTCGCGAGTGGTTCCGGTGCATCGATGGCGACCAGATCGGTGACTTCGAACGGTCCCTCGAAATCGATGGAGTAGAAGCCGATCGGCGCGCTTGCCGATGCGTTCCAGATCAGCTTGATCGGCATCGGCGTGAGGCCGGGATAGCCGACGGCCATGGCCGCGAGCGCGGTCGTGAATATCAAGCCAAAGCGGGTCATGGCTCGACCTTTCGGCGCAGCAGGTAGGCGTGATGCTGGTCTGGCGTGTAAGCGCGAGGTTCCTGGCCGGCGGTCATTCGGTTGTGAACATGCCGCCAGTGGTCCGGCGAGACCGCTGCGGGATCGATGCCGAGACGCTCGATCGCGTCGATCGCCTGCAGCACGCGCTCGACCTTCGGCCAGCTCTCGATCTTGAGCAGGATGTCGCCGCCGGGACGCACGAAGGGCAGCGTCTGGAACGGCTCGCTGCGGCGCACCGCGCGCACGATGTCGATGCGCGATATAATCGTGCCGTACTCGCCCGCCGCCCAGCGGACGAAGGCGAAGATGCTGTTCGGCGCGAAACCGACGATGCTGCGGCGACGGTCGAGGATCTGCTCATAATTCTTGCGGCCGAACCTGATCCAGTGCTCGACCTTCTGTTTCTGGAAGGTCAGTTCGACCAATGTCGTGAACGGCGCAGGCCCGTCCGGCAGCGGACGGCTATGCGCGCGATGGACCGCTCTGCCCGTCATGGCTGATCTCCCGCGGTGGGTGGAAATTCGCGCGCGAGCAGCTCGCGCAGCGCCTCAGTGACGGTGATCCCGCGCCGGAAGGCCGCGACCTTGATGCGACCGCGCAGCTCAGGCGTGATGTCGATAGTCAGGCGGGCGGTGAACGCATTGTCGGCGGCCATGCCGGTCGGTTGCGGTTCGGCCGCTCTGATCCAGCTTTCGGGATTGCCCGGCCGGGAAGCAAATCGGCGTTTGTCGGCGCGTTCCGTCATGCCACGCCTCCGCCGTGGAACGGCAGCAGGGCAGCGATGCGCGCGCGGGCGAGCTCGGCCATGTCTGCGTCGATCTCGCAGCCGAGATAACGACGGCCGCTGAGCCGGCAGGCTTCACCGGCCGCGCCGGAACCGGCGAACCAGTCGCCGACCAGACCGCCTTGCGGACAACTGGTGCGGATCAGGATTTCGAGAAGCGCTGACGGCTTCTCGGTCGGATGGATCGCGCGACCATGACAATTGCGCACGTAGATGACGGAGCGCATGAGCCTTGGCCCGCCGTCATGGCTGAGATAGTGGCCGGCATCGATCTGGCCGGTATGCGGCGGACGTTGCTGGCGCCGCGCGGTGCGCGCCGTTGCATCGGGCGTCGTCTGCACATCATTATAGATGTCGCGCCACGGCGTCTCGGTTGGATAGAACTGGACGGCCAGTTCATGCACGCGCTTGAAGCGATCGGCGTGGAAGCTGGAGCCGTTCTGTTTAGCCCAGACGATTTCCTGCGCGATGCGCAAGCCTGCGTCGGCGAAGCGGTCGGCGGTCGCCATAAAGCATCGCAGCGAGCCGAACACCCACAACGAGCCGGTCGGGCGCAGCGCCTGGCGGGCGAGCACGATCCAGCCGTCGACCCGACGATCCCAGGCGAGCGACGTATCGCCATAGGGGGGATCGGCGAGGATCAGATCGAACGGGCCGTATTCCGGCATGAGGTGGCGGCAATCGCCGGTGAGGATCGTCATGGTGCGATCCTCCCGGTGCGAAGCTGCTCGATCTCGCTGGTGAACGCGGCGATCTCGCGCGCGGCGGGACCGTCGTCATCGATCTCGAAGGCGAGCCGGCCCGACTGCGCGGCGTCGGCGTAGATGACGCGCTGCCCGATCGCCGTGCGCAGCACCGGCGGATCGTGATCGGCCCGCGTCTCGGCTGTCTCGCGAGCGATGACGGTGCGCGCGCCGCAACGGTTGAGGATGAAGCGTGCGCACAGTTCTGGCCGGTAGATGCGCGCTTCCGAAAGGAGCGCGAGCATCTCCGCCGAGGCCCAACCGTCGAGCGGCGACGGCTGCACCGGGATCAGCACCAGATCGGCCGCGAGCAGCGCCGAACGCATGAGGCCGGCGACACGCGGCGGACCGTCGATCACGACATGATCGACGTCGCGCGCCAACTCCGGCGCCTCACGATGCAGGGTATCGCGCGCAAGGCCGACGACGCCGAACAGGCGCGGCTGGCGTTCACGGGCGCGTTGTTGCGACCAGTCGAGAGCCGAGCCCTGCGGGTCCGCGTCGATCAGCGTGACCCGCTTTCCCTTCCCGGCCCATTCGCCGGCGAGATGCAGCGCCAGCGTCGTCTTGCCGACACCGCCCTTTTGATTGAGGAGCGCGACGATCATGACGCGCCTCCGATCGTGAACTTGCCACGCCAGTTCACGATTAAGGGAAAACGAGTCTCCGATTTGAGGAGCAAAACAGCGGCAGATTGCCAGCAGTTTCCGGCCTTTGCGCCATCGACGCGTCGGCTGGTGCAGTTATCTTCATGCGTGCAAAAGTGCGGGGGCGTTAGAAAGATTCCGAAGGAATCTAGGTTAGAGAAGTTACGGCCGTCGCAGGTCTTTGAATCGCGATGATGAATCGTCGATTCCGGTCCCCGATAGCACGAGGATCGGGTCCCTGATGGCACGATAGGGGTGGTCCCCGATAGCACGAGTGAGTTCACAGCTTGTCCCCAAAGCGCGTTGACGGTTTCCGTCGCGGGCGCGGCGGGGTGAAAAAGGTCGGATCGGTTGCGACGAAGGTGAGCGTCTCGGCCCCGCCGGCCTGCTGCGTGATGGCAAGCCGGTAGCCAGGCAGCGGCTGGCGGCGGATGATCTCGCGCAGGTCGTAGGCGAAATGCTTCAGCGGCGAGAGGCTGCCGGATTTCCGGTGCAGGTGGGCGAAGTCGAAGCTCCAGCCGAAGGACTGGCGACCGCCGTGTTTGCGCACGACGCGGTAGAGCCAGCGTTCGAGACCGCCGGTCAGATCGAAATAGGCGCGGTCGATGGTCAGAACGAGCGCGTCGTCAAGAACAGCGCGATAGAACCAGTCCGGCAGGATCAGCTCGACGCCGACAGGGCGCCCGTCGCGATCGGTTCGTTCCTGCCATTCGTTGATCCACGAGAAGCGATGCCGACGACCTTCCGCCGGTTGACGGATCGAGGTCGCGACGGTGGTGGATTGGAGCCGGTCGAGCGCGGCCTTCAGGCGCTGGTAATCGCGCAGCGATACGCCGCGGCCGACGAAGGTGAGAATCTCGTAAGCGCTCGTCGCCATCAGCCGGGAAGTGCGCAAGCCCGCGTCGCGCGCCTCAACGATCTGGCTCGCGGCCCAGATCAGGATATCGGCATCCCAGATGGTCGCCATGCCGTGATCGGGCACGGCCTCGACCCGGATGGTCACATCGCCGGCTTTGAAATCGATGGGTGCGATGCGTTTCGATTTGGCGAGGGAGAAGAACGGATAGGCCATGAGATCCTGCGCGTCTCGTGGCGCGAAGTCGCCGGGGAGCGCCCGGAACAGATCGAGCTGTCCGCGCTCCGAAGGGGACTGTTGCCGCGCCGCCATTCGGGAAATCGTGCGCCGTCAGCGTGCGTATCGTCCTGCGCGCGCCGGCGGCGTCGGCGACTGGCGCTTGGCGGGGAGAACCGAACCGCGCGGATCGGAGGTCGAGGTGACGGCGCCGCGATCGGCCCAGGCTTCGAGATCGTCGATGGCATAGACGACGCGGCCGCCGAGCTTTCGGTAGGCCGGGCCGGTTCCGTAGGTGCGGTGCTTTTCCAGGGTCCGGGCGGACAGGCCGAGGAATTCGGCGGCTTCCTTGGTGCGCAGGAAGCGCGGCGGGAGAACGGCGTGCTCGGGTCGCATGCATCGGCCTTTCGTGGTGTTTGCGTGAGCCGCTGGAAATCAGCGGCGGGCGAAGACCACGATGGCGAAGAGAAACAGGTAAGATGGAGTGGGATTTTTGGGGGACCTGAAATCCCACACCACGTCCGCCGCGCGTCAGGGGCGGGCTGACAGCAAGGACGCCTGCGCGGCGGATGGAGGAAATTTCTTTGGAAGCGTTGCGATGCTGACTTTGTACTTCAGCCGTCAGCCAAAGGCAGGCGACGCAACGGTAAGTGCGCTGCGATCATCAAACGATGATGTTCGGCGTTCAATGTTGGTCGTTTTCGGTTCGCCTGGCCCGCGCCCCCTGTGATCGCCGGTGACGCAGCAACGTTCGATAACCTCCAGCGACCATCGCATGCGCATCGCGCAGCAAGGCCATGACGGTATGGCGGGCCGAGGATATCTGCCAGTCGTCCCGTTTCATATGCGGAAGACGGAAGATGATCTGGGCGATCTCCTGTTGGGTGGCGCCATCCCGGAAGCCGTCGAATGCTTGCAGCATGTGACGCATCCGTCTGCGTTTCTGCCGCGTGAGACGTGTGTCCGGCGGCACAACGCGGCCATAGAGCGACGCAAGAAGGCGGTAAATGGACTCCACCCGATCAAATCCTTCGAGACCGATCGGGACCATGGCGACCAAAGGAGCAGCAGGCGAATGACCGGTGGGCAGGATGAGCTGGAGGTGCTGATTCTTGCTCACCTCATAGAGGAGATGTGTTTCGCCATCCTGTTCGACCGAACGAACGACATCAAATACGGCTCGTGCATCGCGATCCAAAGAGAAGATCGGGGGAGCCGCCGCCAGCACGACTGTGCTGGTGTCAGCATGCGGGAGCCAGAACACTTGCGCTTTGGGAGGGGCCTGCAGCGGATCAAGCGGGAAATCGCAGCCCCCAACGCTGCCGAATCCTGTCGGTCAGCGATTGAGGGTCTTTCTTGTTGCGGGAGTACGCATCGAAATCATGATCATACGCTTCGTTGCGACGGAGCCATTCCCACGCGATGTCGGAGGCAGCAAGCCTGTCAATATGGAGATAGAGCGCCGAGGAACGCCATCCTGAAGCGTCCGGTACCATCGTCATTCCTCCCTCCGTCGATCGCGGGGGAGTCAGCATTCCCGGAACGATTGTGATGCTGAAGCCGCGAAGTTCGGCGGGGGCGATGCCGCGGCGGCATCGCGCGGATCAGTGACGCTGACTTTCGCGCACCAACTCGCGATACCCGTGTTCGGTCATCCAACGGGCACGCGCAAGGTGGGTGTCGTGGATCCGGCGACAGCGCTGCGGATTGCTGTGCGGATCGAGGCCGAACAGGATTTGAACGGCTTCCTGCCAATCGGCCCCATCACGCGCCGCGTCGAGCAGCCGCAGATAGAGGACCATGTGCTCGCGGTCATAAGGGGTCAGCCGCTGGCTTGCCGGCGGTTCGTCCAGGAATGCGGGTGTCGATGGTCTCGTCATCAGAGGACATTCGCATGGTAACGATATTTTAACCATCGCCCGATGCGTGCATCTCGGGATAGCAGCGAATGGTCCGATGGCGCGAAACGGCTATCGACGAACCTGACGGTTGGGCGTGTCATGATGCAGCAGGACCCCTTGCCCCTTGTCGGTGGAAAGCAGAACGATTCCCGCCGCTTCAAATGCCCTGCGCACCTGATCGCGCGTCGTCTCGTAGACCTCCAGTCCGCTTTCGGATTCGAGGCGCTTGAGGGCGGTCAGCGATACTCGGGCCTTGTCAGCGAGCGTCTCCTGTGTCCAACCCAGAAGCGCGCGTGCGGCCCGCGATTGTCGGGCGGTGATCATGCATGATCACCTCCCATCGACGGACACGCGCTTACCAGAACTACGACTTCTCTATTCGGACCCTGCCTCCTGCGATGGCCCTATCTCGTTCCAATGGCTCATTTACATACTATAGTTTATAAACTCAAAGTATGTAAATCACGATCCTCCTGCGCATGGATATGCGCAAATTGGTCGGCCGGAACTTCGCCCGCCTGCGTCGGGAGAAGGGCCTGACCCAGGAGGATGTCGAAGCGCGTTCCGGGTTCAGTCAACAATACCTCAGCAGCTTGGAGCGCGGGCGGCGCAATCCGACCGTGATCACCCTTTTTGAACTGGCCCAGGCCCTGGGCGTCAGCCACATCGAGCTCGTCCAGCCGGACGGTGAAGACTAATTGGCATTCCCGCGAGGATCATGCTTCTCTTCGTGGTCGGCACGAGGCCGCCACAGGATGGGGTCAGAGGAGCCGGCGGAACAATCTAAAATGCGGCATCGCGTTGGTTGAACCGACGCGGCCAAGTCGTATTTGCGAACTCGCCGTCCCTCGTCCCCTCGCGGGGAGCCTTTCACACCCGGCCTGAGCCCGGTGCGAGATCGTCAGGCTGATGCGGGCGTGGGCGGTGTGCCCCAGTCGAACTCAGTGCCATCGACCCACATGCGATGCAGGATGACGCCGATACGGCGCGCGAGAGCGACGATCGCTTTCTTGTGCCCGCGGCGCCGCGATACTTGAGCAGCCCATGCCTTGAGTGTCGACCAGCGTTTGACGCGTGTCAGGAGAACTTGTGCCGCCTCATAGAGCGCGCTTCGCATCATGGCGTCGCCCCATTTAGAGATGCGACCACTACGGTCAACCTCGCCTGACTGGTGCTTCCGTGGTGTCAGACCGAAGTGTGCGCCCACGTCTCGTGATCGGGTGAATCGTGCCGGCACGTCGACGGTGGCGCGGAAGGTCAATGCGACCACCGGTCCGACGCCGGGGACGGTCATAAGGCGGCGTGAGAGCGTATCTTCGCGTGCGAGCCGGACCAACAGATCGTCCAATCGACCGAACTCCTGGCGAAGCGCGCGACGCGCGTTGAGCAGCGGATCGGCGATGACATGTAGGTCGCTCTCGTCGAGCAGCTCACGGACTCGCGGTTCGAAGTCGCGTGCGGTGACTTTGCCGAGGTGGTAGCCGAAGTTGCGAATGAGGCCTCGGATTTCGTTCTCGACATCCTGGAGCTTGTTTCTCAGCAATTGACGCGCCGTGAGGATCGTGCGCAATCGCTGGCTGGTCGGCGTCTTGACGTGCACGGGCTTGAACAAGCCAACGCGCATCATTTGGGCGATACCGCGAGCGTCGTGACGGTCGGTCTTATTGAGCTGTGCTGAAAGGGCAGCCTTCATGTGGCGTGTCTCGACGCAAACGACAGGAAGCCCCGCCGCCGCCAGTCCCGCAAACAGATGCTGCGAGAGCATTCCCGCCTCGAGGCCAATGCGGACCAGATGCAGATCGAGATCAAGAAGGTGCGCTGAGATGGCGCCGGGGTCGACGTTTAGCTTGCGCTCGTGTGCGACGCGCCCCTCGTCATCGACCACGCACAAGTTCACTGAACGGGCAGATACATCAAGTCCAACGTAGTGCTTTGCTGTCATCACCGGAGTCCTCAGTTGAATGTCCGGTGATTCCTTTAGCGCTTGTCGCGCGGTTTTTGGCAACTACGACCTTTATAGTCGTCCTTCATGGGCAATGGCATAGTCTAGTGGTGCTCAGCCGGCGCAGCATGATAGCTTGGCGACGTCCTTGCCGAACGCCAGCGCAGCGAGCTTTAGCCCCTCGACAGTCGTGAGGTACGGAAAGATCGTGTCCGCGAGGTCTTCGACGGTGAGACCCTGCCGGATCGCGAGTGCCGCGGTCTGGATGCTGTCTGCTCCCTCCGGCGCGAGGATATGCGCACCGAGCAGCCGGCCGCTGCCAGCGTCGGCAACGAGCTTGATGAGCCCACGAGTGTCGCGGGCGGCAAGCGCTCGTGGCACCTGGTCGAGACCGATCGTCGAGACGCGAACCGCACGTCCGGCGGCGCGCGCCGCCGCCTCGGTCAGCCCGACGCTTGCTACCTGGGGATCGGTGAACACGATGGCCGGCATGGCGCTGTTGTCGTAGCGCAGGCTGTTGCCGTTGAGGGCGTTCTTGGCCGCGAGCTTGGCGCCATAGGCAGCCATGTAAACGAACTGGTCTCGTCCGGTGACGTCGCCGGCGGCATAGACCCCGGATCGGGTCGTGCGCATGCGGTCGTCGACGATGATGCCGCCTTTAGCCGAGATGGCGATGTCGTGCTCGGCGAGCCCAAGGCCTTCGATATTGGGCGTGCGGCCGGTCGTGATCAGCACCCGATCGGCGTTGATCGCAATATCCTGGCCGTTGCGCGTGGCGGTCAGGGAAACACCGTCCTCGGTCTTGCGGATCTCGCGATAGGCAATACCTGAGACGACGGCGATCCCTTCCTCTTCAAAATACCCAGTGAGCGCCGCGCCGATCTCGGGCTCGGCCTCGGGAAGGAGACGGGATCGGCACACGAGCGCCACCTTGACGCCGGCGCGGGCAAACATCTGGGCGAGTTCCGCCCCGATATAGCCGCCACCGATGATGAGCATCGATCGCGGCAGCTCCTCTAGGTCGAGCGCGGTCGTGCTGGTCAGATAGGGCACGGTCTCGATCCCAGGGATGGCGGGCACCGCAGGCCGTGCGCCCGTCACAATGATGATCTTGCCAGCGGGAATGCGGGCGCCGTTCACCTCGACGCCGCCGTTGAGGAGCCGCGCAGCGCCCTCGTGGTACGCAATGCCGTTATAGGCCGGGAGCAGGTCGGCGTATTTGGCCTGGCGCAAGTCAGCAACGAGCGCATCCTTCTGACGGACGGTTCCGCGCCAGTCGGCCAATTCGGCCTCGGCCGTGATGCCGGCGAAACGCGACGCGACGCGCGCGTTGTGTAGTGTCTCGGCCGCGCGGATCAGCGTCTTCGACGGCACGCAACCGATGTTGACGCAGGTGCCGCCGATGGTGCCGCTGCCGATGAGGGCTACCTGCGCACCTTGATCGACGGCGGTGATTGCGGCCGAGAAGCCGGCCGAGCCGGCGCCGATCACCGCGAGGTCGTAGGCGCCATCATTGCGACCGCTGGCGCGGAGCGGTCGGTCTGCGAACGAGCCGATCTTCGACGTCGAGCCGGTCGACGGTCGCGGCCCCATACCGAGGCCAGCCAGGCTCGGCCCGAACAGTGCCCGGCCAGCCTCAAGCCCTTCCTCGATCGATAGCCGAAATCCGGGCTCATCGGCGGAACGCTCACGGCGCCAGGCGGAGAGATGATCGTCCGAGCAGAAGAAGGCCGTGGTCGCGCGCAGCGAACTTGCGGCGCATCCGCCATCATAGCGGACGCTCTGCCACATCACGGTCGTCGCTGGCTCAATCTGGGTCAGCGCTCGCCCTTGGTTCCGCGTGGCGAAGCGGATGGGCGTACCGCAATGGCGGCAGCGCGAGGCTATTGCGATGTCGCGATCGGTCATCGCGCCGATGCCAAGCGCGTCGACCGCGCACATGGCATTGAGAGCACGCCCATCCAGCGTGACTCGGTGGCCCGTGTCTTGGTCGGTGAAGGGATAGGCACCGACGATCCGCTCGCCGTCGAGAACGACCAAGTCGCGACGGCGGAGCTCGTCGAGCAGAGGGCGGACGTCCGTCTCGCTCAATCCGGCCCGCTCCGCAAGCGCGGCTGCGGTCAGGGCACATCCTTCCTCCGCGTAGAGCTGGAGTAGCGCGACGCGAACGCGGCCCGTGGCGGGATCGTAACCGCTCCAGCGATCGAAAACATGATCGGAGCCGACCATGGCCTGCAGCGCCGCTTGGACCGCCGGCGACGTGACCACTGACCAGTCCGGAAACGTGACGCCGGACCGCACAGGGTAGCTTGGTAGCGCCTCGGATGTCGAAGCGACAACCTTGTCCTGGGACGAGGAGGATGCGCAGCAATCGTTCATGGCTTCACGCCTTCCTTGTGTGTCTTCGTCTCGCAGCTCGCGATTCTTTCTCGGCGATGATGAATGCCCCACGCGAAGAGCCCGAGGCCCACGACCATCAGGGGAAACACCGCCAGCCCCGCACCCGCCAGCCACGAGCCGAGCCCCGCCAACGGTAGGCCCACGGCGAGAAGTGGCGCCGCGCAGCAGATCGCGGCGAGAATGGCGCCAGCCATGCCTGCGCGGACCAGGGCGCGGTCACTCATCTCAACTGCCCTTCTGTGTCGGATGGGTCGGATAGCCGGCATTCATGCTGGCAGCCGCAATGGCGTCCGGACTCGTCTTCGCATCATCGAAGGTCACGGTCGCGGTCCTGGCTTGAAACGAGACGGCCACCTTCGCAACGCCGGGGACCGCCGCCATCGAGCTCTTCACGATGTAGGGACATGAAGCGCAGGTCATATTGTCGACAGCGAACGTAACTGTTCGCTCGCCCGCGAAGGCGGCTGGAGCCGCCAGCACCGAGCTGACCAGGGCGAGCGTGCTCAAATACTTGTTCATGGGATCAGTCTCCTAGTGATGTCAGGCGCGAAGCAGTAACGGGGCGACGTAATCGAAGGCGAAGGCGGCGATTACGAGCAGTGTCGCGATCCAAAGCGCGATCTGCACGAGGCGGTTGGGAATGGGGCGTGCGCAGGCGGCATCCTCGGCGCAAGCTCGCCGCGGCTTCCAATAAACGAGGTAGAAGCCGTAGCCGAGGATGCCAGCCGTTCCAGCGACGAAGAGCGGTTTGTAGGGCGCAAGCGCCGTCAGATTGCCGATCCAGGCGCCGCCGATGCCGAGGCTGAACAGGATGAGCGGCACGATGCAGCAAGAGGAGGCGGCGAGCGCGCCGAGGATGCCGCCGACGGCGATCAGACGTTGCCGTCCGACCTCGCCTTGTTCAGCGGCGGAGACGTCCGTTGCAAGCGGCGCTGCGCCTGCTGTTCCCGATCGCGAGGTAACCATGTCCAACCTCTCTTCACCTTGCCGAAATCCCAAGTATGCCGTAGCATGCGGTCTGTAGTAACTACAGGGTCAAGAGGGTATTTTGCGATGCGCGATCACGCCGTGGTGAAAGGCCTGCAGCGCGCCGAGCTCGCCGAGCGGACGGGCTGCAACCTGGAGACCGTCCGCTATTACGAGAAGGTCGGCCTTTTGCCTGAGCCGCCGCGCACGACCAGCGGCTATCGCAGCTACGACACCACACATGAGCGGCGCCTTCGCTTCATCTTGCGGGCGCGCGAGCTCGGCTTCTCTCTTGACGAAATCCGAGAGCTGCTACGCCTTGTCGACGAGCGCGACCAGCCCTGCTCCGAGGCGCGCGCTGTCGCCGCTACGCACCTTGACGACGTTCGCGCGAAGATCGCCGATCTGAAACGCATGGAGCGGGTGCTGAAGGATGTGGTTGCGCAATGCGCAGACGGGACGTTACCGGAATGCCCGCTGATCGAGACATTGTTCGGCGAAACCGCGAACGTTCGTAAAACAAATGCAAGTTCGGGCGGTGTTAAGCGCAGCTAGTGTTGATCAGTGTCCGCCCCGAATACCCCATCTATAATAGTCGCTCTTGTCGCCTCGATCTAGCCGAAAGTCGCTTCAGCACGCTGCGGCAGGAGTAATCGCCCGGCGACTGATTCGGTCGTGCCGTTTTGCCGAAGGCGGGGCCGAAGCCCCATCCGGCTCAGGCGAACGGATCGATCTCGCCGACGATGGTGTCGGCCTCTCCATCATATTCGGCGGCGGGCATGACACTCATGGTGCCGTCGCCGGCACGATAGATGATGATCGTGACCATCAGGGTGGCGGCGAGGCTGAAGGCGAAGGCGTGGGCGTCGGCGAGGGACATTTTCGTAGCTCCTGTCTGGAGGCGGGGACCATCCCCGCTCGACAGGCGCCCGATGTGTTTCGGTCGCGGCCGGGGTCATCAGAGAGGCGAAGCCGACCTGACCGCACGCTTCGCGTAGCGGACCCCATGAGGGTTGACCCTACGAGGCCGGGATTGAAACCAGGGTCAGCCTCAAAGAGCGGGGATAGTGCCCGCTGACCGGAGCGGAAATCCTCGCGTTGCGCGCTGCCGTAGCCCTGCCTGCACCCTGATGGTTGCGACGCCGTCGAGATGGGGCGCCGCTGCATGTCCGCAGTCGAAATGGTGGGAATGGGTTCGAGCGCGGTTTTTCGCCTGAGCCGGATGGGGCTTCGGCGTCCATGGCCAGAAGGGGAAGCGCGTGGCGGCCGCGATCCGACGCGAGCATGGAAAATCCCGGCGGCTTCCGCCGCCGGGTTTCCGGTATCCCGATCAGAACGGGATGTCGTCGTCATCGACGGTGTTGCCGCCGTCGTTCTGCGTCTGCTTCGCCCGGCTCAGGAAATCCACCGTCTCGGCGATGATCTCGCAGCCGTAGCGATCGACGCCTTGCTGGTCGGTCCATTTCGTGTAGTGGATGCGGCCGCGCACCAGAACCTTCATCCCCTTCTCGCAATGCTGCTGGATCGTCTTGCCGAGGCCGTTGAAGGCGGTGATGCGATGCCATTCGGTGTCCTGGACCCGGTAGCCGTTCTCGTCCCGGATGACCCTGCCTTCCGAGTAGCGGGGACGCGAGGTGGCGAGTGTGAAGTGGGTGATGGTGGCGCCGCCGTTGGTGGTGCGAGTTTCAGGGGCCTGGCCGATGTTGCCGGCGAGAATGACGATGTTCTGCATGGTAAGTCTCCGTTGCTTCTCGGAGGGGCCATTCCCTCCGACGAGACCCGGCCAAGGCCGTCGGGAGACTCCTGCACTGGCGCCCTCGGCGGCAGTTCGACCCCTAAGGCCCGGGTGGTGCGGGCAGGCGCTTCAGCGCCAACACGGTCCGGAGCCGCGGGGGTTGCCGGAGGAAACCGAACGGACTTAGGGGATCAGTCAGTCGGAGGGATTGACGCCTCTCGAAAGCCGGGAAGTGACGCGCAGCCGAACCATCGACCTTGCCGGCAACGGCTCCCGATCAGGCCATCCGCCACGCGGGCGCGCCATTCAGAACCCTCTTTGCCCCCTCATGCGTCCCTGCGGGAAAGGCAGGCTTGAACGAGAACGGTATAGCTATCGGGTTTCGGGTACTTGGTGCTGCCCCGCCGTATCAGCGCGAAGAGGCTATGCATGCGGATTTGCGTGGGACGGGATGAAGGTGTTCGCGGCTATCTCCGCACCGATATGGGACGGGACGCCCCAGCAGGCGGTGATCGCCATGGCTGCGGGATTTGCTGTCAGGCGGCGCTTTCTCGAACCGGGTGACGCAGACCGAACGTGCCGGCGAGCGCGTCTCTGATACGGTCGATCTTGTTCTGAACGGGACACCGGAAGCCCGGCGCCGAAAGCCCATGGGATGTCTCATGGGAGCGGAGGATCGCGGCCGTTGCTTCAGCGCGAAAGGACGGCTGTTCCGACCGCATAGAGGTTGAATATCGCCGCGATGCCGATGAACAGGCCGCCAGCGCCGCACAGCAGATTGAGGACGAGACCTCCGTCGATCATGTGCTTGGCGATGCCGTGGACAAGCGCGTAGCCGGCGACCGCGGCGGGAATAGCGAAGATCGCCAGCGCGATAAGACGCAGAGTCGGATTTTTCGCGAAGCCGACGACGGCGATGACCAATGCGATCGAGGCGAGCGCGGCACTGATGGCGGCAAGACCGGCCATGAGGAAACTTGCATCCGCCGCATAGGCATATTGAAACGCGGTCAAACCGGCCGCGAAGGGCAAGGCGTAGATCGCGAGATTGTAGGCGAGGACGCAGAGAGCAATGGTCAGGGAGATGGCGAGCAGGATCAGCGTCATGAAAACCTCCGTACAAACGGTTGAGGATCACGACAGGCTGCCGGGAGATACGCTCCGCCTGCGACTATGCTGCTTCGCCGGTTCTGCAAGAATGCTGATGTATTCTGAACGAGAGCGTTTTTCTCGTAAAGACAATTATAGCTGCCGCGAGGCGGCGGCGCGTTATGCGCCGCCATCGAACTTCATGACGGGGATACCAAGTTTCCGGGCCTTGTCGCCGAGATTCTCTTGGATCCCGGTGCCGGGGAAGACGAGGACGCCGACCGGCAGGACATCGAGCATCGCGTCGTTGCGCTTGAACGGTGCGGCCTTGCCGTGTTTGGTCCAGTCGGGCTTGAAGGCGATCTGCGGCACCTTGCGGTTGTCGGCCCATTTGGCGGCAATGAGTTCGGCGCCCTTCGGGCTTCCACCGTGCAGCAGCACCATGCCCGGATGCTTGGCGTGGACCTGATCGAGCCTGGCCCAGATCAAGCGGTGATCGTTGAAATCGAGACCGCCGGTGAAGGCAACCTTCGGACCGGGAGGCAGGAGCACCTCGGCCTCAGTGCGACGCTTAGCGGCGAGGAAATCCCGGCTGTCGATCAGAGCGGCGGTGAGGTTGCGATGGTTGACCATCGAGCCGGTGCGCGGCCGCCAGATCGAGTGGGTGTTGCGCTCGAAGTGCTCGGCGGCCTGGTCGCGCATCAACTCGAAGGCGTTGCGCCGTTCGAGAAGGGTCTGGCCCTGTGCCGTCAGGCGTTCGAGTTCGACGGACTTGACCTCCGAGCCATCCTGTTCGCGCTGGAGACGTCGCTGGGCGATCTCGTTGTCGCCGAGTTCGCGTTCGATCCGGTCGGTGGCGCGATGGAAGATGTTGACCGTGCCCCAGAGCAATTCTTCGAGGTCGGATTCGAGGCGGGTGTCGGCGAGCGCCACCACGAGGGCGTCGAAGATGTCGGCGATACTGCCGGCGATGACGCGGCCTTCCGGAAGCGGTCGCGGATCGGGTTCGTCTTCGAAGGGACGGTAGCCGTAGAGCTGGAGTTCCTGAAGCAGGTGATCGGTCGGAGAGGAATCGTGGTGCAGCTCATAGGAGGTGTCGTGTTCTTCGGTCATGGCGACTTTCCTTCGCGGTGTGGCCGCGCTCATCGCGGCCTTCATGGCGACGAAGGCGGCGGGCGAGCCGGACCTGCACCCGCAGCGAAGCGAAGGGCCGGAACACCGTGGAGGATGCCGGAAGCCGGCGATTTTGCCTCGCGATGCAAAGCGCCGCACCCACCCCACGCGACCTGTCGCGTGGGGTGGGTGCGGCGCGGCGGAAAATCGTCGGCCGCAGGCATTGCCTGTCCGGCCCGGCTGACGCCCGATCGCCCTCTCAGAAGGCCGCGGGCGTGGCCTCTCGACCCCGAAGGTCTCGCGCCATGATCGCAGCCTCTCACGCACCGCCCTGCCGCACCTTCCCTCGCCAGTCGATCAGGCCGCCAGGGACATGAAGCGGGCGATGTCGCTCGAGGCGACCTGAAGACGCAGATGGGCCGCAAGGACGTCGAAGCCGAGCAGCCGGAGATCCTCATTGAAGTCCCCGAGCCGTGGCGTGAGCACGATCGTCTCGATCCCGACGGCGCTGGCGCGCTCGATCAGCACGGTCATCGCCCTGTCGCCGGCCGGATCGTTGTCGCGCGCGATGTAGAGTCGCCGCAGCATCCGCGGGAACAGGATGGCCGAGAGGTGCGCGGCCGAGAGCGCCGCCATCGACGGCATCTGCGCCAGAACCGATCGCACGGACAATGTCGTCTCGATGCCTTCGCCGGCCGCCATCACCTCGCCGGCCACGCCGAAACGCACGGCATGCCCGAGGAGATCGCCCATCGCACGCCTCGGCGTCTTGATCGGGGCACGGCCGAGATTGACCTCGCTGAAGCCATCGGGGTCGAGCCAGGTGCGGTGTGCGCCGGTCAGCTTGCCGGAAAGGTCAGTGACGGCAGCGATCATCGCGGGCCAAGTCTCGGTCGGGCCATGTTCGTCCGGCCGATAGTAGCAGCGTGGATGGAAGCGAAGCGCGCCGGTTTCGTGCAAAGCTGTAATGCCGCGTTTGCGCAAAACGGTCTCGACCAGCGTTCCCGCGATCGGCTGCGACATGGCGAAGAGCCGCCGCGCCGCTTCGGGCGAGCCGGCGCTGGTGGATGTCCTGTCGGTCGGCGTCCTCGTCCTTTCGGGCTCTGGATGCGGGAGCGCGAGGAATCGGCGCGCTTCCTCGGCCACATCCTTGAAGTCGATGAGGCCGCAGCCTTCGCGGATTATATCGAGCAGATCACCATGCTCGCCGGGCGCAGCGGCATCGGTCCATTTGCCGGCCGGACCTTTCGAAGAATCCTTCAGCCGCACGAACATCGAGCGGCCCGGCGAATTGCGAACATCACCAACCTGCCAGTAATTGCCCTGACGGCGGCCGTTCGAAAGATAGTGACGGCACACCGCCTCGGCCTGTCGGCCGAGACGGGCTGCGAGATCGGAAGCGTCGCGGCGGGCCATTACGCTGCCTCCCGCTCGCCGATGCGAGCCACCGGATAAGTGTCGAGCAGCTTGGCGAGCACGGTCGGCCCCGTGCTGTCGATCGGCACGAAGAACCGCAGCGACCAGGAGATGATCTCGGTGAACAGGCCATAGGCACGAAGGCGATCCCGCATCGCTTCGGTGAAGCCGGACAGCTCGATGCGGTTGGCGCCCATGACGCGCACGCGGCGAAGCTGAAGACCTTCGGCGAGGTCGAGGATCGTTCGCCCGTCGATCAAAGCCGCATAGGCGTCGTCGCCTGTCAGGTCGGTCGTGTCGGTCGACGCGGCGTTCGCCGTCCAGGCCGGAGAGACGCGGCGGCCGATGATGCGCTCGCCATCGTCGGTTTGCAGCCGGTAAACGCGGGTCGACTCGTTCGGGAGCCGCTTCCACACCGGCAGCAGCAAGCCCGCGACGACGTGAATCGTGTTTTCCGTGAAGGTGGGCACGTCGGCGAGTTCGCGGGACCAGGCCGCGGCGAAGGTGCTCCGGTCGGACTCCTGCCAATGGCTTTCCGCCATCGACTTCAACGAAGCGTGGTGATGCTCCATCGGACGGATCAGCCGAACGCGACGCTCGATCTCGCCATCGTCGAGCATGAGCGACGGCACCGGAATCTGCACGGCGGCTCGCCCGGATCGCTCGTTCACCAGCAGCTTCGCACCGCGATCATCAAGCCAGCCGAGCGCGTCGTCGAGCGACAGCGGGCGATTGCGTTCGCGCTGGGTGATGGTCAGCAGCCGGGTCTGCGCGCCCGATGCCGGGTGCGTGTAGATGGTCGTGCGATCGGTGACGACGAAGCTCTCCGCCGTCAGGGTTTCGAGGCCAACATCGTAGACGCCGCTGGCGATCGCGCCCGACACCTTCGCATCGAGAAGCTGTTCGAAGGCGGTGAAGAGGATGCCCTGCAGCTCGATGGTGAGCGCCAGCAGCCGGTTGAGGAAGGTAGTGATCGGCGGCAGCTCGTCCTTGATGCCGTTGTCGTCCATCAGCTTGAGGCCGGTGGCGGTTTCGAAGCGATGGAGCGAGCAGCCTTCGATCTTCCCGCGCACGATCAGGAAGTAGAGCTGGCGCAGCGCATCGCGGGCGTAGCAGGATTCCAGATTGTCCTCGGGCCGGAACAGGCCTTGGCCGCCGGTCTGGCGCTGCCCGCGCGTGATCGCGCCGAGCGTATCGAGCCGGCGCGCGATCGTGCTGAGGAAGCGCTTCTCCGCTTTCACGTCGGTCGCGATGGGACGGAAGAGCGGCGGTTGCGCCTGGTTGGTCCGGTTGGTGCGGCCGAGCCCCTGGATCGCAGCGTCGGCTTTCCAGCCCGGTTCGAGCAGATAATGCACGCGCAGCCGCTGGTTCCTCGCCGACAGCTCCGCATGGTAGCTGCGGCCGGTGCCGCCCGCGTCCGAGAACACGAGGATGCGCTTGAGGTCATCCATGAAGGCGGCGGTCTCGGCGAGGTTGGCTGACGGCGCGCGGTTCTCCACGGCCAGACGGTCGCCCTTGCGGACGATCCGCCGTGAGCGGCCCGTCACCTCGGCCACCATGTCGGTGCCGAAGCGCTGGACGATCTGGTCGAGCGCGCCCGGCACGGGCGGAAGCGAAGCAAGGCGCTCGATCAGCTCGTCGCGGCGCGCGACGGCTTCGCGGCTCTCGACGGGCTGGCCATCGCGATAGACCGGGCGAGACGACAGATTGCCCTCGCCATCGGTGTAGGGTTCATAGAGCTGCACCGGGAAAGAATGGGCGAGATAGTCGAGGACGTATTCGCGCGGCGTAATGTCGACGCGGACGTCGTTCCACTCGTCGGTCGGGATCTCGGCCAGGCGACGTTCCATGAGGGCTTCGCCGGTCGATACGATCTGCACGACGGCGGCATGACCAGCCGCAAGGTCGCGCTCGATCGAGCCGATCAAGGTCGGCGTCTTCATCGATGTCAGCAGATGCCCGAAGAAACGCTGTTTCGCGGATTCGAAGGCCGAGCGGGCGGCGGATTTCGTCTGCCGGTTCAACGTGCCGGTCGAGCCGGTGATGTTGGCCGCCTCCATCGCCGCATCGAGGTGATTGTGGATGATGGCGAACGCGCCGGCATAGGCATCGTAGATGCGGCGCTGTTCGTCGGTGAGCTGGTGTTCGACCAGCTCGTATTCCACGCCGTCGTAGGAGAGCGAGCGGGCGGTGTAGAGTCCGAGCGAGCGCAGGTCGCGCGCCAACACCTCCATCGCCGCGACACCGCCGCCCTCGATGGCCTCCACGAATTCCGCGCGCGTAGCGAACGGAAAATCATCGCCGCCCCAGAGGCCGAGTCGCTGGGCATAGGCGAGATTGTGGACGGTGGTCGCGCCGGTGGCAGAGACGTAGACGATGCGCGCATTCGGCAGGGCGTGCTGGAGCCGGAGGCCGGCACGTCCCTGCTGCGAGGCGGCGACGTCGCCGCGTTCTCCCTTGCCGCCGCCGGCGTTCTGCATCGCGTGGCTCTCGTCGAAAATGATCACTCCGTCGAAATCGAAGCCCAACCATTCGACGATCTGGCGCACGCGCGAAACCTTCTCGCCACGGTCGTCGGAGCGTAGCGTGGCATAGGTTGCAAATAGGACGCCCTCCGACAGCGCGATGGGCTTGCCCTGCGGGAACCGCGAGAGCGGTGTGACCAGCAGGCGCTCCATGCCGAGCGCGGACCAGTCGCGCTGTGCGTCCTCGATCAGCTTGTCGGATTTGCTTATCCAGACCGCCTTGCGCCGCCCCTGGAGCCAGTTGTCGAGGATGATGCCGGCCGACTGGCGGCCTTTGCCGGCTCCGGTGCCGTCGCCGAGCATGAAGCCGCGGCGGAAGCGAACGGTGTCGGGCGCGTCGGCGGGCGCGGCCTTAACGACATCGAAGGTCTCGTCGACCGTCCACGATCCGGCGAGATAGTCGCTGTGCGCCTCGCCGGCATAGATCACCGTCTCGAGCTGGGCATCGGATAGCAGGCGGAGAATGTTCGCCGACAGGGTCGGTCGATAGCTCGGCTTTGGCGGCGCGATGCTCGCCATGGCGGCAGACTGGACGAGCTTGGTCGGGTGGGCCTGGGAGCCGGGAATGCGGATCGACTGCAATCCGTATTCCTCATAGATCGCCTCGGTGAGGTGTGCGCCCTCGCCCGGCGCCCAGTCCACGGTCTCGTAGCCAAGCTGCACACCGTCGGGATCGCTCGTCGGCGCCGAGCGCGTAGCGGTTGCGCGGGCGAGATAGCCGCGCACGGATTTCGGGGGCGCGGTCGAGATCGCTGCGGAGACCGACGACATCGTGACGGGCGGCCGAGCCGGGACGTCGCGATCGATCCAAGCGAGCAGCGTGTCGACATCGGGCGCCATGCCGGGCGAAGTTGGAAAGCTGGCGGGGTCTTCGGCCGGCAGCTTGTCGATGACCGTCAGGCGTGTCGCGAAGGTCGTTCCGTGCTTGGCATAGACAGAGCCCGCGATGGCGGCGGAGAAGACGATACGGCCTCGTTCCTGCAGGCGCGCGAAGGCATCGCGCCACTCGGACATATCGGGACCGACATTGGCGCCGGTGATCGCGACCAGGCGGCCACCGGGCGCGAGCCGGTTCAGCGCCGATGCGATATGGCGAAACCCGGCTTCGGCAACACGGCCGGAGACGCCGGCCATCGCTGAGAACGGCGGGTTCATTAGCACGACGGACGGAACGGCCGCTCGATCGAGATGATCGTCGACCTGCGCGGCGTCGAACCGCGTGACGGCAAGCGCCGGAAAGAGGAACGAGAGGAGGTCGGCACGGACGTCGGCCAGTTCGTTGAGGATCAGCGAGCCGCCGGCCGTCGATGCGAGAATGGCGAGCAGGCCGGTGCCGGCTGAAGGTTCCAGCACGATGTCGGTCGGCGTGATCGCCGCAGCCGTCACCACGGCGAGGCCAAGCGGGACCGGCGTCGAGAATTGCTGAAGCGCCTCGCTTTCTTCCGAGCGGCGGGTATGGGTTGGTAGAAGCCCGGTGATTTTCGAGAAGGTGGAAAGCCGCGCTGCCGGGGATGCGGATTTACGGAAAAGCGCACGTCCGTATTTGCGCAGGAAGAGGACGGTGGCGACCTCACAGGCTTCGTAGGCTGTTTTCCACGTCCAGGCGCCGGATGTGTCCGATGCGCCAAATGCCGTCTCGAGCGCGGTGCGCAAGGTTGCGGCATCGATCCGGGCGCCGCGTTCAAGATGGGGAAGGAGGAGATTGGCGGCCGCCAGGATCGCCGCGGCGGCGTTGGAGCTGGAGGCGAGCGGCGACGTCGCCGCGGCCTCGCCGGGGATGGGAAGCAGGATGTTCATGTCGAAAACCTCGGGAGAGCGGAAAACGGACAAGCCCGCGCGGCGCTCTCTCTCGAACCACCCGGACTCGCCTCGTCCCGGCCGGCCTCTTCCTCTCAGGGGCCTGACATGAAAAAGGCGCCCGACCGTGAGGTGGGCGCTTTTCGTTCAGTCGCCGGGCATACCGCCGTCGAGCACCTCGGCGAGCCAGCCATCGGTATAGGTCCAGCCGATCGTCTCGCCGGTCGCGAGATCGAGAGCGTGTGCGCCTCCGCCGAAACCGTCGAGGCGCGGACGCGAACAGGTGTTGGCGTATTGAAAACCCCAGCGACCGGTGAGACCGAATTCTACAGCGCAGCGTTTCACGAACTGGATCATCCGCTCGGGATCACCGGTGACGTCATCGCGCATCCAGAGCTTCGTGCCGCCATGCTCGGGCTCGATCGAGAGCAGGAAGCCTTCGGAAGGCGGCTCCTCTGATGCGCCTTCTTCGGACAGCGTGTTGTAAAGGTCGAGTGCGCGGGCGGCATTCTCGGGCGTACCTACGTCGAGCAGGCAGGAGAAATGGGTGAAATAGTCGGCCATGTCGGGCTCCTGAAACGAAAACGCCCGGCGCGAGGCCGGGCAATGGAATGGGAGATTGTGCGGGGAACGACAGACGCCGCTCCCCGCTGGTTTGCTCACTCGGCCGCGATCAGCGACTCGTGGTCGTCGTCAGCGTCGACCGGCTCGTCATCGTCGCCATCCTCGGTGAGGAATGCGGGCAACGCCTCGTCGCTAGCGCCCTGGTCAGTCGTGTCGGCAGGCGGCGCATCGTCGACACCGCTGAGGCGCAGCGGTTCCGGCAACCAGCCGGTGTCTGCCAGCAGGCGTTCGGCTTCCTTAGCCATGTCGCCTTTCTTCATATGGTCGATGAGCTGCGCGGCCCGCTCGCCGGCGCCTTCGCGCACAGCTTCGAGGATGCGCGCCTTTGTGACGCGGCCGAGATAGTTGCTGACAGTAGGACGCCAGCCCGCTTCCACCATGTCCATGCCAGTCGCCCGCGCGAGCCGTTCGGCCTGCGACAGGCGGACCTTCAGGCCGTGCTCGCTCACGCCGGAGCCGCTGTACGGGTTCGGCTTCTCGTAGAGCGCGTTGACGCCATAGCTGACGCAATGGGCGAGCAACGCCATGCGGCTGGTCTCGTCGAGCGCGGCGAGCCAGTCCCAAAGGGCTGCATCGTCGGCGGGGACATCGACCTTCCATGCCTCATGCCGCTCGGCGACGGATTTCGCGGAAGGGCTATCCTTCAGCTCGTCCGCCTGCGCGGGGAAGAAGATGTGACGGACATTGGCATCCAGGCAGCCCGTCGCGGCACGATGCTGGAAGGTGTCCGACACCAGCTTGTGGAGCAGCGCCGTCATCGCAATGTGCGGACTGGTCGCGACGGCGTCGCGCAGCGCGAGCGTGCGATGTGCGGTCAGCTCGGTGATGAGGCGGTCGGGCAAAGGCTTGATGCCGTCGTCCTCCTCGTCCTCAGCCTGAACCGGCTGGCCGCCGATGGTGATGACCGTGCGCTGGATGGCAGGCGTGCTAATCTCGCCAGTGTCAGGGTCGACGAAGTCGTCCGGCCTGTCGCCATCGGCAGTCACTACCGGCAGCTCATCTTCGGGGCGGACGTAGCCGCGATCGACCGACAGCGAGCCGTCGGCATCGATGCTGACGAACACGCCTGCGATGGCGATCTCGTCCGGGTCATAGCGGACGGGGCGGTCGTCGAGGGCTTCGATGGCCACTTCGATCTCGCCCAGGCGAGCGTCGACCTCGTCCGGAAGCTCGTCCGCGTCCTCGTATTCGGCGGTCAGGCGGTCGAGTTCATCCTGCAGCGCGTCGCGCGCGGCCTGTTCCTCCGCGGTGATGTCGAGCGGAACACCGTCGATCTCACGGAGGCCATGGGTCACGCCGTAGGGGATGCTGACGGCGGCCTCGACCCATTTCCAGCCTTGGGTGGCGATCTCGTCAGCGATCACCGACAGCTTTTCGGAGACGAGCCGGTCCAGAAGCCCGACGTCCTGAAGCCAGCCGCCATCGTCGGACTCGAACAGATCGCGCAGGACGGTGCCACCCGCCGCCTCGTAGACGTCGATGCCGACGAAGACTGCGCGCTTTTCAGATGCGCGAACCGTGGTCTCAGTCAGCATGCGCCGGATATGATATGGCTCCTTCTGCCAGCTATTGCGGATCTGCTCCCAGACCTGCTCCTGGCGGGCATGATCGTCCGACACGCTGAAAGCCATGAGCTGTTCGAGCGTCATGCCATCATCGGCATAAACGTCCAGCAGGTTTTGCGAGACGGACACGAGGCGCAGGCGCTGCTTCACCACGTTGACACCGACGAAGAAGGCTGCGGCGATGGCTTCTTCGGTCATGCCCTTGTCGCGCATGGCTTGAAACGCGCGGTACTGGTCGAGCGGATGAAGCGGTGCGCGCTCGATATTCTCGGCCAGCGAAACCTCGTCGATCAGGATGGCGGCATCCGCAGCCGATACGACGCAGGGGACCGGGGTAGTCTTGTTGAGACGCTTCTGCTTGGCGAGCATTTCCAGTGCGCGGTAGCGGCGACCGCCGGCGGGCACCTCGAACATGCCGGTCTCCTGGCCTTCGCCATCGAGAACGGGGCGCACATGAAGGCTCTGGATCAGGCCGCGACGGGCGATCGACTCGGCCAGTTCCTCGATCGAGACGCCGGCCTTCACGCGCCGGACGTTCGACTGGCTCAGCACCAGCTTGTTGAAGGGGATGTCGCGCGAGGGCGACAGGGTGATCTTCTGAACGGCAGTTGCCATGTTCCTTACTCCGCGACGAGCGCCGAGAGCCTCTCTCTCGAACCCAAACTCGTCACGAAGCGAAGCGCTGCCCTCTCACTCTTGGAGGGCAGCGCTTCGGATATGGAGAAACGGAAAGGCACGAAGGCGCAAAGCCGGAGACACGGAAAACCGCGCGTCCGGCTTCACGGAAATCAGGCGGCGCGATCGAGCAGCTTCTTGGCCTTACCCTCCAGTTCGAGCCGCGCATCCTGGTTGGTCTTTTCGCGGGCGACGGCGGTGATGCCCGCCACGAAATCAAAGATCGACTCCGGAGGACGGCCTTCCTCGACCAAAACGGTCTCGATGATCTTGCCGGTCTCGGCCTTTGAAAACCCACGCTTGCGCAGGAATTCGGTGCGGTCCTCATCAGATTTCGCGACGATCCGTTCGCGCGCGGCCTTGATGCCGTTGATGAAGGGCATGGGCGAGGAGTTCGCGAAATTGAGCAGCGCCGGCGCAGCTTCGTGGGCAAAGCGCGACGCAGCGTACTTGCTATGGCGTATGGTGATTTCCTCGAAATCTTCCACGCCCCACAGATTGCGATTCTGGCAGACCGCGCGGAGATAGAAGCTCGCCATGCCGAGAGTCTTCGCGCCGACCTCCGAGTTCCAGCAGTAGAATCCGCGGAAATACAGGTCGGGCGAGCCATCGGGGAGCCGACCAGCCTCGATGGGGTTCAGATCGTCCACGAGGAAGAGGAACACGTCGCGATCGGACGCATAGAGCGTCGTCGTGTCCTTCGTGATATCGACACGGGGATTGTAGACGCCCGTCGACCAGTCGAGCACGCCGGGCACCTTCCAGCGCGTGTCGGCGGTGCCATTGCCCGCGATGCGCTGCACCGCCTCGACCAGTTCGTGATCGTAGATCCTGCCATAGTCGGGGCCGGTGACGGCGCGCAACTCGACCCGGCCGTTGTCGGTTTCGAGCGTCTTGATCTGCTCGGCCCGATGCGAGGTCAACCCGTATTGCAGGTTGATGCCGGCCAGCGCGGCGGGGAGCTGGCGGAGATAGGCGGCGGGGGCGCCGACCTGGCTGGCGAGCTGGCCGAAGCTCCAATGGGTCGGTGCGACGGGCGTGTCCGAGCCCGGCAGGATGAGAGACAATCGCTCCGGGTCGGTGCGGCTCGCCTCGACATGGATCAGCGCGGTTTCCACCACGCGGGTCCGGCTGCGCTCCGATCGGCGGCGCACCGAATCCGCCAGCCCCGACAGCGACAGATAGCGCTCGTCATCGGGCCGGGAGAACCATTCCGAGGAAACGCGGCCGATCCGCTCGCCGCGGCTGACATCAACCTTGTAGGCGCCGCTCATGTCGCGGCGGGCATCGAGAACCTGCATGTTCATGGGACCAAACTCCATGACGGGTGCCGGGAGCCTCTCTCTCGACACTCAACCCGTCATGGATCTTCGATCCCCACTCTCACTCTTTGCGGGGCGTTGCGGGGTGTCCCCGCAGAAGGGGCCGGCCGAGACCTTGGCTCGGCCGCAGGGGAAGGCTTTCCCCTAAAGGACACCTAGCGCTGGTTAAGCAGCCAATTGTCCGTGTTGTTCTAGCAACCGCATCAGAACGGTGTTGGCGTGGGTGAAATTCGAAAGCTGACCCTGGAGCTGGTAAGCCCATTTCTCGCCGTGGAAGAGGTTGTTGCGGAACCGCCAGACGATCATCAGCACGGTGAGGAGCCGATCGCGTGGATCGGTGTTGCTGCCATCGAGAACCGACTGGACGACAGCGGGCTGGTCGGCGGGGCGCAGATGCAGATGCGGATAGTGATGAGTGAAGGCGCCGTTGGCGAAATAGCGCTGTTATTCGGCCTGCAATATTGACCCCCTGAGCCGGGGGATCGGCGTCCAAAATTGACCCCCTACAGGTTGGCTGTTGCGCTGCCTGCTTTGTCATGAAGCAGGTGGTCGGGGATGCTGATCGTGGAGACGATTGCGCGGATACGGCGCGAACATTTCATCAGGGGCAAGACGATCAAGGAGATCGCCCGTGACCTGAAGGTGTCGCGGAACACGGTCCGGAAGGTGCTGAGGTCGGGAGAGACCTCGTTCGAGTATGAGCGTCAGGTGCAGCCGCGGCCCAAGCTTGGACGATGGGCGGCGGAACTCGATGAACTGCTGGCGGCGAACGCGGCCAAATCCGCGCGCGAACAGCTGACGCTGATCCGGATCTTCGAAGAGTTGCGCGGACGCGGTTACGACGGCGGCTACGATGCCGTGCGGCGTTACGCCAGGCGCTGGAGCAAGGAGCGCGGACAGTCGACCACGGCGGCCTATGTCCCGCTGAGTTTTGCGCCAGGAGAAGCCTATCAGTTCGACTGGAGCCACGAGATCGTTCTCCTCAACGGCGTGACGGTACTCGTGAAGGTCGCCCACGTCCGGCTGTGTCATAGCCGCATGCTGTTCGTGCGCGCCTATCCGCGCGAGACGCAGGAGATGGTGTTCGACGCCCACGACCGGGCGTTCGCACTGTTCAAGGGCACCTGCAGTCGCGGCATCTACGACAACATGAAGACGGCGGTGGAGACGATCTTCGTCGGCAAGGATCGCCGCTACAATCGCCGCTTCCTGCAGATGTGCAGCCACTATCTGGTCGATCCGGTCGCCTGCACGCCGGCGTCGGGCTGGGAGAAGGGCCAGGTGGAGAACCAGGTCGGGTTGGTCCGGGAACGCTTCTTCACGCCGCGGCTGCGGTTCAAAAAGCTGGACGAACTCAACGCCTGGCTGCTCGACAAATGCATCGCCTACGCCAAGGCGCATCGGCATCCGGAGCTGTCCGATCAGACGATCTGGGATGTGTTCGAAGCCGAACGGCCGAAGCTCGTTCCCTATGCCGGTCGGTTCGACGGATTCCATGCGGTGCCGGCATCGGTCTCCAAAACCTGCCTGGTGCGCTTCGACAACAACAAATACTCGGTCGCAGCCAGCGCCGTCGGACGTCCGGTCGAGGTTCAAGCCTATGCCGACCGTATCGTCATCCGTCAGGATGGACGGATCGTTGCGGAGCATCCGCGGTCGTTCGGACGCGGCGAGACGACCTACGATCCCTGGCACTACGTGCCGGTGCTCGCGCGCAAACCCGGGGCCTTGCGTAACGGCGCACCCTTCAAGGACTGGGTGCTGCCGGCCGCGATCGAACGGATCCGGCGCAGGCTCGCCAGCACCGACGACGGCAATCGACAGATGGTCGACATCCTCAATGCGGTGCTGACTGACGGTTTGTCGGCGGTCGAAGCCGCCTGCGCCGAGGCGCTTGGTCACGGCGTCCATTCCGCTGACGTCGTTCTCAACATCCTGGCTCGCCAACGCGAACCCGCTGCACCGGCCAACATCATGACGCCGGCGGCACTGACGCTCCGCCATGCGCCGATCGCCGATTGCGCCCGCTACGACAACCTCCGGAGGACCATCTGATGGAACGAACCCAAATCTTCGACCTCATGGGCGAGCTCAAACTCTACGGCATGAGGGCTGCCTTCGACGAGATCATGGCGACGGCCGTCAAGCGCCAGCACGAACCTCAGCGCATCGTCGGCGACCTGCTCAGCGCCGAGATCAACGAGAAGCAGGCGCGGTCGATCAAGTACCAGCTCACCATCGCCAAGCTGCCGTTGGCCAAGGATCTCGACGACTTCCAGTTCGAAGGCACGCCGATCAATCAGACGCTCGTCAACGATCTCGCCGGCGGCGGCTTCATCGCCCAGCAGCGCAACGTCGTGCTCGTCGGCGGCACCGGCACGGGCAAAACCCACCTGGCCATCGCAATCGCCAGAAGCTGCATCCGATCCGGCGCCCGCGGTCGCTTCTACAACGTGGTCGACCTCGTCAACCGCCTCGAGATCGAGACCCGTAACGGACGTCAGGGCCGGCTTGCCGAACATCTGACCCGGATGGACTTCATCGTGCTGGACGAACTCGGATATCTACCCTTCGCCCAATCCGGCGGCCAGCTTCTGTTCCATCTCGTCAGTCGGCTCTACGAGCGTGCTTCCGTCATCGTCACGACCAATCTCGCCTTCGGCGAATGGCCCAGCGTGTTCGGCGACGCCAAGATGACCACCGCGCTGCTCGACCGGTTGACCCATCACTGCGACATCGTCGAGACCGGCAACGACAGCTGGCGATTCAAAAGCCGCGACGACGATCACGCCGCCCGCGCTCGTCTCGTCTCCGCAATCCCGGCCAGCTCCGACGAGACGAGCGCTACCCTCAAACCACGCCGCGCGAAGGGGTCAAAATTGGACGCCGATACGGGGTCAAAGTTCAACGCCGATTGACAATAGCGCTGCCGGAAATAGGCCAGCTCCGGGGCGTACGGGTCGGCTTCGAGCGTTCCGGCGTCACGCCATTCATCGACCTTTGCGCAGATCAGGTCGGCGCGTGCGAAGTTGCCCATGACCTGGGCTTCGAACAGGCTCCATAGAAAGGTGAAGTTGAAGATCGCGGCGCGATCCGCTTCGGGTAGCGCCTGAAATCCTGGCGCTTTTGCCAATAGCCATTGCATGCTCATTTGGTGGCCGTTCCTTAGGTGGCGGTTGCCGCCTCTCACTCCTGGTGCTGGGATGTAGTGGGCGCTTCGGGAATGTCGCTCCGAGGCGCCAATGTCATGTTCCTCGGGTCGATGAGGAGCTTCAGATCGCAGGCGGTCGCCTGGTCCATTCCGTATTCTTCGAGGTCATCGACCTTCGGTCGAACATCGAGAGCTTCGAAACGGGTCGACCGATACTGCCATTCTGGATCATCGGACTGCTCGAAGAAGACCTTCGCGCTGAAGGTTATGCTGGTGTCGGCAAACGACGAGCTGTTGAAATACAGGCCTTCGGGCGACGACGACGGTTCTTCAATCTCAAGCGTCTGGAACTCGAAGCGAGCCTGCGATTTCGGATTGAGCAGGATGTCTACGGCCATACGTGCTTCATTTGCCTCCCAGAACGCATCGAACTTGAACCTAGCGGTGGAGCGAAGGCCTGCGTTCGTGAGAAGCTGAAGCCACCCGTCCAAGAATGCGGAGATCAGCGGAATCTCCTCGAGGTACGGTCCGGTGATGGGTTGATCGACCGGGAAGGTAATCGACGGGATGCGGTCATTTCCGGCAATCGTCAGGGTCGCTCGCCCCGTCGCCATAAGCGTGAGCGCGCGAAGCAGCTCCGCCCACTCCTCCAGGGAATGCTCCATGTCATCGATCGAGCCGACGCTCTCGAACTTGAGCGCCGGCGGTGTCAGCCGGATGATGAAGTCGAGGGTGCGGATGAGCAGCTCTGCTCCATGCGGCTCGGCTATCGGCGGCCCGATGAACATTTCGCCGTCGAACCGCGCCGCTTGTCCGAAGCCGGATCCGCGGATGGAAATCTCGCAGGAACCCAGAGTAGGAGGCGTAAGCCGTAGCTCCTCGATGTCGTCGAACAGCGTGCCTTGATAAGGAAGGCGTATGCCGAACCGGCTGTCGAATACGCGGAGCCGGTGCGGTTTCAAGGGCGCGAGGCCGAGCAATAAACTACTGAAATGCTCCGGACCCTCGATCTGGATAAGTGCCTCGGCCTCGAACTGGCCGTTCTCATAGCCAAGCTCGGTGAGCTGCCGTTGCTTCTCGATCGTGTAGGCGCCAGGACTTTGTCCGCAGGCTGCACTCAGGGCTGCCGATAAGCCGGCGGGAGTCGGCTCGAAGCGCACCCCGACCTTCTCATAGTCGTAGCTGATATCGGTGTGGTTGATGTCGTGAGCCTTGCGGGCCTCCGCCAATCTCAATCGCCTGAGCACGCGCGCGAGCTCATTCCCGATAAGGTGGACAAGGTAAGCGGATTGGAGTTCGCCGTCGGCTCGCAGCCGGAACACGACGATGAGCGCCGGCCGAGGGTCCTTGGCCAAGCGATCGATGGCTGACAGGCTGAGGCGGATACGATTGCCGGCGCGGCCGAGTGTCGACTTCAACTGCACCCGGGCGGCGTTGGTGGGGCGTTGATCGAGTGGTAACGCCTGGCCGGCCGACACCGTCGGGAACTCCACGATGAAATCCCAGCCCATCACGTCGACGACGCTCTTGTTGCAATAGAGGCCCGCGCACTCGCAGAGCACTTCGAACTGCCGTTCGCCGATGCGGCCAATGCGATCGGGATCTAATTCGCTTTCCATGTCGTCGTCCGTCCTCATCGATCGAGACGGACGCGAAGTCGCCGTGCGCGCTCCTTGAAGGCGCGGTCGCCACCTTCCAGGATGTCGCAGACGTGCTTGCGCATCTCCGCGTTTTCGAGGCCACCCGACAGGTAGCGGATCGGCGGCAGCTTGCCGGGTGTATGAGTGCCAGAGAAGGCGACGATGATCTGATCGGCGTCCGTGTTGACCACCAGGTTCGCGTTGTGCGTCACCATAATGACCTGGCGCACATTCTTCGCGGCGATGAACAGCTCGACCAGCTCGTCGAAGATTGATTTGGGATCGAGGTTCTCTTCCGGCTGGTCGATGATCAGCGGGCGGTCATCGCTGTCGTCCAAGGCGAGATAGAGCAGCAGCAGGACGATGCCGCGCGTGCCCGGAGAGAGCTTACGGATATCGACGGCTTCGTAGTCGATGCTGTAGCTGATCTCGATATGGCTGGTGCCGTAGAGCCATTTGGCGAACCGTCTCAGCCAGGAGCGATAATCCGCTTGCTGTGATCGCGGAACCTCGGAGAGATCGAGCAGCTCGGCCTGATGAGCCTGACGAAATCCCGCCATCGCCTCGGCGACGGCTGTCGGATCGCCCGATTCCCACGCCGGCTTCAGCAACGCGTCGGCCCAGGTCTCCAACGTGCCCACGCCTTTGAAAGGGCCGGTGCGCCGCTTGTCGAACAGGCTTTCGCCCTCCGTCGCCCAGCGATGCACGTCCGCATGACGAGATACCGAGAACGACAATTTGCGCAGCGTCCCGGACGCCTGCGCGAGCCGATCCATGAGCGGGCGATACAGCGTGTGCAGCACTTGTTCTTCCGCGACGATGGATTCGAAGACCCGCAAATAGGCCTGCTCTCGATCTGTTTGGAGCTGGGTGGTCCGCGCCGCGGCGCCTTCACAATCGGCCAGCGCGTCCTTCAGCCGCTTCAGCGCGGCATTCTCATCTCCGATTTTGGTGGTGATCGTTCTCAGGCGATTGGCGGTGTCCGTATCGATGTTGATCAGGCGCTGAATGCGACCGATCTCGGCCTCCAGTTCGCCCAGCGACAATCGCTTTAGCTCGGCGTCATCGGCCACATAGGGGTCCTGATCGCTCGCCTTACGAGGGTGCTCCTTACCCCGCCATGTAGCTGCCTGCCGTTCGGCCCTTGCCAGCCGCTCGGTCAACGTTCCGTCGACGTTGCCGGCGTAAGTCTGTTGGAACGCCTCCCACGCCTCGTCATCCAGATGCGCGCCGACGAAGGTCTGCTTGCTCGTGCGCAGAGCCATGGGCGCGCGATTGGTTCGGAAATCCGACACGTCGTTCTGCAAAGACCGCAGGACTTGGCATTCCTGCGACCACAACCGGATCTGGGTCCGGACATGATCGGCGGCTTCGGTCAGCGCGTTCAGCCGCGCGATCCGCTCCGCGCTGCCGGCGGTCACCAATGTGTCTCGGCTTTTGATGTAGCCGGCGATCAGCGCTTCCTTCTGAGTGATTTGCGATTTCAGGCCGGCGATCTGGCTTTGCTTCTCACGCTCGAGCCCGACCTGATCGGAGAGAGTCGCGATGGCCTCCTCGTCGCGGGTGCGGTTGTCGCGCAACACCGTCGTCCGCAGCTCCAGCAGTTCGCCGAAATCCGTCGCGCCGTCGCGTTCCAGCGTGTTGTGGGCTTCAAAAATGACTCGCTCGATCTCGCTCAGCAATTCGTCCTTCAGCCCGTCGGCCGAGCACAGCTCTTCGACGAATTTCTGTGAGAGATAGCGCGCCCGCGGATAGAGCGACGGATCGAAGGCATCATCGAGCAAAGGGCGCACAGATGGATCCCCGGTCTCCCAGGTCAGCCGGACACCGACGCCGTCGAGATGCTCACGCGCCCGCACGATGAACGAAGCATTGCTCAAGCGGCCTTCCGTGGCGTCGCATCCCGCCGCGATCGCATCCGCGAGAGCGGTCTTGCCCGAGCCCCGCGCGCCGATGATGGCGACCAGACCAGGATTGAGGGCGAGCTTCGGCGTCTGCGCCCAGTCCGCGCCCGTCAATTCTATCTCAGCAATGACACGTGCGGGGGTGGCTCGAAACGGGGGATGGGGGCCGACATAGGCCCGACCGGCGGGATCGATATAGGCTTGGCGCAGCGCATCGAATTCCAACGCGCCCTTGATCCAGGAATAGCGGTCGCCATCGGGTTTGGCGACGGTCGCTTGCTCATGTGCGTCGCTGCCGTGCAGGCAGGGCTTGCAGCCGTCGTATCGCTCGCGCAGCACGTCCTCTCCGACGCCGCTTCTCCGCCCCAGCCAGAAATCGCGCTGCGCCGGACTGCTGGCAAAAATGACGTGCGCGAACTTCTCGATTTCCTGTCGCAAGGTTGCGTCATTGGCATCGCGGATGCCGGACGTACCATCGGTTTCGGCGCCTGCGACGGCGATCAGGATGTTCTCTTTCGCCCAATCGCTCTTGCCGTATTCTTCGCGCAATTTTCCGAAGTTGACCTTGAACTGCGAAGCGCCGTGGCGGAACGCGGCCCGCTCATCGCTCAGCTCCGGCTTGGATTTCCGTCCCAGCTTGATGAGGTCTTCTCGCGTGCAGGCGAAGTTGTCGCCAAACGCTTCAAATCTCAGCCGGCTGAGAAATCGCTCCACCTCCGCCACATGCTTCGGATCGTCGGGGCAGACGAGCAGGTGGATATTGGTCCAGCGTTCTTTCACCGTCGCCACGTCGAGCCGTAGCTCGACATTGGGGAAAACAAGCGCGACCTGTGGCAGGCGGCCGTTTTCCTTCATCTCTCGGACGACGTCCTGATAGGTGTCGGTGCAATAATAGTCGGTCACCGCGATCGCGCGGATAATAGGCGTCGCCCGTTCGAGGCTGGTGAGATAGTCGCCCCAGGCGTTTGGACCTTTGAACTGGTTGTTGAACAGGGTGCCGGGCGCATGGATATGCGGCTCCCATCGATGCCATTCGGAACCGCGATTGATCATACACCCCCCTGATTGTCTTCCTTCTGGTTGTCTTGCGGAGCGGCGTTCGCTGCGCGCGGCGGCGGCTCGGCCGGGAAGTCGACGCCCGAGACGAACAGCTTCACGGTGCTTCCTTCGACGAAGATGCTGTCGGCATCATTGGTGATGAAGCCGGTGGCCGCGTCCCGGCTTCCCCTGATCCGGCCATGCGCCGTGTTGAAGGAAACTGCCTCGCAGATCGCGTAGCCGTAGCGAACGAAGTCGGAGCCGTAGAGGCCGTCTGCGCCCTTCGGGTAGCTCGCGAACTTCACAACGTTGTATTCGGGCTTCAAGAGGCTGACGAAGGCCTTCTCTGCGTCGGCGACGATGCGCTTCTGGTCGTAGGCACCGCTGAAATCCTCGTTCTCGAAGTCATGGTCCGGCTCGAAGGTCGTCATGATCTGCGGCTGGACGTTGAACAGGAACAGATAGATTTCGTCGGTCACCCGCGCTCCGGGATAGCGCTGGGGCTCGTTGCCAAGAATCTCCATGCGGGCCTTGTGACCATTGCTGATGAGGCGATCGAAGCTGTCTCCGACCTTGGCGATGCCGACATAGAGAAGATCGTAGGTCGCGGCCTCGCGGTAACGATCGAAGCGCTCGATACCGGCGCGGCCGCGCGACCGATCCCAAATCAGCTTCTCGGTCGTGAACCACTCCAGAACGTTCGAGCCGGGCTCACCGATTGGCCCGTCCCACACCCGGATATTTTTGTCGCCAGCCTCAATCCAAAAGGATTCGGCTTCCGATTCCTCGACGGCCGGCAGGTCGCAGATGTGGATGTCGACGGGGTCGCGGAAATCGTCGCCGATCGCGAAGTCGAAGGTTATGACGTAGGTGTCGGGGTCGATGACGAGGTTCAGGTATTTGGCTTCGGCGCGACCGCCGATCATGTAGAAGTCGCTCTGCCTGAGCAGCGCCTCGACCTCCGGGTCATTCCGAAGCCAGACGGCCTCCTGATTGGAAATCGGCGGATAGACGGTTTCCAGGAAGGTGACCTTGGATTTCGTGCTGGTGGCGCTCGCGGTCATGATCAACGGCCGTAGTGGAGACGGCGCAAAAACGTCCTGGCCGTGATGAGGACGACATGAAGGCGAAAGGTGCTGTGATCCTCGTCCGAGAGCCCAGGGTGCGAGCCCTCGGTGTGCAGCATCTTGAAGAGGCCGTTGACGTAGTTCTTGCCGTCGGCCGTCCATTCGTTCCGGTCGACCGCTAGAAAGCCGACGCTCGGATCGGCCAGAAGCGCGCGCCGATTCTCGGAGCTGGGCCGCTGCGCGGCTTGCTGCGGCCGGACGTTCCGGGCGATGTCGTCGAACAGGCTTTCAAGGAAGGTCCGGAGCTGGCTGTTGCAGGCCGCCCAATCGCCGCGCGTGTGCGCCTCGACCGCCTGATCCAGATGGCCGAGCGGCGTCGTGAACTGAAAGGACTTGAGAAGCTGGTGAACTTCGTCGTCGGTCTCGGGAAGCTGGACCTCGTCGGGTAAGGCCGCCCGCAGCGTGGGATCGCGCCCATAGTCGCCGAAGCTGACGACGTAGCCATCGCGTGCCAGGCCGCGCCCCAGCGCCAGCTCGCGGGGAAGGCTCGGCTCGGCGCGCAGGAGCTGGACTGCTTCGCGGACCACGGCCTCGCCGAGCGTCATGGTGCCGTCGAGCGTGTCGAGGGCCTGGTCTGAACGCTGTACGACGATGCGCCCGAGGATGTCGCACTTCTTGGCGACGCTGACCGCCGTCCCGGAGCCGATCTCGTCTTCAAGGCCGAGCCGAAGGACCATCTGATTGAAGCGCGCCTGGCTATGGCCTTCGAGCAGTTCGACGGCTGCGATAAGCGTGGGACGTGAGAAGGGCTTCGTTCGCATCATCCCGTCCCGCGGATTGGATTGATGATCTCGATGCCGGCGAAATCACGCTCGTTGTCAGTGACGACGACGCAGTCATTCGTGCCAGCAATCGCGGCTACAATCATGTCGAGGCCACTACGAGGACGTCCAGCGGATTTGCCGTCCGCCATCAGCCGCGCCCAGATCAGACCGGCCTTATCGTCGAAAGACAAAACACGCCCAACGAAAAGCGCTTGCGGTCCTTCCGGCCCTGCGAACCAGGCATCTAGCGCATCGCGCTTCTTTCCGCGCGGCTTTTCGAGGATGCCACGCCTGATCTCAGCAACCGTCAGCGAGGAAATGAACAGATCCTCGTCACGCTGCTCCGCCAACCAAGCCATGAGCGACTCCGAAGGCTTCGGCTTGACGATGTTGCTGATAATGTTGGTGTCGAGCAGATAGCGCGTCACAGATCGACCTTCCGCCCCTCTTCACGCGGGCGGGAAAGGTCAAGGTCGGCGCCGACCAGGGGTGAGCGTCGCAAAGCGGTAAGAATATTACCGGGCCTCGGCGGCTCACCGGCGACGGCTGTTTTCACGGCAGCACGAACCTGCTCCGCTTCCGGTCCTTCCTCGGCCAGGCGCCGGGCAAGCGTGCGGATCAGTTCGCGATCAGCGTCGAGCGCCGTGACCTCAAAGCGCGTGAAGCCGCGCTGCGTCAGGCGCGCGCGGTAATTCTGAAGCGCCCTCTTCTGTGCGGCATTGCTCATCGTCGCCTCCTTGCTATATCCGGATATATAATCCATACTCGTGCGGCCGGCAAGGGATGACGAGATGACCATGTGCGCCCCTGACAATTCTGGCAGTACGGGTAAAAGCCCGGAGCAGCGCCAGTATTTTCCATCTGCTGTGGCGCGCCACGCTACGCAGGGCGTCTCTTCCGTCGCCGTACACGCACCGCATGCCGCCAATTATTCTCCTTTGATTTCAGTTGCTTATACCTCGCCTTGCGGCAATCGTGAAGCCGATCACCTTGCAATCGGCTTCAAACGACGCAACGATGAACCATGGCAACCGCCCCAAGCAGAGAAGTGCGCTCCGGCTCGTAGAGCCGGAATTGACGCTCGTCCGGCGCGGCGAAGGTTCCGACCCGCGCCTGATAGAGCTGGTACGGTTGCTAGCCCGCCGAGCCGCGCGCGAGGAGTTCGAGAAGCAGACAGAGGAACGCCGCACGACGCGCTCCTGACATTGGAGGAGAGTGCGCTGTGAAGGTCGCGATCTACGCCCGCTATTCATCAGACAATCAGCGCGATGCCTCGATCGCCGACCAACTTCGTATTTGCCGCCTTCACGCCGAGAAGCAGGGCTGGCAGGTGGTCGAGGAATATACCGACCACGCGATCTCCGGCGCCTCCCTCCTCCGTCCGGGTATCCAGGCCCTGATCTCGGACGCCACGCACGGTCGTTTCGGCTATGTGCTCGCGGAGGCCATGGATCGCCTATCGCGCGATCAGGAAGACATTGCCGGCTTCTACAAGCGCATGGCCTATTCGGACGTGAAGATCGTCACCCTGTCTGAGGGCGAGGTCACGCATCTGCATGTCGGCCTCAAGGGCACCATGAATGCCCTGTTCCTCAAGGATCTCGCAGACAAGACGCGCCGAGGTCAACGCGGGCGGGTCGAGCTCGGCAAATCGGGCGGCGGCAATGCCTATGGCTACGACGTGGTCAAGAAGTTCGATGGCAACGGCGAGCCGGTGCGCGGCGACCGAACCGTCAACGAGTTTCAGGCGGAGGTCATCCGCCGCATCTTTCGCGACTATGCCGCCGGCAAATCGGCCAAACGGATCGCCTTCGAACTGAATAAGGAAAGCATTGCCGCTCCGGGTGGCGGCGATTGGGGATTCAGCACCATCAACGGCAATCCGAAGCGCGGCAACGGCATCCTCAACAACGAGATGTATGTCGGCAAGCTGATCTGGAACCGCCAGCGTTTCATCAAAGACCCGGACACCGGCAAGCGTCAGGCGCGCATGAATCCGGAATCGGAGTGGATCACCCAGGACGTGCCGGAGCTGCGCATCCTTGATGACGATCTCTGGCAAGCGGTCAAGGAGCGGCAAAGGGCCGTCAAGCAGAACCGGACCGACGACGGCGAGAGCGAGAACCATTTCCGTGAACGCCGACGGCCCAAATACCTGTTTTCGGGCCTGACCAAGTGCAATTGCTGCAACGGTGGCTATTCGATGATTTCGGCTGATCTGGTCGGCTGCTCGACGGCGCGCAACAAAGGCACCTGCGACAACCGCAAGAACATCCGGCGCGATCAGCTCGAGGCCCGCGTCCTGAATGCGCTCCGCCATCACCTGATGAACCCGGAACTCTTCAAGGAGTTCTGCGAGGAATTCACGCGCGAGATGAACCGACTTCGCATAGAAGGCCGGGCGTCGATCGATGCGGCCGAGGCCGAAGTGAAGCGGATCGACCGCGAGCTGGACAAGTTGATGAAGCTCATCATGGCTTCCGGTGACGACGACGCGCCTACCCGCATGATGAAGCAGATGAAGGAGCTGGAGGTTCGCCAGAAGGAACTGAAAGCGTTCTTGCAAGAGGCGGAGGAGCCGCCGCCCCTGCTCCACCCGAACATGGCGCACCACTACCACGTCCAGGTCGACGAGCTTTATGCAGCGCTTCAGGAGGATTCTGAGGCCAAACGGATGGTTGCGGCCGACCTCATCAGATCGCTGGTGAGGGAAATCATCCTGACGCCGGAGGACAACGAGCTGAAGATCGACGTGCGCGGCGATCTGGCTGGAATTCTTGCGATTTCGCTGAAAAGCAAAAGGCCCGCCGGAGGGGCGGGCCGATCGCAAGTTGAGATGGTTGCGGGGACAGGATTTGAACCTGTGACCTTCAGGTTATGAGCCTGACGAGCTACCGGGCTGCTCCACCCCGCGTCAAGGTTTGTTGTGCCACAGGATAGTTATGTGGCGGTGTGAACGCAAACGGCGGCTGTCTGAGAAGAGAGCCGCCGTTTTGGTTTGATATGTGAGGAGGAATGTTCCGCTTTTTGCA
>JARHVB010000019.1 GCA_029222685.1 Terripilifer ovatus | reverse complement strand
CACCGACACCTCCCGCCAGCCCATCCCAACCTCCCATGCCTTGCGGCATGAGTGTCAGGCATGTCATGGAACAAGTGTCAGGTATGTCATGGAACCGCACACTGCGGCGCGTCGGGAATGACACTGGCTGCGGAAGCCCGCCTCACCGCTGCGCGTTCACTCCCCCGCCGTCCAGCGTCCCTGTGCATCACGCCCCGCCTTCATCGCCGCCAGTTCGCGCACGATCTCCCGCCCGTCGCGGCTGGCGACGGCGGCCATCAACTCTTCGAAATATTTCGGACCGTCCTTGAGCGCTGCGGCAATCGACGGGAACGTCTTGCCCTGGTAACTCGGCGCTGCTGGGATGATCGTATCCATGCCGCCCTTGCCGAACGGCCAGGTGAGATCGTAGCCGGCCTTGCTGCCCGTGCGCGACCCGTCGAGCGAGGGATCGAGCGGACTCATGCGCACATTGTCGACGACGATCAGATCCTTGGCGGGCTGGAAGCGGGTGCCCAGCGCCCATTCCATTTCCTCGTCGTTGAAAATGTCGATATCCGGATCGACAACGAACATGTTTTTCACGCCGCAGGCGCCAAGCACCGCCATGATCGCAGACCGCGCTTCACCCGGCACCCGCTGGCGCAATTGCACGCGCACATTCTGTGCCCCCGCTGCCGCCACCGGCGCATAGACCGCCAGCGGCTCGCGCACCGTCATCTTCAGCGCGCGCCAGACATTCAGTTCCGTCCGCAGGTTTTCAAGCTGCGATGTGTCGGTGCGCGCGAGATGCTTGCCGCTGATCGAGATCGTCTGGAACAGGGCATCGGAGCGGTGGGTGATCGCGGTGATGTGAAACACCGGGTTCTTTTTCACGCCGCCGTAGTAGCCCATATATTCGCCGTAAGGCCCTTCCGGCTCCACATAGCCATGCGGATCGAGCCAGCCTTCGATGACATATTCCGCGTCGGCGGGAACGCGAATGTCGTTGGTGATGCATTTCACCACCGGCAGCGGCGCATCGCGCAGGCTCGCCATCAGGGACAGTTCGTCGGTCGGGATCGACATGGTCGCCGCGATCATGTCGACGGGATGCGAACCGATGACATAGGCGATCGGCACCGGCTTTCCCGCCGCCGCCGCTTCCATGTAGATGACGCGCAGATCGCTCGGTGCATTGAGATCGACACCGGTTTCCGTCTCGCTGCGCAGCATCAGGCGGCGCAGGCCCACATTGGTCCAGCCGCTCTTCGGATCGATGGAGAAATCGATGGCCGAGGAAATGTAGGGGGCGCCGTCGAGCCCGTGCTGCAGGTGAACGGGCAGGCTCGTCACATCGATATCATCACCGGTCACCACCACCTGCTGGCACGGCGCTTCCGCGCGCGCGACCTCGACGACCGGCTGTTTCGCTTCGAGCCGGCGCATGAGCTCGGCGAGCAACTGCCGCTCCGGCACGCCGAACGCTTTCGCAAGCCGCGCCCGGCCGCCGGCGACGCTCGCCGCCAGTTCATGGCCTTCCGGGCCGACATTCTTGAACCACACCGCCTGCGTGTTTGCCGATACGATAGCGGCCACATCGGCGAGATCTGTCCTTGCGTCGACGATCTTCACTTCGCCGGCCTCATTCATGTCTTCCATGAACCGGCGCAGGCGGAAACGATCAAAATCCAGTCGCTGGGCGGCGCTCTGGCCCGCTTGTCCCGCTATCTCGTTCATACATGCCTCCCGACGCGTCCGGTTCACGCGGACGCAATGATGACTTGATTATATCTCCCGCAAGAATTGTGAAAAGCAAGAATTGCGGCCGCAAAAATTGACGGCGAAAAGCGTCGCCTTATCATTGCATTCTTTGCCCACGGGCGACACACGCATTGGGCCGCCACGTGCCCACAAACGTGTGATGGGAGGAAGCATGGAAAACAATACGGCAAAACATGCCGTCATCATCGGCGCCGGCTTCGGCGGCATCGGCCTTGCCATCCGCCTGAAGCAGGCAGGGATCGAAAATTTCGTCATTCTGGAAAGGGCCGGCGGTGTCGGCGGCGTCTGGCGCGACAACACCTATCCGGGCGCGGCCTGCGACGTGCCATCGCGCTTCTACAGCTATTCCTTCGAACAGGACTGGCAATGGTCGTCCTTGTTCGCGCCGCAACCGGAGATTCTTGCCTATGTCGAACATTGCGCCAAAAAATACGACATCTACAGGCACATCAGATTCAACACCAAAGTCGGCGGCGCGCATTTCGACGCGGCGACAGGTCTGTGGACCACCCAGACCGAAACCGGCGAGACGTTCCACTCGAGAATGCTCGTCTCCGCCGTCGGCCTGTTCAACCGCGCCGCCTTGCCGGCGATTCCCGGCCTCGACACATTCGAAGGCCCGACGTTTCATTCATCGAAATGGAATCATGGCTTCGATCTTGCCGGCAAGAGCGTCGCCGTCATCGGCACGGGGGCCAGCGCCATCCAGTTTGTCCCGGCGATCGCGCCGAAGGCAGGCAAGCTCTACGTCGTCCAGCGCTCGCCGCAATATGTGATGCCGAAGCTGCGAGACCGGCTGCCGCAGGACCGGCGCTGGTATCACGACACGAGGCTCTTTCGCCGCTACGAGCGCTTCAAAGTTTACTGGATGTTGGAGCGCGGCGTGCCGCGCCGCAGTTCGCCGAGGATGACGGCGGCGGCGGAAAAACTTTTCCTCACTCACCTCGAGGGCCAGGTTCCCGACCAAGACTTGCGTCGCCGGTTGACGCCACAGTACCCGTTCGGCTGCAAGAGAGTCCTCATGTCAAATGACTGGTATCCGGCGCTGCAAAGACCGAATGTCGAGCTCGTCGACAAGGCCGTCGTCGAAATAATGCCGGATGGTTTTCGCACCGGCGACGGTACGGTCCGCAAGGTCGACGCCATCGTCCTCAACACCGGCTTCGCCACGACGGAATATATCGTGCCGATGAAAATCGCAGGGCTCGGCGGCGCCGATCTGAACACCACCTGGAACGGCAGGCCGGAAGCCTATCTGGGTATTGCCGTGAAGGGCTTTCCGAATTTCTTCATGATGTACGGACCAAACACCAATGGCGCGGCAAGCATCATCTATCTGCTCGAATGCCAGGCCCGCTATATCGCCGCCGCGGCCAGGCGTCTTCTGCGCAATCGCGACGTCTACATGCGGCTGAACGACGATGTGCAGACGAGCTACAATGCGACGCTGCAGGGCCGGCTGACGCGCACCGTCGTCGCGCATGCAAGCTGCCATTCCTATTTCAAGACCGACAGCGGCGACATTGTCACCCAATGGCCGGGCTTCATGCTCGAATACAGGATGAAAACCGCATTTCCGCAAATGCGGGATTTTACGATTGAACGGCCAGCAAGTCAGCAGACGTAAGCCAGCCGAAGCCCCCGTCCTTCGAGACGCGCCTTTCAGGCGCTCCTCAGGATGCGGACTTCTGGCAGCTTTCTACAGATCAACTGCCTCAGTTCCCCGCATCCAGCCCACGCAACCGCGGCGCCACCTTGTCCATGAACATGGTCATCGAGCGCGCCCGCTTTTCCCGCGTCGCCCAGGACTTGCCGGCAATCAGCAGCAAGGTGCCGAAGCCGCCGGATTCCTCATAGTGCCTGATGATCTGTTCGGTCACCTCATCCGGCGTGCCGATCGTGTAGCAGCCGCCGTTGACCATATCCTCGATGGTGATCGTGTCGCCGGCGATCGGCAGCTTGTAGACGGTCCGGGCGAAATGCAGCAGCCCGCGCTTGGCTTGAAAACTCAGTTCGTAATTTGCCGACGGCCTTAGATCCTCGATCGCTTCTTCCTTGCTGTCGGCGAGATAGATGTATTTCGACACCGAAATATTCTGGCGCGGATTCTTGCGGCCGACCGCTTCGGCGGCGGCGCAATATGTCTCCGACTTGACCCGCAGCCGCGCCGCCGGTTCGAGAAAAGCCGACAGCAGCGTATGGCCGTTCTCGCCGCAGAACTTGATCATGCCGTCGGAATCCGTCGCCGTCGCCATCGGCATATGCGGTTCCGAGGCGGGACGCGGCGTTGCGACGATCCCCTTCCCCTTCCAATGCTTGCCGTTCCAGTCGAACGGCTCCGTGCTGGTCCAGCATTTCATGATGAGTTCGAGAGACTCGGCAAGACGCTCGTGCCGGTCCTCGAAGCTGAGACCGCGTTCTTCGCTGAAGACGGCCGTCGGCACGCCGGAGCCGAAACCGAAAATGAACCGGCCCTTGCCGACAAGATGTTCGGTCACCGCGGCCTGGATCGCGACGTCGACGGGATGCTGCAGATGCGCGATCTTGATCGCCGCGCCCATGCGAATGTTTTTGGTCAACGCCGCCGCCTTGCACATCAGCAGTTCGGGAACCGGCAGCGTGTCGACCTTGTCGAGATAGACCGCCTCGCCGTGATGCTCGCTGATATAGGCGTCGCGAAAGCCGAGTTTATCGGCCAGAATGATTTCGAACAGATCCTCTTCATAGGTCTGCGCCGGCGACGTATGGGGCCTGAAACCGTTCGACCAGATACCGAATTCCATAAACGCTCTCCTTGCGCCGGCAGATGCGCCGGTCCACCTATGCGTCGGCCTATATCCGATTATGAGGATCAGGGGCAGTGTCGGACAGCGCACCCCGATAAAAGATGTCTTAACATATAAATACAGAAAAGCCCCGCGCACAATGGGCAGGCCTTGCCCATTGCGCGGGTTCACCGCCTGATTACAGGCCATCAAGCCCGGTCAGGCCCAATGCTTGCGGATGAATGCGCCGATCTCGGCACTCACCGTATCGGAGGCCCCGATCAATCCGAACTGGCCGGCGAACCCGTGCATCTGTCCGGGAAAATGCCGGAACACGACCTCGACACCGGCCTGCTCCAGCGCCTTCGCATAGGCTTCGCCCTCGTCGCACAATGGATCGAGGCCGCCGGTGACGACATAGGTAGGCGGCAATTTGCTCAAGTTCTTGGCCCGGATCGGCGAGGCGCGCCAATCTTCGATCTCGCTTGGATCGGTAAGGTAGTGGTTGCGGAACCAATGCATCGACGCCTCGGTCAGGGTATAGCCCGCCCCGACCCGTTCATAGGATGGATAGTCGCAGCGCAGATCGACTGTCGGATAGATCAGCGCCTGCGCCTGGATGCACGGCGCCCCGTCGCGCACCGCGGCAAGCGCTGCAACCGTGGCAAGATTGCCGCCGGCGCTGTCGCCGGCAACCGCCATGCGCGATGCATCGACGCCGAGGTCGTGCGCGTTCTTCGCGATCCATTGGGTCGCGGCGATGGCGTCTTCGGCCGCGGCGGGAAATTTATGCTCCGGCGCCAGCCGGTAGTCGACGGCAATCGACACGCCCGCGACCGCATTGGCGAGATGGCGGGCCAGCACGTCATGAGTATCGAGATCGCCGACGACCCAGCCGCCGCCATGGAAGAACACCAGCACCGGACTGTTGCGATCGGCCGCCGCGGCCTGGCCGCGGTAGAGACGCAGCGGGATCGGCCGATTCGGCCCCTCGGCCGCCAGCGCCCGCACATCCGCCATCGGCGGCACGAACTGGTTCATCGCCTTGCGCATCATCTGCCAGGCCGCCCGCGCCTGATCGGGCGTCAACTGCTCGAACGGCGGCCGGTTGGCGGCGCGCATCGCCATCAGCAGGCGCTCGGCGTCAGCATCGATCTTGGGCACGGCGGTCGTATCGGACATGGGCAGTTCCCCTGATTTCATTCAACATGGGCAGGACTGTAGCGCGGCGGCGGACGAAGCGAAAGTTGCAGGTCCAAACCTCAGGTCCGCGGCTCCGGTCTTGACGAAATGCGCCTGACGCGCACAAGCTCCCGGCAAAATTCTCACCCCGATTATGCTCAGGAGCTTTCATGTCATCCCCGTCTCCGATCAAAGGTCTTTTCCACTACGCCTTTCCCTGCCGCGATGCGGAGGAGACGCGCGCCTTCTACGAGGACATTCTCGGCCTGCCGCTGGTCTCCTGCATGCTGGTCGATTCGGTGCCCAGCACCGGCGAGCCCGGCCCCTATGCTCATCTCTTCTTCGAAATGGGGGATGGTTCCTACATCGCCTTCTTCGATCTCGGCAACAATGCCATGCCGCAGCCGATGCCAAATGTGCCCAAATGGGTGCAGCACTTCGCTGTCGAAGTGCCGAGCGTCGCCGACGTCGAGGCAATGAAGCAGCGGCTCGATGCGGCCGGCGTCGAAGTGCTCGGCGTCGTCGATCATGAGTTCATCAAGTCGATCTATTTCTTCGACCCGAACGGCCTGCGCCTGGAAATCACCACCCGCACCGAGCCGCCGGGCTATCAGGAAAAAGAGAAGAGCGAAGCCCATAAGGGCCTCGCCAACTGGATGAAGATCAAGCGCGAAAAGCTGCTGCAGCCGGCGGGTGCTTGAGACTTCGGCCTGACGCCCTCCTCCTTCGAGACGCAACGTCTGCGCGTTGCTCCTCAGGAAGAGGGCTCCTTTACAAACTGTACCAGCTTCCAGAAGCCCTCACCCCGAGGAGCGCCTGTAAGGCGCGTCTCGAAGAACGAGGGCGATAGCACGGCGCTACCCCTGCGGCTCGATCTTGCCGATGCGGACATATTCTCTCCAGGTCTCGACGTCTTTCACCAGTCGCGCCTGACCCTGCTCCGGCGTCTCGATCATCGGATCGCCGCCGAAGCCATTGAGGAACTTTTTGGTTTCCTCGCTCGACGTCACCTGGTTGAACCATTTGGCCAGTTGATCGACGATCGGACGCGGCGTCGCGGCCGGCACCTGCGCCGACCACCAGCCGGTGATGTCCATGCCTTTGACGCCGGATTCATTCATCGTCGGCAGATCCGGATTGGCCGCCAGCCGCTCGCCCGTGCTCACCGCCAGGATGCGCAGCCGGCCCTCGCGCGCCTGGGCAAGAGCGAATACCGGGTCATGCATGCCGTAGTCGATCGATCCGTTCGACATGTCGTTGAGGCAGTCGATGGCATTCTTGTAAGGCACTTCGAGCGCTTTGAGCCCGGCGGTCACCTTGTAGAGCTCGCCCATCACCGTGCCCGTCGGCGCTGCGGTGGCATAGGTCGCCTTGTCGCCCTTCTCTTTCAGATAGGCGGTCAATTCGGCGACGGTTTTCCACGGCCGCTTGGCATCGACCACCAGCATGAACGGCTGACGGTTGATGGTCGCCACCACCTGGAATGCCTTGCTGACATCGACCGGCGGCTTCTTGAACAAGGACATGTTGGCGGCAAGACCGCTGCCGGCATGCACATAGACCGTGTACCCGTCAGGCCTGGCCCGGGCGGAATATTCGGTGGCGATGTTGCCGCCGGCGCCCGACCTGTTCTCCACGATCAGCGAACGGCCGACGATCGGCCGCAGCCGCTCGGAATAATACCGCACGATTACGTCGGCGCCGCTCCCTGGCGGAAAGGCGCAGACTAAGTGGACGTCCTGAGAGGGAAACTCCTGTGCCGCAGCGCCTCGCGTCACGGCTGCCACTCCGACGGCTGCCCCTCCCAGGGCAACCGCTCTCCTCGTGATTCCCGATGCTCCGCTCATGTGCCTTCCCCCTGTTGGAATGCCCGATGCTTACCCTCTTCCCCAATGATGCTCGCATGCGTCGCAGCTGATCAGCCCTGCGGCTCGATCCTGGCGATGCGGACGTAATCACCCCAGGACTGAATGTCCTTGAGCAGGCGCGCCTGACCTTCTTCCGGTGTGCTGATGTAAGGGTCGCCGCCGAACTTGTTGAGGAACTCCTTGCCCTCGGCCGATCCCGTCACCTGATTGAACCAGCCGGCAATCTGATTGACGATCGGGCGCGGTGTTCCCGCCGGCACCATGGCGGCAAACCAGCCGACGAGATCGATGCCGGGCACGCCGCCTTCGGCCATGGTGGGCAGTTGCGGCTGCGATTGCAGGCGATCGGCGGTCGCGACAGCGAGGATGCGCAGGCGGCCCTGACCGGCCTGCGCCAGGGCGAACTGCGGATCGTGCGAACCGAAATCGGCCGCGCCGGTGGCGAGGTCGTTGAGCGAATCCTGCGCCATCCGGTAATTCACCTCGACCGCCTGCAGGCCGGCGATACTCTTGTAGAGTTCTGCCAGCACCTTGCCCGAGGTGGCGGACGCCGCATAGGTCGCCTTGTCGCCCTTGGCCTTCATCGCCTTCGTCAGGTCCTGCAGCGTTTTGTGCGGACTGTCGGGATGTACGACGATCATGAACGCCTGCTTGTTGATGGTGGCCGCGACCTGCAAGGCCTTGCCGGCGTCGACCGGCGGCTTCTTGAACGTGTGCATGTTGGCGGAGACGGAGGAGCCGGTGTGCACATAGATCGTATGGCCGTCCGGCTTGGCGCGCGACACGTACTCGGTGGCGAGATTGCCGCCGGCGCCAGGCCGGTTGTCGACGACGATGGTCCGTCCGGCGAGCGGCCTGACCTTCTCGGCATAATAGCGCACGATGACATCGGAGCCGCTGCCCGGCGGAAACGCGCAGACGAAGCGAATGTCCTGGCTTGGATAGGCCTGCGCCATTGCCGGCGAACGGACGGCCCCTGTCGCCGCGCCACCCAGTGCTGCCGTCAGACCCATGTTGAAAGTGCGGCGCGTAACGCGGACCATCTTTTCCATTCCTCCCGTTGCGTTTGTTTCAGGCATCGAACCAGAAAGCTGGCGCCTTTGTCCAGCCCTTCGATCTTCACCAACGCCCGGTTCTTTGGGCTATCGGCCGCGTCGGGTGAGTTGACGTAGGTCGCAGCCCACTTTGTTGAAAAATTATCGATTCAGGCGCAGCGACGATGTCGCTGAACATCCCTCCGACACGCTACGTGACGGCTGAAAAACCTTTCCGGCGCAGCCGAGGCTGCGCCGGAAAGGCAATATGAAATTTGAAGGCCCGCAGCACGATTGAAATCATGCCGGGCATCAAAGACTAGGCACCTTCCTGGAAGGCGATCTCGCGGGATTTGCGCACATTCGGCAACACGATCATCAGGAGAACCAGACCGGCGCAGATCAGCAAGGTCAGCGAAATCGGCCGCTGGATGAAGATCATCGGATCGCCGCGCGACAGCACCAGCGAGCGCCGGAGATTCTCTTCCATCAGCGGTCCAAGCAGGAAGCCGAGGATCATCGGTGCCGGCTCGCAGCCGAAACGGGTCATGATGTAACCGAAAATGGTGAATACAGCCGTCATCACCATCATCGTCGAATTGGCATTGGTGCCATAGACACCGATGACGCAGAACATCAGGATTGCCGGGAACAGATAACGATAGGGAATCGATAGCAGCTTCACCCACATGCCGATCATCGGCAGATTGATGACGACCAGCATGAGATTGCCGATCCACATGCTGGCAACCATGCCCCAGAACAGGTCTGGACGGCTCGTCATCACCGCGGCGCCCGGCTGGATGCCCTGGATCATCATCGCGCCCATCATCAAGGCCATGATCGGATTCGACGGCAGGCCGAGCGTAAGGAGAGGGATGAACGAAGTTTGAGCCGCCGCATTGTTGGCCGACTCAGGCCCGGCGACGCCTTCGATGGCGCCCTTGCCGAACCGGCTCGGATCCTTGGCGATCTTCTTCTCGACCGTATAGGAGGCAAATGAAGCCAGCACTGCGCCGCCGCCCGGCAGAACGCCGAGAACGGCGCCGACGCCGGTGCCGCGCAGCACCGGCTTCCACGCTTCCTTGAAATCGCGGAGGCTTGGCCACAGGTCGCGGAACTTGGTGCTGATCGCCGTGCGGTCGAGTTCCTTCTCTTCAAGGTTCTTGACGATCTCGACGATGCCGAACATGCCGATGACCATCGGCAGGAAGTCGATGCCGTCCCACAGTTCGGAGACGCCGAACGTGTAGCGGACCGCACCGCTGTTCACGTCGGTGCCGACAAGACCGAACAGCAGGCCGACGACGACCATGGCGATGGCCTTGATGACCGAGCCATGCGCCAGCACGACCGCCATCAGAAGGCCGAGCAGCATCAGCGAGAAATAATCAGGCGAGTTGAACTGCTGCGCCAAGCTGGCAAGCGGCGGGCCGAAAGCGGCGATAAAGACCGTGCCGACGCAACCGGCGAAGAAGGAGCCGAGCGCAGCAACGGCAAGCGCCGCGCCGGCGCGCCCCTGCCGCGCCATCTGATAGCCGTCCATACAGGTGACGACCGAAGAGGCTTCTCCGGGCATGTTGACGAGGATCGACGTTGTCGATCCGCCGTATTGCGCGCCGTAGTAGATACCGGCGAGCATAATGAGTGACGAAAGCGGATCGAGGCCGAAGGTGATCGGCAGCAGCATCGCGATGGTGGGAATGGGACCGATGCCGGGCAGAACGCCGATCAGCGTACCGAGCAGACAGCCGACAAGGGCGAAGCCGAGGTTCTGGAACGAAGCGGCGGCGGCAAAGCCGGTGGCGAGATTATTAAACGCGTCCATCGTCTTACCTTCCCCACCAGGCGGGCATCGGCTGGCTCAGTCCGTAGACAAAGACGACCACGCACATGACGGCAAGGATAATGCTGAGAATTGCGGTCTCCCTCCAGTTCACTTCCTTGCGCGCCGCGCTGGCGATGAAGGTCAACAGGATCGTGGTCAAAGCCAGGCCGATGATTTCGATCATGAAGCCGAAGGCGAGAATCGAAATCACCACCAGGGAGATCGGCCGCAATGGAATGCGCTCGATCGACGGTCCGTCGAGGGTGAACCCCCGTAAGGCGATGATGAGACCGATCGCAATGATCACATAGCTGAGAATGGTCGGAAAATATCCCGGCCCCATGCGAGCCGCTGATCCGTAAGTCAATTCTCGACCGAAAAAGATACCTGCAGCACCGATAGCGATGAATACAAGCCCTGCCCCCAAGTCCTGCGGGCTTTTAACACGAATCATTCAGCTCCCCCCACGCAACGGCCTGATCCAGCCGCGAGTTCGACGCGACTATAACAATGGCAGCGGAAGCCGACAACAACTGCGTTTGTTGGGCACGTGCGAAATATGCCAGTGGGCCATATTACTTTTTTTTTGCGAGTGCCGCCGTTTGCAGCAGTCTTGGTGCCGGGATTTGCGGCAAAGATCAGTGCCCGGCCGGACTGGATCAGACTGATCCGCGAACGGCATAGGACCAATCTTCCCGCACTGCGAAGATCGCGATGGAAAGCTCGGACTTCAGCGGACCGTTATCTTTCCGGACGTCCGGGAAGCGGAATTTCCCGGACACAAGTTTGGCGGACAACGAAGGAAACCGCGTCAGCCGGTCAGACACCCGTATGGATGATGCCGGGCCGTGCGACGAGATCTTCCGCGCGCGCCTTCGCAAACGGCTGGTCGGCCGGCAGGATGAACGAAGCGGACCGCACCCGGTGCGTCTCCTGCTTCAGGCCGCGCGGTTCGACGCCGCGCGCCAGGCCTTGCGCCGCCTTCTTCAACAGCATGCGCGCCATGATGATCGCATTGTCGGTCGAAACCAGATTTTCGTGGGCGCGATCGACGATCGGCCCCATGCTTTCCTGCAGCGAGGCGTCCTGCATGGCGATGCCGGCGACGCCGCTGTAATAGCGGCCGCTTTTCTGCAGGGCGCGATCGATCAGATAGTCATTGTCCTTGTTGATGACGGGCCGGTAGGTGCCGGGCAGGACCTCCACATGCATGCCGCCGCCGCTGCGCATGGTCGCCAGTTCGTGTTCGCTCAACGGCCGCGTCGGATGATAGGTGAACGACCAGGTGATGCAGTTCTCGTCATCCATCGGCACCCAGGCATGGCCGTTGAGGGCGTTCTCGCCATAGGGCGGGATCATCGTATACCAGGGCATGATCCATTGCGTGACGCGCCAGTAATATTCGCCGGGCTCGGCGTTGCGGCGTGCGCCGATCAGCATGCCCGAGGCCGAGTCCACCACCTCGAACTTCGGCGTCTTGTCGCCATTATAGACCGCGCCCTTGGTCGCCCGGTGCAGTGGGTCGGTGTGCAACTCTCCGCTGTGCAGCCACGAGACGTGGCTGGAATCGATACCGCCTTCCATCGCCTGCAGCCAGTTGCACTCCTGCCAGCGCTTGGCGATGTAGCGGTGTGAAGGCGGCAGATCTAGCCATTCGAAAGCCGGAAAATCCGGCTGCTTGTCGGCAGGGCCCATATAGGCCCAGACGATGCCGCCCTTTTCCACGCAAGGGTAGGCTTTGAGCTTGATCTTCTGGCAATAGCCGCTTTCGGCGGGCTCCGAGGGAACCTCGACGCATTGGCCGTTCACGTCGTACTTCCAGCCGTGATAGGGGCAACGCAGGCCGTTGTCCTCGTTGCGGCCGAACCACAGTGACACCCCGCGATGGGCACAGAATTCATCCATCAGGCCGACGCGCCCGGACGTATCGCGAATGGCGAGCAGGCGTTCACCGAAGGCTTTCACGCGCACCGGCGCGCAATCGGGTTCGGGGAGCTCTTCCGCCAGCAGGAGCGGCACCCAGTAGCGCCGCAGCAGATCGCCCATCGGCGCGCCGGGGCCGGTCTTGGTGACGTAGCTGTTGTCTTCGGCTGAGAGCATTTTTTCCTCCCGCGAGGGTTTGGGCCGGCTGTTTCCGTCCGGCGGAAAGGCCGGTTCGATGTCCTGAGAGCGGAATAATCGTCTCGATGCGCCAGCGCAATGGCTGGGCGGCAAAACCACCTTCCATGACGCTTTTTACGCCACCTGACGTGACAGGACGGCCCCAAACCCATAAGAAATGCCCCCCGCCCGGTATTTGGCGGATCGGGGTATGCTGGAGAATGGATTATGGCGTATGCGGGCCGGTTTCTGTTGGCGGGCGTGATGGGGTGGCCCGTCATGCACTCGAAATCGCCGATGCTGCATAATTACTGGTTCCAGCAATATGGCCTCAGCGGCACCTATGTGCCCCTTGCCATCGAGCCTTCCGGCCTCGGCGCCGCCCTGCGGGCGCTGCATCCGCTGGGTTTCGCCGGCTGTAACCTGACCATCCCGCACAAGCAGGAAGCGCTGAAATTCGTCGACGAGATCGACCCTGTCGGACGCAGCATGGGCGCGATTTCCTGCGTCGTCGTACGGCCCGACGGGTCGCTGCGCGGCTCCAACAACGACGGCTACGGCTTCATCGAGAACATCCTCGAACATGCGCCGCAGACCCGGTTCGACGCCGGCCCCATTGCCGTGCTCGGCGCCGGCGGCGGCGCCCGGGCCGTCATCTGGGGGCTTGCCGAGCGCGGCGCCAAAGAAATCCGGCTGATCAACCGTACCAAGGCCCGCGCCCAGCAGATCGCTGACGAATTCAGCGTGTCGATCAAGCCGGTCGACTGGGCCGATCGCAATCTGGCGCTCGAGGATTGCAGCATGGTGGTCAATACGACCAGCCAGGGCATGGTCGGCATGGCACCGCTCGATGTCGACTTGGCGCGTCTGCCCCGGCACGCGCTGGTCACCGACATTGTCTACACGCCACTCGAAACGCCGTTGCTGCGGGCGGCGCGCCAGCGCGGCAATCCCACCGTCGATGGTTTAGGCATGCTTCTGCACCAGGCCCGTCCGGCCTGGCAGGCGTGGTTCAACCTCGACCCGAAGGTGACGCCCGAACTGCGCGCCATGATCGAGGCGACGCTCTGACTTTCCTTCTCCCGTTTCTTAACGGAGAAGGTGGCCCTTGCGCAGCCTGCCTGCGCGAAGCCAAGCGGAGCTTGTCTCCGCTTCGGCGAAGGCAGGCAAGGGTCGGATGAGGGCGCTATCTTTAGGCCTCTAGCTTGGCCATGTAATGGTCCCACGTGCGCTGAAACAGGCTCTTGGTCCACAGCTTCTCCATGGCGGCCTTCCGGTCTTCGCCGTCGAAGACATAGGGCTTGCCGATCTGCAGCGCCATATATTGCCGCTGGGCATTCTCTTCGAGATAGATCGCCAGCACGAAGGCCTCGAGGATATCCTTGCCGACCGTCACGGCGCCGTGCGACTTCATCAGGGCCGAGGGGCGCGGGCCAAGCACTTTCGCCAGCGCATCCGCCATCGGCCGCGTATTGATCGACGACGGCGTGTCGAGCACGGGCGCCTCGCCCGGCAGAACGCCCTGGGCGAACACCGGCAGATAGGCATGCCCCGTCATCGTCAGATAGGTCGACCATTTCGGATGCGCGTGAACGACGGCCTTCACGTCGGGGCGGGCGCGATAGATGCCGGTGTGAAGATGAAACTCCAGCGGCGGATTGGCGATGCCCTCGATCAGCTTGCCTTCCATATCGATGGTGACGATGTCCTTCACCGTCAGACGGCTGCGCTGGCAATTGCCCTGATTGATCAGGATGCGATCTTCCCCGACCCGGATGCTGCAATGGCCGTTGAAGTCGATGATTTCCGCCTTTTCCAGCATGCGGATGCAGTCGACCAGTTGCTGCCGCTCGGCCCCGAAAAGCAATGCGTCCGGCTGGTCGCGGGTTTGCAGATTTGCCTGCGCCATGGTGCGATCTCCCATAAGTCCAAATTCGGCGGCACGTTGCTGGAGATGGCCCGATAAGTCAACGCAGACGCGCCGGTTCATGCATTGAGCGGCATTGCCAATTCATGCCATTGTCCGGCCCGCATGATTTGGGAGAAAGAAATGACAAAGATCGCGGTCCTCGACGATTATCTCGATGTCGTGAAGAACTTCGGCGACTGGGCCAGCCTTGGGCCCGACTGCGATGTCACGGTCTTCAAGCACAATATTGCATCTATCGACGAGGCCGCCCGCCTGCTGGCGCCGTTCCAGGTGCTCAGCCTGATGCGCGAACGCATGGCGCTGCCGCGCGCGCTGATCGAAAAGCTGCCGAACCTGAAACTGGTCATCACCACCGGCGGCCGCAACCGCTCCATCGACGTCGCCGCCTGCACCGAGCGCGGCATCGTGGTCTGCGGCACGCGCAGCGCCGATCCGGCGCCGACGGTCGATGTGGCCTGGTGGCTCATCCTCTCCGCCGCCCGCAACCTGCACCGCGAAGACCCGCATATGCGCGCCGGCGGCTGGCAGGAGAAACTCGGATTTTCCGTCGGCGGCAAGACGCTGGGCTTGATCGGCTTCGGCAATCTCGGCAAACGGGTCGCCGCCGTCGGCAAGGCCTTCGGCATGGACATCATCGCCTGGAGCCAGAACCTGACGGCGGAAAAGGCGGAGGCCGGCGGCGCCAGACTGGTCAGCAAGGACGAACTGCTCGCCCAGGCCGATGTGATGAGCATCCATCTCGTGCTCAGCGACCGCTCGCGCGGCCTCATCGGTGCGCGCGAATTCGGCCTCATGAAAAAGACCGCCATCCTGGTCAACACATCGCGCGGTCCCATTGTCGACGAGGCGGCGATGATCGTCGCGCTGCAGGCAAAGCGCATCCATGCCGTCGGCCTCGATGTCTATAATGTCGAGCCGCTGCCTAAGGACCATATCCTGCGCACCTTGGACAATGTCGTCCTCAGCCCGCATCTGGGCTATGCGACGCAAGGCAATTACAAGAGCTATTTCGACGATACGATCGAGGCCATCGCCGCCTGGCGGGCCGGTAAACCGGTGCCGCGCAAGATCGACAACGACTGAACAGCTGCCGGAATATGGCTGGAATGGGCGATCATCATTCCCGCTCGCGACTTCGGCGCGTCGGGAATACAGCACCAAGGCTGAAGCGCAACAACGCCAGCCTTTGCACCAGAACAGAACAAAATCATCGACTTGTGCCTGAAACACAGGGCCTTTTTGCTGCACCGGCAGGATCGCCCGGGGAAACGCGTGGCGCGACAGCATCGCGCGAATCAAGAAACCGCTGGCGGGGTGCATCTTCTGGCGCAACGCGATTCGCGTGCATAAGACAAGAGCTCCATTCGGCTTGTGCGCCAGTATTTTTTGTGCGGCGCGTGTAAAAAACGACTGTGAAACGCGGGTTTTTTCATCCCGTGCTGTAGCAGAGTCACTCACTTTGGTTAATATGCCCCGGTTGATTCGAACCATTTTGATTCGATCTGGGAGATACCTATGGCTAAGAAAGCAGCAGTCGCTAAGCCGGCTGCGAAGGCAGCGTCTGCCAAAGCACCGGCAGCAGCTACCGTTACTTTGAAGCATCTGGCAGCGACTCTGTCGGCTCAGCACGAGCTGTCGAAGAAGCTGACCGAAACAGTCCTGACCGACATGGTCGACCTGGTCGTCAAAAACCTCAAGAAGGGCAGCCGCATCCGCATCGTCGGCCTCGGCATCCTCCAGGTCCGCAAGCGCGCCGCGCGCATGGGCCGCAACCCCGCGACCGGCGAAGCGATCAAGATCAAGGCGAGCAAGAAGGTTGCCTTCCGCGCCGCCAAGGAGCTCAAGGAAGCCGTCTGATCTGCAAGGAGGGTTTCAACGCCACTCCGGCAATCGGTTGCGCCATCCAAGCCTCGCTTTCGGGCGAGGCTTTTTTGTGCGGCAACCTCAATCAAGTGGCCGCGCCTGAAAGGCGCGTCTCGAAGGACGGGGGCGATACGCCGCAGCCTTTGTTCTCCAGATGAGCAAGACCGACTTCCTTCGACATTTTGGAGGATGAGGGCTCCTGGGAGATGGTAGCCGTTTGCAGGGCCTTCTACGCGATTGCTCTCGTTGCGATTCCCTCGCCCACCAAACCGCGCTATTGTGGCCCCAACGCCGGCTCGTCCGGCATGGATCAAGCCTTTCCGTCTGGGGGAAACATGCGTCTGTTTGGTTGTTCGTGCTGCGGCTTCACGTCTTCGTCTCGTTTTGCGCCGGCCGATTCGGGAGGCGCTTCGGCTCCTGTTCCGAAATCAGGCGGCACGGTCGACCGCAAGGTCCTGGAGGAATTCGCCGCGGCCAGCCGCATCCTCGCCGACCAGGGCGTCGTCGACGCCTTCGGCCATGTCAGCATGCGCCACCCCAACGCGCCTGATCGCTTCCTGATGGCCCGCGCCGTGGCCCCCGCCCTTGTCACCGCCGACGACATCATGGAGTTCGATCTCGACTCGACGCCCTGCGAAGACCGCGGCCGCAGCGGATTCCTCGAACGCTTCATCCACGGACAGATTCTCAAGGCGCGATCCGACGTGATGTCCGTCGTCCACAGCCATTCGCAATCGGTGATCCCCTTCGGCCTCGTGGCAACCCCGCTGCGCGCCATGTTCCACAATGCCGCCTTTCTGGCCCAGGGCGTGCCGGTGTTCGACATTTCAAAGAATTTCGGCGCCACCGACATGCTTGTCGGCAACAACGAGAAGGGCGTCGATCTTGCCAGGACTCTTGGCGACAAGCCGGTGGTGCTGATGCGCGCCCACGGCAGCGTCGCTGTCGGTCCCAGCCTGCCGGTCGCCATCTTCCGCGCCGTCTACACCGAAGTCAGCGCGCGCATGCAGACAGCCGCAACCCTGGTCGGCGGTGGTGGCCCCATCGCTGCACTGAGCAAGGAAGAAGGGGTGCTGGCGGACGCCATCAACCTCGGCGCCGCCAGCCGCGCCTGGGACATGTGGAAACGGCGCGTCGGCGCCGCCTGATCAATTAACTCTTCTGCCTGGCCAGCACACGATCGACCATCTCGCCGCATTGGCCGAGATAGTTCGCCGGATCGACCAGACGCGCGAGTTCCTCGCGCGTCTTATGCCTGCTGATTTCCGCGTTCTCGGCCAGCAGATCGAGGAACGGACGTCCGCTGGCAATGACCTCGCGGCAGATGTCGTAGACAACGTCGTGCGCCCGCTGGCGCCCCAGCGCCGGCCCAAGCCCCATCATCACCGCCTCCGAGACGATCATCCCGCCGGTGATATCGAGATTCCTGCGCATGGCGGTCTCGTTGACCTGCAGCCCGGAAACCAGATGACGCGTCTGCGCCAAAGCCCCCGATGCCAGGCAAAAAATCTCAGGCAGCGAAATCCACTCGATCTGCCACGGTCCGGTTGAGCGTTCGTGATCGGCGATATTCGCATCGAGCAGCGCGGCGACGTGATAGCGCACTGAAGAAGCAATGCCGTGAATATAGGCCGAAGAGATCGGATTGCGCTTCTGCGGCATCGTGCTCGACGATCCGCGCCCTTCGTGGAACGGCTCGAACGCCTCCTCTACCTCGGTCTGCATCATCAGCTTCACGTCCATCGCGATCTTGCCCGCCGTACCGCAGACGAGGCCCAGAAAACACCCGGCTTCGGCGATGCGGTCGCGCATCGTATGCCAGGCGATATCGGGCTGGCCCAGACCGAGCTCGGCGCAGAGCGCAGCCTGGACCTCGAGCCCTCTTCCATCCAGTGATGAGAGATTGCCGGCAGCCCCGCCGAACTCGCCGACAAGCACCCGTGGCCGCAACTCGCGCAAACGCTCGAGATGACGCTGGAAGCCCGCCAGCAGCACCGCCGCCTTGTAGCCGAAGGTGATCGGCACCGCCTGCTGCAGGTTGCTGCGGGCCGCCATGGGCGTATCGCGATAGCGCCGCGCCAGATCGGCCAGGGAGCCGGCAATCGCGTTGAGGTCGCGTTCGACCAGGTCCAGCGCAGCACGGATCTGCATGATCGTCGCGGTGTCGGTAATGTCCTGCGTGGTGGCACCCCAGTGGCACCACTCGCCCAGGCCGTCGCGGCAAAATCCGACAAGCTGCTGCACGACGCCGAGAATGGGATAACCGATGCGCTCGGTCTGGATTTTGAGGCGGTCGAAATCGATCCGGTCGACCGAGCAATGGCTGACGATCTCATCGCAGGCCTCCTGCGGAATGATGCCCATGCGCGCCTGCACGCGGGCCAGCGCTGCCTCGATATCGAGATAGAATTGCGTCCGCTGCCGGTCGGAAAAAATCTCGCGCATATCGGCGGCGCTGAAAATATCGCCAAGAACCGTTGAATCGATAATCGTCGCCGCCATGCTTCCTCCCGCGTCCGGCCCGCGCCGGCTCGCCGTTGTGAACCGGATCGCGGATTTTGGGAAGCGGGCCGTTGCAGCCCTATCTGTCGCGAAGCTTTACGGCCAGCGCTTCGAATGCTCCAGGAAAATATCCGACGTTGTGCCACGGCCTTCTGCCCATCAGGTCGGCAAGCTGCCGTGCCTGCGCCGCGTCGCGTCCGAAGATGATGACGCGCCGATTGAAATCATCGTCCGGAAGCGGAATTTTCGTCACTTGGCCCGCGGCGAATTCGTCGGCTGGAAGATTCCGCGCCCCCGCAAGCGTCCCCTTCGCAAATTCCGTCGGCGGCCGGGCATCGAGCAAGACAGCCGTCTGGTCCGCACCAACGACCCTGGCGATCCCTCCCAGTTCGATCGCAACCGGGCCCCCGAGCGCGCGCCAGACCGGAATACCGAGTTGATAGCGCCGCACCTGGGTATACTCGGCCGCAATCAATTGGTCCGCCAGGCGACGACTCGCCTGGCAATAAGGCCCATTGCAATAGAGCACCAGCGGCTTGCTTTTATCGCCGTTCACCAGGCGCTCGACCGCGGCCACGTGTCCCGCCGCCGGCCCATCGAGATGTCGCGCGCCGGGGATATGCCCAGCTTCGAACTCGGCAGGCGAGCGGGTATCGAGAAGGATGGCGCTTCCGTCACCCAGGATTTGCTTCACCTCCTCCGTGCTGACCTCTTTGGTCTTCTGCCCGGTTTCCGCGAGTGTTGCCCGATAGACGCTGGGGCTTTCGGCGTTGCCATCCGTGCAGGTCACCGTCAGAATCGCCATCGCGATTGCTCCGATCAAGGTCTTGGTTGCCATGTGCTGTTCCCTCTTTCATTCCGCCATAGCGCGCGTCACCGGCGACGCTGTGCATGGATGCGATGATGAAAGAGGTTCTGCCTCCGCGCGTCCAACATGATCGGTTGAGAGCAGCGCTCGAAAATTCAGCGCGCCGCTTATTCGGCGCGCAGTCCGGCGGCCTTTACGACGGGCGGCCATTTCTCCGATTCTGCAGCCAGGAACGCGGCGGAGTCCTGTGGCGACATGATACGCGCCTCATAGCCGAGCCGAGCCAGTCCGGCCTGCAGTTCAGGCGTCTTCACGGTCGCGCTGATGGCCTCATTGAGCGTGTTGACGATCGGCGGCGGCAGGCCTGTGGGCCCAAGAATCGCCGCCCAGGCATCTGGATTGAAAGCGATCTGTGGAAAACCTGCTTCACTGATCGTCGGAACATCCGGCAGATCAGGGCTGCGTCTTGCTCCCGTGAAGGCAATGGCCCGCAGCTTCCCGTCCTGGATCAACGGCAGCAGCGTCGAGGTCGCGCCGAAATTCATATCGATGCGACCGCCGAGCATGTCCTGGATGGCCTGTGCGCCGCCGCGATAGGGCACGCTCCTGATATTGGCCCCGGTCGCGATTTTCAGCGTTTCGCCCAGGATTTGCGGCGGCGTGTTGATGCCGTAGCCGAAAGTCACGGTATCGGGATTGGCCTTGGCGTAGCCGATCAGCTCTCTCACGCTTGCGGCTGGAAAATCCGGCCGCACCACGAGCACATGCGACCATTGGGCGATCGTCGATACGGGCGTGAAGCTCCGGATCGGGTCATACCCGGGGTTCGCGTAAAGTCCGTAGACGTGCGAATTGATGATGAACAGCAAGGTATAGCCATCTGGACTTGCTGCTGCGACCGCCCTGCTGCCGATCGTACCTCCCGCTCCCGATTGATTTTCGATGATGAGAGCCCTGCCCAGACGCGCCGACAGGCCTTGAGCCACGATACGGGCGAGCGCATCCACCGGCGAGCCGGCAATGAACGGCACCACCAGCTTGATCGTCCTCTCAGGATAGGATTGATCCTGCGCACGGCTGTCGCTGCTTGCGGCCATTGCCACGATCGCGACCACCAATAGCAGTGACCGCCGCAACAGATGGCAGGATCGCCCCATGACCGTCTCCCTCGATTTCACAGCCCCGAAACGCTATCATAGGCGCAGCCTACGCCCGGCAGTCCAGAATGATTGCCCGCAGGCAGAGCGCAGAAATTGTGCGCGCTTCAGGCGGTGCGCACCCACAGCGGGTGGGCCAGCGGTCCGAGCGCATCGAGCAGTCCCTGCAACGACGACCTGACAGCCCCGGTCAGGCCTGCCTCGTTCTTGAACGGACCCTGCTGGTTTGAAGACGCCAGGAACAACGTGCGCCGGAGCGCCGGCATGATGATAGGGCGCGCGTCGAGCGTACCGGCCCGAACCTCTTCAATCACCGAGAAATAAGGCAGGATGCTTGAGGCCGCTCCTCGGCTGACCAGGTTTTTCATCGCCGACACCGACCGCACTTCGTAGGTGACGTTCAATTCCAGCCCCATATCCCGAGCGGTCCGACTGGCCAGAGTACGGACGGTATCGCCCTGCTCGGGCATGGCCAGGCTTTCGTCCAGTGCATCGACAAAGGCGATAGGTTCCCCCTTGCGCGGCCCCGGCGGCGTGACGAGAACAAGGTCGTCCTGCAACAGAGCCGTGCGCGAGAACTGCGGTTGGTCCGGAACATCATAGCAGAGAATGAAATCGACTTCGCCCCTGACCAGGGCTTCGACGAGAACGTGGCTCATCGCCTCGACAATGCTGAGGAAGACCTGCGGCAGCTTTTCGCGGACCATGAGCGCGATTTCCGTGCCGGCCACCAGCATGAGTGCTGGCGTAATACCTAGCCTGATAGCTTCGCTCTCCTCGCGCTCGCAAGCCTGAATCTCCCTTCGGGTTTCCTCGATGGTTTTCAGGATTGACAGCGCCCGGGCATGCAAGAGACTGCCGGCCTTGGTCGGTTCGACACCACGCGAATGACGAACAAGCAGCGCGACGCCGAGATCCTCCTCGATCTGTCGAATTTGCATGCCTAATGCCGTCTGCGCCACGTGAAGTTGCTCAGCCGCCCGCGTCATGTTGCCGGCTTCCACCACTCTCACGAAGTACCGAAGTTGGCGCAGGTTCATCCATGCTCCTTGGTCCGCATAATCGACGCAAACTGGTTCAGCGGCTGGATCGCCGAAGAATGGCGGAATTGCTGCAACCTCGCAACGTGAATTCGCGCCTTTGCAGCCTATGCGCTCAAACGCAAACTCTCTCTGAGCAGATTCGAGCGGCGATTCATTTCAAACCTTCCTGCGTGGCCGCACCGAAACACGCTGGTCGGTCGCCTTGCTCTCTTTCCCGGCTTCCACAGCCGGCTTCATCCCGCTGAGCACAATCCGCACGAGTTCGAGATATTTGCGCAAGCCGGTCTCGGGGCGCAACGGCTCGGTTGCAAGCCAGACACGGTGCTCCGCCAGGTAAATGTCGAAGAGTATGCGCGTGACCGCCGCGGCATCGAGGTCGGCGCGCAGCTCGCCTGTCCCGATGCTGTAAGCCACGATCTCGCGCAGCCTGGCCCTTGTGCGCGCCCGCTGGGCGTTGGCGCGTTCGGCTTCGATGTTCTTCTCGCTCGGCTCGCGGGCGCGTGCCATTTCATGCGCCGCCGCACGCGAGAGTTTAGGATGTTTGCTCCAGAATTTATAGCGAGGACGGAAGAACCGCGTCAGCTGCACGATCAGCGGGCCGGTCTGATCGTCGGCTTCGGCCAGATCGTTCAATGTCTCGAGTTCATCATGAATGATCAGCAGGCACAGGTCCATCTTGTCCTGCGCATACAAAAAGATCGTGCCCACGGCAACGCCGGCGCGCTTGGCGATGGCGCGGGTCGTCGTCTCGTCGAAGCCCCGTTCGGTGAAAAGCTCGAACGCCGCCCGCATGATGCGCCTGCGCCGCTCGACTTTGTTTCGCTCTCTAATGACCGCCAAGAAGGACCACCAAGCGCGCTTGCCGCACTGCAACAACGCGCTGGCAGCCTCAAAACGCGCGACAGCGTTGTTGACAGGAGCAGAGACCGGTGTCAATTTGTAGAAAATGAACGTGTTCATTTAAAAGACGCAGCCGCAATAAGGCGCGCTCGAGACCGAGGAAACGAACAAGGAATTACCGGCCCGATGCAACTGCACCGGGTCGGTAATCTTTATCGCTTGATGTGGCGCAAAATCATCCATCATTATAGACGCAGATAAAACGATCGGTTCGACCACGACCGAAGGGAGGTCAAGACATGCGCCTACGCGTTATTTTTCCAAGCGCTCGATCTGTTTATCCCGATCGCGAAGTCAACATGCGCATGGATGTCCTCAAGAAATATTGCGGACCGAAGACAGACCTGGAGTTCGGCTTTCCGGCATCCGGCTGCACCTTCAAGCGCGACTTGACCTGGCGCGACTTTGAACCGATCATTCCCGAATTCGTCGCCGCCGCCCAAAAGGCCGAGAAAGAGGGCGTCGATGCGGTCATGGTGCATTGCGTTTATGATCCGGGCTACGCGGACATTCGCCGTCTCCTGAAAATCCCTGTGGTTGGATTTGGCGAGTCCGTCTTCAACGCGGCCCTGCAGATCGCCCCGACATTCGGCATGATCGCGCCGAATACGTCGCTGATGAAAGAGGCGAACGACATTCTCGATCAGTTCAACATCCGCCATCGCTGCGCCCACATGGAGCCGTTGAATTTCCAGCTGCCCGAGGCGCATGCCAGCAACGAGGCCATGCTGGCTCGCGCGGCCGAGATAGCCATCAACGCCAAGAACAAGGGCGCCGGTGTGGTTATTCCGTTTGGAATGGCCCTGATCCCCGTTCACCTCAAGACCGAGGACATCAAACGCCTTGCCGGCATTCCGGTGCTCAATCCGGCCGAGATCGGCCTGCGCGAAGCCGAGATCATCATGGAGGCGGTGGCGTGAACAGAGTGCCGACCGTCGCCGACGTCATTGTTGTCGGCGCGGGGTGTGCCGGACTTTGCGCGGCCGTCGAGGCCGCCGAGCGCGGGCTCCGCGTCATCGTCTGCGAAAAGCGAGGCACCTCGCTGCAGTCTTCGACAGCCGCCTCCGGCGGATATTTTGCCTTCATCGATACGGACCTGCAGCGCCGCGACCGCATCGTCGATAGCGACGAAACCTTCCGCCAGGACATGGAACGCAGCGGCAAGGGCCGGTCCGATCCGGCGCTCGTCGACGCCTATCTGGCAAACCAGCTCGACACCTATTATTGGCTGCAGGAACATGGCGTCACCTTCTGGGACGTCGATATCGGCATCGGCATGAACGTGCCCCGCTGTCACGCAACCGATTCCCAGCGCCTGCTGGAAGTCCTGACGCGCAGCGCCCGTCGCCTCGGCATTTCGATCTGCTACAATTTCCCGGTCGGCGATGTCGAACGTGACGGAAGCGGCTTCAAAGTCGGCGGTCCCGACGGAATTATCCTGCGCGCCGAGCGGGCGATCATTTTCGCCTCCGGCGGCTTTTCCCGTAATCCCGCCATGCTGGGCCGCTTCGTTCCCGGACTGGAGCGATTGCGGATTGTCGATGGCGGCCTCGGCTGCATGGGCGATGGTATCGTCATGGCCGAGAAGCTGGGCGCGGCGCTCAGCAGCATGGAATGCGTGAAGCCGAATTTCTATTCCTATGCGCTTCGCGACGGTACCAAAGAAAAGATGGACCGCTTTCACCACGACACACCGGTCGGCATGGTCTATCATCTGGGCGGCATATTGGTGACGTCGAAGGCTGAGCGTTACGTCCGCGAAGACATGAATGCGAAGGATATCGCGCTCGTCACCCTCAAACTGCCCGACGTCATGGCCTGGGGCATTTTCGATGAAACCGTCCGGCAGCGGGCTCTGAAGGAAAAGACCATCTACATCAATCCCGCCGCCCTGGCGAAATGCGTCAGCGCCGACACCTTCGCCGAACTGGCGACGCGCGCCGGCCTGCCCGTCGATGCGTTCGTTCGAACGGTCGAGCAATACAATGCCGATTGCGCGGCAGGCGCGCCCGACAAGATGGGGCGCGTGCACGAGACGGCCCTGCTCGGCAGACCTTTCGCGCTGAACACGCCGCCCTTCTACGCGTTTCCGACCGCACCCAACCAGGCAACGACGTTCGGCGGCGTGCGCGTCAATCCACAGACGCAGATATTGGACGCCCAGGGGAATGCCTTGCCTGGCCTTTATGCCTGCGGTGAGATCGTCGGCGGGTTTCACGGCTTGAACTTCGTCACCGGAACCGCCCTGGCGCAGGCGGCTATTTTCGGTCGCACAGCCGCAAAGACTATTGCACATTCGTCAGCGGGAGGGGCGTGATCATGAAACGGGTTGCGCAAGTATTGTTCTGTGGCCTCGCTTTGGCTTTCACCATCATGGCGGGTGCGTCCGCTCAGACACAATCCTGGCCGGACGGGCCGGTGAAAATCATCGTCACATTCGGCGCTGGCGGGACAGCCGACATTCTTGGCCGCATCATCGCCGCCGAACTGTCGCAGGAATACAAGCAGCAGTTCTACGTCGAAAACAAAGTCGGTGGCGGCGGCATCGTCGGATCGACGGAAGCGTTCAAGGCCGAGCCCGATGGCTATACGCTGATGATCGCAGGCGCGGGTCCGCAATTGGTCAACCCGGCACTTAACCCAAATGTCGCCTATCAGACGATGCGCGACTTCACCCATATCGCGATGATTGCCGGCGACAGCTATATTCTGGCGGTGAGCCCGTCGCTCGGCGTCAAGACGTTCAAGGAATTTCTGGCTGCGACCCGCGACAAGCCGTCCATCGCCTGCGGCTCGCCGGGCGCCGGCACGCAAGGCGAGCTGCTGCAGCACATCATCAACTCCAAGACCGGCAGCAAACTGCAGCCCATCGCCTTCCGCAGCGCGGCCGATGCGGTCAATGCGCTGTTCGGCGATCACATCCTCGCTGCAATGCAGCCGTCGATCTCGCTCGGCGAATATGTCAAAGCCAACAAAGTCGTCGGCCTGGCTGTGACATCAAGAGAGCGCATCGCCGCTTATCCGGACATTCCCACCTTGACCGAACTCGGCTACGACGTGGAAGGCGGCGCGAGTTGGTTCTGGCTGGCCGGGCCAAACAAACTGCCGGCTGACATCGTCGCCAGGCTGAACGCCTCGGTGCGCAGGATCGTCGCTTCCGATCGCATCCGCGAACAGTTCGCCAGGAGCGCACTGATCACGGTGGATCTCGATCAAAAGGCAACCACGTCTTTCATCGCCGATGAAGTCAAACTCTGGGCGTCGGTCGCCAAGGACAATCCGCTGCCCCCGCAGCCGTAGAAACCGCGTCGTTGTCGTTTTGCTCCAGCCTGGGCGTCATTCCCGCCAAGTGTAGCGCAGAGCGGGAATGACAATCGCCAGCTTTCAGCCATACACCGTATCAACTGTATAAAAAGGGGAGACGAACATGCGGGGCATTGCACGCCTTTTGATCGCGGTCATGGCGCCATTCATTGCCGCCCAAGGTGTCTCCGCGCAATCAGCCGACACTTATCCGAATGCGCCCATCAAACTGATCGTCCCGTTTGTCGCCGGCGGCCCGACCGACGTTACCGCTCGTCTTTTTGCCGAGCACATGAGCCAGGACCTCGGCCAACGGCTTGTCATCGAGAACCGGCCCGGCGCGGATTCCGCCATCGGCGCAGTGCAGGTCGCAAGAGCAGCCCCCGATGGATATACCCTGCTGTTTGCCATGGACGTCACCCTGGTGATGAATCCGGCGACCAAGAAAACACTTTCCTACGATGCCTTGAACGATTTCCAGTTAGTTTCGCTGACATCCCTGAATACGTCGGTGCTGGTGGTGCCGGCCAATGGCCCCAAGACGGTTCAGGAACTGATCGCTTACGGCCGGGCCCATCCCGGCAAGCTGAATTTCGGCGCCGGCATCATCACGACGCGGCTGGCCAGCGTCCTCTTCAACAAGCTTGCGGGGATCGACGCGGTCTATGTGCCCTATAAAGGCAGCGTGGAAGTGTTGCAGGGCCTGATGGACGGCAGCATTCAATATGCGGTCGACGGCGTGTCGGCCCACTACACCATGATCAAAGACGGCAAGGAACGCGCGCTGGCGAAACTCAACAAGCGCGAGCTTGCCTCGCTGCCGGACCTTCTGCCGCTCGACGAGGTCGCCCACATGCCGCAACTGGGCGAGATCTCGACCTGGGCCGGGATCGTTGCGCCAAAGGGCACGCCGGCACCGATTGTCGACAAGCTGCAGCGCGCGATTGCGGCGGCCGCTGGCGATCAGAAGATCGTCCGCAAGCTGCTGGCTTTCGGCATCGTGGCGACCAGCAACACGCCGGAAGAGTTTGCCGCTTTCGTCAAGTCTGAGACCGCCAAATGGACCGCCGTCGTCAAGGACAGCGGTTTGACTTTCAGCGACTAGAGCATTTTCGAGCGAAGTGGATGCCGGTTCGCGTGAAGAAAATGCGTCAAAACAAAAACCTAGAGCTCGGTTCTGATTCCATCAGAACCGAAAAAGCTCTAGTCCCAGGTGGAGCTGGCCTCGCGCAGGGACTCCGCGAGCGCGCGCACCGGCCTGGCGCTGCGGCGTTGCGGATTGATCAGCATGCGCACATCCAGAGACAGCGCCGGCCCGTCAATATCGATCACGCAAAGCCGGCCAGCTTCGATATCAGGCGCGACCGAGGCATAGAGCGAACAGCAAAGCCCCAGGCCCGCTTCCGCCAGATCGCGCACCACGCCGAACTCCGTCCCTTCGGCGACGAGGCGCAGGCGTTCGACACCGATGCCGCCAAGCAATTTATGTTGCGTCTGCCCAAATAGCGACGTTGCCACCGGCCCGACAAAATCATGCCGCGACACTTCCGCCGGCGGCACCCGCTTGCGCCCCACAAGGGGATGATCCGGCGTGGCGAAGACGACGAAGCGCATGCGCGCCATCAGGATCGACGGCAGGCCCGCCGGCTCGTCGTTGGATAGCAGGCAGCCGATATCTGCCGAGCCCATGCGCACGGCGGCGACGACCTCCTCCTGGAAGGCAATGCGAACCGACATGCGAATATCGCGGTTACTGCTGGCGAATTGCGCCAGCGCGCCGCGCATCACCGTGTTTGACAGGGAGCGCTGGCAGGCCAGCGCCACGTTCTGCTCGGCGGAGGCGCGCGAAGCGACGTCCTCTTCCATGCGCATCGCCTGCGACAGCAATTCCCGCGCATGCACCAGAAAGCTGCGGCCGATATCCGTCAGCACCGCATGCCGGCCGCTCTGGCGCTCGAACAGTCGGCCGTCCAATTCCTTCTCGATCGCCATGATGTGGGCGCTGATCGACGGCTGGGCGATGCCCAGCCGGCGCGCCGCGGCGGCGAAAGAGCCGGTTTCGACGATCGCCACGAAAACCTGAAGCCGGCGCAGGGTGATGGATATCATGGTTATAGTTATAGTTGAATAGCTATATTTAACCAAGCCTGGCGACGCCTTGCTTTGCCTCCGCCCATCACCTCCTATCCGGGGCGAAACGAGCCTGGCGGTAAAGGTCAAGGCAGTTTCGCAAGTCCAAGGCCGGTGGCCGGGCTTTCGTTAGGGAAACGCAAGTGTCGGCATCAGTGACAGCATTAACTGGCACCATTTCACCAGAACTGGCACCCTCCCTCGGGCCGGCGCTTTGCCGCGACCATGGGCTGGAAGCAAACGACATGAGTCGCGGGCTTCGCACCCGCTAATCAAGAACAAGGAAGGGAAGGTAACATGACCATCAAATCCGCATCTCCCACCGCCATTTCTCGCCGCACGGCCGTGGCCGTTTCGCTTGCAGCGCCATTCGTCATCACGTCGCGCGCCTTCGCCGCCGACAAGGTGCGGATCGCCAAATCCGTCGGCACTTCCTTTCCGTTCTGCGGGGCCGATCTCGGCCTGGCCAAGGGCATGTTCGCGTCGGAGGGCATCGATGCCGAAGTGTCGGTGTTCCGCGGCGACGGCCAGATGCAGCAGGCCTTTGCCGCCGGAGCCATCGATGTCGGCCTCGGTTCCGGCCCCGGCATGGGCTATGCCGCCAAGGGCGTTCCCGCCATCGCGGTTGCGGCATTGGCCAGTGAACCGCGCAATATGTCCCTCGTCGTCATGAAGGACAGCCCCATCAAGACCGTCGACGACCTCAAGGGCAAGCGCATCGGCGTCACCACCGCAGGCTCGCTGACCGACTGGCTGACGCGCAAATTGTCGGACAGCAAGGGCTGGGGCGCCGACGGCATTGAAGTGGTTCCCATGGGCGAGATGCGCACAAGGCTCGCCGCGATGAAGTCAGGCGAGCTCGCCGGTAGCGTCAACTCCATCCAGGAAACCTGGAACCTGGTCGAACAGGGCCAGGGCCGGCTGCTCGCGACCTTCGCCGACGCAGTGCCTGATTTCCACACCCATGTGATCTATGCGTCCCGCCCCCTCGTCGACAAGAATCCGGAGCTGGTTCGCCGCTTCCTGCGCGGCTGGTTCAAGACCGCCCACTACATGCGCGACAACCGCGCCGACACGGTGAAGTTCATCGCCGCCACCATGAAGATCAGCGAAAAAGTGATCGACGAAAGCTACGACTATGAGCTGAAAATGCTGTCGATGGACGGTGCCTTCAATCCCAAGGCGATCGAAACCATCCGCTATTCGCTGAAGGATCTCGGCATTCTCGACCGGATTCCGGAAGCCAAGGAAATGTTCATGCCCGGTTTCGCACCGGTCAAAGTCTAATCCTTTCAAAGGCGTCAATACGGATGACTCAGGTCGACAAGAACAACGACGATATTGCGATCTCCATCAAGAATGTGACCCAGCGTTTCGGCGACGAAGGGTCGCCTGAAAGCGTGCTCGCGCTCGACAATATTTCGCTCGATATCCGCAAGGGCGAATTCGTATGTCTGCTCGGGCCGTCGGGCTGCGGCAAGAGCACCCTGCTCAACATCGTCGGCGGCCTGTTCCGGCCGTCGAGCGGCTCGGTGACTGTCGACGGTCGCCTGGTCGACGGCAAGCCGCATCCCGACAAGATCGCCTTCGTGTTCCAGGAAAGCACCTTGTTTCCCTGGTACACCGTGATCGAGAACTTCCACATCGCGCTTAAATTCCAAGGCATCCCGAAATCCGAGTGGGATGACCGCGCCATGACGGCGCTGAAGGCCGTCGGCATGGCCTCCTTTGCCAAGCACTATCCCGACCAGTTGTCGGTCGGCATGCGCCAGAGGGTCAACATGGCGCGCGGCATCTGCGTCAAGACCGGCATCCTGCTGATGGACGAGCCCTTCGCCGCGCTCGACGAACAGACCCGCATGGTGCTCGGCGAGGACCTGTCGCAATTGCTCGCCGAGACCGGCAAGACCATTGTCTTCGTGACGCACTCGCTCGCCGAAGCCGTGTTCCTCTCCGATCGTATCGCGGTGATCAGTGCCCGCCCCGGCAAGATCAAGACCATCATCGATGTGAAGACTCCGCATCCGCGCTCGCCCGATTTCATGCTCGAGCCGCGCTTCAGTGAACTGCGCAATGAATGCTACGCCCTGCTGCGCGATGAAATCCGCGCCACCATGGCGCTGCAGCGCGATCCGCAACCGACAGGCGCCTGACCATGCAGCGCGCCAGTCTCTCTTCACGCTCGGTACAATACGTCTTTCTCGTGTTTGTTGCCGCTGCCTGGTACTTCCTCACCGAGAGCGGCAACATCAGCCGCCTGTTCCTGCCAAAGCCGGGCGACGTCATCGACGCGCTGACGAGACTGTTCCAGACAGCTTCTTTCTGGTCGGCCGTGCTCGTCACCCTGACGACCGCGCTCAAGGGCTTTGTCATCGCGCTCGTCCTGGGCGTTCTGGCCGGCTATCTCGTCACCCGTTCGAAGCTGGCCATCGCCACCATTGAGCCGTTGATCTCCGGCCTGTTCACCATTCCGATCACCCTGTTCTTTCCGATGTTCATCCTGTTCTTCGGTGTCGGCACCGGATCGAAGGTCGCCTATGGCGCGACCTATGCGTTCTTTCCGATCGCCCTGAACACGATTGCCGCCTTTTCCAACATGGAGAAGCGCTATCTTCTCGCGGCCCAGTCCATGGGCGGCTCGCGTTGGGACATCTTCCGCTATGTGCTGATGCCCGGCGCCCTGCCCGTCCTGTTCACCGGGCTGCGCATCGGCTTCTTCATCTGCCTCGCTTCCGTGCTCGGCGGTGAAACGATCTCGTCGGTCGCGGGCATCGGCCGCAATATCGCGCTCGCGGCGGAACTCATGGAACCGGCGCGCATGTTCGCCTGGATCCTGTTCGTCGTCTGCATGTCGGTGACGCTCAACCTGCTCGCCTACAGTTTCGAAAACAAGATCAGGTCGAGGTGAGCGGATCATGACCAGTCTCACCTCCACACAACCACGTTCGACCGGATCGTCGCCATTGGCGAAGATGCTTAAGAGCCCGTTCTGGCTGAGAGTCGGCCTCATCGCCATCGTCGTCGCGCTGCTCGAATATTACGGCCGCTTCCACGCCGATCCGGCGTTCATGCGCCCGCCGTCGGCGGTGCTCGACGCCTTCTTCACGTCGATCGTTTCCGAGCCCAAGATCATCAGCGCGCTCTGGCTCTGCGTCATGGAGATCGCCGTCGCCTATGCCATGGCGGTCGCCTTCGGCCTGTTGATCGGCCTCGTTATCGGTGCGACGAACTTCAGCCGCGCGGCCCTGTTTCCGATCGTGCTGATGCTGTTCGCCATCCCGCAAGTCGCGTTCATGCCGCTGGTCATCATGATCTTCGGCCTTGGGCCAGCCGCCAAGATCGCCTTCGGCTTCTCGCACGGCATCTTTCCCATCATCGTCAATGTCGTGGCCGGCATGCGCGATGTGAAGGAACTGCACGTGCGCGGCGCGAAATCCATGGGCGCATCGAACGCGGACGTCATCCGCCACGTCATCCTGCCGAACATGGTGCCGAGCCTCTTCACCGGCCTGCGGCTCGGCATGACGCTCACACTCCTCGGCGTCATCCTGGCCGAGCTCTACGTCTCGACCGGCGGCGTTGGCTATTACACGCGCGTCTTCGCTGAGAACTACAATCCGGCGCCGCTGTTCGCGCTGACCCTCTGTCTCGCCGTTATCGCTATCGTTTTCAACGAACTGGTGCGCATCGCGGAAAACAGGCTGACGCCTGGCAAACGCAAGGCGCCGAAGATCCAACTGTCGGAGTCCGGGAAATAATGAATATCGTAGGCGTAGATATCGGTGGTACTTTTACCGACCTCGTTGGATGCATCGACGGCAAGATCGTCACATCCAAGTCCTCAACAACCCCGGCTGACCCGACGCGCGGCGTCGCCGACACCCTGCGTCTGGCCAAGTGCGACCTGCCGAACCTCGGCGAAGTGCTGCACGGTTCGACCATCGCCATCAACACCGTACTGGAGCGCAAGGGCGCCGTGACGGCGCTGATTACCACCAAGGGCTTTCGCGACGTCTACGCCATCGGCCGCGGCAACCGCATCGAGGCATTCAACCTTTGGTTCCATCGTCCCAAGCCGCTGGTCGAGCGCCGCCTGACCTTTGAAGTCAACGAGCGCGTCAATCACGAAGGCAAGGTCCTGACCGCCATGGACACCGCCGAAGTCGAGGCTGTCGCCAGGGAGATCAAGGCCCAGGGCATCGAGGCGGTCGCCGTCTGCCTGCTGCACGCCTATGCCAATCCCGACCATGAGCGCGCCATCGGCGAAGTCCTGCGGCGCACCATCCCCGGCCTGTTCGTGACCTTGAGCCACGAGATCCTGCGCGAGTTCCGCGAATACGAGCGCACCTCGACCACCGTGCTCAACGCCTTCGTCGGTCCGCGCGTGCGCAATTATCTCGGCACCCTCGACGACTATCTCCGCAAGGAGGCATTCGTCGGCAAGCTGCATCTGATGCGCTCGAACGGCGGCGTCATGTCCCTCGATCAGGCCAAGGCGCAGCCCGTGTCGATGATGGAATCGGGCCCCGTCGCCGGCATGATCGGCGCCGGCCGCCTCGCAACCCACCTCGGCCTCGCCAAGTGCATCGGCTTCGACATGGGCGGCACCACCGCCAAGTCGTCGCTGATCACCAACGGTCATCCCGCCATCGAGGAAGGCTATGTCATCGGCGACCACGCCTCCGGCCAGCCGATGCAATTGCCGGTCGTCGACATCGTCGAAGTCGGCAACGGCGGCGGCTCCATCGCCTGGGTCGATCCGACCGGCGGCCTGCATGTCGGCCCGCGCAGCGCGGGCGCCGATCCCGGTCCTGCCTGTTACGGCAAGGGCTCCATGGACCCGGTCGTCACCGACGCCGATCTCGTGCTTGGCCGCATCAACGGCCACCGCTTCCTCGGCGGCAATATGCATCTCGACATCGCCGCCGCCGAACGCGCCATCGACGAAAAGGTCGGCAAGCCGCTGGGTCTGCCGACCAAGGAGGCGGCGCTCGGCATCGCCACCATTTCCGACAACAACATGTCGCTCTCGGTCCGCGCCGTCTCCGTCAACAAGGGCGTCGATCCGCGCGACACCGCCATGATCGCCTTCGGCGGCGCGGGCCCCCTACATGCCATCGCCATCGCGCGGGAAATCTTCATCCCGCAGGTCATCATTCCCAAACTGCCCGGCACCTTCTCGGCGCTCGGCATGCTGATGGCGTCCTGGCGGCAGGATTTCGTGCGCACGCTCGTTGGCCGCCTCGGTTCGCTCGATGCAGCTCTGGTCGAACGGGTATTCAACGAACTTGGCCAGGACGGCCATGCCCAGATGCAGCGCGACGGGGTCGGCGCCGACGTCGCCGACTTCCGCTTCTATGCAGACCTGCGCTACGTCGGCCAGGAACATGCCCTTGCGATTGCGATCTCGTCGCCGCAGATGCTCACCGGCGACATCTCCAAAGTGCGGGCTCTGTTCAATGAAGAGCACGACCAGCGTTACGGCCAGTCGGCGCTGGAGGAAAAGCTCGAAGTCGTCAACCTGCGCCTTGTGGTGACGGCGGCGCGCAGCGACACCATCGCCGAGGAATGGCTGTCGGAAGACTGGACCCCGACCGAGACGGCCGAGGAAACCAGCCGCGACGTCATCTTCACCGATCCGGAAAAGCCGGAGAAGGCGCGCGTCCTGTGGCGTCCGGCCCTGCCCGCCGGTTTCGCCTTCACCGGCCCCGCCGTCGTCGAAGAGCCGAATTCCACCATTCTCATTCATCCGGGAGACAAGGTGACCGTGAGCAAGGCCGGTCATCTCATCGTCGATCTCGCCGGCAAGGAGGCGTGAGCGCCATGACTACTAGCAATTTGGCCACAACGATGACTGCCACAAAGACCAAGAAGAACATCGACGCGCATCCGATCACAGTGGAAGTCGTCCGCAATTCGATTGTCGCCTATGCGGACGAGATGGCCAACGCGCTGTGCAAGGCCGCCTACAACATGATGATCTATGAGGTGCGCGATTTCTGCTGCGGCCTCATCGACACCTCGGGCCGCATGATCTCCCAGAACCGCGGCGGCCTGCCCATCTTCCTGGCCGATCTCGGCATCGCCGTCGAAGACGGCATCAGGCGCTGGGGCCTCGACGGCTTCAAGCCGGGCGACATCATGATCATGAATCATGGCGAAGTCTGCGGCCAGCATCTCAACAACGTCGTCATCTACGCACCCTGCTTCGTCGATGGCGAACTCGTCGGCTTCGCCGCCAATCGCGCCCACTGGGTCGACATCGGCGGCATGCGCATCGGCTTCGGCTCGTCGCTGACGACGGAGATCTTCGCCGAAGGCCTGCAGATGCGGTCCCTCAAGATCTACGAAGAGGGCAAGCGCAACGAGACCCTGTGGCAGATCATCCACGATAACGTCCGCTTCCCCGACGCCAGCCTCGGCGACCTGCGCGCCCAGATGGCCTCGTGCCAGCTCGGCGCCAGGCGCTATGGCGAACTCGTCCAGCGTTATGGCCGCCCCACCGTCGAGGCCTGCGTCGATCGCATCTGGGACCAGGCCGACCAGGCCGTCCGTAACGTCATCGAGCAGATTCCCGACGGCATCTACCAGGCTGAGAGCGAGCTCGATAACGACGGCCGCAACCTCACCCAGCCGATCCGCATCAAGGTCACCGTCGAGATCGCCGGCCCGATCATGACCGTGGACTATAGCGAGATGAACGGCCAGACCCATTCGCCGCTGAACTCCGGCAAGTCCGGCGGCATCGCCGCCGCGCGCGTCGCCTTCAAGGCGATCACCTCGCCCGACCTTGACGTCAACGAAGGCTGCTTCCGCGCCCTCAACGTCAAGATTCCCGAGGGCACGATCGTCAGCGCCAAGCCCGGCACCGCCATCGGCCTGTGGAGCATCGCACTGCCGACGACCATCGACACCATCCTGAAAGCGCTGGCGCCGGCCCTGCCGAAGCTGATCCCTGCCGCCCACAAGGGCGACATGGGCGGCTGCTCCTTCTACGGCTACAAGGAAGACGGCACGCGCTTCCTGCTGCTCAACATTTTCGGCGGCGGCTGGGGCGGCCGGCCGACGGAAGACGGCGAGGACGCCAGCGTCTCCGTCTGCCAGGGCGACGTCCGCAACTCGCCGGTGGAACTCCAGGAAATCCGCTACCCCATCCTCGTCGAGGAACACGCCCTGCGCGATGATTCCGGCGGTCCGGGCAAATACCGCGGCGGCCTCGGCGTGCGCATCACCTATCGCACCCTTGTGCCGTGCCAGGTCACCATCAATTGCGAACGCACCCGCAACCCGCCATGGGGCCTGAACGGCGGCGGCAACGGTGCGCACAACGTCGCCATCGTGAAACCGGTCGAGGGTCCCGAGCGTATCGTCTTCAAGGGCACGGAAATTCCGCTCGCCAAGGGCGACCGCGTCACCTTCCTCACCGCCGGCGGCGGTGGCTACGGCAGGCCGCAGGAGCGCGCGCCGGAAGCCATCGCCAACGACGTGGCGCAAGGCTTCGTCGAGCCCGCCAAGGCAGCCGAGTTCTACGGCTGGAAGGCGACCGTAACGCCCAAAGCCAGCTCCAACGCAAAGAGCGCATGAGGCAAAAATGACAAGTCCCGCGCACCAAGCCCGCCTGAAGGCGCTCGCCGAATCCATGAAGGCCGACGAGACCGACGTGCTCGTCCTCTTCGGCAACAACTGGCACGCCGACCATCTGCGCTACGCCACGGACTTCGGCATTCAGGAAGGCCAGGGCATCGCGCTGGTGCGCGCCGACGGCTCGACGACGCTGATCCTCGACGATGCCGCCGAGGCCGATCGCGCCAGGGACGAAACGAAAACCTGCGAGATCGTCTACGCACCCTCGCTGGTCAAGGAAGCGCGCAATCTCCTGTCGCGTGAAGGCAATCGCAAGATCGGCGCGGCGCCGTTTCATCTGCTGCCTTACGGGCTTCTGCACGGTGAAAAGGACCTGCGCGTCGCCGACGGCACCAATGTCATCGAACGCCTTTTGATGACCAAGCTCGAAATCGAGATGGACGCCGTCCGCCGCGCCGCCAAACTGGCGGACGAAGGCTATGCGATCTTCCGCGATGCGGCGCGGCCCGGCCGCAAGGACTATGAACTCGTCGCCGAGATCGAGACCTTCTTCCGCACCAAAGGCGTGGCGGAAAATTTCATGATCATCGGCGTCGGCGGCCAGGAAGTGCGCGGCATGGCGCCGCCCAGCGGCAAGGTGCTCAAGCAGGGCGACATGGTGACGACCGAACTCACCCCTTGCGTCGACGGCTATTACTCGCAGATCTGCCGCACGCTTGTGGTGGGCGAAGCCAATGAAGCGCAGAAGCAGGCCTTCGCCGTCTACCTCGAAGCCATGGAAGCCGGCATCGCTTCGGTCGCAGCCGGCGTAACGGCGGCGCAGGTCGCCAAGGCCGAAAACGACGTGTTCCGAAAATATGGCCTCGGCGATTACGTCACCAGCGAATACACGCGCGTACGCGGCCACGGCATGGGTCTCTTCCCCGACCAGAAGCCGCAGATTCTCGAGGATGTTCACATTCCGCTGGAAACCGGCATGACGATCATCGTGCATCCCAACACCTATCATCCGGCAGTGGGCTATTTCGTGCTCGGAGATTCGCTGATCGTGCGCGACAAGGGCCATGAACTGCTGTGCGGCACGCCGCGTCAGCTGTTTTCCGTGACATCACATTGAGGTTTTAATCATGCGTCGCGGTTTGATGCAGTGGAATCCCGAGGAACTCCCCCGTAACGCGCTAGACACGCGCCTCGCGCTCCTGCGCGAAGGCCTGCGCGCCGAGAAGCTCGACGGCTTCGTCGCCTATACCAATATCGCCCGCGGCGCCGCCGTCGCCTGGCTCTCGGGCTTCCAGCCCTATTGGAACGAGGGCCTGTTCTATGTGGCGACCGGCGGTGACACGCCGGTGTTCGCGACCGCGCTGTCGAAGCGCGTGGCGGAATGGATCGGCTCGGTCATGCCGGTCGGTGAAGTGACGACGACGCCGAAACCCGCCCTGCTGATCGGCCAGAAGATCGCCCACAACTCCGGCAAGCGCATCGGCATTCTCGAACTCGACGATTTTCCCGCCGGCCACGCCCAATTGCTGCTTGAGACCGCACCCGGCATCGAGTTGATCGACGCGACAGCGGCCTTCGCCAAGGCGCGCGCCCATGTCGACGAGGCCGAGCGCAATCTCCTCAACCATGCCGCGCGCCTGGCCGATGCAGGCCTCGCCGGTATCGATCCAGCGCACACGACATCGGCACAGGACCTGCTAGGCCCCTGCGACGAGCAAGCCCGCAAGGGCGGCGCCGAGGAATGTTTCGCCACCATAGCTCCTGACCTGTCGCTGTCGGCGAGCTATCTGCGCACCGACACGGCCGGACCTTTGGGCAGGAGTTTCGCCGTGCGCTCATCGCTCGCCTATAAGGCGACCTGGGTGCGCCGGGCGCGTTCCTTCACCAGCGATCCGGCGCTGGCGGTGCGCTATGCTCAGGCGGAGGCGGCTCTGGCCGCCTTCAAAGCCCCGGAAACCGGCCGGCTCGACCCCGCCATTCGTGCCCATTTCTCAAGCAAAGGTATGGAAGTGCGGTCGTGGCTGGCCGAACAGCCGCGCGGCGGCTACCCCTTGACCCGCGTGGCCGGCTCCAATCAGGGCGACGACGTCTGGCAGGCCGGAGCACCCTTCGTTCTCGACATAGAACTGTCGCTCGGCGGGGCCCGCTGGCTCGGCGCGAAACTGATCGCCTGACCCCTCGTATCCCGTCAGATTTGTTGCAGTCGCGCTTGGTTGCGTTATTGTTATAGCTGACGGAATTTGGGGACGGCGGGAACTAGATGTTTACCGGATCAAAATGGCTGGCCATGGCTGCGTTTATGGCTGCCGCGGCAGCCACGACAGGGCCAGCTGCGGCGGACCGCGCCTGCAGCGGGACTGCAGGCAGTGAAGCGGCGCTGAATTACGAAATCAGCTGCGCCAACGCCAGCAGCACCCCCTACACCATCACCCAGACCAGCAACATCGCGCTCACCGCCGACGCGATGACCTTTAGCGGCTCGAAAACGACAACTCTCTCCGGCAACGGGTTTTCGCTGAACGGCCCCTATGGCGTGACCATACAGAACAGCCAGGGCGTAGTCTTCGGCAGCACCGGCACCGGCAACTACTCAGGCGTCACTTATGTTGACGACAATGCCGTGCTCAAGGCCGGCGCCGTCAATGCCTGGAGCCCGCTGAGCCAGCACATCCTGGCCAATGGCACCCTGGATCTCAGCGGCTTCAACCAGACCGTCGGTTCGCTGAGCGGCGACGGCACCGTCACCAACAGCGGCACGGCGGCGGCCGTTCTGACCGCCGGCGGCGACAACAGCGACACCTGGTTCTCCGGCATATTCCAGGACGGCGCCGGAAAAACCGGTTTCACCAAGACCGGCACCGGCATCATGACCTTGACGGGCCAGAGCACCAATTCCGGACCGACCACGATCGCAGACGGCGTCCTGCGCGCCGGCACCTATGATGCCCTGAGCTACAAAAGCGCGCTCACGGTCCAGACCGGTGCAACCTTCGACCTGAACGGCTACGATCAGACCGTCATGTCGCTGAGCGGCGGGGGCACCGTCACCGCCGGCATGTACAATAACTATGGAACCTATGGACGAGGAGAGGTCTACACCACCTCCCTGACGGTCACGGGGGCCGATTCCTCGACGTTCAGCGGCGTCCTCGAGGACGGCACCGGTCGTCTGCGCCTCGTCAAGTCGGGCTCCGGCACCTTGAGTCTGTCGGGCGTCAATACCTATAGCGGCGGCACGGAAATCCTGCAGGGAACGCTCTCGGTCAATAACGGCCAGGCCGCCGGCTCGGGCGACATCTACATGCAGGATGGCACGACGCTGGCCTTTACCGGCACCAACTACACCCTGCCCAACAACATCGTCTTTACCGGCATATACGACCCCACATTCGATACGGGCCCTGGCAATATCACCCTGTCGGGTGTGATTTCGGGCGCCGGCGATCTGAGCAAGGTCGGCGCCGGCGTCCTCACGCTGACCGGGACCAACACCTATACCGGCAATACGTTCGTCAATGCCGGAACCCTCGAAGTCAATGGCTCGATCGCGACGTCGCTGCTGACCACGGTCGCATCGGGCGCGACCTTGAGCGGCACAGGCACCGTCGGTCCCATCAATGCGCTGGACGGCTCGACGATCTCGCCCGGCAATGCCGCCAATCCCTACGGCACATTGTACGCGATCGGCCCGGCGGTCATGGCGCCGGGATCGCGCTTTGCGGTCAGCGTATCGCCAGGCGGTGCCAGTTCCCTCGACGTCAACGGCACCGCGAATATCAGCGGCTCGAACCTGGTGATCAACGCCGCTCCTGGCACCTACGATCCCTCCACCCGCTATACGATCATGACGGCATCGGGCGGCGTCACCGGCAGTTTCAGCGGCGTTTCGATGTCAGGCGTCTCCGGCTACACGCCTGTCGTCACCTATGATGCAACGCATGTTTTCCTCGGCTTCGCGCCGGCGATTTCGGCCGCCGATGCGGCTGCCGCCTATATTTCCGTCGAAAGGCTGGCCGGCGACCGCTTCGGCCAGATCGTCACCACCCGTGTGCTCGCCAGCGTGCTCGTCGGCTTCAACGAACAGATCAATTGCGACGGCTGCATCAGTGTGTTCGGATCGGTCGGATCATTCAGCGCCGGCTTCCACGGCCGCAAGAACATCACCGAGAACCTGAGCCTTATCGGCGGCGCCGCTTTCGCCCATTACAAGAGCGGCGGCGCGGAAGTGACGAGCGCCCCCATCGTCGCCGCAGCGCTGCGTTACGACATGGTCGAACTCGGCGCTTTCCGCCCCTTCGCCGAAGTCGGCATCCTGGCCTCGCCGTTCCAGAGAACCACCTATTCGCGCAATTACGCCAACTCCGGCAATTGGGTGGGCGGCAAGGCCAGCGTCAACACCTCAAACTATGCCCTCTTCGGTAAGGCCGGCTGGGTCTATCGCTTCTCGCGCCGGGACGAACTGTCTTCCTGGATCGAGATTTCGCGCAACTGGCAGATGGTCGGCGGCTATGCGGATACGGCCGGCGGGTCGAATCCGATTCCGGTCACCATTCCCGGCGGCGTCGACAGGGTCAACCTCGCCAAGCTCGCGGCCCAATGGACCCATTTGTGGGGCTCCCAGATCGAAACCCAGATGAACCTCGGGGTCGCCCGGTCCTTCGATTCGCGCAGCGGCGTTTCGGCGACTCTGGTTGGACTTGGCCCAATCAATCCGACCATGGGTGAATATACCTGGGTAGAATACGGCATGCGGGTCGGCTACCGACTTCAGAAAGGCATCGTGATCGATGCTTTCGCCAACGGCACGCTCGCCAAGCAGCCGATCGGCAATACGATCCATTCCGGCGTGGGCGTCCGCTACCTCTTCTGAGAGGTCTCCGTACCACGTCGTAAGCCGATAGTCGGCCCTGCCATAGTCAAAACGCGGAGCAGACGCCGCAAAATTGCAACTGGCGGCGCCATGGCCGGAAGCGCTACAATTGTACCGTTGAAGATTCCGGCGCCGAAAAAGCCGTCGGGCAAAGAGGAAACGCTGCCAGACGAGTCGAAATGGCGGCAAACGCTGTGGTTACCGCGCGCATGCTATTTAATCTCAAGCGTCTTGAGCCTTTTTTTGTTGCATTGGTGCTGATGGGCGGCGCCGCATCCGCCCAGACGGAAAATTTCTACAAGGGCAAGACGCTGACGATCATTTCGGGTTTCGCGGCCGGCGGCGGCGTCGATACGGCCGCGCGCGTCATCCAGCGTCATCTCTGGCGCTTCATCCCCGGCAGTCCCGACATTATCGTCCAGAGCATTGAAGGCGCCGGCGGCGTCATCGCCGCCAATTTCCTCGACAAGCGCGTGCCCCCCGACGGCTTGACGCTCGGGATGCCGGGGCGAAGCTGGTATGTGGAAGGCATCGTCAAAACGCCTGGCGTCAATTTCGATCCGACCCGCTTCGCCTTCATCGGCTCGAGCGGCGTTGTCGCCAGCTTTCTGTTCGTGCGCGCCGACACCGGCATCAAGAATTTCGACGACCTGAGAAAAAGCCCCAAGCCGATCCCGCTGGCGGCCATTACCGCAGGCACGCCGACCGCCATGGTTCCGCGCCTGCTGGCGCAGATCGGCGTGCCGGTCGAAGCGGTTCTCGGCTACGGCTCGACCGCGCGCACGCTCGTGGCGGTCGAATCGGGTGAGGCTGCAGGATTGTTCATCACCGAGGATTCAATCGCCCGCAGGCCTGATCTTATCAAGAATCGCGTCATCATACCGCTGCTGCAAACCCGCCCGGTTCAGCCCGACCTGCCGCTCCTGCGCGACATCGTACCACCCTCCCGCCAGGGCCTGCTGGAACTTGCGCTGGCGCTCGACACGTTCGGCCTGATGCTGGTCGGGCCGCCGGGCGTTCCCGCCGATCGCGTCGCCATCCTGCGCAAGGCGTTCAGCGAAATGTGCGCCGACCGCGAATATCTCGGCGACATGGCGCGCGTCGATCTCATCGCCGGCGAACCGCTGAGCGGCGAAGTTCTGGAAGCCGAAATGCATGCTCTCGCCGCCAAGGCAACGCCGGAAACGATCGCGCAATATCGCGAACTCGGCGGTCGCAAATAGACCGGCCTAACGCCCCGGCGCGCCAGCCAGCTTTTTGCCCAGTCCGACCTCTTCATAACCGCCGCCGGTTTCATCAGGCCATGACACGGCGACCTGAAACGCCGGTCGCTGTGAAATCCGCTCGTACCAGGCATTGACCCTCGGGTTATGCGAGCGCGACCAGAACTGCTCCGCTCCCATCGCCGCGAGCCGGAACATGTAAGGCGCAACGGTGATGTCGGCGAGCGTATAGGCTTCGCCGATCACCCACGGACCTGGATCAAGCAGTTTCTCAAGTGTGCTGAGGATCGTGTCGATCTCCGCACGGGCTTCCGCCAATTCGTTCTCGCCGATTTCGCCGCGCAATGCCCGGCCATGAATGTCCTGATAGAATTTGAGCGGGCGGCGCAGCGCCTGGGCCGCTAGTTCTTCGTCGCTCCAGCGGTTGCGCAGTTTCGGCAGCAGATACTTCACCGCCGTCAGCTTGACGATGCCGCCGAAATTGTCTTCGCACTTGCGGATGAATTCGCGCATCCGCGCTGCCAGCAGCGGGTCGCTCGGCACGAGCGGCGGGCCATCGAAGGCCGCGTCGATATATTCATCGATGATCGTCGATTCATGGATCGGCTGACCATTATGCACCAATGTCGGCACCAGCCCGTCCGGATTGATGGCAAGATATTCCGGTTTCATCTGGTCGAAATTGAACAGATCGACATAGCGGCTCGTCCAGACGACGCCTTTTTCCTCCAGCGCCATGCGGCAACGCACGGAGCAGACCGAACTCCAGAAATGATAAAGCTCAACCATAGAATGTCCCTCCCTATATCAACGCGCGGAGCCCTCCGCCCCCGCGAAGATCAATGTTTCTGCTTGCGCCGCACCGCCATGTTGAGCGCTTCCACCAGGATGGAAAACCCGATGGCCGCGTAAACGAAGCCTTTCGGCACATGCACGCCGAACCCGTCGGCCACCAGCACGACACCGATCAGGATCAGGAACGATAGCGCCAGCATTTTCACGGTCGGATGCGCGTTGATGAAACGCGATACCGGACCGTTGGCAAACAGCATGACGACCACGGCAATGACGATCGCCGCCGCCATCACCCAGAAATTATCGACCACGCCGACGGCGGTGATGACGCTGTCGAGAGAAAACACGACGTCGAGCAGAACGATGGAGGTAATGGCGCCGGCGAAGGTCGTCTGCACGCGCTGGCCCGTAGACGCGGAGGCTTCGTGGTCGCCTTCGATCTGTTCGTGAATCTCGACCGTGCCCTTGTAGAGAAGAAACAGGCCGCCGCAGATCAGGATCAGGTCGCGCCAGGAAAAAGCTTTGCCGAAAACCTCGAACACCGATGCCGTCAGGCCGGCGATCCAGGCGATGGAGGCGAGCAGACCGAGCCGCATGACCAGCGCAAGCGCCAGGCCGAGACGGCGCGCCGTCGCCTGCTGATGCGCCGGCAAGCGATCGGCCGTGATCGACAGGAAGATCAGGTTGTCGATGCCGAGGACGATCTCGAGCGCCGTCAGAGTAAACAGCGCCGCCCACATACCTGGATCGGATAGAAAGGCCATCTCGTCTCCCGCTCGCAGATCCACCCTCATCCGACCCTTGCTGCGCAAGGGCCACCTGCTCCCGCCAGCGGGAGAAGGATTTTAGCGAGCTAAGCCGCCTTGGCTTTCTTGGCGTCCTGGATGGCTTCCCAGACGCGATGCGGCGTCGCCGGCATGTCGATGTGGGTGATTCCGTATTCGGAGCGCAGCGCTTCGACGATGGCATTCATGATCGACGTCAGCGAACCGGCGCAGCCGGCCTCGCCGCAGCCCTTGACGCCGAGCGGATTGGTTGTCGCTGGGGTGCCTGCTTCTTCATATTTGAAGAAGACCGCATTGTCGGCGCGCGGCATCGCATAGTCCATGAACGAGCCCGTCACCAACTGGCCTTCTTCCGTATAGACCGTCTGTTCGACGAGACACTGGCCGATGCCCTGCACGACGCCGCCCTGCACCTGGCCTTCGACGACCATCGGATTCACCGTGACGCCGAAATCGCCGACCATGGAATATTTGACGATCTCGACGACGCCGGTGTCCGGATCGATCTCGACTTCGCAGATATGACAACCATTGGGATAGGTTGCCGGCCCGGCCGTGCCGACATGGTCGATGTCGAGCGTCTTGGGTGCATCGCCCGGCAGCTTGACGCCGTCGTTGAGCTGCTGCGCCATTTCCATGATCGAGATCGACCGGTCGGTTCCGGCGATCCTGAAATTGCCGGCCTCGAAATCGATATCGCTCGGGTTGGCTTCCAGCAGATGCGAGGCAATCGCCTTGCCGGTCTCGATGATCTTGACGCTCGCCTCGGCAATCGCGGTTCCCGAGCACATCAGCGATTTCGAACCGCCAGTGCCGGTGCCGGTTTTCAGCCTGTCGGAATCCGTCTGCATCAGACGGATTTTTTCAAACGGCACCCCAAGCTTCGAAACCAGGACCTGCGCAAAGGTAGTGCCGTGTCCTTGCCCGTGATCGTGCGAGCCGGTGAGCAGGGTCACCGATCCGTCCTTCTCGAAATGCACGCCCGCAAGTTCATTCTGCGTCGGCGCGGTCACCTCCAGGAACTGGCCGATGCCGCGTCCGCGAATCTTGCCGCGCCTGGCCGAGTCTTTCTTGCGCGCTGGATAGCCCTTCCAGTCGGAGAGTTCGAGCGCCTTCTCGAGAATATTCGGGAAGTTGCCGCTGTCGTAAACGCCGCCCGTCGGCGAGTGATAGGGAATCTGCTTCGGCTGAATATGATTCTTGCGCCGCAGCTTGATCGGATCGATGCCCATCTCGGCCGCCGCATTGTCGATCAGCCGCTCCATGTAATAATTGCCTTCCGGACGTCCTGCCCCGCGATAGGCAGTGACCGGCACCGTATTGGTGAACACGCACAGCGTATTTACCTCGATCAGCGGCGTGCGGTAGCAGGAGTTCATGTGCTTGGCGATATTCAAGGTCGAGAACAGCGGCCCGATCATCGTCATATAGCCGCCCATGTCGCCATAGCCCGTGGCGCGTACCGCGAGAAACGTGCCGTCCTTGTCAAGCGCCAGTTCCAGATTGAATTCCTGCGCCCGGCCATGATGGTCGGACAGGAAACTGTCGGAGCGCTTGTCGGTCCACTTCACCGGGCGGCCGAGCTCGCGCGCGCCATGCAGGACGCAGATATATTCGGGGAACATCGCCCCCTTCATGCCGAACGAGCCACCCACATTGGTGGCGATGAAATGCACCTTCTCGGGCGGCACTTTCAGCATTTCCGCAGCACTGCCGCGTGAGCCCATGACGCCCTGCGTCGGCGCGTAAAGTGTGAAGCGCCCGCTCTTGGCGTCATATTGCGCCACGGCCGCGCGCGGCTCCATCGGATTGATGACGATGCGGCTGTCGACGATATGCAGTTTCGTCACATGGGCCGCGGCCTTGAAGGCTGCCGCCACCTTGGCGCTGTCACCGAACTGATAATCGAAGGCCACATTGTTCGGCGCCTCGTCGTAAATCTGCGGTGCGCCCGGCTTGTTGGCCTCGCTCATTTCGATGACCGATGGCAAGGCCTCGATGTCGACGACCACGGCCTCGGCGGCATCCTGCGCCTGGGCCGCCGTCTCGGCGATGACGCAGGCGACCGGATCGCCGACGAATCGCACCTTGTCGACCGGCAGCGCATGGCGTGGCGGCTTGATCATGGTCGTGCCCGGGCGACCCTGCAGCGCGACGCGGTAGGGCATCGGGCCGTAGCCCGCCTTCATCAGATCCTCGCCGGTATAGACGGCGAGCACGCCGGGCATGGCGCGGGCGGCGGCGGTATCGATGCCCTTGATCAGGCCATGCGCATGGTCGGATCGCACCATGGCGCAAAAAGCCTGACCTTTCAGGTTGATATCGTCGGTATATTGGCCTTCGCCACGGATCAGCTTGGGGTCCTCGGTGCGCCGCACCGGCTGGCCGACGCCGAATTTCATGGTTGCGAGACTGGCTTCGTCGACGCGAACGTTCATGGACACCGATCCTCAAATGAATAGGGAGCAAAGCGGGGGACCCCGCAGCAGGAGGCGATAAAACCCCGGGAACGGCCATTCCGCAACCCCCAAAGCCTGCATAACCGCCCGGCAGGGCAACGGAAGCGGATCGCGGAAACGGTTTCAGGACAACCCTTTCATCCGTGGGCCGATAATTGTATGAGTGCGCGCCCGCCCTGCGGAGCTTGAGAGGACTTCATGATCGCAGCGGTTGGGACCAAAGGCCGTTTCGAACGGATTGCATTTCTGTCTGCCGGAACGCCGGAAGCCGACGACGCGCTGGCCCGGCTGGCGCCGCTCTACGGCAATGCCGACCCGGCCAAGGCCGATGTCATCGTGGCGCTGGGCGGCGACGGCCTGATGCTGCAGACCCTGCACCGGTTCATGGATGCGGCCAAGCCGATCTACGGCATGAACCGCGGCTCGGTCGGCTTCCTGATGAACGAGTTCCAGGAGAATGGCCTGCGCGAACGCCTCGCCAACGCCCATGCCTCCACCATCCATCCGCTGCTGATGCAGGCCACGACCGTCAGCGGCGACATCAAGCTGGCGCGCGCCATCAACGAAGTCTCGCTGCTGCGGCAATCCTATCAGGCGGCGAAGCTGCGCCTGTCCGTCGACGGCAAGGAGCGGCTGGCGGAACTGGTCGCCGACGGCGTCCTGGTCTCAACGCCCGCCGGCTCGACCGCCTACAATCTCTCCGCCAACGGCCCGATCCTGCCGCTCGACACCAATCTCATCGCGCTGACGCCGATCTCGGCCTTCCGCCCCCGCCGCTGGCGCGGCGCGCTCCTGCCGGACACGGCCAGGGTCATCGTCGACATTCTCGAAAGCGAGAAGCGCCCGGTCGCCGCCGTCGCCGACCATTTCGAGATACGCGATGTGGTGCGCGTCGAAATCGCCATGGATCACGGCACCGGCGCCGTCATCCTGCACGATCCCGGTCATTCACTGGGCGAACGCATCCTGCGCGAACAATTCGGCTATTGAAGTTGGCCCTTGCCCAGCCTGCCTGCGCGGAGCCAAGCGGAGCTTATCTCCGCTTCGGCGAAGGCAGGCAAGGGTCGGATGACGGTGCACAAGACAAGGCATTTTCTTCGTCACACGAAAATGCTCTACACCGCGAAGAAAAAACATAAGGTCGGGAGCGCGGACGCATGACGGCGGTAAAGAACATCCTCTTCATCATGTGCGACCAGCTTCGCTGGGACTATCTGTCATGCTACGGCCACCCCTCCCTGCATACTCCCAATATCGATGCGCTGGCTGCGCGAGGCGTCCGCTTCACGCGCTCCTATGTACAATCGCCGATCTGCGGCGCATCACGCATGTCGACCTATACGGGCCGCTATGTGCAGTCCCATGGCGCATCGTGGAACGGCTTTCCGCTGAAGGCTGGCGAGATGACTATGGGGGATTATCTGCGTCCGCTCGGCCTGCGCACGGCGCTGGTCGGCAAGACGCATATGGAACCCGACGCGGAGACCATGCAGCGCCTCGGCATCGATCCGCAATCGATCATCGGCGTGCGCGTTTCCGAATGCGGCTTCGATCCTTACGAGCGCGACGATGGCCTGTGGGCGATCGGCCCGGACGGCCGATATGATCCGCGCCTGCCGCGCTACAATGAATATCTCAACCAGAAGGGATACGGCGGCGACAATCCCTGGCATGACTATGCCAATTCAGGCCTGAATGACGACGGCAGTCTGGCCTCGGGCTGGGCCATGCGCCATGCTGGCAAACCGGCGCGCGTCGAAGAGAACGATTCCGAGACACCCTATATGACCCGCCGCGCCATGGATTTCATCTCCGAGGCCGGCGCCGATCCATGGTGCCTGCATCTCTCCTTCATCAAGCCGCACTGGCCCTATATCGCGCCCGCGCCCTATCACGATATGTACGGCATCAAAGACATGATTCCCGTCGTGCGTTCGGAAGACGAACGCAAGGACCCGCATCCGGTGTTTCGCGAATTCATGCAGCATCGCGTCTCGCTGACATTCTCGCGGCCGGAGGTGCGCGACGAAATCGTGCCCGTCTACATGGGCCTGATCAAGCAGATCGACGACCAGATAGGCGAGCTGTTCAGATTCCTCGATCGCAAGGGTCTGATGGACAAGACGATGATCGTGCTGACGTCGGACCATGGCGATTATCTCGGCGATCACTGGATGGGCGAGAAGGACCTGTTCCATGACGCCAGCGTCCGTGTGCCCCTGATCATCTACGATCCCTCGCGCGAGGCCGATGCCGCGCGGGGCACAGTCTGTGACGAGCTCGTCGAGGCGATCGATCTGGCGCCGACCTTCATCGACGCGGCCGGCGGCGATGCCGGCAATGAATCCCATCGCCTAGAAGGCCGCTCGCTGCTGCCGCTGTTGCGTGCTGCAGCGCCAGAGCAATGGCGCGATGTCAGCATCAGCGAATACGATTATTCCCTGTCACAGGCAGCCCAGCGCCTCGGCGTCGCGCCCCGCGACGCGCATCTCTTCATGGTCGCAGACAAGCACTGGAAGTTGATGCATGCGCCCGGCTTCCGACCCATGCTGTTCGATCTTCTCAACGATCCGCAGGAATTGCACGACCTCGGCACCGATCCCGCGTTCGAAAGCCAATGTCAACGGCTGATGGCCGCCCTGCATCGCTGGGCGTTGCGTCCTTCTCAACGCACGACCATCTCGGACGCAGCCCTGCAAGCCGGCCGAGGCAAGAGCATGCGTCGCGGTATTCTCATCGGCGTCTGGGACGAGAGCGACATTCCAGCCGAACTCTGGACCGCTTATCGCGGCGAGCGCGAGAGCTGAGGTTCTATCCCGCTTACGAAGGGGGCCCTTGCGCGGCAAGGGGGTCGGATGAGGGTGCCTCAATCCGTGGCCGCGGTGTCATGCAAATGGCACTCGATCAATTCAGATCCACTCACAATCCGCCGCGGCATAACGGTCGCACACTTGTCGAGCGCATCCACGCAGCGCGGATGAAAGCGGCAGCCGTTGGGCGGATTGAGCGGATCTGGAAAACCGCGGCCCAGATTGACTTCGGGAAGCCCGAGGCCCGGGTCCGCCGTCAGGATCGAACTCAGGAGCGCCCGCGTGTAAGGATGGCGCGGCGCGCGCAGCACCTCGGCAGCAGGTCCCGCCTCGACGATACGACCGAGATACATCACCGCCACATAATCGGACATATATTCGACGACAGAGAGATCGTGGCTGATGAAGAGATAGGTCAGGTTCATCTGCTCGCGCAATGATTGCAGCAGATTGAGGATCTGCGCCTGCACGGAGACGTCCAGCGCCGATGTCGGCTCGTCGCAGATGATGATCTCCGGCTTGATGACAAGCGCGCGCGCGATGGCGACGCGCTGCCTTTGCCCGCCCGACAACTGGCTCGGATAGGAATGAATGAGACGGCGCGCCAGGCCGACCCGCTCCATGATCGCCTCGACCTCGGCGTTCTGCTCGGCGCTGGTGCCGATCCTGTGGATCTGCAGCGGATCGCGGATGATTTCGCCGATGGTCTTGCGCGGGTTCAACGAAGAATAAGGGTCCTGGAACACGGGCTGGACGCGCCGTGAAAAAACCTTTCTGTCGACATTGGTCAGCGGCTCGCCGCCGACAAAAATCTCGCCGGCGGAAGGCTGCTGCAGGCCGAGCATCAGGCGGCTGAGCGTGGTCTTGCCACAACCGGATTCGCCGACGATGGCCAGCACCTCGCCCTTGCGCAGGGACAACGAAACGCCGTCAACCGCCCGCAACGGCTGGCCGCTGGAATACCATTTGCGGCCGATACGAAACTCCTTGGTGAGATCGCGCGTCTCCAGCGCGAGCGGTTCGCCGGCAGCCGCCTGCGGCGCGGGCGCGGAAAGGACAGCCGCCGTCATGCCGCGCTCCCGACAGGAAGGGTGGTGGGAAGCACCGTCGCCGCGGGCTCCAGGATACACCGGTAAAGATGGCCTGAGCTGGCGGGGCGCAGGTCGATCTGCCCCTCGGAACAGGCCTGCCTTTGCAGCACACAACGGTTGCGGAAACTGCAGCCGCGCTGTTGCCCGACCAGCGAGGGCACAATGCCGGGGATCGAGCCAAGCCGGCCGTTGGCCGCCACCTGGCCGCGCTTCGGCATGCAATCCAGCAAGCCGCGCGTATAGGGATGCACGGGATTGCGGAAAACGTCTTCCGCGCTGCCCTGCTCGACCACCCTGCCGGCATACATGACGGCAACCTGATCGGCCATGCGCGCCACGACGCCGAGATTATGGGTGATCAGGATCATCCCCATGTTGAACTCGTCCTGCAGGCTGCGAAGCAATTGCAGGATCTGCACCTGCACGGTGACATCGAGAGCAGTCGTCGGCTCATCGGCAATGATGATTTTCGGTTCGCACATCAGCATCATCGCGATCATCATGCGCTGGCGCAGGCCGCCCGACAATTGATGCGGGAACTGTCCCAGGCGCTGGCCCGGATTGATGATGCCGACCTTCTCCAGCAGGTATTCCGCACGCTTGCGCGCCGCCGAACGCGAGCCGCCGCGATGGCGCAGATAGACCTCCTCGAGCTGGTCACCGATCGTATAGACAGGGTTGAGCGAGGTCATCGGATCCTGGAAGATCATGCCGATGCGGTTGCCGCGCAGGCGCGCCATCTGCCGCTCGCTGATCCTGCCCAGGTCGTGGCCTTCGAAATTGATCTTCCGCGCCGTCAGTTTCGCTGTCCGCGGCAGAAGCCGCATCAGCGCCAGCGAGGTGATCGTCTTGCCGCAGCCGGATTCGCCGACGAGGCAGAGCGTTTCGCGCTGCCGCACGGAGAAGCTGACATCGGTAACGGCGTGCAGCGCGCCGGCCGGAACGGCGATGTCGACATTCATGCCCTCGACAGTCAGGACGGGCGCATCAGCAGGATCGTATTTGCGATGTTCCATCGGCTCACCCGCGCCCTTCCGGCGACGTCACGTCGCGTATGCCATCGCCTGCCATATTGATGGCGATCACCAGCAGGAAGATGGCGGCGCCCGGAATCATGATCAGATAGGGCTTGAAGAACATGACGGCGCGCCCTTCCGAGACCATCAACCCCCAGGAGGGCATCGGCGGGCGAACGCCGAGACCCAGGAATGACAGCGCCGCCTCGATGAGGATGATCAGCGCCATGTCGAGACTGGCGATGACGATGATCTGGTTCAGCAGGTTGGGGAAAATCTCGCGCATGATGATGCGCGTATGCGAGGCGCCGGCTGCCAGCGACGACATGATGAATTCGCGCTCGCGCATCTGCTGCGTCATGCTGCGGGTGACGACCGCATAGCGATCCCAGGTGAGAAACCCGAGCAGGATGATCAGCGCCGGGATCGAGCCTCCCGAGATCGAGGACACCGACAGCGCGATGAGAATGACGGGCAAAGCCAGCTTCACATTGATGAGATAGACGATGAAGGAATCGACCCGGCCGCCGAAATAGCCGCCAAGAATGCCGAGCGTCGCGCCGATGATGCCGGCGATGACCGCGGCAGTGAAGCCGATCAGCAGCGAAATACGCGCGCCATACATCAGCCGGCTCAGCACATCGCGGCCGAGCGCATCGGTGCCGAATATGTTTTCCCAAGTCCCCTTGGGGCCCCAGACCGGATCGACCAGGCGGCGCGTCAGATCCTGCGCATAGGGATCGTAAGGCGCCAGCAACGGTGCGAAAATGGCGACGATGACGACGAAGGCAAGCAGCGAGGCGCCGATGATCAGGCCGATATGCGAACGCGCGCGGCGGCGCATCAGCGCCTTCGGCGACGGTGCCAGCGTATCGAATTCATCGATGCGCCCCGGCTTTAGCGCTGGAGGCGAAACCGCATCACTCACGGAAGACATCGAACATTCCTTATGTGAGCTGGACGCGCGGATCGAGCTTGGCATTGATCAAGTCCGAAAGCAGCGTCAAAATGATGTAGGAACAGGCAAGAAACATCAGGATCGATTGCACCACCGGGAAGTCGACGCGCACGATCGACTGAAACGCGAGATAGCCGACGCCGTTGAGCGCAAAGATCGATTCGACGATCACCGACCCGCCGAGCAGCAGGCCGAGCTGCACAGCAGCCAGCGAAACCACCGGCAGGATGGCGTTGCGCAGCGCATGCTTGAACAGCACCTTGAACGGCGCCAACCCCTTGGCACGAGCCGTGCGGACATAGTCCGAGGACAGCACTTCCATCATCCCGGCGCGGGTGATGCGCATGGTCGACGGCATAATTGAGACTGCAAGCGTGATCACCGGCAGGATGAAGTGCGCCGCAGTCCCCGAGCCCGACACCGGCACCCAGCGCAATTGCACCGCGAACACCAGGATAAGCAGCAGCGCCAGCCAGAAACTGGGCGTCGCCTGGCCCGCGACCGAGAACACCAGCGCCGAGCGGTCGACCCAGGTATTGGCCTTGACCGCGGCAAGCACGCCGAGCGGCACGGCGATGAGGAGAGCAAGCAGCAAAGAGGCGACGGCAAGCCCGGCGGTGACTCCAATCCTGTCCATGATCAGGCCGGATACCGGCTCGTTGGTGAACAGCGAACGGCCGAGATCGCCGCGCAGCGCGCTCGTCACCCAGTCGAGATATTGAATGTAATAAGGCCGGTCGAGCCCATAGGAGGCGGCGATCCGGGAGATGTCCTCGGGCGAGGCATTTTCTCCGGCCAGTACCGCGGCGAGATCTCCCGACATGCGCAACAGACAGAAACCGATGATCGACACGGTGACGGCGACACAGACGGCGATGATGAAACGCCGCAGAAAAAACTTGAGCATCAGCGGATATCCATATGCATGCCGTCGTCCCTATCGAGGCTTTCGCGCGGTTGATAACGGCGCGTCATTTATGATCTGCTGGTGGAAGAAGGTGCAATAAGCCTTGGATCGCTCGCGCGCCGGCCGCAACCGGCACGTCGAACATGATGTCTGCGGATTCCGCGCGCATGGCCCGGCCCTGATGCTCCTCCCTCACAGCTCGAGCGGATATTCGCTCGATAGTCTGTCCGTTTTCCTCGCCGGTTGGCAGCATATTCCACCGCCAACCCGGTTTCTTGCCGTTTTGTGCCTGCCTTGTTCTGTCTTGCCGTCTTGCGGCGCTTAGGCTAGCTTACAGGCTAATGATTATCTAATTAGAATAAGTCTGGCAAGCGCCGGGAGGTTCGTCAAGGTGATTTCACCCTCTGCACATCGCTCAGTAAATCGGGATTGCGTAACGCGATGACTACGCCCGCGTTGACACGGTTGGACGATCGCGCATCGCAGGATCGCACACCCCAAGACCGCATGCCATACGGCTCTGGCCGCTGGCTGCAAGTGCGCGCGTCTACGGCTTCTGCGGAAATCGTCGGCCAGATCAGGCAAAGGCTTTTCGACGGCCTGTTAAAGCCGGGTGATTTCGTCGGCACGGAAGGCAGCCTCAGCATCGAGTTCGGTGTCAGCCGCATCACCTTGCGCGATGCGCTGCGTATTCTCGAAGCCAACGGCATTGTCGAAGTCAAAGTGGGCAAAGCCGGCGGCGTCCGCGTCGCCCATCCCAATCCCGAACGTTTCGCCGATGCGCTGGCCGTGCAACTGATGCTGGCAGGCATCAGCGAGACCGAGATATTCGACGCCCAGATGGGTGCCGAAGTGCGTGCGGTGCAGCTCGCCGCTAGAACCGCGACGCAGGAAGATATCATTGCGCTGGAGGCGCAACTGGCGCGCTGCGTCGACGCAGTCGAAGACGCCGAAGGCTTCGTGCGTGAAAGCCTCGCCTTTCATCTTTGCCTCGTACGAGCCGCCCACAATCGCGCCCTGCTCGCCCAGTTTCAGGCGCTGCGCCATCTCTCGTGGCGAGCCATCGCCCGTACGAGTACGCCCACGCGCTCGCGCAGAGTCCTCGAACGCCACAGAAGTGTTCTCGATGCGGTGAAACAGCATGACGCGGAACGCGCCGCCACGCTGATCGGCGAACATTTTCAGCAGATCATCGATATCCATGCCGCCATGCGGGCCGAGCAAATCGTCAACGAGGCGAACGCATGAACGCGCCTCAATCTCTCGCAGCGCAAGCCTTGAATGGACGCTGCCGTTTTAAGAAATGTTCGACAGGAGGAAGCCGATGTTAAGCGAAGCCAAAAACAAACAGATCACTCAGGTCGGTCCCGGCACGCCCATGGGCCAGTATCTGCGCCGCTACTGGCATCCGATCGCGGCCGCCTCCGAGTTCGACAACAAGGAAGTCAAGGCCGTGCGCCTGCTCGGCGAAAACCTGGTGCTCTACAAGGACATGTCCGGCACCTACGGCCTGCTTGACCGGCATTGCCCGCACCGCCGCGCCGACCTCTCTTACGGTTTCGTCGAGAAGGTGGGCCTGCGCTGCAACTATCACGGCTGGCTGATCAACGAGAAGGGCCGCTGCATCGAGCAGCCCTATGACGACACCGCCAACCCGAACGGCACGATGAAGGAAAAGGTTCGCCAGCCGGCCTATCCGGTGCGCGAAGTCGCCGGCCTCCTGTTCGCCTATATGGGTCCGCAGCCGGCACCGGAACTGCCCATCTGGGAACCCTTCACCTGGAAGCACGGCTTCATCGAGATCGTCACCTCGGATATTCCCTGCAACTGGTTCCAGTGCCAGGAGAACTCCTGCGACCCGGTGCATTTCGAATGGATGCACGACAACTGGAGTATCCGCCAGCGCGGCGACACGACACCTTATTCGCCGGCGCATCTGAAGGTCGCCTTCGACGAATTCGAGCACGGCTTCACCTATCGCCGCGTGCGCGAGGGCCAGAACGACGACAGCCCGATGTGGACAACCGGCCGCGTCGCCTTGTGGCCCAACGGCTTCTATCTCGGCAGCCATTTCGAATGGCGCGTGCCCGTCGATGACGAGAACACGCTTAGCATCACCTGGTTCTTCACCAAGCTGCCGGCGGAAAGCCAGAAGAACAGCCTGCCGGAAATCCACGCCTGGCATGCGCCGATCAAGCAGGCCGACGGGCGCTGGATCACCAGCCACATCATCAACCAGGATATCGTCGCCTGGGTCGGCCAGGGCGTGGTCTCCGACCGGACCAAGGAAAACCTCGGCGCCAGCGACCGCGGCATCGCCATGATCCGCAACCGCTTCTTCGAGGAGATGGATGCCGTGGCCGCCGGCAAGGATCCCAAGGGCACGATCCGCGATCCCGAGGCGGCGAAATGCGTGCCGCTGCCGATCGCCGAACCGCAACTCTACAAGACCATCGTCCCGCGCGACGAATGGGTTTCGAATGGCTATTTCAAGCGGCGGCTGAAGGAATTCCCGTGGCACTATGGCCAGCCGCCGGAGATCATCGATGCCTTCCGCAAGGCAGTCGGCCTCGACGCCGATGGTCAGCCCTACAAAGGCTAAAGAGCGCTCATCCTTCTCTCGCGCGGGAGAAGATGGCCCTTGCGCAGCAAGGATCGGATGAAGGTGCGTGAGGGCGAGGCTATCGCCGAGTTCTCAAGAGAATATTTGCCTTCGAGACGCGCCCTTTGGGCGCTCCTCAGGATGAGGGCTTCTGTTGGTTCGAAAGTTTACCGAGGAGGGACAAATGGCGAAAGTTCACCTGGCGATGGCCACGACGCACGGACCGCAATTGCACACGACCGTCGAGCAATGGGCACTGCGCATCCCAGCTGACAAGAAGAACATGCACCCGTACCGGGACGGCGTGTATTCCTTCGAACAGCTTGTCGACCTGCGCAAGGCTGAGAAGCTCGACGAGAAGTCCAGCATCGAAAGCATGCAGAAGGCCCACGGCCGCTGCCATGACGCCATGGAGAAGTTGGCCGACAAGTGGCAGGAAAAAGCCTGCGACATCGCCATCATCTTCGGCAACGACCAGCATGAAATCTATGGCGACGAGCTGAACCCGCCCTTCATGGTCTATTACGGCGACAAGATCGCCAACTTCCCGCATACGGAAGAACATCTCAGCCAGATGCCGCCGGGAATCCGCGAAAGTTCGCCGGGCCATACGACCCCGACCCATGTCGAATATGACGGCATTCCCGATCTTGGCGAACACATCATCCGCACGCTCGTCGAGCATGATTTCGATGTCACCGCATCGAAGTCGCTGCCGAAGGGCAGCAAGAACCGCTCGCCCGTCAGCCACGCCTTCGGCCATATCTATCGTCAGGTGATGCGCGACAAGGTGGTCCCGAACGTGCCGATCTACCAGAACACCTTCTTCCCGCCGAACCAGCCCTCCGCGCGGCGGGCCTACCAGTTCGGCCAAATGGTGAAGAAGGCGGTCGACAGCTACAAGACCGACAAGAAGATCGGCGTGTTCGCTTCCGGCGGCATGACTCACTTCACCATCGACGAGGAGTTCGACCAGCGCTTCATCAAGGCGCTGAAGGAGCGCGACAAGGACTGGCTGACATCGATCCCGCTGAAGACCCTGCAGGCGGGCACATCGGAGCTGAAGTCCTGGATCACGCTCGCCGGCTTCCTCGAAGACGAGAAAACCGAGATGCATGAGATCGATTATGTGCCCTGCTACCGCTCGCCGGCAGGCACCGGCACGGCGCAGGGCTTCTTCTGGTGGGATATCCATTGACCTGATCAACGCGACAATGCGACTCTCAAGGCTCCGGCAACGTCCGGGGCCTTTTGTTTTGAACTCCCAAGGAGGAGTCGCGATGCAGCTCGGCATCTGGGCGCCGCTGCCCCATACGATCAGCCGCGAGCCGGAGATCGACGCAGCGGTGGCCGATCTCAAGACGCCCGGCCAGGGACAGCCGGTCGACCGCTCCTATCAATTCGTGCTCGACACGGTGCGCCGCGCCGAGGCCATCGGCTTCGACATCACGCTGGTTGCCGAGCGGCTGGTGGCGCCCGATCTCGAAGCCTGGCTCGTCTCCTCGGCGCTCGCGGTGCAGACGTCAAAAATCCAGATCATGACCGCCGTGCACCCCGGCATCATCGCACCGCAGGTCGTCGCCAAAATGGGCGCCTCGCTCGACCGGCTGAGCGGCGGCAGGTTCGTGGTCAATGTCGTGCCCGGACGCCGCTCGCATGAGTTCGATCTCTACGGCAACGGCGGCTGGCTCGACGGCGCGGAGGGGCGCTACACGCGGGTGGACGAGTTCATTCACGTCATGAAAGGCCTGTGGACGGAGGATCCATTCGATTTCGACGGCGAATTCTATCCCGTCCGCAACGGTTCGCTCGCGACCAAGCCGCTGCGCCAGCCGGCGCCGCCAATCTATGCGGCGAGTTCCGACGACCGGGCGAAGGAGACGATCGCGCGCACCTGCAATCTCTGGTTCGTCTCGCACGAGCCGGGCCACGTCAATTATGAGCGCAACATGGCCTCGATCGCCAGCGGTATCGCGCAGATGAAAGAGCGCGCCACCCGGCACGGCCGCACACTCGGCTTCGGCATCAGCACGCTTGTCCTGCCGGCAGCCAGCATGGACGGGGCCTATCGGCTGGCAGCCGAGATCGAATCCGACCCCGCCCTCAATGTCGCCGCCAAGGCGCTGGGCGCCGGCCTGATGGGGCCGCCGCAGGTCATCGCCGACCGCATCCGCCGCTATGAGGACATCGGCATGACCTGCCTGATGCTACAATTCCACCCGATGAAGCAGGGCCTCGATCGCTTCGCCAACGACATCATGCCGTTGCTGCGCTGAGCTACGCGACAGATCTAAGCAGCGCGCTTCCGGGCGCTGGCTAAAGCCGCGCCTTCAACCAGTGCTTTCAGCTTGGCCCACCCGACTTGCGGATGCGCCCGTCCACCGAAGCCGCAATCGGCTCCGGCAATCACATTCTCAACCCCGAGCAGGTCGGCGAAACGCCTGATGCGGTAAGCGACCAGCTCCGGATGTTCGATGACCGGCGTCGCATGTGAGATGACGCCCGGAATCAGAATCTTTCCGTCCGGCAATTTTACCCTCTCCCACACCGTGAACTCATGCTCATGACGCGGATTGGCGCCTTCGATCAGATACGCGCCCGCATTCACCTTCATCAGCACATCGACGATATCGCTAAGCGGCAGATCGAACATGTGCGGGCCGTGCCAGCTACCCCAACAAAGATGATAGCGAATCCTGTCCTGGGGAAGACCCCGCAGCGCGTGGTTGAGAACCTCGACGCGCAGCGAGCAATATTTCCTGAATTCTTCCAGGCCCATCTCGACGCCGATGCGATCCCACAGAGCGGCAAGCCAGGCATCGTCGACCTGCAGGATAAGCCCGGCATCGACGATCGCCCTGTATTCCACCCGGAGCGCCTCGCCGAGCGCGTAAAGATACTCTTCGTGTGATTTGTAATACTGGTTCGGACGATAGGGCTCGAGGCTCGCGGGCGCAGTACTCGTCAGGAACGCTTCCTCGTCCGGCCGCAGATGCCGCTTGTACATCGCAATCGCATCCTGCAGGCTCTCGGTCCCGATATAGGAGATCGGGCCGGTGCAAAGCCAGTTGCGGCGTCCGCGCGGCATCCGCACAGACTTCACGGCCTGAAACTCCGGCCGCTCCATATCCGCATAATATTGAGCGAAAACTTCGCGATCGCGACCCTTGTTGATAATCGTCGCGCCCGCCTCCTGAGGCTCGAAGCCGCCGATGCGGGTCTCGATGTAGCGCAGCCAGTCGCCGTTCTTGGTATGCTCGCCGTCATTGATCACGCCCAAGCCGATAGCGCGCTGGGCGTCCAGTGCGGTATGGATAGCATCGTCCATCTCGGCAGCGCTGTCATATGCCACAGCCTGCGTGGGCAGACTTCCCACATGTGTGGTCAGGATGCGCCCGGTCTGGCTACGGTTCATTCAGCTCTCCGATGATCGCGATGCAGCGCCTACTGCTTTTCCAGTTTTGCGAGCGTGACGAGACGCTGCCACAGGGCATATTTCTGCTTGAGCAGATCAGCCATGACGGCGGGCGAGGCAACGGAGAGCGGGTCTGCCCCTGCCTGGTTCAGGAATGTCTTCATGTCGTCCATCTCGGTGATCTTGTTCATCCAGTCGTGCAACTGGTTGACGATCTCCGAAGGCGTCTTGGCGGGCGCCCAGGCGCCCCACATCACCGAGTAGACCAGACCTCTAAGCCCGGCTTCCTCCATCGTCGGAAGATCCTTGGCGAATGACAATCGTTTTTTGGTGGTCGTCGCCAGCATGCGCACCCTTCCGGCGGCGGCTTGCGACATCGCCAGGGTGGCGTCGGCAAAGATGAAATCGACGAGACCCGCGGAGACGTCGCCCACCGCATCGGTTGTCGCCTTGTAGCCAACCTCGACGCCTTGCGCCCCGATCGACTGCAGATACCATGGCGACATCATCCGCTGGCTGACAGTCGCCGCTGCATATTTCGCACCGCCCTGTTTCGCCTTTATCCGCGCCGACAGATCGGCGACGGTTTTGATATCGCTACTGGCGCTGACGACGAGAATGAGCCCGATATCGGAGAAGCTGCCGATGGGCGCAAGCGCCCCCAGCGGATCGTAATTCGCCTCGTTCATGATGAGAGGATTGCCGACGATGGCGGAGTCGCCGGTCAGGATGATCGTATAGCCGTCGGGCTTGCTGTCCATGACGAACCGGTTGCCGATGTGGCCATTGGCGCCGACGCGGTTCTCGACAATGAACGGCTGCTTGCCCAGTTTTTGCAGTTCGGCGGCATATCTGCGCACGATGATGTCGCCGCCACCACCGGCGGCATAGGCGCAGATGATCGTGACAGGCTTCGAAGGATAGGGGGTTTGAGCGTGAGCGCCGACAGCGGCCACACAGGCGAAAGCAAACGCCAGGAAGCGAGACATAGCTGACATACACACCCTCCCATAGTGGTATTTTCTATGACCATGCTCTAATATTGGAGCATGCTCATTATTTTTCCCGAGTTGTCAACTTGGTTTTTTCTAGACAGAAAGAGCTATGTCGGAAGATCAGCTTGATTCAACGCTGGGCCTGCGGGAGCAGAACCGTCTGGAACGCCGGGCGCGCATTCGCGAAGCGGCGCGAGACATCTTCTGCCTGAGAGGCTACGTGCATGCGACCACGCGCGAGATTGCGGCGCGGGCGCGCGTCGCCAACGGCACGCTGTTCCGCTACGCTACGGACAAGCGCGAACTGCTTTTCATGGTCATCAACGATGACCTCGACAACCTTCACGTCACGCCGGGCCGGATACAGTCCGGCGACCTGTGCAGGATGATCGTGCAGTTCTACCGGCCGCGTTATGAGTACTTCGCAAAATACCCGAGACTGTCGCGCCCCTTCGTCAATGAATCTTTCAACTTCATGGAAGTGCCCGATGATGAAGTCGGCCGTGAGCTCACACGAAATCGATCACGCCGGGCCAGGGTGATCGCCGCTCTTGCGAAGCTTCTGGACGCGAACAAGCAAGGTTGCAGTCCCGACCGGCATGCTGCCCAGCTTGTCCACGCCATCTATCTCAGCGCCTGCCGCGAATGGCTGGAGGCGCCTGCCCCCGACCCGAAGGAGGGGCTGAAACGTCTCGACAACCTGCTAAGGCTCGCCGCCGCAGGCTTCGCCCCGGAGGCGTCGGGAAGAAAGAAGCGCTGATATATTGCCGCTTTCCAGACGGATCCGCCGGATCAATGCCGCTCCAGCACGCCAACGAACAGATCGTCGACCTTCATCTTCTCGCTGGTGATGAACTGATCGTGCAGATAGGTCACCAGCGCCTCCAAGGTCTCGCGATTGGCCTCGACCCCATAGGGCCACGGATCGCCGCCGAACACGTCGTCGATCTCGTCGAGGTCGTCGGCCAGCCACGGCAGCATGTAGCGCAGCGAGACCAGCGTCTTCATCTTCGCCAGAGACAGGTTCTTGGCGTCGCAGAAGGCCTTGTAGAGGCTCGAGGCAATGAACGGATATTGCTCGTGCAGGCTGCGCCTTATGGCGATCAGGTGCATGATCGGAAAAATCTTGGTGCGCTTGTAATAGTCCTTCTCGACGGCGCGGAAATCCGGAAACAGGCGCTGCACATTCGAGCCGCCCTTGATGGCGGCGGGCAGGCTGGTGCCCATCACCGCATCGATCTCGCCCGCTTCGAGCAGATCGCCCAGGGTGCGGCCGCTCTGGTTGATCTCGATGGGAACGGACTTCACCAGCGGCATGATCGACGGACTGCCGTGGCCGCCGGCCAGATTGATCGCCCCCTGCACCCAATACAGCTTCGAGAGATCGACGCCATAATCGTGTTGCAGGAAGCCCTTGATGTAGATCGCCGCCGTCATCGTATAGAGCGGCACGCCGATGCGCTTTCCCTCGAGATCCTTCGGCTTCACGATACCGGCGGATTTGTTGACCGTCACCAGGCCGTGGCGGAACATGCGCGAGGCGAAGACCGGAATGGCGACATAATCGCATTTGCCCATGGCGGTGCGGGCCACGAACTCGGAACAGGACATTTCCGCCACATCGAATTCGCTGCGCGCGCCGAGGCGATCGAAAATCTCGCGCGGCGCATCGAGGACGATGTAATTGAGATCGATGCCCTCCGGCCTGACATCGCCGGTGTAAAGCGGCAGCATCCGGTCATAAAGTCCGCAGGCGAAGCTCAGATTCAATTTGCTCATGTCTGTCTCAGTTCAATAAGGCGCTGATATCGATGTCTTGTGCCTGCCAATTTCTCTAGTCAAGTGCATCCCCAGCCCTCATTCTGAGGAGCCTGCGCAGCAGGCGTCTCGAAGGACGAGGGAGTTGTAAGGGTGAAGCTGACGCCCCCGTCCTTCGAGACGCGCCTTGCAGGCGCTCCTCAGGATGAGGGCTCCTGGGATATTAATCCAGGAACGGCTTCGCCCGCTCGCGCAGATTGGCCGGTGTCGCCAGCACATCCTCGACGACTTTCTGCAGCTCTTCGCCGCTCACCGGATCGATGTCGATGCGCGCGCCCTCCGCCTCCTTGATGAAATCCGTATCCTTCATGACCGCCTGGAAAGCATCGCGCAGCGCCTTGACGCGCTCGGCCGGAATACCTGGCGTGGCGGCGATCGGCCGGCCGAGGCGCGTGCCGGCGATGATCAGGCGGATGACCTTGCGATCATCGTCCGTGCGCGCCAGGTCCTCCAGTGAGGGCACGCCCTTGAGGTCCTTCGGCTGCGGGCCGGCATAGGCGATGATGGAGATGTCGTTGTTCTTCAGCCAGTCCGGCTTGGTCACCTTCCAGCTCGACCAGGTGTTGTTGCGCCCCGCCACTTCGCCGCGCTCCATGGCGAGATTGATCTCGCTGCCGCCGCGATAGCCGGAGACGATCTTGAATTTCGTTCCGGCGAATTCGTTCAGCATTTGCGGAAAGGTAAAGGTGATATTGGCGCGCCCCACCGAACCTATGACCACCTCTTGACGGCGCGCTTCCTCGATGGAGCGCACGCCGGCTGTCCTCCACAAGGCCATGGTCTCGACGGTCGGCGTGATCGCACCGATCCAGTTGAACTTCGCCGCATCGTACTGGATGTTGGCCATGCCGACCGCCTGTATCGTCGGATGGCCATTCTGGATCACCGCCATATAGGTGCCGTCGCGCGGTGCGATGCCGTAAAGATAATTTGCCATGACGATGCCGCCGGCCCCGAGCATGTTCTGCGGCACCAGCGTCGGATTGCCGGGAATGTGCCTGCCGATATAGCGCGCGATGAGCCGCGCGTGCAGGTCATATTCACCGCCGGCGCTGACACCGATCAGCATGTTGACGGTCTTGCCCTTGTAGAAATCGGCAATCGGATCGGCACAGGCCGGAACGACAGCAAGCCCAGCAAACGCAGCAACACACGCCATCAGATGATGTCGCATCGGTTCCCTCCCTCAACAGACCACCGAGCGCCCCTGTTGGGCCTCAGCTCTTCTTGTATTCGAGATAGTGACTGCATCCGGCGCGGCGCGCCCAGTAATCCATGGCCCGCTTGAGTTCGCGGCCGCCGGGCCCGAACGAATCCCTGATGGCGATTTCGCCCGGCGTCACGAATTTCACCGAGCCGCCCAGCTTGATGGCGTCCATATAGACCTGCGCGTTCTGCGGCAGATAGATCGATATCTTCAGCACTTCGCCAAGCGAGCGCCCCACGGCAGTAAAGCCATGGCCGCGCATCAGCGCAACCTTGTTGTCGCCGAGCACCCGTGCCAGATCGCGGCCCTGGTCGATATCGGAAACCAGCAGCCCGGTGTCGCCGAACTTGTCCTGGCTATCCCACACCGGAATATTGCCGCCGCAATGGCTCGCCGTATGAATCACCGGCTTCAGCGGCACCGAGCTGATGGTGAACGGCAGCACCGAGGTCGCGTGGCTGTGCACCACCGACATGACATCGGGGTTGGCTTCATAGGCGCCGCAATGGATGAAGCGCTCCACATAGGCGCCGTCGGAGCGTCCATCTGCCGGCGATCCATCGAGCCGGAACGTCATGATGTCTTCCGGCTCGACCAGTTCGGGGCTGCGCGAGCGCGACAGCAGGAACAGGTTCGGATCGTGCGGATGGCGCACGCTGACATGGCCGTAGGCATCGACAACCCCTTCATGGGCGAGAATGCGGTTGGCTGCCACCACCTCGTTGATGAGTTGATCAATGTCGGTCATGCGTTTCCCCTTGTTATTATATCTTCAGTTCGCGCCGCGGATACGGTCGATCACCGCCAGCGGATCGGCAGGCGATTCGTCGCCGCGCCAGGCCACATGGCCGTCCGGCCGCACCAGGATGAGCTCGCGCTCATAAGCCTCCCAGACCGGCATTTCGAACACGTCGACGATGCTCAGCGGCACGCCGCGCGTTTTCGCGGCCTCGACAAGACCGCCGACATCGGGCGGTGCGGCGCGGGTGCGCAGCAGCACGAAACCGCGGCCGTAGAGATCGAGCGTCGAGCGTCCGTCCTGCATCCACACATGCGGTGCGCGGTGCCCTGGGCGCGCCGTCTGGACGTAGCGCGCCGGATCGTCGGGCGGCGCCGGCGTTCCGTCCGGCACGATGATCGGCGAGCTTTCGTAGCGGAAGCCGAGCTGGATGCCGATGGTGAACCACTCGGGCGCCATCATCCGCGTGTACCAGTCGCCGTAAGCCCGCCGTGCGGCATCGCCTTCGGGACCGGGCCGAAACACCGCCTCCGGCGGCTTCGTCTGGCGCGAGGCCAGCATGCGGTCGAGATTGCGCGCCGCTTCCCGCACATTGCGGGCGGCGACCGGCTTGCGTTCGGCCTCATAGGAGGCGAGCAGACCGGCGCCGCCCCAGCCGCGCAGGCAGGCCTCCAGCTTCCAGCTGATGTCGACAGCCTCCTGAATGCCGGTGTTCATGCCGAAGCCGCCGGTCGGCGACAGTTGATGAGCGGAATCGCCAACCAGGAAAATCCGCTTCGTGCCGTAAGAATCCGCGACAAGCTCGCGTCGCGTCCACGGCATCGTCGACAGGATGTCGAACCTGAACGGACAGCCGACGGCGCGTTCGATCGCGGCGCGGATGTCCGCATCGCTCAATTTGTTGCGGTTCTGATTGCCGACCAGCGAAAAGCGATAGGTGTTGCGCCCGTCGATGGCGACGATCGTGCACCAGGTGCCTTCCGGCCCGATGAAGATATAACGATAGCCCGGCTTGATCTGATTGAGCCCAGCCAGTTCATCGCTGCGGAAGATCGCATTGGTCGTATAGGTGAGGACCGAATTGCCCGTCATCGACACGCCGAGCTTCTCGCGGATCAGGCTGCCGGCGCCGTCGCAGCCGATCAGATATTGCGCCTCGACGCTTGTGCGCTCTCCGGTTTTTAAATCAACGATCGTGGCGCTCACGCCATCCTCATGTTCGCTGAAATCGACCAGCTCCGTTTCATGGCGCAAGGTGACATGGCGATAAGAGCGCGCATGGCGGGCCAGCACCGGATCGAAGAAATTCTGCGGACAGCGTTCGCGCTTCTGCGGGCTTTGCGGCGGCGGCAGTTCAAGAGCATTGGCGGGATTAGGCTCGCGGCCCAGTTCATAGCCGCCGTTGAGCGCCGTCACCCAGATATAGTCCTGCGGATAATTGCGGTTGTAGCCGCCATTCTCCACCCATGGAACGATGCCCCAGCGCCGGCAGAATTCCATCGCGCGCGGATGCACGATATCCATCTTCGGATTGTCGACGCTGCCGTCGCCTTTCTCGACCAGCAGGCAGGAGATGCCGCGCCAGCCGAGGTCGCCGGCCAGCGCAAGGCCCACCGGCCCGCCGCCGACGATCAGAACAGGGGTTTTCATTCTTCTTCCTTCGTTGAAATCATCAACAGCCAAAGTTTCAGGCTTTGGGCGCCGGAATCGGCCGCAGCCAGTTCAGCTTGTCGAGGACCGGCGCATCGCTGACCCGCAGCAGATAGGTCTCCTCATTCGCCGTCCACGCCTGCGTGCAGCCGGCAGGCGCCGCCAGCGCGTCGCCGCGGGCAAAATCGAACGTCAGATCATCGATCTTCGCCACGCCCTTGCCCTGCATGATCGCAACGACCTCGCTGCGCGTGTTCGGCTCGATCTTCAAAACCGTACCCTTGTCGAGGCGCGCCACATGCAGATCGATCGTCGCCATGGCCGGCGCGCCAAGCTCGATCTCGCGATAGCCCGGTGTCACATCGCTGGCTTCCGCCAGCCGCGCCTTGGTCTGTGCCCAGGGAAAGCGGAACGGCGAATCCGCTGCCACGCCATCGGCCTTCTCGTATTCATCGGGATGCGGCTCGAAGAACATCGGCCCGAGCAGATGGACCAGCGGCACGTCGAGAAAATCCATCCAGTAGGCGTCGGCGGGTCCTTCGTTGGAATGGCCGTGCCAGGCCCAGTTCGGCGTCAGCAGCACGTCGCCCGGCTCCATCGGCACTTTCTTGCCGTCGACGATCGTATAGGCATGCTCCTTCGTATCAAGGACGAGGCGCAGCGCATTGGCGCTGTGGCGATGCGATTTGGCGACCTCGCCCGCCTTGACCATCTGATAGGCGGCGACCAGGGTCTTCACCGTCGGATAGGCGTTGTCGGGGATCGGATTCTTGAGGATGAGATTGCGCCGCTCGGCCAGTTCCGTATTGACGAAGCGCCCCGCCGCATCCAGCGCCGCCTTGGCGCGCGTATACGGCCAGTGCGCGCCGACGAAATCGCGGCGCGGCAGCGGCCAGAGCGAGGGCTCCTTCTTGTTCCAGCCGTTTTCGATGCCGCATTTGTCCAGCAGGTCGTAAAGCTCCTGCATGCTGGCTGCCTTGACGAAATCTTCGGCCACGACCTTTGCCATCACCGCGTCTCCCTGAATCTTTTGCGTTCCGGAGCAGCCGGAACACGCTCGTTGGTCAGCATTGAAGGTATCAGGGGGTGGAGTGTCAACTGCGCTTGGCGTCGCTGGCGGGCTGCCCTGCAATTGGGATAAACCTTGCCATGATTATTTCACGGCACCGGGTTCGGAGGAGGATTTCATGAGCTATCTCATTGGCGCTGACGCTCCTCCCGGTCCAGCCGGCGCGCGCTTCCGCGACCTGGTGGCAAAGCCCGGCATCGTGCAATTGCCCGGCGCGCATAACGGTCTTGCCGCCCTCCAGGCCAAAGCCGCCGGCTTCCAGGCGCTCTATCTCTCGGGCGCGGCCATGTCGGCCTCCATGGGCCTGCCCGATCTCGGCATCATCACCGTGGACGATGTCTGTTTCTTCATCCGCCAGGTGGCGCGCGCCAGCGGCCTGCCGGTGCTGGTCGATGGCGATACCGGCTATGGCGAGGCGCTGAACGTCATGCACATGGTGCGCGCCTTCGAGGAGGCGGGCGCAGCCGCCGTCCATATCGAAGACCAGATCCTGCCGAAGAAATGCGGCCATCTGAACGACAAGAAACTGGCGAGCGCCGACGACATGGCCGCCAAGGTCGCCGCTGCTGCACGCGCGAGGCGCAACCTGTTCATCATCGCGCGCACCGATGCGGTGGCGAGCGAAGGCATGGACGCCGCCGTGGCACGCGCCCAGAAATATCTCGCCGCCGGCGCCGACGCGATCTTTCCCGAAGCTCTGACCGACGCCGGCATGTTTCGCGAATTCGCCCGACGGGTGAAAGCGCCGCTGCTCGCCAATATGACCGAGTTCGGCCGCACGCCCTTCTTCACCGCGAAGGAATTCGAGGAAATGGGCTATCGCATGGTGATCTGGCCGGTGAGCGCCTTGAGAGTCGCCGCCAAAGCGCAGGGCGATCTCTATGCGACGATCGCCCGCGACGGCGGCACGCGCGCCATGCTGGAGCGCATGCAGACGCGCAAGGAGCTTTACAACGTGATCGGCTATCACGATTACGAGGCGCTGGACGCTTCCATCGTGAGCACGATCACGCCGGAAGGCATGCCGAGGTAAGAACGCTTTTGCGTTTCTTCCGCAGCGCGGGAGAAGGCGGCCCTTGGGCAGCGAGGATCGAATGAGGGTGGCCTGTTTTGAGCGCCCAAGACGATCAATTTTACTGCTTGACCCCACATTGGCTAAGGTTGATTGATGCGCTGTCCACTGGTCAGGTCAAAAATAGGGGGGCCATTATGAGGGCGACTACCAAGCTGTTTCCGTCTTCCAGGACATCCCTTCCCTCCGCCTGTCTCGCCGGTTGCCTCGTCCTGCTCGGAGCTCCATGGCTGTCCTCGGCGCTGGCACAAAGCCCTGCGCCTGGCGACATCGTGAAACGCGGCGAATATCTGGCGCGCGCCGCCGATTGTCTGCCTTGCCACACGCAAGGGAAGGCAACTCCCTATTCCGGCGGGCGACCGTTCGAATTGCCGTTTGGCACAATCTATTCCGCCAACATCACACCGGATCGCGATACGGGCATTGGCTCCTATAGCGATGACGAATTCGTCTCGGCCTTGCAGTCGGGCGTCGGGCGTGGCGGCAAACATCTCTATCCGGCGATGCCCTATACCTCCTACACGCTGCTGTCGCGCGACGACATCCTGGCGATCAAAGCCTATCTCTTCAGTCTCACGCCGGCTCGCGCGCAGGCGCCCGAAAACACGCTGATGTTTCCGTTCAACCAACGGTGGGGGATGATTGCCTGGAACCTGGCGTTCCACCGCGACGCGCGCTGGGCGCCCGATGCGAGCAAGTCGGCGGAATGGAACCGCGGCGGCTATCTCGTCGAGGGCCTCGGCCACTGCGGCGAGTGCCATACGCCGCGAACGCTCGCGCAGAACGTTGACAAGTCGCAGGCGCTCGCCGGCACGCTCACGCAAGGATGGAAGGCTTACAATATCACCTCCGACGGCCAGTCGGGCATCGGCGGCTGGAGCGACGATGCCATCGCCGCCTATCTGGCGTCAGGCCATGCGCCGGGACACAGCTCTGCCTCCGGGCCGATGGGCGAAGTGATCGAAAACAGCCTGCGTTACCTGACGCCCGAAGACATAAAAAGCATGGTCGTCTATCTGCGCACGGTCGCGCCCATTCGCAATGCGCCGCCGATTACGACCACGGTCTCGACCGCTCCCACCGGCGCCGCGTCGCTCGGCCAAAGGCTGTTCGCCAGCGAATGCGCCAACTGCCATTCCTGGGACGGGACAGGCTCGCAATCGCCCTATGCCGATCTCGTGGGAAGCCGCACCGTCAATGATCCGGGCGGCACGAATCTGCTGGCCGTGTTGATCGAAGGCGCGCAGTATCATTTCCCGCGCGAGACCACGTTCATGCCGCCGTTCGCGCGCGGCCACAGTAACGACGAGATCGCCGCCGTGGCGAATTTCGTCAGCGCCACGTTCGGCAATAACACTGCCCGCGTCTCAGCGGCGGACGTGATGAAGGCGCGCTCGCCCGCACCGGCGCTCATACCGACATGGGTGATTTCAAGCGCCATCGCCGCGGCACTAGTCATCGCCCTGCTGGTGCTCTGGCTGCTGGTTCGCCTGTTCCGCCCGGCGAGGCCTCAGGCCACGGCCTGAGGCAGCGGTTCACGCACGGACTGCGCGGTGCGTTAAAGCATTGCACGAAAAGCGGACGCCGGCTTTTTCAAAGGCGATGCGCTATCAAAAATCCAGAGCATCGGACGAACCTGAAAGAACGCACGATGCTTTAGACCGAACCGTTATCCTTGAGGGTGGCCTTCACCCGTTGCGGGATCAGCGGCATGTTGCGAAAGCGCTTCTTGGTCAGCACGTACATCGCATTGGCGACGGCCGGACCGATCAGCGGCAGCGCGGCCTCTCCCATGCCAGACGGCGGATTGTTCGTGGGAATAACCGTCACATGGATTTCCGGCGTATCCGACATGCGCGCGACGCGATAGTCGAACAGATTGGTCTGATCGACGCTGCCGTCCGAGATTGTCACGCGTTCTTTCAACACCTGACTGAGACCAAATACAACGTTACCCTCGGTCTGAGCGACAATGCTGTCGGGATTGACGGCGATTCCAGGATCGAGCGCGACCCAGGCGCGGTGCGCGCGAATTTCACCCGTCTCGCGGTCGAGCGATATTTCAATGACCGCAGCCGTCCAGGTATCGACGACCTTGCCGAAAGCGAATCCAACCGCCCGCTCCGCCGGCCGTGCGTCGCCCCATCCCGCCATTTCCGCCACGGTCTTGATGACTTTGGTGGCGCGCGGGTTCGATTTGCACAATTGCAGTCGAAACGCGACCGGATCGACAGTAAGCGCCGTCGCCACTTCGTCGGCAAATCCCTCGATCGCGAATTTGTTATGACCGGCGCCGATACCGCGCCATGCGCTCAGCGGTGCGCCGCGTATTTCACGGAGATAGCTGATGGTCTGGTTTGCGATTTCATAATCAATCTTCGCGCCTTCAAGCGTGAGCGGATCAAGCCCCTTGGCCTGCGCAAGTCGTTCCGGCGCCGAATAGGCGACGACAGACTCTGCGACAATGCGATGCCGCCAGCCGGTCACGTTGCCTTGTTCGTCTACCGCCGCCTCGAGACGATGCGCTGTCATCGGCCGCATTTTGGCAGCCTTGACGTCCTGCTCACGCGTCCAGATCACCTTGACCGGTCGCTGCACCGCCTTCGACATTCCCAGTGCATAAGGCACCATGTCGGGTGCTGAACGGCGGCCAAATCCGCCGCCCAGGAAATGCGGGTGCAATGTTATCTTTTCCGGCTTCGTCTTCAGGATCGCCGCGGCGGCGCCGATGATGGCGCTTTGCGATTGCGTCCCCATCCAGATTTCGGCACCGTCGCCCTCGGCATTGACGGACGCGGTGATGTTAATCGGCTCCATCTGCGCATGATAGAGATAGTCAGTGGTATATTCCGCCGTGACGATCTTTGCCGCCTTCGTAAAAGCCGTATCGGAGTCGCCTGTCTTGACATAAGGCAGGCCCGCCTCGCTCGTCTTCTTCGCGCGTTCGACAAACTGAACCAGCGCCGGTTCGCTGGCGTAGCCGTGGAAATCGACTGCGCCCCACTCCACCTGCAAAGCGCTGCGTGCGGCGAAAGCCGCTTCGATGGTCTCCGCGACGATGCCGACCGCGTCTTTCATCGGCACGATCTTGATGATGCCCGGAACAGCCGCAACGCTGGCTTCATCCACTTTCTTGGGCGATGCCCCTTCGACAGGCGAGCGCAAAATCGTTCCATAGGCCATGCCGGGAACCTGCACATCCATGCCGAACTTGGCGGAGCCATCGACCTTGAGCGGAATGTCCCGCCGCGCCACGGGCTTGCCGATGATGCGGTAGGCGCTCATCGGCTTCAGCTCGGATTTCTGCACCGCCGGCAGTTCCGCCGGCACAACGGCGAAGGCTGCGATCTCACCATAGGTCAGACGCCGCACGCTGGCGGCGTGGACGACGACGCTGGGCTCCGTCGTCAGTTCGGCCAGGGGCACAGACCACTGCGCCGCCGCCGCCTGCATCAGCAGGCGACGAACCGATGCCGCCTGCAGGCGCACCTTGTCCCAATAGCCCTGAATGGATTTGCTGCCGACCGTGATCAACGCGCCGCCAAACGCCGGATTTCCGTAGATATCGGCGCGCGTCGCAATATCCAGCGTCGAAACTTTCGGCCAGTCGGCGTCCAGTTCCTCGGCGAAAACCATCGCCAGCCCCGTGCTGGAGCCCTGCCCCATTTCAGCCGCAGGCATCGCGATCTGAATGCCGCCGTCGGCGTTGATCGTTACCCAGTAACCGATGGCATGGCCGGATGTCTCAGCGGCCTGAGCCGTTGCGACGCCACCGAGGTCGCCAAGCGTGAAAGCGAATCCCAGGCTTGCTGCGCCTGCCAGAAAGCCACGGCGGGAAGGAGCGAGAGGAGATTTTGCGGGAGCGTTCATCAGATCAGCCCTCCTTCACGGCGCGTTCGATGGCGCGCACGATCCGGGGATAGGTCCCGCATCGACAGATATTGCCATCCATGTGACGAACGATTTCATCGCGGGTCGGATGAGGATTTTTCTGCAGGAGATCCGCCGCCTGCATGATCTGCCCGGACTGGCAGTATCCGCACTGCGGGGTCTGCTCGGCAATCCAGGCCTTCTGCAACGGATGGTCGGATGCAGCCGAGAGCCCTTCAATCGTCGTGACCGATTTTCCGGCCATGTCCTGCAATTGCGCACGGCATGAGCGCGCGGAACGTCCGTTGATGTGAACGGTGCAGGCGCCGCACATACCAGCGCCGCAGCCGTATTTCGTGCCGGTGAGCTTGAGGTGTTCGCGGATGACCCAGAGAAGCGGCGTATCGGGTTCCGCCGAGATAGAAACGGATTTACCGTTTATCTTGAAATCGACTGTCATCATCGTCTCATCCCTTCAACATTGCTGCCGATGGTAGTGCCAAAAAGTCAAGTTTGCTAGAGACGAACACTCACAAGCCTGCGATTGGCGTAACGCCTTAAGCAATCCGGCATCCTCGAATGTCCAAGATAGCGCCGAACAAAGGGATTGCGATCAACGCGGCCTAAGGCCCTGATTTACCCGTATTTCAAAAGCACCCATGTCCCCGCCCCGCCTGGGCGGGACGAGAAATGGGGTCTTGCGTTGCCCCCCGCCCGCGAGCGCTATGCGTCCTGCAGGGCCTTCCACACGACCTGCGGCGTCAGCGGCATCACCAGCGGCAGCGGCTTTGCGGCCGAGATGGCATTTTCGATCGCATTGACGATCGTCGCCGTCGCGCCGGTCGTGCCGGCCTCGCCGACACCCTTGGCGCCGACGAGATTGGTCGTGCAGCGGGTCGGGTTGTGCAGCACCGTCAGGCTCGGCACGCTGTCGGCGCGCGGCATCATGTAGTCCATGAAGGAACCGGCAAGGAGCTGGCCGCTGGTCGTATCATAGCGGGTGAACTCGCCGATGGCCTGGCCGATGCCCTGCACGACGCCGCCTTCGATCTGGCCTTCGACGATCGTCTGGTTGAGCATGACGCCGCAGTCGCTCAGCGCCGTGTAGCGCACGATGTCGACCTCGCCCGTATCCGGATCGAGCTCGACTTCCGCCACATGGCAGCCGTTGGGAAACGACGGGCCCGTATGGGCGATCTCGTTGGTGTCGAGGTTTTCCTCGATCGCGCCCTGCTTCTTCATCTCCCTGGCGTGCTCGGCTACTTCGAACAGAGTGACGCGGCGCCCGGTCTTGGCGATCTCGAAGACGCCGCTCTTGTAAGTCACCTCCGCATCGCCCGCCTGCAGCACGGTCTTGGCGACGCCTTTCGCCTTCACCAGCACTTTATCGGCGGTCTGCACGACAGCGCTGCCGACCAGCATGGCGGAGCGTGATGCGACGGCGCCGAAGCCCGGCACGTCACGAGCGCTGTCGCCGAACGTCACGTCGACATCGTCATCGGAAATACCCAGTTGGTCGGCGACAAGCTGCTTGAACACGGTGATATGGCCCTGGCCCTGCGGCGCAGGCCCCATGCTGATCACGCATTTGCCATTCTCGAAGGTGATGCGTGCCGGCTCTTCGTAATGGCCGCCGGAAATTTCGAGATAGCAGCCGACGCCGATGCCGCGCAATTTGCCACGCGCCTTGGAATCTTTCTTGCGCGCCGCAAAGCCCTTGTAGTCGGCGGCTTCCAGCGCTTTCTCGAACGCGCTCGGAAAATCGCCGCTGTCGTATTTCGGCCCGGTCGCCGACTGATACGGCATCTTCTCGGGCTTGATCAGGTTGCGGCGACGCAACTCTGCCTGATCGATGTTCAGCTCGCGCGCAGCCGCATCGATCACGCGCTCCATCAGGTAATTGGCTTCCGGCCGGCCGGCGCCGCGATAGGCGCCGACAGGCACGGTGTTGGAGAAATAGATCGCCGATTCCACCATCACCTGGGGAATGTCATAGACGGTCGGCATGCAGCCCGAGATATGCAGGGTCGGGATCAGCACGGCAACGCCGGTCAGATAGGCGCCGGCGTTCATCTCGCCCTTGACCCGCAAGCCGAGAAACTTGCCGCGCGGGCTGAGCGCCAGTTCCACATGCCAGATGGAATCGCGCGCGTGATTGTCGGTCAGGAACGACTCGGCTCTTGTCGATGTCCAGTGCACCGGCTTGCCGAGCTTCTTGGCGGCGGCCAGCAGCGCCGGATATTCCGGATAGGTCGAGGCCTTCATGCCGAAGCCGCCGCCGACATCCTTGGTCAGCACGCGCAGTTTCGGCATGTCGATCTTCATCGTCATCGCCACTTGGGCGCGAATGCCCGCGACGCCCTGCGTGCCGGTCCACAATGTGTATTGATCCGACTTGGGGTCGAACGTCGCAGTTGCCGCACGCGGCTCCATCGACACGGCGCAGATGCGCTGATTGACGACATCGACCTTCACCACATGGGCGGCGGACTTGAACGCCTCGTCGAGCGCCTTTTGCTTGGCGCCGTCCGGGTCGGGCGGCGTCGCCCATTCGTGCGCCACATTGCCCTTGGCCTGCGGCCAAATCTGCGTGTTGCCCGACATCGCCTGTTCGAGCGTCACCACGGCGGGCAAGGTGTCGTAATCGACGACGACCATGTCGGCCGCATCGAGCGCAGCGGCTTCCGATTTGGCGACCACCATCGCCACCGGCTCGCCGGCATGGCCGACAATGTCGTGCGCCAGTACGGGCCGGAACGGGCTGACCGGCATGGCGCCGTTCTTGCCGGGAAACGGAATCGAGCCCGAAACGGTGCCGAAGCCGAATTCCTCGAAATCCTTGGCGGTATAGACCGCCAGCACACCCTCGGCCGCTTTGGCGGCAGCCGTATCGATGCTCTTGATCTTCGCGTGAGCGTGGGGGGAGCGGACGAACGCAGCGATCACCGCCTTTTCGGCGCGCACGTCATCGGTGTACTGGCCTTCGCCACGCAGCAACGGCCCGTCTTCGTAGCGGCCGGCCCACTTCCTAATTGAACGATCGCTCAACGTTCTCTCCCTGAAATTCCCAGCGAAACCCTAAGTTTGGCATATTTCGGCCGATTTCGAAGGCCATCTTGCCGTCCGCGGGAAGCAAGTCAATCAGGCTCCCTGATTTTACCTGCCTATATTCCAGTGAAGACTCTGCCAGGGTACGGCCTGCCGCCGCCCAGCGGTTTGAAGCTGGAATTTGGCCTTGCCGCACCCTTTCGACTGCCCTCGTAACCCGGCGTTAACCCTGACGGGGTCTTAACTCAGGCGGTACAATCTGTTTGCTATCAACGTCGAAGCCCTAGTTTCGACGGATTCCCGGAGCACAAGCGAGGTCATTCCGCCCCGCCAGGACTTGAGGACTGCACGAATGAATCCTGCCGACATCGCTGCCGGCCCGCCGGTCGAGGTCACCCTGTGGGGGATGTTCTGGGGCGCCCATTTTGTTGTCAAGGTCGTGATGCTCGGCCTGCTGGCGGCCTCGATCTGGAGCTGGTCCATCATCATCAACAAGACGCTACTGTTTTCCAAGACCGAAAAGGCCATGGACCGGTTCGAGGATTCGTTCTGGTCCGGCAATTCGCTTGAGGAACTCTATCAGACCCTGTCCGCCACGCCGACGACTGCCATGGCCTCGCTTTTCGTCGCCGCCATGCGCGAATGGAAGCGGTCTTTCACCACAGCCTCCACCGCCTTCATGGGCCTGCAGGCGCGCATCGAGAAAGTGCTCGACGTCTCCATCGCCAGGGAAGTCGAAAAGCTTGAATCGCAGCTCCTGGTTCTCGCCTCGGTCGCCTCCGCCGGCCCCTTCGTCGGCCTGTTCGGCACGGTCTGGGGCATCATGACCGCCTTCCGCTCCATCGCCGCGTCGAAGAACACCTCGCTTGCCGTCGTCGCGCCCGGTATCGCTGAAGCCCTGTTCGCCACTGCCATCGGCCTCTTCGCCGCCATTCCGGCGCTGGTCTTCTACAACATCCTGCAGGGCCGCGTGGCGCGCTCCCAGGCAAGGCTCGAAAGCTTCGCCGACGAATTCTCTTCCATTCTCTCGCGGCAGATCGATCATCATGTCGCCAGCGAACGCGATCGCGCGGCCTGAGGTCACACCATGGGAATGTCGGTCGCAGCAGGCAAGAAGGGTGGACGCAGACGGCGCGGCGTACCGCGCTATGGCGCCATGGCGGAAATCAACATGACGCCGTTCATCGACGTCATGCTAGTCCTGCTCATCATCTTCATGGTCGCAGCCCCATTGCTGGCGACGGGCGTTCCCATCGATCTGCCGGAGACGAAGGCCGCGGCACTCAACATCGATCAGAAGCCGATTTCAGTCGCCATCGACGAGAAGGGCTCGATCTACCTGATGGACCAGCCGGTGCAGGCCGATCAGCTTACCGACAGACTGAAAGCCGCGGCGAAGAACGGCTTTGACGAACGGATTTATGTGCGCGGTGCGCGTGCAGTCAACTACGGCAGGGTCGCCGAAGTGATGTCGCTGATCACCTCTGCCGGGTACAAGAAAGTCGCGCTCGTCACCGAGCAAGAGAAGAAATAGTGCGTGAAACAGGGGCACTTCGCTCCCTGTTCGACAGGAGTTAGGCCGCGTTGGCGTTCTCTCGGTCAGAACCCGGCATCTTCGTTTCCGGCGGCGTGCATGGCGCTCTGCTGTTGGCGGCGCTTGTCGTCTTTTCTGACTCGCAGAAATTCACCGATGCGCAGGAAGCCATTCCCGTCGAAATGATTTCGGATGCCGATCTCAGCCAGATCATGAAAGGCGAAAAGACGGCCAAGGAACAGAAGCCGGCGCCGCCGCGCGCTGAAAAAGTCGCCGAAATCGCCGAGCCGACACCAAAGCCTGTCGTGCAGGAGGCCAAGGTCGACGTTCCCACCCCGCCGCCGCCGTTGCGCCGCCTGCCGGATCCTGGCGAGGACGAAACGCCGCCGGCGCCGCTGCCGCCCCAGCGCGTCGCGGCCCTGCCGCCGCCCCCGCCAACGCCGGAGCCGGTCAAGCCGGATCCGCCGAAGCCGACGCCGCGTCCAGTCGAGCCGCAGAAGGTCGAAGCCAAGCCGGAACCGCCAAAGCCGCCGGATGCCGAGGCGATCGAACCGCCCAGGCCACCGGTACGCCCCAAGATCGAACCGCCGAAGAAGGCCGAGGCTCCTGCCCCGGAGCCACCGAAGCGTGCGCCGACGCCGCCCAAGCCGGATCCGAAGCCCGAAGCCAAGCCGGACCAGAAGCTGCAGCCCGACAAGATCGCCAGCCTGCTGAACGAGCGCAAGCGCGAGGAAACCGCCAGGCCGCCGTCGCGGCCGAAGTCCGGCGATGAAAACGCCGAACCGCAGCGCCGCCTGAACCCGGGCGAAATCTCGCGACTGCTGACGCGCGAGGATCCGGGTCAGCGCGCGGCGACCGGGCGCGAGCTCAATCGCACCGCTTCGCTTGGCGCACCGAATGCCAATGCGGCGAAGATGTCGCCGGCCATGTGGGACCAGTTCCTGGGCTTTCTGAAAGACAAATACGATAGCTGCTGGGACAGCAAGCCGCCGAATTCCGAAAGCCTCGGCTACCGCCCGAAGATCACCATCCGCTTCGCGCGCAACGGCACGCTGGAAGTCGCGCCGCGCCTTCTCAACCCGACCAACGATCCGGCGAAACGCTCGCTGGCCGATAGCGCCATTCGCGCGGTCAACCATCCCGATTGCAACCCCATGCGCATTCCTGCGCGCTTCGATCCCTTTTACGAACAGTGGAAGGAAATGCCGCTCAGCTTCGACCCGTCCGATTGAGCGCACCATGCAACTTGCAGCCGCGTAACTCGTTCGCGTCCCATCTTCATTCGAACACGAACCGGAATTTTATCCGATGATGAATACGCCTTTTTCCCGCCGCCACTTCAATTCGCTCCTCACCGGCGCGGCAACGCTGCCGCTCATCGGCAGCCGCGCCTTTGCGCAATCGCCGCGCGAAGTCGAGATTCGCGGCGGCCAGTTCCGCCCGGTGTCCATCGCCGTCACCGATTTCATCGGCGACGCCCAGCAAGGCCCGGCGCTGACGCAGGTCGTCAACAATAATTTCCGCCGCTCCGTCTATCTGAGCCCGGTCGACCCGCGCACCTTCACCGAGAAGATCACCAACCCCGATCAGCCGCCGCAATGGGACGCCTGGCGCACCATCAACGCGCAATATGTCGTCACCGGCCGCACCGGCCGCGGGCCCGACGGGCGCATGCGCACCGACTTCCGCCTCTGGGATGTCGCCACCGGCCAGCAGGCCGCGGGCCAGCAGTTCGTCACCGATCCGAACAATTCCCGCCGCGTCGCGCATATCGTCTCCGACGCCATCTTCACCCGCATCACCGGCGAGAAAGGCTTCTTCGACACCCGCGTCGTCTTCGTCGATGAAACCGGCCCGGCGGAACGCCGCCGCAAGCGCCTCGCCATCATGGACCAGGACGGCGCCAACATCCGCTACCTGACCCGCGGCGACGACCTGGCGCTGACGCCGCGCTTCTCGCCGTCGTCGCAGGACGTCACCTTCATGTCGTTCGGCCAGGGCGATCCGAAGGTCAGCCTGCTGAATGTCGAAAGCGGCCAGCGCGAAGTCGTCGGCAATTTTCCCGGCATGACATTCTCGCCGCGCTTCTCGCCGGACGGACAGAAGATCGTGATGTCGCTGTCGTCTGGCTCGGCGACGAACATCTATTCGATGGACCTGCGCTCGCGCTCGACGACGCGGCTCACCGACACATCGGGCATCGACACCTCGCCATGCTTCTCGCCCGACGGCAGCCAGATCGTCTTCGAAAGCGATCGCGGCGGCGGCCAGCAGCTTTATATCATGGGCGCCGGCGGCGGTTCGGCGCGGCGCATTTCATTTGGCGCCAACGCCCGCTATTCCACGCCGGTCTGGTCGCCGAAAGGCGACTACATCGCCTTCACCCGCCAGCGCGGCGGTTCCTTCGGCATCGGCGTCATGCGCGTCGACGGATCCGGCGAGCGCATCATCACCGAGGGCTTCCACAACGAGGGCCCGACCTTCGCTCCGAACGGTCTGTTCCTGATGTTCTTCCGCGATCCGGGCGGCCAGTCCGGCGCGCGCATCTTCATGGCCGACATCACCGGACGCGGAGAATTCCCCGTGCCGACACCGTCGTTCGGCTCCGACCCGTCCTGGGGTCCGTTGCTGAGCTGAGTGCGACCTCCGCGGCCGAAATGCTGCGGCGCTACTACCGCGCCAGGACGATGAAGTCCGTGCCCTTGCCAGTCTCGCGGCTGTTGCCGAGATCGGACACGATCAGCGATGAGCCGGGTGTCAGCGCGCGGGCAATCGCATCGCCGGCCTCATCGGGAATCTTGATCCGCTGCAGAACTTCCGACGCCTGCGGCATCAACAGCGGCAGGGCGAGTGCGCCATTAGAGGCGACCTGTACGCCGGCACCATTGGCTGCCTTGCGCGGCAACCGGCGGGCCGCCGCCTCGCGGTCGCGTTGCAGCGAGATCGCCGACGGCACGGTGGCCACCGACCAGCGCAGTTCGCTATCCGCCTTGCCGTCCATTTTACCGACCGCCGTGAAGACATGGGTGCCGACCGGTGCCTCAGGGTCTTCAAATGTCACGGCCGTTTCGTAGACGGGCACGAAGTCCTGCCGGACATAGAGCTTGCCTTCCTTCTTGCTGATGAAGACGGAGATCGGCCCGCGGCTCTTGTTGATCTCCACCGGCTTGCGTACGCCGACGCCCGGCGGCAGGGACATATCCAGGACTTCGACGGGCGCCGTCGCAACAACGCTTGGCGGCGGTGCGGCAGCAGCCGGCGCCGGAGCCTCCACCTGCACCGGCTCGGACGCGGCAACCGCAACGGAACTCTGCTCCGCTTCAACCGCAACGGAATTCACGATCGGAACGGCCGGCTTTGCGGCGATATCGAGCGACAGCGGCGCCGGGGCTTCCGTCACCAGGCCGGTCTCGCCATCGAGGCTCGCCACCGGCGGTGCTTTGTCCGCGCCCTCGGCAACTGCCGGCATATCCGACGCGGGCTTTTCCGCGGATTCCGGGATGCTCGCCGTCGTGTCGACAGCCGTTGTCAGGGAGATCGGCGCCGGCGGATCGATTGGAAGCGTGAAATTCGCCTCTGGCCTGACCACGAACAGGCCGGGGGCCGAGATTTCGGCCAGCGAGACGTCGTCATAGGCGACAATGACGCGCACGTTGAGCCTGGTCATCTTCCACAGCCGGATGGCGAAAGCCTGCGGCATGCGGATGCAGCCGTGCGACGCCGGCCGGCCGGTTACATGACCTTCGTGCAGGGCGACGCCCGACCAGGTGATCCGCTGCATATAGGGCATCGGCGCATCGTCGTAGATGTTCGACTTGTGATAGCGATCCTTCTGCAGGATGCTGAACACGCCGGTCGGCGTCTCGTGCCCGCTGACGCCGGTCGAAACCGTCGTCGTCGCGATGGGAGTCAGACCATCATAAAGCGTCAGGTGCTGGCGCGCGATCGAGACGACGATGGTGAGCGGGCCTTTCGGCCGCGCCTCGGGCTCCACCGTCTGGCGCGGCGGCTTGGCGCGCAGAGGGGCGCTCAAAGCCGCAGTCGAGATCGCTGTCAACGAAACCGCAGCGAGAAGGCCAGACAAGATGCCGGCCTGTAACAATCGTCTTTCGAACATCAGCAACCACTGCAGCATGCTGATATTTTAACAAAAGACCTTAACGATTCCCATAGCTCACGGAAGATTTGACGGCATAGCCTTGGCCAGTTGCAAACATGTCACTCATTGCAACACTGTCATTCCGCTGCGCGCACATCGGCCACTTGTGCCGCTGCATCGAATTGCAGACGGGCAAGCCGGGCATAGAGTCCGCCCCTCGCCACCAGCGAGGCGTGATCGCCCTCTTCGACGATGCGGCCGCCGTCCAGAACCAGAATACGGTCCGCCTTCAGCACGGTCGCGAGCCGATGCGCGATGACGATTGTGGTGCGCGTGCCCATCAAGCCCTCGAGCGCCGCCTGCACCAGCGTCTCGTTTTCGGCGTCGAGCGCCGATGTTGCCTCATCGAGCAGCAGGATCGGCGCGTTCTTGAGAATGGCCCGCGCGATCGCCAGGCGTTGGCGCTGGCCGCCGGACAAGGTCACGCCGCGCTCGCCGACGCGCGCCTCATAGCCGCCTGGCATGGCAACGATGAATTCGTCCGCCGCCGCGCGTTTGGCTGCGGCGACCACGTCCTCCATGGGAGCGCTCTCGCTGCCGTAGCGGATGTTGTCGGCGATGGTGGCGCCGAAAACCACCGATTCCTGCGGCACCAAAGCGATGCGTGCCCGCAGATCCGTGGGATCGACCTTGGAAACATCGACATCGTCAACCCGGATCACGCCCGAAACCGGGTCGTAGAAGCGCAGCAAAAGCTGGAACACCGTCGATTTACCGGCGCCCGATGGTCCGACGAGCGCGATCGTCTCGCCGCTTTTTACCTCGAACGACAAACCTGCCAGCGCCTCGACGTCGCTCCGCGACGGATAGGAAAAGCGCACGTTGTCAAACGCCACCTGACCGCGCGACGGCTGCGGCATCGCCTCGGGCCGCGCCGGAGCGGCGATCTTCGGCTTGATCGCCAGGATCTCTGCAATCCGTCCGGCGGCTCCGGCGGCCGCAGAGATTTCGCTCCAGACTTCCGACAATTGACCGAGTGAGCTGGCGCCGAACACCGCATAGAGGACGAATTGCGACAGCAGGCCACCGGTGATGCGCCCGGCCAGAACATCCTGGGCGCCCAGCCACAGCACCGCGATGACGCTCGAAAAAGCCAGGAAGATCGCAACCGTCGTCAGCAGCGCCCGCGCACCGGTGGTGTTGCGCGCCGCCTGATAGGCCTCCTCGACAGCCTGACGGAAGCGCTTCATCGTGGCAGGCTCGGCATTGAACGCCTGCATGGTGCGGATGGCGCCGAGATTTTCGGCGGCGAAGGCGGAGGCTTCGGCCAAGGTGTCCTGAGCCTTCCGCGAGCGCCGGCGCACGCTGCGGCCGGACGCCACCAGCGGAAACACGATGATGGGAATGGCGATGAGCACGAGCGCCGACAGTTTCGGGCTCGTATAGACCATCATGCCGATCGCACCGGCGAACATGAACAGATTGCGCAGGGCGACGGAGGCGGACGAGCCGAAGGCGGACTTCATCTGGGTCGTATCGGCGGTGAGCCGCGACACCAGTTCGCCCGTCCGTGCCGTGTCGTAGAAGGAGGCGTCGAGGCGGGCGAGATGGGCGAACACATCCGAGCGCAGGTCGGCGACGACCCGCTCGCCGATGATCATGACAAGATAGTAGCGGGCGCCCGACGCCATCGCGAGAACCGCCACGACGGCGAGCATGGCGAGAAAATAGCTCGAGATAAGGTCCGACCCGGCAGCAGAAAAGCCATGATCGATCATGCCGCGCACCGCCACTGGTACAGTTAAGGTTGCGGCTGAGGCGACCGTCAGGGCAGCCAGCGCGGCCGCAATCAGCCCGCGATAGCGCAGGGCATAGGGAATGAGCGGCAAAAGCGCCCTTAACGAGGGACGTGGACTGGCCTCGGGGGCGATGGGCGGAAGATCGGTCATGACCTGCTGTTTACGCGCTTTGGCGGCCGGTTGGAATATCGCAAACGCGGCTGTTTCGTCACGCCTTGTTTACATCCGCCGGTTCATGTATACGGGCCGCGAAACCCGTCAGGGTCCAGAATTTCCGCCGCGTGCCTGCCATCCCCGCTAGCCCGGCCCGATTCCAGATTTCCAAAGGACGTTCCGATGAAAGCCGATACGCATCCCCATTACCACATGATCAAGGTCGTGATGACCGATGGCACCGAGTACATGACCCGCTCGACCTACGGCAAGGAAGGCGACACCTTGAACCTCGACATCGACCCGAACACCCATCCGGCCTGGACCGGCGGTTCGCAGCAGTTGCTCGACCGCGGCGGCCGTCTGTCGAAGTTCAACTCGCGCTTCGGCTCGCTGGGCCAGACCAAAAAGTAATTCAGGCGTTTCATCGCCAAAAAACAAAACCCCGGCCAGTGGCCGGGGTTTTTGATTTTGGAGGCTTCTGCCGGTCAGGAGCCGAAGCCGAAGGCGTCGCGATCCTTCTTGCTCTCGCCACCCGTCTGGAAGGCGGCCCGCAGCTTTTCAAGCTGCGCCTCGATGCCGGCGCGAGCCTGCGCCTCGGGGCCGTCCGCCGCCTTGGTATAGAGCAGCCGGTCGAGGTGGACGATGCGCGCCTGCAGCCGCAGCGACTGCGTCGTCAGATCGCGCAATGGTTCGGGAAGCCGGGCAAAAACCTCGGCGCTGGACGCAATGTCCTGCCGCGTCAGTTTGACCTTGTTCTTCTCGCTAGACGCCTGCAGCTGCGTCATCTCGCCTTCGTTGACCGCCCGCTGCAGCAACAGCCACGAGGCAAGCTGCATCAGGCGTGTCGTCAGCCGCATGCTCTCGGCCGCATAGGCCAGCGCATCGGAACGGCTCAGAAGTCTCGATTCCTGCCGGCCCGGCCCGTCCAGATAGGCGGCCGCTTCTTCGACAAGCGTCATCCCCTCCCGGAACAATGTCTTGAACGCTTCCGAGCTCGCCAGCCTGCTGGCGAAAGACACGGTGTTACGCGACCCGTCGTTACGCACGTTGAACATTGCCGCATTCCATCTGTTGGAAGGCTGCGTCCCCGGACGGGACGAATACCCTGTGAGGGGTACAGCAATACTAGCGCCAATGCCTCAACTTTGAGTGTTTAACATTTGTTAACGTTAATTAATGGCCCGTTAACGGCCTGGTCGGAGCCCGGATTGGGATCCAAACGACAAAAAAAGAGCCGCAGAAGGCGGCTCTAAAGGTGGTAACAGGGAGGCGTCAAACAGAGTGGACAGGAGCCACTCAAAATCCTGATAAATCAGGATGTCCCCATTAATAATTTAGACTCCTTAACACCTGGTAAACGGTGGCCAGAAAATGCCCCGAAGTCCCGTTTTGAAGCGAACCAGGCTGAGACACATCCCGCCTCAGGACGATTCCGGAACGGCTCAGCTCATTTTTTGAAAAAGGCGTCGGCCGCCTGCTTTGACGCATCCTTGGCGACCGCCGCTGCCTCCAGGCGCGCGATTTCCGCGCGCAGCAGTTCGACCCGCTCGCGCAGTTCCGCCGCCGTCAGGAAGTCGACACTTTCCCCCAGTTCGTGCGTGGTCTTCTTGCGCGGCGGCGCGCCGAAAACATTGTCATCGTCAGATTTCGCCATACGCCGCCTCCTTTGGCCATAATTCGCCGGCCGGGTTCGCCCGGCCGGCAGCCATATCAAAGATGCCTGAGCCTCGGCGCAACCTCCTCGCCGAACATCTGCGTACTCTTTTTGACCAGTTCGTCCGGCAGGGTGCCGAACTGGATCATCGGCGCCATGATGCGGAAGCCGGTGCGCGCATGCAGCGCCTCGAGCTTCTCGCGCACCGTCGCCGGACTGCCGACGATGCAGTTGCCGCGCTGGAGCAGGCCTTTCAATTCCAGCTTCTCGGTGCCGATGCCCTTGCGGAATTCCATCATCGCCTGGAACGAACGCACCGACGTGTAGCCCGGCGGAAACAGATATTCGACCGGGATATGGAAGAAATGGTTGAACAACTTGTCGATGTGGGGCCCCGCCTCGCGCTCGGCGATCTCGTCGGTCTCCGCCACATAGACCGGCGTCGACCAGCCGAGCTGATCGCCCGTGGCCTCATAGCCGAACTCCCGCGCCTTGGCCTTGTAGACCTCGTGGAAGCGCACCACGGCGTCTGTCGGGCTGAACGCCATGATCATCGGGTATTTGCGCTCGGGCGCCGCCGCCCAGTCGATCGTCTCGCCGGAGCCCTGCGAGGGGATCCAGATCGGCGGACCGGGCTGCTGCACGGGACGCGGCCAGCAGCTCACATAGTTGATGTTGTAATGATCGCCCTCATAGGCGAACGGCTTGTCGGCCGCCCAGGCCCGCGTGATGATGTCATGCGCCTCGTGAAAGCGATCATGCGAATAGATCGGATTGACGCCCGACGAATGATATTCGCAGCCGATGCCACGAACGAAACCCGCGATCAGCCGCCCGTCCGACAGATTGTCGAGCATGGCGAATTCTTCCGCGATGGTGATCGGATTGCCGGCGATCGGCAGCGCCCGGCCGATGACCGCGATCTTCGTGTCGCGGCCACGCGTGCGCTCGATGAGCGCGCTGGCGATGAGATTGGGCGCCGGCATCAGGCCATAGGCCGTCTGATGATGCTCGTTGACGCTGATGCCGTCGAAGCCGCAATCGGCGGCATAGACGAGCTGGTCGATATATTCGTGATAGAGCTTCGCGCCGAGCTTGGGATCGTAGAAGCCGCTCGGCAGGTTGACCCAGTAGGACCGGTATTCGTCGGCCTTCTCGAAATCGAGATGGCGATAGGGCATGAGGTGGAAAGCGTAGAATTTCACGGCCGCACCTCGCTGATGAACCGGCGGACGATAGCCGCTGACGTTTCTGGATGTTCGAAATGCGGCAGGTGGCCGCAATCCTTGATCACCGTGTTTTTGGCATCGGGCAGACCGGTCTTCCACGCGTCGAAGATGTCTGCCGGCACGAGCTCGTCCTGGTCGCCCCAGATGGTCTGCAGAGGCGGCTTGATGCGATGCAGCCAGCGCTGCAATTCCGGATTGAAGAAGCGCGGGTTCCACGCCAGCCGCGCCGTGCCGTAACGGTCCTTCAAAAGCGCCGCCTCTTCTTCCTTGCTCTTCTGCCGCGCCATGAAATCGTCGACGAGCGTCTGGTCACACACACGCTTGCGCACGCTTTCTTCCGGCGTCCACAGAAACACGTCGCCGAACGGCACGCCGCTCTTGCGCACGCCATAGGGCGCCAACAGGCTGAGCGAGGCGATCCGCCGGCAGTCGCGCACGGCGATCTCAGCCGCGATCCAGCCGCCGACCGAACAGCCGACCACATGCAATTTGTCGAGCTTCAGCGCCTCGATGAAATCGAGATAGAAATAGGCGGTGTCGCCCATGCCTTTCAGCCAGTCCGGTGTGTCGGACAGACCGAAGCCCGGATGATCGGGCACGATCACGTCGAAGGATTTGGCCAGTTCATCGATGAATGCCGTGTCGCCCGGCAGCGCTTCCTCGTTTTTGAGCAGCAGGAGTGTTGGGCCACCTCCCTTGCGCCGATAGCGGATGCGCGCGCCCATGCATTCATAGTCCAGCATTTCTTGCATTTGCTTCCTCCGTGTCGCGATCTTCCCGAGCAAGGCTCGAAAGTCAACGGCGTTGCGTGCGAGGAAAAGCCGCGCTACGACCATGGGCAACACGTCCCGGCGCAGGAGAGCATGATATGTCAAATCTGCCGCAGACCATGGTCTGCATTGCCATCAAGGAACCCGGCGGCCCGGAAGTCCTGCAACCTGAAACCCGGCCGATGCCACAACCGGGCAACGGCGAGATTCTCGTTCAGGTCGCCGCGGCCGGCGTCAACCGGCCGGACGTGTCGCAGCGCCTCGGCCGCTATCCGCCGCCGCCCGGCGCTTCCGATCTGCCCGGCCTGGAAATTTCGGGCACCGTCGCGGCGATCGGCCCCGGCGCATCGCGCTACAAGCTCGGCGACAAGGTCTGTGCGCTCGCCCATGGCGGCGGCTATGCCGAATATTGCGTCGTCAACGAAAGCCATGCCCTGCCCGTACCGGCAGGCTTCAGCATGGTGGAAGCGGCAGCCATCCCCGAGACCTTCTTCACGGTCTGGGTCAACGGCTTCATGACCGCGAAGCTGGCCGCTGGCGAAACCGTGCTGATCCACGGCGGCTCATCCGGCATCGGCACGACCGCCATCATGCTTGCCCATGCGCTCGGCGCGCGCTCCATCGTCACCGTCGGGACGCAGGAGAAGGCTGATGCCTGCCTCAAGCTCGGCGCCGACCATGCGATCAATTACAAGACGCAGGATTTCGTCGCCGAAGTGAAGCAGCTGACCGACGGCAAGGGCGTCAACGTCATCCTCGACATGGTCGGCGGCCCCTATGTGCAGCGCAATCTCGAATGCGCCGCGATGGATGCGCGCATCGTGCAGATCGCCTTCATGCAGGGTTTCAAGGTGGAAGCGCTGGATCTGCGGCCGATCTCGGCCAAGCGCATTCTCTACACCGGCTCGGCGCTGCGCCCGCGCACGGTCGCGCAGAAAGCCGCCATCGCCAAAAGCCTGGAAGAGACCGTCGGCCCGCTGTGGGCGCAAGGCAAGTGCAAGCCGGTCATCGATTCGACGTTCAAGCTGACCGACGCGCCGAAAGCTCATGCGCGCATGGAGACGAGCGAGCATATCGGCAAGATCGTCATGACGGTGTGAATGGACAGCCATCTTGAGTAAATGAATCGGGAGGGATCATGAGGCTCAATCGCAGAACGTTCGTCACCAGCACAGCTGCCTATGCCGGCGCGCTCGCCGCGCCGGCCATTGCACAAAGCCAGCCGATCCGCATCATCTATCCGTTTGCGGCCGGCGGCGGCGGGGACGCCGTGGTCCGCTATCTGGCCGATCAGATGCGTCAGGCGCTTGGCGAAACAGTGATCGTCGAAAACCGTGTCGGCGCCGACGGCCGCATCGGCACGCGCGCTGTGGTCAATGCCGCGCCGGACGGCCGCACGTTTCTGTTCACGCCGTTCGGCCCCATCGTCACGCATCCCAGCGTCTATACAAATCTACCCTACGATCCGCTGAAGGACCTGCAGCCGGTCTCGCAGATCGCCACGCAGGAATTCGCGCTATCAACGGGACCAATGACAACGGCCCACAATCTGGCTGAACTGGTCGAATGGTTGCGAGCCAACCCCGACAAGGCCGCCTATGGCTCGCCGGGCGCCGGCACCATTCCACATTTCTCCGCAATCCTGTTCGCCACAGCAGCGAAGATCGAACTGCGCCACGTGCCGTTCCGCGGCACCGCGCCGGTGATGAACGATGTTGCCGCCGGCCAGATCGCGCTTGGTTCGACACCCTCGCCCGATGCCGCAGAACTGCATCGCGCCGGGAAGGTCCGCATGCTCGCCACCACCGGCGCCGTGCGCTCGCCAATGACCCCCGACGTACCGACCTATAAGGAGCAGGGTTACGACATCGTCGCCCAGGGCTGGTATGCGATCTATGCGCCAGCAGGCACGCCCAGGCCCATTGTCGACAAGGTCAGCGCCATCCTGGCCGATGCGGTGCAGAAGCCGTCCGGCAAGGAATTGCTCATCCGCCTCGGACAATCGCCGACGGGCCGCTCGCCCGACGAACTGGCCAGCATCCAGCAGGCCGACTTCGAGCGCTGGGCCGTACCGATCAAGGCTTCCGGCTTCAAGCCGGAAGATTGATCTAAACCAACCCGCGCTTGCGCATCAGCGCATCGGGCGTCGGCACCCTTCCCCGGAAGGCGATATAGGCATCCGCCGGTTCGCGCCGCCCGCCGGCCGAATAGATGAATTCGCGCAGCCGCGCGGCCACGTCCGGATTGAAGATATCGCCGGTCTCCTCGAACGCATCGAACGCGTCCGCATCGAGCACCTCCGACCAGAGATAGGAGTAATAGCCGGCCGCATATCCCTCGCCCGCGAATACATGCGAAAAATGTGGCGTGCGATGCCGCATGGAGATCTCATCCGGCATCCGGATGGACGCCAGTTGATCGCTCTGGAACTTCTTTGCATCGACCACCGCTGGCGCGGGCAACATGTGGAAATCGAGATCGATATAGGCCGATGAGCAATATTCGACCGTGGCGAAGCCCTGGTTGAACGTCTGCATGGCGCGAATGCGATCGAGAATATCCGCCGGTATTTCCGCGCCGGTCTGGTGATGGCGCGCGAATTTCTGCAAGATGTCTTTCTGCAGCACCCAGTGCTCGTAGAGCTGCGACGGCAGTTCGACGAAGTCCGAGGCGACACTCGTGCCCGAGATGCGCGGATAGATCACGTCCGACAGCATGCCATGCAAAGCATGGCCGAATTCGTGGAACAAAGTGCGCGCTTCGTCGATCGACAGCAGCGCCGGCTGCCCGGCACCCGGCTTCGCCACATTGAGAACGTTGACGATGATCGGGCGGATGACGCCATCGAGCTTCTGCTGCTCGCGGAACGATGTCATCCAGGCGCCGCTGCGCTTGCTGGCGCGGGCGAAATCGTCGGCGAGAAACAGCGCGACATGCTGGCCGTCGCGATCGGTGACATCGAAGGCACGCACGTCGGGATGATAGAGATCCAGCCCCTTGCGCTCCGTAAACGACAAGCCGAACAGCCGGTTCGCCGTATAGAACGCTGCCTCGCGCATCCTGTTGAGTTCGAAATAGGGTTTGACCCGCGCCTCGTCGACGTCGAACTTCGCCTTGCGCAGTTTCTGCGAATAATAGCGCCAGTCATGGGCGGCAATGGCGAAATTGGCGCCTTCCGCATCGGCGATCTTCTGCATGTCGTCGCGCTCTTCGAGCGCCCGCGCGCGGCCCTTATCCCAGACCCGGTCGAGCAGGCCTTTCACCGCCTCCGGCGTTTCCGCCATTGTGTTGTCGAGCTTGAAATGGGCGAAGGTCTCATAGCCGAGCAGCTTGGCGCGTTCGGCGCGCAGCTTCACGATCTCTTCGACGACCGCATGATTGTCGGTTGCGCCGCTATTGGCGCCGCGTGAAACAAACGCCTTGAATACCGTTTCACGCAGGTCGCGTCGCGCCGATGTTTCAAGGAACGGCTCGACGTGCGAACGCGACAGGGTCACCGCATAGGGCGCATCGACATGGCGATCCTTGGCGGCGTGGGCGGCGCTGTCGATGAGCGATGGCGACAGGCCGGCAAGATCGTCCTTGCTGTCCAGCGGCAGGGTGAAGGCGGCCTCGTCCTTCAACACGTTCTGGCCGAATGTCGTGGTCAGTTCCGCCAGGCGCCCGACGATGGCCGCCATCCGCTCCTTGTCGGCGCCCTGCAGCCGCGCGCCCGAGCGCACGAAGTCCTTGTGCGTGAGTTCGAGCACACGCTTCTGCTCTTCAGTCAGGCCGAGCGTGTCGCGGACCTTGTGCAAGGCGTCGACCCGCTGGAACAGCGCCGCATCGAGGTAGATCGCCGACCCGTGGGCAGCGAGCTTCGGCGCCATGTCGCGCTCGATCGCCTGCAGAGCGTCGTTGGTATCGGCCGACGACAGATTCCAGAACACGCTCGAGACCTTGCGCAGCGGCTCGCCGGCACGCTCCAGCGCCTCGATCGTATTGGCGAATGTCGGCGACTGCGGATCGGACGAAATCGCCGCGATCTCGGAGCGGTGCTCGGCCATGCCTTTGTCGAACGCTTCCGCATAATGCTCTGGCTTGATCTCCCCGAACGGCGGTAGTTCGAACGGTGCAGTCCATTGTGTGAAGAAGGGATTAGACACGGCGGCTCCTTGCGATCTGATCCCTATTTAGGGTTTCGGCCGGCTGTGAGAAAGGGCGCGAGGCGCTTATAGTTGCCACCTGACTGTGTATTCAACTCGCTTGCCAATCAACTTGAGGAAACAGCTCCGCCATGATCGAACTGCATTACTGGCCCACGCCGAACGGACAGAAAATCGCGATTTTCCTCGAAGAGACCGGCCTCGAATGGGAGGCGCATCCGGTCAACATCAGCAAGAACGAGCAGTTCAAGCCGGAATTCCTCGCCTTTTCGCCGAATAACCGCATTCCAGCGATCATCGACAGGGCGCCGAAGGACGGCGGCGAGCCGATCACGGTCTTCGAATCCGGCGCCGTCCTCACCTATCTCGCCGACAAGATTGGCAAATTCATCCCCACGGACGTGCGCAGCAGGGTCCGCACCCTGGAATGGCTGTTCTGGCAGGTCGGCGGGCTCGGTCCTATGGCCGGGCAGAACGGCCATTTCATCAACGCCGCGCCGGAAAAAATCCCCTATGCCATCGACCGCTATGTGAAAGAGACCGGCCGGCTCTACGGCGTCATGAACACCCAGCTCGGCAAGATGGACTATCTCGCCGGCGACTATTCCATCGCCGACATGGCCTCCTATCCCTGGGTGGTGCCGCACGAAATGCACGGCCAGAAGCTCGAGGACTTCCCCAATCTCAAGCGCTGGTTCGAGGCCATCAAGGCCCGCCCGGCGGTAGTGCGCGCCTATGAGAAGGGCGCTATCCTGCGCAAGGGATAGCGGGTAGCGAGCTGCCCCAAAACCGACTACGTTCGGAAAACAAAAACAACCAGGAGGATAAAATTGCTTCATGCAAAAGGACTTTTCGCGACCATCGCGATGACCATACTGCTGATCGGCACGCCCGCTCTCATTGAAAGCGCCCGGGCGGCCGATCAGACCCTGATTGACGCCGCTAAAAAAGAAGGCGAGGTCAACTGGTACACGTCGCAGATCATCAATCAGTTCGTCGTCCCCGCCAAAACCTTGTTCGAGAAAAAATATGGCGTGCGGGTGAATTACATCCGCGCCGACGCCAGCGATCTGGTGCTGCGTATTTCCAACGAAGCGCGCGCCGGCCGCGTCATGGCCGACACCTATGACGGCACAGCGACCGCGCCCGGATTGAAGAAGGAAGGGCTCGCCATGAAATGGCAGCCGACATCACACCTGCCGAAGGACTATTTCGACACGGAAGGCTATTGGGTCGCCACCAATCTTTACGTGCTGACACCCGGCTTCAACACCGAGACCATCAAGCCCGGCACCGAACCGAAGACCTTGCAGGACCTGCTCGATCCGAAATGGCGCGGGAAGATGGCCTGGGCAGCGACGCCGAATTCCTCGGCCGCAGCCGGATTCATCGGCATGGTGCTCAAGGACATGGGCGAGGACAAGGGCATGACCTATCTGCGCGCCCTGGCGAAGCAGAACATCGCCGGTGTCAACGGCTCGGCGCGGCAGGTGCTCGATCAGGTGATCGCCGGCGAATACGCCATCGGCCTGCAGATTTTCAATCACCACACGATCATCAGCGCCAAACAGGGCGCCCCGTCGGCCTGGATCGCCATGGACCCTGCCATGGCGGTCTTTTCGGTCGCCGGCGTCACCCAGGGGGCCCCCCACCCCAACGCCGGCAAATTGCTGGTCGATTTCCTGGCATCCCCCGAAGGACAGACGATTTTCCGCGACGCCGGCTACATCCCCGTTGATCCGAACGTGCCGCCAACCGACCCCAAACTGCGACCGGATGGGAAGACATTCCGGGCGGTTTTCGCCACGCCGGAAGAGCTGGATGCTGCCATTCCCCAATGGGCGAAAATCTACGATCAGGTGTTCCGCTAGCTGCCCATTGATCCGGGCGGCAAGCGCTGCCATACCTGAGCAATAATCACCGGCGCCGGGAGCGCCCTACGGAAGGCATGGATATGGAAGCCAACATCGCCGGCCCCGGCCACAACAGCGTCAACGACGGCAAGGAAGAAGTCGTCTGGGAACGCTGGACCAGGAAGCGCGTCTTCGTGCGCGCGCTCGAAGGCACCTATGGCGAACTGGTGCGCGAGCTTTTCACCCAGCCGCGCGTCTACCCGACCCGCGATCACAAGTGGAAGGGCGGCCCCGGCCATTACGGCAAGAAGATCATCAATCCCCAGGCGGTGAAGGTGGCCCAGTCCATCGAAACCCATATCGAGGTGTTCTCGCCCGGCGGCTACGGCCAAAAGCACGGCCACATGAACAGCGCCGTCTTCTTCGTCCTCAAGGGCAAGGGCCACGACGTGCATGACGGCCGCCGTCTCGACTGGGAAGCCGGCGACGCCCTGATCGTCGAGAACGCCTGCGTGCACCAGCACTTTTCCGACGATCACGACGACGAATGCATCACGCTCGTCATGAAGGCGAAGCCGCTCTTCCTGTTCATGCACATGCTGTTTCAGAAGGTATCGGAATTTCCGCCGAAGGAAGGCACCGCCAAGCAATTGGCCTATTCACCGCCGGCGGATCTTTGAGGCAATAGCCCGCCCCTTGTCATTCCCGACGCGCCGCAGGGGCGAGCGGGAAACCAGGAGCCAAGCGAAACAACGATAAGCCGTACGCTGCCTCTGGATTCCCGCTCTGCGCTTCGCTTGGCGGGAATGACAAAAACAACATAACGGGGGAACCGATGATCGACAAGCACACGGCGACGCATTCGCGCCCGTATATGATCGGCGACATCAAGCTGACCGCCGTCAGCGACGGCGTCTTCCAGACCACGATCGAAACGGCGATCAACGTCGACAAAGCCGTCACCCAGAAAATGTCCGGCCTGACCCTGGAAGACCCGGTCTATCTGTCCGTCAACGCTTTCCTCCTCGAACGCGGCCCGATGCGGGCGCTCATCGATGCGGGATCAGGCAATACGATGGGGCCGGCTCTTGGGAAACTGCCGGAAAACCTGCGCAATCTCGGCGTCGATCCGCAGACCATCACCCATATCATGCTGACCCATATCCACCCCGATCATTCCAACGGCCTCGTCGACGGCGATGACAAGCCGTATTTTCCCAATGCGGAATTGATCGTGCATGACAGGGAAGCCGCCTTCTTCGTCGATCGCGAGGCCTCCCAGGGCGAGACCGAGCGCACCCGCAAGAACATCGCGCGCGCCGTCACTACGATCGGTCCCTACAAGAAAAACATGCGGCGCGTGCAGGACGGCGAAGCCCTGCCCGGCATTTCCGCCATCAATGCGCCTGGCCATACGCCGGGGCATACGTCATGGGTCGTTCAATCGGGCAAGGATTGCGTGATGATGTTCGGCGACATCATACATATGCATTTCCTGCAGCTCAAAAATCCCGACATCGCCTTCGTCTTCGATGTCGATCCGCAGCAGGCCATCATCTCGCGCAAGCGCATCCTCGACATGGCGGCAGCCGACAACATCCGCGTCGCCGGCGCGCATCTCGACTTTCCCGGCCTCAATGCCGTCTCCCGCAACGGCAACACATACGAGCTGCATCCGGATTTGTGAGGCGAAGTAAAGAGGCAGCGACCGCGCGACCTCCGCGCCGTCATGCCCGCGCTTGTCGCGGGCACCCACGCCGTCGTGCGCTGTCGCGCTTAAGAAAAGGTACGCTGGACATTCTGGAACAGCAACGCGGCGTCACCGCGTGGATACCCGCGACAAGTGTTCAGCCCGGGGGCATGACGTTGAAGCGCTGCGGCGTCACGATGTAGCTGATGAAGCTGCCAGCCTCAGCCTCGCATCACCACAGCCACGGACACCGTGCCAACCCCTTCAAGCGAGGCCTCGAGCCTTGCCGCGCGATCAAGCGCAACCGGCACGTTGAGCGTCCCCGTGGTGATGAACTGTCCGGCCTTCAGCCCGCCGAGGAGATCGCACTGCGCCGAAGCCCAGGCGACCACCGGCACGAGAGGATCGCTGTCGCCGTGTCCGCCCAGCCGGTCATTGGTGATCTCGCCATCGACGCTGAGGCGGCAGCGGATCTGCGACAGGTCGATCGCCTTGAACGTCTTCGTGCCGCCGCCGACCACATAGGCCCCATTGTTGAAATTGTCGGCAAGCTTCGCTGCGAACGGCGCGTCCTCAACATTGTTGAATCGGGTCGCCACCAGTTCGATGCCGACGAAGACCTCGCCGACGGCATCGAGAATATCCGCGCGCGTATAGGGCTTACCCGGCCTGGGCGGCAGATCGCGCGCCAGACGCACCGCCAGCTCGGCCTCCACCTTCACGCCGCCCATGTCCGGCGCCAGACCATAGGTCGCGCCGCTCGTCATCAGGTCGCAAGCCAGGATCGGTGCGCCAAAGGCGCCGCCGCCGGGAATAAGCCCGACCTTCCACCCCGCCGGGATGGTCCCCAGTGCGCCGGCGACCTCGGCCTGGACGGCATAGGCGGCGGCATTGTCCACCGGCAAAAGCGACGGCGCATAAGCTGCCTGCCGCCTCCCTTTGCGGGCCGTCACGAGGCGTTCTGCGAGCGGAGACAGGCTGGACATGGAATTTCCTGTAATATTGGAAGCTTAGTGACGGGCCGTGGTGCACAGTAAACCGGCGGGCGAGCCAGTCAATTTGTCTGGATTCTGACGTTCAGGCGACACTTGCAGTCGATTGGGAGTTGATCGGAACGGCGAAATCGGGCATATGCCGCTCACATTTGGCAGCGGGCTTGCCCGGGCGCCATTCCAAAATCACCGGGAATTCGATTATGAAAGTCCGCAACTCTTTGAAATCGCTGCGCACGCGCCATCGCGCGAACCAGCTCGTGCGCCGTAAGGGCCGCGTCTACATCATCAACAAGGTGCAGAAGCGCTTCAAGGCCCGCCAGGGCTAAGGACGACTGATTCTGTCGAAGATTTTTGCCAAACCCCGGCGCCCGCGCCGGGGTTCGCTTTTGCATGCTCGCAGGGTCGTGAACGACAAATTCGCGGCGGTCTTTGACGGCGGCCCGGCAGCGTCCTAGATTTCCTGCCATGCATTCGTTTTCGTCCGGATTCGGCCTGGTTCTTTTCCTGGCTTCCATCGCCGCCCCGGCTGTCGCCGGTCCGGACGGGTTCGCCTCTGAGCGATCCAGCGCCAATTCCTTCATTTTTTCCGTGCAAAACCGCAGCACCCCACCTGCCCCGCGCAGTGGACAGCCGCAGGCGGGCCAGCCAGCCCCTGCAGCGCCGGAGGCGCCCGACGACCAGTTGCGCGGCCGCGACAAGATTCTCGCCGAACTGTTCGACCGGCTCGGCAAAGCCGAGGACGAGGACGAGGCCAAGGGCATCGCCGGCGCCATCGAGAGAGTCTGGCTGCGCTCGGGCTCCGACACCGCCGATCTGCTGATGAACCGCGCCCTCAATGCCACCCGCCAGCGCGAATTCAAGCTCGCGGAGGAATTGCTCGACAAGATCGTCATCGTCGAGCCCGAATGGGCGGAAGCCTGGAACCAGCGCGCCACGGCACGTTTCCGCGCCGATGACATCAATGGCGCCGTCGCCGATCTGGGCCAGGCGCTCGCCCTGGAGCCACGCCATTTCGGCGCCCTTACGGGCCTCGGCTATATTCTCTACCGCGCCGGCTTTGACCGCCGCGCCCTCGATGTGATGCGCCGCGCCCTCGCCATAAATCCAAAACAGGACGACGTTCGTAAACTTGTTGAGGAATTGACTCAGAAGTTCGACGGTCGCGACATCTAGCAGTTCCGGCCAGGCCCAACCGATCCGCAGCCCTTGCCGCGGCCACGGCGGCATCCTGTTGAACCGGTGACATGCGCAAAATGCTGGCTTTCATCCTGCTTCTCGTCGCCGCCGCGCTGGCCGCCGCGCTCGTCTTCACCCAGTGGGAGGTCCGCAGGATCGAGGCGCGCTATCCGGCGCGAGGACAATTCGTCGACGTTGACGGCGGCCGCATCCACCTTGTCGACACGCGTCCGGACGGCGAGCCGATCGGCACGATCCTGCTGATCCACGGCGCCAGCGGCAACGAGGCGGACATGCGCCTGCCGCTCGCACCCGGTCTCCAGCAACTCGGCTTTCGCGTCATCAGCGTCGATCGGCCAGGCCACGGCCGCAGCGCGCGTCTCGGCGGCAGCACCGACGCATCGCCAGCCCGGCAGGCTGTGCTCATCCGCGCCGCGATGGAAAAAATCGGCGTGCAAGACGTGATCGTCGTCGGACATTCACTTGCCGGCGTCATGGCCATCAACCTGGCGCTCGACCATAGCCGGTTCGCCCGCGGGCTCGTGCTGCTTGCACCTGTCAGCCATCCCTGGCCCGGCGGCATTGCCTTATACTATTCGCTGACAGCGACGCCGGTGATCGGTCCTCTCGTCACCAATACGGTCATCATGCCGCTCGGCCTCTATTCCCTTGATACCGCGATAGGGGGCGTCTTCGCGCCGCAGCCCGCCCCTGACGATTACAGCGAACGGGTCGGCATTCCGCTCGTCCTGCGCCCTGCGAGCTTTCGCGCCAATTCGCAGGACGTCGATGTGATCAAGGAATTCGTCACCCGCGAAGCGCCGCGCTACGGCAATATCAGCGTGCCGACCGCCGTCGTCACCGGCGACCAGGACGCCATCGTCTACACCCATATTCACAGCTACGGCAGCGCCCGCGATATTCCAGGCGCCACCCTGCAAGTGCTGCCCGGCGTCGGCCATTCGCCACATTGGGCACAGCCGCGAACCGTCATTGACGCCATCATGGAAGTCGCCGCGCGCACGCGGGCGCATGCGGCAGTGAAATAAATTCAGCTCTCGCTGCTGGTGAAGGCAATCCGCAGCATATTGGTCGCGCCCGGCGTGCGGAACGGCAGGCCGGCGATCACCAGGATGCGATCGCCCTCTTTGGAAAAGCCTTCACGATTGGCAAATTTGCAGGCGCGCTTCGACATGTCGTCCACATCGGCAGTGTCCTTGGTGACGATCGCATGCACGCCCCAGACGAGTGACAGGCGCCGCGCCGTATCGGTATTGGGCGTCAGCGCAATCACCGGCGGCTTCGCCCGTTCGCGCGCCACGCGCAGCGCGGTCGAGCCCGAAAACGTCCAGGCGCAGATGGCTTTGAGATCGAGCGTATCGGCGACGTCGCGCGCTGCGCCCGCTATGGCGTCGGCGCCGGTCGGCTCGGGGGCGCTGCGCTGCGCGTTGATGATGGAGCGATAGATGTCGTCGGCCTCGACCTCGACCGCGATCCGGTTCATCGTCGCCACAGCGTCGATGGGATATTGGCCAGCGGCGCTTTCCGCCGACAGCATGATGGCGTCGGCGCCTTCATAGACAGCCGTGGCCACGTCGGAGACTTCGGCGCGTGTCGGCACCGGCGACTGGATCATCGATTCCAGCATCTGCGTGGCGACGACGACCGGCTTGCCGAGACGGCGCGCCAGGCGGTTCATCCGCTTCTGCAGGCCGGGCACTTTCTCGACCGGCATTTCGACGCCGAGATCGCCGCGCGCCACCATGATCGCATCGGAAATCTCGACGATCTCCTCCAGCCGCGCGATAGCCTGCGGCTTCTCGATCTTCGCCAGCACCAGCGCGCGGCCGGCGGCGATCTTTTTCACTTCGGCGATATCGTCCGCCCGCTGCACGAAGGACACCGCTATCCAGTCGACACCCTCCGCCAGCGCCGCATCGAGATCGGAACGATCCTTTTCGGTCATCGCCGAAACCGGGATTTCGGTGTCCGGCAGGCTGACGCCCTTGCGATTGGAAATCCGGCCGGCGACGTCGACCTCGACGATGGAACGGTCATGCGTCGCCTCGACCACATGCAGGCGGACCTTGCCGTCATCGATCAGCACCGTATGTCCCGGCCGCAGGGCGCGCAGGATTTCGGGATGCGGCAGGCACACGCGCGTCGCATCTCCAGGCGTCTTCCTATTGTCGAAAACGAGGCGGTCGCCCTTCTTCAAGTCGACGCCGCCATCCTTGAACTCGCCGACCCTGAGTTTCGGGCCCTGCAGATCGACGAGAATGCCGATCGGATGTTTGTGCTTCTTCTCAAGCGCGCGGATGGTGGCGATCCGCTCGCGCATGCCCTCGTGCGTGGCATGGCTCATATTGATGCGGAATACGTCCGCACCCGCCACGAACAATTGTTCGACCACGGCTGGATCCTGCGAGGCAGGCCCGAGGGTGGCGAGAATTTTAACGCGGCGGTGCCGTCTCATGAGGTGGCCATTCTATTTCGGCGGCTGATTGGCGTCGGTCAATTGAACGGTCCAGTTCTTGGCATCCTTGCCAGTGTCGATTTCGAAAAAGCCAGTGCGGTCAAATCCGCGCACCAGGCAGTTCTCGCGTCCTTCGATGCGGAATTCGCGGTCCCGCGTGCACATGAAGGCCTTGCCTTTCCATTCGCCGCCGCGCTCGTCCATGGCGTAGACATAGTAGAACTGGGCCGCAAGCGCGCCGCGCAGCAGCACTTCGCAGCCGCCGCTCTTGAGGTTCCACCAGCCTTCCGTGACCCAGCCGCTGCCGTCGGTATAAGACAGGGAGACGCTGACCCGTGTCGTCGCGTTATTGCACAGGCGGAAGTCGGCATGCGCAGCGCCGCCGAAGGCGATCAAGGCGAACAGGGTCGACGCCAGTTTCAGAAACAAAAAACGGGGTGACAAAAAACGGGGTGACATGGCAGTGCGCATCTGGATGAATTGCTCGACGAATCACTTTTAGCCGCATTTCTGCGGTTCAAACATCCTTGTTCCGACCCGTTGCCAGACTGTCAACGCCGACAAAACTGGCCGTGGAACCCGGAACTAGTCTCAGGGCCTTATTTCGATGAGCTTTCCGGCGGCATGATGACATGGACCCGGTGACATGGAGATGACTCGCTTGAATCCTTCCGGCGCTGCCGGCCCGCCGGATTGCGACAATTTCAAGCCAGTGGAACTCCTGGCCGGAAAACCGGACGCCCCAGCTCTGTTTCTCTGCGATCACGCCTCCAATGCCCTGCCAAAAGCCTATGGCTCTCTGGGATTGCCGCCGGAGCAGTTCGCCCGGCATATCGCCTGGGATATCGGCGCTGCCGACGTCACCCGCGCGCTGGCGGCCATGTTCGAGGCGCCGGCGATCCTGAGCCGTTTTTCGCGGCTCCTGATCGATCCCAATCGCGGTGCCGACGATCCCACGCTGGTGATGCGCATTTCCGACGGCGCCCTCATTCCGGCCAATGCCCATATCGACGACCAGGAGATCGCCCGCCGCACTGACCTCTATTGGCGGCCCTATCGTGAGGCCGTGGCGAGCGAACTCGATCGCATGACCGCCCACGGCACCCCGCCGGCCATCGTCTCGATTCATTCCTTCACGCCGATCTGGCGCGGCACCCCGCGGCCCTGGCAGATCGGCCTGCTCTGGGACGGAGATGCCCGCCTGGCGCAGGCGCTGATGAGCGAGCTGGAAGCCCAGCCCGACCTGACGATCGGCGACAACGAGCCCTACGACGGCGCTCTGGAGGGCGATACGCTTTACGACCTCGGCACCCTGCGCGGCATCCCGCACATTCTCGTCGAAGTCAGGCAGGACCTCATCGCGACGCAAGCCGGCGCGCAGGCCTGGGCCGGCCGCATCGCCCTGGCGCTGAGGCCGGCGCTTGCACGAGCCGACGTCCGCATGATCGAGCGGCACCCCAGCCATGCGCGCAGCCAGGGCGGACGTCCCGCTTTGACACGAACCCGGGCTTGACCGGAAAGCCGCGGTTGCGCACCCTTGGCCGGCCTTGAGGGAGGCACGAAGATTTTGCAGGGAGAGATAGATGAATGTCGTCGCCAAGCAACGCGCGCGGTCTTTGCAGGCCGCCGAGCACCCGCTCTTCAATGATCGCAAACTGAAACTGGGCACGTTCTCGACCAATCTCAGCGGCGGCTGCGCCATTTCCACCATCGATGGAACCCTGAACGCCTCTTGGCCGGAAACCCTGAGCCTGGCGCAGATGGCCGACCAGATGGGGTTCGAAGCTCTTGTGCCGGTCGGCCGCTGGAAAGGTTTCGGCGGGCCGACGAATTTCAACGGCGAAGGCTTTGAAAGCTTCACATGGGCCGCGGCCATCTCCGCCGCGACCAGGGACGCCGGCGTCTTCGCCACCACGCACGTGCCGACCATCCATCCGATTTTCGCCGCCAAGATGGGCACCACCATCGACCACGTTTCAAACGGACGTTTTGTGATGAACATCGTCACCGGCTGGTTCAAGCCGGAGATCGAGATGTTCGGCAAGGCGCAGCTCGACCACGCGGACCGCTACAAGATGGCGGCTGAGTGGCTGGAACTCGTCAAGCGCCTGTGGACCGAGGACAAGGAATTCGATCACGACGGCCAGTTCTATCAGATCAAGGCCGGCTGGTGCGCGCCCAAGCCCGTGCACAAACCCTATCCGCCGATCATGAACGCCGGCGGCTCCGAGATCGGCCGCCATTACGCAGCGAAATATTGCGACGTCGCCTTCGTCGTGTTCAGCACCCACGACAAGGACGAAATGCGCAAACAGGTCGCCGCCTATCGCGACCTTGCGCGCAACGAATACGGCCGCGAGATCAAGGTCTGGAGCTACGCCTATCTGGTGCAGGGCGAGACAGAGAAGGAAGCCCGCGATTTCTACAATTACTACGTCCATGAAAAGGGCGACTGGGTCGCCGCGTCCAATCTTCTCGATACCCTCGGCCTCAACGCCCAGACCCTGCCGCCGCAGGCCTTCGCCTGGATCAAGGAACATTTCGTCGCCGGCTGGGGCGGGTATCCGCTCGTCGGCACGAGGGAGCAGATCGTCGACGGCCTCAAGGACCTCTCCGACATCGGCCTCGACGGCTCGCTGCTGTCCTGGGCGCGCTACGAGGACGGAATGAGGGAATTTCAGGAGGTTACCTATCCCCTGGTGGTCCAGGCGGGGCTGCGCTAGCCGGCCCCGCATTGAAATCTCATCTCCAGAATGTTATACAAAACGTATAACATTCTGGAGCGCCACCATGAACGAGACACCGCGCAAGGTCGAGGCTGAAGGCTACGTCCTGCAGATCCGCAAGATCGGCAATTCGACCGGCATCATCCTGCCGAAGGACCTGCTCGCCCGCCTGAATCTCAAGGAAGGCGACAAGCTGCATGTGATCGAGCAGACCGAGAACGCCGTGAAGCTCAGCACCTACGATCCCACCTTCGCCAAGGCGATGAACGTCGCTCGCAAAGGTATGAAAACCTACCGGAACGCTTTGGCCGAACTCGCCAAGTAAACGAGGCTGTCGAGTGAGTGAGCCTGTCTGGCTGACGGCCGAGATCGTCATCGCGATCCACGAAGCGCAGCTTGTCGAACACGGCGGCCCTTCAGGAATAAGAGACGCCGGAATGCTTCATTCGGCGCTCGATCGCGCACGCAATAAATGGGCTTACGAGAATGCCGATCTTGCGGAGCTTGCAGCGGCCTATGGCTTCGGCATCGCGCGCAACCACCCGTTTATAGACGGCAACAAGCGTACATCGCTCATGGCGATTTTCACATTCCTTGGCGTCAATGATATCGACTTCATTGTCCCCGAAGCAGATTTCGCGGCCATCATCCTGTCGCTCGCCGCAGGCGAGGTGAGCGAACAATCGCTGGCACGCTGGATCAGGGACAATTGGCCGGCGGGCGCGCCGCTGACTCTCAACGACGCGCCCTGAAGCCTATTCACACCGGCAGCAACGCGGTCGTGCCTTCATCGAGCTGCATGTCGAAGGCGCACAGCAGGGCCGCAGTCCCGGCGTAGTGACCCATCAGAACCACAAGATCGATCAGCGGCCGCTTGCCGAACTGTTTCAGCGCGCGCGCAAAAGTCTCGGACGACACCTTGCGCTTGCCGAACATTTCGCGGCCGAGATCGATGATGACCGCGTCGGCTTCAGCCAGCCCCGTGGTCGGCTTGCGATGCTTGATGACGTCGATAACCGTCTGCGGCACGCCGACGCTCAGCGCTTCGGGCTCATGCGCCGCCCATTCGAACCTGCTGTCGCATTCGCGCGCAGTAATCAGAATCGCGACTTCGCGCACATGCTCGCTGTGCCCGGCCTCGAAGCGCAGATATTTATTGACCGGCCGCGAGAGATAGGAAAGCCGCGGCGAATGCAGTTGAAGCCCGCCCGGCCCTTTCAATCCACGGATCGTGCCGCCTTTGGGATCGGTGTGCACGTCGTAGATTTTCTGGCCCTCAGCGTCGAGGTCCTCGCGCTTGACCATCGGCAACCTGCAACGCGATTCCGGGTCAATATCGGCTGGCAGCATTCTTATCCTCCCCCTGATTAATGGTTGGAGGACAAGGTTATGCCAAATCAGTTTAAGCTTCCATCCCCTCCAGCTCGGCGATCATGCCTTCGATCATCGAAAGGCCGATCTGCCAGAAGGCGGGATCGCGCGCATCGAGGCCGAACGGCGCCAGCAGTTCCGAATGGTGCTTGGTGCCGCCCGCCGACAGCAGGGCGAAATATTTCTCGGCAAAACCCTGCTCGGAATTGCGGTAGACGCCGTAGAGCGAATTCACCAGGCAATCGCCGAACGCATAGGCATAGACGTAAAACGGCGAATGGATGAAATGCGGGATATAGGCCCAGAAGGTTTCATATCCCGGCTTCAGTTCGATGGCCGGTCCCAGGCTCTCGCCCTGCACGCTCATCCACAGTGTCGAGATCTGGTCCGCCGTCAGCTCGCCCTCGCGCCGCGCCGTGTGCAGCTTGCGCTCGAACGAATAGAAGGCGATCTGGCGCACCACCGTATTCAGCATGTCTTCGACTTTAGCGGCCAGCATGGAGCGGCGCTGGGCGGGGTCGGATGTGCTGTCGAGCAGTTTGCGGAAGGTCAGCATTTCGCCGAAGACGGAGGCGGTCTCGGCGAGTGTCAGCGGCGTCGGCGCCATCAGCGCGCCGTTCGGCCCCGCCAGCACCTGGTGCACGCCGTGCCCGAGTTCATGCGCCAGCGTCATCACGTCGCGCGGCTTGCCCTGGTAATTCAGCATCACGTAAGGGTGCGCCGACGGCACGGTCGGATGAGCGAAGGCGCCCGGCGATTTGCCGGGACGCACCGGCGCATCGATCCAGCGCTCGTCGAAGAACCGCCGCGCGATATCGGCCATGCGCGGCGCGAAGGCGCCATAGGCATCGAGCACGATATTGCGCGCATCGTCCCATTTATAGGTCCGCGCCGGCACATTCGGCAGCGGCGCATTGCGGTCCCAATGCGCCAGCGTCTCGCGTCCGAACCATTTCGCTTTCAGTTTGTAATAGCGATGCGACAGGCGCGGATAGGCTTTGGTGACGGCCTCGACCAGCGCATCGACGACCTCGCGCTCGACCCGGTTCGACAGATGGCGGGAATCGGCGACGTCCTGGAAACCACGCCAGCGGTCGGAAATTTCCTTGTCCTTGGCGAGCGTATTGGTGATGAGCGCAAACGTCCGCAGGTTCTGCTTCAACGTCGTGGCGATCGCCTCCGACGCCTTGCGCCGCATATCCTCGTGCGGATCCTGCATCAGGTTCAGCGCCGGCTCGATCGCAAGTTCGCGGCCGTCGACGTCGAACCTCAAAGACGCGATCGTCTCGTCGAAAAGCCGGTTCCAGGCGCCGCGACCGCTGATCGACTTTTCATGGAACAATTGTTCGAGCTTGTCTTCGAGCTGATAGGGCTTTTCGCGCCGGATATCCTCGATCCAGGGACGATAATGCGCCAACGGTCCACCCACCATTGCGGCGTTGAGCACGGCATCGTCGATGCGATTCAGCTCCAGCGTGAAAAACAAAAGATCCGACGAGGCGTTGGTGATCTTCTCCTGCGCATCGCCATAGAACTTGGCCCGCGCCGGATCCGTCGTATTGCCGGTGTAGATGAGACCCGCATAGGACATGATGCGGCCGAGCAGATCCTCGAGCGCCTCGTATTCCTTCACCGCCCGCGCGAGTTCGGCGCCTGCCTGCGGGCCTGCCGCAATATCGGCGAGCTTGCCCTTCCATTTATTTGCGAAGGCCTGGCACTCCGTTTCCGCCCGCGTCAGGTCGGCGGCATAGAGGGCCGAGTCCATGCCCGGATAAAGATCGTTGAGATTCCATTCCGGGAGGACGCCGAAATCAGTCGCGCCCGCTGCCGCTTCAGCCGCGGAACAGGCTTCGGGACGATTTGCCGAAACATTTGCAGAGACAATGGATTGCGACATGAGGAGCGACCGTTCCCGACACGTGTTTCACACCCATGACCGATATCGTGCGAACTGGGGCGAATGCAAGGCGAAGCGCCAATTGAATGGGCTTGATGGAAATTAGTTTGACAGGCGGATAGTTATGATCATAACTATAAACACGGAGATCGGATCGGCCGTATGCGTCGTTCCAGCCGCCAGACCGGGAGGGTCGCATGAGAAAGTTCATCGTCAATACGCATGGCCGCCTGCAGGAATGGATTGCCGACGACAAGGGTTACTTCGCTGACGAAGGGCTCGATTACGAGCTCACCCAGCACAATCTGCTCACCAAGCAGGCGCCGGAAAATTTCAAGCCCGCGGCTGCCGCGCCGGCGGGCAATGAAGTGCCCGACAATCTGAACGGCGCCTTCCAGACCTATGAAAAAGGCCGCGACGCCTCGATCAGTTGCGCCTGCCACTGGACCGTCAATATGGCCGCTTCCGCCAGCCACGGACGCCTGTGGGGCGAAGCCTATTCGGTGTCTCCATGCGGCATTTTCGTGCCCGAGAAATCCACCATCCGCAGGCCCGAAGATCTCGCCGGCGTCAATGTCCATGTCGGCTATCAGTCGGGCAGCCATTACACTACCATCCAGGCGCTGGAGCCGTTCCTGCCGGCAGATCAGATCAAGCTCAAGTTCGGCGGCGGCCCCGCCGACCGGGTCGATCAATTGCTGAACGGCATAGCGCCAGCGGCCACCGTGTTCGGCATGCAATATTACGTCATGGAACAGCTTGGCTTCCGCAAGATCCTTGACAGCACGTTCATGATCGCCAGTCTGATCCCCGATGGCGTCGACGTCGAAGACGTGCGCAAATATTATCGCGCCCTGCGCCGCGCCCAGGCCGATATCGACCGGATGCATCAATCCTATACACATTTCTACAAGAACGAATTGCCCGAGCGCCATCTCAAGCTCGTGGACGTGCGACGCTTTGGGCCGGGCGAACGTATTGTGTTCGAGCCCTACTCGCGCGACATGTATGAAACGACGCATCAATGGGTTGAAGAACGCCATATATTCGATGCCGACAAGGCCGGTCACGGCGCCTACGAGGACGCGGTGGCCTGCCCGGTCTGACCGCCCTGCCGTCCTTCTATTGACAGGCCGGCAGATTCGTCTGCCGGCCTTTGTTCAGGAACGGACCAAACATGCACGCTGACGACCCGCCCGGATCTGCTGCCAGACCGGGACCGAGCACCAGAAAAGCAAAAAACGAAGATCGCGCCAGAGCGACGGAGCCGGATTTTGCGCCGCACGCGCCGGTCGGCCATCTGCTGCGCCGGGTCTATCACAAGGCCCGCGAGACTTCTGCCGATCTCTACCGTGAATTCGAGGTGACCCCGCAACAGGCAGCGGCGCTGTTCTCGATCCGCCGCCGCGCCTCGCTGTCGCAGGCCGAGATCGGCGAGGCGATCGCCATGGAGCCCGCGAACGTCCACGGCCTCATCGCGCGGCTGAAGGCGAAGAAACTGATCGAGGCCGAACGCGACCCCGCCGATCCGCGGCGCATGCGCATCCGTCTGTCGAAGATCGGCGAAGACATCACGGCGGCGCTTGCCGAAGCGGCCAAACGCTCCGAAGAAGCGACACTTTCTGCTCTTTCGACAAGCGAACGCGCGGCGCTTGTGCGCCTGCTGCGCAAGATGCTGGCGCACGAGACCGGACCCTGACCGCTGCCAGCTGTCAGCCTTTCGCATCGCCTTCGACATCGCCAATGATCCGTTCGATGCGCCGGTCCGGCACCAGCCACATCAAAGCGGCGAACACGTAGATCGCATTCGAGATCATCGGATTGAAATAGGCGATGATGATGCCGGCGATGTAGATGAAGGGCGAGATCTTGCCCTTGAAATCGCTGCCCAGGGCGCGCGCCAGCATGGAGTCCTTGCCTTCGCTGCGCAACAGCACAAGTTCGAGAATATAATAGGCAAGCGCCGGCATCAGCAGCGAAACGCCGTACAGCATCGACGGCTGAGAGGCGAAATGGTTCTCGCCCATCCACGCGGTGGCAAACGGAATCAGCGACAGCCAGAACAGCAGATGGGTATTCGCCCACAGGATCGCGCCATTGACGTGCGTGCACGTCTGCAGAAGGTGATGGTGGTTGTTCCAGTAAATGCCCACATACAAAAAGCTCAGCACGTAGCTGAGGAACACCGGCAGAAGCTTGAGCAATTCGCTCCACTCCGCGCTGTGCGGCGCCTTGAGTTCCAGCACCATGATGGTGATGATGATGGCGAGCACGCCATCGCTGAAGGCCGCCAGACGATCTTTTTCCATTGTCACTCCTGACAGCCGGGCCGGCGCCTGTATATGCTGTATCCGCTTGATTACAATTTGAAGTCAGGCCCGGCAAAAGGCAACGCGTCGGGACAAGGAGATTGCGACCTTGCACACGATCTACGTTCTTGCCGCAGGTTTTTGCCTGCTCGCCGCCTGCCTTCTCGCCAGCTATTTTGCCGGCGGCCAAACCCAGGCGGCCCTGCCCACGGGCGCGCTCTGTTTCATCCCGCTCTGGCTCGCGGGCGCAGCGCTCAACATGTGGCACGGCGTCACCAGGGCCGGCTATTCGGTGGCCGATGAGACGCCGATCTTCCTGCTCGTCTTCGCCATTCCCGCGGCCGTGGCGTTTTTCATCCGCTGGAAATACATGGTGGCGTGACCTTTACCTGCGTCCAACAAACGGCAATATGCTGCCCGACCCATTTCGGAGACCGCTCTATGAAGACCCGTGCCGCCGTCGCCTTCGCCGCCAAAAAGCCGCTCGAAATCGTCGAGCTTGATCTCGACGGTCCCCGTGCCGGCGAAGTCCTGATCGAGGTCAAGGCCACCGGCATCTGCCACACCGACTATTTCACCCTGTCCGGCGCCGATCCGGAGGGCCTGTTTCCCTGCGTGCTCGGCCATGAAGGCGCGGGCGTCGTCGTCGATGTCGGCGCCGGCGTCACCACCCTGAAAAAGGGCGACCATGTCATTCCGCTCTACACGCCGGAATGCCGCCAGTGCAAAAGCTGCCTGTCGCGCAAGACCAACCTCTGCACCTCCATCCGCGCCACCCAGGGCAAGGGCCTGATGCCGGACGGCACGTCGCGCTTCTCCTGCGACGGCGACCCGGTGCTGCACTATATGGGCACCTCGACCTTCGCCAATCACATCGTCGTCCCGGAAATCGCCGTCGCCAAAATCCGCGAGGACGCCCCCTTCGACAAGGTCTGCTACATCGGCTGCGGCGTCACCACCGGTATCGGCGCCGTTATCTGGACGGCGAAAGCGGAAGCCGGGTGCCGCGCCGTCGTCTTCGGTCTCGGCGGCATCGGCCTCAACGTCATCCAGGGGCTGAAGATGATCGGCGCCGAACAAATCGTCGGGGTCGACATCAATCCGTCGCGCAACGAACTGGCGAAGAAATTCGGCATGACCGATTTCGTCAATCCGAAGGAAGTCGGCGGCGACCTCGTTCCCTATCTCGTCGACCTGACCAAGGGCGGCGCCGATTACTCGTTCGAATGCATCGGCAACGTCAACACCATGCGGCAGGCGCTCGAATGCTGCCATCGCGGCTGGGGTCAGTCGATCATCGTCGGCGTCGCGCCCGCCGGCGCGGAAATCGCCACGCGGCCGTTCCAGCTTGTCACCGGCCGCGTCTGGAAGGGCACTGCTTTCGGCGGTGCGCGCGGCCGCACCGACGTGCCGCGCATCGTCGACTGGTATATGGACGGCCGCATCAACATCGACGATCTGATCACCCACAAACTGCCGCTGGAGCGCATCAACGAAGGTTTCGACCTGATGCATGCAGGCACCTCCATCAGAAGCGTCGTCGAATTCTAGAGTCGCGGAGCGGCAGGAAAGCCTGAAACATGGACGACCTGCCGCCTGCATCGACAACGCCACCAACGCCGCGCCGAGCCTTTCCGGCGTGGCTGGTCGTATCCCTATTCGTTGCTGTTGCCGGCGCGCTGACCTACCGCCTTTATCTGACGGAAGGTTACGTCTCCAATTTCATATTCGTGACGCTGCTCACGGCTGCGCTTCTCGCGGCGCTTGTCTTCGCCACGCGCAAGCCGCTCGCCTCCCTCATTGCGCTGATATCCTTCATCGCCGTCGTCAGCGCTACGTCTTATGTCAAATATCGGGCGACGACCGTCGCCCTGCACACTTGGGATTTCGTCTATTACGCCGGGTCATGGGACACGGTCGCCGGCTGGTGGCGTGGCCATCCAGGCGCAATCGCCATTCTGACCGTGGGCCTCGCCGGCATGACCGCCGGCGCCTGGCTGATCGGGCGCTTCGAAGCGCAGAGTATCGCCCGCAAATGGGCGCTGACCGGCTGCGCTGCCTGCCTGCTGCTGGCTACCGCCGGCGAGAAATGGCGCGGCGAACGCCCGCACATGCTCTACAACTTTCCCGACTGGCACTGGTCGTCCTTTCTCATTTCGTTCAATGAGACGGTGGAAGCAATGCTGCGCGGCAGCCTGATCGAGGCGGCCTCGAAAAGCAACGCGCCGCCCTTCGCCGGCAACGAGGCCTGCGTGCCGCTCGCAAAGCCGCCGCATGTCATCCTCATTCACGAGGAATCGGTGGGTCCGCCGTCGCTGTTTCCGGAATTGAAATTCGATCCCGCCATCATGCCGCTCTTCAATTCCTTCGACGGCAAGATGCATAAGATGAGAGTCGAGACGTTCGGCGGCGGATCATGGCTGACGGAATCCTCAGTTCTGCTCGGCCTGTCGAGCCAGTTCTTCGGCGGCATGAAGCATTTCATCCAATATTTCACGGCGGGCCACCTGCGCGACACGCTGCCTCTGGCGATGCAGAACTGCGGCTATCGCACCGTCATGTTCTACCCGGCCTTCAAGGGCTTTTTCGGCAACGCCAAGTTTTTCGAAACCATCGGCATCGGCGAAATCTTTGACCGCAAGGCCCAGGGCGCCAAAAGCGATTGGGAGACGGACCGGTTCTATTTCAACAACGCGCTGGATGAACTCAGCCGCCATCTTGCCGTATCGCAAAAGCCGCTCTTCACCTATATCCAGACCATGTCGGCGCATTGGCCTTATGACATCGCCTTCCAGCCCGGCGTCGAAGTGCCCGGCGGCGGCCCCGGCACCCATCCCGAGATCAACGAATATCTGCGCCGCCTGAGCCTGGCGAAAATCGACTATGACGACCTGAAGCGGCAATTGCGGGAACGCTTCCCGCAGGAGCATTTCCTCATTGTTCATTACGGCGATCACCATGCCCTGCCGATCGCCTATCTCTTCGGCTACAACCAGAACGCCGACGTCAAGGACATGCAGTTCGCACCGGATTCGCCGGCCATGACCACCTATTACGCGCTCGACGGCGTCAACTACGTGCCACCGCCCCCGCCGGCGATCGATGTCGTCGATGTCGGCTATCTCGGCGCCATCCTGCTCGATGCGGCGCGCCTGCCCATGCCGGCGTCATGGCGCGAGAGATTACGACTCATGCAGGTCTGCGGCGGCAGATATTTCGATTGTCCGCAGCGCGATGCCGTGCTGGCTTTCCACCGGCGGCTTATCGACTCGGGCCTTCTGCCGCGATTTTGAGCCCCGCCAGCGCTTCCTGTGCGGCGCGCTCACCGCTTTCATAGGCGCCATGGGCGGTCGAGAAAAAATGCGGCGACGTTGCTTCGCCGGCAAAAAACAACCGCTCGTTCACAGGCGCCGCAAGCACGGCCCGCTTGTCCCAATGGCCCGGCAAGGCATGGGAATAGGAGCCTGTCGCAAAGGAATCCTGCGCCCATCCGCTCACGGCAAGCGGCTTGAGACGATCGCGCCACACCGAGCCGAGCATGGAAACAAGCTCCTCGCGCGCAAACGCCGCGAACCCTTCGATGCCCTCTTTTTCCAGATCGCGTGCGCAGGCGCCGCCGTAATAGCCCTCGATCAGCGGCCGTCCGAACGGACGCAGATGATAGTTGCCTGTCGCCGCGCGCTCCATCGATCCGAACAGCCGGCTGTTGTCCGGCAGATCCTCGGCGCGATCGACCGAGAGGAATAGTTTGTCGTCCTGGCCCAACGGCAGGTTGGCGGCGGCATCGAGCTTGTCCGGCAAAGCCGGCGTGAACACGATCCTCTCCTGGGCGATCAGATTGGTCGGCACGGTGACGATAACGGCTCGTGCGGCGACGGCTCCATTTGCACACGTGACGCGAATGCGCGTGCCGGAATGATCGACCGTCTGCACCGGACAATCGTAGATGATGGGCAAGGCCGCCCCATGGCGCGCGATCAGTGTGCCGTAGCCCTCGACCACGCGGTAGTTGATTTCGGTGTCGTGATAGTTGTCGAAGTCCTTCACCGACAGGCGATCGAGCTCGACGCCGTTCACGTAAGTGCTGATCGCATGCATCAGCGGGGTCCATGGCGATCCGGGTTCCAGCAGATCGGCGGCAGGCCGGTCCTGCGGCTCGCCCGCCGCCTTCTCCAGGCGCGCATAGAACAGCTCCTGGGCACGGCGAAACTCACGTTGCTGCTGAGCGGAAAATCCATCGGCGGAAATCTCCCGCTGCCAGGGCGGAATGGTTTCATCGACCGTGAGGCCAAGATCACGCGCGATGGCAACGAGTGGATTGCGATCGGCCGAATGCAGCCAGCCACAGCCCATATCGACGGGATAGCTCGCCCCGCCTGCATCCACCAGGCTGGTCCATGCGCGGCCGCCGGGACGCGAGCGTGCCTCGATCACCAGAAAGGAAACGCCCGCTTTCGCCAGCGCCTGGCCAGCCGCGACGCCGGCTGCACCCGCGCCGATCACCACCACGTCGACATCGTTCGTCAGATCACCTGAAGGAAGGGTCATGAACCAGCAAATAGTTATGCCGGACGGTCTCGTCCAGTTATGAAAGCGCGAGCTAAGGACTTTAGTCGAATTCCGAAAGAAAAATGCCCCCCGCGCTTGAGCATCAGGCCATTGCATGAATAATTACAACAACAGCCGATGAACATCGGCCAGATCAACTGCGAGGGACGCTTTCATGACCAGTCATTTCCCGACGACCCCAGTAATGAGAAGCTTTGTAACTGCCGGGAAGTTCGCCGCCGCCGGTGTCTTTGGTGCGATTCTGCTCAGCGCCCCGGTGAAAGCTCAGGAATTTATTGGTATTTTGACCGGCGGAACCTCGGGCGTTTACTATCCGATGGGCGTCGCCATCTCGAAAATCCTCACCGAAAAGGTCAAGGGCTCGCGTCCGTCCGTGCAGGCGACGAAGGCTTCTGTCGAAAATCTGGTCCTGCTGCAGCAGGGCAAGGGCGAAATCGCCTTCACTCTCGGCGATAGCCTCGCCTTTGCCTGGGAGGGCAATGAGGAAGCCGGCTTCAAGACCAAGCAGACCAAATTGCGCGGTATGGCCGCCATCTATCCGAACTTCGTCCAGATCGTCGCTTCGAAGGACAGCGGCATCAAGACGCTCGCCGACCTGAAAGGCAAACGCCTCTCCGTCGGCGCGCCGAAATCAGGCACCGAGCTCAATGCCCGGGCCATCCTTGCCGCCGCCGGCATTACCTACAAGGATCTCGGCAAGATCGAATATCTGCCGTTCGGCGAATCCGTCGACCTGATGAAGAACCGCCAACTCGACGCGACCCTGCAATCGGCCGGCCTCGGCGTCGCCGCCATCCGCGACCTCGCCAGCTCCGTCGCCATCAACGTCGTCGAGATCCCGGCTGCCGTCGTCGACAAGACCGGCGCGCCCTACATCAAGGGCATCATCCCGAAGGGCACCTATACCGGCCAGGACACCGACGTCGCCACCGCCGCCGTCGTCAACTATCTGGTCACCCGCTCCGACCTGTCGGACAATGCCGTCTACGAGATGACCAAGGCCATCTTCGACAATCTCGACGAATTGCGCTCCGCCCATTCCGCCGCCAAGGACATCGACATCAAGAAGGCGCTGGAGGGCATGCCGGTTCCCATGCATCCGGGCGCGGAAAGATATTTCAAAGAACACGGCGTCGCGAAATAGCCCGTTTCGCCAGAAAGAACTTCACACAATGAGCGTCGCAACACCGACCGAACTCGAAATCGAGCACGGCCTTCCGGCCGGCTGGGGCGAAGGCTTTCCGGCAAGGGCTCTGTTCTGGATCGCTTTCGCCTTCGCCGCATTCCAGATCGCCACGTCGCTCTATGCGTTTCTGCCGACCCAGGTGCTGCGCACGGTGCACGTCGGCTTTCTGACGCTTGTCGGCGCGGCGCTCATCGCCAATCACAGGACCAGCAGCCCGGCGCTTCGCCTCGCCGGCTGGGTGATCGGCCTCGCCAGTTTTGCCTGCGGCCTCTATCACTGGATTTTCTACATCGATCTCGTCAACCGCGCCGACGATCTGACCCAGCTCGATCTCATCGTCGGCATCTCGGCGCTGACGATCCTGTTCGCCGTCTCGTGGATGCTGATGGGCGCGGCTTTGCCGCTCATCTGCCTGGCGTTTCTGGCCTATGCTTTTTTCGGCAATTATCTGCCGCCGCCGCTCGATCATCGCGGCTACAGCTTCGGGCAGGTCATCGAGCAGATGAGCTTCGGCACCGAAGGCATCTACGGAACGCCGACCGGCATTTCGGCGACCTATATTTTCCTCTTCATCCTGTTCGGCTCGTTCCTTGAACGTGCCGGCATGATCCAGCTCTTCAACGATGTCGCCATGGGCCTCGTCGGCTGGGCGCGCGGCGGCGCGGCGAAAGTGGCCGTCATATCCTCGGCGATGATGGGAACGATTTCAGGCTCCGGCGTCGCCAATGTGGTCACCGTCGGCCAGTTCACGATTCCCCTCATGAAGCGCTTTGGCTATCAGGCGTCGTTCGCCGGCGGCGTCGAGGCCACGGCCTCCATGGGCGGCCAGATCATGCCGCCGGTGATGGGCGCCGTCGCTTTCATCATGGCCGAGAATATCGGCGTGCCCTATGTGGAAATCATCAAGGCAGCGATTTTACCGGCCATCATCTATTTCGCCTCGGCCTTCTGGATGGTGCACCTGGAAGCCGGCAAGCACGGCCTGATCGGCATTCCTCGGTCGCAACTGCCGAGCATCCGCAACGCGCTCAGGAAACAATGGCACCTGGCACTGCCGCTCTGCGTACTCGTCGTGCTGCTCCTCGACGGCTTCACGCCGCTGTTCGCCGGCTCGGTCGGCCTGGCGCTCACTGCGATCATGATTCTCGGCGGCGCGATCTCGCTCAACATTTCACAACAGGGCATGCGCTTCGCGTTCTGGATCGCCGTCGGCCTCATCGCCGCTTCGCTCCTGAAGTTCGGCGTCTGGATCATCGTCGCGCTGGTCGGCGTGCTGGTCGTCGTCAACCTGTTCTCGCGTGGCGGCCGCGACACGCTCGCAATGTGCCGCGATGCGCTCGCCGACGGTGCCCGCCAGGCGCTGCCGGTCGGTCTCGCCTGCGCCATCGTCGGCACCGTCATCGGCACGATGACCCTGACGGGGGCGGCCTCCACCTTCGGCAATTACATCGTTTCCTTCGGCCGCGATTCGCTGTTCATCTGCCTGGTGCTGGTGATGGTCACCTCGATCGTGCTGGGCACCGGCCTGCCGACGATCCCGACCTATATCATCACCGCCTCGCTCGCGGCCCCCGCGCTGCTCAAGCTCGGCGTGCCGCTCATCGTCAGCCATATGTTCGTCTTCTATTACGGCATCATCGCCGATCTGACGCCGCCGGTGGCATTGGCGGCGCTGGCGGCGGCGCCTATCGCCAAGGCGTCGCCCGACGCGATCGGCTGGCAGGCCTGCCGCATCGCGCTGGCGGGCTTCCTCATTCCGTTCATGGCCGTCTACGAACCGACCCTCATGCTGCAGGACGGCGGCGCGATCACGGCGCATTACGGCTATTGGACGGAAGTCTCCTGGGTCTTTTCGAAAGCGGTGCTGGCCATGTTGATGACCGGGGTCGCCGCCATCGGCTTTTACTTTGTGCGCTCCTCACCCGTCGAGCGCGTTCTGGCCGGTGTTGCGGCGGCGGCTTTCATCGCGCCCCTGCCCTGGAGCGATACCTTCGCCATCGCGCTGACAGTCGCGCTCAGCTTCTGGAGCTGGACGAAGAAGCGGCAGCAAGGCGTTCCCAAAAGCACGGCCGCCGCATGAGCCTGTGCATCGTCACAGGCTCCACGGTCGCGAAAATCGCCACGCTCTCCTTCACCCTGGCCTGGACCCATTCGGTGCAGAAAACCCAGTGGATCGAAGAATGGAGGGTCGGCCCCGCATCGCTGCAGATCGTCGGGGCGCGGGCCGAAAGCAATGGCGCGGGCATGGAGCCGCAGGCCGGCGCTGTCTTCGACGGCAAATTCTGGCGCTGGAAACCGGTGCTGGGCCCGCTGCCGGAGGTCGCGCTGCGCCGCTCCGACGCCGTGCCGGAAGGCTGGACGTTCTGTGCGTTAGGGCAGTGCCGCGCCATCGGCACGGCGACCGACGCGGCGGACATCATTTACCTGAGACCCTGCCCGGATTGAGAGCATTTCAGGAGAGAGGACGCGTCAGCCGCGAATCGGCTCGACCTTGAGCGCGGCGCGCAGGAAGTAGAACAGGCCGGTAAAGCCGAGCAGGCCGCTGAAAATCTCGATGCCGTAGCGAACCACCGGCGGCAGGTCGAAAATGCCGCCCAGCGCCCAGCCCGCAGCCCAGGACATGCCGACCAGCTCGGTGCCGACGAGAATCCCCACGCTGACGATTGTCAGGGTGTTCTGCCAGTTGATCGGCTTGGAAGCGGCCAAAATACGAGCTCCGTCTGCGGTCGTTGCAGCCGGTTTCTACCCCACGCGCCCGCCCAGGGCAAGAATGGCGGGAAACAGGCAGCGCGGTGGATTTCGGCGGATTCGAGCAATTTGAAGTCCCTTGTTCACTTGCACCCGGCACAATGAACCCTTATACCCCCTGTCACTCCGCACGCCGGTTCGTCCGGCAGCCTTCTTGACGGAAGGGCGATTAGCTCAGCGGGAGAGCACTTCCTTGACATGGAAGGGGTCACAGGTTCGATCCCTGTATCGCCCACCATCTACCTACCGTCCGCCAGTCGGCGGGGCCGATCAGGACTCTTCGTCGACAATCTGTCCGCCGTCGTAGCCGCAGGCAATTCGTCCGAGCGCCAGCCGGAATTCCTCGCCATGCGGATCGGCAGCCTCGCCGCTGCCCCCTCGCCGCAAGAACTCGGAGATGAGCGCAGGGTCGATATGGGGCAGCATTGCCCACAATCCGCGCGCCAGCCGCCGGGCGAGAAGATGGTCGGGATGGTTGGCGCTCTCGGGCGCCCGGCCGATCTCGTACATATGCGTCACGCTTTCCCAGGGCGCGCGTTGGGAGGGCAGCCTGTCGAAGAGCTCGGGATGTTCCTCGGCGACATAGAAGCGGTTCAGCGTATCGAACAGGCGGAACCGGTAGCCGTTCGACAGCAGCGTCGGCTCGAACGCTTCCCAGCAGGGTTCGCCCTTTCCCGGCGAGACCGCCTCGGCAACGACGATTTTGGGACGAAAGCGGTTCCAGTCATTGCCGGCCAGCACATCGGCCTCGCCGCCCTCAACGTCGACTTTGAGGAAATCGATCCGGCTAAGACCATGCTCCGCACAGAGCCGTGCCAAGGTCGTGATCGGCCGTTGGGCGACGCGATAGCCGGCGCCGAACGTCAGCGCGTTGTCCGCATGCGCCTGCACGGTGGTGGAGAAACCGTGCAACCGGTCGACCTCGTAAAAATCGGCCAGTCCATGTGTCCGGCCGACCAGCCCTTCGTAGACGCGGTCACGCGGCCGCACGCGCGGATAGAGCGCCGCAAGATCGGCTAGCGGCTCGATCACGAGGCCATGCCAGCCGCGCTCGTAGAACCACAGCGACACATTGTCGGCCACCGGATGCCCCGCGCCGACATCGACATAGGTGCCAGACTCCTGACCGTCGAACGCCAACGCCAGATGGTAGTCTTCCATATTCTGCGTATAGGAGAGAGGCATCGCAATGGACCTTATGGCTTGGCAAACGATGATGCTTTGCAAGCAATATAGCGCCATTCGGACGGACGAAGATCACACCGCAGTTTTTTGTCTGACGCTGGACATTGCCCATCCGATCAACTGCCCCGCAAGCCAACCGGTCAAGCCAAAGAATGGCATCGGGACCGTGAGCGCTGAAGGGTTTGGCGCCAAATATCTGGCGGATCGCAACAAATCTCCACAGGGCGCCTCCCGGACCGGCGCAGACCGGACCTTTGTACCCCAGCCCCTCAGGCAAGGTCGCGACCGTCCGAAACACAAGGCCACGTAGCGCGACCCAGCCCGGCGGTATATAGACGGCGGTTCAATGGGTTCGCAGCCTACCGAGGGACATCCGCAAAAGACCGCCAATGATAGCAAGCCTCCTCGCCACTCGATCGCGCTGGCTCCCGGCGGTGATTCTCGTCCTCGTCATCCATATTGTCGCCGTGGCCTTCGCCTCCGGCCAGATCGACGTGCCCTTCCTGTATCGCGGACCGCAGGGCTAGACGTTGACGGAGGAAAAACGGCAACTGCAGAAAGACGCATTGCTCGGCCGCCTGGCTTCGCTCGACCTGTTGCGTGGCGTGGCCGCGTTGGCCGTCGCCATTCCGCATTACCTGATGCTTGGCTCGCAGGACTGGCCCGTCATGCAGGTCATCTCGATCCTGGCGGTCGAAGTCTTCTTCGTCCTCAGCGGCTTCGTGCTGGCGCCGCAGATCCTGCATTGCGTCACGTCGGCCTATCGTTCCGACATCGGCATTTTTCTCGTGCGCCGGTGGATGCGGACGATCCCGCCCTATTACGTGGCGCTGGTGGCGATCACCATCCTGTCCGGCAATATCTTCAAGCCTGAATTCCTCTATTACATTGTCTATCTGCAGAACCTCACGACCTCGCTGCCGGAAACGCGCGACTATTTCGCCGTCGCCTGGAGCCTGTCGGTCGAGGAATGGTTCTACGTCGCCTTCGCCGTTCTGGTGATCGCTGCGCGGCTGGCAGGACTCGGCCGGCGCGGCTTCATCAATCTCGTCCTTCTCTTCGCCCTCGCTTTCATCGCCGCGCGGAGCATCAGCGGCGACATGGCGAACTGGGATGCCGCAGTCCGGCGCGTGACGATTTTCCGCCTCGACGCGATCGCCTTCGGCTTCCTGCTCTATGTCGCCCTGCAGCGGCTCGAGCAGGATTATCGCAGGTTCGCCGGTCCGCTTTTCACCTGGCTTCTCACTTGCCTCGCGCTTGCCGCCGTCTCGGCGCTGGCCTTTGCAACCGGCTGGGCTGCGAGCGTCAGCGGCAGCACGTTCGCGCAGCATGCCTATCCCTTCACCTCGGGCCTGTTCGGCGTCGTGCTGATCTTCGCGCTGACGTTCCATCGCGATGCCTTCCAGCAGCCGCGCGGTTTCGCCGCCATCTGCTATTTCCTCGGCAAGGTGTCCTACACCATCTATCTGTTCCATCTCATCGTCATCCTGCTGCTGCGACCGCGTCTCGGAGATCTCGGCCTCGTCTTGCAACTGGCGATCTATGTCGCCGCGCTCATCGGCTTCTGCACCGCGTTCTTCTATGGGTTTGAAAGCCCGATCCTCGCCGCGCGACCACGCTATCGCGGTGAAGCGGTGCGGAAGCGTCCGGCTGCCGTCATCGCAACACCGGCGTGGTTCAACGCATTCGACCGCAGGCTGCGCACAACGCCGGCCCGCATCATTGGCCTCTTCCTCGCCATCGCCGGCGGCGCGCTATGCAACTGGTCGTTTCACGCCGGCCAGGCGCTGCTCTTCTATGCCGGGATGATCGCGACCGCATTCGGATTGATCGTCGGTCTGATCGGGCTGAAGCTCTGGCGGCACGGTTTCTTCAACACGATCCGCATCGGCCTGGCGCTGTTCGCACTTACCCTGCCGGCGGTCGACTATCTTTATTCGCTGACCTTGAACCAGGAGGTCCGCCGCCCTGGCCTTAACACCTATTCGTTTCGCCAGGCGCAGAGCGATCCGGCCGCGTTCCAGGCCTGGTGGTCGTTCTTCGTCGATGAATTCAATAAGGGCGCCAAGGCCAACATCGAAGAGCCGGACCCGCAAGGCAAACTGCCGTTCCTGCAGAAGCCCAACGCCCGCAGCAAATTCTTCGACACGGAGATCCGCATCAACAATCGCGGCTTTCGCGGCCCCGATTTCGATGTCGACAAGGGCAGCAACTGGCGCATTTTCGTCACGGGTGAATCGCCGACCTTCGGCACGCTCACCACCGCCGACCAGCGCGCCTGGCCGACCGTGCTGCAGGAGCTGATCGACACCAAGCTCGCCTGCCGTCGTCCGGTCCAGGTCATCAATGCCGGCGCCATCGGCTATAATCTTAAAGATAGCATCGAGCGCCTCAAGCGCTTCATTCTGCCGCTCAAGCCCGACATGGTCGTCAGCTATCATGGCTTCAACAATCTCGCCATGGTCGATCCGGTGCTGATGCAGATGCCGCAGCCGCCGCAATGGCAGCGGCGCGCCTCGCCGCTCATCGGCGAGGTGATGTTCAAGTTCAAGATGCTGCGCTGGGCCCGCCAGATGCAGGCCTTCAATGAGACGCACACCGGCGCGACGAAATTCTCCAGCGAATATACGGATCTATATCGCGAGCTCGTCGATCTCGGCAAAGCCAACGGCTTTACGACGGTGCTGGCCAATCTCAGCACGGTGGTTACCGGGGATTCGCCGCGCGAGGTGATCGACTTCTACGGCCGCGTCTTCATGCCGATCGCGCGCATCCTCCCCGCCGTCGCCGAGCACAACCGCCAGGTCGAACAGGTCGCCAGGGACACCGGCACGCCCTTCATCGACACCACTCCGGGCCTCGCCGGCCAGTGGGACGCCGATTACTTCTACGATATCGTGCATTTCACCCAGAAGGGATCGGACGTCCTCGCCAAGCACATGTTCGACGGGATAGCCCCTTTGCTGCGGAACAATCCCGATCTGTCCTGCACGCCGCGGGCGCCGTAAATAAACTCGGATTTTTTGCCCCGTCTGTCGAAATCCCGTGCTCCCAGACGACATGGTAGTGTCAGAGCGAGACAGCCTCACCGACATCAGGAGTGGAACATGCAATATATGCTGATGCTTTATTTCGACGAAGCCGGCTTCCAGAAGGCCGACAAAGCCACCCTCGAACGCCGTCATGGCGCCTACAATGCCTATACCGAGGCTGCCAAGACGGCCGGCGTGCTCGTCGGCGGCGATCGCCTGCAGCCCTCCGCCACGGCCAGCACGGTGCGCTTGAAGAACGGCAAATCGGCGGTTCTCGACGGGCCCTATGCCGAAACCAAGGAACAGTTCGGCGGCTATTACATCCTCGACCTGCCGGATCTCGACGCGGCGCTCGATTGGGCCGCGCGCTGCCCCACAGCGGATCACGGAACGGTCGAAGTGCGCGCCATCTGGCCGATGTAACCATGGAAATGTCGCGCGAAGATCAGGCGCGGCAATTCGCCGAAACCGCCGCCAGGCAAAGCTACGGCAAGCTCGTGGCTCTGCTGGCGGCGCGGACGGGCGATATCGCCCGGGCGGAAGATGCCCTCTCCCTGGCCTTTGCCGCCGCCCTGGCAGAATGGCCCAAGTCCGGGCCTCCGGCTACGCCGGACGCATGGCTCCTCGCGGTAGCGCGCCGCAAGCTCATCGACGAAACGCGCAGCCGGCAAGTCCGCAATCTCGCCAGCGACCACCTGCGCCTGCTGGCGCAGGAGATGGAGGACGCGATGGAAGATGTACCCGATGCGGACATTCCCGATCGCCGGCTGGCGCTCATGTTCGCCTGCGCCCATCCGGCCATCGAGGCCCGCATCCGCGCCCCGTTGATCCTGCAGACCATCCTGGGTTTTGACGCAGCCGCCATCGCCTCGGCATTTCTGATTTCACCGGCGACCATGGGCCAGCGGCTGGTGCGGGCGAAGACAAAAATCGCCACCGCGAAAATTCCGTTCCGCCTGCCCGACACCCCCGAACTGGCCGACCGGCTCGATGCGGTGCTGGAAGCCATCTACTCGGCCTTCGCGCTCGGCTGGGCGGACGCGTCGGGCGGCGACGCCCGCCTCGGCAATATGGCCGGCGAAGGCATCTGGCTCGGCGAACTGGTCGCGGCTTTGATGCCCACTGAACCGGAGGCGCTGGGTCTGCTGGCCTTGATGCTGCACGCGCAGGCGCGGCGGCCGGCGCGACGCAACGAGAGCGGCGATTACGTTCCGCTGGCGGCGCAGGATCCGGCCCTTTGGGATGTTACGCTGATCGATCGCGCCGAGGCCCTGCTGTACCGCGCCGGCGCCATGGGCCGGCCCGGCCGCTATCAGTTAGAGGCCGCAGTCCAATCCGTCCACGCCGCGCGCCGCATCAGCGGCGAGACCGACTGGCAGGCGATCGAACATCTCTACGATGCCTTGTGGATCGTCACCGCTTCGCCCGTCGTGGCGCTTAATCGCGCGGTCGCGCAAACGCAAACGCGAAGCGTGACGCAGGCTCTCGCAGCCCTGGATGATCTGGCGCACGACCCGCGCATGGCGGCCTATCAGCCCTATTGGGCGGCACGCGCGGACCTGTGCGCCCGCAGCGGTGACATCGCTGCGGCGGATGCCGCATATCAGCGTGCCATCGGCCTCGAATCCGATCCGGCGGTGCGACGCTTCCTGCAAAAGCAGCAGGCGCGGCTATTACGGAATTAGTCCAACGTGAGGTGCGAGGGCAACAGGCGGCAATTGGCGTACGGGTTGGCCTGCAATTTCTGAACTGCTAACGTCTGGCTGATCTGGTGCCGCGCCTGGGCGCAGTTGCGGTTGGCCTGCAATTTCTGAACTGCTAACGTGACCCGCAATGCGGTATTGGGCAAAGTCCAGTTGCGGTTGGCCTGCAATTTCTGAACTGCTAACGTCGCGCCAGTCAGGATGTCGTTCATTTGATAGTTGCGGTTGGCCTGCAATTTCTGAACTGCTAACGTTGAGCATGGCGGCCTGCCCTTTGAGGCTTGTTGCGGTTGGCCTGCAATTTCTGAACTGCTAACGTCTGTCCTGCTCTCACCATCGAGACCAACTTGTTGCGGTTGGCCTGCAATTTCTGAACTGCTAACGTGAACCAGCGCATCACAAGCAGGACCTGGCAGTTGCGGTTGGCCTGCAATTTCTGAACTGCTAACGTCTCGCTTCCGTCTTCTCGCGAAGCAGTTCGGTTGCGGTTGGCCTGCAATTTCTGAACTGCTAACGTGCCGACGGAAAGAACGGACGATCGCTGGCGGTTGCGGTTGGCCTGCAATTTCTGAACTGCTAACGTGGCGCTGGCGAACGAAGTGGGCCCGGGAACGTTGCGGTTGGCCTGCAATTTCTGAACTGCTAACGTTTGCTGCTTCAGCGCCTTCAGCTTGTCGTCGTTGCGGTTGGCCTGCAATTTCTGAACTGCTAACGTCCGTTCGAACGGCGATGCACTCGGGCGGCAGTTGCGGTTGGCCTGCAATTTCTGAACTGCTAACGTGAACTTGTTGCTGCACCTGACGGACAGATTGTTGCGGTTGGCCTGCAATTTCTGAACTGCTAACGTCGCTGATTGCCTCATGTGAAGATGGGAGTGGTTGCGGTTGGCCTGCAATTTCTGAACTGCTAACGTGAGAACTATTTTGAATACCCCCACTCGTGAGTTGCGGTTGGCCTGCAATTTCTGAACTGCTAACGTCATGTCCTCGTTTACCACTGCGACCGGCATGTTGCGGTTGGCCTGCAATTTCTGAACTGCTAACGTCGCGGAAGCCAAGGGGACTGGCTTCGATACGTTGCGGTTGGCCTGCAATTTCTGAACTGCTAACGTGAAGCTGCAATCGACCTGATGGACCATTTGGTTGCGGTTGGCCTGCAATTTCTGAACTGCTAACGTGATTGACGAGGTGACAAGCAATGCGCTGCAGTTGCGGTTGGCCTGCAATTTCTGAACTGCTAACGTCGAGCACGGCCTGATAAAGGTCGTTGTCTAGTTGCGGTTGGCCTGCAATTTCTGAACTGCTAACGTAAGCACGAGAACGAGGATCAGCAGCAAAGCGTTGCGGTTGGCCTGCAATTTCTGAACTGCTAACGTCGACAGCGATATCGCCTTCACCGGCCACGGGTTGCGGTTGGCCTGCAATTTCTGAACTGCTAACGTGGCGAGGTTCTAGAGCGACTCCACGCCAGCGTTGCGGTTGGCCTGCAATTTCTGAACTGCTAACGTGATTGACGAGGTGACAAGCAATGCGCTGCAGTTGCGGTTGGCCTGCAATTTCTGAACTGCTAACGTGACAGCGGCCATCGCGACCGCGATTACTCCGTTGCGGTTGGCCTGCAATTTCTGAACTGCTAACGTGGCCCGTTTTCCCTTACCCCGGCCCCTTGGGTTGCGGTTGGCCTGCAATTTCTGAACTGCTAACGTGGCTCGCAATCAACTGGCGGCGGCGGATTGTTGCGGTTGGCCTGCAATTTCTGAACTGCTAACGTACCGGAGGTATATCCTGAGGCTTTACCGGGTTGCGGTTGGCCTGCAATTTCTGAACTGCTAACGTGAAGCTGTCCAGCCGGCGCATGGCGACCAGGTTGCGGTTGGCCTGCAATTTCTGAACTGCTAACGTTGAACTGAAGAAGATGAACGATCTGGTTCCGTTGCGGTTGGCCTGCAATTTCTGAACTGCTAACGTGAAAATCGCCGAGACCATCGGCGGCATTTGGTTGCGGTTGGCCTGCAATTTCTGAACTGCTAACGTCCGATCATCGACATCGTCTCGGTCTATTACGTTGCGGTTGGCCTGCAATTTCTGAACTGCTAACGTTCTCTTGGGAAGCGAGCCGGTGCTGCTCGAGTTGCGGTTGGCCTGCAATTTCTGAACTGTTAACGTCTCAACGATCTCGTTGCCGCTGAGGAAATAGTTGCGGTTGGCCTGCAATTTCTGAACTGCTAACGTATGAATTCACGTTGACGACTGAGGCTTATAAGTTGCGGTTGGCCTGCAATTTCTGAACTGCTAACGTTTCGAAACAGATTGACGGCAGAGGGCTCATAGTTGCGGTTGGCCTGCAATTTCTGAACTGCTAACGTCATCATTGCGACAATGTTCGATCCTGAGATGTTGCGGTTGGCCTGCAATTTCTGAACTGCTAACGTAAGCTCGACACCGAGCCGGTTCGCATTGCGGTTGCGGTTGGCCTGCAATTTCTGAACTGCTAACGTGATGCCGATCCCTTACCGGAAAGGTTGCCGGTTGCGGTTGGCCTGCAATTTCTGAACTGCTAACGTGTTTGAAAGGCCATGCCGAGACTGAGTTCTGTTGCGGTTGGCCTGCAATTTCTGAACTGCTAACGTCACTACCAAAAGCGCAGTTCGAGAAGTATCGTTGCGGTTGGCCTGCAATTTCTGAACTGCTAACGTGATCCCGATCACCACCCGCGCACAAGGCCTGTTGCGGTTGGCCTGCAATTTCTGAACTGCTAACGTGCTTTTGTTGACGATGGACAGCGTTCCTCCGTTGCGGTTGGCCTGCAATTTCTGAACTGCTAACGTCCAGCCGAACACCAGCATCGACAGGACTTCGTTGCGGTTGGCCTGCAATTTCTGAACTGCTAACGTCACATGGCAGACTACGACATCATCATCAACGTTGCGGTTGGCCTGCAATTTCTGAACTGCTAACGTGGTGCCGATCCGGCCCAAAGGATCTCGATAGTTGCGGTTGGCCTGCAATTTCTGAACTGCTAACGTGGCTATTGCAATATATGCGGCTAGGTCCCTGTTGCGGTTGGCCTGCAATTTCTGAACTGCTAACGTCCCCCCGGCATCGTCAACGCGGCCGACAACGTTGCGGTTGGCCTGCAATTTCTGAACTGCTAACGTCGCGCAGAACAAATCGACAAGTCTGATTCTGTTGCGGTTGGCCTGCAATTTCTGAACTGCTAACGTAAATGTAAAACATAGTCCAACCACGATCAGGTTGCGGTTGGCCTGCAATTTCTGAACTGCTAACGTACCTTCGACGGCCTGCCGCGGGCGCACTTCGTTGCGGTTGGCCTGCAATTTCTGAACTGCTAACGTGTCTTCCCTAATATCGGCGCAGATTTCTATGTTGCGGTTGGCCTGCAATTTCTGAACTGCTAACGTTATGAATATCGACGCTATGCGCAAGAAGCGGTTGCGGTTGGCCTGCAATTTCTGAACTGCTAACGTTGGAAGGTCTGGTGTCGTATGCGAGGAGTGGTTGCGGTTGGCCTGCAATTTCTGAACTGCTAACGTCAGCACAACCACCGGCCGACGCAGACCGTGAGTTGCGGTTGGCCTGCAATTTCTGAACTGCTAACGTGCTGGCGCAGCACGGCGCCGAATTGAAAGCGTTGCGGTTGGCCTGCAATTTCTGAACTGCTAACGTTCTACGAATAAGCATACCCACAAAAGGAAAAGTTGCGGTTGGCCTGCAATTTCTGAACTGCTAACGTACTTCACCCTCAAGGCCGGTGGCAATCAGCGTTGCGGTTGGCCTGCAATTTCTGAACTGCTAACGTAAAACGACGTACCGGCAGCGCAACGCGGCAGTTGCGGTTGGCCTGCAATTTCTGAACTGCTAACGTGCTGGGGACGCGGCCTCAGGCTTCCGCCTGTTGCGGTTGGCCTGCAATTTCTGAACTGCTAACGTTCAACGGGCTGTGCTATTCGGCGCTGCGCTGTTGCGGTTGGCCTGCAATTTCTGAACTGCTAACGTCGGCGACGGAAAGACGACAGGCGATCTGGTGTTGCGGTTGGCCTGCAATTTCTGAACTGCTAACGTGAAGGACCAATCGTCATGATGAACAAAGCAGTTGCGGTTGGCCTGCAATTTCTGAACTGCTAACGTTTCGTCCTTTGCGTCGACCGGCCCGACGTAGTTGCGGTTGGCCTGCAATTTCTGAACTGCTAACGTTATTACTCGGACGATATCAATGAAGCCGAGTTGCGGTTGGCCTGCAATTTCTGAACTGCTAACGCTATCTCGAACGCATGCAGCAAATGCAGTTGTTGCGGTTGGCCTGCAATTTCTGAACTGCTAACGGTGTCTGGCGTAATCAAGCGGCTGGGGATGGTTGCGGTTGGCCTGCAATTTCTGAACTGCTAACGCAGCAGTTGCGCCGGCGTGACGCCCTGCGCGTTGCGGTTGGCCTGCAATTTCTGAACTGCTAACGGGAAAAAGGCGGCAGGGAAACAGCGACCGGTTGCGGTTGGCCTGCAATTTCTGAACTGCTAACGCACCTAAAAATTATTTGTGCGGACCGCGCTGTTGCGGTTGGCCTGCAATTTCTGAACTGCTAACGGTCGAATTCGGCGACGTCGAGATCAATCCCGTTGCGGTTGGCCTGCAATTTCTGAACTGCTAACGGCCGTTCGCCACCGGCAACTGCCGCGGCTTGTTGCGGTTGGCCTGCAATTTCTGAACTGCTAACGTCAGGATGGGGTACACCCAGTCCGACGAAATGTTGCGGTTGGCCTGCAATTTCTGAACTGCTAACGTCAAGCCTGCTTCGTTGAAAGCCGATCAATGTTGCGGTTGGCCTGCAATTTCTGAACTGCTAACGTGATGTCTCCATAAGCCTTTGTTATAAAAAGGCTTATGGCGCAATCCGCCCGGAAGAAAGCGCCCCCGTGCGCTAGAAAAGCATAATTTGTTCAGGATTTTTCTGCCTCGCCCGGCGGCCCTGATCGCTGAATCGGATGATATTTTCATATTGCCTGTCGGTGAACTGAAAAATAAAAATATCTCCGCGCTCCGGCAGATGAGAGCCGACCCGGCGCGTATATGCGTCGAATTGCTCTTGACCGTTCACCAACCGAAGATAGTTTGAAAACTGGCTCATTTCAAAGCCTTGGTCCAGCAGAAACTGGCGGAATTTGGTGGCTTCGGCCCGCTGCTTCTTCGTTGCAACGTAAGCGGCGTTCGCATCCCATTTGCAAAGGTTTGGCGTGGGGATTGCAGTCTGTTGATCAACGTGTTTGCAAATCGTTGGCGGCGGGTATGGAGGCGGC
>JARHVB010000018.1 GCA_029222685.1 Terripilifer ovatus | reverse complement strand
GGCAGCTAAACTTGCCCCAGACAGGCAGCAAAATAAGACCGCGTTCGTCTAAACAACAAGAAATCTCAAAGCTTCACAGGCTCTCAGGATGAGGGCTTCTGGGAGATCCTTACGCAGATAAGAATCAGTTACTTCACGAAAACATAGACATCGACCTGCAGGTCGGTGTCGTCGGAGCCCTTCGCGTCGTTGAGATATTCCTCGATGAAGAGATCGCGCGAATCGAGATTTTTCTCGTCGAGCCAGGCGGTGATCGCCTCATACGTCGACTCGATCTCTTCATACGATCCGCGATGTTCGAACTTGATCGCCTTGCCCGCCGGCGTCTGCGATACCTTGAAATCGCTGCCGACCTTGGCGTCGGCCGGGGGCGCATCGAGCGGAAGCATCGCCTCGAAGCGGAAGCCGGCATCGTCGGTGGACAGAAACACCGTCAGCGGATGGCCGATCGGCTTGAGGCCGGCGCGCGCCGCCTCGGCCCGCAACTTGGCGATCGCGTCCATGATCGTCTTGTAGCCGTCGTCCCAGTCGGATTTTCCGGCATAGGACAGAGCCGGACGGGCGGAGAGTTCGACGGCGACGACAGAGGACGTCGACGAATCGCCGACCGACGGCGTGTCGGCGCCAGGCGTGGCAGGATTTGGCGCTGCGGGATTTGGTGTCGCGGAATCCGGCGCCGCGGGTGCCGGGACGGCGGGCGCTGCCGGAGTTGCCGGAGTGGAGGAAGGCGGCGTCTGCGCCGCGGCAAACCCGACCGGCGCGGCGGCCATCATCGCTGCCAGCGCAAGACCTGCAAAAATTCGGCTTGCGATTGTTGTTTTGAATGCAATGAGGGACATGACCGCTCCAGCGGAACGAGACGCGGCACGCGCGCGATTCGACTAGTTCTACCGATCCTTACGGCAAATCCAAGACAGTAAGACAAGACAGTTGAACACATTGCGCGGAACTACCCAGACCGCCTAATTCACTGTGAAATCTTTGGTTGCATCGCGCCCTTTAAATAGGCATTGCCCCAATTGGCCTGAGGACGACATTTCCGCTATAGAAACGGCTTTGAGTGAGGCAAGAGAGCATTTTCAGGCGAAGCGGGTATTGGTTCGCGTGAAGAAAGTGCTCTCTTTTTTAGAAACCGCCGCGTATTCCAATCCGATTGGATCGGAACGCTATGGAACATCAGGGCCCCGATGAACCCGCTAGCAAACCATCCCTTTCTGAAGATGAACGGCATCGGCAACGCGATCGTCGTCGTCGACTTGCGCGGCACCAAACTCAATGTCACCCCGCAGGACGCCCGCGCCATCGCCCGCGGCGACGGTCTCGCCTACGATCAATTGATGGTTCTGCGCGAGCCCAAACGCGACGGCGCCGACGCGTTCATGACCATTTTCAACAATGACGGCTCGGAATCGGCCTCCTGCGGCAACGGCACGCGCTGCGTCGCCTGGGCCCTGCTGCGCGACAGCCAATACGACCACGTCCTGCTCGAAACAAGCGCCGGCCCCCTCGAAAGCTGGCGCAACAGCGAGCGCAATTTCACCGTCGACATGGGCCCGCCGCGCCTCGAATGGCGGGATATTCCCCTTGCCAGCGCGGTCGCCGACACGCGCGTGGTGAGCTTGCCGGATGCCGCGCCGGAGATCGCCGCGCTCGGTCCGTTCTCGGCCGCCAGCATGGGCAATCCGCACGCTGTCTTCTGGGTGAAAGACCCTGACACGATCGACCTCGCCAAGCTCGGTCCGGCGCTTGAGCATCATTCGATGTTTCCGCAACGCGCCAATATTTCCTTCGCCCAGGTCGTTTCGCGCCAGCATATCAGGCTGAGAGTCTGGGAACGCGGCGCCGGCATCACGCAGGCGTGCGGATCAGCGGCCTGCGCCACCCTCGTCTGCGCCGTGCGCAAGGAAATGACCGACCGTAAGGCCACCGTCTCCCTTCCCGGCGGCGATCTTATGATCGAATGGCGGCCGCACGACAGCCATGTGCTGATGACCGGTGCCATCGAACTCGAATTCGAAGGCCGCTTCGACCCGGCTCTGTTCGCATCGTGAGTGTGCAAGCCCCCTCACCTGGCCCGCTTGATGTGGTGACGTTCGGCTGTCGTCTGAACACGATCGAGTCCGAGGCGATCCGCCGCGCCGCCACGGCGGCGGGACATGACAACGTCCAGGCCGGCTCTCTGATTGTATTCAACACCTGCGCGGTGACAAAAGAAGCCGTGCGCCAGGCGCGGCAGGCCATCCGCCGCGCGCATCGCGAGCGCCCCGGCACGCCCATCGTCGTCACCGGCTGCGCCGCCCAGATCGAGCCGGAAACATTTGCCGCCATGCCGGAAGTCGCTGCCGTCATCGGCAACGCGGAGAAGACTCAAGCGGCGACCTGGCAGGCGCTCGATTTCGGTATCGGCGCTTCGCTACGCACGCGGGTCAACGACATCATGTCGCTGCCGGTCACGGCGCATCACTTCGTCGCCGGCGACGGCATCGACGCCATCGAGGGGCACACCCGCGCCTTCGTCGAGATCCAGAACGGCTGCGACCATCGCTGCACCTTCTGCATCATTCCCTATGGCCGCGGCCCGTCGCGCTCCTCGCCCATGGGCGATGTGGTCGAGCAGATCGGCCGGCTTGTCGCCAACGGCTATCGCGAGGCCGTGCTCACGGGCGTCGACATCACCTCCTACGGCCACGACCTGCCGGGCCGCCCCGATCTCGGCCGTCTGGTGAAGATGATCCTGCGCCATGTGCCGGAGCTCGAGCGGCTGCGGCTGTCGTCGATCGATTGCATCGAGACCGACGACACCCTGCTCGATGCCATCGCCACCGAGCCGCGGTTCATGCCGCACCTGCATCTGTCGTTGCAGGCCGGCGACGACATGATCCTGAAGCGGATGAAGCGGCGTCACGCGCGTGCCGAGGCGATAAAATTCTGCACCGACATCCGCGCCGTCCGCCCCGACATGGTGTTCGGCGCCGACATCATCGCCGGCTTTCCCACCGAGACCGAAGAGATGTTCGCCCGTTCGCTCGATCTCGTCGACGCGTGCGGGCTGACCCATCTGCATGTGTTTCCCTATTCGCCCCGACAGGGAACGCCCGCCGCGCGCATGCCGCAGGTGCCGGGCAACCTCATCAAGGAACGCGCCGCGCGCCTTCGTGCGAAGGGGGCCGAGCGCCTCACGGCCCATCTCGACCGCCAGATCGGCCGCACGTTGCAGGTCCTGGGCGAACGCGGCGGCATCGGCCGGGCGGAGGATTTTTCATCCGTGCGCATCGGCGAACAGGCGCGGGGCCAAATCGTCGAGGCGACGATCACCGGCCATGACGGCGCGGTGCTGGAGTGCGCCACGGCCTAACGCTGCGCGCCTTGCGCGAGCCTGCCGCTCATGGCTTCGATCATCTGCTTTGAAGGCAGCATTTTCTGGCCGGCCCAGGCACAGGGCCGCAACGGCAGGGTGCCCCAATAGTCGGCGTAACGCGCGACATAAGTGTCATCGACCTGATCGACTTCGGTGGTCAGCTCCACGGCAAAGCCGTTCGGATCGACGAAATAGGCGAAAATATTGTGGCCCGGCGCCGCATGGCGGCCGACGCCCCAGCCGGGCTCATGACTCGCCAGGCGCATACGGCCGACGCCTTGCATGAGCGTATCGAAATTCGCGAGATCGAAGGCGACATGATTGAGGGAGGCGCCATCGGCCTTTGCCAGCGCAATCGAATGATGGTTGGCCGAACAGCGTATGAAGCTCATGTGACCGATGCTGTCGGAGAAGCGGAAGCCGAGCAGGTCGCAGAAGAAGCGCTGCTGGGCTTCGAGATCGGAGGTGTTCAGGACCACATGATTGATCCGCACGGGCTTGGCGGGATCGACCGGTCCGGCGTGATGCCGCGCCGTCTCGGCAGAGATGCGAAGCGTCACGCCATCGGGCGTCATAAGCTCGAAGCCATGGCCGCCGCCCAGAAACCCGTCGACCGCCGATGGCGCGGAAAGAACACGCGCACCAAAGCCCGATACCCTGGCGTGCAGGGCATTGACCGTGGCCACATCCGGAGCGGCGAACGCGATCCGGGCGATGCCGGCGCGCGGCGATTGCCGCAGCTCGACGACATGATGCTCCGTGTCGGTTCCGCGCAGGACAGCGCGGTCCTCGCGGCGGTCCACTTCGGTGAGCCCCCAATGGCGTGTGTAGTAATCCAGGCTTGCCGCGAGATCGCGCACATTCAGCTCGACGCTGCGAACGCCGGTGACTTTCGGATCCATGCTCATCCCGGGTTCCTGTTCTTGTCACTATTTTGCGTGAGCCATTCCGTCATGAAGTCGAGACGGTCGTTGCCCCACCACATCTCGTCGCCGACGGCCATCGTCGGCACGCCGAAGACGCCGCGCTCATGGGCAGCACCCGTCGATTGAGCGTAGCGTGCAGCACTCGCATCGGACTTGGCGAAATCGATAAAATGGTTGAGGTCGCAGCCGCAGATGTCCGCCGCACCGGCGAACAGGCGCTCGTCCAGCATGCTCCAGCCCTCGCCCCAGATGCGGGCATAGGCGTAGAGCGCATAGGGTTCGATACAACCCCGATCGAGCGCGAGGAATGCGCCCCGATTGATGAGGTTCGAATCATAGTGAGCCGGCGTCGCGATCGGCACGCCGTAGTGGCGGGCCCAGCGCTGCTGGTCGATCTTGAGATGCCTAAGCTTCATCGGCATCATGCGCGTCGGCGGCGCGGTATTGCCTGCCCGCAGCTTCAACGCCGCCAGATCGACGGGATGATAAATGATATCGCGCCCGAACCGGCGCGCGATATCGGGCAGTCGTTGCAGCGCGAAATAGCTGAACGGGCTTATGAAGTCGAAATGGAAATCGATCGGCGCGGTCATGCCGGGACGAGGCCGCCTTCGCACTGCGCGTGCAACCTGCCCCACAACTCACCCGCCGCACGCGCGCCCGCAAGATAGGCTTCCGGCACCACATGATAGGGCGGCCGCGCCGGGCCGCAGTTCATCCAGCCGGCGGCATTGATGCGCGCCTTTTCGAGGCCGATATTGTACTTGGAGAATTCCGCGAAAGAGCCATGCGGAAACAGCGGCCCGTTGGCCGCGCTGATCGCTTCGGCGATGGCCTTGGCGGCGGCCCAATCGCCGGTCCGGCGCGCCTTCGCGATTTCGTCCCGCAGTTTGATCGTCGGCGCGGGACCGCAGCAGGCGCCGCCGGTCCAGAACGCATCGCAGGCTTCGGGGTCGATCCGCGCGGCGGCATAGTAGATGGTATCCGTCGGCAGGAACTTGATGCGTCCCTTGACCAGCCGCAGATCGGCGACGATCTGCGCGATGCCCAGATACTTCGCCGTGACGACCTGGGGAATCTCGGCGACCTGAGCCCAGAAGGGTCGCGGAAAATCAAATTTGAAGGCTTCCGGATTGGCATAGACACAGATCGCCATGTCGGGACAGGCCTCCGCGAGATCGCGATAGAACTGCACGGCGGTCGGCGTATCCGCCTCGCACCACATCGGCGGCCCGAGCATGGTTCCATCGACGCCCATGTCGGCGGCTTCCCGCGTCTGCCGCACGGTCTCGCGGGTGCTGAGACTCGTCGTGCCGCAGAAATACGGGACGCGGCCACGGATGGTCTCGACGACACAGCCGATGAAGGCTTTCTTCTCGTCCGGCGTCAGAGTCGCGCCCTCGCCGAAGGTGCCAAGGCTCAGGATGCCGTCGACACCCGCCGCCACCAGCCGTTCGGCGCAACGCGCGGCTTCATCGAGATCCACGGTGTCCTGCGCGCGCCAGTCCTCGGCACCCGGCTTCGCCGGCGTCGGCATGATGACCCAGGCGCCATGAATATCGCTCGCCTGCAAAAGCTGTTTCTTGCGCGCCATGAACCAGAACCTCCCTCTCGTGACGCGGATGCTACCTGCGAATGAGCGCCGCCGGTGAATGCAATGTGTTCATGCCTTCAATCCACCGGTTGAATTGTTCGCGAGCGATCAGATGTGCTTGAAAAATGCTGGCTCTTTCAGCGGGAGGATCGGTTGAGCAAGGCAGAGTTCGAAGGCAAGGTCGCATTGATTACCGCGGCCGCGGCGGGCATCGGCTATGCCATTGCACGCGAATGGACGCGCAAGGGCGGCACCGCCGTCATTTCCGATCTGGCCGCCGACGCGCTGGAAGCCGCCGCCTCTGCAATCCGTAGCGACGGCGGCCGCGTTCACGCCTGTCTCGCCAATGTGCGCCATCGGGCCGATATCGAACACGCTTTCGCGGAAACACAGCGTTTCGCCGGTGGTCTCGACGCGCTCTTCAATGTGGCCGGCACCAACATGCCGAAGAACGTCGAAGAGATGGACGACGACGAATGGCACGCGATCATGGAAACCAATCTCACATCAGTCTACCGCGCCTGCCATCTCGCCATCCCGGAGATGCGCCGGCGCGGTGGCGGCGCCATCGTCAACATCGCCTCGATCGCCGGCATTCTTGCGGAGAACAGATGCGGCGCCTACAGCGCCAGCAAGGCCGGCGTCGTCATGCTGACGAAAAACATGGCGATGGACTTCGGCCGCGACAACATTCGCGTCAACGCAATCTGTCCGGGCTCGACCCGCACGCCACGTGTTGAAAATTATTGGAAGAGATCGCCGACCGGCAGGAGCGAACTCGTCGATCTCTGCGCCATCAAACGCTCGGCCGAACCGGAAGAAATCGCGGCGCCTGCGGTATTCCTGGCGTCATCGGGCGCCTCCTACATCACCGGCGCGATCCTGGTCGTCGACGGCGGCCTGACCGCCGGCTTTCGCGTGCCGACCTTCGACAGGTATTAAACATGCGCCATAGGATGTGTTGAGATTCACGTCAGACCGAGCCGAAAATGGCGGTTCTCGAGAACCGGAGCGGAGCGTACTTAAAGTACGTGAGCACCGGAAGCGCAGAGAACCGCTATTTGCAGGCCGGTATCACGTGAATATCGACACAGCCTACTCGAACTTGATGCCGGCGTCCTTCACCACCTTCGCCCACTTCGTGGTGTCGCGTTCCATGATGTCGGTCATCTCCTGGCGGCTGGTCGGCATGGCTTCGAGGCCTGCCGCAAGCAGCGCGCTGCGCACATCCGGCATGTTCATGATCGCGACCGTCTCGCGGTTCAACCGGTCCAGCGCGTCAGCGGGAGACCCGCCGACGGCGAACATGCCGATCCAGGCGCTGAGACCAAAGCCTGGCACACCCGATTCCGCCACGGTCGGAATATCCGGCGCCATGGTCGCCCGTTCGGGATCCGTCGCGGCAAGAATCCGCAACCGACCGGCGCGCGCCTGCGGCAGCAGGGTGGAGAGATCGGAGACCGTCGCCTGCACCTCGCCGGTGGCGAGCGCCACGGTCGCCGGCGCGGTGCCCTTGTAGGGAACCGCTGACAGGCGCGCGCCTGTCTCCATGCGGAACATCTCGCCGACCAGATGCATATGCGTTCCGATCAGCGGCACCGAATACAGCAGCGGCTGTTGGGAATTCTTGGCGAGTGCGATGAAATCACCCAGCGTTTTGGCCGGCGACGTCGGATTGACCGCGATCCCGACCGGCACGTTGGCAAGTTTCGAAATCGGTGTGAGCGCCTTGCGCAGGTCCGGAAAATCGGGACGGAAGCCGCCCTTGACGGTGACGATGCCATTCGGCGACACCAGCAGCGTGTGGCCATCGGCGCCCGACTGAAGCACAGCTTCCACTGCGACCTGTCCGCTGCCGCCCGGCTTGTTTTCGACGATGACGGTGGTACCGAGGCGTTTCTGCAAATAGGTGCCGACCAACCGCGCCGTGAGATCGGCGCTGCCGCCGGGAGCGACGGGCACGATGATCCGCACCATCTTGGTCCAGGCTTCCTCAGCCCCTGCCGGCGAAGCAAAGATAAGCAAGGCAAGCGCCAACAGTTTCCCGCGGCTCCAACGGCTATGGGTGAGCGACATCTGATTTCTCCCTCTGTTGTTGTGTCGTGCATGGTCGCGCGCGACGCCGCCCTCCCGGCGTCAGGCGCGTCAGATCGGATAGACGAGATAGCGGGGGGTCGTGATCGTATCGAGGATGGCGCGCTTCCTGACGAAGGTGGCGGCGGTCTTATCGACGGCGATGTCGTCCTCATAGCGGCCGGCGACCAGGATTTCGGTCTGGCGCCGGGCCGTCGTATAGGCGACCATGAAATTGGTTGTGACCTGATACAGCCCGTCTGCGCCGCGCTGGGCACTGATCCGCTGCACGAAGTGCCGCGTCGCATAGTCGGTATATGTGCCCGACCAGACTTCGGTGATGAAAAGCACCCTGTCCTGCAGGCGCGCATAGCAGTCGTCGAGCATCAGCGGCAAGTGCAGATCCTGCTCGTCGCTCTCGCTCGTGCGGCACTCATATTGGCCGTTACCGGGCGCAAAACAGGCCAGCCAGCCCTTCATGTCCTTGCTGTTGAGAGACCGGATATAGGCTGCCTGCAACGTATCGACCAGCGCCAGCGTCTGGAACTCAATCATGGGTGAACCCCATCATCGATTGATACACCTGCCATTTGAACAGATTGCTCGCCTCGTCGTTCTGCAACTGGACGCTTTCGATGCCGCCGTCGTCGGTGACGCCTTTCTGGAAAGCCACGGTACCGGGCGTGTAGGACCCCTCATGAAGCCGGTCGAACACCGCGCCATCCTCCAGCGAAATGAAACCGCTCGGGCCGAGCAGGTTCGCCGCCTGCCGGCGCCGGTGCGCACACATCTCGCTATCGTCTTCCTGACGCGAGAAATAGGCGTAATGGACCTCCGTCGCGTGCGGCGACAGCGGAAAGGCGACGCGCATGTTGATCACGTCGAGATGACGGACGAAGAGGTTGAGCGGAAACAGTTGCGCGACGAATGATCGCGGCACGCGGGATGGATCGCGCAACTCGATCAATGAAGGGTCGTTGAGGAATTTGCCCTTTGGCGCTTCCGCCAATTCCGCTGAAATCGTTTTGTGTCCGTAGGGGCTGACGGCCTGCGTGCCCTTGCCGCCCTGCCACTTGAGCAGCCGGAAAGCGCGATGCAGCAAGGGCGCATGATAGCCCTCGTTGTCGCTGCATTCCTTCCAGTTGCCGTGATAGACGACCTTCTGATAGCCAAGCAGCGTCACCCGCTCGTCGCCGCCCAACGCCTGGCGCAGAACGTCGCCGGCGGGCCCGAGAAATTCATCGAGCGGCGGCGCCAGGTCCGAGAAGGTCGAAAAGATCAGGCCGTGACGCTGTTCGGTCTTCAACTGGCGCAGGCCGTAATCCTCGTTGCGGAACGTGGCTGGAAACCGGTCGCGGCCGGAGGCGCTCACCAGGGCGCCCTCCATATTGAACACCCAGCGGTGATACGGACATTCGATTTCGCCGCGGCAGCCGCGCGCCGCAGTTTCAAGCTGCGTGCCGCGATGCGGGCAGGAGTTATGGAACACGCGGACGCGCCCGTCCTTGCCATGCATCATCAGCAGGCGGACGTCGCCGACGATCGTCGTCTTGAAGTCGCCGGGCTTCGGCAGTTCGGCGACATGGCCGACCATGTGCCACACCGGTCCGCGGAAAATCCGTTCAAGTTCGAGCTGGAAGATATCCTCGCGGTGGAAGATTTCCTTCGGCAGCTCGTTCGGCTTTACCGGCCAGGGCGCGCTTAAGCTCGGGGTTTCGGTCTGCATTGCCTCGCTGTTCCTCCCGTGCCGGCGCGTTCACACGCGTGCCGACCCGGCGGAAGCTGCCGATTTGGACGACAGGAGACAAATCCGAATAGATCATGATTGCTATCGATGGCGTTCATGGACGGCCGCGGTCATGGCGATGACGCCTGCCGGGACGCGGGCCGCGCCTGCGTCCCGGACATGCTCCGCGCACATGGATTGCCGCTGACCACCCATTTGATGCATAGTTGAACTGTTAAAAATGGGGGAGGAGATGTCGCTGAGGCGCTACGATCTCAATCTGCTGACGGTCCTGGAGGCGTTGTTGCGACACCGCAACGTCACGCGCGCGGGGCGCGAGGTCGGGCTAAGCCAGTCGGCCACCAGCCATGCCTTGCTGCGTTTGCGCCATATGTTCGGCGATCAACTGCTGGTGCAAAACGGCCGCCGGCTGTCGCTGACCCATCGCGCCGAAGGCATTCTGGAACCGCTCGTCACGGTCTTCGAGCTTCTGCAGCAGGTTCTCGACAAGAAGCATTTCGATCCCGCGGCCTCCAACCGCAGATTCAAGGTCGGCACAGCCGATTACGTGGCGATGATGCAATTGCCGCAACTGCTCGCGCGGCTCAACGAGGAGGCGCCCGCCACATCGGTGCAACTGACCTGGGCCGACAATGAAATCTTCCGCAAGCTGCAATCCAACCAGCTCGATCTCGCGATCATTCCGCAAGCCGCGAGCGAGGAAGGTGAGTTGAAATCGGAATTCCTTTTCAGCGACGAACTCGTGGTCATCGCCTGCCAGGATCATCCTGAAATAGGCGATACGATCGACCGCGACTGCTTTCTGCGGCAACCGCTGGTCCTGTTCCGGCGCGACTACGAAGGCTCGCGCGGCAACGCCGAAATGCAGATGCTGCTTGCCGGCCTCAGCCCGCATATCGCTTTGCTCGTACCTGAATTCCTGCTCATCCCGTTCGCCCTGTCCGGCACGCGTTCCGTCGCCCTGCTGCATCGCCGTCTGGCGGAGCGCCTCGCGCAGAATGCCCGGCTCAAAATTCTGAAGCCGCCATTCGAGGCGACGCCGCTCAGAATGTACGGCTACTGGACGAAATCGGCGCACGCCGACCCCGCCCACAAATGGTTCCGTGGGGCGATTTTCGCATCGACGCGTGCGGAGACGGCGGTCGAATGAGCGCCTAATCCGCCACGTCCTCGCTGACAATGGGGGCAATCGCCTCTTCCACCCACCCGCACGCCTTCAGCCGCTCGATCATATGCGCCGGCGCCGGTGCGGCGATTTTGACCGGCGGCTTGTTTTTGTAGAGGGGGACGACGATTTCACGAGCATGCAGTTGCAATCCTATCCCCGTGCCTCGCCCGGACGAACCGTAAACCGGGTCTCCGACGATCGGCCAGCCCATGGCGGCGCTGTGGACGCGCAACTGGTGAGTCCGCCCGGTCAGGGGCTCCAGCGCCAGCCAGGCGATCGCCTTTCCGGCGGCATCGGTGCCGCGGCCGAGCACCTTCCAGCGCGTCTGCGACGGCTGGCCGAGGGGATCAACCTTCATCCACCAGCCGCGCGTGGCGTCGAGCCGGCCGAGCGGCAGGTCAATCAGCCCTTCGTGTTCCGCCGGGCCGTCCTCGACGATCGCCCAATAGATCTTGTCGATATGGCCTTGCTTGAACAATTTGCCAAGTTTTTCCAAAGCCTTATGATGGCGGCCCAGAACCAGGCAGCCGGACGTGTCGCGATCCAGCCGGTGTGCCAGGGCCGGCGGCCGCGGCAGGCCGAAGCGGAGGGCGTCAAAATGGGCTTCGAGATTGTCGCCGCCCTTCGGACCCCGGTGCACGGCAATGCCGGCAGGTTTGTCCACGACGAGCATCAGCCCGTCGCGGTAGAGAAGGCGGGCATTGAGCTCTTCCGGCGTCATGGAGAACAGGCTATCGAGGCGCAAGGGATCAGCGTCAAGTCTCGCGTAGCGTTTTGAACGCATTTGAAAGCGAATATGAGTGACGAAATAAGCAAGAAACCGGGTCTGTTCGGCCGCCTGTTCGGCCGTGGCGAGGCCGCCACGCCCCCTGCTGAGCCGGTGGCCGAGGCGGCGAAGGCGCCGGAGACGACGCCAAAGCGGAGCTGGTGGCAGCGCCTGCGCGACGGGCTGGCGCGGTCGTCGTCGTCGCTCAGCCAGGGCATCGGCGACATTTTCACCAAGCGCAAGCTCGACGCTGCGACCCTGGAAGAGCTTGAGGACGTGCTGATCCAGGCCGATCTCGGGCTCACCATGGCAAGCCGCATCGCCGGCGCCGTGGGCAAGGGCCGTTACGACAAGACGATCGAGCCCGCCGAGGTGAAGGCGATCATGGCGGCCGAGATCGAGCAGGTCCTGGCGCCGGTCGCCCGGCCGCTTGAGATCGACGCATCGAAACGGCCCTTCGTCGTTCTCGTCGTTGGCGTCAATGGCTCGGGCAAAACCACGACCATCGGCAAACTGTCGGCAAAACTTGTGGGCGAAGGCCGCAAGGTGGTGCTCGCCGCCGGCGACACGTTTCGCGCCGCCGCGATCGAACAGCTCAAGATCTGGGGCGAGCGCATCGGCGCGCCGGTGGTAGCGCGCAGCCAGGGCTCGGACGCCGCCAGCCTCGCCTATGAGGCGATCGAACAGGCACGCAGCGAAGACGCCGACGTGCTGATCATGGACACGGCCGGACGCCTGCAGAACCGCGCCGAACTCATGGCCGAGCTGGAAAAGATCGTCCGGGTGATGAAGAAGGTCGATGCGGAAGCGCCGCATGCCGTGCTGCTCGTGCTCGACGCCACAGTGGGACAGAACGCCATGTCGCAGGTCGAGATCTTCGGCCGCACCGCCGGCGTCACCGGCCTGGTCATGACCAAGCTCGACGGCACCGCGCGCGGCGGCATTCTCGTTGCCATCGCCGAGAAATTCCGCCTGCCCGTGCATTTCATCGGCGTCGGCGAACAGATGGACGACCTCGAACCGTTCGCGGCGCGTGATTTCGCACGCGCCATCGCAGGCATTGATGCGAACATCGACGCGGACGTTGAAGAATAGCCGAATTGGAATGATCGAATTGAAAGCGAGCTGATGACAAGCGAGACCCAAACGAACATCAATAAAAAGACGATCGCTCCTGCCGGCCCGGACCGGATGAAACAAAACCCTATGCTGAAACTGGTCCTTGAAATGGGCCCGCTGGTTCTGTTCTTCCTGGCCAATTCAAGGCCGGCCCTGTTCCGCCCGCTGCTGGCGCCGCTGCTGCCGGAGGCCATGCTCGAGGGCGAGAAGGCCGGCATCTTTGCCGCAACACTGGTGCTGATGATCAGCGTCGTCGTCGCGCTTTTCGTCTCGTGGCACCTGACCAAGAAACTGCCGGTGATGCCGGTCGTCACCTGTATCGCCGTCATCTTCTTCGGCGCGCTGACGTTCTTCTTTCACGATGACCTCTTCATCAAGCTCAAGCCCACCATCGTCAACGTCATCTTCGGCAGCGTGCTGCTCGGATCGCTGGCTTTCGGCAAGCTGCTGCTGCCTGTCGTGCTCGATTCGGTGATGAACCTGTCGCAGGAAGGCTGGCGCCAGTTGACGATCCGCTGGGGCGTGTTCTTCTTCGTGCTCGCAGCGCTGAACGAAATCGTCTGGCGCACGCAGACCACGGATTTCTGGGTCAGCTTCAAGGCCTTCGGCATCATGCCACTGACGATCATCTTCGCACTGGCGCAGGTGCCGCTGATCATGAAGCACGAGATTAAAGAGGAAGAAGAGGCAGTCGGCAGTCGGGATTAGGCAGTCGGATAAGGAAGAGATATCTACTGCCTACTGCCTACTGCCTACTGCCTGCTGCCTACTGCCTTTTCCACTTCCTCCACGAACCCGCCCAGCGCCTGCTCGCTCAGCGGCCCTACCATTTTATAAGCAATGGTGCCGTCGCCCTTGACGACGAAGGTCTCAGGCACGCCGTAGACACCCCAGTCGATCGCCGCGCGGCCGGGCCGGTCGCTGCCGACCATGGCGTAGGGATTGCCCAGCTCGCGCAGAAACGCCGACGCATTGGCCGGATCATCCTTGTAGTTGAGCCCGACGATGCGCACACCCTTTGCCGCCAGCGCCGGATCCCGGGCGAGCCGGCTCAGCAGCGCGTGCTCGTCGCGGCAGGGAATGCACCAGCTCGCAAACACATTCACAAGGGTGACGTGGCCTTGCCGCAGGTCTGCCGTGCCGAAGCCCGGCTTGTCGATGCCCGCCACCGGCGGCAGCGTGAACTCCGGTACCTGCTTGCCGATCAGCGCCGAGGGAATACGTGAGGCATCGCCGGCGCCAAGCCGGAGGTAGAACAGTGCCGCCAGCACCAGAAACGCCGCCAGCGGAATCAGCGCGAGCAGCCGGCGGCGAAGGGATGTGGCTTCCGGCACTGTCGTTTCGCTCATGACCGGTTGTCCGTCTCGGCGCCGCGCACCGGGAAACGTTCCAGCGCCCGCTCGATGCGCCGCCGGTCGATGACGATTGCGGCGATGACGCCGAGCACGACAATCACCGTCAGTCCGTAGGCAGCCAGAATATAAGCGGCGTGATCGCTCATGAGCGCGCCCCTTCCGCTGTCGGCACCGCGCGACGATCCTGGACCGCCAGGATCGACAGGCGGCGCAGGCGGCGGCGCAGGATTTCATTGCGCGTCGCCATCAGATGCAGGGTCACGAACAGCAGGGTGGCGCCAAGCGCCATGATCAGCAGCGGCCACAGCATGGAGGGATGGATGGTCGGCCCGCCGAGGCGGAACACCGACGCCGGCTGGTGCAGCGTGTTCCACCAATCCACAGAAAATTTAATGATGGGCAGATTGACGCACCCGACCAGGGTCAGAATGGCGGCGGCTCGCCCGGCCAGCGCCGGTTCCTCGATCGTCCGCCACAGCGCGATGAGCCCGAGGTAGATGATGAACAGCACCAGCACCGAGGTCAGCCGCGCGTCCCAGACCCACCACGTGCCCCACATCGGCTTGCCCCAGAGCGAGCCGGTGACCAGACAGATGAAGGTGAAAGCGGCACCGAGAGGGGCGGCTGCCTGCTGGGCGGCATCGGCCAGCGGATGCCGCCAGACCAGGGTTCCAAGCGCCGCCAGGGCCATCAACCCATAGCAAAACATAGACAACCACGCGGCCGGCACATGAATGAACATGATGCGGACGGTGTCGCCCTGCTGGTAATCGGCAGGCGCGACAAAAAATGCCAGATAGAGACCGACGGCCAGGATCGCCGCCGAGAGACCCGCGAGCCACGGAATCAGGCGGTTGGCGAGCCACAAAAAATTGGCCGGGTTGGCGAACCAGAGCATGTCAGGAGGTCTATTGCGCCTGTCCCTCCAAGGCAATGCGCCGCGATGACCAGGTCTCCCGCTTTTGATCCAGGTCACGCCCCTTTGAGGCACTTTTGAACGAAAACACAAATTTTTCGATCAAATACCAGGCTTTTCGTTTGCACTTTGGACGGGCGTCCCGGGCTTGTCTTGCACCCGAGATGGGTCCTCGGATCCCCCCGAGAACGGACACCGTGACCTGAACCACGGAGGACGACCTTCGGAGCACCTGATCAGCAGGACGCGGAAAACTTCACTAAAGCGATTTTAGGACGCAACAATTTTCACAAGGAATTGGTGATGGCGGGCGAAGAACCGCGCCGGAGCCACGAACCGTCGGGGGCCTCTCAGCATGCTCGGTCTGTTTCTGGGTTTTTTCCAGATATCGCTGCCGGCCTCCTCGGACCGCGGCGCGTATCGCAAAAGCCACCAGACCCAAATCCACCGGCCCCATGCCGGTGCCGATATGAATTCACACGCTGCGGTCCTGTACCAGACGATCATTGCCATAGACGTGACGGCGACGCTGTTCCTTTTCGTGTTTGTGATGCTTGGAGAAGAGCAGATCGAAACCCGGGCGAAGCTCGTTTTTGCACCCCTTGTTTTTGTTCTGTGCACCATCTTCACTTTCGCCGCCATCCTGTGCCGGCGCGGTCAATACAATGCCGCTCGTTTGCTGACGTCGTGGTCCGCCGTTTTTGGAATCGCAGCGGCCATCGTCCTGACCGGCGGCGCGCCAAGGTCGGTGTGTCTGCCGCTCATCGTCATTCCGCCGATTTTTTTCTTCTGCATGTTCGGCGGCCGCGCCGGCATGCGCGCTGCCTTTGCCGTGCTCGCCGCGATAACCGTTCAACTGATCATCACCGAAGGCTTCGGCATAGCCCTGCCGAACTATGAATCGACGGCAAATCCAGCCTTCAATACGGCGACGGTGAACCTGGCAAATTTCGCCCTGGTCGTGCTCGCCATGTTCATCTATGAACGCGCCAACGCACAATTGCGCCGCGAAAGAAACATTGAACGCCAGCGGCTTGCCGACCTCGCCAACCATGACACGCTGACCGGCATAGCCAACGGGCGTTATTTGCGCCAGGTGCTTGACGAAGCCTGCGAACGGGTCGACCGGAACTATCGTAAAAACCACATGCAGGTCGGCCTGCTGTTCATCGATTTCAACGACTTCAAGCACATCAACGACGAATTCGGCCACAAGGCCGGTGACGAACTGCTCTGCGCCATCGCCACCCGCCTGCAATACTCGACGCGCCACGAGGATATGGTCGCCCGTCTCGGTGGTGACGAATTCGTCGTCATTTCGGAACGGATTCGGGACAGGTGCGAACTCGACCTCTTCGTCGAAAGGCTGGAACAGGTGATCTCCGCGCCGTTGCCGATCGGCAACGCCATCCATACCGTGCGATCGAGCATCGGATCGGTGCTCTACCCGACGGAAGTGCAGGACCGCGGCAAGCTGCTCGAACAGGCCGACCGCGCCATGTACGACAAGAAGAAGCGCGACAAATCCCTGCAGGCGCTGGCCGCCGAATTGCGCGCCTGGGAGACGGCGGAAGCTCGTCAGTCCGGGCAGGACGGGCAAGACAGAAGGGACTGGCAGGCGCGCGCCTGACATCCTGGTCGATTTACCCCCCGATCGCCCGTTTGCTCTCGGGCGTTTGCTCTTGGCCGTTTGCTCTTGGCCGTTTGCTCTTGGCCGTTTGCTCTTGGCAAGGGAAGTTGATATTCGGCCAATCGAATAGCGGACGACCGGCGCCGCGGAGGAAGCCGTGTCTCGACACACCGCAGGCACGCGGGACCTGCACCGCGGAGAAATCAAGGGATAACAACATGGCGCAGATCGTTCTCGGCATCGGCACGTCGCATTCTCCCATGCTGGCGACAGCGGCGGAGGATTATCCCAGACATGCCGAGATCGACCGCAGCGGCCGCAAGCTCATCGACAAGAACGGCGTGCCGCGCACATTCGGCGAGTTGGCTGAAATGGCGGGCGACACCATCGCCGATCAGATCAGGCCGGAAGTCCTGGAGGAACGCGCCGCCCGCTGCACCGCCAATATCGAGAAGCTCGGCCAGGTGCTTGAAAGCGAGAAGCTCGATTCGCTCATCATCATCGGCGACGACCAGCATGAACAGTTCTTCGACGACAACATGCCCTCCATCCTGATCTACAGCGGCGAGACCATTCTCAACAATCCACTGCATATGGCCGAGGACGCGCCGGACTGGTGGCGCAAGGCCCGCCAGCAATATCATGTCGACGCGACGTCGATCGAATACCCGGTCGACGCGAAGCTCGCCGCATATCTGACGGATTTCCTGATGGACCGGGACTTCGACATCAGCCACGCCAAACGGCTCGGCAAGGAGCACGGCGAGGGACATGCCTTCGGCTTCGTGCACCAGCGCCTGATGGACGGCGGCATCCTCCCCATCGTGCCAGTGGCGCTCAACACCTATTTTCCGCCCAACCAGCCGCGCCCGCGCCGCTGCTATGATCTCGGCCGCGCCATCGCCGAGGCCGTGCGCGCCTGGCCGGGCGATGCCCGCATCGGCATTCTCGGTTCCGGCGGCCTGAGCCATTTCACCGTCAACGAGGAGCTCGATCGCGGCCTGCTCGACGCCTTCAGGCGCAAGGACGCCGACTGGCTGCGCGCCATTTCACCGGCGCAGATCAATTCGGGCACCTCGGAAGTCAGGAACTGGCTCGTCGTCGCCGGCGCCTGCGAACATCTCGACACGCAATGGCAGGATTATGTGCCCTGCTACCGCTCGCTGGCCGGCACCGGCTGCGGAATGGGGTTCGCAATCTGGGGCTGACGGCGCTATAATCATAAAAACATCGGCAGAATTTGGGAGGACGGCATGAACATCAATGTCGGCACGGCGACGCAGGCCAGCGCAAGCAGATCATTCGAAGTCGAACGGATCGGCCGCCATCTCGGCGCCGAGATTCACGGCCTCGATCTCAATAACGATTTCGATCCGCAGACCTTCGCGGCCTTCGAGGCGGCGCTCATCGAACACAAGGTGCTGATCGTGCGCAACCAGCACCTGTCAACGGCGCAGCACGTCAAGATCAGCCGGCATTTCGGCGATCTCGAAGTGCATCCGTTCCGGCCGAAGGGCGAGTTTCCCGAAATTCTCGTCCTCGACAACAACAAGGACAATCCGGTCCTGTCGACCGACGTCTGGCATTCCGACACGACCTTCCGCGAGAAGCCGACGAAATACACCATCCTGCGCTGCCAGATCATGCCGAAGACCGGCGGCGACACCCTGTGGTGCGACATGACGGCGGCCTACGACAACCTGTCGCCGACCTTCCGCAAGATGATCGACGGCCTCTATGCCGTGCACGATTTCAAAAACTTTCGCACGTTGTTCTCGAAGTCCGAGAAGGATCAGGCCGAACTGCGCCAGATGGAGGAGCTCTATCCCAATCCGCTCCACCCGGTGGTGCGCACCCATCCGAAATCAGGCCGCAAGGCGATCTACGTCAACCCGCAGTTCACCGTGAAGATCGACGGCCTGAACGATGACGAGAGCAAGGCCATTCTCGACGTGCTCTATGCCCAGGTGCATGTGCCGGAATATCAGTTCCGTCTGCGCTGGACCGAGGGCACGATCATCTTCTGGGACAACCAGTCGACCCAGCATTACGCCGCCAATGACTACTACCCGGACCGTCGTCGCATGGAACGCACGGCGGTGTGTGGCGAGAAGCCGGTTTAAGGCAACCAGCTCGAACGTCTGCAAGGCTGCGGCCTTTGGCTTCTGGTTTCCCGCTCGCGCCTGCTGCGCGTCGGGAATGACATTGGTTGCGGCATGTCGCCACTTGTCATCCCCGACGCGCCAAAGGCGCGAGCGGGGATCCAGACCTAACGATTCAGCGCATCCCTACCGCCCCATCGCCTCATCCGCCTTGCGCAACACCTCGGGCGGATAGTTGGCGAATTTCGCCAGCAGCGCCTGAACTTCTTCGCCGGTGACCGGATCGATCTCGAGCCCGGCCTTTGCCGCGTCGGCCAGGAACTCCTTGTCCTTCATCGTCTCCATGAACGCCTTGCGCAGCGCATCGAGACGATCGGCGGGTACTTTCGGCGGCGCCGCGAACGGACGTGACAGCAGCAATTGCCCGAAGTGGATATCGAGAATCTGCTTCTGCTCCTCCGTCCTGGCATAGTCGAAGACGCTGGGAACCTTGCCGTAGCGGTCCGTCGTCTTGGCGCCCATCTGGATCACCAGTTTCAATTTCCCGCTCTCGACCTCGTTATGCCATTGCGAGGCGATGGAGGATTCGAACAGGCCGCACGAGCCATGCACTTCGCCGCGCTGCATGGCGAGGTTGATGTCACGCGTCCCCGGATAGCCCGGGATGACTTTGAGATTGGCGCCGAGCACGTTCTTCAGCACCATCGGATGCTGATAGGTGATCGCCGATGTGGCGCCGCCGCCGAAGATCGTCTCCTTCTTCATCGCCTCGTCCCAGGACGTGGCGACGCCCGGACCCTGCCAGATGCCGCAATAGGACACTTCCTGCGCCATCGACCCGAGCCAGCCGAACTTCGCCGCCTCGAACCGCGCTGCCTTGTTGTTGAAGATCGGCTCCATCGCCGTCGACGGCGCGAAAATGGTGAACACAGTGCCGTCGGCCGGCGCCAGATTATAGGTGAAGTTGGCGGCGACGAGCGATCCGGCGCCGGGCATATTGGCCGGCACCAGCGACGGCTGGCCCGGAATGTAGCGGCCCATATGCCGCGCCAGAATGCGCGCATTGGTGTCATACCCACCGCCCGGCGGAAAACCGATCGTGACGGTGATCGTCTTGCCCTTGTAGAAATCGGTCGGCGTCTGCGCAGCGGCTACGGTCGGCAGCAGTGCCGGCAGAATAGCGAGTCCGATTGCAGCTACAATCTGATAGCTCCGGCTTCCGGCTTTCATTCCCATGATGTCCTCTGTCTGTTTGTTCGTTCTTCGTTGATCCGTTTGAAGCAGAGGCAGACATTGAGAGAAGCCCTCATCCTGAGGAGCGCTCGAAGAGCGCGTCTCGAAGGACGGGGGCGCCATCCCGAAGTCTGCATACAGCCTTACGTCGCCGCTCGGCAAGGCTATCTCTCACGCCCCCGCCCTTCGAGACGCAACGCAAGCGTTGCTCCTCAGGATGAGGGCTTCTGAGAGTTCCAGCCACTTGTTAGGCAATCATTCACTCAACAGATGTTCGCACCCGACCTCGCGCGCCCAGTAGTCCCAGCCGCGCCGCATCGCTGGCGTATCGGGATCAAGGCCTACGCGCGCAGCGATTTCGCCAGGCGACAGTACGCGGATATTGGCCATGCCCTCGCCGGGCGAGCACATGCGCATCGCCGCCATCTGCACGCGCGCATTGCGCGGGATGTAGACCGCCAGCCGCACCAGATCGGGGATGGAAACACCGGTCGAGACAAAGCCGTGCGTGCGCATCAGCGCGATGCGGTTGCAGTCGAGGCAGCGCGCCAGATCGCGGCCCTGCTCCATATTGCTGACGAGCAGATTGGTGTTGCTGCCGAACTTGTCGGCAATGTCCCACACCGGAATCGTGCCGCCCATATTGCCGGCCGTATGGATGACCGGCAGCATCGGCTGTTTCGTGATCGAGAACGGCAGCACATCCTCGGCGTGGGAGTGCAGCACCGAATTGACCTCCGGCCTCGCCTCGAAGACGCCGCCATGGATGAAGCGCTCGAGATAGAGCGGGCGCTTCTCGTCGGCGTCGACCGGACGGCCATCGAGATGGAACTCGATGATGTCGTCTTCGGTGACGCTCGCCGGGCTCAGCGAGCGCGACAGCAGGTAGCGCGACGGATCGTGCGGGTGACGCACGCTGACATGGCCATAGGCGTCGAGCACATCGTAATGCGCGAGAATGCGGTTGGCGATAACAAGGGTACGCTTGGCGGAAGTGACGGCATCCATGGGCTCAGGCTCCTACATCGACAAAGAGTTCGTCCAGCGACGGCTTCCGCGCGATCATCGCGTCGCGGTACATATAGTCTACGGCCTTCGTCAAGGTTGGCCGGTTCGCCTCGATGCCGTAGGGCCACGGATCGTCGCCGAACGTCTGCTTGATTTCCTCGATGTCGGCATAGAGCCAGGGCAGCATCACCCGCTGCGCGCCGGAATATTGCAGCTTCTCCCACATGCTTTTCTTCGAAGCCTCAAACGCCGCGTACAAGGACTTTGCGATCCACGGATTCTTCTCGTAGACGGCCTTGCGGATGACGACGAGATGCATGATCGGATGGATCTTCGTCTTCTTGTAATAGTCGATCTCGACCTCGCGAAAGTTCGGAAACATCCGCACGATGTCAGGATTGACGCCAAGGCCTGACGGCGTGAGTGCGCCGATCGTGGCGTCGATCTCGCCGCGCTCCAGCAGTTCGCTGAGCGAATGCTGCGACTGGTTCTGTTCCAGCCTGATCGGGCGCAGCAGCGGCGGCGCGCTCGGATTTCCGTGCGAGCCGGACTTGTACATATTGCCCTGCACCCAGGTGACGTTCGACAGGTCAACGCCGTATTCGTCTTCCAGCATGCCGCGGCACCACAGCGCCGCGCTCATCGTGTAAAGCGGCACGCCGATGCGCCGCCCGGCGAGATCCTTCGGCGTCCTGATGCCGGATTTCACGTTGTGGCAGATGAAGCTGTGGCGATAGACTTTCGAGGGAAACACCGGCAGCGCGACGAACGGATTGGTGCCCGCCACCGTGTTGGCGATATGTTCTGACGAGGACATTTCCGCCAGGTCGAAATCGCCGCTCTTCATCAGCCGGTCGAACAAGTCGCGCGGCTCATCCATCACGGTATAGGTGAGATCGATGCCTTCCGGCTTCACCTCGCCGCTCGCCAGCGCTTCCATGCGGTCATAGGGCCCGCAGGCGAAATGCAATTTCAGCTTTTCCATTTTTCCTCCCACATTTTTCTACCGGATTGTTTGCCGGACAATGGCGGAAGACGACAGGCCGCGCAAATCGGCCGGCGTCTTCCGGCTTGCTACTGAACTTTCTGATAGGCCTCGGCAAAATTCTGCAGCGAGAACGGTATGGTTATTGTCTGCCGCGACAGGTTCTGGAAACTCACGGAGAGGCGCTTGCCGCCCTTCATCTGGCCGAGCAGGTCGGCGTTCACCGGGCTTCCTGCAAAACAACCGCGATTGTCGCAGGTTTGCAGCGGCAAGGTCAGCGCCGGCTTGTCGTCGACCTGGATCTGCATGCCGAATGGCAGGTAGAGACCCAGCGGGATCATCACCACCATGGCCGGCTGCCGCGTTTCCGGCACGATGCGCACGCCGAACGAGCCGATCAGCTGGCCGGTGTTGCTGACATAGGCCGATTGCTCGACGGCGCAGTCGAGCGGCGCGTCGCGACGCTCGACGGAACAGCGGCTCGACCAGGTGCCGGCCGGCTGCTGTGCCGGCGCCGCCGCGGGCGCAGGAGCAGCCGGTGCGGGCGCAGCCGGTTTCGGTGCCGGCCTGGTCTGAGCCAGAAGCGGTTGCGCAAAGCCCAGCAGGCAGCAGACAGCCAGCGAACGCGTCTGCGCGATACGCGAAATCATGAATAGTCCTCAGGTTGGTCTTGCTACGGTTTGGCGGCCCTTGACTAGCCCATTCGGACTGATCCGCAAACAGCCACGCCTATTCCGACATCGCGCGCAGCGCGGCGGCGGCAGCGAAGGGCGCCAGGGCCAGGGCGGCAAGCGAAAGCGCCAGCAAAATCAGGAACGGCGCATAGAAGGGTACGGTCCCGCCGCTCGCCGCCTGCGCCGCCGAAACTCCGAAAATCAGCACCGGAATGGTCATCGGCAGGATCAGCACCGCCATCAGCAGGCCGCCGCGGCGCAGGCTGACCGTCAACGCCGCGCCAATGGCGCCAAGGAACGTCAGCGCCGGCGTGCCGGCGAGCAGCGTCGCCGCCATTCCCAGCATGGCCGGACCATCGAGCGCCAGCATCAGGCCGAACAGGGGCGCTGCCAGCGCCAGCGGCAGGCAGGTCGCGGTCCAGTGCGCCAGGCATTTGACGGCGACGACGACCTCCAGCGGCAGGTCCGCGGTGCGCAGCACGTCGAGCGAGCCGTCCTCCATATCCGACTGGAACAGCCGGTCGAGGCCCAGCAGGGTGGCGAGCAGGGCCGCGATCCACAGCACCGCCGGGCCGATCCGCGCCAGCAGGTTGAGATCCGGCCCGATGGCGAAGGGCACGATGGTGACCAGAATCAGGAAGAAGACGATACCGACGGATGCGCCGCCGCCGACCCTATGCGCCAGCCGCAGCTCCCGCATGAACAGGGCGCCGGCCACGCTCATGCGGCATCTCCGCCCAGATGAATCTCGACCGCGCCGTCCAGCCCGAGCGGCACATGAGTGGCGGCCACGATCATGCCGCCCGCCGCAAGGTGCCGGCCCATCACCGCGCTCAACTGTGCCTGCGCGCCGGCATCGAGCCCGGCCGAGGGTTCATCGAGCAGCCAGAGCGGACGCTGGGCGACCAGCAGCCGCGCCAGGGCGACCCGGCGCTTCTGCCCGGTGGACAGATAGCCGCCCGGCACGTCGAGAACATGGGCGAGCCCGAAGGCGGCAAGCGCCGCAGCAGGAGAAAGCGCCGCGCCGCCCTGGCCCAGCGTATCGGCCCAGAAGGCAAGGTTTTCGCGCACGCTCAGCGCTGGCTTCAGCGCGTTCAGATGGCCGAGATAATGCGCCTGCGCCGCAACCGGAGTGTCGGCCTCCGCCCCTTCGAGCGTGATCCGGCCCCGCGCCACCGGCAGCAACCCGGCGAGCATGCGTAGGAAGGTGGATTTGCCGGCGCCGTTGGGACCGGTGATCGTCAACGCCTCGCCGGCGCGCACGTCGAAGGAGAGGCCGCCGGCAAGCAGCCGTTCGCCGCGCGCCACATCGACATCCGCAACACGCAGAACGAGAGCTGCCGGCCAGAGCGAAGATGAAGCCGATGATGATGGCGTCGATTCAGGCAAAACGGTCAAAACCTAATTGCGGTATAGCCAAAAAAGCCAGACGGAAAGCCAAGTGGAAGGCGTGTTCAAAAATCAGTCTTCTCCGTGTAGCGCTTGGCGCAGGAATTATCTATAAGCCGCAGTCAATCCCCTCCTCACTCCTAATCGGGATACATCGATGGCCTCGCTCGACAGTTTCAAATGCCGTAAAAAACTTACGGTCGGCACCAAATCCTACCATTACTATTCCCTCAAGGATGCCGAGAAGAACGGCCTCAAGGGCGTCTCCAAATTGCCCTTCTCGATGAAAGTGGTGCTGGAAAATCTGCTCCGCTTCGAAGACGGACGCACCGTGACCAAGGCCGACATCGTCGCCTGCGCGGCCTGGGCTTCGAACAAGGGCAAGAAGGAACACGAGATCAACTTCCGCCCCTCGCGTGTGCTGATGCAGGACTTCACCGGCGTGCCCGCCGTCGTCGATCTGGCTGCCATGCGTGACGCGATGACCAAGCTCGGCGGCGACCCCGAGAAGATCAATCCGCTCGTCCCCGTCGATCTCGTCATCGACCATTCGGTCATCGTCGACGAATTCGGCTCCGCCCGCGCCTTCAAGAAGAACGTCGATCTCGAATATCAGCGCAACATCGAGCGCTACAACTTTCTGAAGTGGGGCCAGGGCGCATTCGACAATTTCCGCGTCGTGCCGCCGGGCACCGGCATCTGCCACCAGGTCAATCTCGAATATCTGGCGCAGACGGTGTGGACCCGTAAGGAAAAATTCAAGCCTGCGCGGGGCGCTGCCATCAACGTCGAAGTCGCTTATCCCGACTCCCTGGTCGGCACCGATTCGCACACCACCATGGTCAACGGCCTGTCGGTTCTCGGCTGGGGCGTCGGCGGTATCGAGGCTGAGGCCTGCATGCTCGGCCAGCCGCTCTCCATGCTGCTGCCGGAAGTCATCGGCTTCCGCCTCGACGGCAAGCTGAAGGAAGGCGTCACCGCCACCGATCTCGTGCTCACCGTGACGCAGATGCTGCGCAAGCGCGGCGTCGTCGGCAAGTTCGTTGAATTCTACGGCCCCGGCCTCGATGCGCTGACGCTCGCCGACCGCGCCACCATCGGCAATATGGCGCCGGAATATGGCGCGACCTGCGGCTTCTTCCCCATCGATGCCGAGACGGTCGACTATCTCAAGGTGTCGAGCCGCGCTTCGGCGCGCATCGCCCTGGTCGAGAAATACGCCAAGGCGCAGGGCCTCTTCCGCACCAAGGCCATGCCCGATCCGGTGTTCACCGACACCCTGCAGCTCGATCTCTCCACCGTCGTTCCCTCCATGGCCGGCCCGAAGCGGCCGGAAGGCCGCGTGCCGCTGGAAGGCGTCGGCGCGGGTTTTGCCGGCGCGATGGCGAGCGACTATCGCAAGTCCGACGATGCCGCGACCCGCTACAAGGTTGACGGCAAGAACTTTGATCTCGGCCATGGCGACGTGGTGATCGCCGCCATCACCTCCTGCACCAACACGTCGAACCCGAACGTGCTGATCGGCGCAGGCCTGCTGGCGCGCAACGCCGCCGCCAAGGGCCTCACCGTCAAGCCGTGGGTGAAGACATCGCTGGCGCCGGGCTCGCAGGTGGTTGGCGAATATCTCGCCAAGTCCGGCCTGCAGAAAGATCTCGACAAGCTCGGCTTCAATCTTATCGGCTACGGCTGCACCACCTGCATCGGCAATTCCGGCCCGCTGCCGGAAGAGATTTCCGACAGCATCAACAAGAACGGCATCATCGCCGCGGCGGTGCTCTCGGGCAACCGCAACTTCGAAGGCCGTGTCAGCCCCGACGTGCAGGCCAACTATCTCGCCTCGCCGCCGCTCGTCGTCGCCTACGCGCTCGCAGGCTCGGTGACGAAGGACCTGACGACCGAGCCCGTCGGCCACAACCGCAAGGGCGAGCCCGTCTATCTGCGCGAGATCTGGCCGACCAACAAGGAAATCGACACCTTCATCCGCAAGTTCGTGACCAAGAAGACCTTCAAGGAACGCTATGCGGACGTGTTCAAGGGCGACGTCAACTGGCGCAAGGTCAAGGCGCCCGTCGGCCAGACCTACAAGTGGGACATGATGTCGACCTACGTGCAGAATCCGCCGTATTTCGAAGGCATGACCATGACCCCGGCGAAGGTCGAGGACATCGTCGACGCGCGCCTCCTGGCGATGTTCGGCGACAAGATCACGACCGACCACATCTCGCCCGCAGGCTCCATCAAATTCACCTCGCCGGCCGGTAAGTGGCTGTCGGAGCGGCAGGTGCGCGAGCAGGACTTCAACCAGTACGGCACGCGGCGCGGCAACCATGAAGTGATGATGCGCGGCACCTTCGCCAACATCCGCATCAAGAACTTCATGAACAAGGGCGCCGACGGCAACGTGCTCGAAGGCGGCAACACCGTGCACTATCCGTCCGGTGAGAAGATGTCGATCTATGATGCGGCCATGAAATATGCGGCCGAGAAGGTTCCGCTGGTCATCGTCGCCGGTGAGGAATATGGCAACGGCTCGTCGCGCGACTGGGCGGCCAAGGGCACCCGCCTGCTCGGCGTGCGCGCGGTCATCTCGCAGAGCTTCGAGCGCATTCATCGCTCGAACCTCGTCGGCATGGGCGTGCTGCCGCTGAACTTCGAGACGGGTACGTCCTGGCAGACGCTAAACATGAAGGGCGACGAACTCGTCACCATCCATGGTCTGAGCGAAGGCCTGAAGCCGCGCCAGCAAATGGAAGCCTCGATCGCCTATGCCGACGGCACGGTCAAGAAAGTCGCCGTCGACTGCAAGATCATGACCCTCGACGAGCTGGAATATTTCCGCCACGGCGGCATCATGCAATACGTGATCCGCCAGCTCGCCGCAGCGTAAGCAGCGATTGCGATTATTCTAAATAAGAGGCCGGCAGTGGAAGCTGCCGGCCTTTTTGTGTTTTCAGCCGCAGCCGATGTCATGGAACCGCACACGCAGGCGCGAGCGGGAATCCAGGAATCAAGGGCCGCTATGTTGGCCCGTCACGCTGCCCCTGGATTCCCGCTCTGCGCTTCGCTTGGCGGGAATGACACACTCACACTGTGGGCTTGGGATGCGCTGACAGGTTTACGGTGGCGGCATCTCTTTCCTCAGCCCCCTTCGCCGCATAACGCTTCGCCAGCACGGCACACACCATCAACTGCATCTGGTGGAAGAACATCAGCGGCAAAATCATTACGCCGGCCTGCGCGCCGAAGAGCACGGCCGCCATCGGCACCCCCGACGCCAGCGACTTCTTCGAGCCGCAGAACACCAGCGCGATCTCATCCTCGCGCGAGAAGCCGGCGAGGCGGCTGGCGCCCATCATCGTCAGCATGACGACGGCCAGCAGCGCGCCTTCAATCACCAGCAGCACGACCAACTGCTCTGGCGCGAACAGCTTCCAGATGCCCTGCACCACCGCCGCACCGAAGGCAGCATAGACGGCGATGAGGATCGAACCGCGATCGACAAGCCCGACCAGCTTCTTGTTGCGCGCCGCCCACGCGCCGATCAGCGGGCGCGACAGGGAGCCCAGGACGAACGGCAGCAGCAATTGCGCCATCACCTTCTCGACCTCCTCGAGACCCCCCGTCGCGCCGGAGCGGTGCATGAACAACGTCACCAGCGCCGGCGTGACGAAGACGCCGGCGACATTCGACAAGGTCGCCGCGCACAGCGCCGCCGGCACATTGCCGCCGGCGACCGAGGTGAAGGCGATGGACGACTGCACCGTCGACGACAGCATGCAGACGAACAGCACGCCCGCCCACAGATCAGGGGGCAGCAGTTGCGGCGCGGCGGCATGCAGGCCGAGGCCAAGCAGGGGAAACAGGACGAAGGTCGACAGCACGATCATCGCATGCAGGCCCGGCCGCCTGATGCCGGCCAGCACCGCTTCCAGTGGCAGCCGCGCCCCGTGCAGAAAAAACAGCAGGGTCAGCGCCACGGTGCTGGCCCATCCGGTGACGACGGCGGCCTCTCCCTGGGCTGGAAGCAGGCTGGCGAGGACGACGGTTCCGAGCAGGGCCAGGATAAATCGATCGGGAATGAAGCGGGTCATGCATGTCTCGCGAAACGTTAAGCCCGGGAAATGCCACGGCCGCTGGTCATCGGGAAGAGGGCGAAATATGATGATTGTCACCGGATTTTCCGATGACCGGGAAACCTATGCTCAACCCTATCTGGCTTCAGACCTTCGTCACCGCCGCCCAGTCGAAAAGCTTTACCGAGGCCGGACGGCGGCTGAACCTCACCCAGTCGACCGTCAGCGATCACATCGTCCGGCTGGAGACGGAGCTCGGCCGGCGTTTCTTCATCCGCGACACCCATTCGCTGGCTTTGACGGGGGATGGCGAAAGCCTGCTGGTCCACGCCCGCCTCATTCTCGAGGCCGAAGCCAGGGCGCGGCTGCATTTCGCCGGTCCGCCGCTGCGCGGCCGGGTGCGGCTGGGCACCTCCGACGACATGGCCATGGGGCCTTTGCCCGACATGCTCGCCGGGTTTCGCCGGCTCTATCCCGAAGTCGAGCTCGATCTCACCCTCGGCATCACCGACAATCTGTATGTCCAGCTGGAGGCCGGCGCGCTCGACCTGATGACCGGCAAACGCCGCAACGGCGACCATCGCGGCCACACGCTCTATCGCGAAGCCCTGATCTGGTTCGGCCCGGAGGGCATGGCCATGCCACAGGATCCTCTGCCGCTGGTGCTTCTGCCGGAGCCAAGCATCACCCGCGCCATGGTCCTCGACACCCTCGCCCGCGCCGGCAAAAGCTGGCGGGTCACCTGCAATAGCTCCAGCCACGCCGGCTGCGCTGCCGCGGTACGCGCCGGGCTCGGTTTCACGGTCCTGCCCAAAAGCATGACATTCGCGGGGCTTGCGCCGATGCGCGACCTGCCGCCGCTGACGCAAGTGGAATATATCGCAGTGATCGCGCCCGACGCCGGCCGGCCGGCGAAGACGCTGCTCGACATTCTCACCGCGGCGCGGGGCTAAGCTTGCCAAGCGCCTTTGGGGCCGGTAGCAATCGCCGCGAAATCGACGTTGATCCACCGAAAGTCTCAAGGAATTCCCATGGCCTCCTACAACCTGTTTCTCCTGCCCGGCGACGGCATCGGCCCCGAAGTGATGACCGAAGTGGAGAAAGTGGCGAACTTCCTCGACCAGAGCGGCGTCGCCCGTTTCGAGATGGATCGCGGCCTGGTCGGCGGTTGCGCCTATGACGCCCACGGCCAGTCGATCAGCGAAGCCGACATGGAAAAGGCACAGGCGGCCGACGCGGTTCTCTTCGGCGCCGTCGGCGGCCCGAAGTGGGATGCCGTACCCTACGACGTGCGCCCGGAAGCCGGCCTTCTGCGCCTGCGCAAGGACCTGGCGCTCTACGCCAACCTGCGCCCTGCCATGTGCTATCCGGCGCTCGCCGACGCCTCCTCGCTGAAGCGCGAGATCGTCGAGAACCTCGACATCATGATCGTGCGCGAACTGACCGGCGGCGTCTATTTCGGCGAACCCAAGCAGATCATCGATCTCGGCAACGGCCAGAAGCGCGGCATCGACACCCAGGTCTACGACACCTATGAGATCGAGCGCATCGGCCGTGTCGCCTTCGAGCTGGCCCGCAAGCGCAATAACAAGGTGACGTCGTCGGAAAAGCGCAACGTCATGAAGTCGGGCGTGCTGTGGAACGAAGTCATCACCGCCCTGCACAAGCGCGAATATGCAGATGTGCAGCTCGAACACCAGCTGGCGGATTCGCTCGGCATGCAGCTCGTGCGCTGGCCCAAGCAGTTCGACGTCATCGTCACCGACAACCTGTTCGGCGACATGCTGTCGGATATCGCCTCCATGCTCACCGGCTCGCTCGGCATGCTGCCGTCGGCCTCGCTGGGCGACGTCGATCCGAAGACCAAGAAGCGTAAGGCGCTCTACGAGCCCGTCCACGGCTCGGCACCCGACATCGCCGGCCAGGGCCTTGCCAATCCGATCGCCATGATCGCCTCCTTCGCCATGTGCCTGCGCTATTCGTTCGGCCTCGGCGAACCGGCCGACATGATCGAAAAGGCCATCGCCAACGTGCTCGATGCCGGCCTGCGCACCGCCGACATCAAGGGCAGCCTGCCGTCACATATTTCGACCACGCAGATGGGCGACGCGATCCTGGCGGAAGTGAAGAAGCTCTCCTGATCCCTTCTCCCGTTCCATAGGAGAAGGTGCCCCTCGCATCGCGAGGGGCGGATGAGGGAAGCCAGGATTAAAACGCCATGGCCGGCTCACGCCGGCCATTCTTGTTTCGGGCGTTTGAAACGCCCGGCATAACGCGGTTGGTGTGGATTAGTATTTCGTCCGCCCTCATCCGACCCTTGCCGCACAAGGGCCACCTTCTCCCGCGGAGCGGGAGAAGAGCAGAGCACTCAAACGAACAACTGCTTCGACGCGATCTTCGCGCCTTCGACCAGGCTCTGCAGCTTCGCCGTGACGATGCTCGGCAGCACTTCCGGCACGGCGCGCGGCGTCGAGGCGAAGCCGCAATCGGTCGAGGCGATGACATTCTCCTTGCCGATCACGCCGGCAAATTTCACGATGCGCTCGGCGACAAGCTCCGGATGCTCGACCAGCACGCTGGCATGGGTGACGACGCCCGGCAGCAGCGCCTTGCCCTCCGGCAGTTTCACGCCTTCCCAGATGCGCCATTCGTGCTCGTGGCGCGGATTGCCGTATTCGAACGAATAGAAGTCCGCCTTGATCGACAAAATGATGTCGGTGAGATGCTTCATCTCGAAGTCATGAGTGCGCGGGCCGATATTGATGCCGTAGCAGGTGTGGTGGCGAATGCGGTTGGACGGAATATTCTTCACCGATTCGTTCATCGCCTCGACCCGGCGCCGCGCCCAGGCCTGCGCCTCCTTCACCGTCATCTCCGGATTGAGCATATAGTGCATGGCCAGGCGCGGATCGTCGAGCTGCACCGAGAAACCGGCCGCGACGATCGCCTCATATTCGACCCGCATGGCTTCGATGATCGCCGCGAGATAGGCGTCCTCATTGTTGTAATGGCGATCGATCACCGCGCCTTCGACGGTTGCGACCGACGCTGCGGGAATGAACACGTCGACCGGATTGCGGCCGGCGATCGCCGCCTTGAGATTATCGAGATCGGCCTTCAGCAGGTCGGCGCCCGCATAGGTCATGGGGCCGACGCATTCAAAACCTGCCGGCTGCGTGCCGGAATGGCCTGCCGTGTAGAAATCGGGAAAGGCGTCGATTTCCTTGGTGTGGGCACGGCCCTGCGGCGAGCCCTCACGACGGTGGATGCCGCCCAGGCGTTGATGCACATAGGTCGAGAAACTCGATTTCGACTGCTCGCCATCGCTGATGATGTCGATGCCGATGTCGAGCTGATAGGCAACGCAATCGGCCACTGCTTTTGTAACCGCATCGGCATATTTCATCATGTCGACGGAACGGCCGTCCATGCGCGCCACCATCAACTCGCTCAGGTCCGCCGGACGCGGGAGGCTGCCCACATGGGTGGTAAGAATGCGGCGTTTGCGTTCGGTTGCGATGGACATGGCGTTTCCTAGCGTTTCTTGCGGTCGACGAATGGAGCGTTTGCGTGCGCGCACGATGTCGCCAAACAACCACCGATGCAAGTCCTTCCGATGAAGCCTTGCGACCCCAAGGGAAGGGACAGCCGCTGTCAGCGACATGCTATTTGATCGCTGGTTTGACGCGCTGTGTCGTTCCCGCCAGCGCCGAGCCGGACTCCAGACCCAGGCTTTTAGGATACCGTAGACGGCGATGTCCGGCATCGATGCGGTGGGATCGGCTGGCTTCCCGCTCGCGCTTCGCGCGTCGGGAATGACATTGGCAGCGGACCTGTCATCCCCGACGCGCGAAGCGCGAGCGGGGATCCAGACCTAACAATTCAGCGCATCGAACGCCCGCGAAGGATAAGGCACCGCACGCACCCGGAACGACACCTGGAGCCGACGGCTCTACGCCGCCTTGAGCTTCGGTTCGATCAGCTTGCGCTTGATCAACTCTTCGGCGATCTGCACCGTGTTCAGGGCAGCGCCCTTGCGCAGATTGTCGGAGACGCACCAGAAGGCGAGGCCGTTCTCGACCGTCGCATCTTCGCGGATGCGTGAAATATAGGTCGCGTCTTCGCCGGCCGCCTCGTGCGGGGTGATGTAGCCGCCCGGTTCGTGCTTGTCGATAACGAGGCAGCCCGGCGCGTCGCGCAGGATGTTGCGCGCCTCGTCCGGCGTGATCGGCCGCTCGAATTCGACGTTGACGGATTCGGAATGCGAGATGAACACCGGCACACGCACGCAGGTCGCGGTGAGCTTGATCTTCGGGTCGAGAATCTTCTTCGTCTCGACCATCATCTTCCATTCTTCCTTCGTATAGCCGTCTTCCATGAAGACGTCGATTTGGGGAATGAGATTGAAGGCGATGCGCTTGGGGAACTTCTTCGTCTCGACCGCATCCGACACGAACACGGCGCGCGTCTGCGAGAATAGTTCGTCCATGGCTTCCTTGCCGGCGCCCGACACCGACTGATAGGTCGAGACGACGACTCTCAGGATCTTGGCAAAATCATGCAGCGGCTTCAGGGCGACGACGAGCTGCGCGGTGGAGCAGTTCGGGTTGGCGATGATGTTGCGCTTGCGGAAACCCACGAGGGCATCGCCGTTCACTTCCGGCACGATCAGCGGAATGTCCGAATCGTAGCGCCAGGCCGAGGAATTATCGATGACGACGCAGCCCTGGGCGCCGATCTTCGGCGACCATTCCTTCGAAACGCTGCCGCCCGCCGACATCAGGCAGAGATCGGTGTCGCGAAAATCATAGGTGTCGAGGTGGCGGCACTTGAGCGTCTTGTCGCCATAGGAGACCTCGGCCCCGATCGAGCGGCTGGAGGCGAGCGCCACCACTTCGTCGGCGGGAAACCGGCGTTCTTCGAGAATGTTCAGCATCTCCCGGCCCACATTGCCGGTTGCGCCTACGACTGCGACCTTGAAACCCATGTTCTTAGATCCTGGCTGAAAATCTGTTCTCCCCCGGAATGCCGGTCCGCGCAGACCCTTTTCAGGATGGCGGACCTTGCCTCATCTCCCACCGAGGGAGAGACCCGGAAGCGAGGCGAGCGTCAGGCTTCGGTGCCGCGTTTGGCGGCCACCGGTTTTGTCGTCGGTTTCTTGATCGAAGCCAAGATGAAACCCATGACCATGCTCTGAACGTCCCGGTTCAATACGGAAGGCCCAAAAACACGCGAAATCGCCAATTGTCAACGGATTCCAAAGCGCGCGCTCCCCGTTAAGCAGATACGCCTGCGATTAAGCCGATGTTGACCGTTTCCGCAGATGGCGCTCGGTCGGTAACCGACCTATTAAGCCATTGCCTCAAAATGCGCCCATCCAAGAGCAAGTCCCGCAAAGGGGCGGGAGCGCGTCATGAGTCTGATTCTATCCGCCGATCCGCCTGAAATATCTGCCATCTCGGCCCGCAACCGGGTATTCTGGCGTGGCCCGCTGCGCGCTGCGCTCCTCTATTGCGGCCTTTCCGCCGGTCTGACGGTTGCACTCTTCACCGCGGCGGCCCTGGTGACGCCAACGGGCCGGAGCCCGGTCCGGAGCGAGCCGGGCCCCCTGCCTGGAAGCCCCTGGATCGACATTGTCCGCCCGTTTCAGATCTACGCGCTGAGCTCCGAATTCGGCCGCGAGCCGACAACCTTCGAAGCCCAGCGCCACCGCGAGGGCGGCGGCCGCCTCGACACCCTGACATGGGGGAACTTGAATTCGGATAGCACGCCCTATCTGCGCATCGCCCTGCATCGCGTCGGCCGCGAATCCGCTGAGGACAGTTCCTTCTTCGTCCAGATGGTGCGCCAGGCCGCCCTGTTCGGCGCCGCGGTCACGCGCGGCGGCGTCTCGGATGCGCTTGCCACCCGTTTCGGCACATTCGAGACCGCCGATCTCGCCCTCGACACCGGGCAAACCTCCACAAGCTGTCTCGGCTTTCGCTTTGCCTCCGACACCCCGGCGCTGCGGATTTCGGGCTTTGCCTGCGGCACGCCGGCACGCCCGGTCGACCGGCAGACTCTTGCCTGCACGCTCGACCGGCTCGATCTCGTCCTGTCGGGCGACGACCAGGAGCTCGGGCGCTTTTTCGCCGCCGCCGAAACCCGCCGCGATCCGCGCTGCGCTCCTGGCCGTAACCATCAGGCCAGTTGGATGGACGGCGCCGCCCCCGCCCCCCTGCGCGGCGTCGCCAGGAAGACGCGCTCAGCACGTTGAACCTTTCTTCACGTCGAATCTTTCTTAACGCTCGCCGTGGAAACCTCTTGCAGGCTGGCGGAACAAAGCTAGTTATTGAGAGAGTTGGATTCAGACCGTTTGGGGGAAATGATGCGCCGTTTTGCAAAACTGATGTTGGCCGCCGGATCGCTGGCGCTGCTGACAGCGACGATCACCACCGCCGAGGCCCAGAGCCGCCGCTATCGCGGTGAAACCCGCCCGACCGTCGTCATCAAGAAGCGCAGCTTTCTCGACAGCGGCCGCGTCGTCCCGGTCGGCAGCCTGAGCGGCTACGTCACCATCGGCACGATCTACAACAAGCCGCCCTTCTACAACTCGCGCAGCCAATACGGCACCGAGACCTTGCCGCGCACATTCGACATCCCGGGCGCCGGCCCGCTGTTCAACTTCTGACAGCGCCTGGCTGCATTCAAACCGGCCGCATCGCCCTGCGGCCGGTTTTTGTTTGCCTATTCCGCCGCCTTCTTTGCCGACTGGCCTTTCGCCTTGTCGATGATCTGCCACAGCCGCTGCGGGGTTGAGGGCATCGGCACGTCCTTCACGCCCAGATGCGCCAGCGCATCGACCAGCGCATTGGCCACCGCCGGCAGCGCGCCGACGCAGCCGGCCTCGCCCGCGCCCTTGACGCCGAGCGGATTGGTGGCGGTGGGCACCGGATTGCTCTTCACCTCGATGGAGCAGAAATTGTCCGCGTGCGGCATGGCGTAATCCATGAAAGAGGCCGCCAGCAGTTCGCCATTCGCATCATAGGTCAGGTCTTCCATCAGCATCTGGCCGACGCCCATGGCGATGCCGCCATGGATCTGGCCCTTGAGCAGCATCGGGTTCATCACCACGCCGACGTCATCGACCACATTGTAATTGACCAGATCGACCTTGCCCGTCTCTTCATCAATGTCGAGTTCGACGATGTGGCAACCGTTGGGATAATTCGGTTGCTTGTGATTGTAGACAGCGGCGGCGCTGAGGCCGGGCTCGATATCGTCGGGCAGGTTGCCGGCGTTCGACGCCGCAATGGCGACCTCTTTCATCGTCATGCTGCGATTGGTCTTGCGGCTGGAGAAGACACCGTCGTTGAATTCGATATCGTCGACCTTCAGCACATGCGCCGCAATCTTTGCAGCCTTCGCCACCACCTTGTCGCTGGCCAGCAGCATGGCGCCGCCGCCGATCGCCGACGTGCGCGAGCCGCCGGTGCCCTCGCCGTAGAAGATGATGTCCGTATCGCCCTGCTCGTAATGCACGTCGGCAGGGTCGATGCCGAAGCGGTCGCAGACGAGTTGCTTGAACACGGTCTCGTGGCCCTGCCCCTGCGTCACCGCACCGGAGAGAAGTGTCATGCTACCGGTGCGGTCGAAGCGGATTTCCGCCCCCTCGATGCCCGGCGCGCCTGCCTTCTCGATGGAGTTGGAAATGCCGATGCCGCGCAGCTTGCCGTTCTTGCGTGCCTCGGCGCGACGCGCCTCGAAGCCTTTCCAATCGGCCATCTTGAGGCACATATCCATGTTCTTCTCGAAGGCGCCGCTGTCGTAGATGAACGACAATCCGGTTTTGAACGGAAACGCGCCTTCGGGGATGATGTTCTTGCGGCGCAGCTCGACCTTGTCGAAACCCAGTTCATCGGCGGCGACGTCGATGATGCGCTCGATGATATAGGCGGCTTCCGGCCGGCCGTTGCCGCGATAGGGCCGCATGAAATGCGTGTGCGTGAGTACGCCCGTCGTATCGACGTGAATGGCGGGCGTCGTATAGACGCCGGCGAGCGTGCCGATATTGCTGAACAGCGCGCTTTCCGAGCCCGGCTGCAGATAGGCGCCGAGGTTGACCAGCGTCGTCACCCGCAGCGCCAGGAACTTGCCGTCCTTGTCGAGCCCCAGTTCCGCCGTCGTCAGGTTATCGCGCGCCGCCGCATCCGACAGGAACGCCTCATTGCGCGTCGACGTCCACTTCACCGGCCGGCGCAGCATTTTCGAGGCGAGCAGGGTCAGCGCCACTTCGTTGAACACGCCCGACTTCATGCCGAAGCTGCCGCCGATATCGCCAGCGACAACCCGCAGCTTGCTTTCGGGAATGCGCAGGGTCTTCGCCAGCCGCTCGCGATAATCCAGCGCGCGCTGCAGGGTGGTGTAGATCGTGTAGCGGTCGGAGGCCTGGTCGTAATAGGCGACGCAGGCGCGCGGCTCCATCGTCGCCGCCATCACCCGGTTGATGAAGAACGTATGCTTGACGACATGCGCGGCCTTGGCCAGCGCCGCGTCGGTCGCGGCCTTGTCGCCTTCCAGATGGGTGAAGCTGATATTGTCCGGGTTTTCCGCATGCACCACCGGCGCGCCGGGCTTGATCGCGTCCTGCGCGGTCAGCACCGCCGGCAGAACCTCATAGTCGACATCGATCAGCTCAAGCGCGTCCTGCGCCTGCCAGCGGGTTTCCGCGACGACAAGGGCGACATAATCGCCGACCCAGCGCACATGGTCTTTCGGAAAGCCCGGCAGCGGCGGCGTGTACATCGGCTTGCCGTCGCGCTTCTTCTTTCCCGAAGGAAGCGGCAGGTCGCCATAGCCGGAGGCGGCCCAGTCCTTGTAGGTCAGCACCGCCAGCACGCCCGGCGCCGCCAGGGCGCGGCTGGTATCGATATTCAGAATTTTCGCATGGGCATGGCGCGACCGCAGCACGGCCGCATGGGTCATCCCCTCCATCGAGATATCGTCGGCATAGCGGCCGCCGCCCTGAATCAGGCGGGGATCCTCGAAACGTGGAACCGGCTGCCCAAGCGCATATTCACCCATTGGATTTCCTCCGGATCGTTCTTGTGCCGTGTGGTTGCCCACCGGCGATTCCCTCGGCTTCTCCTTAACAGGAGCGGGATGGATTTTGAACACCGAACACGTATCGTCGCATCCCTGTGCGGGCGGTTGATTCGGCCACGAAATCAACACCGCGAAGGATATCGGCCATGACCGCGATCACCGTGATTACCGGCGCCTCCGGCGGCATCGGCGCCGATCTTGCCCGTATCTTTGCCCGCAACGGCCACAAGATGCTGCTGATCGCCCGCAACGGCGAGGCTCTGAGCGCTCTGTCCGATGAGCTGTCGGCGCAAGGCGCGCCGCGACCGCTGGTCCTGCCGCTCGACCTGGCGACGCCGGGCGCGGCGCAGCGCGTGGTCGCGGCCCTGCGTCAAGCTGACGCGACGGCCGGCATTCTCGTCAACAATGCAGGTTACGGCCTCGCCGGCACGGTCGCCGGCCTCGATACGGCGGAACAACTCGGCATCGTCAACCTCAACGTGCGCGCCCTGACCGAACTGACGCTGCTGCTGCTGCCCGATCTGATCGCTGCCAGGGGCCGTCTCCTCAATGTCGCCTCAACTGCCGCTTACTTCCCCGGTCCGGGCATGGCCGTCTATTACGCATCGAAAGCCTTTGTCCTGTCGTTGAGCGAGGCCATGCACCAGGAATTGAAGAAAGACGGCGTTTCCGTCACCGTGCTATGTCCCGGCGCCACGGCGACCGGCTTCTTCGATCGCGCCGGGGTCGACGCCAACATGCTCAAAATGCTGCGTCCCATGTCGTCCATGACGGTCGCCGAAGCCGGCTATGCCGGGCTGATGGCCGGCAGGCGGGTCGCTATCCCCGGCGTGATGAACAAGGTGGCGGCGTTGCTGTCGGGTGTCGTTCCTCACCTTCTGTTCATGCCGCTGCTGCAACATTTGCAAGCCGGGCGAGGGCGCTGATGTCGGCACAGCGCTTGCTTCGCAACATGTCGAAACCAAAAATTTACCTATGTATTCGAAAAATTAACCATGCTTGACCGATCGCCTGATTTTGCGCCTGAGAAAATTCTGGTCGTCCTGCACCAGCAGTCGTCCTCGGCTGCCCGTATCGGCCGGATGCTTCTGAGCATGGGCTATGTGCTGGATGAGCGCCGGCCGAGCTGCGGCGACTGCCTGCCCAGGACCCTGGACGACCATGCCGGCGCCATCATCTTCGGCGGCCCGATGAGCGCCAACGACAATGACGATTACATCCGCCGCGAGATCGACTTCGTCGGCCTCGCCTTGAAGAGCAACAAGCCGCTGCTCGGCATCTGCCTGGGCGCGCAGATGATCGCCCGGCATCTCGGCGAACGCGTGGCTCCGCACCCCGAGGGCCACACCGAGATTGGCTATTACCCGCTCGATCCAACGCCGGCCGGCGACGCGCTGTGCAGCCAGCAGTTTCCGCGCCATGTCTACCAATGGCACAAGGAAGGCTTCGACCTGCCGCGCGGCGCCGACCTTCTGGCGCGCGGCGGCGATTTCCCGATCCAGGCGTTCAAATACGGTAGCGCCGTCGCCCTGCAGTTCCATCCCGAGGTCTGCTATTCGACCATCTGCCGCTGGACGACGCGCGGCTGCGAACGCATGAACACGCCGGGCGCCCAGGACCGCGAGATGCATTTCGACGGCTGGTTCCGCTTCGACGCCACCATCGCCCGCTGGACGAGGACCTTCCTGGGCGAATGGGTCGCGCCGCAGGTGGCGGTGGCGTAGCAAAATTCGCTCAGCTTGAACGTTCGACCCTGCGCGCGTCGGATGCACGCCGCACGAACTCACGCATCAGCGGAGCAAAGAACGCCTTGCTGAAATGACCGAGCGGTAGCTCGGGCTCAAGATAAAACGATCGCCCGATGATATCGGTGTTGTATTCGTCGAGAATGATCCAGAGCCGCAGCAAGCCGTCGAGGCCGGCCCGCCGCTTTTCCATCGCCGGAATTTCCACGGCGAACCGATCCGGCTGCAGCGGTTGGCTGGTGATCGCAAAGAGAACCAAGAGATCGCCACTGGCGCGGGGCAGGCGAAAGCCGACGGCGGTGGGGCGATCTTTCCGCCCTTCGGTCTCGCCGTGTGCCGCCTGGCGGGCCCATAGATACGAGAACCGAATGACGCAACCTGACTGAATGTCGTCGTAGCTCACGGTTCGGAGCTTTTGCTTTCATACCGCGCCAGTTCAGCCTCGATTTCCTCGAACAATTTCCCGGGCATGTTTTCAAGTGTGCCGACCGTCCGGGTATCGGCCAGTTCGGTCAGCCGTCGATAATCCTCGATGCTCAGCAGGACGAGACGTGGCTTGTTGCGCTGGGTGATGGTCACGGGGTGCCGCAAGGCATCGGCAATGATGTCCCCGGCTTTGCGGGAGAGATCCGTCGTCGAATAGGTACTCATCTACAACTCCTGTAATTTACGTAAATTACAGGAGTTCTGTATTTCTCGCAATTAAATTGCGTTTGCGCCCTCACTCCGCCAGCACGAGCGCCCAATAGACCTTGTATTTGGAACCCGGCGCATAGGCCGTCGCGATGCCCATGCGGCGGGCCGACTTGTTGAGCATGTTGGCGTTGTGCGGCGCCGACTGCCGCCAGCCGGAGAAGGCTTCCGCCAGCGTGTGATAGCCGGCCGAGACGTTTTCCACGGCGACACCGGAGACGACGCCTTCGCCGGCGAGGCGCGCTTTCAGCTTCGCCGCACTGTCGGGCTGGGCTGATCCCGCCTTCACCATTTCCTCGGCCCGGGCCTTGGCAGCGCGCTGCAGCGCCGGATCGATGGAGAGCACCGGCAGGTGGTTGTTGGCGCGGTAGATCGAGATCATGTCGCGCGCGGCGGCAGGGTCGATCGACGCGTCGGCGGATGCGAGCGAGCGGTAGAAGCTCGGCTGCGCCGAAGCCTGCGGCGCAGGCGTCGTATCGGCGCAACCGCCCAGTGAAAGTCCGATAGCGGCCAGCAGCGGGATACAGGTCATGCGGCTTGTGTGGGTTTTCATGGTTAACATTCAGTTACCGATCTTGACGACGACGGGTTGCGGCTGCGGCGGCGACATATCGATATGTTCGGCGCGGAAGCGTCTGAAAATCGTGAAATTGAGATCGCTGACAACGCGCTGGGATTTCTCCACGTCGCTGACGAAGCAGACCAGATCGAAACGCATCGCCGCATCGACCATGGCGGTGAAATTCACCTGCGGTTCCGGCAGCCGCAGGATCAGTTCCTGCTGCCTGGCGCAATCGAGCAGCAGCGCACGCACCTGATCGGCATCCGCCGACATGTTGACGGCGACCGGCACGCGGATACGGCCGACCCGGTCGGTGCGCACCCAGTTCTTCACCACGCCGGTGACGAGATTGGAATTGGGAACGATCATCGTCGCCCGGTCAAAGGTCTCGATCTCGGTGGCGCGCACGTTGATGCGCCGCACATAGCCCTGCTCGTCGCCGACGACGACCCAGTCGCCGACCCGGATGGCGCGTTCCCACAAGAGGATGAGGCCGGAGACGAAATTATTGACGACGGACTGCAGCCCGAAGCCGATACCTATCGACAACGCACCGGCGACGATGGCGAGCTTGTCGAAGCCGATGCCGACGTGGGCGAGCGCCAGGCCCAGCGAAAGCAGCACGCCGATATAGCCGGCGCTGGTGCGGATCGAATTGCGCAATCCCAGGTCGAGATGGGTGTGGGGCAGCAGGCTGCCCTCAAGCCAGTTCTGCACCGCGCGCGTGATGATGAATCCGACGGCGAACAGCACCAGGGCGGTGAACACGGTGGCCAGCGAAATGGTGATATCGCCGACCTGGAAGCCGAAGAAGGCGGCGCGGACGGTGCCGATCATGTCGTCGGATTCGATGCCCCAGGGCGCCAGGATGAGCAAAGCGGCGACGACGGAGAGGATGACGCTGATCGCGCCACGCAGGATCACCGAGACCTGGATGAGGCTGTCGCCCTTCAGCCCGATGCTGTTCATGATGGCGCGGCCGATCGGCGCCTGCGGCTGGAACGCCGCCTTCAACCCATCCTCGGCGATGATGGAAAGCAGATACATGACCGAGCCGATCAGGGTGATCCAGAGCACCTGATCGACGAGGAACTTCGCCAGCGCAATGTAGCCGATGAGATCAGCAATCAGGATCGCCGCAATCGCAGCCCAGGCGCACAGCCGCCACACGCCATACCAATCACGCTTCGGCTCCAGCGGCGGCCCGAAACAATCGTCCGCCGGATCGGGCGCCGGCACCATGCCGTAAAGCGCATAGGTCATGATCAGCGCGACAGCCGCGGCGATGACGCCGCGGATGAAAACCGAAACCTGGACTTTGGCCGCGACGAGATCATTGAACGCCTCGGCGATCTTCAGGCCGGCGACGACCATGGCGACCGTGATCGCCAGCCATGCCAGCCGGTCGGCCGTGTCATCCTTCAGATCGAGCAGGCGCCAATCCGGATTGCCGGGCGCCAGCAGGCCGCGGATGAAGCCGTGGGTGATGGCGATGAGAGAAATCGACTCGGAAACCGCCTGAACCATGCCTTCCGTGCCTGGCACGAGCAGGTTGAAAGCCCGCATCGTTGCAAAGACGGCAATGGTCGCGACGATCGGTGCAACGGCCGTGACGGCGGTTGTCCATAGCGCCGCAACGGCCTTGGCCAGACGCGTCGGCTCCTTGATCGACGGCTTGCGCGTCAGAATGCGGCGCGCCACGATCTTGGCGACGGCATAGCCAATGGCGATGGCCGCCAGCATGGCGGCGAACACGAACCCGTTGGAGCCGCGCATCTGCGCCACAGCATTGTCGAACCAGCTCATGAAGACATAGCGCGATGTCTGGATGTCACGCGGGATGTCGCTGATCGCCGCGATCCACAGCGACGGGCTGAGAATGCTCGACGAAAGTTGAAACAGCGCCTGGCGGAAATTGGCGCGGCGGCGGTTGACGATCGAATCCCCGACCTGGCTCACCTGCACGGCCAGCAGGCGCGCACGCTTGACCTGCGCATCGATTTCGTTGAAGCGCTTCTGCTGATCGTCGCGCTCTGAGGTGACGCCGGCCGCTTCCGCAGGCGCGCCGACCGCCGGTTTCGCGCCGAGTTGATCGAGACGTGTTTTCACCGCATCGAGACGCGGATTGAGTTCGTCGAGCGCCTCCTGCACCTTTCCCGAAACCGGATCGAGATCGGCGCGCAAGGACTGCAGCGCGGCGTCCGTCAGGTCCTTGCCCGCCAGCGACTTTTCGACCGCGGTCAGGGCGTTGCGAGCAGCGTCCAGTTTCTGGACGACCGTCTGATCCGCGGTCTGCGCGTGAGCGCCCGCCAGTGCCAGCACCAGACACAGCGACGCGAACAGGGATCGCAGAATCTGGATCAAGACGTCATCTCCACTACTTGTTGCCGCCGAATCAGTTGCGCCAGTCTAGCGGAGACCCGCCTGATCGCAGCGCCAGCCTTCAATCGGACAAGTATGGTTTTCCAGAGGCCTCATCATAGGCGTGCTGCTGATCTTTCCAGTCTTTCACAGAATGACGCCCGTTACCCGGCGAAGAGTCCAGATAGGCCGGTCCAACCGGGGATTTGCCGAAACCGCCGGGAATATCGAGCATGTAGTCGGGCACGCAGAGGCCTGAGACATGGCCGCGCAAGCTGCGCATCAGCGCCTGCCCCTCCTCGATCGTCGTGCGCAGATGCGATGTGCCCGGCGCCAGATCGGCATGGTGAAGATAATATGGCTTGATGCGGTTCTCGACGAAGGCCCGCATCAGCGCCGCCAGGGTCTCGACGTTGTCGTTGACGCCGCGCAGCAGCACGGTCTGGCTGAGCATGGGAATGCCGGCATCGACGAGGCGCGCGCAGGCTTCGCGCGCAGCTTGCGTCAGCTCGCGCGGATGGTTGGCGTGCAGCGCCACATAGACGGTCTTGCCGCAAGCCTTCAGCGTCGCGATGAGCTCATCCCCAACGCGCGCCGGATCGGCCACCGGCACACGCGTATGCACGCGCACGATCTTCACATGATCGATGCTGCCGATCTGTTCCATCACGGCGCGCAGGCGACGCGGCGACAGCGACAGCGGATCGCCGCCGGTGAGGATCACCTCCCAGATGCGCGCGTCACTCCGGATATAATCCAGCGCTGCTGCGAGCGCCGCGGGAGAGAGAATGTTGGAACCGCCTTCACCGACGCTTTCGCGGCGGAAGCAGAACCGGCAATAGACCGGGCAGGTGTGCAGCAGCTTCAGCAGCACCCGGTCGGGATAGCGATGCACGACGCCCTCCACCGGCGCATGGACATCGTCGCCGATCGGATCGTCCCGCTCCTGCGGCTGGCGCACGAGTTCGCGCCGATCGGGAATGAATTGCCGGGCAATCGGATCGTCCGGATCGGACGGGTCGATCAGCGCCGCGAGATCCTGCGTCAGCGCGATCGAATAGACCTCGCCGACGCGGGCAAGGTTTTCCAGCCGGTCTGCGCCGATCAGCCCTGCCTCATGCAGGTCGGCGGCGCTGCGCAATGTGCGGGAAAGTTTGCTATCCAGCCTGTCATCCATGCGCCCCTATGTAGAAGAGGCGGTAAGGCCGGGCAATCAGTGGAGCGAATTGAAGATAATAACCCATCAGAAGCCGCGATTTTTGCTGCAGGTGCTTAGCATTTGCTGCGGCATGACGCCCTCGTCCTTCGAGACGCGCCTTTCAGGCGCTCCTCGGGATGAGGGCTTCTGGGTGCTTACTCCCTGAAATCTCAAGGAACCGGCGACCAGATCACTTGTTCGATGCGCTGCGCCCCTGCACAGAGCATGACCAGCCGCTCGAACCCCAGCGCAATGCCGCTGGCCTCCGGCATGAGCGCCAGCGCCGCCAGAAAATCCTCGTCGATCGGATAGGCCTCGCCGTAAATCCGCTGCCGTTCGGCCATCTCCGCCTCGAAGCGCGCGCGCTGCTCCATCGCGTCGGTGAGCTCGCCGAAGGCGTTGGCCAGTTCGACGCCGCAGGCATAGAGCTCGAAGCGTTCCGACACGCGGGGATCGTGAGGACAGCGCCGCGCCAGGGCGGCCTCGGCGGCCGGATATTCGTCAAGCACGGTAATCTGGCCAAGCCCCAGATTAGGCTCTATTTTTTCGCTGATCAGCTTACTGAACAGGTCCGACCAAGTGTCGTCCGCCGTCACACGGATACCAGCACCGGTCACATCATGCGCGAGCCGGTCGCGGTCGACCTCGCCGACGCCGACGCTGGCCATCAGGTCGATCCCGGCAAACCGCTCGAAGGCTTCCGCAACGCTCAAGCGCTCCGGCTCCTGGAACGGATCGGCGGTCTTTCCCCGCCAGGTCAGCGCCGAGGCCCCTGCCGCCCGCGCCGCGGCCTCGATCAGCGCCCGGCAATCCTCGATCAGCGCGCCATAGGGCGTTTTGGCCCGATACCATTCCAGCATGGTGAATTCGGGATGGTGCAGCGGCCCCCGCTCGCGGTTGCGAAACACCCGCGACAGGGCAAAAATCCGCTCTTCGCCAGCCGCCAGCAGCTTTTTACAGACGAATTCCGGCGAGGAATGCAGATAAAGCGTCCGCCGGCCACCATCCGGATCGGCGATCTCGGTGCCGAATCCGCTGATATGGGCCTCGTTTCCGGGCGAAACCTGCAGAATGCCCGGCTCGACCTCGCAAAAGCCCTGCCCTGCGAACCAGGACCGGCAGGCGGCGGCGATCCGCCCACGCGCGGCCAGGAACGGCCTGCGGTCGGCATGGACGTGGGCTGCCCACCAGGGGGAACTTTTGGGCGCAATCTCGCGTGCAATATCGGGCTTTTGACTTTTTGACGACATTTCTTCCGTCAACACGGCTGGCGCTTCGCGCGTGAATCGGTATTGTGCGGCCAAATTTGCCGGGGAGCCCCGGTCTTAGGCCTTATCTACCTTCAGCATCAAGGGAAGCCCCGTGAAAGTTATCGCCAGCTCCATTCGCAAGGGCAATATTATCGAACGCGAAGACGGAAACCTCTACGTCGTCCTGTCGGCCGAGAGCTTCCACCCCGGCAAGGGCACGCCGACCACGCAGATCGACATGCGCGGCCTGATGAACGGCGTGAAGACGACCGACCGCTACAAGACCACCGAACAGGTCGAGCGCGCCCATGTCGAGGACCAGGATTTCGAGTTCCTCTACAATGACGGCGATGGCTACCACTTCATGAACACAGCCTCGTTCGAGCAGATCGCTGTGCCGCAGGAGACGATCGGCGACAGCGCCGTCTATCTGCAGGAAGGCATGAAAGTCATCCTCAGCATGTTCAACGGCAACGCGGTTGCCGTGCAACTGCCCCAGCGCGCGACCTTTGAAATTGTCGAGACCGAGCCGGCGATGAAGGGCCAGACGGCCTCGTCGTCCTACAAGCCGGCGAAACTGTCGAACGGAGCGCGCGTCATGGTGCCGCCGCACGTTTCGTCGGGCACGCGCATCGTCATCCTCACGGAAGACGGCTCCTATGTCGAGCGCGCTAAAGACTAAGAAGCATGGATGCGCCGGAACTGCTGACAGTCACCTGCAGTGACGGCGCGAACATCATCGCGCGGCGCTATCGCCGCGATGGACGGCCGCGTCTCCTGCTGTCGCACGGCAACGGCTTCGCCATCGACGGCTACCTGGCATTCTGGCGCCTGCTGCTGGCGGATTACGAAGTCGTCGTCTTCGACCTGCGCAACCACGGCCGCAACCCGCTGCATGATGTCGAGCACCACACCGTCGCGCAGATGGCGCGCGACCACGGCAGCGTGCTGGCACAGGTCGCGGCCGCTTTCGGCGAACGCAAGACCGCCGGACTTTTTCATTCGATCTCGTCGATCGCCGCGATCATCGCCGGTGAACTCTGCAAGACGAAATGGGATGCGCTGATCCTCTACGATCCGCCGCTGACCGCGCCGCAGGGCAATCCGCTGCGCGACGGCGGCCAGGGCATCGACGATTATCTTGCCAACAATGCGCGCCTGCGCCGCCACCACTTCGACCACGTCGAAGAATTGGCGCGCGACTACAGCGCCAGGGTCGGCCGCAACTGGGTCGAAGGCGCGGCGCAAGACATGGCGCAGGCAACGACGCGCCCGGCGGAAGGCGGCGGTTATGAATTGTCCTGTCCCGGAGACTATGAAGCGCGCATCTACAAGGACAATTCGCGCACCGAATCCTGGCTGGCGCTGAGATCGCTGCAGCAGCCGACCTTCATCCTCGGCGCCGACCCGGAGGCGGCGCGCGCGCTCGCCCCCGCCAGAGTCGGCCCCGCTGCAGCCGCTGCTTTCGGGCTCGAACATGTGATCGTGCCCGGCACCGGCCATGTGCTGCAGGTGGAAAAGCCGGAACAATGCGTGAGAGAGACGATCCGGTTTCTGCAGCGCACGGGGCTTTGAAGGCACCCTCATCCGCATGCTAGCCTCCCATCCAAACAAAGCACCGGGAGGCCAGCATCAATTTCAAGCAGATCAGGTATCTGGTGAAAATCGTCGACCTGGCGAACATGACCGCTGCCGGCCAGGCCCTGGGCGTCGCCCAGCCCGCGCTCGGCGCGCAGATCCGCCAGCTCGAAAGCGAACTCGGCATGCAGCTCCTGCAGCGGCACTCGCGCGGCGTGGCGCCGACCGAAGCCGGCAAGCTGCTGGCGAAGCGCGGCCGCCTCATCCTTGAAGAGGTCGATCAGCTTCACCGCGATCTCAAAACCCTGACCGATGCGGCGCCCGATCATCTCTCCTTCGGCGTCAGCCCGACCATGGTGCTCATGCTCGGCGACGTGCTGCTGGCCATGGCCAAGGAGGACATGCCGGACGTCCAGTTCAGCCTGATCGAGGAGCGCACGCCGGGCCTGACCGACGCCTTGCAGAAGGGCCAGGCGGAAGTAGGATTCCTGTTCGATGTCGAGGAGCATGCGGGGCTCGATCGCCGGGCGGTGCTTGAGGAAGACCTGCTGCTGGTCACCGCTCCTGCCGCCGGCGTGCAAAACAGCAACAATCAAGACAAACTCATCAGCCTGGAGGAAGCCCTGCGCCATGATCTCGTCATGGCAGGCGCCGCGCGCGGCGTCCTTCGCAAGATCGTCGCGGCCGAGGCCGCGCGGATGTCGGTGGACTTCAAGGTCGCCTTTGACGTCCATTCCATCACTGCGATGAAGGCTATGGTCCTTGCGGGCAAGGCCGCCACCATCATTCCCTACAGCCTCGCCGCGCACGAGATCGACAGCGGCGCCTTGATAGCCCGCAAGATCGACCGGCCGGGCCTGACGCGCATTCTCTATCTCGTCCAGCGCTCGGCGCGCCTGCCGCTGGCCTACGAAGACCAGCTCACGCGCTTCCTCAACCGGACTCTCGAGACCTACCTGTCGCGAACAGCGCCCTGGACCCGCGGCTTTGGTCCCGCACGAAGCCCCTCTCTGGCAAAAATCTCTTTGGGCTGACTCAAAACAATTGTTTTGGACAGGTCAAACAACCGTCGGCATCCTCGCCAGGATCAGGGAGAGAACCAAACGGCGGGCCTGAGATCCGCCGACAAGATAAGCCGACAGGATTCAAACATGCCGATACCCGCCACGCGCCAGATGAAACTGTCGATGTTTCTGACCGGAGACGGCAACTACCATCTGGCAGGGTGGCGTCTCCCTCACGAGGATCGCGAGCGAGGCCACGGTGGCTGCGACATGCAGCAATGGGTCGAATTCGGCAGGATCATGGAGCGCGGCAAGCTCGACATGCTGTTCATCGCCGATGGCGGCATCAGCGGCGTCAGCGATCTTGAGACCCTTGGCCTCACCTCGCGCATCGACCGGCTCGATCCCGTGACGATCCTGTCGGCGCTGGCGATGACGACGCGCAATCTCGGCTTGGTCAGCACCATATCGACGACCTACAACGAGCCGTTCAACGTCGCGCGCACGGTCGCCTCCCTCGATCATGTCTCGCTTGGACGCGCCGGCTGGAACATCGTGACCACGGCGAGCAAGGACGAGGCGCAGAATTTCAGCAGAACCGACCACCTCCCCCATGGCGAGCGCTATGCGCGCGCCGAAGAATTCGTCGATGTCGTGCGCGGCCTCTGGGACAGCTATGAAGAGGATGCGTTTCCGCGCGACAAGGCCAGCGGCGTCTATATGGATGCCGCGAAAGTCAGGTTCCTGAATCACCGCGGACGTTATTTCTCGGTGCGCGGGCCGCTCAGCGTGCCGCGGCCGCCGCAAGGACATCCGATCCTGGTGCAAGCCGGATCGTCGGAACCCGGCATCAATCTGTCGGCGCGTGTCGCCGACGTGATGTTCACCTCGCAATCCGCGCTGCCCGAGGCAAAAGCGTTTTACGACAAGGCGAAGAGCCGCTGCGACCGGTTCGGCCGTTCGCCCGGCGATATCAAGATCATGCCCGGCGTGCTGCTGTTCATCGGGCGGACGCAGGAAGAGGCGATGGAAAAGTACGAGCGCCTGCAATCCCTCATTCCGATCAAGCTGGGGCTGCAGAGATTGTCCGAAGGTCTTGGCGGGGTGGATCTGTCTGGCTATGCACTCGACGCACCGATGCCAGATATCGCCGCCAATGCCGTCAGGGTGTCATCCGTCGAGTCTTACGTTTCCATCGCGCGGCGCGAAGGGCTGACTTTGCGACAGACGGCCATGCGCGCGGCGGCGGCCAAGCATCATCTCACCATCATCGGTTCCCCCGCACAGATCGCCGACGAGCTGGAGAGCTGGTTTGTCGGCGGCGCCGCCGACGGCTTCAATGTCCTGGCGAGCGATGTGCCCGGCGGTCTCGATGATTTCGTCGATCTTGTCGTGCCCGAGTTGCAAAGACGCGGACTGTTCAGACGCGATTACGAAGGCACGACCTTGCGCGACAACCTGGGCCTGTCGCGCCCCCTGTTGAAAGAAGCGCTGGCGAGCGCCTGAATTGAGGAGACAAAAATGTTGAAGCCAATCGAATCGAAGCAGGGCAAGGTCAGCGACAGCGAATGGCAGGCGCGGCGCGATCTCGCCGCCTGCTACCGGCTGGTTGCCCACGAAGGCTGGACGCATCTGGTCAACAACCACATCTCGCTGCGCGTGCCGGGCACGACCGACCAGTTTCTCATCAACCCTTACGGCTTCCTCTATGAGCAGATCACCGCCTCATCGCTGATCAAGATCGACGTCAACGGCAAGATGCTGGAGGAATCCCCTTATGACGTGAACGTGGCGGGCTTCATCATTCACTCGGCCATCCATATGGCGCGCATGGATCTGCATTGCGTCATCCACACCCATACGGTGTCGGGCCAGGCCGTCTCGGCGCTCGATTGCGGCCTGCTGCCGCTCAACCAGAGCGCGCTGCGCTTCTACAAGCGTATTTCCTATCACGACCACGAAGGCATCTCGCGCGAACAATCGGAGCGCGAGCGCATCGCCGCCGATCTCGGCGCCACCAACAAGGCGTTGATCCTGCGCAACCATGGCCTGCTGACGGCGGGCGTCGACGCGGCCGAGGCCTTTCACCTGATGTACCATCTGGAAAAGTGTTGCCAGACGCAGATGCAGGTTCTGGCGGCGAACGTGCCCTATTCGGTAGCGCCGGAGCATGTCCTCGAAAGCACGGCTAACATGTTCAACGCCGGCAACAAGCCGCTCGGCCGGCGCGACTGGCCGGCGCTGATGGCGCTCGTCGAGGAAAGATACCCGTCCTATAAGAACTAGAACGTAAAACGAGAACATCAGAGGGGAAGGAACATGAAGAAACTTGGTTTCTGTCTGGTGCTGGCCATGTGCGCGGCCTCGCAGGCCGCTCGCGCCGATGACATCGCCGATTTCTACAAGGGCAAGAACCTGACGATCGTCGTCGGCATGGCGCCGCCGGATCAGCACGACACGGACGCGCGCATGCTCGCGCGCAGCATGGGAAAGTACATCCCGGGCCAGCCCAACATCATCGTCCAGAACATGCCGGGCGCGGGCTCCCTCAAGGCGATGCAATACATTGCCAATGTCGCCCCCAAGGACGGATTGACGATCGGCATCGTCCAGCGCGGCGTCATCATGATGCCTCTCCTCGGCTATCCCGACGCCACGTTCGATCCGACCACGTTCAACTTCGTCGGATCGCGGGCGCCCGAAACATCGATCGTGGTCTTGTGGCGCGATGCGAAAGTGAAATCCATCGAAGACGCCAGGCACACCGTCTCCCTGCTCGCCTCGACCGGCGGCGGTGCCGACAGCAACACGATGCCTTACATCTACAATGAAACGCTCGGCACGCAGTTCAAGGTCATCATCGGCTATGCCGGCGCCGGCGAGATGAACATGGCGATGGAACGCCGCGAAGTCGATGGCCGCGCCGGCTGGTCGATGGGCGCCCTGCGCGGCACACATGAGGACTGGTATCGCGACGGCCGCGCCAACATCATCCTGCAGCACGCACTGCGGCCGAACCGCGACATCAAGAGCGTCCCCCTGGTGCAGACTCTCGCCAGAAACCCGCAGGACAAGGCCCTGCTCGATCTCTTCGCCAAGCGGCTGGAAGTCGGTTTCCCCGTCCTGGCCCCTGCCGGCGTCCCGCCTGCCCGCATGGCTGCGCTTCAGGCCGCCTTCGTCAAAACGATGTCGGATGCCGACTACGTCAAGGAAGCCAAGTCCATCCAGGCCGAGATCAATCCCCTCACGGGCGAGCAGATGTCGGCGCTGATCAAGGACATGTATGCGACACCGAAGCCGGTCGTCGACCGGGCCAAGGCGATCCTCATCGCCCAGGGCGCGCCATTAAAATAGGCGCTCTCTTATCCTTCTCACGATCCGCAGGAGAAGGATTCAACCCGCCTGCTGCCGGTCCGGCCGCGCCGCATCGAACGGTTCCAGCTTCGCGCAAGCCGCATCGATGCGCACGATCGTCGGATAGAGCGACAGGTCGCGATTGGCAGCGCGCGCATTGGCGACCTGTGGAACAAGCAGGGCGTCCGCCATGGTCGGCGTGTCGCCATGGCAGAAGAGGCCCGTCTCCGCATCACGCGCGAGCCTGGCTTCGATCGCATCGAAGCCGGCCTTGCTCCAGCGGTCCATCCACACCGGAACGGCCTCGGGATCGTGTGGAAACAGCTCACGCACATGGTTGCGCACGCGCGTGTTGTTGAGCGGATGAATGTCGCAGGCGATCATCTGCGCCAGGGACCGCACGCGGGCGCGGCCGCGCGCATCGCGCGGCAGCAGCGCCGGCTCGGGATGCATCTCGTCGAGATATTCGATGATCGCCATGGATTGCGTGACGACGCCGCCGTCGGGCAGGACGAGGGCCGGCACCAGCGCCTGCGGATTGACCCTGAGATAATCCGCCGACCAGTGCTCGCCCTTGTTGAGATCGAGAAAGAACTCGCGATAGGCGAGCCCTTTCAGTTTCATCACGATCCGCAGGCGATAGGCGGCCGAGGACCGCATGGCGCCGTGAACCACATAGGGAGACTGTTGGGACGCAGCCATGTCGCTGCGCCTATTTGTACATTTCGTTCGCGAGCTTCAGGGACTTGTCGCGCTCTTCGTAACTGATCTCGCCCATCAGCTTCACATCCGCATAGCGCTTGGCATCCGGATCGGTCAGCTTGTCGGCGACGCCCTTGATCACCGTGCCCATCCAGGCATTGGCGTAGCGCACCTGCGAATCCATTTCGAGGAAATGATTGATGAAGACGCGCGCAGCATTGGGATGCGGCGCACCCCGCAGGATGGCGCCGCGAATGGCGGTGAACGGGCAGCCGTCGGAGGGCAGCAACACCTTCACCGGCAGGCCCTTCAGCTCGGAGGCGAAGGCGATGATCTGCTGGATGAAGATGGGATTCTCGCCGCGCGCGACGCGGCGCGAATTGACCTGCAGATCGCGGTTGAAGACGAGATCCTGAGCGGCGAGCTTCTTGTGGAAGTCCGCACCATATTTCTTGTAGGTGACGCCGAACATCGTCTGGCCGGAGCCAACTGCGCGCATGTCGTCGCTGAGCAGCTTGCCCTTCCATTTCGGATCGAGCAGATCGGTCCAGTTCTTCGGCTCGTCTTCCGGCTTCACCAGATTGGTGTTGGAAAGCATGCAGACCACCTGCGTCCAGGCCGGCACCGAATATTTGTCGGCGGGAAAATCGTCGCGCAGATTCTTGGCGTTGGGAATATTGCCGATCTCGGCGACGAAATCGGTTTCGATCTGCTGCTGGGCGATCGACGCCTTGCCGTGGAATTCGACGTCGGCGACATAGCGCTTCGACGTCTGCTCGACACGGATACGCTCGGTCAGCTCGCTGGCGCGCGCGTCATATTCCTGCACCTTGATGCCGTATTTGCTTTCGAAGGCGCGCACTACGTCCTTCCAGTGGGCGGCGCCCAACTGGGCGTGATAAACGACGACCGAGCCTTCCTTCTTGGCGGCGGCGATGACGGCGTCCCAGTTCTCCTGCGCGACAGCTGGCGTGGCGAATGCGCCTGCGATCACGCCCGCAGCAACCATCTGCGCGCCGAGAACCTGTTTAAACGTCATTTTCATGTGGCATCCCTCCCACGGGCTGAAATATCGCCCATCGCATTGCATATCGACACGACATTAAGCACTGCCCCCCTTCATGTCCAACATGCGCTGCCTTTTCGCGCGCTGGCGCGGGTTGGCGCAATCGGATAGACTGAAGGTCGAGGCAAACGGCCTGCAAGCCGATAATCGTCAAGCCGATGATCATCTTGCGGCCATTATCCAACGGGACGGACGAAACGCCGATGCAGAATTCGATCTTTGGCCATCCGGCGATCGACTGCGATGTCCACATCGCAGTTCCCTCGACGGCAGCGTTGATGCCCTATCTCGACGCCTACTGGTTCGACGCGTTTCGCACCCGCGGCATCGACAGGGTGAGCTTCAACCTGACCGGTGATCCGCCCAATACGCCGCTGGCGGCGCGTCCCGACTGGCGTCCGAAATCCGGCAAGCCTGGCACCGATCTCGCCTTGCTGCGCTCCGGCGCGCTCGACGGCTTCGGGTCGAGCTTCGCCATCGCCAATTGCCTGTTCGGCGGCGTCGCCTTGCACAGCGACGACCTGGCGGCGGTGTTCTGCAAGGCGGTCAACGACTGGGTGGCGGAAGAGTGGCTCGACCGCGAGCCGCGGTTGCGTGCCTCGATCCTGGTGCCGCAGCAGGCGCCGGATCTGGCCGTCGCCGAGATCGAGCGTCGTGCCGGCGACAGGAGATTCGTGCAGGTGTCCATGCTCGCCATGGGCACCGAACTGCTCGGCCGGCGCGGCTATTGGCCGATCTATGAAGCGGCGGTGCGCCACGGCCTTCCCATCGGCGTCCATGCCGGCGGGCTCTATCATCATCCGACGCTCAACGGCTGGGGCTCGTTCTTCCTCGAGGATTACGTCGCCAATGCCTTCGCCTTCGAGAACCAGGTCGTCAGCCTCGTCAGCGAAGGCGCGTTCGCGAAATTTCCCGAGCTGAAAGTCGTGCTGATCGAATCCGGTGTCACCTGGATGCCGCCTGCCCTGTGGCGGTTCAACAAGACCTGGCGCGGCGTGCGCTCGGAAGTTCCCTGGGTCAAGCGCACGCCGGCGGACATCGTGCGCCAGCACATCCGCCTGACCACGCAGCCGTTCGACGAGCCCGACGGCGTGCCGTGGCTGCAGCGTTTCGTCGAGCAGATGAAGTCGGAGGACATGCTGCTGTTCTCGACCGACTTCCCGCACTGGCATTTCGACGGCACCGACGCGTTTCCGCTGTCGCCATCGTCACCGCTGGCGCGCAAGATCCTGTGCGAGAACGCGCTTGCGACCTATCCGAGACTTTCGGAATCCCTGGCAGACTCTGTTGCCGGAAAAGAAACCGCTTCCAAGGAGCTTTCGTCATGAGCACGGTCACCGCAGAGCGCAAGCCGCAAGCGGCCGCGCGCCAGAAGCTCACGGTCATCGATTGCGATATCCATCCCGGCTTCTCGACGCCGGATGAAATCTATCCCTTCCTGCCGGAACGCTGGCGCGAACATGTGAAGACCTTCGGCGGCCATTACCGCCAGGCTTTCGCCGACACGCTGTCGCATCCGCGCATGGCGCCGGAAGTGTCGCGCGCCGATAGCTGGCCGCCGAAAGGCCCGCCGGGCTCCGACCTCGCTTTCATGCGCGCCCAGCATCTTGACGGCAACAATGTCGAATACGGCATGCTGATGCCGCTCAACCGCGGCCCCGGTAACCAGCGCAACCTCGGCTACGGTGCGGCGCTGGCCACGGCCGTGAACGACTGGCAGATCGCCAAATGGGTGACGCCGGAACCGCGGCTGAACGCCTCCATCGTCGTCACCCAGGAAGACCCGGAAGCCGCGATCGCCGAAATCGAGTCCCGCGCCGACGATCGCCGCTTCGCCCAGATCATGCTGCCGCCGCGCTCGCTCGAGCCGCTCGGCCGCAAGCGTTACTGGCCGATCTACGAGGCGGCCGTCGCCGCCAACCGGCCGCTTGCCCTGCATGTCGGCGGCATCAACGGCTATCCCGCCACCGCCAGCGGTTACCCCTCCTATTATATCGAGGAGCAGCACACCAATGTGCAGGGCATGCAGGCCCTGGTGACGAGCCTGGTGCTGGAAGGCGTGTTCGAACGATTCCCGAAACTGAAAGTCGTGCTGGTCGAAGGCGGCATCGCCTGGATGCCGGCGCTCAAATGGCGTCTCGACAAGCATTACAAGCGCCTGAAAGCCGAAGTGCCGCATCTCAAGCGCCTGCCGTCCGAATATATCCACGACCATATCTGGCTGACCACGCAGCCGCTCGACGAGCCGGATGTGGACAGCGACCTGGCGGAAATTTTCGAACAGGTCGGCTGCGACCGCATCATGTTCTCGACCGACTATCCGCACTGGGACTTCGACGACCCGAAGTTCGTGCTCGGCAAGCTGGCGCTCAGCCATGAGAAACAGCAGGCCATTTTCAGCGGCAATGCCAAGGCTCTTTACGGATTGAAATGACCAAGGACCGCCAAATGGATCGACACGTTGTCGCAAAGGTAGAAGACGTCCCGCCGGGCGGCCGCAAGCTGGTCACCGTACGCGGTCGCCCGATCGCGGTGTTCAATCTGCAGGGCGAGTTCTTCGCCATCGGCGACAAGTGCCCGCATGAATCGGGCTCGCTGTGCCAGGGCCGCATCGTCGGCCTGGCGGAAGCCGACCTTCCCGGCGAATACCGCCTGTCGCGCCAAGGCGAATTCGTCAAATGTCCGTGGCACGGCTGGGAATTCGACATTCGCACCGGCCAGTCCTGGTGCGACCCGACGGGCACCCGCGTGCGCGCCTACGACGCCCACGTCGAGCCCGGCGCCGAAATCGCCAAGGGCCCTTACGTGGCCGAGACCTTCAAGGTCACGGTCGAGGACGAGTATGTCGTGATCAATCTGTGACGGACGCGCTTGTCGCGTGTCGGGACAGGCCCGCTTCCAAACCACTCATCTTTCGTTAAAGATAACGCGGATCAATAAATTTGAATTAACCCCTACGTAAACCCCTGCCTCGATACTTGCGGATGAAAAATAGGGCTTCCAGCCTGGATTCTCGAGTGGCAGGCAAACCGCGTCATGCGTTTCAGGGCGATCGTATTCGCATCGATAGTCAGCGTCGGGGGTGTCACCGGCGCCCGGGCGCAGGACTGGTACACCGGCGCGCCGGGCTCGGCCCAGGCGAGCCGGCCGAGCGTGGCGATCGACGCGAGCCTGACCGGCACCTCGCAGGACACGATGCACGGCACGCTGATCGGCACCATCGCGCCGTTCAGCAAGCTCGATGAAAGCGGTCTTCGCGTCAGGCTGAGCGGCCTGCTCGGCAGCTATTCCTATGTCGCCTCGACGGCGGGCATCGGCCGCGTCCGCGGCGGCCAGGAAAGCGGTTCGTTTCTTATCGGTTATGAATGGGTGACCCGTAACACGACCTTCGCCCTGTTCGGCGGCGGCGAGATCTCCAACAACCACGTCGACAAGTTCGATCCGCAGAACAAATCCATCGGCACCGCCGGCGGCTTCAAGGTCGGCGCCGATTTCTATTCCAATCCTACTGATTACACGATGGTATCAGGCGTTCTGTCCTATTCGACGGCGCACATGTCCTATTACGGCCGCTTCAAGGTCGGCATGGCATTGGCCGAACGGATTTTCGTCGGTCCCGAAGTGCTGTTTCTCGGCGACAACTTCTACAGTCAATGGAGAGTCGGCGCCCATGTCACCGGCGTCAAGCTGGGCGCCCTGCAGTTCGGCATCTCCGGCGGCTATGTCAACGACAGGGTCCGCGGTGGTGGCTTCTACGGCATCCTCGACGCCCGCATCGGCTTCTGAAGCCGTCGTTTCCCGCTGAATCCTAACCACTTGTTAAGAATAAATATCCGCTAAGGATTCAAAGCGGTCCGCGAAGTTAAGCCCTTCGTTACGCTTGCTCCGTAGGGTTAACAGGTAGCGTTGGAGTTGGTTCAAATGCTTCCTGTGTTGCGTACCCTGACCTGGTTGGCAGCCGGCACCGTTGCCGTGCTGTTTTTGACCCAACCGATCAGCACCGACGCCCAACTGACCCTTGGCTGCTCCGCCATCGTTGTCATGAGCGCCATCTGGAAATTCGGGCGCGGTAAACTGGCCCGCCAGAGCTTTCTGGCCCTCGGCACTTTTGTCGTCATGCGCTATCTCTATTGGCGCCTGACCAGCACGTTGCCGCCGGTCAGCGACACTTTGGGTTTCACCCTGGGGACGTTTCTGCTTTGCGCGGAAATGTACTGCGTGCTGATTCTCGTCATCAGCCTGATCGTCAACGCCGATCCCATGCAGCGCAAGCGGCTGCCGCGCGACGATGACGACATTCTGCCGACAGTCGACGTCTTCATCCCGAGCTATAACGAAGACGATTACATCCTCGCCACCACCATCGCCGCCGCCATGTCGATGGACTATCCCAAGGAGAAACTGAAAGTCTGGCTGCTCGACGACGGCGGCACCGACCAGAAATGCAACGATAGCAATCCCGTGAAGGCTGAGGCTGCCCGCGCGAGGCGCGCCGACCTGCAGGCGCTGTGCGCCCAGATGGGCGCGCATTATCTGACGCGCGCCCGCAACGAACACGCCAAGGCCGGCAATCTCAACAACGGACTGAAAGCTTCGCGCGGCGAAGTCGTCGTTGTCTTCGATGCCGATCATGCGCCCTTCCGCGCCTTCCTGCGCGAGACCGTCGGCCACTTCGCCCGCGACCCGAAACTGTTTCTGGTGCAGACGCCGCACGTGTTTCTCAATCCCGATCCGATCGAGAAAAACCTGCAGACCTTCAACCGCATGCCGTCCGAAAACGAGATGTTCTATTCGGTCACGCAGCGCGGTCTCGACAAGTGGAACGGCTCGTTCTTCTGCGGCTCGGCGGCGCTGCTGCGCCGCACCGCGCTCGATTCGGTCGGCGGCTTTTCCGGCGTCACCATTACGGAAGATTGCGAGACCGCGCTCGATCTTCATTCGTCCGGCTGGACCAGCGTCTTCGTCGACAAGCCGCTGATCGCCGGCCTGCAGCCAGAAACCTTCGTCTCGTTCATCGGCCAGCGCTCGCGCTGGGCGCAGGGCATGTTCCAGATCCTGATTCTGAAGAACCCGACGATGAAGAAGGGCCTGCATATGATCCAGCGGCTGGCCTATCTGTCCAGCATGACATTCTGGTTCTTTCCGCTGCCGCGCCTCACCTTCATGCTGGCGCCGCTGTCCTACATCTTCTTCGACGTCAAGATTTTCGTCTCGAACCTCGACGAGGCCATCGCTTACACCTCGACCTATATCGTCATCAATCTCATGCTGCAGAACTATCTTTATGGTTCTGTGCGCTGGCCGTGGATATCCGAGCTTTACGAATATGTTCAGGGCGTCTTTCTGTTCAAGGCGCTGGTCTCCGTCGCCATGTCTCCGCGCAAGCCGACCTTCAACGTCACGGCCAAGGGCCTGTCGCTTGACAACGATCATCTGTCGGAACTGGCGTGGCCGTTTTTTGCGTTGCACGGCCTGCTGGTCGCCGGCGGCCTGATGGCGACATGGCGCTATGTCTTCGAGCCCGGCGTCAGCGATCTCATGCTCGTCGTCGGCGCCTGGAATACGTTCAACATGATGATCGCCGGCGCCGCGCTCGGCGCCGTGGCCGAACGCAAGCAGCCCGACCGGCATCCGCGACTTATCGTTGACCGCCAGGGCTCCCTTGAAATTCTGGGGCAGACCTACCCGGTCCATGTTATCAATGTCTCGGCCGGCGGCTGCGGCGTGATCTTCACCGAGCGGACACCGTCGGAACACGACGTCGAGAATAACATCGGACGCCTCTCCATCGTCCCCATGGGTACCATCATCACCGACGAAACCCTGCCCGTGATGCTCAAGCACGGCACCTTGAACAGTGACAAGGTGACCACCTACGGGCTCGAATTCGCCGATCTCAATCCGCGCGAATATTTCGTCCTCGCCGATCTCATGTATGCCGATTCCGATGCGCTGCCGCGTTTCCTGGCAAGCCGCCGCTCGCACAAGAGCATCCTGTCGGGCACCTATGAATTCATCTACTGGGGCATCACGGAACCGTTCCGTGCGCTCGCCTATATGCGCAAGCAGCTCAAGGACAGCAAGGAAGCCGTGACGATCGAGGCGACGCCGGAAATGTCCGCCGAAATGCTGAAAAAACTCATCGAAATGGCGAAGACAGGCACGCCGTCTGCCGACGCCGCCAAAACAAAGTCCATCGAAACGAAGGCGGCCTAAGGCCATGCGGTATGCGCAGTGATGCAGGATAAACGCCACATATCAGTTGCAGGCTTAAAACGACCGGCCCTGCAACTGCTGGCAGCGGCCCTTTGTCTGGCCGCCGGCGCCGCGTCGGCGCAGCCGATTTTCACCACCGCGCCGCCAAGCCTGCAACGCCTGCAGCCCATGTCGCCGTCTGCGCCCGCGTGGGACCAATCGAATTCAGCGCCTGCCAGTTCAAAGCCTGCCATGTCGGCACCTGCCATGTCGGCGCCTGCCACGCCGTCGCCGACGCAGCGCGATGCCGCACAGGCAGCGCCGCTGCGCGAATCGCTTGCGCCGAACGTCAGGCAGCCGCCGCGCCAGATCCCGGCCGGCGCCGGCAACGATGCCGCGGCCGCACAAGCCCCCGCAGGCCAATCTCCCGTGGCCAATGACGTTCAGGCGCAGTTACCAGTCATCGTGTCGCCGCCGCGGCCGCAACTGCAGCCGAGTCCACCCCAGCAGCCGACGACGCAGCCGCCCATGGCCGCGCCGCGCACCTATGGCGGCCCGCCGGCCGGCGGCGGTCCAAACCAGGGAACGGCGAGCCCCAACATCGCAAGCCCGGCCATCGGAGGCCAAACGACGGCGAGCCGCATCGGATCGCTGAAAGAAAACGGCGTCGTCCTGCGTCATCTGACCAACAATGTGCAGGGCTTCCGCCTGACCGGCGAAGTCGGCGCTTCGGAATGGCCGATTTATGTCACCGACACGCAGATCCAGCGCGGGTTGAAATTCCAGGTCGGCTTTCTGTCCGCCATCTCGGTCATGCCGGAAGCCTCGTATCTGACCCTGATGATCAACGATCAGGCCGTCGGCCGCACCAACATCAACGCGGCACGCGGTGTGCGCACGGCGACGTTCGACATTCCCGACGGATTGATGCGGCCCGGCTTCAATTCGGTCCGCATCATGGCCGAGCATCGCCACCGCGTCGATTGCTCGCTGCAGGCAACTTACGAACTGTGGACGCAGATCGATCCGACCCAGACCGGCCTTGTGCTCTCGGGGCCAGGCGCGATCACCAGTGTCGCCGAACTCGCGGCGCTGCCGGTGGATGAGCAGGGCGCCATGCCCATTCGCGCCATCATCGCCGCCAAAACCAGCATGGCCAACATCGATCGCGTCATCCGAGCGACGCAGATGCTGTCGCTGTTCGGCCGGTTCCAGCAGACCGTCGTCGATGTCGGCCCGATCGCCGACGGCGTTCACGGCATCAACCTGGCGATCGGCACCGTCGGCGAACTCGACGGACTGCTCGGCACCATCAGCATCGGCCAGGTCACAGGGCCGAAAGTCCTCGTCGTACCCGCGAGCGGCGGCAAGCGTACGACGCTCGTCTTCACCGGCCGCACCGAAGACGACGTCAATGATGCGCTGCGCCAGCTTTCCGTGTCTTCGGAACTGCGCGGCACGCCCCAGGGTATCCGTGCGGCACAGGCCTTTCCGGGTTATCGCATGTTTGGCGGCGAGCGTGTGAAACTGCGCGATCTCGGCGTCGTCAGCCAGGAATTCAGCGGCCGCCTGTTCCGTGTCGGCTTCAACATCGTCATGCCGCCGGATTTCTATTCGGCCGACTATGCCAAGGTCATTCTCGATCTCGCCGGCGGTTATGCGCCGGGCCTGGGTTATGGCGCCCAGGTCGTCGTCAGCGTCAACACCCGCAATGTTGTCAGCCTCAGCCTGCCGAAAACCAGCGGCGACGTGTTCAAGCAGAATCCGATCCCGCTGCCGCTCGGCTCCCTGCGCCCCGGCCTCAATCGTATCGAGATCGAGGCACAGCTTGCGATGCCCAGCGACATCGCCTGCGACCCGATCTCCGCCATCTCCGGCAGGAATCGCTTTCTGCTGCTCGACAACACCGAAATCGAACTGCCGAAGATCGCCCGCATCGCCCATATGCCCGATCTTGCGGTGACCGCGACTGGCGGTTTCCCTTATGCATCAAGCCAGGCGCGCCCACCGCTTTATGTGCCGGCACCGAGCAAGGAAGCCATCGGCGCTGCGGCCACCATGGCGACGCATTTTGCCATCTCCGCCGGCCGACCGATCGCTTTCCAGCTCACCCTCAGCGAACCGCCGGCCGATAGCGGACCGGCCCTGATCGTCGCCCCGGCGCAAGCGGTCCCAAGCGACACCTTCAGGTCCGTCGGCCTGCAACAGCAGACGGTTCTCGACAACTGGAGCCAGACGCTCAGTTCCGAAATCACGCCCGGTTCGGAAACCATGAGCCGCACCGAAGCGCTGGCGCGCCATCGCCTTGTCCTGCAGCGCAATTTCCCGGCCGCCTGTCATATGCCGACGCCGCAGGGCGGCTTCCGCTACGCCGAGCACACGTCGAAATACCGCAACGATCCCTTATCCGTCGGCGCCATCGGAGATCCCGACCAAAGCAGGCTGTTTGAAGAATGGGATGCGAACATTCGCAGCCAGGGCGGCATTTTGGCAAGGCTCAGAACCAGATATGACCGCGCCGTCACCTGGGCCACGGACATTTATGCTGATCTGCACAACTGGGTCAGCGCGCGGCTCGAAACCCAGATCAGACGTCCGATCCTGACCCGCCAGGCGTCGCTGATCGTCGCGCAGGATCTCGTCAACGGCTCGCCCGACAGTTTGCGCACGCTCGTCACCGCGCCCAATGCCGCAGTCCTGGCGCAATCGGTCTCCTGTCTCGTCGATCCGAGAGTCTGGCAGCAGATCGCCGGCCGTGTTTCGGTGCTCAACGCCGCCGAAGGCGCGATCGTCAACATCCCCGTCGAGACCTCCTATCTCATTGCGACGCAACCTCTTTCCATCAACAACTTGCGGCTGATCGCAGCCGGCTGGTTGTCGCTGAATCCAAATATTTACGTCTTCATGGTCTTGATCCTTGCCTTGCTCCTTGCGGCAGCAACGAACTGGTTCCTGAAGGGCGTGGGTCGGAGTACAGAATGAGAGCGTTGAAGGCTGCAACTCTTCGGCATGCGACGGCGATGGTCGCGGCCGTGCTTGTCTGCACCTCGCTGACCCAAGCTCAAACGGCGGCGCAGACGGCTCAAGGGAGCGTGCCCATTGGCGCCGAGACGCGGCGACTGCTGACGCTCGATGCCAAGCCGATTGCTCTCGGCGGCGCGCTGAAGACGCCGCAATACTGGCAGGCCTACAAGGCGCGCTTCATCACCAACACCGGCAGGGTTATCGACACCGCCAACGATCTCATCAGCCACAGCGAGGGCCAGGGCTACGCCATGCTTCTGGCGGTGGCGGCGAACGACCGCCCGGCCTTCGACCGGATCTGGGGCTGGACGCGCGCCAACCTGATGGTGCGCGACGATCAGTTGATGGCATGGCGGTGGTCGCCCAATCATCGCCCCGGCGTGTCCGATATGAACAATGCCAGCGACGGCGACATTCTCGTTGCCTGGGCGCTGACGGAAGCCGGCGAACTCTGGGCCGATGTCGCCTATCGGGTCGCCGCGCGCCGCATCGCCGTCGAAGTCGGCCGCAAGCTCATCCTGTTCAAGACCAAGCAAGGCGCCCTGCTGTTGCCCGCCGTGACGGGCTTTGCCGCTGGCGAGCGCGCCGACGGGCCCGTACTCAACCTGTCCTATTATGTGTTTCCGGCTTTCGCCCGCCTTTCGCTCGTGGCGCCGGAACTCGATTGGAACGGCTTGATCCAGAGCGGTCTCGATCTGCTCAAGTCGGCACGCTTCGGGCCGCAGAATCTGCCGACGGAATGGATTTCCTTTCGTGAGAACGAGATCCGTCCTGCCGACGGATTTCCCGCGCAATTTTCATACAATTCGATTCGTATCCCGCTTTACATGGCTTGGGCCGGCGTGGGTGAATGGGATAATTACGCGCCGTTCTACGCCTGGGTGAACAGGAAGCGCGGCGCCATCAGCGCGGTCGAAGTGAGTTCCGGCCGCGACACCGAAACGCTTTCGGAAGCCGGCTATTCCAGCATCGGGGCGCTCGTCATGTGCACGCTCGATCAGACCGCCATCCCCGCCAGCTTGCGCGCACCGCGCGATGCCGACAATTACTACCCCGCAACATTGCATCTGATGGCTCTGCTGGCGGTGCAGATGAGGTATGGATCATGCCTCAGAAATTGACGGCGCGCCGTTTACTTCTGAGCATTTCGGCCGCTGCGCTGTTCTCCGCGCACGCGGCGCTTGCGCAGCAGGGCACCTTCATCATCGAAGGCATGACGCCGTCGCAGCCGCCGGCGCGCGAAACCGCGCCGCCGCGCGCCGCGCCAGCACCATCTCTCGATCGGCCGCCATCCCCCCTGAGCGCGCTTGAATTGTCGAAGAGACCTGTCAGTCCGTTGCAGCCGGCGCCGGCTCCCGGCGCAACAGGTCTTGTCCTTGGCGGCGGCTCTGGCATCGGCTCCGCCGCAAGTCTAGGGCTGCAGCTTGCGCCCGGCGAAGGGCCGGACGATTCGGCCCTGCGCTATTACGCCTCGCTCAATCAGACCAACCGCGTGCAGACCGAAATCCGCCGGCTCCAGCGTCTGTATCCGGGCTGGGAAGTCCCCAACGACCTTTACAACCAGGCCAAGGCCGGCGGCGAGGACGAACAGGCATTGTGGGATCTGTTCGCGGCCGATCAGCTCGACGATCTGCGCGCGGCCATCGACCAGCGCATCCGCGCCGAGCCCGGCTGGCAGCCGTCGGCCGAACTGACGCAGAAGCTGGCGCGCAAGACCGTGCGCAACAAGGTCATGAGTCTCTATGGGACCGGCAAGCTCCAGGATCTTCTCGACTACATCAAGAAGGACGGCTTCAACGCCGAGGACGCCGACATCGACGTGCTCTGGGCCGTCGCCGAAACCTTCGCCAAGACCAGGCAGACCCAGGACGCCGTCCAGATCTACAAATCGATCCTGACGCTCAACCGCGAATCCGACGTGCGCATCGCCACGATCCAGAAGGCGATGGCGTCGATGCGCATGAACGACGTCGAACCCCTGATCGCCATGGGCGCCGTCAGCGCCGACGGCAAGAGCGAATTCGCCGCGATTCAAACCGACATTACGCGCGCCCGTATCAGCGCCTTCCTGCATGACGAACGGCCGACAGAGATTCCGGCGCCGGAACTGAAGGCGTTCGAGGATTATGCGCGCGGCGCCAGCGATCCCGACCAGGCCGGCCTCGTCGCCTGGTACTATTACAAGACCAAAGTGTTCCGTGAAGCGCTCGAATGGTTCAAGCTTGCCCTCGAGCGCGGCGGCGACGCGATGATCGCCCACGGCCTCGCCCATTCGCTGCGCGAACTCGGCATGTATCGCGAGACCGAAGAAGTCGCCTATGCATGGCGGCAGCCGCTGATCAACAATGCCATTCTGTTCATCGATATTCTCGAGCGCGATCTGACGAAAGAGATCCCGCCCTATATCGAGCCGGAGCGACTGTTCCGTTATGCCCAGGTGACGAAGGATCTGGCCTCGGGCGAAGGCGCCCAGGGCCTTGCCTGGTACGCCTATAACTCCTGCCAGTACGACGTCGCCTATGAATGGTTTCAGCGCGCCGCCGCCTGGCTGCCCAAGGAGGCCACGGTCTACGGACTGGCCTTGTCCGCACGCAAGGCCAAACGCTCGCGGGAATTCATCGAACTGGTCAATCGCTACGACGGCCTGTTTCCGAAAGTCGTCGGACTGCTGTTTCCCGACCGCACGGTCCGTCCGCCGGCGGCCTGCGATCTCCTGACGGCGTCGCCGAAGCAGCGCCAGCAGATGATGAGCGCCTATTACGCCGCCCAGAACGGCTATCAGCAGCAGCCGCAACTTCCCAGCCAGTCCGGCCGGCCGGCGAACGGGCTTCGCCCCACCATCGGCCTGCCGCGGCAGGCTTACGGCGGTCCGCAGAGCTATCAGCAGAACTATCAGACCTCCGCCCCGCAGGCGCCGTACACACCCTGGGCGATGCGCCCGGAGCCGATGCCGAAGCTCAATCCCAACGAATTCCCGATTGCGATGAATCCGGAGAATCCGCTGCGCTTCGCTTCCACCGGCAAGCTCCTGGGCAAGCCCATGCCGATCGCCGCCAACGGTACCGTCACGCTGACGCAGATGGCGCCTGAATATTATCGCGGTCCGCAGCCGCTGGTAGCGCAGCGCGTGCCCGGCGTCGGACCGATGCCTTACGAGCGCTATGGCTTCACCCTGCTCGCCGGCTGGAACGGCACCACGAGCGCCAGCGACCCGCACAACGCCGAGACGGCGCCTGCCGGCACGCTCTGGGCGACGGAACAGGCAGCGGACGCCAGATCGACCGGCGGCGTCTCGCGCGGCGCCGGCGCCGATGCCATGCGCCAGGATCCGGAAGCCGCAGCCGCCGCACTTGGACAATTGCCGCGCGTGCCGCCGCCGAACGCGGCCATGGGCAATGCCATGCAATTCATGCAGATGCCTGCCCCCACCCAGCAACAGGGACCCGGACCCGGCCGCCAGAGCCGGTTGCGGTTCGACCACTCGCCGGTCTCGACGATTGAAACCACGTCGGTCGCCATGTCTTCGCCGAACGCGTCGTCACCGACCGCGCAGACCCTGTCTCTGCTCGCCTTCCTGAAGCCGAAGCAGTTGCTCGATACCGAACCGCTGCCGAGCGCGCCCTCTCGCGCGCCGCTGGCAAAGGCCACCGACGATCTCGGCCGCGAAGCCGCCGGCCGTTACAACGACCAGCAATACCAGGCGGCGCTCGACGTTCTCGACCGGCGGGCCGAGACCATGCCGGAGCCGATCGACCTGCGCCTGATTCGCGGCTGGGCGCTGATCAAGCTCGGTCGCGATGGCGATGCGCGGCAGGTCTTCGGCAGCCTCGACAGCAAGCAGCCGCTGGCGTCGAGGGAGTTTACGACACCGGCCATCATCGATGAGGGGAGCCCTTGAGATGAAACGCTACCTCGTCAAATCTCTCCCGCCCTGCTTCCTGTTGCCGCTCGTTCTCACGCTCGGCGCCTGCGGCAGTTCAACGAGCGAAAGCAGGCTTTTCGCGCGCGACGAAAGTCCCGCAGTCGCGACCATTCCTGTTGCCAGCCCCAACGGCTCGGCAAGTTTCGCCCAGGCGCTGATGCTGCTGCCGATCGAGGCCGGCGCGGTGACGCGCATTCGCGAGCGTCATTACGCCAACGGCTCCCGCCAGGAGATCGTCATGGGCTGGGACGCCTATTCGAAGGCGGAAGACATTCTGGAAGTCAGCATCGAAACCGACACCGCGCAGCCGGGCGGCCGCGACCAGTTGCAGATGAGCAAGCCGTCGGAACGCGGCATCCGCACCGAAATCCTGGCGCGCTTCCCCAATACGCCGATGAACATTGTCACGCGGCCGATGCAGAATGCTTTCGGCACGTTCGGTCTCGCCATTGGCAAGCAGGCCAACGGCGCGCGTTGCATTTTCGCCTGGCAATGGATCGACGACATGCGCTCCGTCGGCCAGAACCGCTCCGGCTTCGCCAAGATGGGTTCGCTCATAAGCGGCCGCGGCACCCCGGCCTCGATCCGCGTCCGCCTGTGCCACAACAACACCACCGTCGATCAACTGGCGGGCTATGTGGAAGCCCTGCAGATGGGCGAACCCGATGCGCTCATGCGCATTCTGGCGATGGATCGCAAATCCCTTGAGCCGGTGACATCGCCCGTCTCCGCCCTATCGGCGGGACGCGTCACCGCCGTGGCAGTACCGGTCAACCAGGGCACCCTGGAAAGCGCCCTGAACGGCGGGTCTGCGCCACGCCAGGCAGCAGCGCCACGCGCCAAGTCGAAGCCTGCCAGGCGCGCGGCGGCCCGCCCGCCCAAGGACGACGACGAGGCGCAGACGACAACGCGGCCCATGACAAATCCGATGGCAGCACCGGCGCCCGTCGAGCCGCAGGCGGCCCCAATGATCACACAGCAGCAGCCGACGGGGCCGCGCTATCTGGCGCCGGTGCCGCAACAGCAAGGCGGTGTTGCCGGCGGGCCGGTGCCGCAGCCGCAACAGCGGCTGAACACCAGCCTGCCGCCGCAGGCCTATCGCGGCCCGGCCACCCAGGATCCCTACCGCCCGCCAAGCGTCAGATAGCCGTCAGACAGTCGTCGGTCAGCCGTCAGATAACCGCAACTTTATTGCCAAGTTGGCGGAACTCGAGGCAATATCAGGGCGTTAAACCGTTGCTGCCGATGCCGAATAAATCATTTGTGCAGTTGCAGCATTGCGGTAAATTGGATTTGTGCATCTGCAGCATTGCAAATGACGGCAGATGTCATATTTGCGTTGTCATTGCGTTTTTCGCTCCCCTCGGATCGGCAAGACGCATCTAGTTAAAAGCAAAGCATTTTCGTCGCGCGCCATATCCGCGCGCCCACGGGACGCTCTGCCTGTGCCCAGGAGTCGCCATGCCGATGCCCGAATTGTCGATGCCGCAATCGCCGACACCGGAGCTGTCGATGCCGGAATTCGAACAGATGCTTCACGCCGTTCTGCCGAGCCTCGGTAAAACCTCCCTGACACTCACCGAATTTCCGCGCAGCGAGGACGAACTGGTCGAATTGCTGGAAAAGGCGGTTGTCTCCGGCAGGCTGTCGAAAACCCACCTCACCGAAATCCATCTGCCGATGCAGCTGTATCCCGACATGGAAGCGACCTTCGCCCAGGTGCCCATCGTCGATTCCGGCGACGCCGACGTCGTCCGGCTGTTCTTCGAGCCGTAGCTCTCTTTCCTTCTCGTATTCCACGGGAGAAGGAAAGCGTCGGCTATTCCGCCGCCGCAGCGCGCGGCCTATGTACCTTCGCAAGCGCGCGCAACGCATTGCCGAACAGGATCGCCTCCTTGTCGGCATCGGAAATCCGCGCCTCGGCAATCGCCTTTTGCGTCCAGTTCATGCCGAAGTCGGTTCCGTCCGAACCGAACACGATGCGATCGGCACCATAGCAATCGACCGCCAGTTCGATCGGCTTGGCGCCGAGCGAATTGCAATCGACCAGAACCGGCGCCTCTCTGATGCGCTTCGACGGTAACTCGTCCTGCGGCCGGTCGAGCATGCTGCGATGATCGAGGCGATCGATCTCGTAAGGGATGTTGCCGCCAAGATTGTGCAGCAGCACCGAGACGTTCCTGTAGGGCTTGAGAAAATCCGTCATGCAGAACGTGATCATGTTGGAGGAGATGCGCGCCTGCATGTCGAGCGTGCCGACACGCGAATGGCCGTTGTCGGAAGCATCGACCTTCGGCCCGTCCGCATCGTCGGCGATCTTGCCGTAGTGCACCAGCAGGATCGCGCCGGCCTTGTCGGCCGCCTCGAAGAACGGCCTGAACTTTTCGGCACGCTTGATCGACAAAAAGCCGTCGCCCGGCAGCAGGGCGCCGACCATGCCAGGAAGCGCCATGACACGCGCGAACTCAGCCAGCGTATCGTTCATATCCGCCACCGGCAGCGCGGCGAGGCCGGAAAACCGATCGGGATATTTGGCGCAGGCGGCCGCCACCGCATCGTTGAAGGCGCGGCACAGCGGCACCGATTCGGCGCTTGGCAGACGTTCGACGCCATAGACCGTCGTCAGCGACAGCACGCCGCGTTCAACACCGTTGCTGTCCATCTCGGCGATGCGCTGTTCCGGCGTTTCGCGCGCCGTCAGCGGCGAGGAGTTGAAACTCGATTCCAGATATTCATGACCGTCATCCTTGCGGCGGATGAACGGCGGCGCGCTACGCGCGCGCAGCGCGTCGCAGAACTCTTCGGGCAGCCAGTGCGCGTGCATGTCGATGGCCATGAGCATCTAACGGCGTAAGCCGCCTCCCTGCTGAAGCGAATGCTGACGTCTTGTTCTTGGTAAAGGCCGCGCCCGTTTGGTTTGAAAACGGGCGCGGGTAAAAATCAATCGACGATCTTGTTGCGCAGCACGCCGATGCCTTCGACTTCGGCTTCGACGACGTCGCCAACCTGCAGCCATTCCGGCGTCTTCATGCCGGCGGCGACGCCCGACGGGGTGCCGGTGGCGATGACGTCGCCTGGCTCCAGCGTCAACGCGCCGGACAGGCTTTCGATGATGCGCGGCACGCCGAAATAGAGATCGGACGTGTTCGAGTCCTGGCGGATCTTGCCGTTCACCTTCAAGGTCAACTTGTGGCCGCCCGGCTCGCCGAATTCATCCGGCGTCACCACGATCGGCCCGATCGGGCAGAACGTGTCGTAGCTCTTGCCCTTGAAGAACTGGCCGTGGTTGCGCTGCGCATCGCGCGCCGTGATATCGTTGACGACCGTATAGCCGAAGATGTGCTTGAGCGCATTGGCTTCGGAAATGTTGCGGCCTTTCTTGCCGATAACGACGGCGAGTTCGACTTCGTAATCGAGCTTGTCGGTATAGGCGGCGTGGCGCTCGACCTTGTCTTCAGGCCCGACGATGGTGGTCGGCGGCTTGGAGAAGAACTCGGGCATTTTCGGATAGTTCGGCGGATTGCCCGCTGAGGCAGCCATTTCCTCGATGTGCGCCTTGTAGTTGCGGCCGACGCAGAAGATGTTCTTGGTGGCACCCGGCAGCGGCGTCGCGATCTTCACCTTCGACAGCGGCGTGAACAGGCCCTTCGACTTCGCCTGCGCGGCTTTCAGGGTCTTCTTGGCGATCGACAGCGCTTTCGGGCCACCCTCGACGATGCCCCGCAAGGTGTCGGGGAGATTTTCCTTCAGCAATTTCTTCGCCGCCAGCGACACGTCGAGCACGCCAAGCTCATCGTCGAGAACGCCGACACGCAACTCTTTGCCGGATTTATAGGTCAGAAACTTCACGATGTAGTCCTTCTCTGTTGCTCCAACCGATCGTCAGCGATCGGCAGATCTTGCGATTGGTTTCCTGCAGGCTAGAGCTTTTTCGGTTCTGATGGAATCAGAACCGAGCTCTAGGTTTTTGTTTTGACGCATTTTCTTCACGCGAACCGGCATCCACTTCGCTCGAAAATGCTCTAATTCCACGGGCCGAGATAAACCTCGCCGTTATAGGTATCAGTCTGCGCCGGCACATATTCGGGCCAGTTTTCGTTGTCGATCTTGCGCCGCTGCGAAGCCGGCATCGGCCGGCCGTCCCAGCCGATCTGCTCCATGTAGTAATAAAGCTGGATGGCATGGCCGTCGGGATCGATGGCGAAGGCCGAATAGTCGATGCCGGGAAACAGCTCCGGCGGCAGCTTGCGGACCGTCACGCCCTTCTCCTGCAGAAAGCTCACGGCATTGCGCAACTGCGTATAGTCGGCGACCTGGAAGCCGCAGGAGAACAGCGACGTGTGCGGGCTCAGGCCAAGCTCCTCGCGCAAGGCGGCCGGATAGATCGCCAGCGAGTGATGTTCGTTGTTGGCGCGCAGGAACACGCAGCGGTGACCGTTCCAGACGACCTCTTCGGTCACCTTCAGGCCCATGGCGTCGCGATAGAAGGTCGTCACATCCTCGACGTCCTTCACGAAGATCCGGATCGGCCCGATCTTCGTCACCTTGAACGGCCGTGCCAGCAGGATGCCGCCGACATCGTATGTCTCTTCCAGAGGCTCCTTGAAGCGGTTGGCCTTCAGAATATCGACGCCGGCCTCGAAGCCCTCTTCCACCTCGGCGAATTCGGAGCGATGCGGCAGGGTCGGCGATTGGTGATAGTCGCGCCGATGCATGCCCTTCGGCTTGCTCAACCCGTCCCAGCCGATCTGCTCGATGCCATAGTAGATTTCATTGGTATGGCCTTCCGGATCGAGCGGATAGGCGTGCCAGTTGGAGCCAGGATTGTCGCGGCCGGCGCGGGCGATCTTGATGCCGGTCTCCTTCAGCCAGCCCGATCCCTCGACCACCTCGCGCAGGCTGCCGACCTGCCAGGTGATCTGGTTGATCGTCATGTTCTCCCCGAGATGCCGGAGCATCATGCGGCGCACCCGGATCGGAAACAGCACGAAGGAATGATGGTCGGTGCCATGGCGCATGAAATAGCCAACGCTGGGTCCATGCTTGCCCTGCTCTTCAGGCGGGAGCCGCGAGCCGAAATCGATCGGATCGGCGATCTTCAGCCCAAACATTTCCGTATAGAATTTCACGCCGGCTTCGATGTCGCGCACGTCCAGACCGAAATGGCCGAGGCGGCGGATGCGGAACGGCCGGTCGAGGAGGACCCCGCCAACGCTGAAATGATTGCCGCCAATCTTGGTATCTTCAGGCATTGTCGACCCCCATGCCGCAGGCGTGCTCGGCTCACGGCTTATATTTTCGTGTTGTTACAGATGTCCCAAACCTAGCGAGTCATGGGGGTAGTTGTCCACAGGGCGTTGCCGGAAAGCATATTAAAGCGGCGCTTTTTCAGCGCCGCCACCGCGCCACGCGCCGCTCGACCAGCAGCAGGCCGTAGCTGCTGACGAGGCCGACCAGGCCGAGCAGCACGATGCCTGCATAAAGATCAGGCGCGCGGAACATGCGCGCCGCCAGCAGGATCGCCTTGCCGAGGCCTTCCTGCCCGGCCAGCATCTCACCGACGATGGCGAGGATCAGCGCCACGGTGAGCGACAGCCGCATGCCGGTAATGATGTCGGGCACCGCATTCGGCAGGCCGATTTTCCAGATGAAGTCGAAGCGCGACAGGTGCAGCGCGCGCGATACCTCGACCAGGCGCGGATCGACCATGGCGAAGCCCTGGACCGTCGCCAGCAGGGTCGGCCAGATCGAGCCGAAGACGATGACGCCCAGCACCATGCCAGGCGTCAGGCCGACCAGCGCGATCGCCACCGGCACCACCGCCGAGGCCGGCAGCGCCCGGGCAAAAGCCAGGGTCGGGCGCAGATAGTTGCGCAGGGTCTCGGAAATGCCGATGGCGCTGCCGAGCGCGATGCCGACGAGGCTCGCCAGCAGCCAGCCGTTGATCATCCGCAGTACGGTGCCCAGCAATTGCTCGCGCATGTCGCCGATGGTGACGCCACGCACGAAGGCGTTCCAGGTCGCCTCGGGCGAGGGCAGGAAGGCGCGGGGAACGGCGCCGCTGGCGACGATGAGATGCCAGACCCAGACGAACAGCGCCAGCCCCACAAGGCCCTGCAGGAAAGCCAGACCCGGGAAATTGAAGCCGCGCCTCATGCCGCGACCTCCGTATCGACTTCGCCGCGGTGGCGGAACATCCGGGTCTGCAGCCACAGCAGCAGGTTGTTCAACCCCCAGCCGATCAGGCCGACGAGAACGAGATAGGCCAGCATCCGATGCGGCCGCAAGGTCTCCTGGGCGATCATCAGCTCATGCCCGAGCCCCTGCGGGTTCGACACGATCTCCGACGTCACCGCGACGACGAGGGCGATGCCGATGCACAGCCGCAGCGCCGTCATCAGCCGCGGCGCCGCCGCCGGCAGCACCAGTTTCCAGGCCGTGCCAACCGGACCGAAGCCGAACACTTTCGCCACTTCGAGCAGCCGCGGCTCGACCTGGGAGATGGCGCTATAGGTCAGGATCAGGAACGGCCAGGCGGTGGCAAAGCCGACGATGGCGATCTCCATCTTGTAGCCGAAGCCGAAAATCATCAGCGACAGCGGCAGCAGGGCCACGGAGGGGATCGGCCGCAGGCATTCGATGGTGATGTAAGTGAAACGGTAGAGCAGGTTCCAGAAGCCGAGCGCGCAGCCGACGACCAGGCCGAAGGCGGCGCCGATGACGGTGCCGCCGAGCACGGTGGCGAAGGTCTGCAGGGTCGTTGTGACCATCGTGCCGTCGCCGATCGCTTCAGCGAAGCCGCGGAAGATCGCCGACGGCGGCGCCAGGGTGTCGCCGACATAGCCGAAGACGCGGAAGGCCGCTTCGCCCAGAAGCAGAAGGACCACCGGAACGATCAGCCCGCGCCAGCCGCTCATGCGTGGATCTCTTCCATCAGGCCGAACAGCTCCCGGCGCAGATGCAGGAAGTCCGGCTCCTCGCGCGTCGAGAGCTGGTTGCGCGGCCGCGTCAGCGGAATGTCGACGATGCGGGCGATGCGGCCCGGATTGGAATAAAGCGCCACCACCCGGTCGCCCAGATAGAGCGCCTCCTCGAGATCATGGGTGACGAACAGAACCGTCGCGCCGGTGTCGGCGGCCAGCTCCAGTACCTCGTCCTGCAGCGACTGCCGCGTCATCGCATCGAGCGCGCCGAACGGCTCGTCCATCAGCAGGATCGAGGCGCCCTGCGCCAGGCTGCGGGCGATCTGCAATCGCTGCTGCATGCCGCCCGACAGTTGCGAAGGATATTTCGCCGCGTGCTGCGCCAGCCCGACCTTGCCCAGCAGAGCATGGATGCGGTCGGCACGCTCGGCGCGCGGCATGCCGATCGCCTCCAGCGCCAGACTGACATTGCCGGCCGCCGTGCGCCACGGCAGCAGCGCGCGGCTGTAGTCCTGGAACACGATAGCGACATCGCGCGACGGCCCGTCGACCTTCTTGCCGTCGACATGCACGGAGCCGGTCGTCGGCTGGTAGAGGCCGCTGACCAGGCGCAGCAAGGTGGTCTTGCCGCAGCCGGACGCGCCGATGACGCAAACGAACTCACCCTTGCGGACATTGAATTCGACGTTCTGGGTAATCTCCTTGCCACCGAGATAGAGACCAACGTCCCTGAACTCGATGACCACGCTCCCGCTCTTCCCGCTCATCGCAATACCCGCAAAACTGACGCTATGAAGCTGACGGCTGCTTGTTCTTGTTTCTATTTCACGATCAGCTTGGCGACATCGATGTCGGTCTGGATCATGCCCTGCCCCTTCATCATCCTGACCCAGGCGCGCAAGCCATCCAGCGTCGGTTCCGCCTGCCATTTGCCGAAAACCAGCGATTGCAGCACCGGCGGCGGCAAGGCGATGAATTTGCCCACCGCCGCGCGCACGATCTCGACATTCTTCGGATCATTGGCGATGGCGGTCGCTTCGGCAATCGCTTCGCGGAAGTCTTTCGCCGCCTTCGGGTTCTTGTCCGCCCAGGCGCGCGTCGAGGCATAGGTGATGATCGGCAGGTCGGTCGTCAGATTGTCGGTGAAGTGGGTGGCGAGCACGCCGACGCCGGCCTGGAGGATGCGCGTCGCGAACGGCTCGCCGGTGATGACGGCATCGATCGTGCCCGCCTTCAGCACGTCGAGATGCTGCGGAAAGCCGACCTCGATGAATGTCACCTGTTTCGGGTCGACGCCCTTGTCGATCAGCCATTGCCGGAACATCACATGCAGGAACGCGCCAAGGCCGGGCGTGCCGACCCGCTTGCCAATGAAGCCCTGCGGCGTGGTGATCGGCGCCTCGGCGCGCGCCAGCACGCCGAACAGTGTATCGTTGCGCCGCGTAATGCCGGACGCGGCGACGGCGACGAGATCGAGCCCGCCATCGACAGCCTGGATCTGCACCGGCGTCGTCGTGCCGCCGATCTGCATCGAATCCGATTGCAGCGCAGCGGGAATCTGCGGATTGAGCGGTACCAGCTTGAACTCGACGTCGAGGCCGCGCTTTTTGAACAATCCCTGTTCAGCGGCAATGAAGCCGGTGGCGAAATCCGCCGATGCCGTATAGGCGACCGTGATTTTGGTCTGCGCCTGCGCCACTGTTCCCGCAGCCATGGCAGCGATCCCCATCGCGGCGGCAAGCCAGATGCGCGCAGAGGTGCGAATACCCGTTCCCATCTTCCCCTCCCTCTCAGTCTTCCACGCGCCAGCTCAGCGCGCGCAAGACCGTCCCCTCGATCTACTGTCCCACAAATCTATCGTCGCCCTGTTCCGGCGAATGCGCAAGCACGTCGAGCAGGATGTCGGCGGTGAGCTGGATATGCGCATGATGTTCACGCACCGCCCCATCCACATCGCGGGACAGCACAGCTTCCATCAACGTGCGATGCTCGGCGATGACGCAATCGTTCGAGAAGCCGTAATCGGTACGCATCATCAACCGGTAGCGCGTCGCCTTCTCATAAAGCGTTTCGCAGAACGAGCGCACGAGATGCAGCGGACAGGCGGCGATCAGCGCGTGATGAAACCGCGCATGGCGGGTTTCGAATTCATCATTGGGCGATGTCGGTTGCGGCACGACGCGGCGGAAATAATGTTCGAGCAGATGGAAGCTGGCGACGATCTCGTCTTCCCAGGATGCGTCGCCGTGCGTGATGGCGAGCCGCAGGGCTTCGACCTCGATCAACTGGCGCGAGCGGGTTATGTCCAGCAGTTCAGCGGCGCTGAGCGGCGGCACCCGAAAGCCCTTCTGGCTCGACTGCTGCACCAGGCCTTGCGCGCTCAACTGGGCGAGAGCTTCACGCATCGGGCTGGCGCCAATGCCGTAGCGCTCTTTCAACTCGCGGATCTTGAGCTTGCTGGCGGGCGTCAGCGCACCGGTGACGATATCGCGCCGTAAAAGCTGGACGGCGGCCTCCGTCGCCGTCGCGCCATCGCTGTCATCGTGATGCGATTCCCCCATCATGAGGCTCTGAGTAGGGGATTTTTTAGCGGCAAGCAACATTTTTATCGACAAAACTGGGAAAATACAGAAAGCTCCGAGAGTGATCGATCAGGGAGAACGCCATGGCGCGCCGCATCGTCGATATTTCAGTGCCGCTTCAGGCCGGCATCGCCTCGGACCCGCCGGGGCTCGAGCCGAAAATCCAGTATCTCGGCCACAAGGAGTATGCGCTCGAAGTCTGCAAGTTCTTCCCCGGCCTGACGCCGGCGGATCTGCCGGACGGCGAGGGCTGGGCGTCGGAACGGGTCGACATGACCACCCATAACGGCACCCATCTCGACGCGCCCTGGCACTATGCCTCGACCATGGACGGCGGCAAGCGCGCCATCACCATCGACGAAGTGCCGCTCGACTGGTGCTTTCAGCCGGCCGTAAAACTCGACTTCCGCCATTTCGAAAACGGCTATGTCGCCACCGCCGCCGATGTCGAAAAGGAACTGGCGCGCATCGGCCATACCTTGAAGCCGCTCGACATCGTGCTGGTCAACACCGCCGCCGGCGCGCGCTACGGCCAGCCCGATTATGTGCCCTCGGGCTGCGGCATGGGCCGCGAGGCGACGCTGTATCTGACCTCGCGCGGCGTCAGGGTCACCGGCACCGATGCCTGGTCGTGGGACGCGCCGTTCGGCTACACCGCCAGGCGTTATGCCGAAACAAAGGACGCCAGCATCATCTGGGAAGGCCACAAGGCCGGCCGCGAGATCGGCTATTGCCACATCGAGAAGCTGCACAATCTCGAAAGCCTGCCGCCGCACGGCTTCATCGTCGCCTGCTTCCCGGTGAAGGTGAAAGCCGCCTCCGCCGGCTGGACCCGCGCCGTCGCCATTTTCGAGGATTGAAATCAATGAAACTCGCGACCTTCGAACGCAAGGACGGCTCCCCCGCCATCGCCGCCGTCGACACGCAGAAAGGCGAACTGCTCGACCTCGCGCGCGCCACGGCCGCTCCGGAATTCGCCGATATGCTGACCCTGATCGACGGCGGCGCTTCCGCCCTCGATCATGCCCGCAACGTCGCCGCCGCCTGGCCGCAGGCGGCGAGCCTGCCCTTGCAGGGCACGCGCCTGCTGGCGCCCATTCCGGTGCCGCGCCAGTTGCGCGACGGCCTGATGTTCGAGGAGCATTTCCTCAACGCGCTGAAAGCCTCAAAGACGCGCGACGGCGTCGAGCGCCGCATTCCAAAGATCTGGTACGAGCAGCCGATCTATTACAAGGCGAACCGCTTCAGCGTCATCGGTCCCGAGACCGACGTGATCTGGCCGCGCTATTCCAACGCCATGGACTATGAATGCGAATTGGCCTGCGTCATCGGCACGACCGGCAAGGACATTGCGCCCGACAAAGCCCACGAGCATATTTTCGGCTTCACCATCTTCAACGACATGACCGCGCGCGACGCGCAGATGGCGGAAATGGCAGCGCAGATGGGCCCCGCCAAAGGCAAGGATTTCGACACCGGGAATATTCTGGGCCCGTGGATCGTCACCCTCGACGAGATCGGCGATCCTCACATGCTCGACATGGAGGCCCGCATCAACGGCGAGCGCTGGGGCGGCGGCAATTCCCGCAACATGCACCACAAATGGCCGGCCATCCTCGCCCATGTCTCCAACAGCGAGACCCTGCACGCGGGCGAGATCATCTGCTCCGGCACCGTCGGCACCGGCTGCGGACTGGAGCTGGGCAGACTGCTGAATGACGGCGATGTCATCGAGTTGGAGATTTCAGGGATCGGCGTGCTGCGGAACAGGCTGGTGAAGAGGTAGGCCTCGGTGTCATTCCCGCCAAGCGAAGCGCAGAGCGGGAATCCAGGGGCAACATGACGTCTCTTGGCTTCTGGATTCCCGCTCGCGCCTGCGGCGCGTCGGGAATGACAAACAGCGTTGCGTCTCGAAGGACGTAGGACCTCACTTCACTGCGGCTGAATATTCCCCGCCTTGGCGATGATCCCCCATTGCTTGCGGTCTTCCGCCAGCTTCTTTGACGCGCCTTCCGGCGTATCGACGAGCGGAATAGACCCGACCTTGCCGAAAAACGCCTTTGCCTCGTCGGTCTTCGAGATCTGCGTGATCGCCTCGTTCAGCTTGGCGATGATCGGCGACGGCGTCCCGCGCGGCGCAAGCATCATGAACCAGCCGGTGATCTCGTAATCGGGGAAGCCCGCCTCGCGCATGGTCGGCACGTTTTCGGCCCCCGGCGCGCGATAGGTCGTCGTCACCGCCAGCAGTTTCAGGTTGCCGTTGTGCGCCTGCGCCACGGCGAACGGCCCGTCGGCGAACATGAAGTCGACATCGCCGGCGTTGAGATCGCGCACCGCATCGGCCGTCGCCTTGTAGGGCGTGTTTTCTGACTTCAGGCCCGCCTGATAGAGATAGAGATAGCTCGACGCCAGCGACATCGAATTGCTGGAAGCAAACAGGCTCTTGGACTTGGTCCTCAGAAAATCCGTCAGCTCCTTGACCGAATTGAAGGCTGAATCCTTCTTCACCGACAGTGCGAAGCCCAGTTCGTTGAGCGGCGCCACCATGGCATAGTCGACCATCGCATCGACCGGCATGTTGGCGTATAGATAATGCCCGCCGGCCATCGGCGCGCTGGGGCCGGCCAGCAAGGTATAGCCATCTGGCTTGGCGCGCGCCACGGCTTCCGCCGCGATATTGCCGTTGGCGCCCGGGCGGTTCTGAATGATCACCGGCTGTTTCAGGATCGGCTGCAGCCGATCGGTATAGAAGCGCGCGATGATGTCCGCGCCGCCGCCCGCCGGAAAGCCGACATAGACCTGGATCGGCCGCTCCGGAAAGCTCTGCGCCGCAGCGAGATCAGCCACGGCAAATGTCGCCATAAGGCCCAGCGTGCAGCTCAGCACGCGCTTGTGCAGGTTCATCATTTTTCCCTCCCCCTGTTGTTCTAGTTGCGTCCGTGAACCGCGGCCGCGCCTCCCGACAACCCGTGCCAGGCCACCGGCGCGCCGGCGATCTGCGCGGCTTCGTCGCCCGGTTTGTCCGCAGGCCACGCATTGGCGCGGAAGCGGCGGCCGGTGGTGCCGTCGCTCTGTGACGACACCAGCCAGACGATCGGCGCGCGCATCATCTCCGGTTGCACGAGATGCACGCGCTGCGCCTCCGGCACGCCGGGCATCATCCGCGTATCGGCAGGCCCGCCGGGCACCAGCACATTCGAGGTGACGCCCGTCCCCTCGAGGTCCTTGGCCATCACCGCCGACAGTGCTTCCAGCGCCGCCTTCGACGGCCCATAGGGCGACATGCCGATGCGCAGCATGGTTTCGAGGCTTGTCGTAACGTTGACGATGCGGCCCCATCCCCGCGCGACCATGCCCGGCGCCAGCGCGCGGCAGAGACGGAACGCCGCCTGCAGGTTGACCGCAAAAATGCGCTCCCAATGGGCGTCGTCGACGCTCCAGAATTTCACCGGCTCGGTGACGAAGGCAGGACTGATGGTCTCCTGGCCGATACCGGCGCAGTTCACCAGCGCATCGACCGGCCCGAACGCGCGCTCGCTGAAGGCGACGACATCGTCGACCGCGCTCGCCGACGTGAGATCGACAGCCAGGGAACGGAATTGATTGGACGCCTGTGCCGCAGGCGCATCGCGGTCGACGGCCACAACCTTATGCCCGGCCTCGACCAGCGCCAGAGCCATAGCCTGGCCCAGCCCTCGTGCCGCGCCTGTCACGATAACGGTTCGCGTTTCCACCTGCCCTCGCATTTTCTTTGTAACAATTGTTACAAAGCCTAGCCGCCCTGCACGAACGATGTCAAGTATGGCAACAGGCGCGAACGAGGACGGCATGGCGATACGGCGAAACGCGGCAACGATGAAACCGGAACCCCGCAGCCGTTGGGATATGTCGACCTTCATCCCCTATAAGGTCTCGATCCTCGCCACGCATTTCCGCCAGGCGATCGCGGGGCTTTATCGGCCGGCGCTCGGCATCACCGAAGGCGAATGGAAGGTGCTCGTCACCGTCGCCCATTACGGGCCGCTGGCATCGAGCGATATCGGCGCGCATATGACGCTTGATCGCATGGCCGTCAGCCGCGCCTTGAACCGGCTGATCGAGCTCGGCCTCGTCAGGCGCCGCCCGCATGCGAGCGACCAGCGCATCTCCACGGTCTCGCTGACGGCCAGCGGCGAACGCAGTTTCGATATTCTGGCGCGTGAAGCGGCCGCGCTCGAGCGCAAGGCGCTGCAGCATTTCTCAACTGCGGAGAAGACAGAACTGCTGCGCTTGATGGAAAAGCTCGAAGCGGGCTTGAGCCGGGAGAATTCCTAGACCTCCGGCAGAAACATTTCGAACGTTGCGGCCGGCTGACTGCTGGCTGATTCCGGTCCCCACGCTACAACCTCCACGGCCTGCCGCTTCTGCGCCGTCCAGGCGCTGACATCGAGACGCCGGACAGCGCCGGATTCCGCCACCCCATGCCAGATCAGCCTGAGGCCGGCCCGCGCGGCGAGCGCCCGCGCCAGCATCTGCACCGCCAGATCGTCGCCGGCGGTGTCCGGGCGCAGCGGCGCGCAGACCGTGTTGCAGTCATAGCGGCGCGCGATGTCGGCCACCGCATCGACCAGCCGCGCGAACCGGGCGCCGCTCTGCGGCACGCTGCCGTCGTAAAGCCCGAACAGCAGCAGCCGCTCGTCGGGAAGGCCAAGCTGCGCCGTCGCCAGTCGTGTCCGGTCCGCCCGCAGCTGGGCAACATCTTGGGCGATCTCTCCCGGCGACCGGTTGTCCTGTAAGCGGCCCGGCTCGCTGCTGCCGTCGGTGACGATGCAGATGAACGGCGGCCGGCCGCGCACGCAGGATTCGGCGATGAAACCGCCGCAATCGCGCGTCTCGTCGCCGGGACGAACGCCGAGCAGCAGCACATACTGGCCTTCGAAGATTTCGCTTAAGGTTGACACCATCGGGCTTCCCAATTCGCCGCAATGCTAGTCCGGGCGGCAGGAGCCACAAGCCGTCACGCGCGCGCCGGGACGCGAATTCCGCCGGAAACGGATAGCGCCGCTACGGGCTTGCGTGAATCGGATAGAATTGGACCGATGAAAGGTCTTAAGCTCCGGCCAGCGACTGAGGAGACTTCGATGCTTGAGAAAGTCCACGGCAAGGCCCTCGACCCGGATCCTGGCTACGATCCCATCGGCGCTTTCCCCAACGGCGACGGCTCGCGCGTGCCTTATCGCGTGTTCAGCTCCCAGGAGGTCTATGACCTGGAGCAGGAACGTATCTACCGCGGCCCGACCTGGAACTTTCTCGGCCTCGAAGCGGAAATCCCCAAACCCGGCGATTACAAGAGCACGTTCATCGGCGACACGCCGGTGGTGATGACGCGCGCCGATGACGGCACGCTCGCCGCCTGGGTCAACCGCTGCTCGCACCGCGGCGCCATGGTCTGCCGGCAGAAGCGCGGCAATGCCAAGATGCACACCTGCGTCTATCATCAGTGGAGCTTCGGCGCCAAGGGCAACCTGCAGGGCGTGCCGTTCCGGCGCGGCCGCGGCGAGAAGCTCGGCATGCCGGAGGACTTCCAGCTCTCCGACCACAACCTGCGCCAGTTGCGCGTCGACAGCTATGGCGGCCTCGTCTTCGCGACCTTCAGCGACGAGGTTGAGTCACTGGCCGATTACATCGGCCCGCAGATGCGCCCCTATGTCGACCGCATCTTCCATAAGCCCGTCGAATATCTCGGCTGCACGCGGCAATATTCCAAGTCCAACTGGAAGCTCTATATCGAGAACGTCAAGGACCCCTATCACGCGAGCCTTTTGCATCTCTTCCACACCACGTTCAACATCTTCCGCGTCAACATGGAGATGCGTTGCGTGCTCGACGAGAAGCGCGGCCTGCACAGCATCATCCTGGCGCTGAAGGGCGAGGACGAAAATCCCGAGGCCTACAAGGCGCAGCAGATCCGCTCCTACGATGAAAAGTTCCGTCTCGAGGATCCGTCCGTTCTCGCCATGGTGAAGGAATACGAGGAACTCGCCACCAACCACATCCAGCCGATCTTTCCGCAGCTCGTCATTCAGCAGATTCACAATACGCTGGTGGCGCGGCAAATATTGCCGAAAGGCCCGGACGCCTTCGAACTGGTGTTCCATTTCTTCGGCTATGTCGACGACACGCCGGAACTGCGCGCCCTGCGCATCAAGCAGGCCAATCTCGTCGGCCCCTCCGGCTATATCTCGATGGAAGACACGGAAGCCACCGAACTCGTGCAGCGCGGCACCAGGCGCGACCCGGACGAATATTCCTTCATCGAAATGTCGCGCAAGGAAATCGACGACGACCATTCGGCGATCACCGAAAAGCTCGTCCGCAAATTCTGGATCGGCTATCAGGAGATCATGGGCTTCGGCCGTGACGTCGCCATGGAGAAAGCATGACGCCCGCGATGGAAAACCTGCTGCTGCGCTTCGAGCTGATCACCCTGCAGGACCGCTATATCGCAGCCCTCGACAGCGACCGTCTCGAAGACTGGCCGAAACTGTTCGTCGAGGATTGTTTCTACGAGATCATCCCCAAGGAGAACGACGACGAGGGCTTTCCCGCACCGGTCATCTATTGCGACAATGCGGCCATGCTGCGCGACCGCGTGATCTCGCTGCGCAACGCCAACATCTACGAGAAGCCGACCTACCGGCATTTCGTCTCCGGCCTGCAATTCGAAAAGCTCGACGACGACAATATCCTGATGACCTCGAACTATGTGGTCATCAACACGTCGCAGGCGGGCGAAACCTCGATCTACCAGGCCGGCCGCTACATCGACCGCGTCATCAGGACCGCCGACGGCTGGCGCTTCAAGAGCAAGCGCGTCGTCTACGACACCTCACGCGTGCAGACGGCGCTGGCAATCCCGATCTGATCTGAAATTGAAGGCTGCTCTAAAGGGCTTGCTTCAACCTTGGTGTCATTCCCGCCAAGCGAAGCGCAGAGCGGGAATCCAGAGGCAACGTGGAAGCTCTTGGCCCCTGGATTCCCGCTCGCGCCTGCGGCGTCGGGAATGACAAGCTGCGAACAGGTCTGCCATTGTTCTTGCAGCTTTCATAGCGGTTCTTGCATGGTATGATGTTTGCTTGGAAAAGCAGATGTCTTGGTCACCGCCATGCACCAGTCCATAGCCCCGCACGCCTACAGCGCGCTCCGCCGCTGGCGTCACTTCGAGCTGGACACGGCCGAAGAGGCGCAATCGCGCATCGCCAACGTGCTGCACCCGCATAAATTGACGCCGGGCCGGCACATGCGCGACGCCCGCTACCGCATGGACTATCTGCGCCTGTCCGGGCTTGGCTTTGCCGCCATCAATCACGGCGGACCGATGCATCTGGATTCGCACGGCAGCAACGACGACTATCTGCTGCTGTTTTGTCCGTCCGGCACAGGTATTGTGCAGTTCGGCACCGAGGAATTCGAGCTCAGCGGCCGGCTTGGCTTTGCCTATAACCCCGGCCAATCCTTCCGCGCCGTGTTCTCGAAGGACAATGAACAGCTCGTGTTCCGGCTCGACGCCGATATGGTGCGCCGTCATACGGACGGCGCCTTGCCGCTGTTGCGCTCGCGCATCGATCTCGACGAGCCGGCGATGCAGCCCTGGCTCGCCCTGGTCACGACCCTGCTGTCGAACCCGGCTATGCTGGACCAAGCCCGCACCAACCGCCTCGTCGCCGCCCATCTGGAGCAATTGCTGATCACCTTCCTGCTGCGCGGACACCCCCATCATGGCGGCCGGGAGCCTCGGCGGTCGGCCGGCATCGCGCCGGCATCGGTGCGCCGCTCGGAAGACTTCATCCGCCAGAACGCCACCCGGCCACTCGACCTGGGGGCCATCGCCACTGCGGTCGGCGTGCCGCAGCGGACCCTGCAGGAAGCTTTCCGCCGCTTTCGCGACACCAGCCCGATGCAGTTCGTCCGCGACGTCCGCCTCGACGCGGTGCGCGAACGGCTCAGCCGCGCCGACGGCCCCTGCACCGTCGCGGAAGTCGCCCTCGAATTCGGCTTCGGCCATCTCAGCCGGTTCAGCCAGGACTACCGCCGCCGCTACGGCGAGAACCCGTCGGAAACCCTGGCGCGGGCGCAGCGGCGGTAGCCGCTTTCTCCTTTTTCACGCCGAATACCGGCTGAACATGCAGCCGCGAGGCGATGTCTTCAATCGGCCGGCATCAGCTTCGCCATCTTCTGACGCCGAACTGACGTGGCAGCGGCCGGTCTTGCCGCGACGGCGAGAACCCTGGCCCAGCGGCAGTAGCTGCCTCAACGGCCTTTCCTCGCCTGCATCGATCTGCTTTAGTCCGCTCACGCAAGCCGGACCAGATCGGAAGCCGGCACGAGAGGAACGTCCATGCAATTCGCTTTGGCGCTTGCGGCGCTGATCGCCACATCCACGCTCTGCAACGCACAGGCCCAGACATCCGCTGCCACGACCTTTCCCGACCATCCGGTTAAGATCATCGTTCCCTTCCCGGCAGGCGGACCCACTGACGTTCTCGCGCGCTTCCTTGGCCAGAACCTGTCGGAACAATGGGACAAGGGTGTCGTCATCGAGAACCGGGCCGGCGCCAACTCCGCCATCGGCGCGGCGGCGGTCGCGAGTGCGCCGGCCGATGGCTACACCTTGCTGATGGCCATGGACACCACCCTGGTCATGAACCCGATCACGACCTCGGTGCTGCCCTACAAGCCCGAGGATTTCGACACGATTTCCATGGCCGCCGTGAATACCTCGATTCTCGTCGTGCCCGCCAACGGCCCGAAAACCGTCGAGGAACTGATCGCCAGGGGACGCGCCAATCCAGGCAAACTCAACTACGGCGGCGGCATCATCCCAACCCGGCTGGCCGCCGTCATGTTCAACAAGCTGGCGGGCATCGACGCCGTCTTCGTGCCGTTCAAAGGCAGTTCGGATATCGTGCAGGCGCTGCTGGATGGCAGCATCGACTATGCGATTGACGGCATCGCGCCGCACCTCGCGCTCATTCACGACGGCAAGCTGCGCGCCCTGGCGAAACTCAACGAAAAGCCGCTCCAGTCGCTGCCCGACCTCAAACCGCTGAATGCCATGGCGGGCTTGAAAGACATCGGCGAAATGTCGACGTGGGTCGGCTTCGTCGCCCCGGTCGGCACGCCGGCGCCCATCATCGACAAAATCCAGCAGTCGGTCGTCAAGGCGACGCGGGATCCCGAAATTCAGAAGAAGCTGCTGCCGCTCGGCATCGTCGCCGTCAATTCGACGCCGAAGGAGTTCGCCGATTTCGTCAAGGCGGAACGCGCCAGATGGGAGCCGGTCCTGCGCGAGAGCGGCATTCCGCTCAATTGAACAAACTCCTCTACAACTTTCCGGCGAAGAATTTTTGCATGAAACCCGTGAAGGCCGTCACCTTTGGAGATCGGTGACGGCTGACAGGATAAATTGCATAGATCGAGACCTGCGGCAGGTCATAGTCCGGCAGCACCTGGACGACCTTGCCACGCGCAATGGCATCCTGGAAGAAAACGGTCGGCCCATAGGCAATGCCGAGGCCGGCTGCCGCCGCCGTGCTCAGCACCTGGCCGGCGCTGGTGATGATGCGCCCCGACACGCTGACCACATGTTCTTTGCCTTTTTCCTGACCCTTGCCCTTCAGCCGCCAGCTCCGCGGATCGTCCACATAGGAATAGCTGAGGCATTGGTGCTTCGACAGCTCCTGGGGCTGGCGCGGCGTGCCGTGTTCCAGCAGATACGCGGGCGAAGCGCAAAGAATGCGACTTGACGTCGTCAGCCGGGTTGCCGCGAGGCTGGCGCTGTCCGGCAATGCCGAATTGATGACGCGGATGGCGAGATCATAGCCGCCATCGATGGGATCGACAGCACGATCATTGAGGCTGAGATCGATCTTGAGATCGTGATAGGCAAGCAGAAACTCCGTGATGGCATCGCCGAGATAGGTGAGCGCGAAATTGGTTGGCGCAACGACGCGCAATTCGCCGTGCGGCTCGCCACTGATCTGCGCCGCGCCCTGCTCCGCCGACGCCACCTCGTCGAGAATGCGGCGGCACTGTTCGTAGAAGATGCGGCCGGCTTCCGTCATGCCGACCTGCCGCGTCGTCCGGTTCAGCAGCCGCACGCCGAGGCGCTCTTCCAGCTGCAGGACATGTTTGCTGACCGCCGCGCGGGACATGCCGGCCCGCGGCATGGCGCGGGTGAAGCCGCCGGCCTCGACGACGCTGGCAAAGACGCGCATCTGCTCGAAACGGTCCATGCGCCCTCCGGTAATTGTCCACCAATTGGAGACAATTTATCCATGAAATAGCCAATTATCAATTTGGGCGAGACAAGCTAGATTGGCTTCAATGAACCGGCGCCCTGCGCCTTGAGGAGGAAATCTCATGGAAAAATTCGTCGTCGCGCCGCATTTCCGGCTGCACGAATGGGTCGCCGAGCAGAAGGGCTATTTCGCCGCCGAAGGCCTCGATTACGAGTTCCGCGAGACCATGGATTCCAAAGCCTCCCAGGGCCATCACATCGGCAACGGCGTCGGCGCCTATCAGACCTTTGAAAAGGGCCGCGAGTGCAATGTCAGCGGCGCCTGTCACTGGACGGTGAATGTGGCGGCCTCCAACGGCCACGGCAAACTGTTCGCCGAGTGCTATTCGGTCTCGCCCGCCGGCATTTTCGTGCGGCAGGATTCGAAGGTGAACACACCGGCCGATCTCAAGGGCGTGCCGATCTCCGTCGGCTTTCAGTCCGGCAGCCATTACGCGACCATCCAGGCCCTCGAGCAATATATGCCGATCACCGATGTGGAGCTGTCGTTCAACGACGGCCTGCTGTTCGCGCGCATGGAAGCGTTCATCGACGGCAGGACGCCGGCCGTCTCAGCCTTCAGTGGGCCGTATTATTTCCTCGAACAGCTCGGCTATCGCAAGATCATGGACACGACGTTCATGATGGCCTCGATGATCACCGGCGATCCCGATCCGCAGGACGTGCAGAAATTCTTCCGCGCCCTGCGCCGTGCCCAGCACGACATCGATCTGCGGCCGGACCTCTACACCCATTACTACAAGAAGGAATTCCCCGAGCGCTTCCATTCGGTCATGGACACGCGGCGATGGGGACCCGGCGAGCGCATCGTGTTCGAACCCTATTCGAAAGAGATTTACGACGAGACGTTCCGCTGGGTGGGCGAGCGCGAGATCTTCAAGAACGCCAGCATGGGCCACGGCATCTACGAAGATGCGATCTTCGGCGTCGCGGCGGAGTAGCCGCAAGCGGGAGGACAAAGCAGATGTCGAAGCTCGTCATTCAACCCCATGGCCGCCTCAACGACTGGGTCGCCGATGAAAAGCGCTATTTCCGCGACCTGGGGCTCGATTACGAGATCAATCTCCTATCTGCCGAGCGCAACACCCAGACGGCGGCGGACCTGCAGGGCGCAGGTCCCATCCCGGACATTATCTCCGGCGCCTTCGAAAGCTATCGCGAAGGCAACGGCCGCAAGGGCGGCGATGCGGGCGATGTCAGTTGCGCCCGCCACTGGACCGTGAACCAGGCGGCGAAAGTCAATGACGGCATCATGTGGGGCAAGGCCTATAGCGTCTGCGAGGCCGCGATCGTCGTGCCGGGTGATTCAAAAGTGATGCGGCCCGAGGATCTCGCCGGCGTCGAGGTTGCGGTCGGCTATCACTCCGGCAGCCATTATTCCGCCATTCAAGCGCTTGAAGTCTTTCTGCCATCAAATGACATCAAGCTCAAACTTGCCGGAACCGCCTGGTCGCGCGTCGATTCCGCGCTGGCGCGGAAAGTCCCGGCCGCCAATGTCTTCGGCCCGCAGCTCTATCTGCTGGAGCAGCAGGGCTTCCGCAGAGTCGTCTCGACCACATTCATGATGGCCTTCATGTTTCCGGCCCATGTCGCGGCGCAGGACGTCGAGAAATATATTGCGGGCCTCGTCCGCGCTCAGTCCGATATCGATCTTCAGCCCGAACTCTACAAGCATTATTTCCTGAAAGACATGCCGAGCCGCTTCCACGGTCTTATCGACGTGCGCCGCTTCGGCGTCGGCGAGAGAGTCGTGCCGCAAGCCTACTCGCAGTCGATCTTCGAGACGACGCAGGCCTGGATGCACGAGCGCAAACTGTTCGACGTCGGCCCGGAGATTGGCGTCAGCTACGCGCAAGCGGTCCAGCATTGAAACTAGGATCTGCTCAACGTCCTATGACTGTCCGCAGATGGCTGGCCAGTACGCCGCGGCGCACGTTCGTTCTCTATCCCGTGTGCGTCGTGCTGCTCGAACTTCTGCTGCGGCGCGGCGCGCTCGTGCTCGACCCCTTCGGCCTGCCGCTGCTGATCTGGGGCTACGTTCAATATCGCTGGAGCGGCATCTACCGCACGCAGCACGGCGGCGGCGGACCAGGCATAGATATCCCGCCCACGCGGATCGTCGACACCGGCATCTACGCCTATGTGCGCAACCCCATGTATCTCGGCCATCTGATTTTCATGACCGGCCTGGCGGTGACGTTTCATTCGCTGGCCGCCGTTGCCCTGTTGATCTTTCACCTGTGGTGGTTCCAGCAGCGCGTCCTTGAGGACGAACAGCATATGACAGCGCTGTTCGGCGGCAGTTTCGCCGGTTATGTCCGCAGGGTCAGGCGCTGGGGTGTGATCTGAATCCTCACACAGGCCTCGCCAATCGGACGAACAGCCGGGAGATGATCAGACCGGTGGCGGCCAGAATGACGGCGCTGCACATCAACATGCCCGTTGAGCCGAACGCATGCATCGCGCCGCCAGCCAGGATCGGCCCCAGCGACTGCCCGGTGAAGAACGAGAAGGCGTGCATGGAATAGGCTGACACGCGGCTGTCCGGCGCGAGCTCGACGGCTTCCGACTGGATGGAATTATGCATCAGCATGTAGCCGAAGCCTGCCACCGCGAAGGCGCAGGCGATCGCGATCCAGGACGGTGCGAAGGCGAGGGCCAGCGGCGCCGCAGCCGCGATCATGCCGCCTGTGCCCAGCAAGGTGAACTTGCTGAAGCGTCTCAGCAGCATCGGCAGGACGAAGGAATAGATAATCCCGCCGACGCCCATGGCGCCGATGATGAGGCCCGCTTCGCGCACATCGCCGAGATGTCCAACCCGCAGGAACTCCGACACGTAGGGCGTTATGCCGAAGAGCGCGATGCCTTCGAGAAAAACCGTGGCGAAGCACAGCGGCGCTTTCGGATTGGCGAAAACGGATTTGTAGTTGCGCACCGCTTCGGGGAAGGAAAACGGCCGCGATTGAGCAACAGGCGCCGGGAGAAGGAAGGTGGCCGAAAGCGCGCTGACGGTGGCGATAAGCGAAGCCGCGATGAACACGCTGCGCCATCCCAGGAAACTGGCCAGAACGCCTGAGAGACTGGCGCTCAGGATCTGGGCGATGAGGCCCACCGTCACGAACCGCGAGATGGCAATCGCGCGCTCGGACCCGGCGAAACGGTCTCCCAGCGAGGCCATGCAGGCAGGGATAATGCCGCCGGCCGCAAAGCCCGAGCAGAATCTGAAGAACAGCAACGCGTGAAGGTCAGTCGTGAACGCCGTGGCCAGCAGGCAGGCCGCCAGGATCCACAAATAGAAACGCAGCATCCGCGCCTTGCCGAAAGCATCGCCCAGCGGCCCGAGGATCGGCTGCCCGAGTGCGAACGGAAGCGCGTAGAGCGACGTCACCAGCGCCGCGGTGGCGGTGGGCACGCCGAAGTCGGCGGCGAGAACGGCGACGAGAGGATCGATGGAGCGGCTTGAAACGGTCGCCGCCAGCCCGCACAGGGAAAACAGAAATAGCAATAAACCTGGCCGCAACCCGTCGTTCCCCCAGCACCATTCATTATGAAAATCATTCCACTTTTCCGCGCATCGATGCAACCGATACGTTGTCTTTCGCAATCGATTTCAGGTCGATGGCTGAAGGAGAATTTACTTTAGCCGTTTCAAGGTGTCATACTGAACAGGCAGACACGCCTCCCAACCAAGCCGAGCCGGCACATGTTGATCGAAGACCGCGAACGCCTGATCTCCGCTCTTGGCGGTGTCGCCAAAATCGCCGGCATGGACCACGAGGCGCGAGCCGATGCGCTCGAGGATTATCGCAGCGCCCAACTGGATGCGGCGGTGGCCGCGCGCCTGGCTGGCGCCCCGACCGTGGCCGAGATCGCCGCAAAGACACCGACGCGCACCTACCGACGCGGCGTCGGCAATCTGTTTCTGCCCGGGCGCGGCGGCTCCAATCTCGTCGGCGAACCGACAGAAAAGACCGTTCGCCAGCTCGTCAGGATGCCGGAGCAGCCCATGCTCGCGGATTTCTTCAAACTTCGCTTCGCGCCCGGGGCTCACCTCCTGCAGAGCGCCAGGCTGGCGCAGCGCAACGGCGCGTCGGAAGACGTCGTGCTCGCCTGCCTGCTGCATGACATAGCCAATTTCATGCTGAAATGCGATCACGGTTATTGGGGCGCGCAGATCATCGAACCCTATGTCTCGGAGAAGGTCGCCTTCGCCGTGCGCTATCACCAGGCGCTGCGCTTCTTTCCCGATCCCGCCGTCAACTACGAATATCCGGAAACTTACTTTCTTATTTTCGGCGTCGACTACGTCTCGCCGCCGCACATTCAGGCCGCCTACGACTATGCCCGCAACCACAAATGGTACATGGAGGCTAGGCTCGTCACCTTGAACGACCTCTATGCTTTCGATGAAAACGTCACCGTCAGCATCGACGAGTTCGAAGACGTCATCGGCCGCAACTTCCGCCAGCCGAGCGAAGGCCTCGGCTACGACAACTCACCTGTCGCCCATATGTGGCGCGCCCTGATCAACCCGGACGCGCCGCTTTGAGTCATTCGCAGGCCGGTATCAGGTGAATATAGATACGCTTTAAATTTCGCTTTTCTTTCAGCCTTTGGCCCGCTCGACTTTGATCAACGCGCCTGGGAAACCTTTTCCCAGGTCAGGCTGCGCTGCGTGATCTTGTTATGATTGAAGTCGTGCGACGTGGGCGGCGTCAGGATCAGACGGTTGCCCTCGAAGGTGAAATGGCGCACCTGGCGCGTGCCGACCCAGGGTTTGCGCGTTGCCATCTCGACGGTGTGAATGACTGCGTCACCTTCGATATGCCAGCTTCCAGCGTAGGAGGTGAACACGGGCTCGCTTCCGTCGGGTTCCTGGCGGCAGATGAGCACCATCACGCGGCTCTCATCCGTGTAACAGATAAAGCCGGTCTGCACGGCACCTGCGCCAAGCTTGTCTCCGGACGCCGGATCCATGCGATCGACGCCGATGAGCTTCCACGTCCCGTAAAACCGCGCGCGCAGCGAGCTGTCCTGCCCCATCCGGTCCCTCCAGTTTGCCTTTTCTCAGCGTAGGCGAGACGCGGATTTCGTCAACCGGTGTGATGGCCTGTCCGTCGGCTGGACAGCCCTTACTTTGCCGACAGCGCCCGCCGCAGACTGTCGCGCGCGTCGGCGACGATCGCCTTCGGGTCAAGCCGCGTCAGCCTGCCGTTGCGCTTGAGCACCTGCCCGTCGACGATCACCGTGTCGACATTCGAAGGCTCCGTCGCCTGGACGATCATCCGCACAGGGTCGGTCTCCGGCGCCAGATTCAGGTCGTTGCCGCGCACCAGGATGAGATCGGCGCGCTTGCCGGGTGTCAGCGACCCCGTCACATCGCCCAGGCCCATCGAGCGGGCGCCGTCGATCGTCGCGAGTTCGAGCAGCCTCCGCGGCTTCGCCGCGAATTCACTCTTTTCGCCGCCGTTGATCAGGTTCTGCAGCATGCGCATGACCGCGAACATATCGCCATTGCCGGACAGCGCCGTCGTATCGACCGACAGGCACAGCGGCACGCCCGCATCCAGGAACGCCTTGATCGGCGTGACGCCGAAGCCCGTGCGCAACTCTGTATAGGGGCTGAGGCTCACCCAGGTCCTGGTCGCGGCGAGGCCGCTGATTTCCTTCGCATCCGCATTGGTGCAGTGAATGAGCATGACGTCCGGTCCGCCAAGGCCCGCGTCGAGCAGCGGCTGGATGCCGGTCGCCTTGCCGGGATACATGCCAACATGCGTCGTCAACGGGATCGCGTTGGAACGGCCGAACGACCATTCTGTCTGGCACACATCCATGCGGTTGCTGAGCGGCCCGCGCGGCGCCATGCCGAGCGTCAAAAGGCCTGGCGCGGCGAAGAACGTCTTCTTCACCCGCAGGATATCATCGAGCGGCAGCGTATCGTTCGGCTTGGTATTGCGCGAATAGCCGTAGGAGAAGCGGCCGCGAATGCCTGTGCTCCGCATCGCCTCGATTTCCGCATCGGCATAATCGGGCTGCAGCAGGTTGTGCGACCAGTTGTGCACCGTGGTGATGCCGCTGTCGATCGCCTCGGCAATCGACAGCAGCACACCGCGCGCGTTGTCTGCCGGCGTGAAGCGCGCGCCGATGGCGCCCTGGGTCGGGAAATAGCCGGTCTTCTCGGTCTCGCCGGCCATGTTGCGGATGAGCGTGTTCCACATATGCCAATGGGTTTCGACGAGGCCCGGCATGGCGATCATATCGGTCGCATCGATCACCTCCGCGCCCGCGACATCGATGCGCGGCGCGATGCGCACAAGGACGCCGCCGCGAATATGGATATCGCCCGAAGGCAGGTCGCCGATCGCCGGGTCCATCGACAGGATGGTTGCGCCGCGCACGATCATATCCGCGGCGCCCGGCGCCTGCGCGAACGCAGGATAGTTTGCGCCGGCGGCCAGCAAAGCGCCCGTGCCCTTGAGCACGTTTCGTCTGGACACATGAACCATGGAAGCCTCCCTGTTTTTTATTTTCTGTCTTCGTTATTCGCCGAGCAGTTGTTTCGCCAGTTTGATCGCCGCCGGTGACGACGCCACGACCTGCCCCGCCAGCTTGTCGAGGCTGGCGCCATCGGTCGGCTCGATCGGCAATTGCAGCCGCCTGGCTTCCGCCAGAAAGCCTTCGTCTTTCATGGTGGCGTCGAAGGCCTGCCGCAGAGCCTGCACCCGGTCTTCCGGCGTGCCCGGCGGCAGGAAGGCCGCGCGCGAAAATTCATTGGCAGCCGAAATCAGCCGGATGGCGGCCTTCTGTTCCTCGCTCGGCGCAAGCTCCAGCAGGGTCGGCACGTCGGGCAATAGAGGGTCGCGGGTCAGGCCGTCGACGACCAGCGGCTTGATCTTCTTTTCCGAGATATATTGCGGCGCCTGCGTCACCACGCTGATCCACGAGGCGCCGCGCGCCTGGATCTCGCCGCGCTCCATCGCCAGGTTGAGGTCGCTGGCGCCGTTGTAGCCCAGCACGATCTTGTATTTGGTGCCGAGCAGAACATTCAGCGCCTGCGGCACGATGAACGTCGGCGAATTGCGACCCGTCGCGCCGACGATGACTTCCTTTGTTTTCGCTTCTTCCAGCGTCTGCGCCGGCGCTGTCATCCACACCGCGAGCATGTTGCGCAGGTTGGCCATGTTGCCGACCCAGCGCCATTTGGACACATCGTACTTGCCCGCGACCGCTGCTTCCGTGAGCTGGCTGGTGACATTGGTCTGCTGGGTCATGCCCATATAGGTGCCGTCCTTCGGCACGCTGTGCTCCATCTGCACCGACGTCGCCACGCCGCCGCCGACACCGCCGGCGATCTTGACGATCATCACCGGATTGCCGGGGATGTATTTCGGCAGGGTATTGGTGAGCGTCCGGGCATAGAGATCGTAGCTGCCGCCGGCTCCCGCGCCGATGATGAAGTTGAGCGTCTTGCCCTTGTAGAACTGCTCGACCGACTGCGCATTTGCAGGATTAAGAGCCAGAACCGCCAATACGCCTGCCAAGGTCATCGTCGTCGGACGTGTCATTGCAAATCCTCCCGTTTTAAAAGTTAGTATTTTAGCGTGCCGGAAAGTAACTCTTGAGCCAGTCCGCCAGCACATTGCGCGGTCGCTCGTTTGCTTCAGAGAACATGAAGTGATCGGTTTCCGCAAACAGGTGGAGATCGGCCGGCGCTCCGGCCTTCGTCCACATCGCAACAGATTGCTCGACCGGCGTCACCGAATCGGACGCGCTGTGCAGGAACAGGCTCGGCCGCGGCGAGATCCGGTGCACGACATTTTCTGGCTCGAAGTCGAACATACTCTGGGCGGTATCCGCGTCGAACATCTGAATCGACCGCTCCAGAACGTGGCCGCGCAAGCGGTTCGGGATCGGCACGATCTCATAGCGCGGGATCATCATCGACGTGCCGGTTTCGGCCTTGTGCCGCTTCGCTTCGGCGAGCATCTCGACGAACTTCTCGTAGGCGCCAGGCTCATGATGCTGGCCACGGAATTTGCGCGAGCCATGGCCCCACCCGGAGGCGGAGATGACGGCGGCAACGCGTGGGTCCACGGCCGTCGTATAGACCGCCACCGCCGCGCCGAAGCTGCTGCCCATGACGGCGATGCGGGCAGGATCGATCTCCTTGCGTGTCAGCAGATAATCGATCGCATGGCGGGTATCCTCGACCTGCTCCAGGCAGATCAGGCGGCCGGGCGTGCCTTCACTGTGGCCGCAGCCGCGCATGTCGAACCGCAAGGTGGCATAGCCGAGGTCATTGAAGATCTTCGCCGGCAGCTTCACATTCGCCGCATCCATATGGCTGCCGAAGCCATGCAGGATAACCACGGCCGGAAGCAGACCATCCGATCGGCTGGCCGGCAGCGCAAAGCTGCCCGCAATCTTCAGGCCGTCCGAGATAAACGAAATCGGTTCTTCAGCCATCAGGCGGCCTTGCTGTAATTGACCATGCCGATGCCGGTGGCCCATGGCACGACGGCCTCGTAGCAGACCGTGTCAGAGCCCTGCCCGGCCATGACGCCGGCAAGCGTCAGCCACGCCAGCAGTTCCGGCGTTCCGCCGCCCGCCGCGAAGAAGTCCGCATCGGCATAGCGCGACAGCGCGTCGAGATCGCCCTTCGTCATGGCGTCGAGGAACTTCGCATCGAAATCACTGTCGATGAAACCATGGTTGCGCTCGCCCGGATCGTGGGAAAGCCCGCCGGTCGCGACGACGCCGATTTTCCGATCGGACTCGCGCAACACCGGGCCAAGCACTTCGCCCAGCGCGACGCAGCGCGCCGGCGTCGGCCTGGGTGTCGCCAGCGTATTGAAGAAGATCGGCACGACACGGGTTTTCATGTCGGGCGTGAGATAGCTCAGCGGCACCATCGTGCCGTGGTCGAGCGCGATCTCATGCGAGAACCCCGGTTCGAAGCCGTTGGCGTAACAGGCGTTCAAAATCTCGGTCGCGAACTCCGGATCGCCGGGGATCGTCGCCTTGTCGATGCCGAGCCATGGCTCCACCGGACCGGTGAAATGCTCGCCGCGGCCGATGCAGAACGCGCCCATGTTGTCGAGGAAGAAGTTCGCCCAGTGCTCGGATGTGAGCATGACGAGGACATCGGGCTTCGCGGCCTCGAGACCCTGCCGCAACTTGTCCCAGCCGACGAGGATCTTCTCGAGCTGGTGTTCCGTCGCCTGCTTGGGCCAGGCGCGCATTCCAGGGGCATGGCTTGCCGCCGCCGCATAAACGATGGACATGGTCAGCTCCTGATCGCTTGAAGATATTCCGGCTCGGGCATTTTATGGATGAGCGTGAACGGCCGCAGGATCAGGCCATGCACGCCGAAACGGTAGAGGGCGCCGATGTCCTTCTCCAGCAGGGCTTTCCGCTCTTCCGCCGTCAGATCGAACTCGGCCGCGACGGCAGCCGCATCCTCGAAATAGCGCGCCCGCGTTACGGGATTGCGGTTGACCTCACGCAGCAGTTTGCTGAGAGCATATGTGCTCATGCGTCCTCCCATCGTCAGCCAGCGCATTGCAACGCCCGGCTGAGCGTTACAGTGTGTAACAGCAAATGATGGGGAATGGCAAGCCGGGGGTTATTTCCGGCCGGCGGCCGTGCGTGCGGCCTTACCGGCAGACGGGGACTGTCTGGCCCTGATCCCGGTTAGCAGAAGATCGATCATCGCCTCGATGCTTTTGGAATCAAGCCGGTCGGTGAGCAGGCGATACCAGTTGAAGCCCCATATGAGATCGATCACGAGTTCGAGATCGATGTCCCCGACAATCTCGCCGCGCTCGATACCGCGCCGCAAAACCGTCGCGACGAGAAAGCGCGCCTGTGGCAGCGCCTGATCGCGGAGTTGAACCAGAGCAGCAGGATCGGCCTGCGATTCCGCCACCAGGGCCCGAAACGCACGGCCGGACGGCGTCTCCGTCCAGAAGCGCCACAGCCGGCGGATATGCTGGATGAGATCGCCGCGCACACTGCCGGTATTCGGCGCCGGCCGCGTGATCGAAATGCTCTGGCTGATGTAAACCTCGACCAGCAAGGCCGCCTTGTTGGGCCACCACCGGTAGATCGTCGGCCGCCCGGCGCCGCAGCGCCGCGCCACCGCATCGATGCTGAACCCGCCGTAGCCGTGCTCCTGCAGCACCTCGGCGGCGGCGCCAAGAATGGCGGCCTGCGTCTCGAGGTTTCGCGTGCTGCCGCTTGCAGGTCGTGCTTGCTTCTTCGCCATGTATTCGATCGCATTCAAAATGTGGGTATCGGTCGGATGAGAGGACATTGCGGCCTCTTTCAATGCGCGGCAAGATGGCGGGTGTTCTGGGATATGCTTGGAGAGTTCCTTGCCTGAAGAAAGGCACGTCAAACTGTTCCGTATTGGTCGCAAGCAAGCGGTCCATATCCCGGCAGAATTCGAACTACCGGGCAATGAGGTGATTATGCGTCGTGACGGAGATCGACTGGTTATCGAGCCGCTACGGAAACGCGACCTGATCGCGTTACTCAAGAGGATGACACCGCTGGAAGAACCCTTTCCCGAAATCGACAATCCCGTTGCCTGAGAGGCACCCATGCCCGCCAGTTTTGCAAAGATACTTGAAGGATTCGAATGCGCCGAAGGCGGCAACGGAACGGCTGAAGCCTTTGTCTGCCGGCAGACAGGAAAGGTTTATGTCCGTTTTGACTTCGACCTCACGGGAATGATCGACGAAGAATTGCCCGAAGATCTCGATGACGCCGAGAAATACCTGCCGATCCCCGACAAGAGAGATCTCGGTCTCGGTAAACCGCTGGCGCTCGATTTCGCCCGCGAATGTGTGCCGGATGATTTCGAAGAGGTCAGGGACATTTTCGGCCGGAGCGGCGCTTACAAGAGGTTCCGCGCTTTCCTCATCCGAAGAAGGGTGCTTGATCACTGGTATGATTTCGAGGTGAAGACCACGGAACGTGCACTGCGCGAATGGTGCACGGTGAATGATATCGGGATTGCCGATTGATCTGGCGCGCACCGAGATTGAACTCGCCTTGCGGCGAGCACAGGAGATCACATGACCGTCTCGTTCGAGAAGCTCAAGGCTCGTCTGTTGGCCAACCCGAAGGTGAAGGCCGAGTATGATGCGCTGGCCCCTGAATTCGATATCGCTGCCGAATTGCTCAAAGCACGTCTGGGAGCAGGCCTATCTCAAACCGAGCTGGCTGCTCGGATGGGCACCAGCCAGTCGACGATCGCTCGACTTGGTGCTGCAGAGTGACTTCGCCAATATCCTCAAATGGACCACGGAAGATTTGGCGGCAACGTCGTAGCAGGCTCAACTCGAAAAGAAGCGTTTCTTCGCAACAGCCTTGCCGGAGCCCGATTTGAAATATCGTTCAAGTGAGCGAGCGAGAGTCTCCGTCTCGACGGCTACGTAAGAATTTGCGGTCACGGGCAGATGAATTTTCGTGGAAAAGACATGAACGTCCTGGTGAGATTTGACACGGCGACGCAGCTCGTTCGTCGAGCCGACGTATATGTCGTCGTTGCTGAGTTTAAGAAAGTAGACGTACCACACGGTGCCAGTCTCCCTACGCTCCTGCGGAGCTTCGGGAGACACCCTTCGCCCTATCAGGCTCGGGTGGCCTGCCACCCGAAGCCCGTCAGGGCGAAGGGTGGCGTCCCGGAAGGGATTCGAACCCCTGACCTACGGTTTAGGAAACCGTTGCTCTATCCTGCTGAGCTACCGGGACGTGCTGGGAGACCACGGGTGTTTACCACAAAGGGATCAAATGAAAAGTTGCCCGGCGCGATCCTGCTCGCCTTTTGCCTTTTCGCACCGCCGGCCTTCGCCCAGAGCTGCGACACGCCGGCGGGCGAGCCCGTCGAAGTCGCATCGCTCGAGCCGCATTTCGAGCTGAAGCTCGCCGACGGCCGGCTGGTGCGCCTTGCCGGCATCGAGCCGGTGCGGGCGACGCCGGATAACCCCGATTTTCCAGCGAAGGCCGCCGCCGATCTCGAACTGTGGAGCGTCGGCGCGCAGGTGGCGCTCACCGCGCTCGACCAGACGCCGGACCGCTGGGGCCGCGTCCGCGCCAGGGTCTTCCTGCCGCCAGATAACCTCGGGCTCGCCAAGGCGCTGATCGAAGCCGGCTGGGCCCGGGTCGATCCGTTGAGCGAAGCAACGGCCTGCCTGCCGGCGCTGTACCAGGCGGAGGCCGAGGCGCGGGCGGAAAAGCGCGGTCTGTGGGCCGATCCGGCCTATGCCGTGTTCGATCAGGCAGAGAATCCGGATTTTACCGGTCTCGGTGGACGCATCGTCGTCGTCTCCGGTACAGTGGGGAACGTGAATACCGGCCGCTACCGCACCTTCGTCAATCTGGGCAGGGACCGCCGCAAATCGCTCACCGTGACGCTGTCCGCCCGCACGGTGCGCGAGTTCACCACCGCCGGCCTGGCGCCGCAGAGCCTTGCCGGCCGCAACCTGCGCGTGCGCGGCCTGCTCGACACCCGCTTTGGCCCCCGAATCGAGGTCTATACGCCGGGCGCCATCGAGCTGCTCGGCGGCGCTCCGGCGAGCACCGCCAACTCGGATTGGCATGCTGCCATCCCGGCGAAGCCCGCAGCAAACAGGTAATCGGGGGCAGGCGAATTGCCTCAGCCGCATCCGGCCCTGCGCCCTTGGCCTGACCCGGCCTAGCCAGTATGGTCCGCCGCGTTTGTCACCGGCGGTCGCGTCCGGTCGAGGCGCGAGCTCTTTTCCGTATGCTGTTTCAAACCCAGCCGTTCATTCTCATTTTCCTGCCGCTGACGCTTGCCGCTTACTGGCTGTGCGCCGGCAGCGAGCGCTGGCGGCAATATGCGCTGATCGCCGCCTCGCTGGTATTCTATTCCTACTGGGACGTGCGCTTCCTGCCGCTGCTGCTCGGCCAGATCGGCATCACCTGGGTGCTGGCGCGGCTGTCGAGCGAAGGCCGCAACCTGCCCGTCATCGCGCTCGGCGTGCTGGTCAATCTCGGCTCGCTGGCGACCTTCAAATATCTCGATTTCCTCACCGGCGCGGTTGAAGCCGCCACAGGCATGGCGCTGCCGCGCGCGAATCTGGTGCTGCCGATCGGCATCAGCTTCTTCTCGTTCCAGCTCATCTCCTATCTCGTCGACCTGCGCCGCGGCGATGCGCCGCTCTATCCGCTGCGGCCGTTCGCGCTGTTCGTGCTGGTCTTCCCCCATCTGATCGCCGGCCCCATCGTCCGCCACAACGAGCTGGTGCCGCAGTTCGCGCTCGATCCGCGCCGGCCGGGCCTCGCCCAGCGCTTCTCGGTCGCCGGCGCCCTGTTCGCGCTCGGCCTCGCCAAGAAGGTTCTGCTGGCCGATCATCTCGGCCCCGTCGTGGACGGGCTGTTCGCCAGGGCCGTGAACGAAACGCTCAGTTTCGGCGAAGCCTGGACGGCGGCGCTGGCCTTCACCTTCCAGCTGTTTCTGGATTTCTCGGCCTATACGGAAATGGCCATCGGCATCGCGCTGATGTTCGGCCTCGTGCTGCCGGAGAATTTCCGCCAGCCCTATCTCTCCACATCGATGCGCGATTTCTGGCGTCGCTGGCATATCTCACTGTCGAATTTCATCCGCGACTATCTCTACATTCCGCTCGGCGGCAGCCGCCGCGGCGAGGCGCGTTATGTCATCGCCACCCTGCTCACCATGGCGATCTGCGGCTTGTGGCACGGCGCCGGCTGGACCTATGTGGCCTGGGGCGTCTGGCACGGCATCGGCCTCATCGTCTGCCGCTACTGGCAGCGCCTCGGAACGCCGATGCCGGCGCCACTTGCCTGGCTTGTCACCATGCTGTTCGTCATCGCCGGCTGGGTGCTTTTCCGCGCCGTCGATTTCACCTCGGCCGGCTCCATCCTGCAATCCATGGCGGGCTTGAACGGGCTCGGCGGCAAGCTCGACTCGTGGCGACTGCTGTGCGGGGCCGCCGCCGTGTCGCTGTTCGTCCCCTCGGCGCATACGCTGAAGGATCGCTATATATTTCCCCATCCGCTGCTGGCCTTCGTCACCGCCATCATCGCCGCCATCTGCGTGCTGGAGATCGGCAAGGGCGCGCCGACACCGTTCATCTATTTCCAGTTCTGAGCGCGTCATGACAAATCTCAGTTCTCGCATCCAAAACTTGCGAATAAACGACTGGATCGCTGCACAGCGCGACGGTAGCGACAACCCCGCGCGCTGGCGCCGTTTCGCCAAGACGATGTTGGCGACTTTTGCCGGCGGGCTGGCGATCTGCTACGCCTTCATCCTCATCGTCGATCCCTATCAGGTGGTGCCGTTCTCGCCGCCGATGCCGCGGCCCAACATCGACACAAGCCAGCGGCATTTTTATCCAGCCATCATCCGCCACGGCAATTTCGATTCGATCATCGTCGGCAATTCGACCAGCCGCTTGTTGAATCCCGACATATTCGACGCACACCTCGGCGGCCGTTTCGCCAATCTCGGCATGAACGCCGCGACCGCCTGGGAGCAGATGCAGATGGCCGGCCTCTTCCTGCGCGTGCGCGGTGCGCCGAAGACCATGATCGTCGGCCTCGACCAGGCCTGGTGCGACCAGCGCGCCGACCAGCCGGGCCACATCCTGACCATCCGCGCCTTCCCCGACTGGATGTTCGACGACAATCCGTGGAATGACTTCCTCTATCTGCTCAACGGCAAGACGCTCGAAACCGCCGTCCGGGTGGTGATGACCGATCTCGGTCATGGCCGCATCCGGCTCGGCGCCAACGGCTTCTCGGTCTATACGCCGCCTGACGACAGCTACGACCTGGCGGCGGCGCAACATCGCATCTGGGGCGACCGGGAGCACAAGGTGGTTCCCGTGGTACCGTCGGTGGTGCTCTCCGACGCCGAACGCGCCGCGCTGAGGTTTCCGGCGCATCCCTGGCTCGACAGCCAGCTGGCGGCGAACGGCGCCGGCACGCGGACCATCTTCGTCTGGGTGCCGGCGAGCATCGCAGTTCTGCCGGTGCCGGGCTCAAGAGATGCCGCCGTCGAGGAGGCCTGCAAGGCCGATATCGACGCCATCGCCCGCCGCCATGGGGTGACGGTCATCGACTGGCGCATCGCCTCGAAGCTGGCGGCCGACGATTCCACCTTCTGGGACCCCTACCACCACCGCCTGCCGATCGCCCAGCGCATCCAGAACGACCTGTTCAAGGCGCTGGCCGGGGAAAATCAGGCGCCCGATGGCGCCTGGGTCGTCCGCGAACACGGCCGCTGAATTCTAAAGTCATAAAACGTGATCTTTTATGGATTACGGCGGTATTTTCGCGAAAACAGCATCCATCTCATGTCCCGCGCTAACCAATTCCGATCGGCACGGTTGAGAATCATCGCCAATTCCCGCAAATGTCTTATTGGTATCAAAGCCAGGGACGACGACAATGAAGCGCGCATCACCCCGACAGGTCCGCGCGGTACACCGGCGTTGCTTTGTTTCTGCCACAGGTTGAACTCAATCTTATGGTGAGCGTTTTCCCGTACGTATCGACTGCATTGCGCCATTTCATGAAATCCTTTGTCAGGTGGCCGGTCGGCCGCTTTTCCCTGCTTTTGCCCCTGCTTCTGGTCGCGGGCTGCGCCAGCTTCTATCCCGACAGCCAGCAGCAGCAGCCGGGCCCGGCCGTGCCGTCGCAGGCGCCGCGCACCACCGGCATCGAGCCGCGTTCCGCAGCCGAGCACCGCCAGCTCGCCGCCATGTTTGGGGGCGAGTACAAGGCCCCGGCCGCCGAACAATATCTGAACCAGGTGCTGGCCAAGCTGGCGGCGGCCGACGAGACGCAGTCGCCGGCCTATCGCGTCACCATCCTGAATTCGCCCGTCGTCAACGCCTTCGCCCTGCCGTCGGGCAGCATCTACGTCACCCGCGGCCTGCTGGCGCTTGCCAACGACACGTCCGAGGTCGCCGCCGTGATGGCCCACGAAATCGGCCACGTCACCGCGCGGCACGCCATGCAGCGCGAGGAGGCGATGAAGACCAGCGAGTTGCGCAGCAAGGTGACGCGGCAGTTGCAGAGCCGGGAACGCAGCGAGGAGGTGACCGCCTTCGACAAACTGTCGCTCGCGAGCTTCACCCGCCAGCAGGAATTCGACGCCGACCTGATCAGCGTGCGCAATCTCGGCCGCGCCGGCTACGACCCCTATGGCGCCTCGCGCTTCCTGCAGGCGTTGAGCCGCTCGACGGCGATGCGCGCCGCCCTGCTCGGCAACCGATCGAGCGACCAGCAGCCCGACATCATGTCGACCCATCCCTCGACCCAGGAGCGCATCGAACGCGCCCGCCTGGCGGCGCGCCAGTTCGGCGCGCCCGGCGTCGGCACCACCGATCGCGACGCCTATCTCGCTGCGATCAACGGAATCGACTTCGGCGACGATCCGGCCGAGGGCATCGTCCGCGGCCGCAAATTCGCCCATGGCAAGCTCGGGTTTTCCTTCATCGCGCCGGAAGGCTTCGCGCTCGAGAACACCGCGCAGGCGGTGCTCGGCGTCGCCGCCGGCGGATCGGAGGCCTTGCGTCTCGACAATGTCCGCCTCAACGACGAGCCGACGCTCGAGGCCTATCTGGCAACCGGCTGGGTGGCGGGCCTCGATCAATCCTCGATCCAGGCACAGACGATCAACGGTCTTGCGGCGGCAACTGCCGTCGCCACCGAGAACGACTGGAAGTTCCGTGTCGCGGCCGTGCGCATGGGACCCGAAGTGTTCCGCATCATCTTCGCCAGCAAGGCGCTGACACCCGAGGTCGACAGGAAGTTCCTGGCCTCGATCAACACATTCCGGCGCATTCCCCCGCAAGAGGCAAATGCGCTGAAGTCGCTGCGCCTCGCCGTCATCCCGGCCCAGCAGGGCGACACCATCGCAGCACTGACCCAACGCATGGCGATCGCCGATCGCGGCCTCGACGTCTTCCTGCTGATCAACGGCCTGCAGCGCGGCGCCACGATCGAACCGGGCAAGCGCTACAAGATCGTGGTGGAGTGAACGGCCAACTGCGGATGTGAATGGCAGAGCGCTGCAGTGTCCATCATCGAAGCGGCCACCTTTCCGTCATGCCCGCGCTTGTCGCGGGTATCAACGCGGTGACGCTGCGTTGCTGTCTCAGAATATAGAAGATGTTTTGTTCTGCGATGTTGCCGCACACCGCGGCGTGGGTGCCCGCGGCAAGCGCGGGCATGACGTTGCAGAGGGTGCAGCATGCGCCCATAGTTGGAAAACGTCTCAGCTCAGCACTTTTGCCTTGAAGAAATCCATCGTCCGCGTCCACGCCAGTTTGGCGGCGGCCTCGTTGTAGCGTTCCTTGCCGGTGTCGTTGTTGAAAGCGTGATTGGCGCCGTCGTAGACGAACTTCTGATAGCTCACGCCGGCCTTCTTCATCGCCTCTTCATAGGCAGGCGCTGTCGCGTTGACGCGCGCATCGAGACCGCCGTAGTGCAGCATCATCGACGCCTTGATGCGCGGCACATCTTCCGCCTTCGGCGCGACGCCGTAATAGGCGACGCCGGCATCGAGGTTGGGCGCCGCAACCGCAAGATTGTTGACGATGCCGCCGCCCCAGCAGAAACCGATGGCGCCGACCTTGCGTGAGGGATTGGCGCTTTTCAGCGCGCTCACGATCGCAGCCAGCGAGACGACGGACTTCGCCGGATCGATCTTGGTGAACATCTCGCGCGCCGCATCCTCGTCCTTCGGCGTGCCGCCCATGTAGGTCAGCAGGTCGGCCGCCACTGCCAGATAGCCCTCGAGCGCGATGCGCCGCGCAATGTCCTCCAGATGCGGATTGAGCCCGCGGTTCTCGTGAATGACGATGATCGCGCCGCGCGCTGCCTGCGGATCCATGCCTTTCGGCACGGCCTGATAGGCTTTCACGCCGGCGATCTCGACCATGGACGTCGACAGTCGCGGATCGCTCGGCGGAACGATCTGTGCCAGCGCATAGTTGGACTCGAGCAGCCCAAGCGCCAGCTGGGCGGCGCCCGTTGTGCCCACCATCGCGACGAGACGCTCCATGAACACGCGCCGGGGCAATGGTGCATGGGTGTATTCGTCATAAAGGTCGATAATGCGCTGATCCACGGCTTTACTCCCTGTTGCCGGTTTGCGTTTCGATTCTCCTGCAAAGGTTCCCAAGAAGCCTCTCACAAGACTGTGATGATTTGCCACGCCGGTTTTTTGATCTGTCGGGCCGCTTCGGACGTTGCTGCGGAGAATAGCGTGTGCGTGCGAAAGATCGGGGAGGTCCGAAATGGCTTCGGCGCTTGGTTTGCATCGGGATCTTGTTAAGGCCGCAAAGGCAGCACCTCTGCTTGAGCGCGACAATGAACGGCGGCTCGCGGTGCGTTGGCGCGGCCAGCACGACGAAGACGCCCTGCATGAACTCACGCAAGCCCATATGCGTCTGGTGATTGCGATGGCGACACGCTATCGCCACTACGGCCTGTCGCTGCAGGACCTCGTGCAGGAAGGCCATGTCGGACTGCTTGAGGCTGCAGCACGCTATGAGCCCGAAAGGGAGCTCCGCTTCTCGACCTATGCAAGCTGGTGGATCCGCGCGTCGATGCAGGATTATGTGTTGCGCAACTGGTCGATCGTGCGCGGTGGCACCAGTTCCGGCCAGAAGGCGCTGTTCTTCAATCTTCGCCGTCTGCGCGCCAAGCTCACCGGTGCGCGGCGTGGCGATTCAGGCGAACCGTCCATGCATCGCGACGACTTCGCCACCATCGCGAAGGCGCTCCACGTCTCCGTCGCCGACGTGGAGACGATGAACACGCGGCTCAGCGGCCCCGATGTCTCCCTCAACATGAGCGTCAGCGACGACGAGCCGGGCTCGACCGAACGCATCGCCTATCTTCCCGATACATCGCCTCTGCCGGACGAACTCGTCGGCGCCGCCATCGACGGCGACCGTATTCATCGGCAATTGCGGGTCGCGCTCGATGAATTGACCGATCGCGAACGGCACATTCTCAATGCGCGCCAGTTGAACGAAGAGCCCGCGACGCTTGACGTCATCGGCGACGAGCTTGGCATTTCGAAAGAGCGCGTGCGTCAGATCGAGGCGCGCGCCATCGAGAAGCTGCGCCGCATTCTCGTACCCGCCGGCGCACCGCTCGCGCTGCAGTAACCAAACGCGGCCATAAAAACCTGGCAATAAAAAGAAACCTGGCAATAAAAAACCCGGCCTCAGGCCGGGTTTTGTTTTGCTTGCTCTCGGGCAGCGGCTTATGCCGCTGCGTCGATTTCACCGCCGGCAGCATCACCATCGGCATCGCCGTCCGCATCCGCTGCAGCCTCGGCGCGGGTGCCGCGGCGCGGACCCTTTTCGAGATGCTGTTCGATCAGCTTCAGCGATTCGGTTTCCGTCAGTTTCTGCACCACGGCAACCTCGCGCGCCATCCGGTCGAGCGCGGCTTCGTAAAGCTGACGCTCGGAATAGGACTGCTCGGGCTGCGCCTCCGACCGATAGAGATCGCGCACCACTTCCGCGATCGCCACCAGATCACCGGAATTGATCTTCGCTTCATATTCCTGCGCGCGGCGCGACCACATGGTGCGCTTGACCCGCGCCCGGCCGGTCAGCGTGTCGAGCGACTTCTGCACAGTCGGACCATCGGACAGTTTACGGATCGCGCCCGACAGCACTTTCGGCAGCGGCACTTTGAGGGTCAGCTTGTCCTTGAAGAAGCTGATGACGAAAAGCTCCAGCTTGTAGCCGGCCACTTCCTGTTCCTCGGTAGCGATGATCTGACCAACGCCATGAGCCGGATAGACGATGTATTCGTGCGTCTTGAACCCGGTCTTCGGCGAGGCTCCCGGCTTGCCGCCGGCGGCAACACGCGGGTCGACCGGACGGACGATCGGCGGAAACGGCGCGCGCACGCCGAACGGCGACCGCGCCTGATGCATCGCCGGGCGCATCGGCGCCGCAGGGGCGACCACGGCGGCAGCGGGCTTCTCCGCCGGCTTGGCGGCAACAGCGTCAACAACGGGCTTCGTCGTCGCGGTCGGCTTGACGACCGGCTTCTCGGCCGACCTGGCGATCGGAGACGATTTGGTTTCCTTCGCATCCGTCGACCTGGCGGCCACGGCGGCAGCCGGCTTCGGCGCCGGAACCACCTTGGGCGGTGTCGCCGGCTTCGCCGCAGGCTTGGCGATCGCCGCCGCAGGCTTGGCAGATGCCTGGACTGTCGCCTTGGCCGGAGCCGGAGTGGATTTCACGGGTGCTGCATTCGTTTGCTGGGGCTTTTTCACGATTGGCTTGTTTTCTTCTGTTTTGACGGCGTTGGACGGGGGTTTTCCATTCCCGGCGGCCGCGACCACGGGATTAGTCTGAATCTTTGCCTTCTTGTCGGCCGAAGCCGGCGCCTTGTTGTCGACCAAAGCCTTCTCGGCCAAAGCCTTGGCGGTGACTGCCGCCGGCGCCTTGGCCTCTGTTCTGGCCGCTGTCTTGACCGCGGCAGCCGCCGGCTTGGCGGGCTTCGCGATCGCAGCACTCTTGTTTGCAGTCTTCTTCGTATCTTTAGCCTTAACTGCGGCCACCGGGCGCGCAGCCTTGATCGAAACCTTGGCCGTACCCTTGGCCCCAACCTTGGCGCTTGTCGCCGTCCCCGCTTTGAGTTTTAAGGCTTTTTTCGCATCCTCCTTCGCGGAGGCTGTTTTTCCGGGCTTGCCGGTCTTGGTCTTCTCCTTGTCGGAGGACCGGGCCATCACCTTATTTGTCGTGGCTTTGCTTTTTGCGTTCTTTGCCGCTTTTCTGGACGACGACATACTCGCTTACTCCTGGCTTGCCCCGCTGTGGAGACGGGGCATATAGGTGGATGACAAACCGCATCCGATTGGATAGAAAGCGTCCTCGCCTTGGTGGACGAAGCGATTCTCCAAATAAAACAGGCAACTAATCCGCAAGCTCATTAGGGTTGAGTCGCGACGGCATTACTGTTCGCCGAGATTCGTACTGGCAAAAAAAGGCCCCGGAAAACCGGAGCGGCCTCCCTCGTGGCGGGTCCCCTGAGTGCGAGCGTTAATGACTGTTAAAAATATGTATATCACAAAATACTGCTGGAATCAAAGGATTCCACTCTGAACCCGGCGATCCGGCGCCTGCAAAGGTTAACGCCGCGCCACCGGCTTCGCTCGCGTTCTAACTTTTGCGGTAAACAACCGTGATGGATTGCCTGTCGCATCCGTCACGTGAGCATTTTGGGTGGAATGGGCCTGATTCGGAGGAGAATGCCCGCTCCTTCGACACCAGACAGGTTTTTCCCGCCACAGGCTGGAAATACCAACTCTATAGTTTGATTAGACACCAAAATCCCGGCAGTTTTACGGCACACTAAGCCGTCGAGCGTCGTGCGAAAAACGCATCCCCGTCTTTTGGCAGAAACGACGCAATATCAGGCTCTAATCGCCTTCGCCCGGATTCTCCGAGAAGAAGGCGTCGAACTTGCCCGGCTTGCCGTCGAATTCCTTGGCATCCGGCGGCGGATCACGCTTGACCGTGATGTTGGGCCAACCCTTCGCCATATCGGCATTCAGTTTCAGCCATTTGTCGAGGCCCGGCTCGGAATCCGGCTTGATCGCCTCGGCCGGGCATTCCGGCTCGCAGACGCCGCAGTCGATACATTCGTCGGGATGGATCACCAGCATGTTCTCGCCCTCGTAGAAACAGTCCACGGGGCAGACTTCGACGCAATCCATATACTTGCACTTGATGCAATTCTCTACGACGACGTAGGTCATTCCAACTCTCCTCGCGCCACGCGCGGCCGCTTATCGGCAATCTATTGGCGCTAAGTCCACTATCGGGAGCCTCTTGGCTGAATGCCGCGCCGATTGCAACCGGGAACTATCTTCCCGTTACTGGTCGTCAAAAAAGCTGTCCCGGTCGCGACGTTCCTTCTTGGTCGGCCGACCGGAGCCGGGCTGGCGCGCTGCGTGCTCATCCTTGGGCGCAGCGGCCTCGGCAGGCGGACTCAGATCCTCATATAGGGTCTGTGCTTCGGGAAACGGACCCCGCCGCGTCCCCGGCGCCATCACTTTCAGCACCCGCACATCCCGTTCGAGCGCGATCGTCAGCACATCGCCGACGTTCACCGCCTTGGCCGGCACATCGGTCTTGACGCCGTTGACGCGGACAAAGCCCTCGCCGACCAGTTTTGCCGCCAAGGTCCTCGATTTGACCACGCGCGCGAACCACAGCCATTTGTCGAGCCGTTGACGCGCAGGTAAATTCAAGAACTTGCAACCATCAGCCGCGGCGATTCTTGTTTTCGAGCTGCTCCTTCAGCGCCGCCAGTTTGGCGAACGGCGAATTCGGATCGGGCTGACGCTCGCGCGGCTTCGGCCGCTCGGCCTGGTTATTCCGGTTGCCCTGATGGCGCTGATCGCGCTGGCCATCCTTGTCGGCACGATGGTCGGGACGATCGCGACGACCCTCGAAGCGCGGACGCTCGCCTTGCGGACGTTCCCCCTGATTGTCCGGCCCAGATCCAGCGCCTGGACGAGGCCCGCGGCCTTCGAACTTCTGCCTGAAACGGTTGTTGCGGCTGTCGGGGCGCCGCTCCGGTCTCGCCTGCGCCTCACCAGACGCTGCGGCCGGGTCGCCGGGGATTTGTGTCTGCGTCTGGGGCTGCGGCGCATGGGCGCCGCCGCGCTGCGGCCGGCGGTTCTTGTCGAACCGGCGCGGCGCCTGCTGATGACGGTGCGGCCGCCAGACCTCGATCAACGCCTCCTCGACAGGCGCTGCTTCGGCCTCGGGAGCAGCCTCCCCAGGTGCAGCCTCTCCAGGTGCAGCCTCTCCAGCTGCAGGCTCCGCCTGCGCAACAACCTCGGCCGGCTCGACCGCCACGGCCTCTGCCTCCGGCTCGGTGGCCGTCGCAGCCTCGACTGGAATTTCGGCAGTCGCGACTTCTTCTGTCGCAGCCTCAACCGGTGCCGCTTCGGCGGGCGCGGCTTCCGCGTCCACCGTCTCGGCAGCTTGCGGTTCGGCATCCTGCGGTTCGGCCGCGGCTGCCGGCGTTTCCGCGACAGCATCTTCGGCCGGCGCCACATCTGCCGCAGCTTCCACTGCGTCGACAGATGGATCCGCAGGAGCCTCAGCAGGCGCTTCCGCCTCGGCGATCACCGGCTTCGCCGGCTCGGTGGCGGCCTTGGCAACCAGCGGGACGGTGATCGCCGGTCCCTTGCGCTGCTGCGCGTGATAGCCGAGCGAGCGCAGGATCGAGGCGAACATTTCGCCCGAACAGCCCGCCAGCGACGTCATCGACACGGTGATGACGAAACCATCGCCATCGGCCGTGCCCGGCGGCGGATCGCCGGGCGTGACGCCCGGCCGGTAGGCGATAGCCGGACGAATGAGATCGGCCAGGCGTTCGAGAATATCGACGCGCACGGCGCGTTCGCCCGACACGCGGAAACCGGCGGCGAGATAAAGCCCTTTCGGCACATCCTTCTCGGCCGGGAACGAGGTGCGGCCGGACGACGCCAGATGCGCCACCTCATCGAGCCCCTTCACCGTTTCGAGGCCGCCATGCTTGAGCGCCCACAATTGCGCGGCGAGCGAGCGGGGCGCCGGCTTCAGCAGCAGCGGCAGATAGATGTGATAGGCGCCGAAGCGCAGGCCGAGCTTGCGCAGGCTGCCGCGCGCGCTCTGGTCGAGGTTCTTGATCTCGTTGGCGACGCGCGAACGCTCCAGCACGCCAAGCGATTCCGCCACCTGGAAGGCGATGCCCCGCGCGATGCCTTCAAGGCCCTCGCCGGCCTCCAGCTCGAACAACGGACCGAGCAGTTTCTTGATATGCGCGGCGATCCACAGGTCGAGCCGGCGCTGCACGATTTCCAGCGAGGTTCCGGTCAGCCGCTCGTCGGAGAGGATGCGCACCATCGGCTTCAGCACATGGTCGCCGGCGGCGATCTTGCCGACGGCCTCGCCGAGCCAGCGCAGGGTGCCGTCATTGGCGAGCACGAAGGCGTCGTCGACCGCCTCGCTGACCCGCAGTGCCCGGCCGGCGATCTCGGTAGCAAGGATTTGCTGCGCCGCAGCATTCAAGGTGCGCTGGGCCTCGCCCTCGGCCATGGAATCAGGTGTGAAACGAAAGCCATGCAGATTTCCGACGTGCTGGCCCTCGACCATCACCTCTCCCGACGTCGTCACTTCCGCTTCGAGCATTACATTCTCTCTCAGGCGGCGCATCAGCACGCTGGTGCGCCGGTCAACAAATCGATGGGCGAGCCGCTCATGCAGCGCGTCCGACAGCCTGTCCTCTACCTGACGCGTGACCCCCTGCCAATGCTCGGGATCCTTGAGCCAGTCTGGACGGTTTGCGATGAAATTGAAGGTGCGTATCTGTGCAATACGCGCCGACAATGTGTCAATCTCACCATCGGTGCGATCAAATTGCGAAAGCTGGCTCTGGAACCAGTGGTCCGGCACCTTGCCGGCGCGAACGATGAACCCGTAGAGAGTTAGCACCAGTTCCGCGTGTGCGGCAGGCGATACCTTGCGATAATCGGGGACCTGGCATGCGTCCCAAAGCCGCTCCACGTCTTTGCGCGTCACCGCGCTTTTCTGCACCATCGCATCGCGCGCCACCAGGTCGAGCGCCAATATATCCTCGCCGAGCGGCGCCCGGGTCAGGCCCGGCGCCGGCGGCTCCCGGTCGAGCGAGGCCTGCAAACTGGCGATGGAAGAAAAATCCAGCTCGCTGTTGCGCCATTGCAAAGTCGTCAGCGGGTCGAAATGATGAGTTTCCAGCGCCTCGACCAGTTCCGCATCGAACGGCGGGCAGCGTCCGGTGGTGCCGAATGTGCCATCGTTCAGGTGCCGCCCGGCGCGCCCGGCGATCTGGCCGAATTCCCCGGGATTGAGCCGCCGGTACTGCCAGCCGTCGAATTTGCGGTCGCCGGCGAAGGCGATGTGGTCGACATCGAGGTTGAGGCCCATGCCGATGGCGTCGGTGGCGACGATGTAGTCGACATCGCCGCTCTGATACAAAGCCACCTGGGCATTGCGCGTCCGCGGGCTGAGCGCCCCCAGCACCACCGCCGCGCCGCCCTTCTGGCGCCGGATCAGCTCGGCGATGGCGTAGACCTCTTCGGCCGAGAAGGCGACGATGGCGCTGCGCCGCGGCAGCCGCGAAATCTTGCGCTCGCCGGCGAAGGTGAGGTTGGACAGCCGCGGCCGCGTCACCAGGATCGCTTCGGGGATCAGCCGTTCGATCAGCGGCCGCATGGTCGCGGCGCCGATCATCATGGTTTCTTGCCGGCCGCGCCGCTTCAGCAGCCGGTCGGTGAAGACATGGCCACGGTCGAGATCGGCGGCGAGCTGGATTTCATCGACGGCGACGAAATCCACATCGAGATCGCGCGGCATCGCCTCGACCGTCGACACCCAGTAGCGCGGCCGTTCCGGCTTGATCTTCTCCTCGCCGGTGACGAGCGCCACCTGCGATACGCAGGCTTTCTCGACGACGCGGTTGTAGACTTCCCGGGCCAGCAGGCGCAGCGGCAGGCCGATGATGCCGGACGAATGGCCGAGCATGCGTTCGATGGCGAGATGGGTCTTGCCGGTATTGGTGGGACCGAGCACCGCGGTCACCGGCCGCGGCCGGGCGACCGAGCCTGCAGGCCCGGAACGGTCTGCCGAAAAAGGGATATTCATTACAACTTGGCCCTAAACGCCTCGGCAGCCCGCAAAAATGTACCACAACGCGACGCTGTCGCTAGCTCTTCTTCATGACTCGAACGGGGCGGGAACGAATCGGCATCGAATCGGCGACTCTTTTTGAGTCTTCATTTGTTCCCCACAAGATTTCGCGTCCGTAATACTGAGTCGATCTAGCTATTGTGATTCCGCTCGATTCCACCGTCGCGTGGAAAGACTCGCACTGATCTTGCGGACGGACTCCGAATCCCCATCCTGTCAACATAGTTATCCACAAGCGGCAGAACAACGGGCGTTAACCTGGCGTACGCATCGGGAACAGAGCCGGCACGAATCGCTGTGGAGGGGATATTCCCGCCCTGTTCTCACTACATATTGAGCATCGATGCTGCTCCGTATACAACCGAAGTATTCTCAAGTTCTTTCAATAAGCATCTGATCGTATTGCCGTTAACAATTTTGGCCAGTTCGGGACACACATGCGCCCCAGCGCGCTGGCCCGCAGCCGAAAAAGCAAAGGCCTGCCAGCGGATTTTTCCACGGCAGGCCTCACGAGCAGTTCGATACGGAATTTGAAATTGTTAACGCTCAGGCCTTCGCAGGCGCTTCAACGGGTCGAAGCTGTGGCCGACGGCGCGGTCTGGAAGCGGGTTGCCTCGATCACCAGCGTGCCCACCATGGTGCCGACGGAAATGCGGAACGGCGCCAAAGCCCGCGCTTCCTGCAGCGGCGCCATCCAGATTTCCATATTCTTGTTCTCGGCCATGAAGCGGGTCGCTTCCCGGTTCGGGCGATGTCCCGCGATGGGCCGGTAACGCGCCGAACAGACGGCCACGGGCCCATCATATCCCGATGCGCTGACATGGCGGATGCCGACATAGCTGAGCGGCACGTCGAAGCGCGTCACTCCGTCATAGACTGGAATGTTGCGGGCGCACGCCTCCGGCCCGACAAGCGGACCGCTGGACGCAACCGGCATCAGAATGGCGCTCAGGGGATCGATAATGCCACGCTTCTGCGCGTCGGTGATGGGAACGCTGTCGGGAAACTTCTCGGCCGGCGGCATCACTTCAGCGGCGCTGACATTCCCGGCGTTGAGCGCCATGCGGACGGTCCGCGTCTCCTTCGAATTCGACGAGGCGCTGGCATAGGTGGCGGGCAGGAGACGGCCCTTGGATATGACGCCGGTGGCGGTAGCCGCCCCTTCGGACTTGGTGACGGCGGCGGCGAGGCCGCTGAGCTTGGCCGAGGCTTCCAGGCGGTAGGCGCCGGGCTCGACCGTACCGATCAGCCCGGCGGTGCCCAGCGACAGGCCAAGGAGGCGCACAGAATAGGCCACATTGAGGGTTTCTGCCTGGGCGATGGGAACAAAGCCCGCGACAGCACCCGCCAGCAGGATGGAACGCGTGAACGTCTTACGAAGGAATGCTGTACCGATCATGGAACCCAACCTGATGAACATCCCGCGATTTGAATCACCTTATAGCTTACACTTCGTAAATTCGCCGCTTTGATGGCTGAACGCGAATGCGCATTTCTGCAAGCAAGGGAGGCGCGCAATTCGTGTCCGCCTTGACGCGTCGGCACCCCTCGACTATAGAGCCGCGACCCAATTCGGGCGATCCAGCACGATGAAATGGTTTGTAAGGCTGTCCAGCCGGACAGTCACGCAGCTTCGATCCGTTTGATCGATCGCCGTGTACGACCTGGCCATCAAGCTTCATGTGCTTGTTTCGCCGATAGATTTTTTGAAAGGAATATCCCATGTCGCGCCGTTGCGAATTGACCGGCATCGCCGTGCAGACCGGCAATCTGGTCAGCCATTCGAACATCAAGACCAAGACACGGTTTCTGCCGAACCTGTGCAATGTGACCCTGATCTCCGACGCCCTGCAGCGCTCGGTGCGCCTGCGCATTGCCGCAGCCGCCCTGCGCAGCGTCGAGCATCGCGGCGGCCTCGACGCCTTTCTGCTCAAGGCCCGCGACAGCGAGCTGTCGCAAGGTGCGCTGACCCTGAAGCGCCAGATCATCAAGAAGCAGGCCGAAGCCAAGGCCGCGTAATCGCGTCCTACGGCCTCTGCAACAAAAAACCCGATCCGGTGTCGCCGGATCGGGTTTTTGTTGTTTGGGAAATAGCGCTTGTAGCGGCAGCCTCGTTTACGCCCTCGGCCGCGCCGGCTGAAGCGCGCGCGCAACGGCGCGCGGCACCATCACCGGCGCCGGCTCATCCTCGCTGAACAGTTCCGCCAGCTTGTCGGTCATCGCGCCACCAAGCTCTTCCGCATCGACAATGGTGACGGCGCGGCGATAATAGCGCGTCACGTCATGACCGATGCCGATGGCGATGAGTTCGACCGGCGAGCGGTTCTCGATCTCGTCGATCACCCAGCGCAGATGCTTCTCGAGATAGTTCCCCGGATTGACCGACAAGGTTGAATCGTCGACCGGCGCACCATCGGAGATCACCATCAGGATGCGGCGCTGCTCGGTGCGCACCAGCAGGCGCTTGTGCGCCCAGTCGACCGCCTCGCCGTCGATGTTCTCCTTCAGCAGGCCTTCGCGCATCATCAAGCCGAGATTGCGACGGGCGCGGCGCCACGGCGCATCGGCCGATTTGTAGATGATATGGCGCAGATCGTTCAGGCGGCCGGGATTGCCGGGCTTGCCCGCCTGCAGCCAGGCTTCGCGCGCCTGTCCGCCCTTCCACGCCCGCGTCGTGAAGCCGAGGATCTCGACCTTGACGCCGCAACGCTCCAGCGTGCGCGCCAGAATATCGGCGCAGGTGGCGGCCACCGTGATCGGCCGGCCGCGCATCGAGCCGGAATTGTCGAGCAGCAGGGTCACCACCGTGTCGCGGAAGTTCATGTCCTTCTCGCGCTTGAACGACAGCGGCTGCTGCGGATCGATGATGATGCGCGACAGCCTTGCGGGATCGAGCATGCCCTCTTCGAGATCGAATTCCCACGAACGGTTCTGCTGCGCCATCAGCCGGCGCTGCAGGCGGTTCGCCAGGCGCGCGACGATCGACGACAGATTGCTCAACTGCTTGTCGAGATAGGCGCGCAACCGCTCCAGCTCTTCCGGCTCGCACAGGTCTTCGGCCTGCACGATCTCGTCGAATTTCTGCGTGAACGCCTTGTAGTCGGGGCCGCGGTGTTCCTGCGTGCCATGCTGCGGCGGACGCTTGCTTTCCGACGCTTCGTCGGCGTCGCCCATATCGGCGTCTTCCGGCATCTCGCCGGCAGGCGCGTCGTCGGCGTCCATCTCGCCGTCTTCCATGTCCTCGGTCGAATCGTCGGCCTTCTCCATTTCGACCGCGTCGCCCTGCTGATCCTGCTCGCCCTCGCCTTCCGCGTCTTCGGGCTTGGCATCGGGTTCGCTGTCGCCCTGGTCGTCGCCGGTCTCGTCATGGTCCATCGCGCCTTCGTCCATCATGTCGAGGGACTGCAGCATCTTATGGACGGCCTTGCCGAAGGCGCGCTGGTCTTCGATGGAATTGCCGAGCGCGTTGAGTTCGTCGCCGGCACGATCCTCGATGATCGGCCGCCACAGATCGACGATCTTCTGCGCCGCCTTCGGCGGCGCCAGGCCGGTCAGGCGTTCGCGCACCATCATCGCCACGGCGTCTTCAAGCGGTGCATCGGCGCGGTCGGTGATCTCGGCATAGGTGCCGCGATGATAACGGTCTTCGAGCATGGCGGAGATATTGCCCGCCACGCCTTCCATGCGCCGCGCGCCGATCGATTCGACTCTCGCCTGCTCCACCGCCTCGAACACGGCGCGCGCCGCCTGGTTCTGCGGCGTCAGCTTGCGATGCGTCGCCGCGTCATGGCAGGCGAGCTTCAGTGCCAGCGAATCCGCATGGCCGCGCACGATGGCGGCTTCCTGCACGGTCAGCTTGCGCGCCGGCTCGGGCAGGCGCGCCTTCGCGGCCTCGCCCGTGCCGGTGAGCGAAGGCCGTTCGGCCGCAAACGTCACCTCGAGCTCGCGCACGCCGGCCATCGCGCGCATGCAGCTTGCGACGGCGCGCTTGAACGGCTCCTGGGGCGCTTCGTTTTTCGACGCCGGCTTGCGGTTGGAACTCATGCTTCGATCTCGCCTGCTTCGATCTCGCTGCCGCTCAGCTCAGCGCGACATTCACCGTGCTCTCCGGCAATTCCTGGCCGAAGGCGCGCTGATAGAATTCCGCCACCAGTGAACGCTCGAGTTCGTCGCACTTGTTGAGGAAGGTCAGCCGGAACGCGAAGCCGATATCCTTGAAGATGTCGGCGTTCTCGGCCCAGGTGATCACCGTGCGCGGGCTCATCACCGTCGACAGGTCGCCGGCCATGAAGGCGTTGCGGGTGAGGTCGGCGACGCGCACCATCTTGTTGACGATGTCGCGACCTTCCTTGTCGCGATAGTGCGGCGCCTTCGCCTGCACGATGTCGACTTCCTTGTCGTGGGCGAGATAGTTCAGCACCGTGACGATGGACCAGCGGTCCATCTGCGCCTGGTTGATCTGCTGCGTGCCGTGATAGAGGCCCGACGTATCGCCGAGGCCGACCGTATTCGCCGTGGCGAACAGGCGGAATGCGCCATGCGGACGGATGACTCTGCTCTGGTCGAGCAGGGTCAGGCGGCCAGAGGCTTCCAGCACGCGCTGGATGACGAACATCACGTCGGGACGGCCGGCGTCGTATTCGTCGAACACCAGCGCGACGTTGTTCTGATAGGCCCAGGGCAGGATGCCGTCGCGGAATTCGGTGACCTGCTTGCCGTCCTTGAGGACGATGGCGTCCTTGCCGACAAGATCGATGCGCGACACATGGCTGTCGAGGTTGATGCGCACGCAGGGCCAGTTCAGCCGCGCGGCGACCTGTTCGATATGGGTCGACTTGCCGGTGCCGTGATAGCCGGTGACGATGACGCGGCGGTTGCGCGCGAAGCCGGCCAGGATCGCAAGCGTCGTCGGGCGGTCGAAGATATAGTCATGGTCGACGTCGGGAACGTTGGCGCTGGTCGCCGAATAGGCCGGCACTTCCATATCCGAATCGATATTGAACATCTGGCGAACGGACACCTTGATGTCGGGCATGCCACTCGTAGTTTGTGTATCCGCTTGCATCATTCCTCCACAGCCGCACGCAAATGGCGCATGCGCGCTATCTTACAGCCTCAAAGGTCCGAAAGCCGGGAAAATCCAGCCATCTGGCATAGCGTTTTCCGGTCCGTTCGGATCGGAAGGACGCGTCCTAGTTTATCAACAGAGTTAAGCTCAGGCGAGCTTCACACTCCGCAGATGTTTATAGGCATGGATGATCTCGCGCAATTTTTCCTCTCGGGACCGGTCGCCGCCATTGGCGTCCGGATGCAGGCGTTTGACCAGTTCCTTGTACCGCGCCCGGATGGTCGGGGGATCGGCGGTTTCCTCCAGATCCATGGTCGCCAGGGCCTTCACGGCGGCCACGCCAATCTTGGGCTTGACCTGGGTTTTGGCCTTGCGGGCGAATTCGCGCGCCCGGAAAACCCCCAGCGGATCGGCGACTTCGGCGGAATCGAAGCCTTCCTCGCGGAAGCCTTTCTGCCCGCGCTTGACCCCCATGGACCAGGTCGGCCGGTGGCCGATCGACGCCTCCTTCTGGTATTTGGCGACGTCGTCGTCGGTCATCCCTTTGAAATAATTGTAGGAATTGTTGTATTCCCGGACGTGCTCCATGCAGAAGCAAAAATACTGTCCCTCCCGGTCGCGGCCCATAGGCGCACGAAATTCACCGGCCAGGTTGCATCCCGGCTGGTCACAGCGCATCTGGGTGGTGGCAGCGGGCTGTTGCTGCACCTGCGGCTTGGCGCGGATCTTGTCGAAAAGCGGTGAGTTCAAATTCATCGGCAAACTTTAGGTAGAGGGCAACGATCCGGCAAGCCGAACCGACAGGTGCTTTCAAAGATTCGCGCAGCCGGGATGCAGCCAGCGACTGGCAGCCATACCCGGCGCCACGGCCTACATATATTGGAGTTGCGAAGTGTCGGTTAAAGAGACAATGAGCCGCAAATTAGCGAGCGCCCTGTCGCCGCTCAGTATGGACGTGATTGACGATTCCGCCAAGCACGCAGGACACCTGCTGCACCCCGGCGGCGTCGAACCGCGCGGCGAGACGCATTTCACCATAAAAATCACCGCCGCGGCCTTCTCCGGCCAGAGCCGCCTGCAGCGCCACCGGATGATCAATCATTTGCTGGCCGAGGAATTGCGCAACGGCGTCCACGCGCTGGCCATCGAGGCGAAAGCGCCGGGGGAGTAGGACGGACCCGCTACCCGCAACTCCCCTTGCCCTCCGACTTGCACTTGAACCGCTCGCTGAGACGGTTGGTATCGCGGATCACGTTTTCCATCTGCACGGCGATGCAATTGCGGAAGTTGAATGTCGCCGTGATATAGCGCGCCACGTCCTCGTCGCAGGCCTTGCGCGCGGCGGGCAGGGTATAGGTCGCATCGTCCTCGACGCAGGCGGGCTTCACCGGCCGCGGGCAGAAGTCGAGCGTGCCTGCCATCGGCTCCTGAGCCAAGGATGGTTGCGCCATGACAGCAGAAAGGTGCAGAAACGCAAGCGCCGCAACGACATCGCGCAAGCTCACCTGACCCGCTCCAGGATGCTGACATAGTTGGCCACCGCCGCGCCGCCCATGTTGAACACGCCGCCGAGTTTCGCGCCGGCGATCTGCATGTCGCCGGCCTCATTGCACAATTGCATGGCGCTCAGCGCATGCATCGACACGCCGGTGGCGCCGATCGGATGCCCCTTCGCCTTCAGCCCGCCCGACGCATTGACCGGCAGCTTGCCGTCCTTGGCGACGATGCCCTCGGCAATGACTCGCGCGCCTTGGCCGCGCGGCGCCAGTCCCATGGCTTCGTATTCGATGAGCTCAGCAATGGTGAAACAATCATGCGTCTCGACGAACGAGAGATCGTCGAGACTGACACCGGCATCGCCCAAGGCGCGCTGCCAGGCGACGGCGCAGCCTTCGAAGGCGATAATGTCGCGATGGGCGCGCGGCAGAAAGTCCTGCACATGGCGGCTGGCGCGGAACGCCACCGCCCGCGGCATCTCTTCCGCCGTTTCGAGATCGGCGATCACCAGCGCCGCCGCGCCGTCCGACACCAGCGAGCAATCGGTGCGCTTCAGCGGCCCGGCGACGAAGGGATTTTTCTCGCTCTCCTGGCGGCAGAAGGCAAAACCCAGATCCTTGCGCATCTGCGCATAGGGATTGGCCATGCCGTTCTTGTGATTCTTCGCCGCGATCATGGCGAGCGCATCGGACTGATCGCCATAGGCCTGGAAGTAGGCCTCGGCGATTTTCCCGAAGATGCCGGCAAAACCGGTCGGCAGGTCGCCATCCTCGGGCAGATAGGAGGCCTTGAGCAGGTTGCGGCCGATCTCGGCGGCGGGCGTCCGCGTCATCTGTTCGACGCCGACGACCAGGGTCAGCCTCGCCCGTTTGGCCTCGATCGAGCGGATCGCCGAATGCACCGCGGCCGAGCCGGTGGCGCAGGCATTCTCGACCCGCGTCGTCGGCTTGAACCGCAGGCCAGGGTCAGCCTGCAGCACCAGCGAGGCGGTGAAGTCCTGCGGGCTGAAGCCGGCATTGAAATGACCGAGGAAAATCTCGTCGATCGCCTCGGCAGGCACGCCGGCATGGGCCAGGGCTTCGCTGGCAGCGCGAACGATCAGGCTTTCCACCGTTTCCGCGTCGTGCTTGCCGAACGGCAGATGCGCCCATCCCACAATGGCTGCTGTCATGACGTTTCTCCGCAACTCTCTGCTGGCTCTGGTTTTGCCGTCGGGGGACGGTTCCACCGAATATACCCAAATTTGCCATAAAGATGGACAGAAGATTGGGCTGATGTTCACCGCGGCCTGGTTTATGCCTGGACGGGCCAACTGAAACCACAGGCAACACATCGTTTGCCCTGCTTTTAATTTCCCGAATGAAGGTTTAGGACAAGCCGTCAGGCTGTTCTCACCGGTCATCTCTGCGAATCGGATCGATCATGAAGCGCTTCCCGTTGGCGATTGTCGCCGGACTGTTTGTTTGTGCCTCAAACATCCTGTCGCCCGCCAATGCAACGCCCGCCCTGATCATCGATGTCGGCAGCGGCGAAGTGCTCTACCAGGAAGAAGCCACGCGACCCTGGTATCCTGCCTCGACGACCAAGCTGATGACGGTCTATGTGGCGCTGAAAGCCGTGCGGGACGGACGCATCACACTTGACACACCGCTCCTGGTGTCGAACCGCGCGGCGCGCATGCAGCCCTCGAAAATGGGGCTGCGCCCGGGCACGGAAATCACCCTCGACAATGCGCTGAAGATCCTGATGGTGAAATCGGCCAACGACCTCGCGGTGACCATCGCCGAAGGCGTGTCCGGCTCGGTGCCGGCCTTCGCCGCCGAGATGAATTCGGTGGCGCGCCAGATCGGCATGCGCGAATCGCATTTCGTCAATCCCAACGGCCTGCATGACGAAGCCCACTACAGCTCGGCCCGCGACCTCGCCATCCTTGGCCGGGCTCTGTACCTGAATTTCCCGCAGCAGCACGACCTGTTCGGAATCGGCGCATTGCGCCTCGGCACCAAGATCATTCCGACCCACAACGGCATCCTCGGCCGCTATCCCGGCGCCGACGGCATGAAGACCGGCTTCGTCTGCGCCTCGGGCTTCAACGTGGTGGCGAGCGCGACGCGCGGCGGCCGGCGGCTGATCGCCGTCGTCCTGGGATCGCCCAACGCCAAGTCCCGCACGCTGAAAGTCATGTCGATGCTCGATGCGGCTTTTGCCGGCCAGACCCATGGCGGCGGCAATGTCGCGACCCTGGCTGACTGGCCGGACCAGCAGCCGCCCAACATGCGGGCGGAGATCTGCGGCCGCAACCGCAACCGCAACATCGAGGAAGATTTCGGCGTGCCGATTTCTTCCGTCTCGGCGCCGGCGCAAGCCGCGCAGATGGACAGTTCCGCTGCGTTTTTCGCCGCCGACCGCGAACGCACCCTGTCGCCGATCCTCGGCTTCGCCGGCGTCAATACCGACCTCGGACCGCGTCCCGTTTTCGATCCGATTCCGATCTTCATCGGCCGCGCCCCGGGCTGGACCGGCGCCGTCGCCCATGCCGAGACTCCGGATGAACCGCCCGATCCCGATGTCGACCAGAAGACCGGGAAAAAGCTGAGCCCCGCCGCCCGCCGCGCCGCCGCCAGAGCCATCGCGGCCGCGACTGCGGCTGAAGCCAAAAAAACTGCCGCCAAGCCGGCGGCGAAAACAGCCAGCAAGGCGACCGCCGGCAAAGCTGCAAGCGATAAGCCTGCAAAGGACAAGGCAGCGGGCGGCAAATCAGCAGGCAGCAAGGCGGCAAAGGCGGCGCCGAGAGATAAGAAGCCGCAGACCAAGGCCGAAGCCAAACCCGCGAAGGCCGACAAGAAGGTTGAGAACAAACCGGCCGCCGACAAGAAGCTGCAAAGCGCCAAACAGACAGCCGCGACGCCGCAATAGGTCTTCCATCATGAGCAAAGCATCGTGAGCGCGCCCGCCGCACGGCGCCCACCGCCGCCGGTGCCAATGACCGTGCTCACCGGCTTTCTGGGCGCCGGCAAGACGACCCTCCTCAACCGCCTGCTGCGCGACCCGGCGCTCGCCGATACGCTCGTCATCATTAACGAGTTCGGCGAGATTGGGCTTGATCACCTGTTCGTCGAGAAGGCCGACGGCGACATGCTGGTCATGGCGTCCGGCTGCCTCTGCTGCACCATTCGCGGCGATCTTGTCAGCACGCTCGAGGATATTCTCAAACGCCTCGACAACGGCCGGATGAAGCCGTTCGCCCGTATCGTCATCGAGACGACGGGCCTTGCCGATCCCGCCCCCGTGCTGCACACGATCATGTACCATCCCTATCTGGTGCTGCGCTTCCGCCTGCAGGGCATCATCACCGTCGTCGACACGATCAACGGCATGGCGACGCTCGACGCCCATCCCGAAGCGGTGAAACAGGCCGCCGTCGCCGACCGTATCGTCCTGACCAAGACCGATATGGCGCCACAGGCGCCGCAGGACCTGACGGCCCTGCGCCAGCGCCTGCAGCAGTTGGCGCCGTTCGCCCGCCTGATCGACGTTTCCGAGGCCAGCGCCGCCAACCTGTTCGACACCGGCTTGTGGAATCCCGAAACCAGACATGCCGATGTGCGGAAATGGCTCAATGCCGAGGCGGCAGCCGAAGAAACCGCGCCGGACGATCCCGGCCACGGCCACCGCGGGCACGATCACGAACATGTGCCCGACCACGCGCATGCAGGCCACGCGCCCCATGACGTCAACCGCCACGACGCCCGCATTCGCGCCTTCTGCCTGCGCAGCGACAGGGCGCTGACGCCGGGCGCCTTCGACACGTTCGTCGAAATGCTACGCCAGATCCACGGCCCGAACCTATTGCGCGTGAAGGGTATTTTGTCGCTATCCGACAATCCGGACCGGCCCGTGGTCATCCACGGCGTCCAGCACGTCTTCCATCCGGCGCAACGGCTCGACGCCTGGCCCGACGCCGATCACACGACCCGGATCGTCTTCATCGTCCGCGACATCGAACCCGAGCACCTGCGCGGCCTCTTTGCGGCATTTTCAGGCGAATCCCGGATCGGCCAGGCCGATGCCGCGGCAATCACGCAGAACCCCCTGAATCCAAAGCCGGAAGGCCTTCTGCGCTAGAAGGCGCGCCGCCAGCGCTGTGGCCCGCTTTTTGATCCCGTCCAGCCTGATCGACGTCTCAGCGCGGGGTCCGTGTCATTCCGGCACGGCTTCAACGGTCATTCAGGCAGCCGGTTCGCCCGGCGGAGTTAGGTATGGGTATGAAATCTCTGCCTTTTGGCATCTGGCGGCACAGGCAGGCCGGCGTCGGCGCCCTCCATACCGCCCTCACCATCGCCGACCTCGGCGGGCCGGCGAACGCACCTTTGTTTGCCCCCCTGCATCGCGCCCGGGAATCGGTCAAGGGATCGATCAAGGAACGCGCCCTTCGCCCCGCATATGTCGAACTGCTCGACTGGGAGCAGGCGGCGCAAATCATTCCCGCCTGGGAAGACCTTGCCCGCCGCGCGCTCGACCGCAATATTTTCGTCGAACCGGCGTTCGCCGCGTCGGCCGCCCAGCATTTCCCGGAGGCACAACGGCCGGCCTTTCTTATCGTGCGCGATCCGCGGCCGGGCGCGCCGTCCGGCCAGTTGATCGGCCTCTGCCCGGTTCATCTTCCCTCCGGCGACAAGTTTGCCACCGCCCAGTTCTGGCGTCCGCCGCAAATGGCGCTCGGCACGCCGCTGCTCGACAGGACCCTGGGGCTCGAGGCACTCGACCTTCTGCATCAATGGATCGCCGTAAGCTGGCCGAACGTGTCGGCGCTGATGTTCCGCTCCATTCCCGACGCCACCGCCACGGCGCGGCTGATCCTGTCGCATGCCCACGCGCATTCGCTGCCCTATCACCGCTTCGACATGCACAACCGCGCCGTGCTGACCGGCGGTGTCGATTCGCATGCCCTCATCGCCACGACGCTGTCGACGAAGCGCCGCAAGGAATTGCGCCGCCAGTACCGCCGTCTCGGCGACCGCGGCGTCATGACCTATGTCTCGGCAAGGGCGCCCGAAGATGTGCGCAACGCCATCGAACGCTTTCTGGCGTTGGAGGCCCGCGGCTGGAAAGGCAGCAAGCGCACGGCGCTGTTGAGCGATCCGTCGCTTGCGACCTTTACGCGCACGATGACGCGGCTCCTGGCGCATAACGGCAAGTGCTGGGTCGACGCCATCGAGATCGACGGTGCGCCCATCGCCATGGGCATCGTGCTCTTCTCCGGCGAGAACGCCTTCTTCTGGAAGATTGCCTATGACGAAAGCCTGTCGTCCTATTCGCCCGGCGTCCATCTCACCATCGAGCTCACCCATCGGCTGGCGGCGGAGCGCGGCATCAAACTGATCGATTCCTGCGCCATTCCCGATCATCCGATGATCGACAGACTCTGGCCCGACCGCATGCCGGTCACCGATCTCCTGATCGGGACGCAGAACGGCAAAGACCATTTCGCCGCCATCGCGGCGCGCGAAACGACGCGGCGCAAGCTGCGGCTCATCCTCAAGACGATGTGGTACAAGATGCGGGGATTGAAGGCGTCGTAGTTCGGCCCTACATCTTTCGACGCACCACGAAACTATCAGAAGCCCTCATCCTGAGGAGCGCGCACAGCGCGCGTCTCGAAGGACGGGGCGATACGCCGCAGCCTCTCGCCAGCCTATGATCGGCATGCAACCTAATGTGGCGCCGTTTGTGATGATTCTCTCACACGCCCCCGTCCTTCGAGACGCCTGCTGCGCAGCCTCCTCAGCGACTGTGTTGGAAGTCAAGCGTTTTGCCATGACTGTTTCGTCCTGATGATGGCGTTGAGGATGGTGAGCAGTTTCCTGGCAACAGCGATGGTT
>JARHVB010000017.1 GCA_029222685.1 Terripilifer ovatus | reverse complement strand
CTGAGAGCCTGTGAAGCTTTGAGATTTCTTGTTGTTTAGACGAACGCGGTCTTATTTTGCTGCCTGTCTGGGGCAAGTTTAGCTGCCGGGGCTGTGTTGTCCCTCTCGGGCTGTTATGCGGGGGTGCTGAGGAGGCGGTGTCCCTGCAGGATATTGTTGGCAAGCGCGAACAGGTGCAGCACCGTCTGGACTTTGGCTTGGCTACGAACCGTGAACTGCCGCAAGCCCCATTGCCTGACGCGGGCATTGATACATTCGCCCATGCTCCGCCGCTTGTAGACGCTTTTGCCATGGGGGCTCTTCATTCGCCGCCGCCAGGCGGCAACACCGGGGTCGTCGTCAGGACGCGGCGCATAAGGATCGGTGTTGTGTTTGCTGCGGATCGGCGGACCATAGACGTTCACGTCAAGATCGGCCGCCCATTCGGTATCTTCATTCTTGTTGAAGCCGCCATCGACGAGGTATCGCCTTGGCCTGCGGTTATAACGCTGCTCGATCTGCATCATCATCGGTCGCAGCAGGCCGCGGTCCGAGCCGGTCG
>JARHVB010000016.1 GCA_029222685.1 Terripilifer ovatus | reverse complement strand
TTCCCCATCGCGTCACCTCAAAACCGCTGACGCAAGGGAATCACGCTGAAATCGTCAGTGCAAATCAATATTGCCAAACATTCACACCCTCTGAGGAGCGCCTGAAGGGCGCGTCTCGAAGGACGAGGGCGACACGCCGCAGCCTGTTGCTTACGCAGCGAGGCAAACTTATCTTTTCCACTCGTCATGCACTTCGCTGACGCCCCCGTCCTTCGAGACGCAACGCAAGCGTTGCTCCTCAGGATGAGGGCTTCTGTGGGCTGGCTACCACTTGCAGACACACGTTTCATTCAGCCGATCCTCTTGCGCGTGTTGCGCCAGGCGACGATGAAGAAGACTGCGCCGATGAGCAGCATCACGGCGATGGCCTCGCCGAACATCGGCCAGACATCGCCGGCGAGAAACACGGTCTGCAGGCTCGGAATCAGATAGCGCGCCGGCACGATCACCGTGATCCATTGAATCACGGTCGGCATGGAATTGATCTCGAACAGGAACCCCGAAAGCAGGAATGCCGGCAGGAAGGCCGAAATCAAGGCGAGCTGCGAGGCGAGAAACTGGTTCTTGGTGGCGGCGGAGATGAGCAGGCCCTGGCCGAGCGCGGGAATGAGAAAGGCCGCCGACAGCGCATAGAGCGCGACGATGGAGCCTCGGAACGGCACGCCGAACAGGACGACGGCGAGCAGGACGCAGAGGCTCATCGACGCCAGGCCAAGGATGAAATAGGGCAGGATCTTGCCGGCGAGCAGTTCGCCTGCGGTGACCGGCGTCGCCATCATCGCTTCCATGGTGCCGCGCTCCCATTCGCGCGCGACGACGAGCGATGTGAGCAGGGTGCCGACCAAGGTCATGACGATGGCGATGGAGCCCGGCACGAGAAAGTTGCGGCTCGTCAGCTCCGGATTGAACCAGAACCGCTGCTCGACGGTGATGGTCGGCACGCGCGCGGCGGTCTCGGCGGCGCGAAGCGCCGCCCAGGTGGCGACGACGCCCTGGGCGTAGTTCTGCACGAAGCTTGCGGTGTTGGGATCGGAGCCGTCGACGATGACCTGTATCTTCGGTGCGCGCGTGGCGGCGAAATCGGCGTCGAAGGTGGCGGGGATCACCAGAATGCCCCTGACTTTCCCGACCAGCAGATCCTCTTCGAATTCGCGCCGGTCGCGGCCGTTGACGACCTCGAAATAGCGCGAGGCCTGAAAACTGGCGGCGAGGTCCTGCGTCACCGACGTGGCGCTTTCGACGACGAGGCCGATGCGCGTGCGTGTCGCGTCGAGCGAGACGCCATAGCCGAACAGGAACAGCAGCAGCAGCGGCAGGACAATGGCGATGAGGATGCTGCTCGGGTCGCGGACGACCTGATAGGTTTCCTTGCGCACCAGGGCAGCAAAGCGGCGGATGCGGTCATTGCGCGTGGGCCGGGTGATAGCTTGATCGCTCATGCGGCGGCCTTTCCTGCGGTATCGTCCGCCTCGGACGCCTGCACGAGAGCGATGAAGGCGTCTTCCATCGTCGGATCCGGGTTCGCCGTTGTGGCGACGCTGGCCTTGAGGTCGTCGGGTGATCCGAGCGCGATGGAGCGGCCGCGATAGATCAGCGAAATGCGGTCGCAATATTCCGCCTCGTCCATGAAATGGGTGGTGACGAGGACGGTGACGCCCTTTTCGACAAGCGCGTTGATATGCGTCCAGAACTCGCGCCGCGTGATCGGGTCGACGCCAGATGTCGGCTCGTCGAGGAACAGCGCCTCCGGCTCGTGCATGACGGCGCAGGCGAGCGCCAGGCGCTGCTTCAGGCCGAGCGGCAGATCTTTTGCCGATAGCGAGGCGTGCGGCGCGAAGTCGAAGATCTCCGTCATCAGCCTGATACGCTCGCGCTTGCGCGCGCCGCTCAGGCCATAGACGCCGGCGAAGAAATCGAGGTTCTGGGCGACGCTGAGATCGCCGTAGAGCGAGAATTTCTGCGCCATGTACCCGAGCCGGTTGCGCGCCTGCGCCGTGTCGCGGCGCAGGTCGAAGCCGGCGACCCTGCCTTCGCCGCCGGTCGGCCTCAGCAGGCCGCAGAGCATTTTGAACGTGGTCGACTTGCCGGCGCCGTTGGGGCCGAGAAGGCCGAAAATCTGGCCGCGCGGAATCTGAAACGTGATGTCCTGCGCGGCGGTGAAATCGCCGAATCTTTTCGTCAGCCCACGTGCTTCGATCACCGGCTTGTCGTCATCGGTCGGCAGAGCCGTCGTTGTCTCCGCCAGTCTCGAGCGGCCGCCGGGGCCGCCGCCGAGCATGTCGACGAAAGCATCCTCGAAGCGCGGGGAGGCGGGTGCCGTGGTTATGTTTGCTCCAGCGATGGCTGTCGCAATGGCAGCGACATCGGCATTGGCTTCGACCACCAGACGAATGGAGGCGCCCTGCATGACGCCGTCGATGACGCCGTTCTGATCGAGCGCTTTGGCGAGGATCGGCCGGCGGCGGCCGGTCAGCCCTGAGAGCCTGAAGACCCGGCCATCGACCCGGCCAGTCAATTCGGACGGCGGCCCGGTGAACAGCAATTTGCCCTGGTTGAGCAGCAGCACGCGGTCGCAGGCTTCCGCCTCGTCGAGATAGGCGGTCGACCAGACGACGCCGATGCCTTCGGTGGTGAGATCCTTGACCATCTTCCACAGGTCGCGGCGGGAGATCGGATCGACGCCGACGCCGGGCTCGTCGAGCAGCAGCAGGCGCGGCTTTTTCAACAGCGCGCAGGCGAGGCCGAGTTTCTGCTTCATGCCGCCGGACAATTGCCCGGCGAGGCGGCCGGTGAACCGTTTGAGGTCGGTGAAGGTGAGGAGTTCGTCGAAAGTGGCGGGACGGTCAGCCTTGGGAAGGCCACGCAGGTCGGCATACAGATTCAGATTCTCCTGAACCGAGAGATCCTCGTAGAGGCCGAAGCGCTGCGGCATATAGCCGATGGCGGCCTGGATGCGCGCCGGATCGCGACGCGTGTCGAAGCCGAGCACGTCGATCGTGCCGCCGTCGGGCATCATCAGGCCGGTCATCATGCGGATGAGCGTCGTCTTGCCGGCCCCGTCGGGGCCGACAAGGCCAGTGATGTGGCCGCCTTCGATCGCGCCCGACACGGCGTCGAGCGCGGGCGGCGCGGTGCCAAATCTCTTGGAGACGTCCGCAATCTGCACGAAGGGGGAAGATGTTGCGGACGCAGCCATGGTCAATTGCCGCGCGGCAGACGGATGGTGACGGGCATGCCCTGGCGCAGGGCTGTATCCGCCTGATCGATGATGATGCGCAGGCGATAGACGAGGTCGGTTCGAAGATCGGGCGTCTCTACCGATTTCGGCGTGAATTCGGCGACCGAGGAGATGAAGCCGATGGTGCCGCGATAGGGATGGTTCGGCGCGCCGTCGGTGACGACCTCGACGTTCATGCCGGTATGGATCGATCCCAGCCGCGGTTCTGCAATATAGGTGCGCACCCAGACCGGCTGGGTCAGCGACAGCACATAGACGATGTCGTTGGGCGCGACGATGGCGCCGGCTTCGCGCACGCGCGACAGGATGATGCCGTCAGCCGGCGCGCGCAGCTCCGTGTCCTGCAACGCCGTCTTCGCCGTTGCAAGATTTGCTTCTCCAGCCTGGAGATTGGCACGGGCGGCCGCAATATCCTCGACGCGGCTGCCTTGCTGCAAAAGATGCAGTCCTTCGAGCGCCGAGGCGGCGCGCGCGGCTGCCATGTCGCGCGCTGCTAGCGCCTGATCGAGCGTGGCCTGAGACACCGTGCCGTTGGGGCGCAGCTGGCGCGACCGCTCGTAGGTCAATTGTGCGTTCTGCAGGTTTGCGACCTGCTCGGCATGGTTCGCCTGCGCCTGGGCGATTTCGGCGGGGCGCGGCCCGGTCTGCACCTTGTCGAAGGTGGCGCGCAGGGCGGCCAACTGGGCTTCCGCGGCGCGCACCGTGTCTTCATAGGGCCTCGTATCGAGGCGGGCGATGACGGCGCCGGCCTTCACGCTGTCGCCTTCATCGACCAGTGTCTGGGCGACCCGGCCGTTGACGCGGAAGCCCAACTGGACCTGCCTGATGTCGACATTGCCGTAGAGGGTGAGTGCATCCGCCTGCGCGTGGGTCCAGCCCATGCGTGCCGGCACATTGAACCACCAGGCGGCTGCGAGGCCGGCGAGGCATATAAGAACGACGGCGCGGACGATGCTGGTCTTCATGCCGTCCTCCGTGGCTGGAGCGAGGCGACGACCTCGCCGACGAGCGAGTGAACGGCATCGAGTTCGCGCGGACCGATCGTGGTCCAGTCGAGATGTTTCAAAACCGCCGCATGGGCCACGCGAAACACCATGATATTGCCCAGCAGGGAAAAGGTTCGCAGGCGGACATGTTCCGAGGCAGGATCCTCGCCAAGGATGATGCCGACCAGATTTGCAGCGATGCCGAGCATCGGCTGCATGATGCCGCCGTAGACGCGGGAGAAGGCTTCCGTCGGCTCCATCTGCTCGCGGATGATGAAGCGGGCCCAGGGTTCCGACTGGCTGCTCAGGAACAGTCCCGCCATGCGCTCGAGAATCTCGGTCAGCAGGGCGCGGGCTTCATCGGCGTCGACGGGATTGGATGGGCCTTGCGCGAGACGGGCGCGGACGCGGGTGCGGAAATCGCCGACGTGGGCGGAAATCAGCGTGGTGAGATATTCGGCAGCGGCAATGTAGAGGCCTTCCTTGCCGCCGAAATAGTAGGGGATGGCCTGGAGATTGACGCCGGCGGCGTCGGCGAGGGCGCGAGTCGTGGCGCCGTCGAAACCCAGGCGTCCGAAGACGTCGATCGATGCCGCGAGGAGTTTCTCGCGGGTGGCGTCGCCGCGGTCGGGGCGCTGAGAGGGGGATGGAGGTGTTTTCTCGCTCATATTGAAATGGTAATTCATCCGGTTGAATAAGTCAATCGAATGAATTATTTTCAGAAATGGAAAAACCCGCCGGGTGGGGTGAGGGGGGCTTTCAGGCAGCTATCTGATTTCAGGGCTGTTTGGCTTTGCCGTCGGGCCCGAACGTCTTCAGATAAGCAAGCAGGTTGTTGACCTCTTTTTCGTTCTTGATGCCGGCGAAAGCCATTTTCGTTCCCGGCACCTTGGCGCGGGGGTTGGCGATATATTCCTTGAACGTGGCTTCGTCCCAGGTGATGCCGGACTCCTTGTTGGCTTCGGAATAGTTGAAGCCTTCGACGCTGCCTGCCTTGCGGCCGATGACGCCGTTCAATTCCGGACCGACGAGATTGCGAGCGTTTTCACCGATCTGATGGCAGGGACGGCACTTGTTGAACGATAGCTTGCCGGCATCGACGTCCTGCGCCCGTGCATGGGAGGAAAGAACGGCCAAAGCCGAGACGGCGAAAGCTAAAGACCTGAAATTCATCGCATATGTCCATTTAAAAGCGGCGCCCGAAGACGCCGCATCGATTTGGTCGGTGGCTATATAGCGCAGATCGATCACAGGAACACATCTGCGGCAATGGCCGCGTGCAAATTCATAGTCTTCGCCTATTTTCGCCTGCGCAATGCGGCGCATTGGCCGCTCACGCCGGTTTGATAAACTGGCCCTGCGCGACAATCGGTCTGGATGGATATGTCGAACAAACAACGAGGGAGGAAGGGCCATGAGCGAAGCCGCCGTCGAACAACACAGCAGCATTGATCCGCAGGCCGGCATCAACGGACCGCCTGTGCTCGACTCGTTTGCTCATGTCAGCGTGCCCTGCCGCGATCTCGAAGAAGGCAAGCGCTTTTACACGCAGGTGCTGGGCGGCAAGATCCGTGTCGATACGCCGACCTTCGCCGCGATCGTCGTCAACGGCGTCGAAATCGGCATCGGCAATGAAGGCTGCACGTTTCTGGAACCCAGCCATGAATATCCGCATTTCGCTTTCTACTGCGGCCCGGAGGCTTTGTCGCAGATGAAGGCGTGGCTGGCGCGCTGCGGCATTCCAAGCTCCAACTTCTGGACGCGCAAGGGTGTCGAAGCGTTGATGTTCTTTCGCGATCCGTCCGGCAATATGATTGAACTGTTCTGCAAAAGCGGCTTTGCGGGCGCCGCTGATTTGCCGAAAGGCCCGCCGCGCGGCCATGGCACGGTCGTCGATGTGGAGGCGTTTCGTTACGACACCTGGTCGCTGCCCGATGAGTGAATTTTCATCAGCTCGGAAAGAATCCGGCCTTCGTATAGATGCCGGCGCATGAGCCATCGATCAGCGAGGCGTATAAATCCTTTGCGCGTTCATCCAAAGGTGCGCCAAGCCCTTTGGCCACTGCATAGGTGGTGACAAGCTGGAGATCATCCGGCAGCCAGCCGGCAATGCCGACGCCGTCGACGGCGACTATCTCGGTTGATTGGGTCAGGCCGAAGTCGGCGCGGTCTTCCACCACTTCCTTCATCACATTATAGCCGCCGACCCGCAGGATAGTCTTGTCGCGCGTGACGTCGAGAAGGCCGGTGCGTTCGAGCACGCGATGCAGATGATTGCCGGCGGTGCCGCCGCCGTCGGGATCGCCGCGGGCAATATGTTTTGCCGCCAGCAGCGCGGCGCGAAACTTGTCGACCGTCGAGATGTCGGGCGCGTTGACGCCGTCTTTCACGCCAAGCGCGATGCGCGACGAGCCGACGGGCGAAGGTGCGCCGAGCAGCGCACGCTCATGCAGGGCCGACAACGCATCGATGGATGCAGCGACGACATCGAAGACCTCGCCTGTCGCGATACGCTTTTCCACTGCGCCCGATGTGGCGAATTGAAGATGCAGATTGGCGTTGCTTCGTTTGTGGAAGGCCTCGGCTGCGCCGGTGATCGCCTGGCGGACGGCGCTGGCAGAGAGAATCCTGATCGCATTCCTGTCGCTGACGCCAACGATAAATTCATCTCCCATCTGGTCTCTCCCCATGCGCCGCAGACGCCCCGTATTTAACGTTAATGGCCGAAGTGCGTTGCGCACATCGTGGAAACCATGTGGATAGGCGTGCGGCGGAACGTAAGTCATTTGTCCGAGGCCTGAAAGGCATTCCAATGAATATCCGCATTGTTTCGTTTGTCGCCTTCGCCCTTGCCCTGAGCGCTGCAGGCAGCGCTCAGGCCGGCGACGGCTGTTGCTATCAGCGTGTCACCACCCCGCCGGTCTACGGCGCGGTGCAGGAGCAGGTGATGGTCTCGCCACCGCACACCGTCGCCCTGCAGTCGCCAGCCGAATACGGCGAAGTGACCGAGCGTATCGTCACGCGGCCGGCGCGCACGTTTGCACGGCCGGTTCCCGCCATCACGCAGAGCGTGGCGGAGCGCGTCATGGTTCAACCGGCCAGCAAGGTCTGGAGCGTCACGCGCGATGCCTATGGGCGTGAAATCGGTTGCTGGGTCGTGCAGCCGGCCGTCTACAGCACGGTCTATCGCACTGTCGTCGTGCAGCCCGCGAGCGTCACCTATGAGACGGAGCCGGCGGAATATGCCACCGTGCGCCGGCCCGTACAGGTGCGCGCAGCACAGACCTATTACCAGACCGTGCCGGCAACCTATGCGACGCAGACGCGTCAGGTGATGGTGCAGCCCGGGACCGATAGCTGGCAAAGCCTCGGCGGTCACCGTCATCACGGCTACTGAAACCCGGTTGTTTTGCCGACGCCGGATCGCGCACGCGTTCCGGCGTCACGTCATCTGCACATGCGGACGAGCACTGTCGGCGAAGGCGACCGTGCATGTCATCGCCAGCTCGGATGCCGCCAGCGCATTGAGCGTTTCGGCCGCAGTCTCAATCGAACCTTCTCCGTTCGACTGGATGGTCAGCACGATGCGGCGCGTCTGTGGACCGACGACCGAGCGTGCGTCCTGCCGCCAGTTCCAGCGCCGGCACAGCACGGTCGATCCGGCCGCATAGACGACTTCGCCGGATTTCGGCGGCTGTTCTGCCGGCAATCCTTCCGCCGGCGCCATGTCGATGAAGCTGTCGCCTTCGCGCGCGAAGCGAAACGCGAGATCGCCGTCGATGCGATCAAGATCGTCAGCCCCCAGGCACAGAACATGGGCGAGCGAGACGGCGTTGTAGAGATCGACGAAAGCGTTGATGCGGGGAATATCATCGCCGGCCAGCACACGCTTCACCAGCCGTTCGACAGACGAACGATAGCTCGTGCTCTTGATGCCGAAGCCCTTATAGGCACGGCGCCAGGCGGCGACACCTGGAATGGCGGAGAGTTCCGTGCCGCTCCAGCGCGCACGGCAGGTCTGCACGGATTCCGCGATATAGGTTTCGATGCGCGGCGTCCGCTCGGCTGGAATGCCGTTGCCTTCGAAGTGGAGAACGGCAACCCGGAAATCCGGAAACCGGGTTACGACATCGGCAATGGACAGGTCTATCATGTGGCTGACGCATCCCTTATGGGTTCAGATCGAACGGCATGAGGCGGCGCAGCCATGCATGTGAACGGCTGCGGTCGCGTTCTATCGGCTCCGGATATACGATGCCGTCAGCGAGGCGTTGCTGTTCAGTGCCGTCATGGCAAGGTGCAGTTCTCCGGCTTCCCAATGCAGTTCGACCGCAAGAGGGCCACTCCAAACGCCGGATGTCGGCCAATTGCCTTCTCCTGACACTTCGTGCTCATTGCCGCGCACGGTCGCAGACCAGCCGTTGTTGGCAGTGATGCGGAGCGCATCACCGAATGGTACGATGCTGACAAGGCAGGTCGGGCAGTCGCCGGCATTGGATCGGATCTGGCCCCATGTTCCGATGAAAGGGCTTGTCGTCGCGGCAGCCGGTCTTACGCCCTTATCGCATGCTTGCGCGAAAGCAGACGCCTTGTCCCCAAGCGTGGACAGGGGAAGGCTGATCCTGGTCGGCCGCACGATGATGTTGAGCATCTCCGCGCCTTCGAGTTCCTGGACTATCGTGGTGCCGGTGAAGGTCCCCAGGAACTTGGGAGATTCGTCGTTGCCTGGAATCGGCTCGCCATCCACATCCAGTCGAGCACTACCGGTCGACAATGTCGCCTTGATCCTCGGTGTTCGCAGGATTGCCTCGTTAAGGAAGGACACGCTGAGCTGGATGCGGCCGGAACGCGCTTCGCAGTAGAAGCTCACCCTCTCATCGTATACTGCGTTGCGCGTACCTGTGATGGAGCCGTCAGTGTCGATCGATGCGTAGCGCAATGTCGCCCCGGCGCCCGCGCGGGGCGGAGAGTACACCCAGGCGTCCCTGGCAAGCGCCGGCGCCGCGCTCAGGACCAACGCTGCAACGAGACTTCTTCTAAACATCCTGCCCCCTTCATGACGATCCATCCGAACCGTGGTTCAGATCCAGCCGATACAATCGTATGCCTGGCCAAGGCCGAATCTGGCTTGGCGTCAGAGGTTTGACAAGGTTCATCGATGTCGCGGGGCCGGGTGTTGCCCGGGTTCGGGCCTGGCGCGATAGCCTGACAATTGCGGACGACGACATAACCAGCGAGCCGGAGCGACGGCTCGATTTTTCTGCCGGCTGCGCGCCGGCCGGGCAAACACATGTTTGGATAAGCCGCGGCACGTCGCGTCGTGCGTCTTGCCTATCCGATGATTGCCTAATTGCGCGAATGCGCGCTAAAGACCGATTGGGAGGACAGCAAGGGCGTGCCGCGGCCAGCGCGTGCGCAGTGCCTGCTCGAAAAGCAATTGCCACCCTCGACAAATCGATTCCCTCAAGGAGACGGCCAATGAAAATATTGTTCTTCAACGACTGGCGCCTGGGCGTGCTGAAAAACGCCGACACGGTCGTCGATGTGTCCAGCCATGTGGCGGGATTGATTCATTCGGGTCCGCACGATCTCATCAATATGGTGATCGGCCGCTTCAGTGAATTCCGCAAGGCCTTCGAGCAGGCAGTGGCGCAGGACGCCGGCGTGCCGCTGTCGTCCGTCACCCTGCGTCCGCCGCTGCCCAAGCCGGTGAACATCGATTGCATGGCGGTGAACTATATGGAAGACGGCACGCGCAAGGAGCCGGCGGCGATCAACGCCTTCCACAAATCGCCGATGGCGGTGATCGGGCCCAACGGCACGATGATCCTGCCGGATATTCCAGCCACGGTGTTCGAGGGCGAGGCCGAGATCGCACTGGTCATCGGCAAGCGTGCCAGCCACGTGCCTGCGGCGGAAGCCATGTCCTATATTTTCGGCTATCTCAATTTCATCGACGGCTCGGCGCGCGGCGTGCAGCCGGCGGCGCAATCCTTCTATCAGATGAAATCGCGCGATACGTTTGCGCCCATCGGGCCGTGGATCGTCACCGCCGACGAAGTGCCGAACCCGCAGAACCTCCAGGTGCGGCTATGGAACAACGGCGTGCTCAAGCAGAATTACAACACCAGCGACATGGCGCATAAGATTCCGCGCTGCATCGAATTCGTCAGCTCCATTCACGCGCTCGAACCGGGCGACATCATCGCGCTGGGCACCAATCATCGCGGCCTGCACAGCTTCCAGAACGGCGACGTGGTCGAACTCGAGGTCGAGGGGCTTGGCCGGCTGAAGATCGGCGTCAGCGACCCGCTGAAGCGCACCTGGGTGCGCGAAACCCGACTGGAGCGCGAGCAGCAGGGGCTGGATCCGATTGCGCCGCAGCTGTCCGGCAAATACGCTAAAGCCTAGGGTGTGTGATAGTCATGTGATACCGGCCTGCAAATGCCGGTTCTCTCCGCTTCCGGTGCTCACGTACTTAAAGTACGCCAAGGTTTAAAAAAGAACTGTCCGGTTCTCGAGAACCGCCATTTTCGGCTCGGTCTGACGTGGATCTCAACACACCCTATCCCTTTGCGGCTTGATCACTTTACCCTGCGTCAAATGCAGAGCGGTGTCGGCGCTCATGCGCCGATGCCGCTTTCTTCGGCAATTGTACCCATGCTACAGGTTGAGGCAGAATAACAAACCGGCCTCGGGAGGGGCCGATCCTCTCCTCGCGGGCGCGCCCGTTTTCATGGTTTTACTTTCACATGATGACTGAATTTCTCGGCGTGCCCGACACCAATCTCCTGCTGTTCCTCGGCCTCACCTTCGCCTCCTTCGCAACGGCTTTCATCGGCGTCTTCACCGGCACGGCGGGCGGCCTGATCCTGCTCGCCACCATGGCCATGGTGATGCCGCCCGCAGCGCTGATCCCCGTGCATACGGTCGTGCAGCTGGGCTCGGGCGTGACCCGCACCATGATCATGTGGCGCTGGGTGATGCGCGCAACCCTGGCGCCGTTCATCATCGGCGCCGCCCTGGGAGCCGCCATCGGCGCCAAGGCTTTCGTCTCGATGCCGACCTCGGCGACGATGGGCATTCTGGGTGTCTTCATCCTGATCGTGACCTGGCTGCCCAAGCTTGGCCGCATGGGCGGGCAGAGCAGCCGCTTCGCTCTGGTCGGGTTCGCCGCGACCTTCATTGGTGTGTTCGTCAGCGCCACCGGCACGCTGGTGGCGCCGTTTGTCGCCAGCGCCGCGCCCGACCGGCGCAACCATGCCGCGACGCTCGGCGCGCTGATGACCTTCGTCCATATTCTCAAAATGGTGGCGTTCGCGTTTCTCGGCTTCGCCATCAGCGCCTACATTCCTCTGATGGCGGCGATGATCATCACCGGCGCCGCGGGCAACTGGGTCGGCGAGGTGGCGTTGGAGAAAGTTAGCGAGCAGCGGTTCCGGCTGATCCTGCAGGTTGGCCTGACAGTCCTGGCGCTGAAGCTGCTATGGGATGCCTTTCAGCAGGTGTGAGTAGGCAGTAGGCCTCCTCGAATTCTCTTTTCCCACTGCCTAATCCCGACTGCCGACTGTCCTACCGCGCGATCAGGGCGAGGCTGGTGATGTCGTCGCTGAAGTCGACCTTGCCCAGGTCGACCAGCAGCTTGTCCTTGCTGTTGCACAGGGCCACGAACGGCAGGGCGATCTGCTGCGCGTCGGCCGTGGCCTTCACCCTGGCAAGTGCCTAAAATCCTTCAGCAATCGGGCGCGATTGCGCGGCGGCGTTGCGTCTGGAAATGAGAATAATGGAAAATGGTCGGAGTGAGAGGATTCGAACCTCCGACCCCCTGCTCCCGAAGCAGGTGCGCTACCAGGCTGCGCTACACTCCGAACTGGATTTCTTCGTGCCGAAGCGCGAAGCAGCGGACTTATAGCGGCGCAAATCTGCCGCGACAAGCGCTTCGCGGCAGAATCGCAGGTAAATGATGAGGGCGCCGCGGACGGGCGTAAACCCGTAAAAAAAACAGGCCGATAGCGGCTTAAATTCCGATTGCCGGGCACATTTCAAAAACCAGATTTCACTTTGCCCGAAAATGCGCTATGGCCGCCCGGCGTCATTGGGGCGTCGCCAAGCGGTAAGGCAGCGGATTTTGATTCCGCCATACGGAGGTTCGATTCCTCCCGCCCCAGCCATGCATATCCGTCTTTACGAGGTCGGCCTTAGTCTCGCTAAAGTACGGGGTTTTTCAAAGACATGTGGTCGAGAAATAGCCTTCGGAGATGCAGAGACACGCGATTGCGCGATTGCGGGCGAGAAATCAGGCCCCCGTCTGTGGTGGCATAATTTCAATCTCCGGAATTGGCCGGCGTCAAGTTAAGTCCCGAGCTGCTCAGGCACTTCTATGGTGGAGATTACTGCATCCGTGACCACGGCTCTTTTAATGCTCAAGGAAACTCCAGACATAACGAAGTCAAAAGTTGGGTCGTTGATGGTTACTTCAACGTCACCGTAATGTAGCTGACGATGGTGGTTTGCGCATACGGTCATGATGTTGGATGCACTGAGTGAGCCGACCTGTTTTTTTGAGACTGGCATCACGTGATGAGCTTCTACGTAAGGCTCTCCATTGCTTTTGAGAAAGCCGATGGCATTGAGGCCAAGGCCTTCGCAGACCTGGCATTTGAAGCCATTAGCTTTTTTGACGGCCGCGCCGACAGGCCCCCGCTCGATATACTTACTTAAGCGACTTTTCGTCTCGGGACTGGCAGTCAGGTATTTTCGCTCGAGTTCCGCTAGGCCGTTAGTCGGGGATGCCTCTAAGTCGGAGGGTATAGAAGCTGGCTCCCACGCGCCAACCCGGATCGCGCGTATCGCCTCCGCTCGCCTTTGATCATCTTCAGCATATTCTGCCCAAACCGAGTGCTCTAAATCACTGTTTGACGATAACCCAACCCGACCATCGACGGTGTATTCCGGATCAATACTTCGGTAGTTCATCATCTTCATGTAAACGCCGTTGGCGTTGCGAAATGTCACAGAGATGTTCAGTCCGGCGCGCGCCGCCATCTGGCGTAAGAATTCTGAAATCTCGCGCACCTCCAGACTTGCTTTGCTTGGCGGCGATCTTCTAAAGCGAAGATAAAGATCAAGGACGATGATCAGTTCTTCGCGAGTCCAGTTTGGGTTTCGACCCTGCGGATTTTCCAAAGGGACGGGATTGTCTAACCCACCTGAGCCCGGCTTTAAGCTGAACGCCCAAGAGCGAACTTTCGGCTCATATGCCTGCAGCTCATGCTGCCATGAAAGATGCGCTTGGCCTGGCAAACCATCGGCATTCTTTTTAATCAGATCAAAATCGTGCTCCGTCCAGATCCTAGTCTGGGCTGCGGCTTGCATCGCTTTTACAGGGAAAGCCCAAGTCCGCCCTACTTGTTGCCAAGCATCATCAAAGGGTTCCGCTGCGGTGAGGCCCAAAGGCGGTAGCGCGGCAAGATAACATGCAAAGTCGAGGCGCGACTGGATATTGCCGAACACTCTGCCGGCCTGGCCCATATCTATTCCTAGCGCAGAAGCTGCCTGAGCGTTCGTATGACGTGGTAGCTGGCCGCCATTGTCTTCAGCGCGCTCCTGCAGCCATGAAAGCAAGTTTGCAGTTCGTCGTTGGACAGGTGTTTCAGAGTGTGCAGGAGGACGAGGGCTATCGTTGTCTAAGCCAAGTGTTCGTCGAGCGTACCAATGGGCTCTGGGCGAGAACTCATCTGGATGGTCAACGATAATCTGTTCGTAAGACAGGTCAGAAAGCTCTGCGTCTGCAAGATTCTGATAGCCCTGTGTTGGCTTTGCCTTCGCAACAGCTGTTTCTGCTGCATCGAGTAGGCCACGATTTCGTAACTGCAGGAAGGTGCGAGTTGCATCCTTGCCTTCGCGTTTCATTACGCCGACATACTCGCTAACGGCCGTAACAATCTTTTCCTCGGCAGGCGATAGTCGAGATAGATCCAGTTTAGCGCGCTGTGTGATCAGCGCACGTCCGAGCTCCGCAGAACGCGACCTAATTGCCCGGCTGATCTCGTCATTCATAGCATTGCGCTGCTTCACGTTTCTTTCGAAAGTGGCCAAGTCATCAATATTCTCGATGCCGCGTATTGTTCGCGATATTCGCTCTTCCACGTCAGAGCCCGCCCTTAGAAATGATTATCTATCTCAGGTTCCAGCGCTATTTCGCTGGGAAAAATAATGATAATTACAATACTGTCGTGGCGTCAAACGTTACCGAGAGATCAGTTGCTGCGGTAGGCGGCGCCTGGCCACCCAGGCTTTAAGTCTCCGGTGCGCCGTATGTCTCTTCATAGATGTCTTTCAGAGAGCGGCCTTCGAAGGACCAAAGCGGGCTGGGCTGGATGTTATGATTCAGCCCCATCAGCATGCGTGTCGCTGCTGTAAGCGACATTTCCTCGTCTCCCACCCGCACTTTGCGATCGCTGGTTACTATGGCCGTCGCAGAATGTCCGATCAGTTGGAGGGTGGATCCGATCGGGATGCCCATCTCGACGAAGTTCATCTTTGGCCGCTTCGAGGTGAAGGCCTGTGCTGCTTCGACGTCCTCTTTGGGGACCATGGTCGCCTGCGCTTCTATACGCGGCGTCTCATCGACGACATGCAGTAGCTTCAAGATTGCGATGGCCTGCTCGGCTTCGATCTTGAAAAACTCCCGTCGCGCGTTGATGCGATAGGGCGAGAAGGCGATATGCAGAGCCTTCTCGACCTCTGACGAGTTCGGCACGCTGCAGGCAAACTGCAGATCGAATGGGAAGGGTACGCCGGTAGAATAAAGCTGCCCTAGCCGTGTGGCTACGTCGTCGGCCGCCGTCCGGCCGATCTTGATCAACCCCGGCATCGCCACGTTGGTCAGCACGTACACAACCTCGAGCATCTGCTCAGCCTCCAGGTAACGGGTGTCGTCGGTGATGGAGGCTGCCGCGGTAGGTCCTCGAGCCGTTTCGGAGCAGGCCGCTGCTAAATTGTCAGCCCCATCAAGGGCACCATACATGTGTTGCATTGTAGAGAATACTCCGAATATCTGAATTTCCTGATCGATGCCGGTTGTAGAATTCAATCCAGGATGGCGGCCTGCTCGCCCCAGCTCATTGACAGGGAGCGGGCGAGCGAGGATGCGGTGACGCCATTTCCGAGCGATCCGTCGGCGATGGCGGCGATGATCTTGGGCGCCAGGAAGGCTAACGGTGCCAGGAAGCGAACATGGCGTTCGACCAGTCCTTCGCGCGTGGCAATGTCGGCAAAGGAACTGGTAGATCCCGAGATGAGATCGTCGATCCACCGTCGCGATCGTGCGATCGTGCGAAGTAGTGCTTTGCGGGAGTTGGCATCGATGGTGTGTGGCGCAGTCGCTTCGCGCGCGATGCCCTTCTTTGGGACTGGCTTCGATCGAAACGGTATTGTCAGGACAGATGCTCGGTCGGGGTCCGGGGACTCTTCCAGTTGTTCCGTAGGGCGGGTGGGATCGAGCGGGGTAAGCATGATCGCCTGCCTTCCGACTACAACACGCCGAACTTTTGAGCGGATGAGATCGTAGTCGCTGGCAGTCGGAGGATCCCCTGTGGCTGTTGGTGTCCCATCCAGCGACATCTCCCGCTCGCGAAGCGCTTCAACGATTGTCCGCTCGGCGGCCGACGCCGATACTCTCGGCAAGGAGCCGGCCTCCGCCTTGCGACCCTGGGTAAGCGCCTGGGAGACGTAAAAGCGGTATCGAACACCGTTCTTGTTTGAATGACTGGGGCTCATCCGGTGCCCTCGGTCATCGAAGATGATGCCGGTGAGCAGCCAGGTGGACGTAGCTCGTCTAGTGGTCCTAGCAACAGCCTGTGAAGCAATCCGCGCCTGAACCGCGTCAAATAGCTCTCGGTCGAGGATTGGCTGATGTTCGCCCTTATTGATCTCACCCTGGTAGACGACGTCGCCGATGTAGAACCGATTCTTCAATAGGTGGGCCAGAGGACCGACTCTGTAGTGCGTCGGAGCTACGGTGCTCCCGTTGGCCAAGATCCTTGGCTTCGGCCTGAGGCCCTCCTGGGTCAGCAACGCGATCAGTGCGGTGATCGAGCCGAGACGAAGGTAGTCCTGAAAGATCCTACGGACGAGGTCGACTTCCTCGGGGACGATCTCTAGCTTCTTATTGACCGATCTGTAGCCCAACGGGACCGGGCCACCGACCCAGATGCCACGTCGCTTGGAGGCTGAGATCTTGTCTCGAACCCGTTCGCCGATGACCTCCCGCTCGAACTGGGCAAACGAGAGCAGCACGTTGAGTGTCAGTCTGCCCATGCTGGACGTCGTATTGAACGACTGGGTGACCGAGACGAAGGATACGCCGCGCTCGTCGAACAGTTCGACTAGCTTGGCAAAGTCAGCCAGGGAGCGGGTGAGCCGGTCGACCTTATAGACCACAATAATGTCGACCTTCTTCAGCCGGACGATGTCGAGGAGCGCCTGGAGAGCGGGGCGATCGAGAGAGGCGCCAGAAAAGGCACCGTCATCGAATCGGTCGCGGACGAGGGACCAGCCCTCGTGGGCCTGACTCTTTATATAGGCCTCGCAAGCCTCCCGCTGGGCATCGAGAGAGTTAAAGGCTAGATCCAGGTTGTGGTCGGTCGACTTGCGCGTGTAGATCGCGCACCGCTGGGCTTTAGGAGAGGGAAGGGCTTTCATGGGTTGGGCGCTCCGGCGCCCGTGCGTTCACCTGTCGTCTGCCGCTCGCTCTTGCGGCCGATGCCGAAGAACCGTGGACCGCTCCATGAGGTCCCGGTGATCTTCTTGGCTATGGTAGATAGGCTGGGATATGTCTTGCCTTGCCAGCAGTACCCGTCCGGCACAATCATCACCTCGTGCATCTGATCCTGATGCTCACGGACGATGATCGACCCGACCTTCAAGTGCCGTAGCGGCTCAACGTCGCCGGACTGGAACGAAGCCAGCAGCTTGCGGAGGCGGGGGCTAAGGCCGCCGAGGTGCTCCTCCTGCAGCCGCTGGCACAGGGCTCGGACCAAAAGATCTCGCGAGAACGCTGGAGGCGGCTCCGACCGCATCGTCTCCCGCCATCGCTCGCGGACCGCATCGATGTTCATCGCTTGGACATCGCTCAACGCTTGCTCGAGGTCGCTGTCCGCGACCGGAGCCTTGCTCTGATACCTGCGCCGGCTGCTCATGACAGTCCTCCTTCCAGCAGATCCAGGACCATCGAGATACCTGCCATCTCCTGAGGGTCCTGAGAACTGACCGTATGGTGCTGTCGATCCCACTCCTTCATTTGTTCGAGACCAGTCCACCGGCTCGCGAAGATGATGGCTTTGACCCGAAGCCCTTCCACCGTGAACGCGGGGGTGTGAGTGATGGCATATTGGACAGCCAACAGCCGGATGATTGAGGCATCGACCACCGAGCCGAGCAGTTCAAGCTGAGCCAGGGAAGCCTCCATCTCGACCCTGCTGAATGCCAGGGTCGCATCCGAGTAGGCCCGATGTGCCTCGGCAAACTGCTGGCCCAGAGCCAGCAGTGCCGTGTCGGGATTGTTCAAGGCAACCATCGGATCAGGCCGCCTCAGCACCTTCGCCTTCGACAATGCGGTACGTTGTAATCCCGTCCGCGCGCTTCCGCTCGATGATATAGCCGCGCTTACGCAGCCCGGTGATCACCGCGCGGGTAGTATGTGGGAGCCAATTGGTTGCTTCAGTCAGAGCTGTGAGCGATGAGCCGTTCGGAGCTGCCAGCATATCCATCACCAGCTTCTGCTTCGTGCCTGCGCGAGGCGCCGATCCTACCAAGCTTGCTTCTGCAGGCTCTGCATCTGCGAGCCCCTCGGTCGTCGTTGTGGGCGCAGTTGCAACTTGCGTTTGACTTTCCGACTGGGCCGCATCCTCAAGCAAAGGGGGGCCGTCAGCAGTGACTGTCGGTGTTGCTCCTTCGATAGCGGGTTCGGGATCGCTCGCGTTGCTCGAAGCATCGTCCGTCTCGCCGGCTGCGTTCTCCATCACTGCTTCTTTGCCAGCCCGCAGCAGCACTAGGCTCATCGAGCGACCTTGATCGTCAGTCCGCCAGACTGGCATGTCAGGCTTGCTGCGGATCTCCCGTATAAGCTTGCGGGATATCAGGCTCGCAGCAACTTTGGTTGCAGCGGCCTTCGGCAGGCCGTTGGGAAGAGTTGCTGCACCATCTTCGCGGCCGGCCGCGACGGACAAGAACTTCATCTGGGTATCGCTCAACTTCGCCATTGTGTTCTCCATCAATAGCAGCACAGCGCTGCACTGATGCGACCCCGCGATGCCTCAGCGATCAACGGGGTTGGAGGACACCAGCATCCACGTCGGCTGTCGTCTCTCGACCCAGTACCGCTCTGTTGGTGAGAGAAGTCGAGCAGTTGTTTGCACGATAAACCAGCGGTGTGCCGAGTGGCACACGAGCACTAGGCTTCGCTCAGGTCCTAAAATAAGCCTGAAATTGAGTTATCGATCTCTTTGCGACTATTCGACAGCATCCAATGGTCGACAGTTGCCTTGAGCGGGTTAATCTCTCCGCGCTCTACGTTTTTCTTTTTATGTTCGAAGGAACAGGCGTCGGATCCATGACAAGAGCTGACCGATCCACAACACGCTGGCTTCGCTCGACCGGGGCGGTGCATCGTGGATCAGTCGCTGTTCCAGCCCTTTGAGGTATCGGCGTACATCGAACATCGGGTCGCCGACAGCGTGGGCCGGATAGTGAGGGCATGGCTTGCCGCGGCGTCGCGCGAGGCGATCGGAGGGGCCGATCGTCCCGAGGTTAGCGTCGTAGGCGAAGTATGCTGTTCGGGGCGGGGTTTCCATCCAGGGGGTCAGCAACTGGACTACGAGACCTACGGCTGTGGACGCCAACAAACCATTCGGCCAAACGACCTGCGGCCTGCTACCAGCGCTGCCGTACCTTTGCGCCTCGGCCTTCAACCGCTCCTCCGTGATCAACTGCAAGCATCGCAAGCAAGGTTCGCCTGGCATCGATAACACGACCTGGCCGCTGACCAAGCTTTGCCCTGCGCCCGGTAACGGCGTCACGTCCATACCCATATCGATGTAAGGGATCATGAAGCGTCGGCATAGGGCCTCGAGTTCGTCCTTCGAGCCGACATGGTCGAGGCCGCCGACAATGATGTCGCAACCCTTTAGAAGCTCGCCGAACTCCTGCCACTTGGCGCACCGCATCACGATTTGGGCGTCCGGGTTTATCGCGCGGATTACCCTAGCGGCAATCTCCACCTTCGGGCGTGCGGCCTTGACGTCCTCCACGGTGCCGCCGACCAGCCTATTGAGGTTGGTCAATGTGATGATGTCGTCGTCTAGCAGGACGAAGCTGCCGATGCCGAGATGAGCCAACTGCTGGACCACGTGCGAGTTGCCGCCACCCAGACCGACCAAGCCGACGGTTGTCGCTGCTAGGCGTGTGTCGCTGTCGATCCCGAGGAAGCTTTGCCTTTCAAGCCAGGACATACGACCCCCAATCGCGCCGCAGAGGTGCGTCGATCCGCAAGAACTCGTGAATGATCACTGGGGGCCGATCGCTTGCGAGCCACAGGAGGCCGTGAGCGGAGTTGTCGCTGAGAACCAGCAGACCGTGCGGCATGCGTGGCGTGGTTTCGAAGAAGCCGGGAACAAAGTCATTGGCGCTGTTCAAGTCAACACCGCTGAACCCGGGCTTGCCCCGGCCACCATGCGTGTGGACATGCAACAGCGCGGCTGCCGGTCGGTAGGCTGACTGCACCGCCTTGCGCATCGCTGACGAACCGATCTTGGCCCCGACCCTGCGGTCGAACTCGTAGTCCTCGTCCGCGACCGGCATGTAGCCTCGTATCGTCAGGAGCAGCCGGTCACCAAGGTCTGTCGCGCCGGCCGTGAAGAAGCCAACGCGCTCATAAGCGAAGGCGTGCGGTCGGTCGAGGTCTCGGCGGACTGTGTCGAGCAGATAGCCGTTGATCTTCAGATGCACCTTCATTGCAGCGGCCTCATGTGGGCGCCGAGGATCTCATCCCACGGTAGCTCAGGGTCGACACCATTCCACGACATGGTGTGCCACGTACGCCCGAGCAGACTATGCGTGGTCCAGTTCTGTCCACGATTGGCGAAGGGCTTCGAGAGGAACAGCCGAGAGACATACCCGCCGTGAGGGCGAGGGCAGAGAAGCCCTTCGACCATCTCCGTTCCGCCCGCGTGCTGGACCCGCAACTCCGGAAGATGGACGAGCGGCTGCCCTCCATCTTCATGGAGTTCGGCAAGGCGGCAGATTCGGCGCAGTTTGTGCAGTTCTGACACCGGATCCCTCACGACGAGTGCCCTGCCGGCGGGTGCGAAGAAAATTCTAGGCCCTCGCGGATCTTGATGCGCTCGCCTGCCTTGAGCTCGCGGAACTCGCCATCCCGCTCAATCAGGTCGAGGAGGTACCCGGCGGGCGCCGAGAACACCGCGACCAACTGCTCGGTGGTGTAGATTCCGCGCTCCAGCTCGAAGGGCGCCTCCTTATAGTAGACGGTCACCATCTTGGGGAGACGACGCAGCAACAGCCGCTCTACGCCGTTGGCCGAAAGGTCTACGAGGTCGTCGTCGTCAAGAACGATATCGCCCTCTGCGCTATCGAGCACGAGCACCCGGTCCTCGCTGGCCTTGGCCAGAAACTTGATGTGCTTGGCCGCCAGCTTCCCCTTCGGCCACTCCATCGACAGGCCTTCCACGGTGAACCGGTGGAGGTCGTCCCCGCGCACGACAAAGAAGCGCTTCACGCCTTCTTCGCGAAGGTCGAGGGATTCGGTGGGGCGGATCGACTCGAGCTCGCCAGAGGTCAGGTGGTGCAGGATGACGAATTCCTCGATCGGATGGGCGCCCGCGGCTGCAGCGATCTGGGCGCCGACCACCTTGCGGTCGTCGAAAGGTACACGGCGGAACCGGAAGGCTTCGTCGCCGAGTTCGACCGTGAAGACGCCGGTGGCGCCGCCGTCGAGTGGGTTCTCATCTTGGGGGATGCGCAGGGTCATCTGTAGTTTCCCTTTCTTGGGTTCAAGGCCGCGATGTGGCCCGAGACAATGATGATGACAGCGACTCACATTTTAGTCAACTACATGCACATATTTGACTTATAATGTTTGTGATAAGCACAAAAATGTCAGCCCTATTGACATCTCGCAGTGAACTGGTCATTCAGATTCTATGGACGACGACATGGAACTTTACCGCCAGCTTGGCCAAAACGTCGCGCGCCTTCGAAATGATCGCGGGCGCACCCAGGCCGAGGTTGCCGCGCAGATAGGGCTGACGCGCGCGTCACTGGCGAATATGGAAACCGGTCGCCAGAAGGTCCTGATGCATAACGTCTTTCGGCTGGCTAACGCATTAGGCTGCGCGTCCATTCTCGAACTCGTGCCTGCGAGCTTCGAATTCTCCGATGACGTCCAACCGATTACTACACACGGCAGCCCGCTGAGCGAGCAGCAACACGCGCTAGTGCAGCGCTTTGTGCAATCGGCCGGGAAACGTTGACGATGGCAGACAAGGCCAAGGCCCGCACGGCTGCACTGCGCCTCATTCAGGAGCACGGGGTACGCGCTGCGCCTGTTCCGCTTGACCGCATCGTGCGGGCGGCGGGCGTGGTCGTGCAGTACAGTCCCTTCGACGGCGAGCTCTCGGGAATGGCCTTTATAAAGGATGGCCAGCCGATAATCGGCGTTAACTCCCTTCACTCCTCGACCCGCCAAAGGTTCACGCTGGCACATGAACTTGGACACATTCTCCTCCATCGTCCTGTGCTAGAGGCTAGTGGTGTGCACGTCGACAAAGGCAGCCTGAGGCGCGACAGCCTGTCGTCCGAGGGCGTCGACGACCAGGAGATCGAAGCGAATAATTTCGCTGCCGAACTTCTGATGCCCGAGCCGCTGTTGGCTGCCGCTCTCGTAGGCCACGATCTTGACTTGGAAGATGAAGAGGCTGTTCAGGCCTTGGCCAAGAAGTTTAAGGTCAGTGCCACAGCCTTGCAGTTCCGAGTTCAGCGAAGCTAGGGGCGGTCGATGGGGTTCGTGATCTACGACCTTGAGACCACGGGCTTGAAGAAGCGTTTCGACCAGATTCTGCAGTTTGCCGCGGTGCGGACCGATGAGAGCCTGACCATCGTGGAGAGGGTCGAGTTCGAGGGAAGGCTCCGGCCCCACATTTTGCCGTCTCCCGGTGCACTTCACGTGACCGGCGCCCGTTACGCAAACTTGGTAGACTCGCGGCGGCCGTCCTACGACGCGATGCTGGGCGACATTCATGAGACGATGGTCCGTTGGACTCCGTCAATGTTTATCGGCTTCAACTCGATCAGCTACGACGACGAGGTCTTGCGCCAGGCCTTCTATGAATCGCTTCGGCCGCCGATCTTCGTGACCAACATGAACGGCAATTCGCGAGGTGACTTGCTGAAGCTTGCCCGAGTCGTGGGGACCCTTCGGCCCGACGTGCTAAAATCCGTGCGCGATCAGTACGGGCGACGGATTTTCCGGCTCACCGACCTTGCGCAAGCCAACGGCATTGATCCAGGTCGGTCGCACACCGCCGCGGCCGACGTAGCAACGACTTTGGCGTTGTGCCAGCTAATTGCTGCCGAGGCGCCGGTTCTTTGGTCGAGCTTCATGCGCTTCTCGAACAAGGCAGCCGTCCTGGAGTTCATTGCGGAGCACGACACATTCGCGGTCTTCGAATTCAAACGTGGCATCCAGGACGTTCACGCGGTGACAGCGATCGGGTTCAAACCTACCGACAAAAATGTGCGCTACTGCCTGGATCTAACCGCAGACTTGAACGCCCTGCGGCGGATGACGCAGGCGGAGCTCATGATAGAGATCGCGAAACCCGACGGACCGATCTTGCGGATGAAGGCCAACTGTTCACCCATCCTGGCGGAGCTTTGGGAGTTAGATCAAGACCTCCTCGGTGGTTTCGCCGAGGCAGATTTGGAGTGTACAGCCGCCAATGCGCGCAGCGATACGTTGTTTGTTCAGCGGCTGGTTTCGGCTGCCGTCGCCTCGGAAATGATCTGGCCGAAGTCCAAATACGTCGAACTCCAGATTTATGATTCCTTCATTCAGGATTGGGACGCGGACGTCTGTCAAAGATTCCATGCTGCGGCTTGGAAGGATCGGCTGGCGCTCATTGATCGCTTTCAGGACGCGCGGCTGAAGAAGCTAGCCCGGAGACTGATCTACTTCGAACGGCCCGATCTTCTGGACCCCGAAACCCGCCAGCAGATGGATCGCGCGATTTGGGGACGCCTCCAAGGCCTTGAGCCCGATGCGCCGGGTCGGAGCTTTGCCGCCACGCTTCAGGAGCTCGACATCCTGATGGCTGAAGTCGGTATCGATGATTTGCTAGCGAGCTACCGCGCCTATCTGCAAGCGCAACTACCCGCAGCCGCCTGAAGCGACTAATCGGATTCGCCCAACACCTCGCGGTCTGTGCTTTGTCTGAATTTGTGTGCTGCAGCCGCGAACCGAGGTTCGAATGGCCACGACGCCAATTAATAGCACTCACGTAGGTGGTTTGTCTTGCCGTGACTAAATGCCTTAACTAATCAGTTGAGGTGTTTGCGACAAAGTCTCGCTCCGTCGCTATGAAATGTTTGACGGCGAATACATTCGATCTTGAATAAAGCAGGCGTCGGTTTCATCGTCAGGAGAGGGCTACATGAGGAGAATTCGCGATGAAATAATACTGAGCGCAACCGACTTGGTTGGTCATCTAAATTGCGCGCATCTGACCGTATTGGATATTCAGGTCGCAAACGGTGCGCTTGCCAAACCGGCCCGTTGGGATCCTCTCCTTGAAATTCTAAGAGAGCGCGGCTTCCGGCATGAGCAGGCCTTCATTGATCACTTGCGGGCGAACGGCGCGGACGCCATTACGATTGAAGGCGTCGAAAACACGGACGCTAGTGTCCACGCAACTTTGGACGCCATGAAAGCCGGCCGGGAGATTATTGTTCAGGGCTCGCTGCGTAGCGGCCGCTGGGCCGGCCGCGCCGACATTCTGAGGCGCATCAGCGCTCCCAGCGCCTTTGGGGATTGGTCCTACGAGGTGACCGACACTAAACTTGCACGTGAGACTAAGGGTGGCACTGTCCTTCAACTCTGTCTCTATTCCGGGATGCTGGCTGAGATGCAGCAGCGCCCTCCTGAATTTGCGCACGTTGTCGCGCCTTGGACGGATTTCGTGCCATATTCCTATCGAACAGCAGACTTTGCTGCTTATTTCCGGAAAGCAAAGGCGTCGATCGAGCGTGTCACGGACGGCCAGCTCGGACCGGAAACATATCCAGAGCCTAACGATCATTGTGATGTCTGCCGGTGGAGCGAGACCTGCGACAAGCGGCGTCGCATCGACGATCATCTCTCTTACGTGGCTGGCATATCGCGTAACCAAATTACTGAGTTGCGCGAGAATAGCATCACAACACTTGCGGGACTTGCTGGTCTTCCCTCGCCGATGACTTGGAAGCCGAAACGCGGCGCGTTACAATCGTACGAAAAGGTGAAGCATCAGGCGCTCATCCAATTCGAAGCTAGGGAATCGGGTGAACTTCGTCATGAACTCCTCAGTGTGCAGCCGGGTTTCGGCCTTTGCGCACTCCCTGCGCCTTCACCCGGCGATATCTTTTTCGATCTAGAAGGCGACCCCTTCGTCGGCGAGCACGGCCTTGAATATCTATTCGGATATCACTTCCGGGACGAGAGCGGCAATGCAGTGTACCAGGCCGACTGGTCTTTTAACCGGGCCGAAGAAAAGGCGGCTTTCGAGCGCTTCGTGGATTTCGTCGTGAAGCGGAAGAAGGCATACCCCGACCTGCACATGTACCACTTTGCGCCATACGAACCGGCGGCGTTGAAGCGCCTGATGGGTCGCTATGCGTCGCGTGAAGGCGAAATCGACGACTTTCTGCGCGGCCTCGTCTTTGTTGACCTCTATGGCATCGTTCGTAACTCACTGCGCGCTAGCGTTGAGAGCTACTCGATCAAGCGGCTCGAAGCCTTTTACGGCTATGAACGGGTCGTTCCACTCAGCGATGCGAACGTTGCACTCGCCAGCCTTCAGGCGGTACTTGAACTCTCTGGCGATGACTTAATCTCGCCTGCGGATAGAAAGGTTGTCCAGGGCTACAATCAGGATGACTGCGTTTCGACTGAAGCGCTGCGTAACTGGCTTGAAACGCTGCGGTCCGGCCTTGAATCAAAGGGAACATTTGTCCCGCGTCCGGCACCGGGACAGGACGGACCGAGCGAGGCTATCTCTGATCGCCAGCAGAGGATCAACGAATTGGTCTCGCGCCTTATGGAAGGCATTCCGGTTGATCCGGCGGAGCGCACCGAACAGCAGCATGCGCAATGGATTCTCGCTAATATTCTGGACTGGCACCGGCGCGAAGATAAGGCGACATGGTGGGAGCATTTTCGCCTCAAAGCTCTGAGCGCTGAGGAATTACTAGATGAACGGGCAGCGTTGTCTGGTTTGAAGTTTATTGAAGAGTTGCCCAAGATAGGGCGCGTAAAGATGGCGACGCATCGATATGTTTTTCCGCAGCAGGATACTGATATCCGGGCCGATAGAGACCTGCGCTCCGTTGGGGGCGACAAGCTTGGCGAAGTTGTCGCCATTTCGACCGCGTCAAGAACGATCGACATTAAGAAGACAGGTGCTACGGCCGATATTCATCCCCCGGCAGTGTATGTTCATGAAATAATACCTTCTAAAGAGCAGGCCGAATGTTTGCTCCGGATTGGCGATCATGTCGCGGATCACGGTATAGTCGGACCCGGTGCCTACCTTGCGGCGCGGGACCTCCTTTTAAGGATTCGGCCCCGGATTAAGGGGCAGTCTATTCAGAATGACGGCGAGACGACGCTCGACGCGGCGCTCCGGTTGGCTGAAAATTTCGAAGCCGGAGTTCTGCCGATTCAGGGGCCACCAGGTACTGGCAAATCTCACACGGGAGCTCGTATGATATGTGCCTTCGTGAAGCAGGGAATGAGAGTTGGGATTACGGCCAACAGCCACAAGGTGATTCGAAATCTGCTCGATAAGGTTCTCGAAGCAGCTGATGAAATGGAACTAGATCTCTGCTGTGTGCAGAAGGCCAAGGAAAAGGAAGACGATTTGCCTCGGCTTAAATTCGTAAAAGACAACAAGGATTTGTTCACGAAACTGACCTCGGGTCAGTGCCAGGTCGCAGGCGCTACAGGGTTTCTCTGGTCAGCTGCCCCCGCGCAGGACGTTCTTGACGTCCTTGTGGTCGACGAAGCTGCGCAGATGTCATTGGCGAATGTTATTGCTGTTTCGCATGCAGCAGAACGTCTTATCCTGCTCGGTGATCCCCAGCAGCTCGATCAACCAACACAGGGTACCCATCCTGACGGTACGGGCGTGTCCTCGTTGGAGCATGTGCTCGGTGGCAAGCAGACAATCGACCCGGACCGTGGCCTATTCCTCGCTGAAACTTGGCGCATGAATCCACCGATCTGCGCCTTCGATTCCGAGCTATTCTACGAGGGTAAGCTACATCCAGTGGCGGGCTGCGAGAAGCAAGTCATCTTGTCTGATCGTTCGATCAAAGGATCCGGCCTTTGCTACATCCCAGTCGAGCACGCTGGTAACAAGAGTTACTCGATTGAAGAAGCTGGCGTAGTGGCGGAACTCGTTGGCATTATCCTGAATAGTAATACACGCTGGATAGATCGCGATGGAATCGAGAGAGTTGTCACTCTCAATGATATTATTGTCATCACGCCGTACAACGCGCAGGTTTTCGAAGTTCTGCAACGATATCCCGGCGTGCGGGTCGGCACCGTCGATAAATTCCAAGGGCAAGAAGCGCCAATCGCAATCTATACGATGGCGACATCGAGCCATGCAGACGCTCCGCGTGGGATGGATTTCCTTTACAGCGAAAACCGGTTTAATGTCGCGATCTCGCGCGCAAAATGCCTTGCGCTTCTCGTTGCAGCACCTGAAATCTTCGAGGCTGAATGCAAAACTCCGCGACAGATGCAACTCGCGAATGCCTTCTGCCGATTTCTTGAGATGGCTGAGGTGAAAACGATTTTGTAGTCGGGCGGAATTAACATTTGTCTTGGAGGCGCACGGTGCAGGAAACATTTGGTTAGTTAGAAAGACCTCTTAAGAAGATCGGTCTCGATATCAGAGACAAAATGATACGACGACGTCGCTGATTGATTCTAACTGCAGGAGGTAGCGAGAAGCGGCCTCTTCGCTCATGTCTCTGATTGTGTTGCTCTGAGCAAGCCTAAGGACATCATAAAATCTCTGACTATCCATTAAATCGATCTTATATCCTTTTTTCGCAAATTTTGCCGCCGTGCCCTCAGCACCTGACTGAAACGACGACGTCGTTACGAATATGCCCTGTGTAAGTCCGCGAAGCACCAAAGCACCGCAAAGTGATCTGATCTGTTCGACTGAAATCCGGTCCTTGTATCTTTTGACCTGGACGCCGATTTCCTCACCATTTTTTTCCAGAACGACGTCAATCCCGCCATCGCCGCTGTAGGCAGTGACAATGGTTGTAAATCCAACTGACGCGAAGACGCTTGCGACCGTTTCCTCGAATAGTCTTGGATGCATTGTCAAAGCGCGCGCCGAATCGTGCCATCAAAAAATCTCGGACCTGTTCCATAGGGATGCTGACATCTTGAAGATTTAGCTCTCTGAGACTTCCAACTGCGCCTCTGACCCAGACGATGGTCTTCATAGGATCCGAGTGTTCGGTTTCCCCGTGATCACTTGCTTTCCACCAACCGCAGGATTGACAGATATCGACACGGCGGATGCCAGCCGTGTTATTGGAGATGAAATGGCGCCCGTTCGAATTATATTTTCCCGCATCGTGGTGCTTCGTATAGATGTTTTGCAACTTGGCGCCGCAAAATGGGCATCCGACGGATCTGAATAGGCCCACTTCTCTCGAGATATCGCCATATCGCCAGATAGACATTTGTGTGTGCTCTCCCTGCCAATGACATGGCGACGGCAACCAAGCTGTGTACTAACTTTCAGCTAACCGGCGGGCGACTTAAGAATCGGCTGGTGGAGGATCCTGCACTTTTGAGTGCTGCTCATTCCGATTGAATCAATTCACATCAAAAGCTCGGAAATTTCCAGATGATTTATTATCGGAAGATCCATTTGACTTAGCGATCGGCTGTATAGGTCACGTACGGGATGAGGCGCACGTGGTTGGCAGAACGGCGTCAGGCAAACAATTCCGTAGACCGCCGAACCACCCCCAACGGGCCGCTCAATATCTGCGGATGTCCACTGATCTCCAAGAGTATTCGACTGAACTACAAGCAGCGGGCATCCAGCGCTACGCTGATCTTCACAACATTACAATTGTTCAGACTTACGCTGATGAGGGAAAGAGTGGGCTCAACCTCGGCGGACGCCTGGCGTTGCAAAACCTCATCGACGACGTCACGAACGGGCGGGCTGAATTCGATCTCATTCTTGTCTACGACGTCAGTCGCTGGGGTCGATTTCAAAATGCTGATGAAGCTGCGCATCTTGAATATATATGCAGGCAATCGGGTATCTCGATCGAATACTGCGCTGAACAATTCGAGAATGACGGTAGCATAAGTGCCACAATCATAAAGACCGTCAAGCGCGCTATGGCGGGTGAATACAGTCGAGAGCTATCCTCAAAGGTCTTTGCGGGACAATGCCGCCAAATTGCGCGCGGATATCGACAGGGAGGACTTGCTGGTTATGGATTGAATCGGCTGATGGTTGACTCAAACCGGCAACCGAAGTCACTTCTCGCGATCGGTGAGCATAAGAGTCTCCAGACAGATCGCGTCATCCTTGTGCCAGGACCGCCGAACGAAGTAGAGAACGTCCGACTGATATACCGACAATTCGTTATCAGCAAGCGGAACGAACGTGAAATAGCTGCGCTCCTAAATGCATCCGGCGCAAAAACTCATGTTGGCACCGCTTGGTCTAGAGGAACTGTGCACGAGATTCTGACGAATGAAAAGTATATCGGCCATAACGTCTATAACAGAAGATCATTCAAACTGAAGATTGAACGCGTTAAAAACGCGGCGGATCAGATTGTGCGTGCCAATAACGCGTTTGAGGCTATCGTAGATCGATCTATCTTCGAGCAGGCCCAGCGTATTATCGAGGAACGCAGTCGCCATTTAAGCGACGAAGAAATGTTAAGCTGCTTAGCTCAGCTTTTAACGACTAACAATGTATTGTCAGCTTTGATCATTGACGAACGCGATGACATGCCTGCGAGCAGTTCCTATCGGCATCGATTTGGCTCACTTATAAATGCTTACAAACTTGTCGGATTCACACCGCGACGAGATTTTCGTTATATTGAAACCAATCGTTTCTTGCGCACGCTTCATCCCGGCGTTGTGACTTCCCTCATCACTGATTTGAGAGGGATCGGTGCCTCCGTCGATATCGACGATTCGAGCGATCTCTTGACTATCAACGGCGAATTCACAGCGTCAGTGGTTCTTTCGCGCTGTTGCGAACTTGCAAGATCAAAACGGTGGAAGATCCGTTTCGATACAAGCTTGATGCCTGACATCACGATTGTGCTACGGATGAATTCCGAAAATAGCTCCGTTCTGGACTACTACCTCTTACCCCGATTGGAATTTGGCAGAGATATCCAAATTCGCCTCGCGGATGAAAACGAATTTCGTTTCGAAGCTTATCGATATGAAACATTGGGTGCTTTTCTAGCCTTAGCCTCACGAGCGCCAGTAAGGAGAGCAGCATGAAAGATCCAGATCAAGATATTCAGCTTATTCCTATCGTCGAGATTACAGTGTTAAATCCACGTGTAAGGAACAAGAAGAGTTTCAGCGAGCTCGTAAACAGCATCCAGTCTCTTGGCCTGAAACGACCTATCACAGTGAGCCGGAGGTCAGATGGAACTGGCTACAGCCTTGTATGTGGTCAGGGAAGAATGGAGGCCTTTGTAGCGCTCGATCAAGACAAGATTCCTGCCATTGTTATAGAAGCCGATGAAGAAGACTGTCTTGTTCGTAGTCTTGTCGAAAACTTAGCAAGGCGCAACCACTCTGGCCTTGAGCTCATACGCGAAATTGTGGCTCTTAGAGAACGCGGTTATGCGCCTGTAAAAATCGCGATCAAGACTGGTTTTAGCGACGAGTACATTTATGCCCTTTTCTCTCTCTTTGACAAAGGTGAAGAGCGACTGCTCGCTGCTGTTGACAGGGGTATTATTCCTCCGTCGATAGCTATGGAGATAGCCCGGGCAAAGGACGACAATGTTCAGACTGCACTCGCCGAAGCATACGAGAGCAAGGCATTGCCTGGAAGCCAGATTTTGGCCATTCGCCGCATTGTTGAGAAACGGAACGCAATCGGTAAATCATTGGGTAAGCTGTTGGCGCGCCGCTAGGGCGGCGCCGCGTAAGCGCCACGTCACTGGTTCGCGCGTATCAGAAAGAAACCGAACGTCAAAAATTGTTGGTCAAGAAGGCTACAATCACCCAGAACCGATTGCTATTCATTATTAACGCACTGAAGCATCTCTTGGCTGATGATCATTTTTCAACGCTGCTGCGGGCAGAATCGCTCGCGACCTTGCCACGTCCGATAACCGAACGTATTCGCGCTGGAGGATCGCTATGAACAGGCCGGTTCATCATGCCTTCGAAGGCAAAACAATCTTGGTGCCCACAGCGGAGGTATTACCGCAACGGCAGGTGACTGACGCGCTAAGAGCATCGAGTAAGTACAAGAAGATTGTGCGCTCCATTGCCGAAATTGGATTAGTCGAGCCGCTTGTTGTTTCTCGCCTCGCTCGCCGTGCCGGTGGATACTTGCTGCTGGATGGTCATATACGTCTAGCGGCTTTCGCTGAGCTCGGTATCGAAAAGGCGCTTTGTCTTGTATCGGATGACGACGAGGCATTTACCTACAACAAACGATTAAGTAGGCTTGCTACTATTCAAGAGCATTTCATGATTGTTCAAGCTTTGAAACGCGGTGTTTCCGAAGACAAACTCGCTCGAGTGTTAGATGTGGATATTCAGTCCATTAAACGTCGCAGAACTTTGTTAGACCGAATTTGCCCGGAGGTGGTTGACTTTCTAAAGGATCGTCGCATCAATCCTGCGATATTTGATGTCTTACGAAAAATGAAGCCTCTTAGGCAGATTGAAGCCAGCGAATTGATGGCCACGGCCGGAAACTTTTCTTCCAGCTACGCTAAGGCGTTGCTCGCCGCGACCAAGCAAGTTGATTTGGCAAAGCCAGATGTGCCGAAGTCCGTGGGCGGACTTAGTGTTGAGCAAATGGCCAAAATGGAACGAGAAATGGAATCTCTGCAATCTGCGTTCAAGCAAGTCGAGAGCTCATATGGGGACGATGTTCTACATCTTGTTATAGCTACAGGTTACCTGGCAAAGTTGATTGGCAACCGCGAAATTGAGCGATATCTCCGTAAATCACACAGTGAAATCTTAGAGAAATTCAAAGAAGTCATTGCTGCCACGTCTCTTGACCAATCGTCTCAAATTGCGGCTTAGCGGATCTGAGCTCACCCGAAGTAGCTTCAGTTAGTATTGTGGCAAAACCTGCGACCAACCGGGCATTGCCTCGTTCCATAATGCCGAATGCGTGTCAAAATGACTTATAACGGCTAGAGCCGTCCAATAACATTGTTGGCGATCCATTTCAGAGTCCCGGCTACTTGGAGGCTTTGCTCGAAGATACACGCCACAGATCCTACCTAAACAACCATCTTTCTTGTGTCAGCCTGCGATGCCTAGGGGTCGGCCTTTCTCAGGCGTATTTCAATACGCCGGCGCTCTTTTACATCGCCGGAATATTTGCCAGTCGAAAGGCGCAAATCGCGGTCAATTAATTGACCTGCAGATAATGGGAGTATCCGGTATTTCGATATGCGGGGGTCTCTGAGCAAGGCCTGGACCACAACGGCGGCCCTTCCGATGCCAAGCCCGGCATTGTCTGCGAAACGCAGAGAGCCAATTGAGGATGTCCCTCTAATTACCCCAAAAAGCAGTTCGTCCAAATTTGACGGCTTTGGCGAGATCTGTTGCTCGTCCGTGTGACCTACAACCTCAATGACATCTACGTCATACTGACGAATGAGATCCAATAGTTGAGGTATAATTCGCGTCTCGATGCGACTGGAGAAATCTGCTCGCAACTCGGCCTTTCCGGATTCGAAGTAGTATCCGTCAGCCTCACTGAGAGATATGATTGGGGGCCATCTGTGCCCCGTGGAAGATCCTCCGGTAGGCGCTTGCTTTGCCGCATCGGCAAGCTGGATCGGTGTAATATTCGAAATACCTCTTTCACCCAGAGCTTGGAAGAGTTGTTTCTTGAATCTGGCGTCGGCGATGGTCCTGTCTAAATTCGGTACCTTTATAGTGATATCATTAGCCTTGTTAAGAGCAGCAATCACCTCTTGTGGGTTAGCTTTTCGGAGACCCGCCGTCTCCATAGATTTCAAGAGAGCATAACCTTCCACAAGCTCTCGCCAGAATTCGTCGATATCGCTACTGTTCTCCTTCGAACGTTGCATCGCCTCGATCAATTTTGGACTTTTGCGGAGCTCCGCCGTCATCCAGTCTAATGCCGCGGCTTGCGCTCGAGCCAGATCTCTTTCTTCTTTCAAGGCTGCCAAATCTGAATTCAACTGCCCAACGATCGCGCCTACGGCGAGCAGCAAGCAGAAGACAAGCAACAAAAGGACCTCTGCGAGAGTGAGGCCTAAGACAAGTCCCGCTTTATACGAGTAGCCTTGGCGGGCTATTTGATCATCCGCCATTGATGGGTTCCCTAGTGTCATTTGGACGGATGGGCTCGGGCAAACGAGCTTTCAGAACGTCTATAGTAGCCCGCAAAATAGTTTCCTGGCGTTGTGCCCGCGCTGCTTGATCCTTCGCCAACTGTTCGATGTTGTTAGCGTAATCAGCTTGTAGTGATCTCATCGCGGTTGATGAGTCGGAAAGCCCCTGATCAATTCTCCTAGCGTTCCCCTGCATAGCACTTGCTTGGGAGGCTACGTCTGATCTTAAAGATGTGACCTCGGACGTCACGGTTTGAAGGAAGCTAGCCACGCGATCGATAGATCCGGTTAGTAAGATTCGTTGCTCTGAGGCGCCTTGGCCCAAATCGCTAACCAACTGTCTCAAACTCGTAATGACCGGATCGAGACGGATCTCGATGACTCGCTCGGGCGTTTGCATCTCTGCTAAACGGTCGGAAATCGAAGAAAGCGTGCTTGTTAGTTTCTGAGCACCTTCTGCAAGTTGGCTATTCTGCGCGCTGATAGTTGTGGCGCTCTCTTGCAGCGCGACGAGCATAGCCCCAGTGACATCGGTTATTGCAGAGCTAGACTTTTGGCCGACGGCTTCGAGCGGGCCTGTCGTTTTATCGGCGACGTTTTCAAATGCGCCTATCATTGAATTCGAAACATTCCGAACATTGTCCGTTATTTCCGAGTATCCATCGTTGAGCGACTGCTGAATGGCGCGTCTAAAATGATTCAGTTCAATGATGGAATTGTCCAATTCGCGCCGAAATCTTCTGGCGGCTTCGGATAGCTGTACGCGAGCGACGCGCTCTATCTCAATCGGATCTTGACGCGTCATGTTGAACATAATTCTTGCGGCTATGCCAACGATCGTAGACGAGATCGCAATACCAAAGTTACGTACTATCTCATCAGCTCCCTTTGTGGCTGAGAACTGATAAAGTGAGACGGCCAAGCTCACCAGTGTGAATAGAAATCCCATGTAATAGAGATTGTCGCCGGCTTGGTCATCGCGAAGTCGGAGACGAGCAAATAGCATCAATAGAAGCGCGTAAACGAACATGACCACGACGGGTCCGATGGTCACGAAGAATTGCGTGATGCCATACTGCTTTGCGATTATAATGTAGGACGCACCTGCGAGAGTGAAGGTAGCAAATACCAAACTTGCTATTGTGGAATTCTCAGCCATTCGTTGATAGGCCGAGCTCCGCGCGTGATGGTCTGTCATCGCACCCCCTGCAAAGTCTTTGCTCTGTGGAATACGCCACCGTTGTCGATGATCCATTCCTGCCAAAATTTGATATGGGCGGCGGGATTGATAGGATTACGCGTCTGCCTCTGAACGTAGAAAATTGTGACTTCGGCTTGCTTTAGGTCCGTTCGGACAGATCGATAAGCGGGAGATCGCCGAAACCGATCATAAGTAAGATCGTTCGTGTACTGGGAGTACGCAGGAGTAAATTCGATCATATCGCTGACCAACACCAGGGATTTCGGCGTTGACGCAGTTGAAGACGACATGAAACGCTCTAAGGATATTCGCTGAATGGCCGACATTATCGGCGATGCTTCGCCTGGCGCAGGTGCCAAACCTCCTCTAAGAGCATCTTTCAAAGGATCTGAGAATTCTTTTTCCCATTTTTGACGCGCCATTTTTGGATTGGCGGTGTACTCAGAAAGCCCTTTTCCGTCTCCCGGATTGCACTTGGAAAACAATATGCGCTGATACGGCGCGCCAGCCGTTAGTGTTCGCAGCTCGACCAAGCCATGTGTCGGAACAGAAGATGCCATTTCATTTAGGGTGAGTTCTACTTCCTGACGAGCAACGTCCGGAAAATCGTCAGATGCATCTAGCAGCACAACAAGTGTAGAAGCCGGCCCATCAAGTGGACATAGTGTTGACCTATTGAGTTCAAGTGGCTTCGCAGTGGTGGTCCAAACGTAAGAGTAACCAATCGCTGCTACCGCGACGAGGAATAAAACCGCGATTGTCGCGGCCATCTGGCCGCGGTTAGCGCTCGGCCTAGGCTTGCTTGATCTTCGCGTCGGAGGCATTAGGCTCTTTTTCCAAAAGTTTGTCGATTTCCGAATAGGTCTCCGAAGCTTTCAGGAATTCGGAATTTATCGCTTCGACCTGATCGGTCAGTTCCAATTGTGACGAGGCAATTTGAGATCTCAAATCATTCCTAGCGCCCGTTGATGGCACCTCAGGGCTTACAATAATTCTCTCGAGCCGAAACGGTTGAGAGAATCTTTGGGGCACTGGCGTGGAACGAGTTGTGCGGTTTGCATCCCTATATACGGCCAGTAGAGCGTCGCCGGTTTTCTCCAAATGCGTTTGAAAACTATCAAACATCTGAGCGACGCGAACTTTACCGGAGATTATAGAATCGTATTCCCCTCGACGTACTGACAGTTCTCGGTTGGCGCTTTCGATGGCTTCGATAGAGCTGTCGCGAATCTCTTTGAGTTCGTCGTGAAGAAATCTTGTGTGATCCAAATAAGTTCGATGGGCGAGATCAACTCGCTTTTCGAGAGCGCCATATCCCGGATAGGGGTCGTATATAAATAGAGCCTCACCAAAAGCGATGGCGGAGAATGCAAGGCCCATACTGACGAAAATCCAGGTGTGAATGTCCGTTAATTCAAGCGGTGCAGTTGCGAGGCGCTGGAGGACTTGGACCCCCGGGTCGGATGACAATTCGGATGAAAGCTCGCGTAAATGTCCTAGCGCTAGGTTGAGTGAGACGGCGAAAGCGACGAAAAGCAGAATCCCTAGAACACCTATGATTTTTCGAAAGAGGCTTCTGTGATTGACTTGGCGAGCTAGCACCGCTCCAAAGGCAAAACTCATCCCGATGTTGAGAGCTGCGAAGGTTATGGCCTGCGATACGCCACCGAGCAGACCCAGCTCATTTCCTTTGGCAAGGTATGAACCGTTCACAAATATTTCGGCTACAGCCATAGCCAATAGCACCGCCCATTTCAGGCCGGCGGCCCAGCCGGTTGAATTTCTGGCAGGCCGAAACAAATTGTGCTCTTGCTTGAACCGCTCCCTTTCAATCTCGAAGTCTCTTAGCTTTCGCCGGGACTGAAATAGCTCGCTTCGCCCTTGAGCCGCGGTTGTCTTGAATTCGTTAGGTGCTTGTGCTGCAGCTACGCGGATATCGGCGAAACGACCTTCGAAGTCGAGACCTGCTAAGCGTTCCTCGTAGACCTTGAGCTGATCGGATAAGGTGGAAAAGGCATCACGCTTCTCAGATTCTATTCGTTCAACAATGGCTAATTCGATTTCGTCTGCGCCAGCGCTATCGGTATGTGGTTCATTTGATTGCCCGCGTTCCTTCCCTCGCTCTGCCAGTCTTAAATCGTTTGCAAGTCTTTCAACCGATATGGTCGGAAACATCTGCAGATCCGGCTTATAGTCGTGAGGTTCACGTCTAAGGCCGGCAAGCAACTTAACAATGGAAGGCAAGGTCGCCAATTTGATAGCCTTTTCACCGATTCATAGTCCAGGGCCGCTCAGGGCCAGCGAGACTGACTTGCGTGGAAATCGTTGAGAGCATCGACAACACGCCTGACTTCAGCGCATCATTTGCTGCACCAGGGCTTCGGAGTAGGGGGGCACCGTGTTTTACCGCAGATAAACGGTACGGCTAGGCGCTCTGCAATAAGGGTCTTCCCGACGTCTTGGCCACCTGAATATAAAACTCCACATTTCCGTCCGTAGTTACAACTCATTGTTCCTTCCGTCCCGGACGCACAAGAACAGGCAATAATTTGCAATTGAACAGGCTCAGCTTCGATCAATTCAAGCAGTCGCCGAGAAGCCATTTGTCCAAGCTCTTGCTCGCGATCACACTTTGCACCGCTGGTTTCAGGTGCGTTGAAACCAACAAGTCGAATGCTTGGGCTCTTACCATCCAGTTGAATCGTATCACCATCGACGACTTTGATGCGTTCGGGATCGATATATTCAGCAGAATTATTGGCAGCGAGCGGCACGAGCTGACTTATGAGGCTCATAGCCGATGCTTCAGGCGTAACCTTCCGATCATTTGAGGCCCGCGCTCGTCGCGCCTCGGTCTGGGCACGAGCGATTTCCTGGGCGCCTATTGCTTCCAGCTCAGGTGTACACTTTGTTTCCGGCGGACTACCGCAGACTTGTGCCAATTGCTCCCAGCCAATGCACTTGCCAGAAGGCGCGCGATAGCCTGGGCCGCCACTATCTCCGCAAGCAGCGGCAGCGCCATGGATCAGCCCCATCCCAACGGCCAGTGCGAAAAGTAACTGTTTGATCATTTGAGGGATTTTGGCAGTCTGCTCAAGTTTAGTCTAGTTTGAATAGAGCAAAAACTGAAGATTATTGCTTAAACAGCCGGGCAACGCCGAAACAACTGCCTAACGTATGGCTATTTGCGGCTAACCTTGACTATATCGGTGTGTTTAGTACGCCCGCGGCCAAGTCCGGCGCAGTCTCGGCTTAAAGGGCCTTCGTTGCCTTTAGTTGAGCCGCAGTTCCATAATGTCGATTATGCGTCGAGGAGCTGTTAGCAGCCACTTAGTAATGCGACACTTGGGTCAGTTGAGATGCGACACTTCCCGCGCCTTGGCACTGGCGAATATGAGCCAGGAAAGGAAGGTTGAAGGTTCTCACAGCTATGATGGCCCGTGGAAGGTCCGCGAGCTCCGGTTGACTGTCACGAGCTGCCGCGTTGCTTCATTTGAGCCGCAGCCTGGTCTATCGGTTTCTGATTGCCTATGATCGAGATGGTGCGAACGGGCTGGTATCAAGGAAGCGCGGACGACCGAGCAACCGGCGTCATACCGACGAGTTTCGCAATTAGATACTCGATCTGGTGCGCGCGAGCTATCCGGATTTTGGACCGACGTTCGCCGCCGAGAAGCTGATGAAACGGCACCAAGTGCCCATCAACAAGGAGACGTTGCGCAAGTGGATGACCGAGGCGGGCCTCGTGACGTCACGTCGCGAACGCAATGGCAACTGCATCAGGCGCGCGGCCGGCGCAATTGCTTTGGCGAGCTGGTGCAAATCGATAGTTCACATCACTGGTGGTTTGAGAACCGCGGCCCGAAGTGCGCCCTGCTCGTTATATCGATGACGCCGCCGGCAAGCTGCTGCCTCTGCGCTTTGCCGCTTCGGAGAACACCTTCGACTACTTCCACGCGACCAAGGCGTATCTTGCGGAATGGGGCAAGCCGATCGCCTTTTACAGGGGCAAGCACGGCGTGTTCCGCGCCACACATCCGCCAGAGCAGGACCGTACTTCAGGCCTAACGCAGTTTGGCCGAGCGCTTTACGAACTCAATATTGATATCATCTGCGCCAACACCAGCATGCCAAGGGCCGTTTTGAACGGGGCGCTGTCGCAGGCTCTGACGCTCCGTTACGACAAGGTGCTGTTCATCCTTGGCGTCGAGCCACTGTCGATCCTGGGCAGCTATTGCGGTAATCTAATCGGTTACGCGAAGCCAGCTCTGCAATCAGCAGACCTCCAGATTCCAGGTGTTCAATAAGCGACCGTTGAGCGGCAAGCCGCCACTTATTTGATAACAAGGCCCTGCCCAGTTGGAAGTTCAAGCACGTGGTATCCTCGGCGAGCAAGCCACGGATCCTCTGCCTGTTTTTGAGCTCGATAAGCCTTCCAACCATAGTCATCAAGTATCATCACCGCGCCTGGTACCAGTCGATCGAAAAGAATTTCAAGTGCTCCGATTTCGGCGCGTGCATTGTTGAGATCTATATGCATAAAGGCGATCTTCTGAGGTGCCACCTCGCTCAAAACGTCAGGGACGCTTCCCCGGGTCACTGTGACGTTGGGCGTATCCGAAAATCGTTGCTTCACTCGGTCATACAAGTCTTTGCCATGTTCCGGCATGGAATGATGTGCGAGTCCAGGCTCATGATCGAAAAGATCATAAAGGTAATAGTGGCGATCTAATCGCGCCGCAAAATCAACGTAATCACAAATGATACGCGCGAGCATTCCTTTATAACAAGCGCATTCGACAAAATCCCCTTCTGCCAATCGCACGCCATTCAATGCCCCCCAGACCGCAACCGCAACACGCCAGAGGATTGCGCGCTCTATCGGAGTTTCGCTGTGCCTTTTGAAGCTCTTCAACAGTTTTTTATCTTCGAGGAATCCTAGATTGCGCCCGAATGTGAAAAGATTGTCGCCGGAATAGATGCCGTCTTGAGAACCGATATTATTAATTGCGTGTTGAACACCGCGAAGGAATTCCGAATTATCACGAACGCCAAAGAATATGGATGTGAGATAGTTCATCGAAGCGGGGTTCCTTAATGTCTATTGCTTCGGGCTCAGCGTCCGCTCTAGCGCCGGACTAAGGCGCCAAGAGTCAAGCTCTCACGATCAGAATTTCACCGCCAAGTTTGCCTTGACGCTCTGGTCTCCCGCGCTGGAAGCGAACTGGCCATTGTAGGAAACGCCGAATGTCGCATCCTGGAACAGGCGCAGATCGAGCCCCGCTTCGACCACCGCGGCGTTCTGCGCGATCGGCACACCGGCGATATTGAAGGCATTGCCGCCAGCGAAGGCGAAGGTCGAGACCGGCGTGGTGCTGCCGAAAGCGTGGCGCCAGCCGAGCGTGCCGCGCGCCGTGGCGATCATGCCGCCGAACGCAAAGTCTGTGGAGGCGCGCAGGCCCAAGGTCGTGAAGGTGACGCCGGTCGTCGTTCCTTTGCTGGTCAAAGCTGCCGGGCCGCCGGTCTCCCTGAAACCTTCCGTGCGCAGGTTGACATAGGCCAGACTGCCGAACGGCTCGAGAGAAACACTGTTCATGTCGATGCGATAGCCGAGATCGCCGAACACCTGTGCGGTGCGGGCGCCGTAGCTGGCCGACAGCGCATCGTTGAAGCCCGGGAAGGCCACCGACCGGTTGGTCTTGATGTCATGCCAAGTATAGGCCGCACCGGTGCGCAGGCTGAGATTGCCGAATTGCCGGCCGCCATAGATGGAGACATGGTAATTGTCGCTGCTGCCTGACGACGAGCGCCCTGAAATGCTGAAACTGGTGTTGCTGTAGCCGCCGAGGAGGCCAACCCGCCAACTGTCGAAGATCAGCGTATCGCCACCGATAGTGAAACCGCCGGTCGAGCGGCGGACGCTCGCCGCATTGCCATCGCCGTTCAATTGTCCCCAAGAGCCGAATGCCTGCCCCCACAGAACAAAACGTTCCGTGGAGACAGGCACGCGCGCGGGCCCCCCGGCCGCATAGGACATGACGGGCATCGGCGTGGCGCCGACGGAACCAAAGCTGCTGCGCAGACGGTCGATGGCGGCGGAGCGGACGAAGCGGCTGTCGTCGACGAGCACGCTGCTCATCGAGGCATGCTGCTCGCCCGAGAGCTGATCGAAGGCCGAGCGGGCCTGGGTGTCCGTCATCAGTCCTGCGACCGCGTTGAACAGCGGCCCGACCGTTGGAATCGTGTCCAGGCCGCGGCCGGTCGATATCTGGTTTCGCGTCAGGCCGGCATCGGCGAAGTTGCGATACTTGATCACGTCGAGATAGACGTTGTTGGCATCGTAGTTGTCTTCGACCTTCAGAAAGGCGGTGCTGGTGTCGCCGGTGAGCGAACCGAATTCGCCGTTCACGCCGCCATTCGCGGTCAGCACGGTGTAGTGAGCGCCGTACGCCAGCGTCCCCTGCACATCAAGAGTCGAGCCGGCATCCAGTGTCGCCGTGCCGTTGACGATGAAACGATCGGATTGATCGATGCCGCTGACATCGACGGCGTAGACCGATCCGGCGGCAAAGCTGGCATTGCCGCTGGTCGTGGTGCGATCTCCCGCCCCGCCGTCAGCCATGGTGAGGATGCCGTAGTTGTTGAAATTCGCCAGGCCGTTGAAGGTCGTCGTTTCAACCGCTGCGCCATTGACGGCGGTGTAAATCGAAACGCCCGGCTGATTGAAGAGCGTGCTCGCACCGCCACCGAACTCATTGGTTCCACCGGCCGTATTCCAATTGGCAACGTTGTTGAAGATGTTGGCGCCGGCGCCGAACTTCACCGTGCCGATCATTCCGCCCACATTGGTGAAAACCACCAGTCCGCCACTGGCGTCGATCGCCAGATCAGTGGAAAGCTGCGACCGATTGCGGACCAACCCGCCGCTGGTGATCAAAATCGGCTGACCGGCCGACCGCGCGAAGATGGCGCTGGTGGCGCCTTCGACAAGGGCATTGGTCGTGATCTTCACCACGCCGCTGCCGGAATTGTTCGCCTCGATGCCGATCGTGCCCGAGACAGCGCCGTTGGCCGTCACATCGATCACGCCCGCACCCGCCGCATTGCTCTGGCGCGCCACGATCGCCGTGTTGCCGGTGGATGTCACCGCGCCCGTCGTCACCGACACATTGCCGCCCTTGCTCAACGCGAACACACCGTTGCCGTTCTTCGCAGTGACCGCGCCGACTGTTGTCACCGTCGTCGTACCCGAACCGAAGTTCTCCGCGTCGACGCCGAAGCGCGCGTCGATCGCGCCATTAGCGGTCGCGCTGACATTGCCGGTCGCAGTGCCCTGAAGGATCGCCGTGACAACGCCGGCATTGCCCGCCTTGATGTCGCCGTTCGCCACAACCGTCGCATTGGCAGTGAGCGACTGCGTTATGGCGCTGATGGCGTCCTTGCCCGCCGTCATTGCCGTTACCGCACCCGTGGTGATGCTGACGTTGCCGCCTGTAACCGTGTCGCGCACCACGATGCCATGCCCCCCCACCGAGTTGCTAGCGCCCGAGATGTTGACGGTGACTGCGCCGGAGCCGTTGTTCTGAATGGTCGCTGCATCGCCGGTTCCGCCGACGAACCCGCCGGTGCCCGTCACCAAGATATTGCCTGCGCCGCCGATGCCGCCGGTCAGCAGCAACCCGGTCGTCGCGCCAGTCACCGCGCCGGAGACCGCCACGGTCACCGGACCATTGCCGGTCGTCTTGATGCCTTCGGCCGACGTGCCCGTCACCGTGCCTTTGGCAGTGATGCTGACCGCGCTGTCCAAT
>JARHVB010000015.1 GCA_029222685.1 Terripilifer ovatus | reverse complement strand
CCTTTTCGTGTCCGGATGAGTCGCCAAACCCTCTGGATCAATAGAATCAACACCGTGCACTTATTCAAGAAAAATGAACCGGACAGTCGTGCGCTTGTCGCGGGTATCCACGCGGCGACGCTGCGTTACTGCTTCAGAATGTGGCAGTATCTCTTGGAAGCGCTAAAGCGCACCACGGCGTGGGTGCCCGCGACAAGCGCGGGCATGACGCTGAAGCATTTGCAAACACTCCCGGACAGCCGTGCCGTTCACGGGAGAAGGATTCATCCCTTGCCGCGGACCGCCACCTGCATTTCGCCAAGCCCTGTACAGCCGGCCGTGATAACATCGCCGGGTTTGACGGCACTGACGCCCTCCGGCGTGCCCGTCATCAGCACGTCGCCGGGATGCAGTTCATAGATGTGCGAACACATCTCGATCAGCTCGGCGATACCGACCGTCATGGCGCCTGTTGACGACTTCTGCCGCGGCTCGCCGTTGACGTCGAGCCAGATCGTCAATTTCTCCGGATCCTCGATCGCATCGGCCGTGGTGAGCCAGGGGCCGAACACAGTGTAGCTGTCGGCAGACTTGCGCCAGCTCCGATCCTCGGTGCCGCGGACCGTCATATCGAGGCCGATCATATAGCCGGCAATATGTGCGAAGGCGCGTTGGCGCGGAATATCGCGGCCGCCTTTGCCGATGACCACGGCGACCTCGACTTCGTGGTCATTGCGGCGATCGAGCCAGTTCAGGGCGATGCCCTCGCCCGGTCCGACGATCGAAGACGAAGCTTTCAGGAACAGGCCGAGCTTGTCGACGGGGCGATCGACGCCCTCGAGTTGCTTGTTGTGCAGCCCGTGGTTCACGCCAGGGTCTTGCGCATCGATCGAAACATGCAGCGCGTAATTCGCCGGCGCGGCCATGACCTTGGTCGGCGAGGTAACCGGACTGTTGAGCGTGACACTGTTGAGAGGAACAGCCGGCGCCCGGGGCCTGACGGCCGCGATGGCCGTCCGGATCGCATCGAGATGCCGGATCAACGGGTCGCCCGGCGGATACGGCCAGGCCGGCGCCGGCAAGTCCCGCAGCGCCGCGGTGACGTCAAAAACGTTCGGCCCTTCGACAAGGCCCAGACGATCCCCATTGAATCGGCAAATGTTCATCGCGATGCCTCCCAGCGGATATTCTTGCCGAGCTCGTTTCGATACGCTCGGGGAGGCATGCCTAGCATGCAATCTGTCATTTGCGAATGATCCGATTACGCCGCGTCGGACCGAAAAGCGCCGTCGCGCGCCGGTCTGGCTTTCGAGGCCTGCTCGCCGACGGCCCGGTTGAGGATATCGGCCGGCTGCTCGGCGGATTCGAGAAGCAGTTTGGTCGCGGCGTCACGATCAACCGCCCTTGAGAACAGATAGCCTTGCCCGATATTGCAGCCCAGCCGCGAAAGTTGCTTGAGCTGGGCTTCGGTCTCGACACCTTCCGCAACGACGCGAATGCCGAGTTTGCCGGCAATCAGCACCAGGCCTTCGACGATGGCGGCGCCGGCATCTTCGGGCGCCAGCCGATCGACGAACGATTTGTCGATCTTGATGATATCGACGGGAACCGTCAGCAGATGCGTCAATGAGGCATAGCCGGTGCCGAAATCATCGAGCGCGATGCGCAGTCCCTCGGTGCGCATGTCCTTGATCTCCCGCGCCACGATCTGGTCGCGCTCGCCCATATAGACCGTCTCGGTGATTTCCAGAATGACGTGCTGCAACGGCACGTTCTCACGATGGAACGCCGCGGTCAGGCGCTCATTCAATTTGCCGCCATGAACGTCGGCCGACGCGACGTTGATGCCGACATGCTGGAAGGGTATGCCCATATCCAGCCAATTACGCACGTCGGATGCGACGATCGACATCATGCGTTGCGTCAAATCAGTCGCAACCTGGGCATCGGATGTCGCCTCGTAGAATTCCGACGCGGCAACGATCCTGCCGTCCGGTGTTCTCAGCCGACAAAGCGCCTCCATGCCGACGATCTTGCGCGTATCGAACATGAAAATCGGCTGATAGAACGCATCGACGCGATCTTCCCGAAGCGCCGTCGTGACGTCGCGAATGGCCTTGCGCCGGCTCATGATCTTGCTGCTGAGACCACGTTCATAGAGGACGAAGCCGCCGCGGCCGAACTCCTTGGCATGATAGAGAGCCAAGTCTGCATGCTCTCGCACCTGTGTGGTGCTGGTTTCAAGTTCCGAAAGGATGGCCCCGCCCACGGTGGCCTTCGGTACGATCGTGTGACCGCCGCAGATGGCGGGTTCGGCCAGCGCTCGAAGGATTTCGGCGGCCATATCCGCGATCCGGGAGAGGCTGCCGGGCGATTGGACAAGAATGGCGAACTCGTCGCCTCCGACGCGAAACACCGGGTCCGGCAGGACCACTGTCGAGATGCGGGAGGCCACGACACGCAGGAAGTCGTCTCCCGCCAGATGGCCGAATGTGTCATTGATGATTTTAAGATTGTCGAGATCGACGACGAGCAAAGCCCAGGAGCCGGGTTCCAGGCAGGACAGATGGGAAAGCGCGGCGGCGAAACTGGCGCGATTGGAAAGCCCTGTCAGTGTGTCGACGTTGGCTCTCCGCTCGTGCTGGAGGAGCCGTTCATTGCGTTCAATGGCGATGGCGCAAAGATGAACGCATGTATCAACGATCTCTTTTTCGCGTGCATTTGGCCCGCGTTTTTCCCTGAAATAGAAACCGAAAACCCCCACGACTTCGCCGCGTCCGTCACAGATCGGGCTCGACCAGCAGGCGAGGAGGCCGAGCGACAACGGTGTCGATTTGTACATCGCCCAGCGTGGATCGTTCTCGATGTCGAAAACCGTCACCGGCATCCGCAAGTAAGCCGATGTTCCGCAAGAGCCGACAAACGGACCGATCAATAGTCCATCGAGCGCTGCAGAATAGGCCTCCGGCAGACTTGGTGCGGCGAGAGGATGCAGGAGACCGCTGCGATCAATAGTGAGGATGGAACAGACAATATCCGGAAATCGCTTTTCGACCTCGGCGCATAAGCGGTCAGCCGTCGCCTTGAGCGTCTCGCCCTTGGCCACCATTTCGAAGATGACGTTTTGAAGACCTATCAAAAGGGGCCTATCGGTTGCAAACCAAGCCAGGGCAATTCTATTGTCGAAGACGTAACGTCATCCTAAAGAACAGAGCTAAATTAACGTTAAATCGCCGGCGATCTCGCCCACGGGGCCGCCGCGAGCTCACGGGCGAGATAATCGAGCAGAACCGTGACCCGCGCCGGGCGCAGCCCGCCGGGCGGCGTGACAAGATGCAGACTGATGGCGGGCACCGACCATGCCGGCAGGACTTCTTCGAGAGCGCCGTCGCGGAGTTCCTGCCAGATCATGAACTCCGGCTGGATGGCGATGCCGAGCCCGGCCATCAGGGCCGGCGTCAGCGCATCGGCATTGTTGGCGCCGAGACGGCCCGATAGCGGCACCGCATATTCGCCTTCCTGCGGGTGATGCAGGCGCCACAGCATCGGCGTCGCCACATTGGTATAGAAGAGGCACTGATGCGTCTCGAGATCGCGCGGATGCTGCGGCCGGCCGTGCCGCTCGAGATAGGCCGGCGTTGCCACAAGCGGCCGACGGACCTCGCACAGGCGCTTGGCGCGCAGGGACGAATCCGATAGCGAGGCGATCCTGAGCGCGACGTCGAAACCGCTGCCGACCAGATCGACCTGCGCGTCGCTCAAATCGAGATCGATGGTCACTTGCGGATGGAGATCGAGAAAGGCAGGCAGCAGCGGCGCCACATGGCGCAGCCCAAACGACATCGGCACCGCCATCCGCACCTGGCCGCGGGGCGTATCCGCCTGCGCCGACACCTCGGCTTCGGCAGCGGCGCCGTCGGCAAGAATGCGGCGGGCGCGATCAAGCACGCCACGGCCGCTCTCGGTCACGGCAATGCGGCGCGAGGTGCGGTGCAGGAGGGGAATGCCGAGGCGGTTTTCCAGCCGGGTCATGGCTTTCGAGACGGTCGGTTTCGACAGGCGCAGTTCGTCGGCGGCTTTCGCAAAAGAGCCGGTCTCGACGACTTTCGCGAAAATGGCCCAGGCTTCGAGATCTGGCAGGCCTGACATGTCATTTCTTTCATCAATGAGTTTCGATTATTTCTATTTATTACATTCCGGGACCGCCTATTTTCAAGGCCGGAGCCGATTCTGGCTAATCTGACCATGCGGGAGACGAAAATGATCGAACTTCGCCCTTTCAACACCCTCGGCGGCGCCAACCACGGCTGGCTCGATGCCAAACACCACTTCTCGTTTGCGGAATATTACGACCCCGACCGCACCACGTGGGGCAACCTGCGTGTGTGGAACGATGACACGATCGCCCCCCAGAGCGGTTTTCCGCCGCATCCGCACCGCGACATGGAGATCATCACCTATGTCCGCAAAGGCGCCATCACCCACAAGGACAACCTTGGCAACGAGGGACGCACCGAGGCCGGCGACGTCCAGGTGATGTCGGCCGGCACCGGCATCACCCATGCCGAATATAATATGGAGAACGAGACGACGCAGATTTTCCAGATCTGGATTCAGCCGACCAGCCGCGGCGTGGCGCCGAGCTGGGGGGCGCGTCCCTTCCCCAAGGGAGCGCGGGCCGGACGTTTCGTCACCCTGGCGTCGGGCTTCGCCAATGACGATGAAGCGCTGCCGATCCGCACCGACGCCCGCGTCGTGGGCGCGACGATCAAGGCCGGCGAGACGGTTGACTACACACTAGGCAAAGAGCGCCGCGGTTATCTGGTGCCGGCGACCGGTGCGGTCGCGATCGACGGCGTCAGAGTCAACGCGCGCGACGGTGCCGCGATCAAGGATGTCGAAACCCTGCGGGTGACGGCGATCGAAGACAGCGAGTTGATCCTGGTCGACGCAGCCTAAATTCTGCACGAGACCTGAAAGTCTGCCGCCGGAACTCCCGGCGGCATTTTTGTTGCTGAAAGCAAAACCGATCCCGCTGCGGTATTGGCACGCAACTTGCTCAGATCGTTACAGCGAGTTGTCGGTTGGCGACTGCACATAAAAGGTGCGGTGATTATGCTTCTGCAACAGATCGGCGCTCAGTCCTATCGTTCAGGTGCTGGCGCGAAGTTTGCGACTTTGATTGCGGCAGTCAGGGCTTCGCTGTCCGGACGGTGGGGCGACCATCTCATCCGAACCAGTTCCATCCTCACGCTCCTGGCAGCCTGGTACATCGGCGCCGCCTATCTGCCGGCCAGCGTGATGCCGGCGCCCCATGTCGTGGCGCGCGTGCTGGCAACCGAGATCAGGTCCTTCGGTATCTGGAACGATGTTGCGATCACGCTCACGCGCATCGCCCTGGCGTTTTCCATCGCCATGTCGATCGCCCTGATCCTCGGCTTCGCCATGGGCCTTTCGAAAACGGCGGAGTGCTTCTTCGAGATATGGATCATCGGCGCGATCACGATGCCGAGCCTCGTGCTCATCCTGACGATCTACATGGTTGTCGGGTTGAACGATCGGGCCGCCATCCTCGGGGCGGCATTGCCCGTGGTACCCATCCTCACCATCAATATCTGGGAGGCCATCAAAGGCATCGACCAGAAACTGATCGACATGTCGAAGGCCTATCATGCGGGCCGAGTGCGCATCATCGCCTCGGTGATCGCGCCGCAGATCGCACCGGCACTGCTGGCCTCGGCACGATTCGGCCTGGGGCTGATCTGGAAGATGGTGCTGTTCGTCGAACTGCTGGGGCGCAGCGACGGCGTCGGCTACAAGATCGAATTCTACTATCAGTCGTTCAACATGAGCGAAGTGATGGCCTACGCCCTGCTCTTCGTGCTGATCATGCTGTTTCTCGAAATCGTGGCGCTCGGAAAGCTTGAACGCTATCTGTTCAATTGGCGGCCAGCGCAGCGGCGGTTCTGAGAACCGGAACGACACATGAGCCACGCCGCTTCCATCGAGATCAGCAATGTCACCAAGACCTATCCGCCGCGCGGCGACAGTGCCGGATGGAAAGCGCTCGATCGCGCCACATTCAGCGTCTCGCCCGGCGAATTTGTCTGCATCCTCGGGCCGTCGGGATGCGGCAAGTCGACCCTGCTCAATATCCTGAGCGGCCTTGACGACCAGTATGAAGGCCTGGCCGCTATTCATGGGCGCAGCGTCGGCCAAGGTGCTGTGAGACGACCGAGCGTTGGCCCACGCACGGCCTACGTGTTTCAGGAGCCGCGCCTGATGCCCTGGCGGACGGTCAGGGCCAATATCGAGTTCGCGCTGGCCGCCTCCAATTTCAAACCTTCCGAATGGAGAGGGCGGATCGACAATTGCCTGGCGCTCGTCGAGCTGTCGCAGTTCAGCGAGTTCTATCCCCTGCAGCTTTCCGGCGGCATGCAGCAGCGCGCCGCCATCGCGCGCGCCTTCTCGATCGAGCCGGATGTGCTGCTGATGGACGAGCCGTTCAGTGCATTGGACGAACTCACCGCGCGGCGTCTGCGCCAGCAACTTCTGACGATCTGGGAAAAATTTCGCTCGACCGTGCTGTTTGTGACCCACAACGCGTTCGAAGCGACGTTTCTGAGCGATCGCATCCTGATGATGACCAAAGGGCCCGGCGGAAAATTCTGCGACGAGGTCGAGCTTTCGGATCTGTCCCGGCCGAGATCGTACGAAGACGTGCGCGTCTTCGAGAAAAGCCGTTTCGTGGTGGAGCGGCTGGTCTCGCATATCGGCCAGATCGATGTGGAATGAAGGTTAGGAGGTTTGCATGGCGCGCAAGAAGTTCCATCTGGGCTGGTTCACCAATTTCGTTCAGGACGAATGGAATGAACCGTTTGCATCGGCTGGCGGCAGTCCCTGGGATGCCGAGTTCTTCATCGATTTTGCCAAAAGCCTCGAACGGGCCTGTTTCGACTACGTCATCTTCGAAGATAAATTGATGGTGTCTGAGGCGTTCGGCGGCAATTCGAAGACCTATCTGAAGGGCGGCATCCAGGTGCCCAAGCACGATCCCGCGCCATTGGCGGCTGTGGTGGCGTCGCATACCAGAAATCTCGGCGTTGTCGCGACCCTGTCGACGCTCGGCTATCCGCCTTTTCTTCTGGCGCGCCTGTGCACGACGATCGATCATATCGCCAAGGGCCGTTTCGGCTGGAACATCGTCACCAGCGGCGAGGACGCGGCGGCGCAGAACTTCGGTCTCGACAAGCTGCCGGAACACGATCTCCGCTACGAGATGGCGGAAGAGTATATGGATGTGGTCAATCAGCTCTTCGACTCGTGGGAGCCCGATGCCATCGTCCTCGACCGCGAAACCGAGACCTATGCCGATTACACGAAAGTCCGGCCGATCCATTTCGAGGGCAAGTATTACAAATCGCGTGGCCCGCTCAATACGGCTCCATCGCCGCAAGGCCGGCCGACCTATGTGCAGGCCGGCGGCTCCGAAAAAGGCCGCGACTTTGCCGCCAGATATGCGGATTCGATCATCGCCGGCGCCAATGGAGTGAAAGGCAAGAAAGCATTTCGCGACGACATCCGTCGGCGCGCCGAAAAATTCAACCGCAATCCAGACGACATCAAGGTCATGTTTCTCTTCAAGGTCGTCATGGGCGAGACCGAAGCAGAGGCGAAGGAAAAATATGCGCGCAATGTTTCGCAGCAACGCTTCATCGACCGCCAGCTCGGGCTGATCAGCGGCATCACCGACATCGACTTCTCGCAATTCGAGCTCGACAAGCCGATCCCGCAGGATCTGACCACCAATGGCGAATCCGCGTCACTGGAACGCTTCGCGCAATTCGGCAGCGGCAAAACACTGAGAGAATTAGCTCAGGACAAGGCGGCCGACCTGATCGGCACGCCCGATAGCTGCGCCGAACAGATGGCGGAGATGATGGAGGAGATCGGCGGCGACGGCTTCCTGCTTTCGCACCCGTTTCACCACATCAACCGGCGCTACATTCTCGAAGTGACCGAAGGCCTGGTTCCTGCCCTGCAGCGGCGTGGTGTCGTCCGCACAGCCTACACCCAGAAGACCCTGCGCGAGACCTTGCGCGAATTCTGATGTCGACAGGCGCATTGGCGCCAGCGGAGATTTTCATGAAGCCATTCCTGACGACAATTTTGACCGTCGCGCTTGCCGTGCTGCCAATGGCGGCGGCGCAGGCAGCGGAACCTGACACCCGCATCTTCAAAGGCGATGGTGGCGCCATACGGATGTCGAACAATCAGGCCGGAACGAATGCCTTCGCCTTCTATACGATCCAGAAATTCAAGCTCGACGAAAAATACGGCTTCAAGCTGCAGGAAGTGCCGACAGCCAATTCGCTGGCGGCGATTACCGCGCTTCGTGCCGGTGCCGTCGATATGATGGTCGCCGACATTATCGCCGTTTCGAACATGCGAAACGCCGGCGTCAAGGTGATCGCCATCGTGCCGATGTTCAGGTGGGGCGACCACATGATCGTGCCGGCGGATTCGCCGATCAAGAACCTCGGCGACCTCAAGGGAAAGAAGGTCGGCACCGACAGCCGCACCAATTCGACTTGGTTCGTCATCATGGCAGCGGCCTTAAAGCTCTATAACCTCAACCTCGAGAAGGAGGCCACCGTCCAGGCGGGCGGTGTGAGCCTGTTACGCGGACTGATGGAACAGGGCCAGCTCGACGCGACGTTCATCTACAACAATATCGCTCCGGCGATGACGGTGAACGGCAAGTTCCGCGTGCTCTATCAGATGCGCGACCTCATTTCGGCGATCGGCCTCGACGGCGACGTGCCGTTCCTGTTCCATGCGGTCAACGAGGATTATGCGGCTGCGCACCCGGCCAATGTCAGGGCCTATCTGGCGGCCTATCGCGAAGCCGTGAACATCCTCAACACTGATGACGACATCTGGGTGGAGGTCGGGCACAGGCAGAAGATGGATGATGCCGCCATTCCGCCGCTGCGCGAGGAGATGCGCCGCGACCTGATGAGCAAGTTCGAGCCGACGACGGAAGCGGCCGTCAGGAACATCTTCGATGTCCTGCTCGCCACCGCCGGGCCGGGCGTGCTGGGCATGGACAAGATGCCGGCAACGTTCATGACGATGGAATACCAGTGAGGCGCGTGAGTCCTTCTCCCGTTTGCGGGAGAAGGCTTCACGCTCTTTCCGCCTGCTTCGCGCGGACAAGTTCGGCGGCGCGGAACATTTCCACGATCAGATCGCGATCCGGGCAGCATCGGTCCGCATCGTCATCGATGTAGAGCCAGCCGCCTTTCGATTCCTTGTGGAAATTCTCGCGATAGCTGACGGCTGCGCCATACATCGTATCGCGCACCGGCGCCGGCCCCTCGTTGCCGGGAATCGTAAGTTCCGGGCTGTCGATCCTGGCCGGATCACGAAAGACATTCATCGGCTCGCGCCCCTGCTGGACCAGGTCGATCTGGCTTTTCAGCAGGTTGCGATAGGCGACCACGAGACTGTCGCTGGCGCCAAGCTGTTCCTGCGAACGATCGGCGATCTCACCCTGCTCGGCCCAGGCGACCATATCCTGGGCAAGGACGTAGTCCAGGATATACTCGCCATTTTCGTCCTTGAGCGGCATTTCCACATAGGGCGGCACATCCTGGAAGGGCACCGCGACTTCCTGGGGAAACACATAGCAGAAATACTGGACATGCCATGTGTGCGTATCGTCGATGGGGACGCCGAACTGATAGCTGCGCCGGATGCGGCCGTCGCCCTCTTCCGGCCCGAAGGCAAGGAGGTAGGGAAAGATGATCGGGTTCATGCCGACGGTCCAGGTGCGCGACTCTTCGCTCTGGTCCGATCGCAGGCTGCCTTTGGTGAAGCCGAACTCGTTGAAGATCGGCCGATACTTGATCTGGACGTTCTTGTCCTTCAGCTTGTGATGATCGGTCATCGTCGCGTTGTAGCGGGCGTTGGGATCGTCGGTGAGCCGGCCTTTGCGCTCGAGATCATATTGAAACAGGCGTCCATGCAGGAAGACCGCATGGCCGAGATCGCCGCGGTTCTCCATCGCCTGCAGCCAGTTGCAGGGCAGTTGATGGCCGACGATCTGGCGAAAGCCGCGCTGGCGCACGAACAGGTCCCAGCGCGGCAGCAGCGGCACGGGCGCGGGGCCGAGATAGGCCCAGATCAACCCGCCCATCTCCTGCGCGGGATAGGCCTTGATTTTGACCCTGTCCCTGAAGTTCCTCGAAGAGGATTCCAGCGGCTGCTCGAGGCATTGGCCTTCGGAGTCGAACAGCCATCCGTGATAGCAGCAGCGCAAACCCTCCTCTTCGGGAATGCCCACCGACAGGCTGGTCATGCGATGCGGGCATCTTTCCTGCACGAGCCCGAGCTTGCCGCTGCGATCGCGAAACAGCACCAGATCCTCGCACAGGATGCGAACTTTCCGGACCGGTTTCTCACGCAACTGCGCGTCCGTATAGATCGGATGCCAATAGCGCCGCATCAACTCGCCGCCAGGCGTGCCCGGACCGACGCGTGTCAGATATTCGTTCTGCTCTTTCGACAGCATGGCAGGCCTCGTGTTCAGTTATGCTTCGATTGTGCGTCTTTTTGCGCTGCTTTGCGTGCCTCTTGCCGCACAGCGGCGCGACCCATTTCGATGTTGCGGGCATGGACGCATTTTGAAACGGCGCCGACGTTCTCCGCGATCAGCGCCCAGGATTGGCCCTGGTCGAAACTCGCGTAGATCTCGCCATCGGTCGAGCCGGTGAAGAAGCCGAAGCCGCCGGGCCAGGTCATCATGGTCGCCGCCTCGAAATTGCCGGCGATCTCCTCGGGCAGGCCGCCGCGCACCTGCTGCCAGGTCTGGCCGCGGTCCTTGCTGATGACGACGGCCGTGCGGGCATTGCCGGTCTGACGCCACATGTTCGGTGGCGTCCCGCCACCGACAGCAAACAGATCACCGCCCGCGGCCTCCGGAATATAGAATTGATCCGGATAGGCCAGCCGCATCTCCGGCGTGGTGAGATGCTCCCAGGTTCTGCCGCCGTCGCAAGAACGCGAGATGCCGTCGCCCCCCGGAACATAGATTTCATCGGGATCATGCGGATTGAAGACGACGCGATGCACGTCCTTGTTCAGCTTGTAGGTTTCGTTCTGGAAATGAATTTCCCTGAAACTTGCGCCGGCATCGTCGCTGACCAGAAGCGCGCCCTGCTCGACGCAGACATAGAGCTTGCGCGGATCGCGCGGATCGCGGGCGACATGTTTGACATGGGCGATGTGCGGCGGCGGCGGAAAATTCCAGTTCTCGCGGCCGGGGACCGCCTGCAGGGCCGCGAGTTCCTGCCAGGTCTCGCCGTTGTCGGCGCTGCGGTAGAGATGCGCCGGCTCGGTTCCGGCGTAGAGTTCGACGTCGCTTCCCTTTCGGATGAGGGAAAGGCTGAACACATGTTCATGGGCCAGGCCGTTCATCGCCGGTTGCCATGATGTGCCGTCGTCCTTGCTGCGATAAAGGCCGCGACCGTGTACGCCGGCAAAGAGCCAGCCGTGAACCGGCTCGCGCATCAGCGAGCTGATATGCAGGTCCGCCAGGTTGGTTCCCGCCACACTCCACTGTTGCGCATCCGGCTTGCGCTCGACCTGCACGACGCCCTTCTGTGTCGCGACCAGCAGTCTGTCGGGCTGTTGCGCAAATTCATAGGTATCGACGCCATTCGGGCTTAAGCATGCAAGCACCATGACCTTACCTCCTGAAGACATCAAACCGGATAGACCAGGTATCGCGGCGTAACGGTCGTATCCAGAATCGCGCGCTTGGACCTGAAGGCCGCACCGCCTTCGCCCAGGACAATTTCATCCTTGTAGACACCGGCGACGAGCATCTCGGAGCGGCCGCGACTGGTGGTGTAGGCGACCATGAAATTGCTCTCGACCAGGAAGAGGGCGGGCTGGAGTTGCCGGCATTCGATCCGTTGAACGAAGTGCCGCGTCGTATAATCCTCGAAGACGCCGACCCAGATTTTGGTGACATAGGTCACCCTGTCGCGGATACGCTCGCTGTTGTCGTCCATCATGATCGCCAGGGCGAGGTCCTGTTCCTCGTTTTCCCTGGCGATGCAGACATAGCTTCCCTGGCCGTCGAAGCAGGCCGCCCAATCGTCCATCGCGCGGCGGTCGAGCGTTCGCATATATCTCGACTGCAGATCGTCGATCTGCGTCAGCACCGCCGCGTCAACCACGTTCGAACCCCATAGCCTGGCGATAATGTTCCCAGCGGATCAGATTGCCGGCCTCGTCTCCCTTGCCGAGATTGAACGGCGTCGCGATGGGCCCCGGTCCCGTCACGCCCTTCTGGAACTCGGCATTGCCCGCCGTATGTGAGCCGGTATGGATGCGGTTGAACACCGCACCGTCTTCGAGCGAGATGAAACCGCTCGGCCCCTGCAGGTTCGAGCCCTGGCGGATGCGATGGCGGACGAGCGCTTCGTCATCGTCCTCATGGGCGAAATAGGCGTAGTGCACTTCGGTTTCGTGCGGCGACACCGGAAAGGCATAGCGCAGGTTGATCACATCGAGATTGTGGATGACCAGGCTCAGCGGGAACAGCGAGATGATCAGATTGACGGGCACGAGCTTGGGGTCCCGTCCCTCGATCACGGAAGAGTCCTGCAACGGACCGAAATCGGGAAGCTGGCCCAGCTCGATGTGATTCACCTTATGGGCATGGCTGGTCATGAACTGCGCGCCATTGCTGGTCGACCATTTCAGCATCTGGAATGCCGTGTGCAGCAGAGGCCCGTGATAGCCTTCATTGTCGGCATAGGCCTTCCAGTTGCTGGCGAAGCTGACCTTCTGGTAGCCGAGCAGTTTCAGGCGCCCGTCGCCGCCGACCGCCTTGGCGATGAAGGGCCTGGTCTCGCCGAGATAATCGTCGAATGCCGGCGCGTCGTCACTGAAGGTCGCAAAGACAATGCCGCAGAACTCCGCCGTGCGCAGCTTCCTGAGCGCATAATCCTCGCGGCGAAAGCCCTGCTTGAACTCGCGCATGCCCGGCGCGCCGATCAGGTCGCCCTGGTTATTGAAGAGCCAGCGGTGATAGGGACATTCGATCTCCTTGCCATTGCCGCGGGCGCAGGTTTTCAACTGCGTCGCCCGGTGGGTGCAGGAGTTGGCAAAGACGCGGATCTCGCCATCGTCGCCATGGACGATCAGCACCGGCGCCTGGCCGATCGTCGCCGTCTTGAAATCGCCGGCCTTGGCGATCTCGCTGCGATGGGCAAGCATGTGCCATTCGGGACCGTAGAAGATGCGCTCCAGCTCCAGACGATAGACGTCTTCCCGGTTGAAGACATCTTTCGGCACTTCGTTGAATTTCGAAGGCCAGCGAAGCGTCGAGACGTCGCCATTGCGAGCCAGCATGTGTTCGCTCCCTGACACTTCAGTCGCTTGTGATGTTGGCGCTTTTGATGACCTGGCCCCAGCGCGCGTAATCCTGCATCACGAATTTGCGCATGGCGTCGGGGGTCATCGAGGTTGCGTCCATGCCGAGATTGGCGAAGGTCTTGCGGACGTCGGGCAGTTGCATGGCCTGGCCAAGCGCCGCATTGAGACGCTTGATCACGTCCGCCGGCGTGTTGGCGGGCGCAAACATGCCGGCCCAGGCGTCGGCGGAATAGTCCGGATAGCCCTGCTCGGCGACAGTCGGCACATTCGGCACGATGCTTTGCCGCGATGAATTGGTCACCGCGATCAACCGAAGCTTGCCTTGCTCCACATGCGGCAGCAGGCTGACGAGATCGGAGATGGCGAGTTGCGTCTCGGACGACAGCAATGCCGCGACCGTCGGGCTGTTGCCCTTGTAGGCGACGCCGGTCAGATTGGCGCCGGTCATTGTTCTCAGCATTTCGCCGGCCAGATGGCCCTGCGTGCCAACGCCCGTATGGCCGTAGCTGAAGCCCTTCGGGGTTTCCTTGGACGCCTTGACGAGATCGCTGATGGTCTTGACCGGCAGGGATACGGGCACGGCAATGCCCGAACCGGCGAACGCCGCCATGCCGACCGGCGTCAGATCTTTCAGGACATCATAGGACGGCTTCTGGAGATGCGAAGCGATCGAGATCGGTCCGTTGGGCGTCAGCAGCAGCGTATAGCCGTCAGGTGCCGATCTGACCACCGTCTCGACGCCCACCGACCCGCCATTGCCGCCGGGACGGTTCTCGACGATGAACGGTTTGCCCATGCTTTCCTGCAGCTTGGCGGCGACAGTCCGCGCCACCAGGTCGGCGCCGCCGCCGGGCGCGAAGGAAATGATGACGCGAACCGGGTGGTCCGGGTACGTCTGGGCAGAAGAGGTCTGAGCATGGCCGATCGCTGCTTCGCCAAGGTATAAAGCTGCGGCCGCTGCCAGTAATAGACTGCGCTTGATGCTGCACATGGATCATCCCCTCCCAAGGATTTCCCGAGACTGGGGCGATCTGGCGGAATGGTCCATGGGCGCCGCCAAATAGGGGACATTGGCGCGGCAAATATCGGAGAGCCGAGATCGCCGGAGGCGAACGTCAGACGCTGCTCTTCGTTTCGCGCGGCGCAAGTTCGCGCGAGGCGTCGGCCACGATGTCGCGCAGCCATTGGTAGACCGGGTCGCGATGGGTGCGCTCGTGCCAGATCATGGAGAAATGCAGCTTGGGGAGTGCGACCGGCGGCATCAGGATTTGCAACCCTTTCGGCCCGGCGTAGCGCTGCGCCAGGCCGCGCGGCACCAGGGCGATCATATCGGTTTCAGCCACGACCTCCGGCGCGATCAGAAAATCCGATACGAGCAGGCCGATCTTGATCTCGCGGTCGAGGGCGGCAAGCGCGCTCTCGAGGCTGAGCGCGTATTGCGGCGTTCCCATCGGCCGCACCGCCACATGAGGAAAGGCGCAGAACTGGTCCAGCGACAGGCTGCCGCGAATCTTGCCGTGTTTGCGCCGCGCGATGCAGACGAGCGATTCGTCGAACAAGGGGCGAACGCGCAGCTCTTGCGGCGGCTGTTCCGAATAGCCGATGCCAAGCCCGACCCGTCCCTCCTCAAACCAGCTTTTGAGATAGACCGGACTGGTAGGGCGCGAGACAATGCTGGCAAGGGGCGCTTCGCGCTCAAGCCGCTTGATCAACCTCGGCAACAGGATCGAGAAGACATATTCGGTGCCGACCAGGGTGAACGGGCCGGTGGCGGTCGCCGGATCGAACTTCCGCCTGCCGCCCAGCAGTTCGCGGCTTTGACCGAGAATGGCGCGCACCGGCTCGATCAATTCCTGCGCCCGCTGGGTGGGAACCATGCCGCGCGGTGTGCGAATGAGCAGCGGATCATCGAAGATTTCCCGCAGTCGTTTCAAGGCGAGGCTCATGGCAGGCTGGCTCAGATTGACCCGCTCCGCCGCGCGCGACACGCCGCCTTCCGTGTAAAGGGCTTCGAGGTAGACCAGGAGGTTGAGATCGATCCCGGCGCGGTTGATACCGCCGGCGGCATCAAGCCGCGCGAGCAGGGTTTCCTCCCGTTGAATGCCATCCTTGGCCATTATGGGTCTCGTCGGACACAGGCGCGCAACGCCAATGACCGATTGGAATTGCTTTACTTAGAAGGCTTTCATCAGCCTGTTGTTTTGTCAAATACATCCGGCCCGCAATGGATGGCAGCGACATATCATCGAGCTAATAACTCCTATTAGAGCTGCAAATGCACGGAAGCGGCTGACGCATGCTACCCATCGCGAAAGAGAGCGATCAGGGAGCGCGGCCAATGGGCAATAAACCGGACCTGCAACTTGACCCGAAAGCACGCGGGGCACGACGGCTGGAGGGCAAGGTCTGCGTCGTTACCGGCGCCGGGCAAGGGATCGGCCGCGCGACCGCCAAACGCCTGGGGGCGGAGGGCGGCAAGATCGTCGTCGCCGAGCGAGTGGACGCCAGTGCGTCTGCCACATTGCAGGAATTGGCCGACCATGGCGTCGCAGCCATCAAGGTGCTGGCCGATGTCAGCAAAATGGGCGAGGCGCGCGCGTTGATGCGCCAGACTGTGGATACGTTCGGACAGATCGATGTGCTGGTGAATGTGGTCGGCGGCACCATCTGGTGGCAGCCCTATCATCTCTATAGCGAAGAGCAGATCCAGCTCGAGCTCGAACGCTCGCTGTATACGGCGCTGTGGTGCTGCTCGGCGGCGCTGCCGCATATGATCGAGCGCAAGTCCGGCTCGATCGTCAACCTCTCGTCGTTTGTCACGCGCGGCGGCCTCTATCGTGTGCCTTATGCGGTGAGCAAAGGCGGCATAGAGGCGCTGACGAAAACGCTCGCCGGCGAATATGGCCGGCACGGCATCCGCGTCAATGCCGTCTCTCCCGGCGGAACCGCTGTGCCAGACCGCGTGACATCGCGGTTGATGCTGGCGCCGGGGGTCAATGCCGAACCGGCTCCGATGACGGACGCTTATTTTGCGGAGGCGCGCGGCGACCTGCAGAAGCTGGCTTTGCAGCGCCAGAGCCAGCCGGACGAGCAGGCGGCGGCGATCGCCTTTCTCGCCAGTGATGATGCGTCCTATATCACCGGCCAGATTCTCAATTGCTTTGGCGAGCCTTAGAGAGAGCCTACTGCCCTTCGACGATCGCGCTGGCCCTGCTGACGATCTCCGGCCGCGTCGCGACGATGCGTTTCACATAGGCCGAGAGTTCATCGCCCCACATCGGCAGTATTTCCGCGCCTCTTTTGTCCGCATCGGCAAGAAACGACTTGTCGGCGATCATGTCGGCGAAGGCCTTCTTCAGGATGTCCATCGCCTGCTCATTGGTGTCGGGCGGGGCGGCAAAGCCGCGGCCGATGGTCGAGAGGGACGACAGGAATGTCAGGATTTCCCTCGCGTCATTATCGCGCGCCAGTTCGACGACCGATGGGACGTCGGGAAACAGCGGGTGCCTGAAATCGGCGTATTGCACGACGACCCTGACCTTGCCGCTGTCGAGCCATCCCTTCAACTGTTCCTTGAACAGAATGGCGGGCGAAACCGTTGCCTGGGTTTCGCCGCGCTCCATGGCGATGCGCGCGTCGCCGCTGCCGGGATAGCCGCTGACGATCTTCCATTTGGTGCCGAGCAAGGCATTGGTGGCGCGGGGCAGATCGTTGTGGGTGCCGCCGACGCCGACCGCGCCGGTGATGGTTTCCATCTTCATGACGTCCGCTATCGACTTGGCCGGCGCGTCTTTCCAGATCATATGCACTGGCACATTCGGCGCCAGCCGGACGATATATTTGAACGTCGTCGCATCGTAGCGGGCGCCGGCAATCTTGCGCGCCTGAAAGGTGGCGACATCCTGCGCGATGACGGCAATCGTCGTGCCGTCTTTTGGCGCGATGGTCTGCATATAGTTCAACGACGCGATCCCGGTGGCGCCGGGCATGAACGATGTCACCACAGACGGATTGCCGGGGATGAACCGGCCGAGATGCTGGCTGGCAAGAAAGCCGTACAAGCCGTAGCCGCTGTCGATATTGTTGGCCGGCAGGATGATGCGGATCTGCTTGCCGGCGTAGTAGTCGGCGGCCAGCGCCGTTTGCATCATCGTGCCGAACGCACCGAGACCAAGCGCCAGATGGATGGCTGTGCAAATCATGTTTGTGTGCCGCATGTTTCCCCTCCCCGGGATCGTCAAGCCGTTCGCTATGCCAGCGCCGAATGATCGGAACGGAAGGCCGAGTAGGCCATCGGCGATTGCGCGGCCTCGTCGTTGATTTCGATGTCGAGCACGACCTCTTTGTCGGGTGTCACCTCAAGGATACGGGCATAGCCCCAGCTCCCGACGTTCGAGCCTGCCGGAACACCATCACGCAGGCAGATGCCGCCGAAGGTGAGAACGGTGTTGCCCGTGCGCGGCAGCCGGCGCGCACCGCCCTGGTAGCAGGCAAACACGCGCGGCGTCGTGAACTCGCCAAACTCCCAGACCTGCCGCACCTTTCGGCCTGCTTCATCGACTTCGAACTCGACAGCGCGGCTGAAGTTCTCGGCAGGCTGCAGCGGCGGCTGGAACGCACCGGCGCGGAAATTGCCGTTGTCGAAGCACAGCACGCGTCCGCTTGCCGGAGCTGAGGCGTCATGCTGATGGAACTGCCATCGGAACTCGCCTTCCGGCTGCAGGAGATATTGCGACCAGGGCGCCGACCATTCGCTGGGATTGCCGAGAATCCAGCGGATCCCGCCGTCCTTGCGGCCGAGCTTGACGATGCAATCCTGATGGCGGGCGGAGATGACGAGGCAATCGTCGGTTGCGTCGTACCCCACCGCATTGGCGTGCGACCAGTCGTGCGTCCCGGGGAAACCCAGCTTGTGCCAATAGACGTCCATCGAGCCATGGGTGATGCGATACGGATCGAGAATGTCGAGCAGCCGATATTCACGGACGAGCGCTCCGGCCTGCGTCACCTCTTTCACCACATCGCCGACGATGGCTGCCTTTTGCCGCGGCGCGTCGCGATCCGTCGTGCTGGTGAACCAGTTGTCGTAGTCGCGCTGTTCGGCGTCGAGGATCAGGAAGTTGCCGTCGGGCAGGACATTGACGGTGTGGTGGAGATGATTGATCGGCAGCTCGACACTGCCGGCCGGCGGTGTCAGGCCGGCCCACTTGTCGCGCGAATGCCAGGTGCGATGGATGGCGCCGTCACGGCCGACCTCATAGAGCAACCCTTGCGCGGATTGCGAGAACAGGATGTTGCCTGACGGCAGGCAGCGCAGATCCTGCGACGTGCCCTGGAATTTCCTGTTCAGGACGGTCTGGCCGTCACCGCCGATACCGATCAGCCAGCCGTACTGGGCGCGCACGCCGGCGCCGCCGGGACGGGTGGTGAAATAGATCGTGCCAGGCTCGCGCTTCGACGCCTTGCACAGTTTGAGCTGGATGGGCGGGTTTTCAGGCGGCATGCGACGCCTCCCCACATGGACGATCGGACATTTGTTTCCCCCTGGATGGATAACCTTTCGCGCAGGGTGGGTTGCCATCCGGGCCGGATCAAGGGAAAACACTCCGAAGTGCCACCAGATGGCACGCGCGAAATTTCAGAGGAAACGTTCGTGACCGGACCATTGCAGACACGCTCCGTCCATCGCGCTCTGGATGTCCTGCAGTTCCTGAGCGAGAACGGCCCCTCCGGCCTGCACAAGCTGCACATGGGCACGGGGCTTTCCAAAAGCACCCTGCGCCGCCTCCTCGCCACCCTGGTCGAGCGCCGCTTCGTGCGCACCGGCATCAGCGACGCCATGTACCGCTCCAACACCGCGCTGCCGGATCACCCGCGCGCCGGGCTGATCGTGCAGATCGGCCAGCTCGTCGAAGTTGCGCGGCCGCACATGCTGGTGCTGACGGACGAGGCGCGCTGGCCGGTCGATCTGCATATCTACGTGCATGGCCGCATGCAGATTCTCGACTCGACCCGCGGCCTCAGTCCGTTTCCGCCCAGCCAGATGCTGAAGCCGGAAACGGAGCTGAACGTTTTCGCCGCCGCCAGCGGACTGGCCTTTCTGGCGGCACTGGATGACGAACGGGTGCTGGCAATCGTCGACGAATTGAAGAATGATATGTTCTCGTCGCTCGCCCGCTTCGGCATAAAGCCGGGTCGACTGCTGAAGGACCTCGCAGAGATAAGACGGCAAGGCTTTGCGACCCGCAGGCTGTCGCAATCGACGCCGGGAGACCGCAATGCCATTGCCGTGCCGCTGTTTGAGAAGCAGGCTGCGGTCGGCGCATTGTCGATGAGCTGGAAGCGCAAACTCATGACGCCGGATGAATTCGCGGTGCAGAACCTTGCGGCCCTCAAACACGCGGCAAATGAGATATCGGCGTCGTTGAATACAGCTGGACATCACAATGGGGCGGGATGATCAGCCGCGCTGCGAGGCGTGCCAGGACACCATCATGCGCTCGAGCCAGCCGACCACCGAGAAAAGCAGACTGGCGACGATGGCGAGAATGATCACCACCGAGAACATGATCGTCGTATCGAGCGTGCCGCTCGCCTGCACCAGCAGATAGCCCCAGCCGCTGTCGGAGGCGACGAATTCCCCGATAATGCCGCCGATCACAGCCAGGCTGGTGGCGACCTTGATGCCGGCGAAGATCGACGGCAGGGCGTGCGGCAGCCGCATGCGCAAGAAGATCTGCAATCTGTGGGCGCGCAGCACGCGCGCCAGGCGCAGCAGATCCGGCTCGATGGCGATGAGCCCGCTGATGGTCGAAACCAGGATCGGGAAGAAGGCGATCGAACTGGTGATCAGCACGCGCGGCAGAAAGCCATAGCCGAACCAGACGACGAAGAGCGGCGCCAGCGCCACTTTCGGGATGGCGTTGAACGCGACGATGATCGGATACAACAGCTTTTCCGCAACCGGAATGGCGACGATGGCAATGCCCAGCGGGATCGCCACGACAATGCTGATCACCAGGCCGGCGATGATCTCGCCCATGGTGACGAGACCGTGGGAGGCCAGCAGCGAGCGTTCGCTCCAGGTCCGCATCAGCACATCCCACGGCGCCGGCAGGATGTAGGGCGCGGGTTTCAGGACCACGACGAGCAAGGCCCAGGCGCCGAGCGCCAGCGCCACCGACGCCAGGGTCCAGATGAGCGCTTTGACTCTCGTGTCCAGTTCGAAGGAACGATCCCTGGCCTGTTCGAGGATCACGCCGGTGTCAGCCATGGATCACCCCGAGGTTGGCGAACATGCCGTGGATTTTGGTGACGTAGCGGGCGAAGGCTTCCGATTCCCGCGTCTTCATGTTGCGCGGCCACGGCAGGTCGATATCGACGATCTCCCGGATCTGGCTTGGACGCGCCGTCATGATCGCGATCCGGTCGGCCATGAACACGGCTTCCGGTATTTCGTGGGTGACGAGAATGGTCGTGCGCGGCTTTTCGAGCGACAGCCGTTGCATGTCGAGCTGCATCTGCTCTCTCGTGAAGGCGTCCAGTGCGGCAAAGGGTTCATCGAGCAGGAAGATATCTGGATCGTCGATCAGAGCCCGGCAGATCGCCACCCTCTGGCGCATGCCGCCTGAGAGTTCATAGGGGCGCTTGTCTTCGAAGCCGCCGAGCCCAACTCTGTTGAGCAGCGACCGGGCGCGGTCGACATGTGCTTTGGGGTCTTGCCCGACCAGCGCATAGGGCAGCAGGACATTGTCGAGAACCGAGCGCCAGTCGAGCAGCAGGTCGCGCTGGAAGACGAAGCCCAGTTCGGGAATGGGTCCAACAAGCGGCCGGCCGTTCACCAGAATCCTGCCGCTGCTCGCCTCCAGCAGGCCGGCGATCATCATCAGCAACGTGCTCTTGCCACAGCCGCTGGGGCCGAGCAGCGCGAGGGTTTCGCCGCGCGCCAGATCGAAGCTCGCCGCCTCTACGGCGACGACCTTGCCGGTGCGGGTCTGGTAGATCTTGCCGGCGTCCCGCAGGGAGATGAATGAAGCGTCCGCGCCTTTGTCGTCGGGCGTGGAATTTGAAACCACCAGAGCCATCGGCGAGCTGCGCTTCATATGGTCCTCGTTAGTACACCGTCACCCTGTGCATCAGACGCGGATAGGGATGATAGTCGTTTACGGCGTAATGTTGAACCGCCCGGTTGTCCCAGACGGCGACCGAACCGGGCTGCCACTTGAACCGCACCTGCCATTCCGGCACCGATGACAAACCGGCCAGAAAGCCGGTCAGCGTCGCGCTCTCCGCGCGCGTCACGCCGACGATGCGGGTCGTGTAGAGCGTGTTGACGTAGATCAGCTTGCGTCCGGTCTCCGGATGAACTTTGACCACCGGCTGCTCGATCGGCGGATAGCGGCGGCGCAAATCTTCATAGCGCTGCCTGGCGTCGGGCGTGGCCTTGACCCCGGCCAGGAGCTCGGGGCCTTCCCAGTCGTGAATGGCGGTCATGCCGTCAATATAGGCGCGGAACTTTTCGTCGAGCGAGTCGTAGGCCGCCGTCATGCTGGCCCACATGGTGTCGCCGCCGGTCGGTGGCACGTTCACCGCATAGAGGCAGGCGGCGATCGGCGTGTCCCTCTGCCAGGTTAGGTCCGTATGCCAGACGTCGGTTCCCGTCCTCGTGCCTTTGCTTTCGAGGATTTCGAGATGGGCGTTGGCCGGATGCGAGGGAAACGTCGAGGCGACCGGCCGGACCTTGCCGAAAGTACGGGCGAACGAGACCTGCGAATCCGGATCGAGCTTCTGGTCACGAAAGAAGATCACCTGGCGCTCCAGGAAGATGCTCCGGAGCTGATCGCGATAGCGCGCGACCGCGCCTTCATTGGTAAGATCGATGCCGTGGATGATCGAACCGATCGCCGGCGTGAGGTGTTCGACTTCCAGATTGAACATCGGCTTGCTCGGTTGGATTATTGCTGCTGCTCGACGAAGCGATTGGTGACGAATTTCGTCACGTCTGTTCCGGCCTGCATCATGCCCGAGGCCATCAGCACGTCGGCGCCGGCGGTCGCGTCGGCCAGCGAGACCGTGCCGATCGGCTTGTCCTTGGTGCTCTCGGACTTCAGCAGTTCGAGCAGAAGCCTGGTTTCGCCGAAAGCGCCCTGCTTGTCGTAGCTCGGATACATGCGGCTGAAAGCAGCGGCTGCCGCCTGCGGATTGTCCGCCGTCGCCTGCAGGGATTTGCGCGCAGCGGCGACGAAGCGCTGCACCAGATCGGGCTTCGCTTTCAGGACCGCGTTGGAGACGATCATATACATGCCCGGCGTGACGACGCCATAATCGGCGTACATCAGCGAATGGACCTTCAGGCCCTTGGCTTCCAGCGTGGCCTTCAAGGCGAAATTCGTCGCCACCCCTTCGACACGCCCGCTCAGCAGGCTCGTCAGTTTGGGGCCGGGCTGCATGTTGATCTGCGTCACCTTGGCGGCATCGATGCCGTTGCGCTTGAGGAGGACCGGCAGCAAGGCCGACGGTCCGTCACCCGCCGTGATGGCGATCTGCGCGCCGACAAGATCGGCCGGCGTCTTCAGCGGCTTGGCCGCGGGAGAGAAGATCACCAGCGGGCTCTTGGCCGCGTTGGCGAGCACGGCCGTGGCCGGCAGACCCTTCGAGGCCAGGTTGAGGAAGGTGCCGCCGTCGATATCGACGCCGAAATCATCGGTGCCGGCGGCGACCGTCTGCGCCGTCACCGCCGAGCCCTTGCCCTCGCGCAGTTCCAGCTCGATGCCGCCCTCGCGGAAGAAGCCCTTCTCGATGCCATAGACCCAGGGCGAATCGATGCCCGTCGCAACGAAGCCGTAGCGCAGCGAGACTTTCTCGAGCGGCACGGTCGATGGCGTCTGTGCGAATGCTCCCTGTGCGACGAAGGCAGCGAACGCCGTGCCGATGATAGTGCGCGAGAACGCGTTCATTGGGCGCTCCTGATTTTGGCGGTCTCGCTGCCCCAGACAGAATCAGCGATGCTGACGACCAGGTTGAGCTTGCGCCGCTCGTCGTCGATGGTGACCGGATTGCCGAGATAATTGCTGGCGAAGCCGCATTGCGGGCTGATGCACAACTGGTCCAGGTCGGCGAAGCGGCTGGCATCATCGATGCGCCGGCACACCTCATCGGGATTTTCCAGCACGGGGGTTTTGGTGCTGATCAGGCCCAGAACGACGAGCTTGGAGGCGGGCAGATGGCGCAGCGGCTCGAACGAGCCGGCGCGCGGCGAGTCATACTCCAGAAAGAAACCGTCGATCGCCGCCTCGTTGAAGAGGCGCTCGGCAATCGCTTCATAGCCGCCCTGCGCGCCGAAGGCGCCGCTGAAATTGCCGCGGCAGATATGCATCGTCACCACCAGATCGGCGGGGCGGCTTCCCACGGCAATGTTGATGGCGCGGATATAGTCGCTCAGCAGTTCGTCGGGGTTATGGCCCCAGGACGCAACCTCGGCGCGGCGCTCCGCGTCGCAGAGAAAGGCAAGCGTGATGTCGTCGATCTGCAGATAGCGGCAGCCGCTCGCATAAAGCGCCTCGACCTCTTTCGCATAAGCCTGGGCAAGGTCGGTCCAGAACAGGGCGCGGTCGCGATAGTCCGGCACGCGGTCGATCTCGCCGCCGAGAAAGTACAGCAGGTTGGTCGGCGCCGGGATCGTCAGCTTCGGCGTCACCTTCGTGTTCTCCGCGACAAAGCGGAACTGATCGGAGAAGATATCGCCCTTCCAGCCGATGCGGCCGGTGAGCTCAATGCTGGAATTGGAACGGACCTGGCCTTGCGCGTCGCGGAACTCCAGCTTCGATCTCTTCTCGCTCTGCTCGATACCGTCGAAGCCGAGCATGAAATCCGTCCACCAGCTCCGCCGCCGGAACTCGCCGTCGGTTACGGAGAGAAGACCGCAATTCTCCTGCAGCCTGATCGCCTCGAGGATCGCCTCGTCTTCGAGCGCCTTCAATTCCTCGTTCTGGTGGCGGCCCAGATTGGCATTCGGCGTGTGCGCCCCGAGGAGAAGCTCACGCCGGAGTTGCAGCGCCTGCGGGCGTTTGAGACTGCCGACGTGATCGGCGCGAAACGGCGGCTTGATTCGATCCCTGATCATGCGGACACCTTTGAGTGAGGATGAACGAAGCCTCCGCCCGCGATAAACAGTTGTCAAACTGATATTCCAAATGTTTAATTATTCATATGACGGATAATCTGAAGCACCTGGATCTCAATCTGCTGATCGCGCTCGACGTGCTGCTCGACGAGCGCAGCGTCACGCGTGCCGCGGCGCGGCTGTCGCTCAGCCAGCCTGCGGCGAGCGCCGCGCTGGCGCGGCTGCGCACGAGCTTCAACGATGAACTGCTGGTGCGCAGCCGCGGCGAAATGTTTCTGACGGCGCGCGCCAGCTCGTTACGGCAGCCGATCAAGGACGCCTTGCGCGCCGTCGCCCAGGCGCTTGAAACCCAGGACGCTTTCAGGCCACGCGATTTCGATGGCCGCTTTCGTCTTGCCATGACCGATATCGCCAGCTTCACGCTCGGCTCGCACATCGTAAGGCAGGTGCACGACAAGGCGCCGGAGGCCTCCGTCGAATTCATCGCGCTAGATCGCAGCCGGCTCTACGACTGGTTCCGCAACGACGTCATCGATGCGGCCGTGGTCGTCTATGGCGCCGATGAGGGCATGTATGAATCCGAGCCCCTGTTCGGCGACGAACTGGTCTTCGTCGCGGCGAAGACGCATCCGCTGCAGCGGCGGCGGGCGCTCAAATTCCAGCACTTCATCCCTTATCCGCTGATCGAGATCTCGATCGCGGCGACCATCATGCGCCCCTTCTTCGAACGTCAGGAAGAACTGGGTCACAGGTGGACGCCGACGGTGAGCGTTCCGCACTTTCTTATCGTTCCCTCGATGTTCGAAGACAGTACGATGATCGGCATCATGGGCCGCCTGGCGGCACAAAAGTTCAGCCAGTTGGGGGCGGCCGCCATTCTCGAAATTCCCGATGCCATGCCCAAGGTCAACTACCGGCTCGTCTGGCACCGGCGGCGGTCGCATGATTCCGCCCATCAATGGATGCGCGAGATCATCCGCGCCACGGCCGCGCAGTTGAGCCCGGATAGATGACAGGATTTGCACTTCAAGATACGATTCGGCCTCTCGACGGCCTGCCGGCAACAGGCTCGTCTGCGACAGGAGCCGCGGAGTTCATGCGTCCTTTTATGCATCTTCTCAGCATCCTGCTCCTGCTGCCGAATCTGGTCTTTGCAGCAGGCTTTCTCCTTCTCGGGCACGCCATTGCGGGTGCGACCATCCTTGTGTTTTTCGATCGTTTGTTTTCGGACGCGCTGACGCTGATGACATGGGGCATCTTCGCGATCGGCGCCGTTTTCCTCGCCATTCTTGTCGGCGGATTTTTCCGTCAGACGCGCTGGCTGGCGGCCTCCTGCATTGCAATCCTGTCGGTCGCGAGCCTCGCTATTCTGGTCGTCCTGGGGTCGGGTCCGATCTCGTTCGGACAGTGGCTGTTTCTGCTGCCGGGCGCTCTGTCGCTTGGCATCGGTGCATGGCTCGCCGCTGCCGACTGGCCCTGACCCGTTTCCGCGCGTGCACAACCGCACGCCGCCACACAAAAATTTGCGTGTAGAGACAGCTTCCGAAACGCCAGAGCCCTACATGTGCAGACGCCTTCATCTTTCTCCGCTTCGCCTGGCATTGACGCTCTTGCTTGCCATCTGGTCGGGCGCCCATGCGGCAGCCCAAACTCAGAAGCCCGAGAATGTCATCGGCGCCATGGCTTTCCTGCTGCGCGTTCATGATGGCGCCTGCCCAGGTATCAGCTTCGATCCGTTCCAAATGTCGAAAATGATCGATCCGAAGGGTCTTTCGCTGCAGGCCGTCAGGCACCGCTACGGCAAGGACTTCAACGAGAGCTACAAGGAAGCCGGATCGCGCATCGCGAGCGAGGGCCTGCCGGCCTATTGCAACGTGGTCCGCTCTTTCTTCGGCAAGACACCCGGCGAATTTCCAGGCCTCAAATTTCAATAAGGATCCTGTCGATGCTTTATATCTCTCGAATCCGTCTGTTGACCGCCGTCTCCCTCATCGCGTCCGTGGCGGCCTGGAATGCGCCGGCCAGAGCGCAGGATGAGGCGCAAGACGAGACCGGCGAATGGGTGGAAAAGGCCGCGGCCCTGGTGCCGGCAGGCTTTGTTGCGGGACGCGCCTATCGCGTCGATCGCGCGGCCATGAGGGGCTATGTGGCAGCTTTCCCTGCCGGTTCCGACGATCCCGCAACGCCGGGAAGCGCTTTCGATCCCGGCTACAGGGTGGTGGCGAAGCTAGACCTCGTCGACGGCAAGCTGGCTTTCGCGTCAGGCACGTTCGCGCGCCTGAGCTGGGAGGACAGTACGTCTCCCGAGGATGAAGATCATCATACCGGCCTGCGCAACAAGCTCTCGGCAACCGCATCGAAGCTGCCGGCCGGCACGACGCCATGTCTGATCAATGCCTGGTCGGCAAGCGATAGCCGCAAAGGCCTGTCCGTGCGGGCCAGACCCGCAGCCGACGCGCCGGTGCTCGGCCTGATTTCGCCACCCTATTCGCCGCCAGCCGACAAGGTTGTCGCGGAGGAACGTTATCGCGCCGAATTCACCATCATCGGCTATCGCAACGGTTGGTTCCTGATCAACGACGTCAAGGAACCCGGCGCGCCTTATGGCGAAGCGCAGCCGAAGAGCAGATGGACATCCTACCGCGGACAGGGCTGGGTGCGGGCGACCGACGTCGGTGCGGCCTATGCCAATACGGACACGCCGTCCGGATGGCTGCAGCAGGCACCCCATGTCGATGCACGCGCCTTTCCCAGGCCCGATCCATCCAACCCGAGCGGGCGCATGTCGATCGACGGAACCCTGAAGCACCTTCTGGCCTGCTCTGCCAATTGGGCGTTGACCGAGAGCGAGGACGGAACACGCGGCTGGTGGCGTGGCATATGCTCCAATCAGGTGACCAATTGCAGTTGAGGCGGATGATTTCAGCATGGGGCTATCTCACCAGACGGGCACTATTTCGCCTTCGAGCAATTCGGCACGCTCGACTGGAGCGATACAAGTTCGGGCTGATCGGAGATCGCGATCGTCGACACGCAGACCGACCAGTTCGTTGGCGGCAAGCCGATCACGGTCGCCGACGAAAAGGAAGATTCCAAGCTCACCCTGGGCGCGGCACGCAGCAAAGCGGCAAAGCAGGCCCCGCCGCTTCTCGCCAGCCCTACCGCTCTTGCATGGGCCGCCAGATTGCGCCAAATCTGCAGCATGGCCGCCAGGAGACCCTTTGTTGGACGCGTGATGAAGGTTATCGCTTATGCGATCGTCATCGTGCTTTGCATCTTCGCCGGGCTTCTTGCCCTCTATACCTTCGTACCGCCTGTCTCGACCTTAATGCTTGGCCGCACGCTGACGGGAAAGAGCTATGAGCGCACCTATGTGCGGTTGAAAGACGTCGCGCCGGTGCTTGTCGCTTCCGTCGTCAGTTCCGAGGATGCGCAATTCTGCCGCCATGGCGGGGTCGATTGGAGCGCGCTTCGCAAAGTCATCGCCGAGGCCGACGAGGATGGCCCTTCGCGTGGCGCGTCGACGATCACCATGCAGACGGCCAAGAATCTCTTCCTTTGGCCCGGCCGCTCCAGCCTTCGCAAGGGCATGGAAATCGGCATAGCGCTTGTTCTCGGCAAGGTCTGGTCGCGGGCGCATACATTGGAAGTCTACCTGAATATTGCCGAATGGGGCGATGGCCTGTTCGGCATCGAGGCCGCCGCACGGCATTATTTTCAGAAGCGTGCCAGCCAGCTGACCGCACGCGAAGCGGCACTGCTGGCAACCTCGCTGCCAAACCCGATCCTGCGCGATGCGGCGCGGCCGCGGCCGTTCCAGAACCGCCTCGCCGCCAGGATTGCCGCCCGCGCCCGCGGCAGCGCCGGATATCTCGATTGCCTGCCGCGATGAAGCGAGGCCGAACCGTCCCCGCGATAGGTGCGGATGCAAATAGGTGGCGCCCAGCTTCGTCAGCATGATCCGCCATGGGAGCGGCTATCTTAAAAGATCATTCAGCACGAATACATTCCGGGTTTAAATTTGATTAACCGGCAAATTTGCCGGGCATCTTGTTAAGTCTTTGTTGTTTCTTTGGCCGTCCACTTGCCCGCAATGCCGAACTCGACCGGTACGACAATGAATATACAGCGCCTGGCCAAAGGTCTCGACGCCTCACGCAACGTGGCGGCCCTGGGTCCCTCCATGGTACAGGCGATGCTTGCGGCGCTCGATGAAATCGCATCGGTGGCCTGGGCGAATGCCGACGGCTTCCTCATCGCGGCAAACGAACGATTTGCAGAGTTAAGTCCCCATGAGCCGGCCGAGTTGATCGGGCAGCATCTGCGCTCGATCCAATCCGTCGAGCCTCCCAGCGCGACGGCCCTTTCGATCAGCAGCGCGCTTGCAGCGGGATTGACATGGCGCGGCGACATGGAAGTTGTCGCGAAGGATGGCACCCACCACTGGATCGAAAAGACCATCGTCCCCGTGCATGACAAGGACCGCCACGTCGTCGGGTTCATTTCAATCGGCATCGACGTCACGGAACGCAAACGCGCGCTCGACGATCTCCGCGTCACACGCGAGTTTCTAGACACTATCGTCGAGCACATTCCGGCAATCATTTTCGTCAAGGACGCCATAGACCTCAGCTACGTCCTCATCAACGAGGCCGCGGAGCGCTATTACGGAAAGCCGCGCGACCAGATGATCGGCAGAAATGCCGCCGAGGTCTTCGAGAAGGTCCATGCAGAACGAATTACGAACGCCGACCGTCGCGTTCTGGAAACACGCGCAGGACTGGTCATGGGCGAACATGAGATCCGCACGCCGGACGGATCGCCTCGCATCGTAGCGACGCGGCGTCTGCCGATCGTTGATGATGCCGGCCGCCCGCGATATATTCTTGGCGTCATCAACGACGTGACGGAACGTCGTCAGGCCGAGGACCGGATCGTCTATCTCGCCTACCACGATTCGCTGACCGGCCTTGGCAATAGAGCCGCATTCAACGACTATATCGAATCGACGATCGCAACATCGGCGTCTCTCGGAAAGTCTTTCGCGGTTCTCTATATCGATCTCGATCGCTTCAAGGAAATCAACGATGCCTACGGACACGCCGCCGGCGATGCCCTGCTGCGCGACGTTTCGGAACGCCTGAAGGAAGCGACGGGCGATGCCTTTGTCGCCCGGATGGGTGGAGATGAATTCGCCATCGTTTCGCAGGCCCATGTCGACGTTGAAACGCTGACCGCTCTGTGCGACCGCATTCATCGCGTGATGGAAGCGGATTTCGAGTTTGAAGGCATACTGCTGGATCTCCGTCTCAGCATTGGAGTCTCGGTCTATCCGGCTGACGGCGCCGACCTGCAGACCCTGCTCAGCCATGCCGATGCCGCTCTTTATACCGCCAAGGCCGACAAAAGCGGCGTGACCAGGTTTTTCGAGCCCGCGATGGACACGCGGTTCAGGAAACGCCATGTGCTGCAGCAGGAATTGCGGCTCGCCATCGCCCGCAACGAATTCGTCCTGCACTATCAGCCGATCGCGAAGATCGACGGCAGCATCGTCGGTTTCGAAGCGCTCGTGCGCTGGCATCATCCCGAGCGGGGCATCGTGCAACCCTCCGAATTCATTCCGCTGGCTGAGGAAACCGGCCTCGTTGCGCCGATCGGCGAATGGGTGCTGCGGGAAGCCTGCCGCGAAGCGGCGTCGTGGGACAAGCCGCTACAGATCGCCGTCAATGCATCCGCGGTCCAATTGAAACACGGGAATTTCGCGGCGCTGGTCGAGAGCGTGGTGCAGCGCTCCGGCCTGTCAGCCAGACGCCTGGAAATCGAAATCACCGAAGGCGTGCTGCTGACGGATTCGGCCGTGGCGCTTCGCAACCTGCACCAGCTCAAGGAAATCGGCGTCAACATCGCCATGGACGATTTCGGTACGGGCTATTCTTCGCTCTCCTACCTGCAGTCGTTTCCATTCGACAAGATCAAGATCGATCGTTCCTTTGTCGCCAATCTGCCTGGCAATGCGCAATCAGCCGCGATCGTGCGCGCGGTCATCGGGCTGGGGCATGGCCTCAACCTGCCCATCATTGCCGAAGGTGTCGAGACCCATAAGCAACTGGCTTTCCTTGCCAGGGAAGGGTGCGATGAAATCCAGGGTTATCTGATCGGCAGGCCGGAGGCGATCGAGAGCTACCGAATGCTCACCGGCAAATCGCAAAAGCGAAAATCAAAGGCGAAACGAAACAGCACGCAGGCAGCCTGAATTCTCGGCCTGCATCAGATGTTGCTATCGGGTTCGGCCTTGCAGGCATCGGCGAATCCGGCCGGCATGAGATCCCTCAGGCTGTTTCCAAGAAACCACTGGTCGGCCTTTCGGAGATCGGCAAGCGTAAGCTGCCGCTCCACTGCGCGGCCGCTCGCGATCAGGCTCTGGCGGAGCACGCCGGGCAGCACGCCGTCCGATAGGGGCGGCGTCAGAAGTTTTCCGTCCTGTTCGACGAAGATCGAGCTGCGCGTCGATTCCGTCACGAAGCCTGCACGATTTTGAAAGATGGCATCGTCGGCATTGTGCTTCAAAGCGTTTTCCGCCTCGGTTTCGTAGCGTCTGCGCCGCGTTGTCTTGTGTGCGAGAAATGGATCACCGGCATCTATTCGTTCAGCCACGACGACGACGGACAGACGTCGGCCCGGTTCGTCCGCCAAAACCGGCGCGGTAATCTCGATATGGCCGTTGCGGCGCAATTCAAGGCGGACGCGGCGATCATTGCTGTCGGCGAATGTCGTTGCCAGCAGCGTCAACCTGGCTTGCGCGCCTGCACGATCAAAGCTGAAGCCGAGCGCCGTCGCCGAGCGGGCGAGACGGTCCAGATGGAGTTCGAGCCGCACGAAGCCCGCATGCGCCGACCAACGCAGCGTTTCGATCAGGCCATAGTCATCGGCGAGATCGGTCAGGACACGCGCCTTCAGGAGGCATTCGGCGTATTCGTCCGAGGGTTGCGAATCCGCCACGATGCCGCCGCCGACGCCATAGCGGCCACGGCCGTCGGCAAAGAGGGTTGCCGTGCGGATCGCGACATTGAAGCGCAGATTGCCATCGGGGCTGATGGCGCCGATCGAGCCGGTATAGGCCTCGCGCGGCTCTTCCTCCAGCTCGCGGATGATCTCCATCGCGCGCAATTTGGGGGCGCCGGTGATCGAGCCGCACGGAAAGAGCGCGCGCATGATATCGGCGACGGAGAGCCCGGCACGTAATTGCGAGGCAACGGTCGATGTCAGTGTGTGAAAGGTGGGATAGGTTTCGACGCTGAACAGGTTTGGCACCGTGACCGAACTCCGTTCACTGATCCGGCCGAGATCGTTGCGCAGGAGATCGACGATCATCAAATTCTCGGCGCGCTGTTTCGGGTCGGCCTGCAGGTGCGCCATGGCGGCACGGTCGGCCTGCGGCGTGGCGCAGCGCGCGGCCGTGCCCTTCATCGGGATGGTCGTCGCCCGGCCGGAAGATACGTCGATAAAAAGTTCGGGCGAGATGGAAAGAAGTGTCGCGGCATCGAAGGCGACGATCCCGCCATACGACGCAGGTTGGCCCGCCCGCAGTGCCGCATAGAGCGAAAGCGGATCGCCGGTGTAGCGGAAGTCGATCGGGAAGGTCAGGTTGATCTGGTAGGCGTCGCCGGCATGCAGATAGTCCATCACGCGCGCGACTTTGGCTGTATGCGCCGGCGCTTCCAGTGCAGGGCGAACGGTGCCCAGTGGGGGCGGTGGCGCAAACGCCGCGAACGCCTGGTCCAGATGAATTGGAGCAATGGCTATGGGCTTGCGAAACAGGCCGAACCACAGCAAGGGAAGCGTCCGCTCTGGCGGCAGTAAAGCGGCGAGCCGGGGCTCGAAGACATATCCAAGTTCGTAACTCAGGAAGCCCGCGGCGTGGAGCCCGCGCGCTTGCGCAGCAGCCAGCCTTTCAAGCGCGTCCGCGACGGTGGCGCTATCATCGCTCCGCACGATTTCGACGGGATCACAATAGAGCTGCGCCATGGCATCGGACGCAAGCCGGTCCTCCAGCAGCACGAAGGGCTGCGGCGTCTCGATCAGAGAGCGAAGGGGAAGCGTCAGGCCGGCTTTTCCTCAGATCCCGGTTCCGCGCCGGTCGCCACCGGCCGCGCAGGATCGGCGCTCCAGGCGGACCACGAGCCGACGTAAAGCGGTGCTTCGATGCCAATGGCATTGAGGCCCGCGATCAGGTGAGATGCCGCATTGCCGCTGCCGCAATAGACGCCGACCTGCTGGGCGCCGTCGGCGCCAAGCCCGGCGAAATGCGCGCGCAGGTCCTCGGTCGATTTGAAATGTCCGTCCGCCCCGATGCTATGGGCCGACGGCGCGCTGATCGCGCCGGGAATGTGCCCGGTCGGCGGCTTTCCTGCCTCGGCCGGCGCTCCGACATAGGCGGCGCGGCCGCGGGCGTCGAGCAGAACGCCGTCGCACGCTAGCGCCGCCGCCTGATCGGCGTCGAGCGTCGGCATCTGGCCGGGGCGCAGCAAGATATTGCCCGGGCGCGGTGTCGGCGGCGGCTCATTCGCCATCTGCCTGCCGCTCGCGGTCCATCCAGCCAGACCGCCATCAAGCAGCCGGACATTTTCGACGCCGGCCCAGCGCAGGGTCCACCATGCGCGGCCGGCCTGGGCGCCGGCATTATCGTCATAAACGACGACCAGGCTGTCGGCAGTGATGCCCCAGTGCCGGACCTTGGCCTGCAGATCGGCGATCTCGGGCAAAGGCCGGCTGCCGGCGCTGGGTGAAGCCGCACCGGAAAAGTCCGTGGCCAGATAGGCGGGGATAGCGCCGGGAATCAGCGGCCGTTCGACCGGCGGATCGACCTTGTCGCGCACGTCAAGCAGGACGATGAGGCGCTCTGCACCAATCGCTGCCGCCAGATCGGTTGCGGTGATGAAGGTTCTGGTCCGCGGATCGCTCAACGGGCCACTCCTCAAGCCGTCATCGTCGCCCGATACAGGATACGGCGTCCGCCGCCGTAATCCTTGATGCCCTTGTGCTGCACGACGCGGTTGTCCCAGATGGCCAGCGCGCCCTGGGTCCAGGTGAAGCGCACGGTCGCTTCGGGCGACTTGATCATGTCGAACAGGATGCCGAGAAGATTCTGGCTCATCACGCGGCTGACGCCCTTGATGTAGGCGACATAGGATTCGTTGACGGCGATCCATTTGCGGCCGGTGACCGGATGCGTGCGCACCAGCGGCATTTCGAAGGGCGGCATCTTCTGCCGTGCCTGGGCAGCTTCGGCCGGATCGAGATAACGATCGGTGATGTGGCCGGTCGCATCGGCAGACTGAATGACGGTGAGCGTCTCGAGATAGGCCGCGAACAGCGGATCAAGATTCTCATAGACCCAGGTGGCGTTGCTATACATCGTATCGCCACCCTGCTCGGGCAGCTGATGCGCGAAGAGCGCCGTGAACGCCGGCGCATCGGCGCGGAAGCCGCCGTCGGCATGCCAGATATGATTGCGCAGATGCTTGTCGCGGGTTGAATCGATCGTCGTGGCATCGGGATTTTCCGGCGCGCGCGGCGTGTGCGGCCCGGCGTAATGGAAGAACTCGCCGAGGAAGCCCGCGAAGGCCGTGAAATTTTCTGCCGTCACCGTGCCGGGCTCGAAGACGACGAGGCCGCGATTGTGCAGCAGATCGCGCAGCACGGCGCGAAAATCCTCGCTGAGCGGCTTGCCGTCGAAGCGGAAGCCGGAAATCGTCGCACCGAGCGCGGGACGGATCTGCGAGATGCGGGTGCCGGCGGGCAGCGCGGCATGGTCTGAAACGAGCCGCAGGGAAGGATTGGGTGTGAACATGTCAGGTGCTTTCATTCTTGCGACGAAGTAGCGACTGCAAAAGACTCTGAGCCCTTATGCGGCTGTTCGTCAAGGCTTTGAAGTGTTGTTAGCAGGTGCAGCAGAAGGCGCATTGCGCAGTCCCAGAGCTGTCTGGCGTGCCGCCTGCACGGCCTCGATGGTCGCGGGTGGCGTGCGATACAGGCGGGCCACGCTTTCAGCCAGTTGAGCGCCGGGAGAAGGGCTGATTTCGAGCGCCTGCTTCTCGGCTTCGGCGAGGAATTCCGGATCCTTCAAAGTGGCATCAAACGCTGCACGCAGGGCTGCCTCACGGTCGGCGGGGATCTGCGGCGGCGCAAAAACAGGACGGCCGAGGGCAAGCGTATCGAGCAGGAAGTCGAAGGCCGCCTTGGCTTCCTTGGTCTGCGCATAATCATAGATGGACGGCGCGTCGAATTCCGGGCGCTTGCCGCGGCCGAGATGGGCGAAGATCCGCCAATTGCCGTTCTTGTAGTCGGGCAACTCGCTGCTTTGCAGCGATGCCCAGCTCCAGCCGACGAGGCCGTTGGTCTCGCCGCGGCGCACGGACAGGCGCTCTTCCGCCTTGCCGGTGTAGCCGGAGACGATCTTGAACTTGGTGCCGATGACGCTGTTGAGCACTGCGGGCCAGATGTAATCGTCAGACGCCGGACCATCGGCGGCGACGGGGAATTCGCGCGTCTGCGCATCCTTGATGCTGTTCAGGCCGCGATCTTTCCAGGCAACCGCGATGAAGATGTCGTCGTTGAGGCTGGCGAGCCAGGAAAACTTGGTCGGATCGAAGGCGGCTTCCTTGGTGCCGTAGAGTGGCTCGACGAGCACGGAACGCTGCGTGATGCCGATGGTCAAACCGTCTCTCGGCGCGATGTTATAGAGCCAGTTGGTGCCGCGCATGCCGGCCGCGCCGGTCATGTTCTGCACGACGATGCTGGGATTGCCGGGAATGTGGCGGCTGAGATGGCGCTGGAGGGTGCGGGCATATTGATCGTATCCGCCGCCGGCGGCGAGGGTGACGATGAAACTCACCGTCTTGCCCTTATAGAAGGCCTCGGCGCTTTCGGCGGCGCGCGCCGGGGTGGCAAGACCGGCATTGGCAACGACTGCCGCGGAAATGGTCAAGGCGCTGAGTGCGTGGCGGCCGGCATGCAACGAAAACATGAGATCCTCGATCAGAACATTTAAAGCCTTATATCTATCGACTTGGTAGAATATCAAGCGCCTCGCGTAAAGGCCGGATGGGTGCGGCCGCATCCAATCAAATATAGTAAATCTTATCAATCGTTTGATAACGAGCATTCCGGAGCGGGTTCCTGCCGGGCCTGGCCCGGCCTCGGCCGTTCGTGAGCCAAATTACTCTTACGGGAGCGCCAGATTGTTGAGCTTGCGAGATGGCGCAAAGCAGGCAACCGATATCCGCGACCCGGCAAGATCCGGCTTGTTTCGCCAAAGCAGGATTCCATGACTGATCTGACACTGAAAATGGCGTGCTGGGAAACAGACCGCACGCGCGCCCTCCTCGATGGCCGCGTCAAGCCCGACGGGATTGCGCTCGACATCGAGCGGCTGCGTCCACGCCAGATGTTCGCCCGCATGCTCGAGAACCAGGAATTCGACGTTTCCGAACTGTCGCTCGCCTCATTGTGCGGCCTGATCGGCCGTGGCGACCGCAGCTTCATCGGCATTCCCGTCATCATGTCCAAGTTCTTCCGCCACTCCTGCATCTATGTCCGCAAGGGCGCCGGCATCGCAAAGCCCGAGGACCTCAGAGGCAAGCGGGTGGGAACCACGCAGTTCAGCGCCACCGCGGTCGTCTTCATGAAAGGCATGCTGCAGCACGAATACGGCGTGAGGCAAAGCGAGATGGAATGGTTCATCGGCGGCCTGACCAGACCCACCGAGCGACCGCTGATCGCTCTCAACGCGCCTTCCGACGTCAGGATCAGTTTCCTTCCGGACGGCGACACGCTGGAACGCATGCTGGCCGAAGACCGCCTCGACGCGCTTCTGTCCATCTACATTCCGCCGAGCTTCCTGGCCGGATCAGCCCACATCACGCGGCTCTTCCCCGACTATCGCGCGGTGGAACGCGACTATTTCAATCGCACGGGCATCTTTCCGATCATGCATGTGCTCGCCATGCGCCGCTCTCTCCATGAGGCGCATCCCTGGATCGCGCAAAATCTCTATACGGCCTTCGAGCGATCGAAGAATATCGCGCTCAATGTCGAAGACCTCTACGATACGGATTCGCTGAAGATCGGCCTTCCCTGGCTGCTGGATTATGTCGAGGAAACGCGACGCGTCTTCGGCGACGACTGGTGGGCGTATGGCATCGCGCCGAACCGCCCCGCGCTTGAAGCCGTCGGCCGCTATGTCCACGAACAGGGCCTGTCTCCCCGCACCGTGATCCCCGAGGAGGTTTTCGTGCCCTGTCTTTGACGGGTCGATGGCAGACTTCCCTCTTGATCCAGATCAAGGACATGCGAACTCAAACAGGACCTACATCTTGCTTGCATTTGCAAGAGAGGGATTGATCGCAATGGACGTGCAGGAAGCATCGACCGCCAATGATCAGATGAGCGCCGACGAGCAGGCCATCAGCACCTGCGTACAGCGCTTCTATGCCATGGCGAATGATGATTCCCTGCTCGGACCGATCTTCGCCGAAGGCATCACTGATTGGCCGGAACATCTACGCCAGATGAGCGATTTCTGGTCGCGTGTCCTGCTTGGATCGGTTCGCTATCAGCGTGATCCGTTCACGCCCCACCATACGCTAGGACTGCAGGCGGCACATTTCGACCGGTGGCGGGACCTGTTTCAACTTGCCGCACGAGAAACCCTCGAGGGACCGCTGCGTGAGCGCGCGGTCGGTGCAGCAGCCCAGATGTCGCATTGCTGGCGTCAGCACATGATGGCGAAATAGGCCTCGATCCAATCTGCACAGGACCGGCGTGGCGGCGCTGGACGCGCACTGGAGCGCCGAGGTGATTCTTTCCGATTCGCCCGGCGCTCTTGGCTTTTTGATGTCGCGTCGATCTGCACGACTGGGAAGCTCCCTGAATGATCAGGGAACTTCCCGTAGCGATCTCCGCGATTGGAGCTCTGCCGGCATGGCTCAGACCGTGGTCTGAGCCCGCCCTACCTCCGCCTTGAGGGCGTCCCTCGCCCCTTCCTTGAAGGCGACATCGCGCTTGAGCAGCATCGCGCAGGCGCGCACCTTGTGGTGCTCGTCATTGACGCCCGGCGGAATGGTTCCCTTTTCGGCCAGCGCCTTGGCGGCGCGCATCAACCGGTGGCGCGCCATGATGATGCCGTTGTCGCAACCGACGAGGTTCTCCTTCGTTCGGTCGATGATCGGCCCCATGCTCTCCTGCAGCGAACTATCCTGGATGGCGATGCCCTTGATGCCCGAATATTCGCGCTTCTCGCGCTGCGCCTGCCGGTCCATCAGGTAGTCATTGTCCTTGTTGGCGAGCGGCCGGAACGTGCCCGGCACATATTCGCAGTGGACGCCGTTGCCCGCTTCCATCGCGGCACGCTCCTCCTTCGTGAGCGGACGGACCGGATGATAGTCATAGCTCCAGGCCCAGCAGTTCTCGTCATCGACCGGCACCCAGAAATGGCCGTGCATCGGGTGATCACCGCGTGGCGGCACGCCGGTAAAGCAAGGCATGACCCACGGCGTGATGCGCCAGTAATATTGATCGTCCTCCGCCTTGCGGCGCGCCCCGATGAAGAGACCGCCCGGCGCTTCGGCCACTTCGAAAACCGGTGCGAGATCGCCGAAATTATACTTGTTGCCGCCGGCGCCCTTGAACAGCGGATCGTTGTTCACATTGCCGCTATGAAGCCAGGAGACATGGCTCGAATCGATCCCGCCTTCCATGGCCTGCAGCCAGTTACATTCCTGGGAACGCTTCGAGATAAAACTCTGCTCGCGCGGCACCGTGCAGAACTCGAAAGCCGGCTCGGGCGGCCGGCGTTCCGGCGGACCAAGATAGGCCCAGATCACGCCTCCCTTTTCGACCGTGGGATAGGATTTGAGCTTAATCTTCTTCGCATAGCCGCTTTCCGCCGGCTCCGAAGGCACATCGACGCACTGGCCGTTCACGTCGTACTTCCAGCCATGATAAGGGCAGCGCAATCCGCAGTCCTCGTTGCGTCCGAACCACATCGACGGACCACGATGGGCGCAGAACTCGTCGATCAGGCCGATGCGACCTTTTGTGTCGCGGAACGCGACCAACCGTTCGGACAGAATCTTGACGCGAACCGGCGGCCCATCGTTCTCGGCAAGTTCCTGCGACAGAAGCACGGGAAGCCAGTAGCAGCGAAACAGATCGCCCATCATTGTCCCGGGTCCCGTGCGTGTCACGAGTTCATTCTGTTCCTTACTGAGCATTCTGGTCTCCCATAGTTCCCGGACTTCGCTTCCGCGCCGGCTCGATTTACAATCATCGATCGGATGCTCCGCATCGCGCCTTGATCTGCATCAATTGGAAGGAAGGCCGGAAGACGCGGGCCTGCGATGCGCAACGCCCGCACGACGCCCTGTCTCGGCGGTAAAACGGCGGAACGGGCTGAACGATTATATTTGAGACGCGCCAAGCCGGATACGAATCTCACGCAAGGCGCCGATCTCGAACGTGTCGCCGGGCCAGACCAGGGTGGTTGAGCCGTACTCTTCGATCACTGCAGGTCCGGCTGCATTGAAGCCGACCGGCAAGGCGCCTCGCCAGTAGCAGGCGGCCATCTGCCAGCCTTGATAACGTCCGAAGTGGATTTTGCGGGGCGCTAGTTCCGGCGTCTCCACCTGATGCACCGACATGGACGAAAGCGGCAGATGTTCGGTGCAAACAATGGCCGATACGTGAAGCGCCTGTATTTCCGCCTTGGCGCCCGGATCGGCATGGCCATAACGTCTGCGATATTCATCGCAGAAAGCCGCATCGAGGCCGCGCGCATCGGCTGAAGGATCGATGCCGATCTTGATGTTGTGGCGCTGGCCGACATAGCGCATTTCGGCGAAGCGTTCGAAGACGACGTTTTCGATGGGATAGTCCTTCGCCATCGCCTGAAAGGCCTCCTGCTCCAGTTGGGCGATCGTCGCCCGTATCGCATCGGGCGCGCCATCGTCCAGCGCCCTGACGAAGGTCGTCGCGAAATCGAGGCGCGCGTCCGAGATCAGCATGCCGACGGCGGAGAAATTTCCGGGCTCGGGCGGGATGATGATTTCAGGAATGGAGAGTTCGCGCGCGAGCGAGCTGGCGTGAAGCGGGCCGCCACCACCGTAGCAAAACAGCACGAAGTCGCGCGGATCGAGGCCCTGCTTGACCGAGATCTGCTTGATCGCATCGGCCATGACGAGCGTGGCGATGGCGATGACGCCATCCGCCACGGTTGCCGCTCCGTCGGAGCCCGTATAACTGAGAGACGCGCCGAGCAATTCAAGCGCGCGCATTGCGCCGTCTTCATCGAGATCGATCTCGCCGCCGAGAAAATTGCGCGGGTTGAGCCGGCCGAGAACGAGATTGGCGTCGGTGATCGTCGGCTGCGTTCCGCCGCGCCCGTAGCAGACGGGCCCCGGCGTGGAACCTGCGCTCTGCGGCCCGACGGACAGGCGGCCCTGCGCATCCACGCGCGCGATCGAGCCGCCGCCCGATCCGACTTCGACGATATCGATCACCGAAGAGCGGATCGGGAAGCCCCGCGTGTAGCCGCCGACGTAATAGGTCGTTTCAACGGCATAGGAACCCTGCGCGACATGGGCGCATTTCGCCGTGGTGCCGCCCATGTCGAAGGCAATGACATTGGGAAGGCCCAGGGCTTTGGCGAAAGCGGCGGCGCCGATGCAACCGCCGACGGGACCGGATTCGACCAGCGCGACAGGCTGGCGCCGCGCCCGCTCGACGGACAGCAGGCCACCGTTCGATCCCATGAGGTTCAACGCACCTCTGAAGCCATGGGTGCCGAGGTCATCGCGCAGCCGGCGAAGATAGGCGTCGACCTCAGGTCCCACATAGGCGTTGGCCGCCACCGTGCCCGAACGCTCGTATTCGTACCATTCGCGCGTCAGCTCGGTGCTGCAGGTGATGTAGACATCCGGCAAAAGGATACGAAGCTGTTGCGCAAGCTCGGATTCAGGCGCGCTGTTGGCGTAGGAATTGATGAGGAAGATGGCGACGGCCTGAACGCCGGCGGCCTGAATGGTGGTTGCGAGCGCCCGCACGTCGGCGGGATCGAGCGCACGCACGATCTCGCCGCGGGCGTTGATACGCTCGTCGATCTCGAAGCGCAGGTCGCGGGGAATGAGCGGTTCATCGCGGCTATAGTGCAGATCGAAAGGATCCGGCCTGTTGGCGCGGGCGATCTCGAGCACATCGCGAAATCCTTTCGTCGTCACCAGCGCGGTTCTGGCGCCCTTGCGCTGCAGGAGCGCATTGATGACGAGGGTCGTGCCATGGTTGACGAGATCCGTCGCCGCGAGCGGGACGTCCGCCTTTTCGAAGCAATCGACGATGCCTTTGACGAAATCCTCATAGGTGGTGGGACTTTTCGTGCACACGAGACGCCGGTTGTCGCGATCATAGGCGACCAGATCGGTGAACGTTCCGCCGATATCCACGGCGACGGCATAAGGCATCATAAACCTCCTGAGGGCCGAAACGAATGGTTGTCATTCCCGACGCGCCGCAGGCGCCTGCCTGCGCGGAGCCGCTTCGGCGAAGGCAGGCGAGCGGGAAGCCAGAAGCCAAGAACGATCAGCTATGATCGCGTTGTTCCTGGATTCCCGCTCTGCGCTTCGCTTGGCGGGAATGACACACCAAGGCCGAAGCGAATCCTATTGAGGCCGCGTCACGGCACGCAGCTTCTCGACGATCTCGCTAGGGACATCGGCGGCCGCCGTCACCAATGCCTGCAGATCCTCGCCTGACAGCGGATCGACGTAGATGGCGATCCGCTTGGCCTCTTCGATGAGTTCGGGATCCTTCATCATCTCAAGGAAGGACTTGCGCAGCACGCTCATCTGCGCCGCCGGAATGCCGGGCGGACCGAGCAATGTCTGGCCGATGTCGGAGACGCTGCCCAGCATGGAGAGAACCTTGCGGTCCGTGTCATTGGTTGCAAATTCCACCATGGCCGGCGCATTGGGCGCCAGCTTGGTGCGGGATTGCGAGATCGTATAGAGAATGGCGACGCGGTTATTGTCCATCCAGTCGCGGTTTGTGATGACATCGCTCAGGCTGGCGCTGCCGATGCCTTCCACCTCGCCGCGTTCCATGGCGAGGAATTGCGGACGCTGCGAGGGATAGCCGCGCACCACCTGGAATTTGGTGCCGATCAACCGGTTGAGCGCCCAGGGCACGATCGCGGACGTGCCGGAGGCGCCGCTGGCGCTGACGATGGAGGTGCGCGCCTTGGCATCCTCGATCGACTTCAACGGGCTTTTCGTCCAGGAGATTCCCACGAGGACGACAGGCTGCATGCGCCCGATCCAGCTGAAGCGCTCGGGCTGATACTTCGCTGCAGGATCCAGGCTTTTGTTGAGCACTACCGTCGGCTGGACGGTCAGAAGCGTAAGGCCGTCAGGCGCGGCGACATTGTAGACATATTCGGCGGCGACGACGCTGGACGCGCCGGGCATGTTGCGCGGCACGACATTGGGCGCGCCCGGAACATATTTCTTGAGGTAGCGCGCCATGATGCGGGCGCCGAGATCATAGACGCCAGCTTCGCCCGAGCCGATGACCAGCGAGATCGACTTGCCGGCATAGAAATCCTCCTGCGACAAAGCCTCACTGGCCCCGGCCACGCTCAGTGCGAGTACGCTACAGATAAGCAGACGGTTCTTCATGGTTTCTCCCTCCGATATTTTCTGTTCAGCCGTCAAAGCCGTAGTCGCTGCGGGCCGCTTCTTTCGAGATATAACCACGGGCGATATCGCGGCTGACGAGGTCGCGCGACCGGCGCTCGGGAGGGCCATAGCCACCGCCGCCACCGACCTCCATGCAGATGACGTCGCCGGGTTGCACGGGATGCGCCTTGGTTTTGTAAAGCGTGATGACCTCGCCCGATGATTTATGCACGGTCACCCAGCCCGACTTGGCATCCTTGCCGCCGCAGACGCCCCAGGGCGGGCAGCGCAGCCGGTCGAAGTCGACGCGGATATTCAGAGGTTCGGTGATGCGGTAGCTCTTCAACAGGCCCAGGCCGCCGCGATATTCGCCGGCGCCGCCGGAATCCTGCCGCAGGGCGAATTCCTCGACCATGAAAGGATAGAGCGCCTCCTGCAGTTCGATGGGCACGACGCGCGTATCGCCATGCGCCATCGTGCGATAGGGACCCGAGCCATCATGGCCGGCGCCCGCGCCCCAGCCGCCATAGCCACCGTCGATGAAGTCGAGATGCGCGCCGCTGAGCCGCCTGCCCTGCATGCGCAGCACCGCGAACGTGCCGAAATGGCCGCCGGTGACATGTTGCGGCAGGACATGCTCGAAGGCGCGGATCACCGCATCGATGACGGTCGGAAACGAGCGGTTGTAGTTGCCGATCGGCGCGGTCGGCGAGCCGCTCAACAGGGTGTTGGGCGGCAGGATCAACTTCAACGGCCGGAACGTGCCCTCATTGGCCGGCTCGTCCGAGCCCATGAGATATTTGAAGCCGACGCGCGCCGTCGTCAGCCCGCCGCCGAAATAGCCGGCGTTGATGCAGCCTGCAACCTGTGGCGGCAGGCCGGAATAATCCACCGTCAGCTCGCTGCCGTGCACGCGCACGCGCACCGTGATCGGCAGCGGCGTGTCGCTCTCGCCGTCGCCATCGAGCATGGCGTGCGCCGTATATTCTCCGGCCGGCATGGCGGCGATGCGGGCGCGGGAGGCGGCTTCCGACTGATCGAGCAAGGCATCGACTGCGGCTTCGTAATCTTCAACGCCGTAACGATCGGCGAGGTCCGCCAGCAGGTCGCGGCCAAGCAGGCATCCAGCAAGCTGCGCCTCGATGTCGCCCAGGAGTTCGGTCGGAAAGCGGCTGTTGCGGGCGATGAGCCTGTAAAGGTCGTCGTTCCTGCGTCCCTCCTGCCAAAGTTTGACGGTGGGAAGCTGCAGCCCCTCCATGAAAATATCGGTCGAGCGCGGTACCGATCCGCCGATATCCATCCAGTGCATGTTGATGGCGAAGAAGCCGATCAGGCGTTCGCGCCGTTCGCCGATGCGGACCGGCGTATACATCACCACATTGTTGAGGTGCTGGCCCTGCACGAGCGGATCGTTGCAGAGGATGACGTCGCCATGGCGCATGCTGTCGGCACCGTAGACCCGCAGACCTTCGCGTGCGGCCATGCCGACCGAATCGGCGACGAAAATGGGCATGCCGCCCGTATTCTGCGCCACGATGCGGCCCTGCGCATCGATGAGGCCGACGGCGTAGTCCTTGTACTCATAGATGAACGGGCTGAAGGCCGTGCGCGTGATGTTGGCGTCGATCTGATTGGCGATCGCCACCACGCCATGCCGGATCACCTCCAGGGTGATCGGATCGACTTTGGTTGCCTGGTCCTTCACGCGCGTCCTCCCCTTATGGGGTCATCATTCGCCGGGCTGCGCTATATCGTCAAATACATTATACTGCGCTATGATATTCCTAGAGGTTATAGATGGATCTGCGCCAGCTCAGGTATTTCGTCGCCGTCGCCGAGGCCCGCAATCTGGTTGCGGCGGCGCGGACCCTGGCCCTGTCCCAGCCGGCGCTCACCAAGGCCATTCACGCGCTCGAACAGGACTGCGGATCGAAACTGTTCGAGCGGCGCTCGCGCGGTGTCGTTCTCACCCCGGTCGGCGAGGCACTGTCGATCCGGGCGCGGCTCATCCTCTCGGAAGTCGACCGCACCCGCTCCGAGCTGAAGGCGCTCGATAACGGCCAGGGCGGCGAAATTCACATCGGCGCGCTGCGGTCGGTCGCGAATGCGCGGCTGCCCGATGCGGCAATCAAATTTTCCATCGCGCGGCCGGGCGTCACTTTGAACATCGAGGTCGACCAGAACGCGACCTTGATCCGCGGTCTCACCAGGGGTCGTTTCGACTTCATCATCGGCGTGGGGGAAGGCGATCTGGATCGACTGCACCTCAACTACGAGCCGCTATGGAGCGACCAGCTTGTGATCGTGTCTCGCGTTGGCCATCCGATCGAGCATTTGCGGCGCCCTGCGGCCGCCGATTTCGCCCGTCATTCCTGGATCATGCCGGATACCACGACCGCCTATCGACGCCGGCTAGAGGATTATTTCTTCTCGTGCGGCGTCGAGCCGCCGTCGCCGGCTGTCGTTTGCGGGCAGCTTCAATTCATCCGCGCCATGCTGCTGAAGTCTGACCACCTGGCGCTGCTGCCGGCCGACTCGATCGAGTTCGAGTTGAACGCCGGTTTGCTGAAGGCGCACGCGGTCAATTCGGATTTTCTGAGCCGGCCGATCGGCCTGATCACGCGCCGGGATCATGTGCTTACGCGCGCCAGCGAAGAGTTTCTGCCGATCTTGCGGGCGGCGCGTGCGATGCGCGCTACACTCTAAGGCATCCGCACGAATTCAGACTTGAGATCGGCGCCTGTCGCGCAGCCGATCTGGCCCATGGTGCGCTCGATTTCATCCTTGAGAATGTTGATGGCGCGCAGCGCTCCTGCTTTTCCTCCGGCACTTGCGCCATAGAGCGTCGGCCGCCCGACGAACACCATCTGCGCGCCGAGGCACCGCGCCACGACAGCATCCGAACCACGCCGGATGCCGCTGTCGAACATCACGACCAGCCTGCTGCCCACGGCCTCGACGACGCCCGGCAGCATGTCGATCGATGCCGGCGCGCGGTCGAGGCCCATGCCGCCGTGATTGGAAACGACCACGCCATCGGCGCCGCCTTCCGCCACGCGTAGGGCGTCGTCAGGGTGCAGAATGCCTTTGACGACGAGCGGCCCGCTCCAGAGCCGCCGCAAGGTATCGAGCATCTTCCATTGCAGGGATTCGAATCTCTGCGCCATGAACAGCTTGTGCCCTGAATAGGCCGGCGCACCCGCCGCAACATAGGGCTGCCACGACCCGATCGCGCCGGCATCGTTGCGCATATAGTCGAACAACCAGCCTGGATGCGCGAGGGATTCCAGCATGCTGCCCAGCGTCGGCGAGGGTGGGAAACCTGCGCCGGAGCGCATCTGGTTTTCGTTCTTCGGCGGCGCCCCCATATCAACGCTCCATACCAGGACGCCGACGCCTGCGTCGCGCGCACGGCGCACCATATCTGCGGTGATGTCCGGGTCCTTGGCGGCGTAGATCTGCGACCAGATTTGTCCCGCCGCGCGCGCCGCGACTTTCTCGATCGGCTGCGCGCTCACGCCGGACAATATCATGGGAATATTCGCTTCGAGCGCCGCATCCGCCAGCATCAGTTCGATGCCGTTCCGCATGACACCGATGAAGCCGGTCGGCGCGATGCCGAAACAGGTCGAATAGGTTTTGTTGAAGATAGTCGTCGATTGATCGCGCGGGCGGCCGTTGCGCAGGACACGCTGCACAAGCAGATACTCTTGCAGCCGCGCCATGTTGCGCGCCAGGGCTCTTTGATCCTCGCTCGCGCCGTCCAGAACTTCGAAGACGATGCGCGGAAGGTGCCGTTTGGCCAGCAATCTCAAATCGGCGATGTTGACGGCCTTGTCCGTTTGCATCAGCTCCTCCCCGTCAAGCGATTTTCAGCGCAGGCTGCGTTACGCCGTCCCGGAAAGCAAGCTCTCCACCGTGGCAGCTTTCGCGAGAGGAGGATGCCCCAGAATATGGTCGGCAGCTTTCTCGGCGATCATGAGGACCACGGCATTGATGTTGCCGCCGGTCAGGTCCGGCATCACCGAGGCATCGACGACCCGCAGGTTTTCGACATTGTGCAGCCGCAGTTGCGGATCGACCACTGCATATCTGTCCGACGCCAGACCCATGCGGCAGGTGCCAACCGGATGATGCACCGTGACTCCGGTGCGGCGGATGAAGGCGTCGAGCGCCGCATCGTCCCTTGCATCGGCGCCGGGCGCCGTCTCATGCAGGAGATGTGCGCTCATCTCCGGCTGCGCCACGATCTCGCGCGTCATCAACAGGCCGGCGCGCAAGGTGTCGCGGTCGTTCTGCGTTGCGAGATAGTTCTGGTGAATGGCGGGCGCCGCCATCGGATCGGCGGAGACGAGCGAGACCGACCCGCGGCTTTCCGGCCTCAGCAGGGCCACACGGCAGCCGAAGGCATCGGGAACCGGCGCGATGAAGGGCCGCAGATAGGGACGCGAGGGAAATGCGGCTGCCAGAAATAGAAGCTGCACGTCAGGCGCGACGATATCGGGCCGCGTCTTCAGGAACGCCGTCACACCGACGGGCACGTCGCTGGCAAAGCCGCGCCCGGTCACGGCGGCGCGGAGCATCGACAGGGCCAGCCGGTCGTAGCGCATCTCCCTGTGGAAGGGACTGGTGTCGCGCCGGCGGTATTGCAGGAAACATGATATGTGGTCCTGCAGGTTGAGGCCGACGCCGGGCAGATCGAGTTCGGGCGTGATGCCGAGCGCCTGCAGTTTCGCCGCATCGCCGATGCCCGACAGCATCAGGATCTGCGGCGTGTTGATGACGCCGGCGCTGACGATGATTTCTTCGCGCGCTTGGGCCGTCACCGTGCGGCCGTTCTGGCTGTAGGACACGCCGGTGGCGCGGCCTTGCGACAGATGAATGCGGGTCACATGCGCGTTCACCTCGACGCGCAGGGATTTGCGGCGCCGCGCCGGCTTCAGATAGGCCGTGGCCGCGCTCATCCTGCGGCCATTGCGGATCGTCTCCTGGATGAGGCCGAAGCCTTCCTGGCGTTCGCCGTTGTAATCCGTCGTTTCGGGATAGCCGGCGCCCTCGCCTGCCGCGATGAACGATTGCAGCAGCGGGTCGGCATATTTCGTCTTCTGCACCGGCATGAGCCCGCCGGCGCCGCGCCAGGCGTCGGCGCCGCCTTCCCAGTCTTCCAGCCGTTTGAAATAGGGCAGCACGCTGTCGTAGGACCAGCCTGTCAGGCCGGCGGCGGCCCAGCGGTCGTAGTCGCTGCGGTGGCCGCGCACATAGGCCATCACATTGACCGAAGATGAGCCGCCGATCACCTTGCCGCGCGCGCATTCGATCGCCCGTCCATCCATGTTCGGATCGGGCAAGGCGTCATAGTGCCAATCGTGCCGGCGCTCGGGAAACATCTTGCCGACGCCGACGGGAATATGGATCAGCGGATCGCGATCCCAGCCGCCGGCTTCCAGCAGCAGGACCGTTTTCTGCTCGCCTTCCGTCAGGCGATTGGCGATCACGCAACCGGCCGAGCCGGCGCCGATAACGATATAATCGAAGCTGAGGTCGTCCGGCATGCTCAGCCCTGGACTTCTGCGGTTTCAAGCGTCAAGGGCTTCGGCCTTCTTTCCTGGTGCAGGCGCTGCCTCGGGTTTTGCCGTTGCCGGATGGGGCGCGCTGCCTTTGGCCGTGGCGCGGCCGGGCTCGAAGCGGGTACGCGTCTTGTCCTCGCCGACACGGCGCGTGAAACTGGCGAGGCCGCCGATCCTGGTCGCCAGCAGATAGACCGTGCCGCGCCAGGGCCAGGTGACAACGTTCTTTCCCGTGGCGGTGTGGTAGTAGTTGTTGCAATTGCCTTCCAGCGTCTTGCGCGACAAAGCGCGATCGACCCAGCGGTTGTAGACATCCATCACGCTGCGGCGCACCTCGATGGCCGTGCTGTCGGTGCGGATCATGCGCTTCAGCGCCCGGGCGATGAATTCGGCCTGGCGCTCGAGCATGAAGGTGACGCAGAAGTAATTCGTGTTGGGTCCATAGAGCATGAAGAAATTGGGAAAGCCGGCAACCTGAATCCCCAGGAACGCATCCGGCTCGTCACCCCAGACGCCGTGAATGCGGCGGCCGCCACGGCCGACGAGATTGAGATTGGCGAGGAAATTCCAGGGCTGGAAGCCGGTCGCCATCACCAGCACATCGCCACGGTGCTCGACGCCGGCATGGTCGACGACGCCGTCAGGCGTGACCGACACGACCGCACGCGGCACCACCTCGACATTCTCGCGTGTCAGCGCCGGGAAGAAATCGGTCGAACCAACCGGGCGCTTGCAGGCAAACGGATAATCCGGCGTCAATTTTTCGATAAGATCAGGACGGCCCTGGAACACCTGGTCGCGATAGCGCATGAAGGCGGCGCGCGTGTCCTTCTGACGCTTGCTGTCGGGATTGCGCACCGACATACCGCGCTCGATGTTCCAGAACAGACGCGCGCGCTCCCGAAGCCTGCCCCAGCGGGTGCCCAGACGCTTCCGCTCGTCGGCCGTGAGATCGCGCTCGTTCTTGGGCATCACATAGGCCGGCTCACGCGCGAACATCGTCACCTTGCCGGCGATCTTCGCCACCGCGGGCACGACCTGCGCCGCGGTCGAGCCGATGCCGACGACGATGACATCCTTGCCGGCGAGATCATGCTGGTGCTCCCAGCGGGCGGTATGGAACTTCGGGCCGCGGAAGCGCTCCAGCCCCGGCCAGTCGGGATAGCGCGGCACGTTCAAAAGGCCGAGCGCGCTGATGACCACGTTGAAGGTCATGCGCTCCCCCGCAGCCGTGGTCAGCGTGTAGAGATGGCGCTGATCGTCCCACACCGCGTCGGTGACGCGGGTGTTGAACCGCAGGTTCGGGCCGATATCGTAATCGTCGATGGCGGACTGGATATAGCTCTGGATTTCCGCCTGGCTGGCGTGCGTCCGCGCCCAGTCATGCGGCTTGAAGGAATAGGCATAGAAGGCGATGGGAATGTCGCATTCGGCGCCCGGATAGGTATTGTCCCACCAGGTTCCGCCGGGCCCGGCCGACTGTTCGAAGATGGTGAAGGAGGAAATGCCGGCGCGCTTGAGATTGACGGCGGCGGCGACGCCGCCGAGGCCGGCGCCGATAATGGCGACGCTGAGTTCGTTTTTCTTCTTATCAGGCATGGGAGACTTCCATCTGGCGGCGGCGCGCGGCGAGCGTGCCTTTCAAGGTCAGGATCGCGATGCTTCCGATGATCGAGGCGAGCGCGAGCGAAATGAAGACAGGCCCGATGGTCAGCCCCGAACTCACCATGGCGCCGGCAATCAGCGGCCCGATCACCTGACCGCAACGGCCCATCGCCATGCCCCAGCCGACACCGGTCGAGCGCATCAGGGTCGGATAGGTCTGGGCCGCAAGCACGATCGTGCCGCCGCTTGCCGCGCCGAGGAACATGCCGCACAGCACCAGGACAGCGGCCATGACGGCCGGATAGTCGCCGAGATAGGCGATCGGCACCAGCAGCGCGCCGCCGGCCACATAGGCGATGCCGAGCACTATGAACGGATTGAATCGGCCGAGGAGGGCGCCGCAACTTGCGGTGCCGATGGCGCTGCCGAGATTATTGGCGCCGATCAGCAAGGCACCGGTGGCCGCCGTCAGGCCCATCTGCCGCATCAGGCTAGGCGTCCACAGCGTGATCACCGCCAGGATCATGAAGACCACGAAGAACGCGGTCCAGAGCAGCAGGGTGACGGGGGCGCGCTGGTCGCGAAACAGAGCGCCGCTCGGCGTGCCGGTGACGCGCTCCTCTTCCACCAAATAACGGGCGGCGGCCGGCACTTCCGGCGCCAGCTTTCGCATGATCGCGACGGAGCGTGCATGCGCGTCCTGGCGCGCCACGAGAAAGCGCAGGGATTCCGGCAGGAACAACGCCAGGATCAGCGCCGCCAGCAGCGGCACCACGCCGCCGACGATGAAGACCGACTGCCAGCCGTGGGTTGGAATCAGCCACGCGCTGGAGAAGCCGCCGATCATGCCGCCCAGCGGAAAGGCCGCCCAGAGCATGGCGATGGCGAGCGAGCGCCGGCGCATGGAGACATATTCGGACGTCAGCGCGACGATGCAGGGAACAGCGCCGCCAAGGCCCAGGCCCGCAAGAAACCGGCAGGCAAGAAGCTGCTCGTAGGAGGTGATCACAACCGTCACCAGTGTGAAAGCCGCAAACCAGCAGGTGGCGAAGATCAGCGGCCGCTTGCGTCCGAACCGGTCGCACACCGGGCCCAGCAGAAAGGCGCCGATCATGGCGCCGAACAGGCCGGCCGAGAAGACCGGCCCCAGCATGCTGGGTTGCAGTTTGAATTTCGCGGTCAGCGCCGGCGCGGTGAAGCCGATCGACTGGGTGTCGAATCCATCCATCAGGGCGACCAGAGCGCTCATGGCCACGATACCGATCTGGAAGCCGTTCAGCGGGCGCTCATCGAGCACTTTGCTGACATTGATGATGCCGCCTGTTGCCGCTGCCATGAATCCTCCCCCGCCTCCCCTTGGCCTCTCCTCTTGATGCAGAGGTTGCGATGGCTTTAATTCGCGGTCCAATATATATTTTGTCTGTCTCTAAGACTTTTTTTGTCTTGCCGAATGTGAGCCGACCGAATGGAACTGCGTCATCTGCGCTATTTTCTGGCCGTCGCCGAACATTTGAATTTCGGCCGCGCCGCGGCGGCATTGCACACGGCGCAACCGGCGCTGAGCCAGCAGATCCGCAAACTGGAGCACGAACTGGGCGGACCGCTGTTCGAGCGCACCAAGCGCTATGTGGCGCTGACCGGCCTGGGACGCAATCTGCTCGTCGAAGCGCAAGCCATCGTTGAGGCAGCGGACGGCCTGGCGATCCGCATGCGCGACACGTCCGGCGAACCACGCGGCCGGCTGCGCGTCGGCTCGATCATGCCGGCGACGATCGGCGTGTTGCCGCGCATATTACCGTCCTACCGGGAGCGGTTTCCCCTGGTAGAGCTTTCGGTGGCCACCGTGGGTCTCGACGAGCAAGTGCGAGCCTTGATCGAGCGGCGCATCGATGTCGGCATCCTGCGGGGTCCGGTAACTGACGAACGCATCCACACGGCGCGGATGGCGGTCGAATATTTCTGCATCAACCTGCCGAAGGATCATGCGCTGGCGCAACGCGGCCGGATTACGATGCGCGACCTGACGACCACGACGATGATTCTGCTGCAGCCCGACCAAGGCGGCTCGTTCAATGACGAGATATCGGCAGTGCTGCAGCAGAATCGCGCCGTGCCTAAAGCCGTGCTCGAAGCGCCCGATGTGCCGTCTGCCTTCGCACTGGTCGCCAGCGGTGTCGGCGTGAACATGTCGTCGACAATTTTCTGCGGCGTCTCCTTCCCCAATGTCATCTATCGGCCGTTGACACCACGCACCGAGGTTACCACCTTGATGCTGGCCTGCCGGCGCGACCGCCAACAAGTCCCCGTCGTCCGATCCTTCTTCCAGCATGTGGCGGGCCTCAACCTGGTTTTCGCGCCGCCCGCCTGATCGCCGCTATTTCAAAATCGAACTGTCGATGAACTCGAAATATTCCGAGGCCTTGTGGCTTTTCGTCAGTTCGCCCTGCCGGGTCATCATATCCAGAAAATCCTGCCAGACCTTGGTGTCGATGTGGATTTCCAGGAGATGGGCGGCATGTCCCGCACAAGCTCCATCTTCAGGCCCGAGTATTCAGCAACAAGTCTCTTCGAGCCCGCCACATCGGCGTTGAACATGTCGTGGGTTTCCTTGACGGCAGCCTGAAACGCCTTGATCAGTTCCTTGTGCTCGAGGGCCCAAGGGCGCGTTGCCCACCAGCTGCCGACAGGTTGATCCGGTATGGTTTCGATCATGTACCAGGACAGAGGGCGGCCATAGCCTGCCTGGATGATCTGCGTCGTATAGGGATCCAGCGCAACAACGGCATCGACGTTACCGCTTTTGAGCAGATCCGCCTGCGAGCTGAACGGGGCCTCCATCAACTGGACATCCTTGGCGGTGATGCCGTTCTTTTCAAACAGGTCTTTCATCGCGGCAAAGCTCTGCCCACGCGGCGAGGCGGTCGCGACGCGTTTGCCCTTCAGGTCCGCGATTGTCTTGATCGGCGAATTTGTCGGAACCAGAATGGCGTTCGACACCGGGGCCGTCGTGCCGGCGGTTTCGTTCTGGCCGACGAGCGCGATGTCGAAGCCACGTTCCTTGGCGACCATCATGGTGCCGGGAATCTGCAGCATGATATCGACCGATTTCGACTGCAGGGCCGAGACGGCCTGCGTCGACAGCGGCACTTCCACGATGGTGACGTCCAGGCCGTGCTTCTTGAAGATGCCGTTGCGGGTCGCCGCCCAGACATTCGCCGTCGCGCCCAGCTTCAGAACGCCGAGTTTCAATTGCATCAACTCGGCCGCCGGAGACGGCGTGGAAACCGCAGGCGCGGCGAATAACGAGAGGGCCGCAACGACGCTCAGTGCCAGCTTTCTCAACCGTGCCTCCTGGGTTTCACCGGCGAAAACGAGGCAAAAGCCATGCCACCGCAATATGGAGCGCAGCCCCGCCGCATGCCGGCATTGCGGAGCCACAGCGATTTTACAGCCCCCTTGAAATTCGCCCGGGCTTTTGTGCAGACTGCTCTACGCTTGCGTTTCCCAAATGATTGAATTCCGGAGGCTTCGGTTGCCAATGCTTTAACTGCCGATGGTTCACTTGCGAATGCTTTGCCTGCCCAATGGCGGTGCTATCTCTTCACATTCCAGCGGTTTCGGCACGCTTCTTGATTGCAATCTCGTTCGAGCCGACAGTGCATCCGTGTTTTCATAGGGAAGGAACAGCAACGATGATCGTGCGCCCGCAGACCGACGGCTCCCTGATCCTGATCACGCAAAGCGACCATGCCAAACTGTCAGGCGTGCTGGCCGCGCATTGGGGCAACGAGCGCTTCGCACGGCCCTGGCCTTACGAATCGACAGTGCGCGGCACTGTCTTTCACGATTGCGGCTGGTATCGCTACGACACCGGCCCGCGTTACAATGCCGAACAGCAAACCACGCCGACGTTCTTTCAAGTTCCGCTCGATGACGTCCAGCTCGAATCTTTTCAATGGGGCATCGACTGGCTGAGCGGGATCGATCCTTATGCCGGCCTTCTCATCGGCCGGCACCGGACAGGCTTGTGGCGCAGCCGCTACGGCACGGTCGCCCATCCTGCGCTGGTCAGCCCGCGTGAGCACGCGCAAGGGATCGAGGCGTTTCTGGCGCGCAACGAACCGAAGCAGGAGGTGGCGATCGCCGCTTTCGGCCAGCAGCAATTCGAAACGAATTTCAGCCTGCTTCAGATATGGGATCTGCTGTCGCTCTATTTCTGCACGGCGGAGCCGAAGCAGGAATATTTCGACCCGGTCCCCATGAGTTACACCGATCGAGGCGCGCAGACGCGGCTGGAATTGACGCCGCTGGACGAGCGCCGCGTTGCGATCGATCCCTATCCTTTCGACATCGATCCCCTGCCGGTGGACTATATCTATCGCCACATGCCGACAGGAAAATTCCCCGATCAGGAAAGCTTCCGCATCGCCTATTTCGGCACGCCCTTCAAAATCAGAACGTTCGAATTCGTGCGCAAGACCTGAGCCGGAAAGCCTGATGCCATGACGATCAATTGATCATCTGGCCATTCGAGAGGCAGACAGCCCGCAGGATGGGCGTGCAATGAAAGAGTGACATGACAGGTAAAATCAAACTCACCTTTGCATGCGACGATTTCGAGATTGCCATGCCGCTGCTCACCGGCGCCGTCGAGATCGAAGGCGTTGAACCGGTGTTCGTCACAGAACTGTCAAATCCGGAACGCCACGGCCTCATGGTCCAGAAGCTCGCTTTCGATGTCTGCGAATTGAACGTCACGAATTATCTTGTGGCGCGCGATCAGGGAATACCGCTCACCGCCATCCCGGTTTTTCTGTTCCGCAAGTTCCGGCACGGCAATGTCTACGTCAACACGGCCGCGGGTATCAAATTACCGGCGGATCTCGCAGGCCGCCGCATCGGCGTCTCCAACCTGCAGGTGGCGAGCAATGTCTGGATCACCGGCATTCTCGAAGAACATTATGGCCTGCGCAGCCGCGACGTCATCTGGGTGCTGGAACGGGAAGAGGATACGCCGTTCGACTATCCCGCCGACCTGAAGGTCGAGCACGTGCCAGCGGGAAAGACGGCGACCTCCATGGTGCTGAACGGCGAGATCGAGGCACTGATGCATCCGAGCACGCCCAAGCCGATCATCACCCGCGATCCGCGCATCGCACGCCTGTTTCCCGACTATATGGAGCGGGAACTCGCCTATTTTAATGAGACCGGCCTGTTCCCGATCATGCACGTCACGGCTGTACGGCAGGACGTTATGGATCGCCATCCCTGGCTCGCCGTCGTCCTGCTCAAGGCGTTCGAGAAAGCCAAGGCGCAGGCCTATCATCGCATGCACAATGTCCGCGTGGTTCCGCTCGCCTGGTTCGAAGGCCATTGGGAGGAGGAGCGGCATCTCTTCGGGCCGGACGCCTGGCCATATGGGCTCGACAGTACCAATCGCCGCAACCTGGAGACGATCATCCACTATTCGCGTCAGCAGGGCCTGATACGCCGCCCGTGGAAGATCGACGAGCTGTTCACCACGGTTTGAACGCCCTCAAACCTCCGCCGGAGACAGCCGCCATCTCAGCAGGTGTGCTTCTATCTTCAGGAAGGCAAAGTTGATGAGGTATCCGAGAATGCCGAGGGTAAAGATGCCGGCGAACATCTCTGGCACGCGGAAGATGCGCTGCATGTCGAGGATGAAATAACCGATCCCGCTGTTGCCCGAGATCATCTCGGCGACGACGGCGACGATCAGGGCGATGCCGAGGCTGATGCGCATGCCAGTCAGGATGCTGGGCAGTGCCGCCGGCAGGACAATCTGCATCAGCGCCTGAACGCGCGAAACGCCGAAGGTACGGCCCGTGTCGATCAGCACGGGATCGATGCCGCGTACGCCGCCATAGGTGTTCAGCAGGATTGGGAAGAAGCATCCGATGAAGATCACGAAAACCTTCATCTCATCGCCGATGCCAAGAAAAAGAATGGCGACGGGGATATAGGCCGAACTTGGAATCGGCCGGATGAATTCGGTGATCGGCTCGAGCAGGCGATAAATGAAAGACACAGTGCCCATCAGCAGGCCGACGGGAATGCCAACCAGCACCGCCAACCCCATGCCGATGCAGATACGCACCAGGGTCGGCCAGATCTGGTCGATCAATTCGCCGCTGGTCAGCGCTTCGAACCACGACGACAGGATGACGCTGACCCTCGGCAGCGACACTGGATCGACGATGCGTTTCCAGGAGCAGAACTCCCACAGGAGAAGCAGAACTAAAATCAGAATGAAGCCGGGAATTCGCTTTTTCATGCGCGCTTTGGGAGCAAAGCCTATGCCAGTGCGAACACTCTCCCGTCCCCGGCAAGCGATTGTTGGCACATCAGTTGCTTGCTCGCGCCTGACCTACCAAACGGCAGCGTGAAAGAATGTTGGGCATGCAAAGGCGCATTGATGAGCAGACGGCGGCCGTCAAAGTGGAAGTGCCTGCGGCCGCGGCCCGCAGGAAAACCATCATTCAACTGGTCGATATCGACAAGACCTATACGAGCGGCGGCCGGGTTCTCAATATCTTCAGTAGCCTTTCCTACAAGATCGTCGACGGCAGCTTTCTATCGATCGTCGGCCCGTCTGGATGCGGCAAGTCCACCTTGCTCAAACTGATCGCCGGGCTTGAGCCGCCGACGGCGGGACGCGTGCTCTTCAACGGCCAGGCCATCGACGGGCCGCCGAAAGGCATGATCTATGTCTTTCAGCAATATTCTAAATCGATCTTTCCGTGGCGGACCGTCATCGAGAATGTCGCCTTCGGCCTGTCGACGACAAGGAACATCTCGCGCAAGGACAGGCAGGCGAGATGCAAGGAATATATCGATCTCGTGGGCCTGAGCGGCTACGAGGACTACTATCCCGCACAACTGTCCGGAGGCATGCAGCAGCGGGTCGCGATCGCCCGCGCACTCATCTGCGAGCCCAAAGTTCTGCTCATGGACGAGCCGTTCAGCGCGGTCGATGCGATGACGCGGGCGATCCTGCAAGAGCTGCTGCTGAATATATGGGACCGCCTGCCGATCACCGTCCTGTTCGTCACCCACGATGTGGAAGAGGCGGTGTTTCTTTCAAGCCGCATCCTGTCGCTCGGCCGTCCGCCCAACACCATCAAGGAAGACGTCATGGTCGACCTGGCCTATCCGCGCGATCAGATCGAAACGCGCGGCGACCCCGATTTCTCCTCGATCCGTCAGCGCCTGTTCAAGAGCATCTTTCTGCAGGAGAAGGCGGACGAGCCCGCGGCCCGGTGAGCGAAGCCTTTGGCTACTTCAACAGCACCGCTGTCCTGCTGAGAGCCGCGGGCAGGCCCTTCAGCGAGATCGAGAATACCAGCGGCTCGCTGCTCTCGCTCGGCGTTGCCGTGAATTTAAGGGTCGTGCCGGCCCGCAGCGCGGCGGCTGCCGCGCCTTCGAATTGCAGCGGCACGACGCAACCGGCAGGCAGACAGGTGCGGAAGCGCAAAGGCTTGCCCGACGGCTTGTCGTCGATCTGTGTGGCGACGCCGGCCTCGAGCAGCAGGCCGAACGGCAGGACCAAGGTGCCGGTCACATTGGCGCCATCGCCCGGCGTCAGTTCGATAGCGAGAAGGCGCTGGCGGTTCTGGCTGAATTGCTGCTGGGAGAGCGTGCAGCGCTTTCCATTCGCCTGCGCGACGCAGGCGACCTGCCAATCCTGAAAGGTCTCCTGCAGGGACGTGGCACCGCCAGGCAGAGATGACGTCTGCGCCTGGGCAATCTGCGCCGCAAGGACAAGGCCACAAAGTCCGCCGGCAATGCTTTGCGCTTTCACCATCAGAACTTCATCGCCAGATTGGCCTTGACGCTCTGGTCTCTCGCGGCGGAGGCAAACTGGCCGTTGTAGGCGATGCCGAACGTGGCGTTCGGGAACAGCTTGAGGTCAAATCCCGCCTCGACGACCGCAGCATTCTGCGCGATCGGTACACCGGCGATGGTGAATGCCGATCCGCCGGCGAAGGCGAAGGTCGACACCGGCGTGGTGTCGCCGAAGGCATGACGCCAGCCCAGGCTGCCGCGGACCGTTGCCATCATGCCGCCCAGCGCGAAGTCGCTGGAGGCGCGCAGGCCGAGCGTGGTGAAGGTGACACCGGTGGAGACGCCCTTGCTCGTCAGCGCGGCCGGACCGCCGATCTCTCGGAAACCTTCCGTGTGCAGATTGACGTAGGCGAGATTGCCGAAGGGCTCGAGCGCCACAGTGTTCATGTCGATGCGATAGCCGAGATCGCCGAACACTTGCACGGTGCGGGCGCCGTAGCTGGCCGACAGTTGATCCGTGAAGCCCGGGAAGGCGACGAACCGGCTGCTCGAAATGTCATGCCAGGTATAGGCAACGCCGGTGCGCAGGCTGAGATTGCCCCATTGAGTGCCGGCGTAAGCGCCGATGTGGTAGTTGTCGCTTTTGCCCGACGAGTTGCGGCCGTTGATGCTGATGCTTGTGCTGCTGTAGCCGGCGAGCAGACCGACTCTCCAGCCGTCGAACATGAACGCGTCGACACCGAAAGTGAGACCGCCGGTGGAGCGCCGGACGCTCGCCGCATTGCCGTCGCCGTTCAGGTTCCCCCAGGCCCCGAAGGCCTGGCCCCACACGACCGGGCGATCGGTGGTGGCTTGCACCATCACCGGGCCGCCCGGCGCATAGGACATGACGGGGGTCGGCGCCGCGCCGACAGACCCGAAACTGCTGCGCAGACGATCGATGGCGGACGACCGCACGAAGCGGCTGTCGTCGACGAGCACGGAAGTCATCGAGGCATGCTGCTCGCCCGAGAGTTGATCGAAGGCGGCGCGGGCCTGGGTGTCCGTCATCAAACCGGCGATGGCATTGAACAGCGGTCCAACCGTCGGAATCGTGTCCAGGCCGCGGCCAGTCGATATCTGGTTTCGCGTCAGGCCGGCGTCGGCAAAGTTGCGATATTTGATGACATCGAGATAGACGTTGTTGGCGTCGTAATTGTCGTCGACTTTCAGGAAGGCTGTGCTGGTGACACCGGTGAGCGAACCGAATTCGCCGTTCACGCCGCCATTCGCGGTAAGCACGGTGTAGTGAGCACCGTACATCAGGCTCCCCTGCAGGTGCACATCAATAGTCGAGCCAGCATTCAGTGTCGCCGTGCCATTGACGGTGAAGCGATCGGATTGATTCATGCCGCTGACATCGACAGCGTAGACCGATCCAGAGGCAAAGCTGGCATTGCCGCTGGTCGTGGTGCGATCTCCCGCCCCGCCGTCAGCCATGGTGAGGATGCCGTTGTTGTTGAAATTCGCCAGACCATTGAAGGCAGTCGTTTCAACCGCCGCACCATTGACGGCCGTGTAAATCGAAACGCCCGCCTCATTGGTGAGCGTGCTCGCACCGCCGCCGAATTCGTTCGTTCCGCCGGCCGTGTTCCAGCCCGCTTTGTTGTCGAAACTGTTGGCGGCGGCGCCGAACAGCACCGTGCCGACCATTCCGCCCGCATTGGTGAAAACCACTGGCCCGCCACTGGCGTCGATCGCCAGGTCCGTGGAAAGCTGCGACCGATTGCGGACCAAGCCGTTGGTGGTGATGGTGATCTGCTGACCAGTCGACCGCGCGAAGATCGCGCTGGTGGCGCCTTCGACCAGGGCATTGGTCGTGACCTTCACCGCGCCGCCGCCCGTCGCCCTGATGCCTTCGGCCACCGTGCCGGTGACCGTGCCGTTGGCCGTAACCGTGGTCGTGCCCGTGCCGGCGTTGGTCGCCTC